>NZ_CH959309.1:0-127133 GCF_000153545.1 Sphingomonas sp. SKA58
TTATCGCGAGGAGCGGTAATGCGGAGGAACGCGGCGTAGTCCTGCAAAGCTGCGGAACATTTCGCCACGTCCTTCACATTATTCTATAGGGTGTCGAGCCATCCCATCAGATTGGCATCTCGCTTCCACGAAGGTGGCACGTTGCTCGCCGCCGGGGCGCCAACCTGTTCCAGCGCCTTTCGTTTGGTCTCCAGATTGGCCTGAGCATAGTGATTGGTCGTATCGAGACTGACGTGCCCGAGCCAACTGCGGATGACGGTGATATCGACCCCGGCGGCAACGAGGTGGACGGCGGTCGCGTGCCGGAAGCTGTGAGGCGTAACGTGTTTTGACTGGAGGGTCAGCGTCGATTTCGCGGCTTGTTCCACGTAGGCGTTGAGCTTGAACCGCACCCCTGACGCCCCTAGCGGTTCACCGTATCGATTGACGAAGATCCGCTCATCGGGCGCACGCGGCTGTCGCTCCAGTAGCTTCCTGAGCAATGCCACGGTTTCTGGCCAGAGCGGGCAGATGCGTTCCTTGCGCCCCTTGCCGTAAAGACGCACGAAGTTCGGTGCATCGAACCGGATTGCTTCGGGACAGAGGTCAAGCGCCTCTTGGATTCGCGCGCCACTGTTATAGAGGAACGAGAGCAGTACATGGTCGCGCAGCCCTTCGAGTGTCGATCGGTTGGGCTGGGCGAGGATGGCCTCGACCTCCTCGGGCTCGAGGTAGCACGGCGCGGAGGTGGGCTCCCGCTTCAACGGAACAGCCAGGACCTCTGAGCACTGCGCGATGTATTCCGGATTCTTGTCCGCCACGAAGCTGAAGAAGCTGCGGATGGCGGCCAGTCGGCAGTTCCGCGTGCCGATCGTGGTCTTGCGGCCATGCTCGGTATGATGAAGGAACGCGCGCACCTCGCCGGCCGAGACGTCGGTGAGCGTCAGCCGCGCGACCCCGCAGCCTTTTCGCTCCGCGACGAACCGAAGCAGCAGCCGCCAGGTGTCGCGATAAGAGCGGATCGTGTGGATTGACGCGCTGCGCTGCTCGGCCAGCCACTCCTGGAAGAACGCCCGCAACAACGCGGGCAATGGATTGCCTTTCCTCATGGCCGCGCCTCCGTGACAAGGCACGGGGCGCCGAGCGCGCGGAACCGTTCACTGGCTTCCTGCAACAGATCCTGCGTGACGGTGATGTAGACCAGCGTGGAGTGGAGATCCCGGTGCCCCATGTAGGTCGAGAGGAAGTGCAGTTTTTCCTGAGGGTTAATGCCGGACCGGTACCACTGGAGGATGCGGTTCACCACCATCGAGTGACGAAGGTCATGGACCCGCGGCCCGGTCCGGCCCGAAGCGGGCTTGAGCCCAGCACGGCGCATGACGTTGGTAATCATTGTCGTAACCGCCTCGGGCCTGTAGCGGTCATTTAAGTGGGCATGCCAGAACAGCCCTGATTTCGGGTTCTGTGGGCCGCCAGCGCGCCGCCTCGCATCGATGTACGCGCGCAGTTCGACCGCGACACTGTCGGATAGAGGCAAGATCCTGGTCTTGTAGAACTTCGTTTCCCGGATCGTGATCGTGCTTGATTGCAGGTCCACGTCACCAAGATCGAGCCATGCCAGCTCGCTTCGCCGTAGCCCGGCACAATAGGCCAGCATGATCATGGTGTAGAGGGTCAACGGCCGCAGCGGAGCGTCCGGCGACGGATAAGTCCGTGCGGTATCGAGCATACGCCGAACGTCAGCCGGGCTGAAGATATGCGGTTGCCGATGCTCCCGCGCTACTTCCCGCTCTGGCCGGGGATTGAAGCGCTTTGGCGGGATAGTCGGATCGAGGCGGAACCGCGCCTTGGTCAGGATGCGCGCCAGCTTCTGGCATTCAGCCGCGTGGTTGCGGGTCGGCTTGGCAGCCGCCCAGCTCGCAATCATTGCCTCAAGTGGTTGCTCCGCGAGGTCGGGACGGGCCTGAAGGAACCGATCGAACCGCAGCAGCCAGTGAGCCTGCGCTTCATATTGATATCCCCGGCTGCGCATCAGCATGACATGGTCTTGCATGAAGTCACCCAGCACGCTGCCGAAGGGCGCAGGCCGTCGTAACGCGGCCAAGGATTCGTCGGGATTCGGGGAAGCCAAGGCCCGCCAGATCGGCTTGCTTTGCTTGACGTTGTACCGACGGCGAAGTGCAGCAACAGGGTTGTCGGCGATCAGCCCGATTTCGACGAGGTGGTCGAGGAAGCGGTCGACAATGCAGACCTGATTGAGCAGCGTCGACAATCGCCAACGTTTTTGCATCTCCTTCAGCCAGGCGTCGAGCATCTGCCGGTCCACCGCCGGATGCCGGCGGGCAACATCTTCGAAGGTGCAAAGGAACCAGCGATATGTCGGTACGCTTCCCGGCCGGAACTGCGATTTTACCAGGAAGGCGTCGACGACGGTGCGATCGGGATCGTGCCAGGCGCTCATGACAGCACCTCCATTCCAGGCACCTCGAGTGCCACGGCTCGGAGATCATCTGTTGCCAGTTTGAGATAAGTATTGGTGGATTCGGTGGATCGATGCCCGAGCACGTCGCCGATGATCTTTTGCGGGACCGATGCCCGCAGCATTTCGACCGCACGTGCGTGGCGGAAGACATGCGGCCCCCGCTTTCCTGCTGGCACTACGCCTGCGGCGGCCAACCGACCGCGGATCATGCCGTACAGGTTCGTCATTGCGATATAGGGTGCGCAGGATCGGACGAAGATTTCCCGCACTTCAACCTGGGGCCGCCCAAGGCGCAGATAATCCAGCAGCGCTTCACCAACAGTCACCATTAGCGGCATGTACGAGTACGCGTTGTCTTGTGTGCAGATCCGAAGGATCTGCGCGCCAGTCCACGTCATCGAGCCGAAGCGGCATATCTCACTTCGCGCAGCCCATACGTGGCAAGCAGCTGAAGTATCGCATAATCGCGTAGTCCGCGTGGCGATCTGTCCTCCTGCGTTGTCGCCAGAACCGCGGCGATTTGGCTCCTTTCCAGCGTCGACGGCACATCTTCGTAGGCATAGAGCATGGGGCCGATGATGTGTGGCGTCAGATCGGTCGGGATGCGACCCGTCCGATGCAGATGGCGAACCACCGAACGGAGACGCTCAGCGACATCGGCCAATGATTTGCGCCGTAAACCAGGCGCGCGCATGTCCATGTAGAGATCGATGTCCACGATGCTCAACGTTTCGAGGCTGGCGGCACCGGCCCGGTCGAACTGCCATCGCAGGAAGTTTCGCGCCTCCCACATCAGCGCCGCAATGGACGCGCTTGCCAAACCGCGCTCCTCGCGCAGCCATGCCTCGTATTCGCGGCAAATTTCATGTCGATGCTCGTCATCGGGACCGATCATTTCTGCGTCCGGGGGCCAATTGCCTTGAGCAAGCCGGAGGAGCTTGGCGATCGCGGTGCGGGGCAACATGTGCCAACGCGCACTGGGAGGCCGACCGTACTGGATCTCAAAATCCTGAACCGCATAGCCAAAATACTGATCGACCTGCTGCGGCGTCACAGTCTCGACCTGTATATCGCACTCGGCCAGATAATCGAGAAACGCGCGGGCGTAGAGACGGTGGTTCGCCACGACCACGGGATTGTAATTCTGTGTGGTGAGCGAATTCGAGAGTTCGGTGATCAACTCGTCATGCAACTTCAACATGATTGCCTCCTCAGCTGGTCCAGGGACCGCCGAGGTTCGCAACCAATATAATGCGCAGCAACTGCGCACACTATCATGGGAATTCGCCGGTTACGCCGCGCTCCTCCGCATTACCGCTTCCTCGCGATAAGCGATCATTCACAACAATCTGCAGGCCGCGCTCGCCGCCACGCGCGTCACCGACGGCTTCAGCGGTGCCACCTATAATAGCGGCGCGAAGGCCGCGGCATTGTCGATCTTCGAATCGACCAAGCAACGCTTCTTCGGCCAGATCCTGCTGTCGATGAAGCTGCCCTCGCTGATCCCGGCGATCGCCGCCGATCTCGCGCGCGGCGACTGCGCCGTCGTCCAGCTCGTGTCGACCTCGGAAGCGATGCTCGATCGTGCCCTTGCCGACCTGTCCCCCGAGGAGCGCGCCTGGCTCGATATCGAGCTGTCCCCGCGCGAATTCCTGGTCGATTATCTGACCGCGGCCTTTCCCGTGCGCCAGATGCGCACCTATACCGACGATAGCGGCACGGTGCGCTCGGAACCGATGATCGACGAGGCCGGGCAGCCCGTGCTGTGCCGGGAAGCGATGGCCATGCGCGACCAGCTCCTCGAGCAACTCTGTGCGCTGCCGGTCGTCGGCTCGGCGCTCGATCACATAATCGGGCATTTCGGGACGGAGGCTGTGGCCGAGGTGACGGGCCGCAGCCGGCGGATCGTCGTCGATGCCGACGGCCGTCAGCGGATCGAACGGCGCAGCGCGCGCACGAACCTCGCGGAGACCGACATCTTCATGCGCGGCGAAAAGCGCATCCTGATCTTCTCCGACGCCGGCGGCACGGGGCGGAGTTACCACGCCAGCCTCGACGCGCCCAATCAGAGCCGCCGCATTCACTATCTCCTCGAGCCCGGTTGGCGCGCGGACGCGGCGATCCAGGGGCTGGGCCGCACGCACCGCACCCACCAAGCCTGCCCGCCCTTGTTTCGGCCCGTTTCCACCGATTGCCGTGGCGAACGGCGGTTCATCTCGACCATCGCCCGGCGCCTCGACAGCCTGGGCGCGCTGACCCGTGGCCAACGCCAGACCGGCGGGCAGGGACTTTTCGACCCCCGCGACAATCTGGAGTCCGACTTCGCGCGGGAATCGCTCGACCAGTGGTTTCGCCTGCTGTTCCAGGCAAAACTCCAATCGGTCCACTTCGATCAGTTCCAGGCGCTCACCGGTTTGAACCTGGCCGGGGAGGGCGGGGGGCTCACCGAGACCTTGCCCACGATCCAGCGGTGGTTGAACCGCATCCTGGCGCTGCGCATCGACCTGCAGAACGCGATCTTCGACGAATATCTCGGCTTGATCGAAGCACGGGTGGAAAAGGCACGCGAGGCCGGCACCCTCGATCTTGGCGTCGAAACGATCGCGGCCGACCGTATTTCGATCCTCGACCGGACGGTGATCCGGCGCGATCCCGTGAGCGGCGCCGAAACCGAGATCCTGCGTATCGAAACCGAGGAGCGATATCGGCCGCTGACCCTGGAGCGAGCGCATTGGCTTCTGGCCGACCCGGAAGCGCGCGGGTTGATCAACCCGCGTTCCGGCAAGGCCGCCATTTGCCGGCCGACCTTCTCGCTGACGGACGAAGAGGGGCGGACCGTGCGCCGCTATGAGCTGGTGCGGCCGACGCGCACCGAACGGCACCGGCAGGACCTCTTCGCCGAAACCCATTGGACCGACGTGGACCGGGCGAGCTTCGACGAAGCCTGGCAGGCCGAATGCGACGCAATGGCGGCGCAGACGCGCACGCAGATCATCTATCTGGTCACTGGCCTGCTGCTTCCGGTGTGGGGCAAGCTGCCCGACGATCATGTCCAGGTCTGGCGGCTGACGAGCGATGACGGCCAGTCGCTTCTCGGGCGTCTTATTCCGGCGCCGCTGGTTGAGCGGATTGCCAGCGCATTCGGCATCGCGGCCCATGTCGAGATCGACCTCGGCGCGCGGGTCGAGCACGTCCGCACCTCGGGCGAGATCATGCCGATCGGAGCGCTGCGGCTGAAGCGCGCCTTGGTCGCCGGCGATCAACGCCTCGAATTGCTGGACTGGAAGCCCGAGGCGCTGCCGCATCTCAAGGCGGCGGGCTGCTTCACCGAGATCATCCAGCACCGCACGCGGCTGTTCGTTCCCCCGAGCCGCGCCCTCGAGATCCTCGCCAGGATCACGGACTGACCCGCGGCCGCGCCAAGCGACCGAAGAGAGGGGAGGGGGCCTTCGGCCGGGTGGGCCTGAGTGGCTCAAGCCGGCCGACGAGGTCGGCGCAACCCTCGAAGGAGACAACCGATGATCCAGTCCGTGAAGGTCAAGAACCTCTCGCTCTCGAAGGACAATGTCCGCAAATCCAATCGCGATGCCGACCTCGACAGCCTCGCCGACAATATCGCCGCGCATGGCCTGTTGCAGAATCTCGTGGTCACGCCGCTCAAGAAGGCAGGACATTTCACCGTCAAGGCGGGTGGCCGCCGCTTGCGGGCGCTCCAGCGGCTGATCGATTCAGGTCGGCTTGCCGGGGACCATGAGGTTCAGGTGCTGGTGCTCGAGGATGATGCTGGATCGGCCGAAGCGAGCCTTGCCGAGAATTTCCACCGCGTCGCGATGAACCCGGCGGATGAGTGCTCGGCTTTCAAGCACTTCCTCGACAAGGGCGCGAGTGCCGAGGATGTGGCGAAACGTTTCGGCGTCACGACCCGCTTCGTTGAGCAGCGGGTACGGCTTGCCGAACTGGCTCCTCTCGTATTCGCGGCGCTGGCGGCGGGCGAGATCACGCTGGGGGTCGCCCAGGCTTATGCCGTCACGCCCGACGTCGATCGCCAGGCGCGCGTGTTCGAGAGCATGAGCCGGTCCTATTATGGCGACAATCCCGACAATATCCGCCGTGCGCTCCTCAACGGAACGGTCAAGGCGACCGACGCCAAGGCACGGTTCGTCGGCCGCGAGGCCTATGTCGGCGCGGGCGGCCGGATCGAGCGCGACCTGTTCGGTGAAGATGTGGACGAGAGCTGGATCGACGTGGAGCTCATCGAGCAGCTGGCCGCCCAGAAGCTTGAAGCGGCCGCGGAAGCGCTCGCTGCCGAACAGAAGCTGGCGTTCGTGACGCCGGTTCTCGCGACGCATGTGCCCTATGATACGGAGTGCCAGCTCCACGAATATCATCCGCCGCTGCGCGAATTGAGCGGGGACGAGCAGGAGCGCGTCGATAGTCTCTCGGATGAGGGCGACGCGCTCATCCGCGAACTTGAGACCGAACTCGAGGACGGCACGCCCGAGGCCGAGGCGGCTTCGGCGCGTCTCGCCGACATCGAGCGGGAACTCGATACGATCGAGGCGTCGCGCACGATGGTCGATGATGCGATCAAGGACCAGCTGGGCACCTTCATCTATCTGGCGCCCGATGGCAGTCCGCGGGTGCACAGCCGCATGTTCAGCGAGCGCGCCATCCGGCAGGCGGGCGAGGATGCAGAACCCGAAGCACCGTCCGGCAAGGTCGCGGCCTCCCGGCTCAGCGCGACGCTGGTTGACGAACTCGCGACCCAGCGCCGGCAGATCCTGGCAGCCCATGTCGCCTCGGATGCCGGGTTCGCGCTCGATCTCACGATATTCCTGATGGCGCACCGGACGGTGTTCGCCAGCAGCTATGTCCGGGACCACGCGACGTTGCAGGCCGCCGCCGCGAGCTTCCCGATCGTCAGCTTCCGCGATGAAGGTAGCGCGGCGAGCAATGTCCTGACCGAACAGCGCCAGGCGCTCGATGTGAGCTGGGCAGGCGGGAACACGCTGTCGTCCCGCTTCGATGCCTTCCGGCAACTGGATGAACAGGCGCGCGCCGATTGGCTCGCCCATGTCATGGCGCAGACGCTGGAGCCGACACTCAACGTCGACGATGGCGGGCGCCGCAACGGCTTCCACGATCATCTCGGACGGCTGCTCGACATTGATGTCGCGCAATGGTGGCGGCCCGATGCCCAGAACTTTTTCGGGCGGGTGAAGAAGGACGTCATGCTCGAAGCGCTCGACGAGATCGGCGGGCCGGTGCTGCGCGGCCGATACAAGGACGCCAAGAAGGGTGACCTTGCCAATGCCTGCGCTGCGCTCTGTTCGGGGCAGGGCATCGTCGAGGCCGAAGTCCGGGAAAAGGCGCTCTCCTGGCTGCCCGACGAGATGCGGTTCGGCGCGATCGAAAAGCCCGAAAGCTTCCGGAGCTATTCCGCTTTCCTCAGCGATGAAGACGACAGCGACGGCGGGGCAGGGGAGATCGCCCCCGATGGCGATGCTGGCGACTTCGAACAGGCCGCCTGAGGCGAACGCCTAACGGCGGGCGGCGCTTTCGTGTCGCCCGCCGCCCTTCATCGGCGGCGCTGAGACAGCCGCTCTTTCGCGGAGTATCCACCATGACCCAATCATCGGGCCGGCCCTCGCCGGCCGAGACCATCACGCGCGCCATCATCGACCGGCTCGAGGCCGGTGTGCGTCCCTGGGTACGGCCCTGGCGATCATGCGCCGCGCAAGGGCGCCCGCTGCGCGCCAATGGCGAGCCCTATCGCGGCATGAACACCTTTTGGCTATGGCTGGCCGCCGAGCAGTGCGGCTATCGGTCCCGCTACTGGATGACCTATCGGCAAGCACAAAGCCTCGGCGGGCAGGTCCGTGCCGGTGAGCAGTCGCAATTTGCGATCTTCTACAAAGCCTATTCGAAGAAGGTCGATTCCTACGAACGTCCGGGTGAGCTCGTCGATGAGCAGCGCCGGGTCATGCGGTCCTATGCGGTCTTCAATGCCGATCAGATCGATACACTGCCGGGCGATTTCTATCCCGAAGCCCTCTCCCTCGTCCCGCCGGGCGACCGGCTCGGTCCGCGGGCGGAGCGCTTCGTCGATCGGCTGCCCGCGCGGCTGCGATGCGGCGGCGATCGTGCTTATTATGATCTGCGCGCGGACGTCATCACCATGCCGCCGGTCGAGCAATTCGACACGCGCGCCGCCTGGGCAGCCACCATTGCGCATGAGGCCGGCCACTGGACAGGCCATCCAGCCCGGCTTGCCCGATCGTTCGGGAAGCGCTTCGGCGATCAGGCATATGCGTTCGAGGAGTTGGTCGCCGAACTGACAGCAGCGCTGGTTGGCGCCGATGTGGGTCTCCCAACCACCCATCTCGACGACCACGCGGCTTATATCGGATCCTGGCTCGCCATTTTGCGCAAGGATAATCGCGCATTGCTGACGGCGGCTGCGCGAGCCGAGGAAGCCGCCGGGTTTCTGCTGCGGGCAACCGATCTCGCTTGCGAGGATGATCTGGACGAGCAGGCGGCTGCTTGATCTCGCCATGTCGCCGATTGCACTATATCCATATATCCGCTATCGTGGATATATGGATAACGAATCTGTCATCGTCGCGTTGGGCGCGCTTGCCCAAGCCACGCGCCTCGACGCCTTCCGCCTTCTGGTGCGTCACGAACCCGAAGGCCTTCCCGCCGGCGAGGTCGCCAAGGCGCTGGATGTCCCGCAGAACACGATGTCGGTGCATTTGGCGACCCTGGCGCGTGCCGGCCTGGTCACATCCGAGCGGCGCAGCCGGATCATCAACTACCGCGCCGATCTCGATGCGCTACGCTCCGTGATGCTGTTCCTCGTCAAGGACTGCTGTGGTGGCCGGG
Source organism: Sphingomonas sp. SKA58 (assembly GCF_000153545.1). Lineage (NCBI taxonomy): Bacteria > Pseudomonadati > Pseudomonadota > Alphaproteobacteria > Sphingomonadales > Sphingomonadaceae > Sphingomonas > Sphingomonas sp. SKA58. The sequence continues at coordinate 9,347 of NZ_CH959309.1, forward strand.
CCGAGCTCTGCCATCCACTTGCGGATGAACTGCTTGCCTGTCGTGCTGCCTGAAAGGACATCAACATGACGGATCGCCTGTTGAACGTACTGTTTCTTTGCACGGGCAATTCCGCCCGTTCCATCATGGCCGAGGCGATCCTCAGCCGTGAGGGGCTAGGCCGTTTCAAATCGTTCAGCGCCGGCAGCCAGCCCAAGGGCGAGGTCCATCCGTTCACCATTCATCTCTTGGAGAAGCTGAACTACGACGCAAGCCGGTTCCGCTCGAAGAGCTGGGAAGAGTTTTCCGGCCCCGATGCGCCGTCCTTGGATTTCGTGTTCACCGTTTGCGACAATGCCGCCAATGAGCTTTGCCCGGTTTGGCCGGGGCAGCCGCTGACCGCCAATTGGGGGGTGCCCGATCCGGCCGCTATCGAGGACAGCGAAACGGTGCAGCACGCGGCCTTCTTCGATACTTACAGGATGCTGTTCAATCGCATCTCGCTGTTCACCAACCTGCCGTTCGAAGGCCTCGACAAGATGAGTCTACAGAACCGGCTGAACCGGATCGGCAAGGAACAGGGCCGCGCCGACCTCCCAAGCGAAAAGGCACCCAGCGCATGAGCAATGCCGCAATCGATATCGTCATCTATCACAATCCCGAGTGTGGGACGTCGCGCAACACGCTGGCGATGATCCGCAACGCCGGGATCGAGCCGCATGTGATCGAATATCTCAAGACGCCGCCCAACCGCCCGCGCCTGGTTTCGCTCATCGCCCGCATGGGCATCAGCGCACGCCAGTTGCTCCGCGAGAAGGGCACGCCCTTCGCCGAGCTGGGTCTTGCCGATCCGACGCTCAGCGATGACCAGCTCATTGATGCGATGATCGAACATCCGATCCTCATCAACCGGCCAATCGTTGTGTCGCCGCTCGGCGTGAAACTCTGCCGTCCATCGGAAGAGGTGCTCGATCTTCTCCCGTCCGCCCAGCGCGGGGCTTTCACCAAGGAAGATGGCGAGCAGGTCATCGACGCCGCCGGCAAGAGGATCGGGGCGTGAACGCGACCGTTGCGGCACGACCCAAGCCGGCGATCAACAGCTTCGAACGCTATTTGAGCGTCTGGGTGGCGCTCTGCATCGCTGTCGGCATCGCGCTCGGCTATTCGCTGCCGAATCTGTTCGCAGCCATCGCATCGGCTGAGATCGCGCGCGTGAACCTGGTCGTGGCTGTGCTGATCTGGCTGATGATCGTCCCCATGCTGCTCAAGATCGACCTCGGCGCGTTGGGGTCGGTTCGCCAACACTGGAAGGGCGTCGGCGTCACCCTCTTCATCAACTGGGCGGTGAAGCCCTTTTCAATGGCGCTGCTCGGCACGCTGTTCCTGGGATGGCTCTTCCGGCCGCTGCTGCCGCAGGGCGAGATCAACGCCTATATCGCCGGGCTCATCCTGCTCGCCGCCGCCCCCTGCACGGCGATGGTGTTCGTCTGGTCGAACCTGTGCGACGGCGAGCCGACCTATACGCTGAGCCAGGTGGCGCTCAACGACGTGATCATGGTCTTCGCCTTCGCACCGCTGGTCGGACTGCTGCTCGGGGTCGCCTCGATCACAGTGCCCTGGGACACGCTGCTCATCTCGGTCCTGCTCTATATCGTCGTGCCCGTCATCGTCGCGCAGATCATTCGTCGGGCGTTGCTATCGTCAGGCGGGCAGCCGGCGCTCGATCGGCTGCTGGCAACGCTTGGGCCGGTGTCGCTGGTTGCGCTGCTGACGACGCTCGTCCTCCTGTTCGGCTTCCAGGGCCCGGCGATCCTGGCTCATCCGCTGGTCATCGCACTGATTGCCATTCCCATCCTCATCCAGGTCTACTTCAATGCGGGCCTGGCCTATTGGCTCAGCCGGCGCTTCGGCGTGGCCTGGTGCGTCGCCGCTCCGGCCGCGCTGATCGGCGCGTCCAATTTCTTCGAGCTCGCGGTTGCAGCCGCGATCAGCCTGTTCGGCCTCAATTCCGGGGCCGCGCTCGCGACCGTGGTGGGCGTGCTGGTCGAGGTGCCGGTAATGCTGTCTGTCGTCAGCATCGTCAAGAAGACGCGGCCCTGGTACGAGCAACGCGTTCCTGCATGATCGCTACACTGCTGGATTCCAGGTCGCTTTCCGACCTGATGGCGGAGCTGAGCGCGGCGGGTCTGCCTGCCAGTGATCTCGCCGAGGCGGGACGCCGCTTCTTTCGGTTCGAGGATGATGTTGGCCTTGTCGGCTATGGCGGGATCGAAGGCGACGGCTCCGACCGCCTGCTGCGCTCGCTGGTCGTGAAGGCCGATCGGCGCGGATGCGGATTGGGCGGTGCCATTCTCACGGCAGTCGAACGCGCTGCAGCTGATGAGGGCGCGACTAGCCTGTACCTGCTCACCACGACCGCCGAGCCTTTCTTTCGCCGTCACGGCTATGAAACAGCCGAACGGACCGACGTTCCTGCCGTCATCGCGCAATCGGCCGAGTTCCGATCGCTATGCCCGGCGAGCGCCGCCCTTTTGTACAAATGGATTGCCTGATGTCGCGTCTTCGTATCCTTCCCGAACCCGATCACATGCCCGCGCTGGACCGTGCAATGATCCGGCCCGATCTCGCCGCCGGGCTCGGCGCGCTTGAGCCGAAACCTCGCATCCTCCTCCTCTACGGCTCGCTGCGCGAGCGGTCGTTCAGTCGCTTCGCGGTCGAGGAAGCGGCCCGGCTGCTCATCCTCTTCGGCGCCGAAGTGCGGATCTTCGATCCGGCCGATCTCCCGCTCCCCGACCAGATCAAGGACGATGATCACCCGGCGGTGCATGAGCTTCGCGAGCATGCGCTTTGGTCCGAGGGCATGGTCTGGTGCAGTCCCGAACGGCACGGCCAGATCACCGGCATCATGAAAGCGCAGATCGACCATTTGCCGCTCGAATTCGGCGGCATGCGTCCGACCCAGGGCCGGACCCTGGCCGTCATGCAGGTTTCGGGCGGATCGCAGTCGTTCAACGCGGTCAACACGTTGCGGCTGCTCGGGCGGTGGATGCGCATGTTCACCATCCCCAACCAGTCGAGCATTGCTATGGCGTTCAAGGAGTTCGACGAGGACGGCCGTCTCAGTGCCTCAAGCTATTATGACCGGATCGTCGACGTCATGGAGGAGCTGGTGCGCTTCACGGTGCTGACACGTCGCCATGCCGATCAACTCGTGGACCGCTATTCGGAACGCAAGGCGGCAGCCGCCAAGCGCGACGCGGCCCAAGATCTGGCCTCACGGTCGAAGGCCTGACGGCCGGGCTCTTCCGATGCGACGCGCTTTCATGCCGTCCTGTGCGTATCGGGAGATCGGGTTGCGGGTGCCCTTCTTAAGGTCCTCTGCGTCATGAATGCCTGACGCGACAGGGCCTTCGCGCCTTTCGCCAGAGGATGCGGCACATGGGCCATCGCGCTGGCGGCGGCAACCCGAACGCTCCGGCCGTGTTGGCGCGCCGAGGCGCGCCTGCCCGCACCACCCGGACCTTATCGGGTTCCCCTTGGGCGTTGCCCGGCGGTGCCGCCGCCGCTTTTTCGATGGCCCGGAGGGTGCGCATCCGGCGGGAAGGCCGCCGGCCCTGCGACACGGAAAGGCAATCCCTCATGACCAGCTCCCTTTCAGCAGTGCTCCAAGCACTCGAACTCGGCCATCTCGACCTGATGGGCGACCAACGCTCGATGGAAGCGCCGCCGCCGGCCGAAGCGCTCGAACAGACCGTCAGCGCCATCTGGAGCGATCTCTTCGCGCTCTTCCCCTTCACCGCGCTCGAACGCGACATCGAGGATCTGGGCTGGGGCTTCGTCAATCTCTTCCACCGCGCGGCCGCCAAGAAGCATCAGCTGATCGACCGCCTGACCGACGAGATCCGGCTCCTGCTCGCCGAGCAGGACGGATCGGAGATCGCGACCGCTGATCTCGAGGACAAGATCGATCTCGCCCGCAAGGTCGAGCAGTCCGCCCAGGCCTATGAGGGGATGCGCGACACCGCGGCGCGCCACTATCTGCATGAGACCGGCCGCTCCTGGGTGCCCGCGACCGGCAACCGCATCTCGCTCGGCACGACCGCTGCGATCGTCGATGGCCGGGCCTATTTGCAGGCGCGGCGCGAGCGGGTGCGCGATGCCAATATGGTCCATGGCACGCCCGTGGTCTTCGCCGGCGGGCGCCTTCGCTTCGCCAGCGACGACGAGGCCAAGCAGTTTGCCGACAATCTGCTGCGGACCCTCAAGGCCGTGCGCGAACGTGTGGGCGACATGTATCTCGTCCATGGCGGCGACATGAAGGGCATCGAGCGTCTTGCAGCATCCTGGGCCGAGCAGAACGGCATCCAGCAGCTGCGGTTCGGCCTTGATCGCAAGCTTGGCGATCGTGCCGGCTTCCGGCGCAACGAGCAGATGCTCTCGGTCAAGCCGCGCTACGTCATTGCCTTCCAGGGCAACGGCGTCACCGAAAGGCTGGTGGTCGAGGCCAAGGCGCGCGGCATCCATGTCGTCGATCGCCGCGGACCGCTCGGAACGCCGCCGGCGGCTTTATCTCGCGGCTGACCGCCGTGCCGGCCGCTTCGGCGGCCGGCTTTTCTCAATCTCGCGGATTCCGGTGCCGGAGGGGAGGGGGCGGGGCGGATGCGTCCCTTGTTCCCTTCGGAGGTTCCGCATCATGTTCATGCCCGATCGCGCCAGTGCGTGCGCGCTCCTTGCCTTCCGCGCCGCGCATGGCCGCCACTGGAAGGCGAAGCTGCTGTCCTTATGGTCGACAGGCCGCGATGTGGACGAAGCCGATGGCGCTTACTTACGGCATCTTCGCAACCAGGCCGGTCCCTCCTGGCTCCGCCAGCTGACGCCGCGCCGCTGGCGCGCGATCGAAAGATTGGCGGCGCCCGGCGATCCGGTGCTTGCAGCCGTGTTTCTCGATCGAGCGCGCGAATTTCATCGCGGCGCGCAGATTGGCGCGCCTATTGCGCTTGCGCCGGCACTGCACTTGCTCGCGATCTCCTGCGAACTGGGTTTGAAGGCGCATCTTTTGGGTCATGGCTGGACGGACGATGCGCTGGCCCGCGATATCCGTCATGACCTTGTCCGCGCCCTCGACGAGGCGCGGCAGCTAGGCCTGCCGGCGCCCGGTCGTCCGCTGGCCGATTTCATCAAGAGCCTCGGCCCGGCCTATGCCGTGCATCGGATCGACGCGCTGGTGGCAGGTGGCTATGCCTGCGACATCGGCGCCGTGCTTTGCGAGACCGGGCAGCTCCTCGATGCCGTGGCGGCCTGCCTGAGGCCAGCCACGCCAGGCGCCGCCACCTTGCGTACCTCCTCTTCCCCCTCCGCGTGATCGTGCAACGGACGTCGTGTCGAGCCCGCGAGTGGCCATGCGAAGGATCTACAATCCCGTCCTGCGGCTCAAGGGACGGGCAGATAAGGCACGGGCGTAAGGTCCGCGAGATGCCGGACCGGCGTGCTCGGCAAAGCCGGCAATATCGGCGGTTTCGCTGGGTGGGCTCCGGTCATGGCCCAAGCGACGCACCGTCCTTCTCCTCATCTGACCCCTAAGCCGGCCGTCCGGCCCATCCAACCCGCAAGCCATCGGGCCGAGTTGCCGTGTGCCACGGCTGCCCGCACCACCCCTTGTCTCGGGGTTCCCCGGCGCTGCGCTGCCGGTGGATGGGCCGTCTTGTCCGCCTTGGCCGGGGATCAGTCGAAGGGACGGTCCCTTGGACCCACATCGAAGGAACTCAGGCCATGCAGAACCTCGTCATCCTCGCCGGCAATGTCGGTGGCACGCCGGAAACCCGCACCACCCAGGGCGGCACCCGCATTACCCATTTCAGCCTCGCCACCTCGCGCCCGAAGCGCGACAGCAACGGCAAGATCCTGCGCGACGACAACAATCGCCGCCTTGAGGACACCGAATGGCACCGGATCACCTGCTTCAACGGCGTCGGCAAGACGGTCGAGCAATATGTCGACAAGGGTATGAAGGTCATGGTCCGGGGCCGTATCCACTACACCCGCTGGACCGACAGCGAGAATATCGAACGCTACGGCGTCGAGATCATCGCCGACGAGGTGACCTTCCTCACCCGCGCCAAGTCCAACGAGAATAGCGGCGGCGGCAACGAGCCCGAAGACGATGAAATCCCCTTCTGAGCTCGGACAGGGCGGCCCGGCGGCATCGCCGCCGGGCCTCTTATCCTGTTCAGGCGCGGCATGGTCCCAAGCGGATCAGCGGGATCGGCATCGCCCCTTGGCATAGCGCTCCCAGCGCAGCACGGTGCCGGTCGCAATCATCGCGCAGCTGAGATCGCCGATGCCGGGCGCGTTGCACCAGGCGCCGGTCCGGTTGCCCTTGGCTTCGCCGGTCGAGACGCAGCGCATGGTGGGGCCAGCCACGCGAATATGCCCGGTGGATGTCTGGCCGCGCGGTCCGCCAAGCAGGCGCACCAACGCATCGCGGGCGGCCGGGCCACTTGCTCTCGGACAGGGCTGGCCGGGGCGGCAGCTGTTGTCGATCTCGCGCGCGGCAATTTCGGCGAGCCGCACATGGGCGCCCTCGCGGCACCAGATCGGGCCATCGCCATCCCAGACGCGCGTCGGTGTGCAGGCGAAGGTCTGATCATTGGGGACCACGGCGGCGGCAAGCAGGAGCGGGAACAGCATCCGGCGGGGCTAACCGACAAGCGGCGGCCTGTCATCCGGACCCGTTGGATGGAGCGGCAGGCAGGGCAAGGGGTGGGGCGCGACATCGGCGGGGACCTGGCCTCCTGGCCGGCGGGTTCGCCCGCTCTCAATCGGCGCGATCCTTGGTCCACCCGGTGACCTTTTGCGATCAACCCGCAAGGGGTCCGGTCGCTTCGCTACGGCTTTTTGGGCCTCCAGCCAAAAAAGTGATCGCGGCCACCGGCCGGACACATCGGGCGCCTGTCGAGCGGGACGAACCCGCCGGCGCGCAAAGGAGCCTCGACATGTTCACCGACATCGCAATCGCTCGCCGCCACGCCTTCAGCCTCTCGCGCAGCCTCATGATGGTCACCTTCGTCATCGCGATCGGGCAGCATTACGGGGTTATCACCGCCGAAGACGCCGACGGCAGCGTCGCCATCGTCACCGAATTCGATCCCTTTGCCTGACGGCTCGACCGGGAGCCGCTCGGCTCCCGGTTATTCCCCGCGCTTCGCTCGCGGCTTGCGCCGAAGACGAGAACCGATTGTTCAGATGCCGCGACTATGCTGCGATAATGACGATTGAGGCTGCGATAGCGAATGCCGGCGATGATGCCCTGTGGGCGCGCGTCACCCAGGAGGTGAACGCCTGGCGCGGTGCCTGTCTGCAATGCTTCGCCGCGGTGGAGGTGGCCGTTACCGAGACTTTGCTGCATCTGAGCGCTCAGCCGGGACGAGGACAGTCGGTGAAGCTACGGCATTTGGTCGGGCAACGGCTCGATGACCTTGCTGCACTCGTCAATGAGGGCGGCCCCTTTTCCGTGGAGGGAAAGGGTGTCGCGAGCCTGCTGGCGGAATTTCGGCACCAGGAAGGGCTGCGCACGATGCTCGCCCATGGCCAGGCGAAGCTGACAGTCGAACGGACCAGTCGATGGGCCGCCATCTTTCGTGTGATCGCGATCCGGGCACGGCAGGCTGATCGTTCGACGCTCGTGATCGAAGAGAACGAGGCGGCGGAGAGGCTTCAGCAGCTCCGTAAGGTATCGCAGAAATTGTGTTCTGCACTTGGCAATCTGCGACGGGCGGTTGCCGTCTGAAAGTCGGATTTCTCTGCATCTATGCGCTGAGAATGGCGGCTCCGGCGCGGCCGGACCGGGCTCTAGGCTTCGCCCTGAGCCTTGTGCCAAGTCTCAGCCCATTCGGGTGACGATCCCTGCCGTGACTGCTCGCACTTCTCAACCCTGCGCGCAAACTATGGCCCGGCCGGTCGCGCCGCGCGCTGGAGGGCAGTTGGCCAGGCCCGCACGCAGGTGCTCATCGTGCAGCAATATGTGCCAGGGACGGTCATGGCCCCGCGCCGCGAGATAATAGGCCGCGCCGTCGCAGCCGACCATGCGGCATCGGGCCTGCCGGTCGATGAGGCTGGCGCCTGCTCCATGGAGCCCGATCAGGGCATCGACATCCTCGCGCATCAACGCACCGCAGCGGCGGCATTGCGATCGGACGAGGATCTGGCGCAGCCGCATCGCCTGGAGTGACGCGGTCCAGGCCGGGGCAAGGCGGAAGAGAGTGGCGCTGCTCGTCATGATGGGCGGAGGATAGCGCCGGGCTCTCCGCGGAGCCAGAGAATCAGGACACCGCGATCATCTCTTCGCGATCCCGCCCGCCAAGACCTTCCTCCTGTCGGCTTGCCTGGCCGGCGCGCGCGCCCGCGCAAGCCCGCTTTGCGGGCTTCTCCACTGCCGTTGCGACCCTGCCGGTGCGCGGCCGCGCTCTGCCGCCGGCCCTTGGCACGCCTGTCGGAAGGCCCCGGCGGGCGGGGCCGGACAGATCAGGAGCGTTCTCATGTCCCAATCCTCCCCGAATGCGATGAGCCAGGCCGAGCGGATCGCCCGCGTCGCCGAACTCAATGACGCGCTTCGCCGGTCCATCCATAGCCCGGGCCGCAACCAGATCGTGATGACTGCGGGCGTTGCGGCGCTGATCGGCGACGTCGCCCTGTTCCGCGGCTTTCGCCGCCGCGCGGAGATCCTCCGGATCGTGCGCGACTATGACAGCTTCACGCCCGACAACGATCCGATCGACGAGCATGATTTCGGCCGCTTCGAGTTCGAGGATGCGATCCTCTACTGGAAGATCGACTATTACGATCTCGAGCTCGCCTATGGCTCGCCGGATGCCGCGAACCCCGAGGTCACGACGCGCGTGCTCACTATCCTGCTGGCCGACGAATATTGATCCGGCGCAGCCATCCCCCCGACCGGGGGGATGGCCCGCATAGTCTGCTTGAGCAGACTATGCGGGCAACGGACGCCGCATCCGCAAATGCGGGAGGGGAGGGCGCGGGTCCGAGATGTCGCGCGATTGCGCGTGGCCGGCGCCAGTGGCGCCGTTCGCTTGCCCGTTCACTGGCTCCAAGGAGACTTATCATGGCCGCATATTTCGCCGCGCATCCCGATCACGCGTTTCTCTTCGCGTTCGGCTGCTTCGCCCTCACCGTCTATCTGTTCCGCTATGCCGGTCCCGGCATTGGGGGTGGCGGCGACTGGTCCTCGCGCGATCATTATGAGCGCAACCTGCGCGATGGTCCTGACGACTATTGCTGAGGTGCCGCGGTCATGAAGACGATCGTCGTCAGCCTGCTCAAGGGCGGGGTCGGCAAGACCTTCCTCGCCAGTCATCTCGCCTGGTATCTTGCTGAACCGCCTGAGCGCCGCGTCGCCTTCGTCGATCTCGACCCGCAGGGCAGCTCGACGCGGCGCCTGGGCGCCGAGCGGCAAGGCGGATTTTCCGCCGACCTGTTCGATCCTGCCGCTGCCCTGTGCGCCGACGGGCAGGCCGGGCTAACCGTGCTCGGTGCCGATCCCCGTCTCCAGATGGTCAAGGCGGCGCAGGATGTGCGCGACTTCATCGGCCGCTTCCCGGCGCTCCGCCCGCATTTCGACTATTGCGTTATCGATACCGGTCCCAAGTGGGACGAGCTCACCTTGAGCGCGATGGCGGTCGCCGATGCCGTGATCGCGCCGGTGCAGGTTGCCGAGGATTCGGTCGAATGCGCCAAGATGCTGCTGACCGCGCTGCGCAAGGCCGAGGCCGCGCGCGCCGGCCGCAAGATCGCTTTCCTCGGGCTCCTCCCCTCGATGGTCAATCCGTTCGACCGGCGCGAGATGGAGAATGCGGTGAAGCTGGCGCATGCGGTCGGCGAGAAGCTCATGTTCCCGGCCTTCATCAAGGCGCGGCCGACCTACAAGCATGCCGCGGAAAATCATCGTCCGGTATGGCAGGAGACCGGCAGCGGCGCCAAGGCGGCGGCCGAGGAGATCCGCGCGGTGCTCGCCGAGATCGAGGGGCGCATGACAAGCCAGGAGGTCGCGGCCGCCTGATGGGCAAGTTCGACGAGCGCATCGAGGAGTTCGGACTTCTTGTCGGCGACCATGAACGGGCGCGCCGGGTCGAGGATATCGAACTTGCGCGCATCCTGCCCGACCCCGGCAATCCCCGGCGCAGCTTCGACGATGACGCGCTCGCCGAGCTGGCCGCCTCGATCGCGTCGCGCGGCGTGCTGCAGCCGATCACGGTTACGCCGCCCGACGCGAACGGCATGCACCGGATACGTCTGGGCGAGCGCCGCTTCCGCGCATCGCAGCTGGCGGGCCTTGCCACGATCCCCGCGATCGTCGTGCCGGTCGGCGAGGGAGTGCAACTGCTGGCCGACCAGATCGTCGAGAACGACCAGCGCGCCAATCTGTCGTCGGTCGAGCTCGCCCATGCGATCGCCCGGATGCTGAAGGGCGGGATGAACCAGGTCGAGATCGCGGCGGCACTCGGCCGATCCAAGCAGTTCGTCTCGCTCTATGCCGCCTATGGCGACATGCCGGCCTATCTCAAGGCGGCCCTGCCGTTTGCGCCTATTCGCCTTCTCTATGATCTGCACCGGACGGCGAGGGACTACCCTGCCGAGGTCGAGGCCTATGTCGCCAGCTGGGGCGACGCCGGCGCAACGCTCGCCGCAGGATCGCGCTTCATCGCCGAACTCAAGCAGACGCACCCGGCGCCGGTCCCTCCGCGGGCGCCTGTGGCACAGCCATTGGCCCCCACCGACCGCGATCCGGTTCGATCGGGCCTCACGGACAAACCCTCCGCGCCGATCCGATCTCCTAGACTACCGGTCTTGGTCGACGGCTTCCCTGCGTGGCTCCCGCTGGCGCCTTTGGTCACGGTGATTTTCGAGGATGGCCGCGAGCGTGAAGTCGCTGCCTCGTCGATCGGTCCGACCGGCGAGAGAAGCGAGGCCTTGCCAACAACTGACCCGCCTCCTCCGCGTTCGTAGTTTATCTTGCACGATGGTTTGGGCCGTACCCTTCGGGGTGCGGCCCTTTTCGTGTCGATGGGCGGGGGCAGCGCCGAAGGCGCCGCCCCTTGCTGCGGACGATCGGTGTTCGAGAGGGGTTCGCTGGCCGAAGAACAATAGTCTGCCCAAGCAGACTATAAGATGAGTTGAGTAAAGGTAAGGGCCGGATAGGCTTGGCGCCGGGGATGTATGACAATAGCGTTGGGGACATGCCCGTCCTCACCTTTCGGCTCGACGATGATGTCGCCCAGCGTTTCGCCGCGCTCGCGGCGGTATCGGGCGGCCGCTCGGCGCTGCTGCGCCGCTTGATCGGTGACGCCTTGGCCATGGAGGCGGGGGAGGGGCATCAGGCGCCGCGCGCCCGCCAGCGCGCAACCTGCCGGGTCGAGGTTCGGCTGATCCCGGAAGAGATCGCCGCGCTCGACCGCGCGGCGGATGTGCTGGGGATGAAGCGTACCGACTGGATCACCACGTTGCTGGCGCGGCGCTTGCGCGCAAACGCGCCCTTGCCGCGCGAGGAGCGGGCGGCCGTCGCGCAGGCGTGGCGCGAGCTCAATCGGATCGGGATCAACCTCAACCAGGCGACCCGCGCGCTCAACGCCTCGGTGATGGTCGAATCCGGCCTCGACGTCGCGCGGGAAGCGGCCAGGGTCGCAAGCTTTAGGTCCGAGATCGTCGATGCGCTCGCCGGTCTCGGGGCCGCGCTCAAGGGCGATCTTCGCTACTGGGACATGGCCGATGCGTGAGGAGGAGGGGGTTCTCCCGCTTCCCAGCCTGATGGAGGCCTGGCGGCCGCCGGCAGGCGGCAAGCGGACCCTGCGCGGCGCCTATGTTCGGATCAAACCGGGCGGAAGCGGGGGCGGGGCCGCCCGGCCGATGTCGATGGGCCAGGCCGAGGCGCGCGCCAAGCTCGAGCGGATCGTGCGCAAGGCGCCCGAGGTGATGGTGAAGGTCTCCGGCAAGCAATATGGCGCTCATCATGTCGCCGAGCATTTCGGCTATGTGGCGCGCCACGGGAAGCTCGCCGTCCGATCGAGCGAGGGCGAGATTATCACCGAGCCGGATCGGCTCAAGGCGATCGCTCAGGACTGGGCGATGCTCGACGAGGCCATGAACGAACATGGCCGGGAACGGCCGACGTCGATGTCGCTGGTGCTGTCGATGCCCGGGGGATCGACCGACGCCGAGACGCTCCATGATGCGGCGCAGGCATTCGCGCGAATCCTGTTCGAGGGGAACCATGCCTATATGCTGGCGCTCCATACCGACACCGATCATCCCCACGTCCATCTGACGGTGGCGACCGAAGGGGCGGACGGAACCCGCTTCAATCCGCGCAAGGCGGATCTCCATCATATGCGTGAGACCTTCGCGCATGAGCTGCGCGCGCGCGGTGTCGCGGCGGAAGCGACACCCCGGCGGGCGCGCGGTCATGTCCAGAAGCGCGTGCGGTCAGCCGCGCTCCATCTCGATGCCCGGCTTGGGGCCGAGGGGCGCAGGCTCAATCTCGCGCAGCTCAACGAACTGCGGGCGCAAAGCTTCGTGCGTGCGGCCGACCAGGAGCGCCGGCCGGAAGATGTCATGGCGCTGGCGCGCCAGAAGCAGATCCGCGGCGCCTATGCCGAGGCCGCCGTCGCGCTCGCCGCCACCGGAAAACCGGAAGATCGGGCCTTGGGGCAGGAAATCGCCGGCTTTCTGGCGGCGATGCCGCCGGCGGTGTCGCGGCGGCTCGCGCGCGCACGGGAGATACTGCAATCCGAACGGCCGCCGCAGGAGCGCCGAAACGAGCCGGAGGGCGTTTCGCCGCCCACAGGTGCGGACGAGGGGCGGCCACCGCCTCACCGGGATCGGGAACGATGATGGCCGGCGCTCCCGCGGGCGGCTTGCCTACCTTGCCTGTGTGGCCTTGGCATCCTATCTGGATGCGATGCCAAAATATCTTGGAAAATAGCGAATTTAGGCGCTGATACGCGCTTCTAGCTTGTTAGAAAAAAGCGTGCTATTATCTAACAGATAGGAGCACAGCCAGTGTCTGCGGTAGCCGATCGGATCATGAAGCGCGTGCGCGGCAAGGGCCGCGGCTGGGTGTTCACGCCCAAGAGCTTCGTCGACTTCGGGACGCGTGGGTCGGTCGACATGGCGCTGTCGCGCCTCGTGACCGCCGGCGACATCCGGCGCATCGGCCGGGGTCTTTATGACTATCCGCGCCAGCATGACAAGCTCGGTGCGCTCAGTCCCGATCCCGCCAATGTCGCCAAGGCCCTCTCGACGCAGAGCGGGGACAAGCTCGCACCGTCGGGCGCGGCGGCGGCGAACAGGCTCGGGCTATCGACCCAGGTTCCCGCCCGGGCCAGCTATGCCACGACCGGCCGCACCCGGGTCAGGCAAGCGGGCGGGCGCAGCCTGACGCTCAAGCACAGCCGCGCACCGGTGCTCGACAATGCGCCGGACTCGGTCAACGCGGTCGTGCAGGCGCTCGCGCATCTGGGGAAGGACAATATCGATAGCGACAAGATCCGGCACTTCGCCGCCCGCCTCGATGATCGCGACATGCGGATGCTCGCCCAGGCCAGGGCCGAGATGCCCGGATGGATGGGCGACGTCGTCTTAAAGATCGGCGCCGCCCGCAATGGATGAGTTCGCACGCAGACCAGCCGAGGATCGGCGCGCCTTTATCGATGAAGCGGCGGCGCGGCGGGATCTGACGCCGATCATCATCGAGAAGGATTTCTGGGTCTGCTGGACGCTACGCCGCCTCGTCATGTGTCCCGACCTCGCCGGTCACATGACCTTCAAGGGCGGGACCTCGCTGTCGAAAGCCTATGGGATCATCGCGCGCTTCTCCGAAGATATCGACCTCACCATCAGCCGCGCGGCGCCGCTGCTCAGCGAAGTCGCCTCGCCGATGGACAGCGACATTACCGGCAAGGAGCGCGAGCGCCGGACCAAGGCGCTCAAGGCGGCGGCACAGGCTTATGTCGCCACGGTCGCCATGCCGATCCTGGCGCGCGAAATCGAAGTCGCTCTCGGCACGGCCGAGGGCTGGAGCCTGGCGCTCGATCCCGACGACAAGGACCAGCAGACGCTGCTCTTCGTCTATCCGCGCACCTCGGGTTACGGGCTCGCCTATGGCGAGAATTACGGCGGCGCGGATGAAAGCGGTTACATCAAGCCGCGCATCAAGCTGGAATTTGGCGCCCGCGGCGACACGGAACCGTTCGCGCTTCGACCGATCTTGCCTATCTGGCCGAAGACTTTCCCGAGGAACTGCCGGATCCGGTGACCGAGGTGCCGACGCTGGCCGTTGCGCGGACCTTCTGGGAAAAGGTCACGATCCTTCATGCGCTCCATCATAACGGCAAGCTGCGCGAGGGCATGTCGCGCCATTATTATGACGTGCTGATGCTCGACCAGGCGGGCATCACGAACGAGGCGATGGGGCGGATCGATCTGCTCGAGCAGGTCGTGCACAACAAGAGCCTGATGTTCGCGGACAGGTCGGCCTCCTATGACACCGCCGTGGTTGGAACGCTGCGCCTGTCGCCCGATGGCGCGACTTGGGAGAAGCTTGAGCGGGACTATGGCGCGATGTCGGAGATGTTCATGGCCGCGCCGCCGAAATTCGAGGCGTTGATGAAGGGTCTGGCGGCGATCGAGGGGACGATCAACGGGCGTTGATGCCGGAGACCGCGAATGAGCAAGTAATCTAAGTATTTGAAATAGAACGATAAAAGACTGATAATATATCTTATGTTAAATCAGTGCCAGCATCGCACAAGCGAGTGGCGGCTCACGCACCGAAGTCTGGCGTCAAAAGCCGAAGGCGCACCGAAAAGCTGCTCGGGCTGCCGAAACCCGACAGGTTGGCAACCAGCTGGGTTTCGTGCCTGCACAAAGATGGGCTAAATGCGGGACCAATGGAATCGAGCGAGGGAACTTGCATGATCACCGCCAAGCACATCCCTTGGGAGCCGATCGGCACTTTGCCGGAAGACCGGAAAGACGGCCGTCGCTTGCTGCTCTGGGAGGTTGACCTCCCTGTGATCGGGCGATGGGATAGCGACCGTGAGGGCTGGGAAAATCCCGAAAGCATGCATATCCTGGAAGAAGTCATCTACTGGGCCGACATCACCCCACCCGTGTGATGAGTGGATAGGAAGGGGTTACTTATCGGTATCCGCAGTTCGACTGATTCAATAGTGCGCCAGCGTCCGGCCGATGCCGATCCGTCTGAACGGCGGCTTGGTCTTAAAGATATCGATGAGATCGAAAGCGCCGAGCGCGAAAGCCGCGATGTCGTTGCCGGCCTTCAGGACGATGAGCTCGCCGGCATTGTGTCTCTTCGCGATCATGCTGTTGTTGGGATGAGAGGTGCTGTCTCCCGCGGCGGCTCCGCTTCGAGCCAAGAGAAAATCTGGCTAAGATCGTGGTCCGTTTAGGCAGCGATCGTCACCATCGGTGGTGCCTCTCCCTTGGTCATGGCGCGGCCCCGCCCGCGGGATCTGCTGGAAGCGGGATCACATTGGCCTCGCCGAACAAAGCTGTCACCTTCGCCATCGCGAGCTCGCTTAGAATCTGGGTGAACAACAGCGCCAATCGGCGCTTCGGTCTGGAGCACGCGACGTAGAACAGGTTGCGATTGCTCTCGAAGGATTCGACCTTGTCTGCCGGGGGGCCTGGGTCGAGCCGTTCCAGCATCTGCGCGAAATTATACTTGTTCCAGCCACGGCCGACGATGACGAGCACGTTCTCGAACTCCGCACCCTTCACGCCGTGCTTGGTGGCGAAGGGCGTGTGACCATCGATGAACGCATCCACCGCCATCAGCTCGGTGTAGGCGACGTCCCGTAGCCTTCGCAGCTGGGCGATCCTCCGAGACTCGCCTTCGACCGGTTCGGGTCCGGCGTCGGCCAAGCGTTGCTCGCGGTCCAGCACCGCCTCGGGCAGATGCATGTGAGCCTGGCCTTTGATGAGGTCGATGACGGCGCCGATCGTGCCGGTCGCTCGCAATTGGATAAGCTGTTCGAGAGACTGCGTCCATGCGACCTTGTCGTGATGCCGACGGATGCACGGCCTGCCGGCGCCTAGGCTCTCAAACATCTCGCCATAGCGCTTCGCCTGAACCTCCAGCCCCCGGAGAATGACCATGACCAGAATGCTGTCTTTCAAGAAGCCCCTCATCGCCGGAGTGCTCGGCTGTAACGGCGAGGGAAGCGAGCGGTCAATGCCGTCTCGCATTTGCTCGGCCGATCCATGTTCTGACAATCAAATATATCGGGGCACAGGAGCATCTCGATTAAATGACGCTACCTCAAATGGTTGCCTCCCGGCTGTCCCGCATTTGTCCTACCGGGGGTCTCGATAACAACCCGACATTTACGCCTCTGCCGCTGGACGGCGTAATTGGGTCGCGAACTGCCGGTCCCGCTAGCGGCTCGGGAATGGAATAACCGTGGCGCTGTCGAGAAAGCAGGCCATGCCTTTCTCGGCAACCGCCTGCCGGAATGCGTCCAGAGCGGCCGCGTCCGTGGCGAACTGATCATCCCACACCGTCGAAGTGCCACTGGAGTTGACCACTTCGAGCGACCAGTCGGTTTCGTCCTCGAGCCGGACGATATTGACCTCCACGGTGACACCGTCCTGTGTGACGGTGCTGGAGAGTCCGGAAACGACAAGATTGGGATCACGATCGGCCATGGGCATAATCTATGGTGCTGAGGGGCCGGTGTAAATCGCGCTCTGTCGCTGGAAAGAGGGGGCGGTTCCGGATGGCGTCGCACGCCCGTACCGAGGTCCACGGCGAGCGTCCGATAGTGTCTGCCGAACTGCCGCCGCATGGACAAGGTGCGGGTGAGCGCTTCGAAGGCATCCTCCCGCCGGTCTCGACCGCGCCCTGCTTCTCGATCAGGAAGCCCGCGGCGCGGGTCTATACCCTGATGGACTATGTGGCTGACGGCATCATGTCGGCCGAGGCTGCCCGTATGCTTTCGCTGGCAGTGGTCGATCGCCGGAACATCCTGATCGCCGGCGGCACCAGCTCGGGCAAGACCACGCTCGCCAATGCGTTGCTCGCCGAGATGGCGCATCTCGACGAGCGGGTCATCCTGATCGAGGACACGCGCGAACTGCAGTCGCCCGCCCACGACACGGTGGCGCTCAGGACAAGGGCAGGCGCCGTCACCATGGGCGACCTGGTGCGCTCGACGCTGCGGCTCCGGCCCGACCGTATCATCGTCGGCGAGGTGCGCGGCGGCGAAGCGCTCGACATGCTCAAGGCGTGGAACACCGGCCATCCCGGCGGGATCGCGACCGTCCACGCCAACAGCGCGTCTTCCGCGCTCTACAGGATCGAACAGCTCATCCAGGAAGCCGTCGTCACCGTGCCGCGCCGCCTGGTCGCCGATCTTGCGCTGCAAGCGCTCGGGGCAAGCGGCATTATTATCTGCAATCGGCGCGCGGCAACC
The DNA here is from genome assembly GCF_000153545.1 of Sphingomonas sp. SKA58. Taxonomy (NCBI): domain Bacteria; kingdom Pseudomonadati; phylum Pseudomonadota; class Alphaproteobacteria; order Sphingomonadales; family Sphingomonadaceae; genus Sphingomonas; species Sphingomonas sp. SKA58. Next base: position 26,830 of record NZ_CH959309.1, read on the forward strand.
GCCTGTTCGAACTCGGCCTGGGTCCAATCGCACTGGCACTCTGCGGTGCGTCCGATCCCGACAGCCAGAAGCGAATTGACGGCATTCTCGCGGAGCACGGCGCGGAAGGCCTCGCCGGTTCTTTCCTGCGCTCCGCCGATCTCGCCTGGGCCGCTGATCTGATCGGCGAGTTTCCCGGCACCAACCAATCCACCGCTCCCCAAAGGCCGCGCATGCTGGCTCGAGCTGGTCGGCCAGAAATTTGATGTGGGGGTCTTCTTTCTTGAGCCAGGCATCGTTGAACTGGCCATAAATGCTCTGGATGGTCGGATAGCCCTGTTCCTTCGCCAGCACGCTGTGGCTGAGCATCAGGATCTTGGTGCGTTCGACGGCAAAGTCCCAGCCCTCATCCGACAATCGCTGCTTCAGGTGATCGAGATAGGCGCGTGCCGCCTCGGGGCTCGTGTCGCCAGTCCAGTGACCACCGCCCTGGCCCGTTCGGCGCTGGCCCGGCCATGCATTCGTGTGAAAGATTCGAGCCTCACCCGGCGCATCCGGGTCGCTGGGGATCTGTTCGAGATCGGGTCGCATGCGATTGAGCACCGCGACGATGGGTTCGGCGGATCGGAAATTGGCGTTTTTGTCGATCACCTCGAGTGCTGCGTGCTCGACCGCACCGCATCCCTCACCGTAGATCTTCTGCCAATGGTCGCCGAACAGGCCAATGATAGGCCCCGTACCCGTACCTAGGAAATGCTGCTTTAGAGCCTCTACGAAGCCCGCATCGGTGTCCTGATATTCGTCAATCAGCAGCACGGGATAGCGCTTCGCTAGCACTAAGCGAAACTTGGGCCGTGCCAGCAGCTCCGTCATCAGCGTCAGCACGTCTTCGTGCTTCAATGACACCTCGTCTGGCGTCACCCGGGGATAGCCGAGGTCGTAATTGACCTTCCTCGCGCCTAGCCCCCCCACCCCGGCATCGGCGAGACGTTCTCCCCATCCCGGCAAGTCAGGCACGATCGCGCGGAGCTGGGGCTGAAAGTCCTGCAATACTGACCAACAAAATCCGTGAATGGTCTCCGGCCGAACCGCCGGGTGGGCCTGAACGCGCGCGATAATCTCATCCTTCGCCACGTTCGTGAACGTGATGCAACCAATCTGTTGGCGCTTACGCACAAGTTCCGTACCGCGAAGTTCGATCAGGCGGCGCAGCGCCTTTTCTAGGGAATATGTCTTGCCTGCGCCCGCGCCTGCCTCGAGCCGGAAGCTTTGTCCGGCATCGAAGCACGCATAGACACGCTCAAGTGCAAGGCGGCCGGCCGCGTCGGCGGCGGTCTCTTCGTCAGCCATCGACCTGGGCCCCATCAGCCGCGTCAATCACTTCGGCGACCAACTCGGCGGCGATCGCGTCTGGCCCGAGGGTCGGCGCTGGATTGCCTTGGGCAAGCCACCGCAACCCTTCGCCGATGTAGCGCGGCGTCCGCCACTCGGTGTTTACGATCGCATGTTCAAGCGCAAAGCTGGACTTTTTCTGTTCGGCCGCATGCTCATAGGCGAGCGTCGCCTGGTCGCCCTCGCCGAGATCGAAGAGTTCTGGATTGGCGAGGATGAAGGCATCCTCAAAGCTGCGAGCACATGGACCGCCATCCTGCTCGGGGATCTGATAGGCGAGCCGTCGTCCGCCGTCGGTCTTCTCCTCGGTCGACTTGTCGAGCAGCTGGGCTGGGCTCACGTCGGGCTCGTACCAGCTTTTGATACAGGCATTGCTGGTGAATGTGCCCTCGGCCACACGAACCGCCACGCGCTTGTTCTTGGCCCCGGGCGCAACGGAATCGATATCGGTGATGATCAGCGTGCGCAACTCGAGGAACGCCAGCAGGCCGAAGAAGCGATGGGCGTAGGCGCCGCCGACCTCCATGACAGTGAGGTACTGACTGCTTAGTTGCGGCTCGCCTTGCGCGGCAGCGTCGGTCTTGCGGATCATCGCCGGAAGGAGAAGGCGTTCAGCGGTTCCTTCGATCAGCACCGCCTTGTCCGCAAAGAAAAGGTCGCAGCGGGATAGCTGCGCAATTCGCCTCCGCGCGACGTGGTGACGATGAGATTGGTCGGTCCGGCACGCTCACGCGGCTTGAGGAACAGGATGTGCCCGGCGACGGCGACCTCCCAAGATACGGTGTCGCCCAGCGCGACGTGCTGGATCGTCTCATCGTCGCTCAGGACAATCTGTGTTGCGGTCCGGAACGTGCCGACGATCCGATAGACCTCGGTCTCTTCATATTCGACGAACTTGACGCGCGGGTCGGACGGACCACCTCGCGGAACTTCGACCGCGTGCGCCGCCGTTACAGGCACCAGCGCGCAAATGATGGCGGCGGAGAGCGCCCTCATCGGATCACCTCCGGATCGGCACGATAGTTTTCGACCTGGAATCCCAGCGGGTTCCGGTAGCGATCGCCTTCCGCCATGGGCGCGTTGGCGTAGGCGAACGTGATCGTGGCGATCCAATCGCTGTTCTGGATGTCGGTCTCGGTCTGGACTGTCCGCGTGAACCGGACATTGGCGACGCGATCGTTGATGAAGGCGATGTTGCGCACGCGCGCCTGCACAACTGCGTTCTTGCCCCAGACATTTTGGGGACTGGCACCATTGTTGCTACTGTAGAAGCGCGCCCAGCGCTGCTGTTCGGTCGGCTGCGAGAGGATCGTCACGAACCGAAAATTTTCTTCGGCCGCTGCCGGGATCCAGCTTTCGCGGGTTCTCACATACTGGGCGAGGAAGTATTTGGTGACCGCCTCATCGTAGCGCATCGGCCGCTGCGTGAGCGCGGTCTGGACATCCACCGCGCCGGTGGTCTGGTTGACGCGAATAACATAGGGCACGACAGTCTTGAGAGGCGTCAGAGCCGCAACTGCGAAGATCGAGGCCGCGGCCAGGAGTGAGGCGATGGCCGCGATGCTCCAAGCGATGCGGGTCGAGCGCAGCGCGTTCCGGATCCTGTCCTGATCCCAGCTTCGTGCGTCCCGGAAATAGCGCTGCAGCCCCGATGCCGGCACCGCCTCCGAGCGGTCATCAGCAGCTCGCATAATGCGGTCCCCTTGGTGCGAACGATACTTTGTCTCCGGAAGATGACGCGGAAGGCACGGCGGGCGGTGGGGGTGGATCGCCGTCTCTTGGATGCGATAGCGGCGGTATGGGCGGCGCAGCTCTCGGCGCCGTGGTCGCAGGCACAGGTGAGCCCGGTAAGACGCTTCCATAGATGTTCACGTCGCGCAGGTGATGGCCATTGCAAACCGCGAGCTTCTTTGGACCGGATGCACAGCCGACGACGCCGAGCGCAGCCAGAACAACGCCCAGGCAGGTGACGCTACGGCGGAAGCTAGGCGCGAATATTGGTGAAGAAAAAGCCATGAGATGCCTCGCTACGCCGCTTCGATGGTGCCGCCGCGGTGAGCGGCGCGCTCCAAGTTGCGGCTGTTGCGCATGACGCGACGCTGTCGGAAGGGAGATGCCATCGTGCCCCAGGCCGTTCCGGCGAAGGCACCCACGCCGGCAGCGGCTCCCCCGGCTATTCCCGTTGCAATGGCTGGAGCCTGGAAGAAGAAGATCGTGCCCAAAAATATGTACGCTGCAAACAGGACAGCACCGAAAGCCGTATCCACGACGCCTTCAGATGCTGCTGTTGCAGCCGCTCCGAGGTCTGTGATCAGGGTCGTGATGGCTATGATTACAGCAAGGAGAACGATATAGTTGAATACTTGCCCCAGCCAGCCGTGGAAAAAACGCCTCGTTGGCTCGAAGAGAGCTAGAGCGATGAAGATGGGGCCAAGTGCGATAATGATCGCCAACGCAACTTTGGCAAATATAGTAATAGCAAATCCAACCGCTGCCGAGAGCCCAGCTAATGCCTTCAGCCCCAGGCTCAGCGCATAGAGGACCAGTTTATATGGGTTAATGTCGCTGTACGTTGCGGCTTCAGTCTCTATCCGTGCAACTATAGCATCACTTTGAGTGTAATAGTCGTCGAAGGCCTCTCCTACTGTGTCGATCGTCTTACCGGCGAGAGCTTGGGAGATCGCATCGGGCATTCCGTGGAAGAGCGGCGTCGTGATCCAATCGGAATAGGCGACCGTCGTCGCAGCAACATACAGCAGACAGAGCTTCACCATCCGATAGAATAGCTCACCCCATGGTTCGCTGATGATGCCCCGCATCACCATGTAGCCGAACAGGGCGATGTAGATAACCAGCCCGACAGCGAGCGGACCACGGACAACCTCTACGACGTTTTGGAGACGCTCGTTGAGGAAAAGATCAAGCTTCCCATCAACGTTCGCGTAAAGTGAATTGAACATGTCCGTGGCCATGCGAAGCTCCAAGGCGCTGGATTATTTCGAAAGCGACCGCATCTTGTTGTCGAGAATCCGGAGGCTTTCAGCGTTGGAACACTCCTGTTCGTTGGGATGTGATCCGTCGGCACAGGCCTTGACGAGTCCTCTGAGCTCTTCCGGGTGAGAGGTTAGATAGTCCTTCCCGCGCGGTGCCCGCTCGCATCCTGCGAGCATTCCCGCTGCGGCAAACCCAAGCAGCAAAGCTCTCGCGGTCATTGCGACAAGCTTTCTAGCTTCGTCGCCAGTATCGCTTCGCTTTCGCGCTGTGATCGCAACTGGACGTCTGCTTCTTGCCGCATTCGCAGCGCCTGCAATTGCAAGGCGTCGTTCTGGATATGGGCATTCTCGACCCCTACCCTCGCCTGGATATCCATGACCTGCTTGGCGTCCGAAGCCGTATCCAGCGAGGTTCTCAGTTCTTCGAGCCCGGCGGTACGCTGGGCCGACACGCCATAGGCCGCCTCCGCGATCGCGGCATCGCGCGCTGCGAGGTCGCCGTTCCGCAAGAGGTTGTCGCGGGAAGCGCGCTCATACGCCGACGCACCTGGTCGCAATTCCGGCAAAGCGATACGGTTGGCGTCCCGGATACGGGTCGCGGAGCTCCCGAGCGAGCCCAGGCTGGCATTGTCCGACGACATCAGCCGGCTGATGTCACGGGCCTCCCGCGGCAGAAGGTGGCGCATGGCATCGGTGGAAAGAGATGATGCGATGCCGTTGACGTCGGTGACCTGGTTGAAGCTGCCATAGAGCTGCTTCGCTTCTGCGATCTGCTCCTTCCCCTGATCGATCATCGACAGGGTGTTCTTCACCGTGGCCAGCGCCTGCAGATAGCCGGAGCTGTCGTAGACGGGGATACCTTGCGCGACTGCAGGCCCCGCCATTCCAAGGGCGATGGCGCCAAGTGCTGCGTATATGCCCTTACCCATAGCTCATCCTTTCCTGATCGATGCAGACCGACGCTGCTGGTGAAAAAGAGGCAGCCATTTCGCCGGGTCGTCGCCGACATCAGCGCGAATGGCATCGAGGAGTGTCACGGTTTCCGTGGTGCCCGAGAGCACCGCGAGCTCGTCGGAGAGGCCGCCCAGGTCCAGTTCCACCACGATCGAGTCATGACCCTGCTTGATGAGGAAGCGGCGAGATTCCGGGTTCAGGTCGTGACGGACGAGCTTGAATTCCGCCTGGGTCAGGCCCAGCCCGTCGATATAATCCGTTTCACGCCCATAGGGGTTTGGCAGCAGGATCTTGGTCGCGACCTGCTCTATGATACTGTGCGAGATATCCGAGCGCAGCGCATCGGCCGGGCTCTGCGTGCCGAAAACCAGGAAGGCGTTCTGCTTGCGGTAGGTCTTCAGGCCATCCTGGGCAAAGGCGCGGAAAGCGTCATCGCCCAGCGCCTTCCAGAACTCATCGATGTCGATCACCAGTCGGCGGCCATCCAGAAGGCCGTCGATGCGATGGAACATGTACATCATGATCGGCGTGCGAACTTCCGGATTGTCGAGGAAGTCGGTCATGTCGAAGCCGAGGAACGGCGCATCGAGCGACAAAGCATCGATCTCGTTGTCGAACACCCAACCCAGCGATCCGCCTCGCGACCATTTCTCAAGCCGAGCGCCGATGCCTTCCGGATCGCGCTGGCCGAGCAGCTGGCGCAGGGCCAGAATGGATCGGTTCTCCGGCGCGAGCCGCCCGAGCGACGCCAAGCCTTCGTCGATCATGCGCTCCTGGGTGACGCCCAGCGTGCTGCCGGGCGGCGTCACCAGCTGCCGGATCAGACGACCGAGAAAGACGAGGTTGCGCGGCCCATATTCGAGCGCCCGCAGCGGCGCGAAGCCGGTTGGCTCCCCGTTCTTCAGCGTCAGATAGATCCCGCCAGCAGACCGCACGTAGATCTCGGCGCCGCGATCCTTGTCGATGAAGATCTGCTGCGCGCCCGTCTTCTCGAGCTGCGCCATCAGGAAGTTCTGAACGACCGTTTTGCCCGCGCCCGAGGGACCGATGATGAGCGTGTGGCCGAGATCCCCGACATGGAAGTTGAAATAGTAGGGCGATTGCGCGGCCGTTTTCATCAGCGCGATCGCCGGACCCCAATGATTTCCGCTCGGCCGGCCCGCGGGATAGGTATGAAAAGGCGCCAATGCGGCGAAATTCCGCGATGTGATTGCCGCCGGCCGCGCCCGCCACGCGAAATTTCCGGGAAGCTGAGCCCAGAAGGCCGCCTCGAGCGCCGGCCCTTCCCTCGCTGATACCAGGCCAGCATCCGCGAGCGCGGCCCGCGCGGCCGACAGATTATCGGCGAGTCGCCTCTGGCTCTCGGCAAACACCCCAAGCGAGAAGTGATGTTCGCCAAGGACGAACCGATTGCTTTGAAGATCGTCGGCGGCGTCTTCAAGGTCGAGCGCCTGGCTTGCTGCCGCGTCCTCGGTCGAAGCCATCTGGTTCTGCCGGCGCCGCAGCCTTTCGGCCGCGCGCGCCTTCCCCATGAAGGTGAAGGATTGCGACACGACGAACGAGAAATCCTGGCCGAGCAGAGCGTTCATCTGACCGGGACGGGTGAGCGCGGGATATTCCCGGATGCCGAAAATGCCCAGCCAGCGGCTCGCATCATGGGCGCGGATCTCGACCGTCTCGCGTCCGAAGATCACCCGCTCGCCGTAGAGTGCGGATCCAAGATGGCCTCGGACCAGCGGCACCTTGGCCTTTGCGCCCATCATGACCTGCTCGAGCACTTCGAGCGGCCTGGAGAATAGGAGGCCATTTTGCTCATAGAGGCCGAGCCGCGCGGGGCTGCACCGCCGGAGGAGCTTTTCGATATCGCGCGCCTTCTCCTCGAAGCGGGCCAGTTCGTCGGGGTCGACCTCCTCATCGGCCGCCCTGGCTTTGGCGATGCGCTTGAGGAGAAGCCCGGTCCGATCGGCCGAGCCGACCGCCGGTCGCATGATCAGCGTCAGATAATGCTCGTTGACGAACATGCGCTTGGCAGTCACCCGCGCGCGATATTTTTCGTCCAGATCGGCCGCGAAGTCCGAGCGGAATTGGCCTTCGGGATAGTCATCGACCGGGCGGCGAACGATGTGGGTCCAGAGCGCGAGCCGATCGTCGGCAATGTTGCGCCAGGTGCCGTTGAGCTTCTCGTGCCAGTCATTGAGGTGGATCGGATCCGCGGTCTCGAACGCAAGCCCTTCAAGGCGGAACATCATCATGAGGTCGCCGCTATCGAGCGCGATCACCTCCGATGTCACGTGGCGCGCATAGGGCAGATAGCGACCCGGCTCGGCCTCTTGCCGCAATATGCGCCACGGCGTCTTGCGCGGCGGGAGCTGGGCAGCCGCGCTAGCCACGCGCAAAGCCCTTGCGTTTCAGCCCCGCGACCGGGAGCGGCGAATAGGAACTGCCGCCCCACCAGACGCGGTTCCGGCTTCGCGCCTTGGTCATGGTCCAGAGCCACAGCAGCCGGAAGGCGTTGGCATCGTGCCGCACGATGAGCCGTGCGACGGCGAGACAGGCGCCTCCGATGGCGCCGGCATAGAGCGGGTTGCCGCTGACGATCAAAGTGAGACAGGCGGCAAGCGCGATCGGCAACGAGGCTTCGAGCGGCACGCCGAGCCACATCGTCGGGCGCGTGACCGCCAGAAACAACGTCTCCTCGCGCAGCCGCTCGTCCAGGGCGGCGCTCTCCTTCACGCGCCACCCGTGATGGTGTCGACGATCCACTGCGCACTGAAGACGATGAAGATGCCAACGATGACCGTCACCAGAAGGCCGAGGCTGGCGCGCCCGGTGAAAAACATGAACCCGACGATCACGACCGCGATCACCGCGATGGTCTTGGCGAAAGTCCCGGTGAGCCAGGTCTTGATGTTCTCCGCCATCGACGTGATGCCGTCAGCCCCCTGCGCGTGTGCAGGATCGCTCAGCAGCATCGAGACAAGCAGCGCCAATGCCATCACGCCGATGACGCGCAGAAGAAGTCGCGCCCATTGGCGCCGTCCGCCCTGATGGGCGGTGATTGCTGTCATGGATGCTGTCCTTTCTGAGATGCGGCCCCGTCGCCAAACACCATGAGCGAGGCCTGGCTCGCCCTCGCCGCTGTGTTCCACCCGGCTGCGGCCGGTGGCGAAACAGGGGTGTCGGGTGGCGGAGCGAAGGCCGGAGCCGCTGGGGCAACGACCGAGTTTCTGGTCGCCGGCGCCGTACTCCGGATCAACGGAATGACGGCTGACGCACTGGCATAGACCCTGGCGACATAGCCGTTGCGAAAGCCGCGCCGCCGGTCGCCGGTATTGTACAGCGAAAGGGCGGTCGCGATCGCATGATCCCGGCTCGGGGCAAGGCGCGCGACCGCCTGGTAGTTGGTCGCGATGACGCGGGCGGCGGCGGCCAAATTGGAGCAGGGTTCGAACGCATTTTCGACCGAAAGCCCCAGCCAGCCGAGATTGGCGCTGTTAATCTGTCCCAGGCCGAGATCGATGTTGTAGCCTCGACCAATCAGGCTGCGCGCCGCAGCGATTGCCTGCGCCTTGGTCGCGGGCTTTGGCGCGCGCACGCCGGGACTATTGACCCCGATTGCGAGACTGTTGAACCGGCTCTCCGTGTGGACGATCGAAATGAGCGTCTCAGGCGCCGCCGTCGGTGCGCAAGCTCCTGCAAGCGAAAGAAGGGTGGCGACATCGAGGATCATCGGCGGCCGCCGTCCAAACGCTCGATGCCGGCCAGCGAGAAGGTCTGGCTGCGGCCGTCGTTGAACGTGATGACCACCCGGCGGCGAGTTGTGGAATCGCGATCATAGACCTTCGTGCGGGCGACGCCGCCGCTACAGCCGGGAAAGGCGCCGCCGGTGGCCAAGCGTTGCCATAGCTTGGTCATCGGCGACACGCATTGCGCGTATTGGGTCGCGCCACCGGGATTGGAAAGACACAGGAGAACCTGGCAGCCCAGGTCATTCGCCGCTGCCGGTGCGCTTGGAAGGGCTGTGGCGAGGGCGAGCATCGCCATGCCGAATATTGCACGTTGCATCGGGTCTTCCCCCGCGAGAGACAGCTCCCGCGTCGGGAAATGCCGTCAGCTATCCGTTGGATTTCACCTCTCTTTTGTTCCGACCGCGCTCGATTTCGGCAATCCCCCTAGCCGGGGGGGGAGTTGATCGGTTTGCTGCCGCAGGAATTCGGACAGAGCGCCTTCCTGGTCGGGCCGGAGAGCATCGATTGCGGCGAGATGGTCTGGCGGATCGCCGCCGAGCAGGATGGACGGGCACTGCCCGTCATAATTGCCGAGATTGGGGCGGTGCTGCTGGTAGCCGACCAGCGCGGCAAGCTCGGGATAGAATGCGCTGGCCACCTCGGGCGGATAGGTCAGCCACTGGTTCTCATAGGGCTTCAGCCAGCCGAGGCAGTAGCTGACGATGATGCCTCGGCGCACCGCGTTTGAACGATTCGCGCCGGCGCCATGGAGGGTCGATCCCAGGAATATGATCGCCGATCCCGGATCCGCTTCGATGGCGACCGGCTCCGCGCCGTCGTCGCCCTGCCCGCCATTGTGGCTCCCCGGCCAGACCAGCGTCGCCCCATTTTCGGCCTTGAACGGCGAAATCGGCCACATGACGTTGACGAGATATTCGAGCTCGCCGGTCGGACCGCGCCACATGTCCTGATCCCGGTGCGGAAATTGCGCTGGCGCCCCCGGGTGCAGCTCGAGCGCTTGCGTGAGGTTGAGCTGGACCGTGTCGCACCAGGGCTCGAGGATAGCGTGGACGAGGCGCATGACGGCAGGGTTTTGGACAAGACTTTCAACCGTCGGCGCGCGCTTCAGCAGGCCACCGAAGCGTTTTGTCCGAGGGCCGTAGAATCCGCCCTGGCAGAAAGGCGTGGCGGCAAAACGCGGATGGAGGGATCGATTGATCTCCTCGATGCGTGACCGAGACTCGACATCCCGCAGGATGCAGAAGCCGTGCTGCCGCAGATTTTCGTCGGCTTTGGTCGCGGCGGAGACGCCGCGCCGTGCGATCGTGGCCATGATCGCCCTCCTCATGCTGCGGCGGGAAGATCGGCAAGGCCGACAGGGCGGAAAATGCCGCTCGCGCGCAGCTGCTCGCGCGTTCGGTCGTCCACATCGATTTGCAAGGCGACGAGACTTCGCCCTTGCTCGGACGTGGGAAGACCCAATGGTCGGCAAGTCCAGCCGAAACCCAGGATCTGCTGGAACCACGGCCACTCGGCGACCCCGGTGAAGCTGTGGATCTGGTTGGCGAGGGCATATTCGACGAGCGCGGTGACCAGCTGATTGCGCAGCTCGAGACGCTCCCGGGCGCGCAATTTTCGCGCAAGGCAAAAGCGGGTGATTTCCAGGATAGCACTGCCGCGCGGCGGCGCTTCCTCGCAAAGATCCGGGAAGATCGTGCCGAGAATATGCTCGTGCGTGGTCGGCAGAAGCCGTGCGGAGGCCCGGTGTTCCCCGTCGTCCCCGGTAACAACGATGTAGACGGCGCGATCATTGTCGAACTGATCGATCTCGTAGCGACCGGCGATGACCGGAACGTCCCAGCGAAGAAGATCGACGAAGACCCGCTTGCGCTCCTCGAACATGGAGCGAAACAGGCGGTGTTCCATGGCTTGCGAAAAGCCGGTCCCGATGTGCATGACAGCCTCCTTTTGGTGAGGCCTGTCAGTCGATCAGAGGCGGCTTTTTTTGCGTTATCCCCAGTTCTGGGGAGATCATCGGCCGAACACATCGGCAAAGCTGATTTGCCCTTCGAACAAGGCGCGAATGGCGAGGAGGGTGCGCTTGGTGACGCCATAGCGGTCGCGCGCATCCTTCACATGCTGGATCACCGTTTCCTGGCCGATGCCGAGGATCTGGCTGATCTCCCAATCGGTCTTGCCCCGCGCGACCAGCGCCACGCATTCGGCCTGCCTTTCGGTCAGGCTCGGGCATTCGGATTGCGGCGCGTGGATCCGGGAAATCTTGCGTGCCGCTTCGAACGCGAAGCTGCCGACGAGCTGCACGAACGGCAGCTGCCGATGGTCGAGCATCTCGCCCGCCGCCATCGCGAAGGAACAGGATCCATTGAGCTCGCCAGGAATATGGGCCGGAACGGTGAAGCCGTCGCCCAGCCCGGCCTCGTAGGCTTCTGCCAGGATCGAGCGATCGGCGGCCGTCAGAGAGATGATCGACTGAACCGCCGACCAGGCAAAGCCCACATTGGTGCGATGGCTGGCGCGGTGGATCGGGTCGCTCGCATAGAGGCGTCTCGCCTGGAAGCGCTCCACCCAGTCTTGCGGATAGTCGACGATGTGGACCGAGCGAACCGCAGGCTTCAGGTCGACATGATGGACCAGGGCATAGTGCCGAAAGCCCATGGCCTTCGTGATTTCGGCCATCAGGTCAGACAAGGCCGTAGCGTCCTTGATCGCGCCAGCGACAGCGCAGAAATCCTGAACTTGCCCAAGCCCGATCATCATATGGCCGGCGAGATCAGAGCAGCGCTTCCATGTTGAGATGACCATCGCGAACCGCGCGCAGCACCAGCTGCGTGCGTCGTCGCACGCCATAACGCCTGCGGGCCGATTCAACATATTCGTGCACGGTATCGCGGCTGAGGCCGAGGATCTGGCCGATCTCCCAGTCGCTTTTGCCTTGCGCGACGAGCGCGATGCATTCGACCTGGCGAGGACTGAGAGGGACGCAGGCCAATGGCCCTGCCCTTTCGCCAAGCAGCTCGCGCGCCCGATCATAAGCGACCGAGCCGAGCAGACGGGCGGTCAGAACCTCTTCTGCACTCAGCGGCTCGTCGCGTGATCGGGCCGCAGTGAAGATCGCCTCGGGCTCGCCCGGGGTCCGGATCGGCAAACTGTAGCCCGATGCAAGGTCATGATCCCGGGCGCGGTCAAGGATGCCTCGCTGGCGCGGCGTGAGCTCCAGCACGTCGCCGACACGGTCCCAGGCCAGTCCAGAGGGCGTACGTGCGCAGGCCGCATGGATGGGATCTTCGAGATAATGGCGCTCTTCGAGCACTTCCTCGAGCCAGGCCGACGGATAGGTTGTGAGGAACAGGCTTTGCTCGTCGCCGCGCCGAAGGTCGATATTGTGAAGCAGCGTGAACCAGCGGAAGCCAAGATCGCGCACGGCGGCATCGATCGTGCCATGCAGATCGCCAAGGGTTTCAGCACGCTGACAGTCCGTCGCAAAGCGCGTGAGATCATCAAGGCGGCCGCAGTCTTTTATCCTGTTCGCCATAGGCGACGGAAGCTCGTTCGCGAGGAGACGGCTCGTCCACACCTAAGCGGCGAGCGCCATGATTATCAGGATGAGTTGAGAACGATTCGCAACAATCTACGATTAGAATGGATCGCCTATGACACTTTATCCGCCGGCAAAGTGTCATAGCTGACAACCCGTCTGTAGCCGCCGATTTGGGATTCACATTGATCCTGCTTTGTGCTTGATTCCATCATGTTATGTTTCATGCAGGCAAGCCTCTTGAACCCTCCATTGGCTGTGATGTCGCGGCCGTGCTCGAGACGCTGGCGACCGTATCGAGCCGGCCCCGTTATGCCTTCATGCTGCTCAACCTGATCGCCCAGGTGGCGGGGCCAGATGGAAGCGCCGGTCCCTGGGTCAGGCGGAACGATGGGCTCGTTTCCCTGCGCGATTGGCTATGCGACGCATTGACCCCGATGGCCCAGCGTGGTCCGCGCAGCATTACGCTGGCCAAGCGGGTCGAGAGCGACCTCGCTAGAAACGGACTGCTCCCCGGCGATCCGGAGAAAAGGCGCGGCGTGATCGCGGAGGAAATGCGGGCACGCATTCGCACAGCCGGCAAGAGTAATCTCAGTCGCGCCGTTTCCGAACTGGTGAATGCAGGCCTGCTCCGCCGACATTATCAGGGCTATCGCGTCGACCATCGGAACCGTGGCGGCCAGCGCCACGCCGTCTATACCTTGATCGGCGATGCTCTGCGTCTAGTGCCGGGCATCAGCTCCACACCGAATCTGCCCGTGCAAGGCGAACTTGCCCTCTCAAGATGATTGCGCAGTCGAACCGGGATTGCTGCAGTAGTGTGCTGTGAGGTCGGGTAACGATGTCCGAATAATAAGGCCAGTCAGAACGTCAGCATTGACCTTGCCGGCAATTACATCAGCCATTCCCGTCAAGGATCGCCATGGCCTTCTTCGACGCGAATGGATTGTCAGATTCGGAATGAAGCCGGGCACGCGAGCCATATAATCGCGGTAAACCTCGCCGAAGTTGGCTAGCGCCTCCTTTTCCTCATGCCGAGCCAGCCGAATATACATCACGACGAGCACCGGAAACATAGCAAGGGTCAAAAGGGTCGGCCATTGTAGCAAAAAGCCGAGCATGACGAGAATGAAGCCGACATATTGCGGGTGCCGGATCCGGGCATAAATCCCAGTAAGGGCCAATTGGTGTTTGCGCTGACTCAAGTGAAGGGCCGTCCATGCAACCGAGATCAGCCAGTAACCCACGCCGATCAGCACAAAGCTGGCGATGTGGAATGGACCGTAATGGGGATTAACTCGCCAGCCGAACATCATCTCCAGGAGATGTCCAGCATCGTGGCTCCACCAGTCGACAGCGGGGAAATACGACTGGAGCCACCCCGAAAGCACGAAGATCGTGAGCGGGAAGCCATACATTTCCGCGAAGAGCGCTATGATGAAAGCGCTGAACGCCCCCAAACTGCGCCAGTCTCGTTTAGTTGCCGGCTTGAAGAAGCTGAACGCAAAGAGGATGAAAACGGCGGCGTTAACCAGCGCGAGCCCCCACAGACCATAGCCATAGTCGGCGTGCGTCATCGCGACTCTCCTTCGATGCGGCCGTTGGGATTGGCCGGTAAGCCGGCGGGTGCCTGACCGGGCTCATGGCCATGCTGATGCCCACCATGGCCGCGGTGCATGAACAGGTGCATGAGCGGGCAGGCGAGCAGGATGAGATAGGGCAGCACACCCAGGAAGTGCGCGGTATGCTCGGTGAGGAGGAAGAAGCTAGCGACGAGCAGGAAGCCGATCAGAACGATCTTGCCGCGCTTGCGCATGCGATGGTCATGTTCGCCCATATGCCGTCCTCTTCTGGTCAACGTCCGGGCAGCATAGGCTCGAGTCCAAGGAGCAAGGTATAAGTAGAGACCGAAGTCCCCCGGGCATCGCGCAGGCATGGGTAAGGCGATCGATGGGATCGGCCATCGGCGTTCGGGCGACGCAGCTGTCGGGGAGCAGCAGTCGTGCTGCGGATTTTGCGTATAGGCGTGCGGCGTCCGCGAACCAATGCTGCGCTCACGAACATAATCGTGAGAGGCAGGCCCGCGTCCATGCAAAAGAGAAAGAAACGGCACCATTCCCGCGTGACCATCTTCGAGCGTGAAGCAAGGATCGATCTGGCCAAGCGCCCGGCCGATGGTCTCGGCGTTGCCTTTCTCGGCGCATCGGGAACGGTCACAGGGTCGCGTTATCTGGTGGACGATGGTGAAACTCAGATCGTGGTCGATTCCGGCCTGTTTCAGGGACCCAGGGATCTGCGCCGCCTTAATTGGGCATCGATCCCACCCGAAGTCGCGGATGTCGGCCAGGTGCTGCTGACCCACGCCCATCTCGATCACTCGGGCGCACTACCGCGCATGGCGCGCCTGGGCTGGGACGGGACCGTCCTTGCCACGCGGGCGACCGCGGCCCTGTGCGAGCTCCTTCTTCCCGACAGCGGCCATCTGCAGGAAAAGGATGCGGAGTTCGCCAACCAGCACGGCTTCTCCAGGCACCAGCCGGCGCTGCCCCTCTACACCCAGGCCGACGCGCGTCTGGCATTGCAGCTCTTCCGCCCGATCGAGTTCGGAGCGTGGCATGCAGTCACGGACGGCATCAGGGTGCGCTACCATCGCGCCGGCCACATCCTCGGCGCGGCGTCGATCGAGATCGACTGGAAGGGGCGGACAATCCTCTTCTCAGGCGATATCGGCCGTTACGGCGATGCGGTGATGAAGGATCCCGAGCCGCCCGCGCGCGCCGACTATGTCCTGGTGGAATCGACCTATGGCGATCGGCGCCACGAGCAGGTCGATCCGACAAAGACGCTTGGAGATCATGTCGAGCGATGCGTCGAGAGAGGCGGGACGGTGGTGATCCCGGCCTTCGCCGTGGGACGGGTTCAGTCGCTTCTCTATCATTTCTCGCGTCTGCGCGCGCAGGGACGCCTCCGCGACATCCCGATCTTCCTCGACAGCCCGATGGCGATCAACGCGAGCGGGCTGATGTGCGATTTCATGGACGAGCATCGCCTGGCTCGCGCCGAGTGCGAAGCGGCGTGCAGCGTCGCGCACTATGTGCGCGAAGTGGAGGAATCCAAGGAACTCACCGCCAACCCCACCCCCAAGGTCATCATCTCGGCCAGTGGAATGGCAACGGGCGGCCGCGTGCTCCACCATCTCAAGCGCTTCGCGCCGGATGGGAAGAACCTCATCCTCTTCTCGGGCTTCCAGGCGGCGGGCACCCGCGGCGCCGCCATGATCGGCGGCGCCCGGACGATCAAGATCCACGGCGAGTATATCCCGGTCGAAGCCGAGGTCGCCAACCTGACGATGCTCTCGGCGCATGCCGACAGCGACGAACTCATGCGCTGGCTCGGGTCGCTGCACGAGGCCCCGCGCCACGTCTATGTCACCCATGGCGAGCCGACCGGCGCCCAGGTCCTGGCGAAGCGTGTCTCGGAGGAACTGGGTTGGGCATGCAGCGTACCGGCGCTGGGTAGCTGGGGCATGCTCGCGTGAAGCCCGGGATCATCGAGGACGCCGAAGCAGAGCCTGTCGCGACGACGCTGCGGGCACGCCGCATCGGCCTGTCGGCTGCCGGAAGCGATCTGATCGCGGTCATGCGCCACGACTGTCCCGTCTGCCGCTCGGAAGGTCTTGCGTCCCGCGCGCAGGTCGCGCTGCGCGCCGGCGGGCGGGAAATCGTCGTCTCGCTGCTGCACAGCTCCGCGGAGACTCCAGCGCCCGGCGAGATCGGCCTCTCCGAATCCGCATGGCAGCGGCTCGGCGTCAGCGATGGCGATCCGGTCGAGATCGCGCACGCCCAGCCTCTCGCCTCGCTCGCCGAAGTGCGTCGGCGCATCTATGGCAATCGTCTCAGTGACGGGGCTTTTTCAGCGATCATCACCGACATCGCCGAGCGACGCTATAGCGATGTCCATCTCTCGGCGTTCGTCACGGCCTGCTCAGCGGTCCCGCTCGATACGGACGAAACGATCAGCCTGACCAGGGCGATGGTCGATGTCGGCGAGCGATTGCAGTGGCCCGGAACGGTCATCGTCGACAAGCATAGCGTCGGTGGCTTGCCGGGCAATCGCACCACGCCGATCATCGTCTCGATCATGGCCGCGGAGGGCCTGATCATGCCCAAGACATCGTCGCGGGCGATCACCTCACCGGCCGGCACGGCGGACACGATGGAGGTGCTGGCACCTGTCGACCTCGACGTTTCCGCAATCCGCAAGGTGGTCGAGCGCGAAGGCGGCTGCATCGCCTGGGGCGGCGCCGTCAACCTCAGCCCTGCCGACGATGTGATCATCGGCGTGGAACGGGTGCTCGATATCGATGCCGTCGGGCAGATGGTCGCCTCGGTGCTGTCCAAGAAAATCGCGGCCGGTGCGACCCATCTGGTCATCGACATCCCGGTCGGGCCGACCGCCAAGGTACGCGGCGCCGATGCCGCCGACACGCTCGAGCGGGCGCTGAGCTCTGTCGCCCAAGCCTTCGGGCTTCGCACGCGCGTGATGCGCGGCCCCGGCGCCGAGCCGATCGGACGGGGCATCGGTCCGGCGCTCGAGGCGCAGGATATCCTTGCCGTGCTCCAGGGGCAGCCGGGCGCCGAGGATCTCGCCCACCGGGCCTGCGAGCTGGCGGGAGGACTGCTTGAGCTCGCGGACGCAGCCCCGGCCCGCGAAGGTTATGCGCGTGCGCGGGCGTGCCTCGAAAGCGGCCGGGCCTGGGCCAAGTTCCAACGTATCTGCGAAGCGCAGGGCGGCATGCGGGCTCCACCGGTCGCCCGGTTCCAACAGGATATGATCGCTCCCTATAGCGGCCGCCTGGTGAGTATCGACAATCGCAAGCTCGCGACGGTCGCGAAGCTTGCCGGCGCGCCGATGGCCAAGGCCGCCGGCGTCGCGCTGCAGTGTCGGCTGAACCAGATGGTGGATGCCGGGGCTCCCTTGTGTAGCATTCATGCCGAGAGCCCGGGCGAGCTCGACTATGCGGCGGCCTATGCGGTGAGCGACGGGCCGATCTTCGGGATTGAAGCGCTATGAACCGTCCCGTGCTGTTCGCGCTGTCTGGCAGCGAGGCCCTGGCACAGCCGCTATCCGCCGCGCTCGATGCAGAGGTCGGCACGATCGAGCATCGTCAGTTTCCTGACGGGGAAACCTATCTCAGGGTCGGAAACGACGTCAGCGACCGCGAGGTCATCCTGCTGTCCAGTCTCGATCATCCGGACGCCAAGCTGTTGCCGCTGCTGTTCGCAGCCGACACCGCGCGCGATCTTGGCGCTCGCAGGATCGGGCTCGTCGCCCCTTACCTCGCTTACATGCGCCAGGACATACGCTTCCATGCCGGCGAGGCGGTGACGTCGCGAACCTTTGCTGCGATCCTGTCTCGCCATCTCGACTGGCTGGTGACGGTCGATCCGCATCTCCATCGCTACCATGAATTGTCGGAAATCTACCGCATCCCAACCCAGGTTGTTCATGCCGCGCCGTTTTTGGCCTCGTGGATCAAGCGCAATGTCGCTCGCCCGCTGATCATCGGTCCGGACCTGGAAAGCGAACAGTGGGTCTCGCAGGTGGCGGCCGATGCCGATGCTCCGTTTCTCGTGTGCGAGAAAATCCGATCCGGCGACCGTCACGTCACCATCTCGATTCCGAATGCCCCAGCGTTTCTCGATCGCCAGCCGGTGCTGGTCGACGATATCGCCTCATCCGGTCGGACCCTCACCGAGGCGGCGCGCCAACTGGTCGGCATGGGGTTCGCGCGACCGGATTGCGTGGTCGTGCATCCGCTTTTTGCCGGCGATGCAGCGCAGGTTCTGGGTGGGCTTGTCGAAAGGATCGTCAGCACGAACGCGGTTGCACATGCGTCGAATGATATAGACGTCATGCCAGCGATCGCGGAGGCCGTTCGCCACCGGATTGAATGGCGTGCTGCGCGTCAGTTCTAAGACGGAAATGAACGCCCGGCAAACGCTGTGCGCGTCCTCATCCATTGACCCTAAACGAGTCCGAACCAATCTCCTGAGATCTCCCTTTCGGAGAAAATCGCGGCAGGGAAGGAGGATATGTCGTGTCGCACACACGCTCGTTCATCGATCCCCTCGACGTTGCTGGGCACCTGAAGCTTGAGCCCGAAGTAAAGCGCGCCACCCTGCTATCCTGGGCGTCCGATCGCGCAGCCGTCAAGGGCCAACCCGCCCCCCTCGCCCGCCGGGCGCCAGTAACCCGCTGCCGGTCGACGATGTGATGGAAGCGTAGCGATGGCTCGATCGCGCCGAGGGCGGCGCGGGCAACTCGCATGCATCGTCCGGAGCAGAGACCCGGCAATGAGCCGCAGCGACCGCGGCATTGGTGTGAGCGGAGTAGCCGAACCCTCACAGTTTCGCTGTCCTTCGCCGTTTTGCCTCGCCAAATTTTTACTCTTGACCTGGGACCATAGTCCAACGTGCAGAGAAGTATCCCTTGAAGCGCTGCCCTCGCGGCACTGCGTATTGATCGATCTCGGGGGCTATGGGGAACAAGCGCGTCGTGCATATCGTCGATGACGAAGAGACAATACGAAAAGCACTAAGTTTCACGTTGCGGACCGCAGGGTTTGCCGTAGAAGCCTACGCTTCGGGGCCGGAGTTTCTGTTGAGCGCAGAGGACGCCGAGAAAGGCTGCGTGGTTCTCGACATGCACATGCCCGACATGGACGGCCTGCAGGTTCAGGCGGAGCTGACGCGACGCGGTATCGACATGCCCGTCGTGGTGCTGACGGGCAATGGCGATCCTACGCTCGCCGTACAGGCGATGAAGGCGGGCGCTGCCGACTTTCTCGCCAAACCGGTCGAGAAGGCCGCATTGCTCGGCGCGATCGACCGCGGCTTCAGCTGGCTTGAGAGTATAGCCCGTCGTGCCTCCGAACAGGCCGACGCTCTTTCGAAAGCCGCGAGACTGACGCAGCGCGAACGGGCCGTTCTGAGAGGAATTTCGCGAGGCTATCCAAATAGCCTTATCGCAGATGAACTCGGCGTCACGTCGCGCACGGTCGAGCTGCATCGGGCCAGTCTGATGATCAAACTCAACGCGCAAAGCCTGCCCGACCTGTTGCGGATCGCTTTCGCCGTCGACCTGCACGAATCGACCGAAAACGGGCACCCCTAAAATTCTCGGCCGTGCGATGCCGGATGCTATGCGGATCGGGCCGCGGCCAGTTCGGCGATGATCGGACAATCCGGCCGCTCGTCGCCTTGGCAGCGCTCAGCCAGGTCGATTAGCGTGTCGCGCAGCGCCGTCAACGCCTCGGCTTTGCGCTGAAACTCATCGGCGCGGGCAAGGGCAAGCCGCTTCACCTCCGCGCTGGCACGGCCGGTATTGGCCCAAAGGCTGAGCAACGTGCGGATCTCCTCGATCGGGAAGCCGAGATCGCGGGCATTGGCGATAAACCGGAGGCGATGGAGGTCGCGCTCGCCATAGTCACGATAGCCAGCACCCCGACGCGCCGGCGCCGGGATGAGGCCGATCTTTTCATAATGGCGGATCATCCGCTCAGAGACGCCGCTCTGCCGTGACGTCTCGCCGATGTTCACAGTGCTTTCCGGTTGAGGCGCAGCGCGTTGGTGACCACGCTCACCGAAGAGAGCGCCATCGCCGCCGCCGCGATAATGGGCGAGAGCAGAATACCGAACAGCGGATAGAGCGCACCCGCCGCTACGGGCACGCCCGCGACATTGTAGATGAAGGCGAAGACGAGATTCTGGCGGATGTTCGACATGGTCGCTTGGCTGAGCCGCCGCGCCCGGACGATGCCAGTCAGGTCGCCCTTGAGCAGCGTGACGCCAGCGCTCTCGATCGCGACGTCGGTGCCGGAACCCATGGCGATGCCGACGTCGGCGGCGGCCAACGCGGGGGCGTCGTTGACACCGTCGCCGGCCATGGCGACGACCCGCCCCTCGCGCTTGAACCTGGCGACCACGGCGCTCTTCTGATCGGGCAGCACCTCGGCTTCGACCTCGTCGATGCCCAGGCGTCGGGCGACCGCTTCCGCGGTCGTGCGGTTGTCGCCGGTCAGCATGACCACGCGAATGCCCTCCGCCTTGAGCGCGGCGAGCGCTTCTGGTGTCGTGGCCTTCACCGGATCGGCGATCGCGAAGGCGCCGCCGACTGTGCCGTCGACCCCGATGAAGATCGCGGTGGCGCCATCCCGGCGCAGCGCGTCGGCCTGGCTGGCGAGCGCATCGGTCGCAACCCCTTCGTCGGCAAGGAACTGCGCATTGCCGAGGACGATGCGCCGCCCTTCGACCGTGCCGAGCGCGCCGCGCCCGGTCGGCGAGTCGAAGTCGATGACGTCGCTCGTGACGATGCCGCGATCCTTCGCGGCCTCGACGATTGCCAACGCGAGCGGATGCTCGGACGCCCGCTCGACCGAGGCGGCAAGACGCAGCAGCTCGGCTTCGTCGAAGCCGGGCGCCGGCACGACCTGGGTGACGGCAGGCCGGCCTTCGGTCAGCGTGCCTGTCTTGTCGACGACGAGAGTGTCGACCTTCTCCATATGCTCGAGTGCTTCGGCATTTTTGATGAGGACACCGAGCCCGGCGCCGCGGCCGACCCCGACCATGATCGACATCGGCGTTGCCAGCCCCAGTGCGCAGGGACAGGCGATGATCAGCACGGCGACCGCCGCCACCAGCCCATAGGCGAAGCGCGGCTCGGGACCCCAGATGCCCCAGGCGATGAACGCGACGGCCGCGACCGCGATGACCACGGGCACAAACCAGCCCGACACCTGATCGGCCATGCGCTGGATCGGCGCGCGCGAGCGCTGCGCCTCAGCGACCATCTGGACGATGCGTGCGAGCATGGTATCGCGGCCGACCTTGTCGGCGACGATCACCAGCGCACCGGTCTGGTTGAGCGTGCCGCCGATCACTGTGTCGGCCTTTGCCTTGGTGACGGGCATGGATTCGCCGGTGACCATCGACTCGTCGAGCGAGGAGCGGCCGTCCTCGACTACGCCGTCGACCGGCACCTTCTCGCCCGGCCGCACCCGCAGGCGGTCGCCCACCGCAACCAGATCAAGGCTGATTTCCTCTTCGTTCCCATCAGAACCGATCCGGCGCGCGGTCTTTGGTGCAAGGTTGAGCAGCGCCTTGATCGCGCCCGAGGTGCGTTCCCGCGCGCGCAGTTCGAGCATCTGGCCGAGCAGCACGAGGACGGTGATCACCGCGGCCGCCTCGAAATAGACGGCAACCATGCCGTCCTCGCCGCGGAAGGCCGGCGGGAACAGCTGAGGCGCGAGCGTCGCGATGACGCTGTAGATCCAGGCGACCCCGGTCCCCATCGCGATCAGGGTGAACATGTTGAAGTTGCGGGTCTTGAGCGAGGCCCAGCCACGCTCGAAGAACGGCCAGCCCGCCCACAGCACGACGGGTGTCGCCAGCACGAACTGGATCCATACCGAGATAGACATCGGCACGAGGCGATGGATCGCGGGAAAGACATGCGCGCCCATCTCGAGGATCAGCACCGGGAGAGCCAGCACGAGGCCGACCCAGAAGCGCCGCGTGAAATCGACTAGCTCGTGGCTGGGGCCGCTGTCGGCGGTCACGGTCGCGGGTTCGAGCGCCATGCCGCAGATCGGACAGGACCCGGGATGGTCCTGGCGGATCTCGGGATGCATCGGGCAGGTCCAGATCGTGCCTTCGGGCGCCGCGACCGGCGGCGTCGGCGGGCCGAGATAGCGCTCGGGATCGGCGATGAATTTGGTCCGGCAGCCCGCGCTGCAGAAATGATAGCTTTCACCGCTATGCTCGGCGTGATGCGCCGTGGTCGCCGGGTCGACGGTCATGCCGCAGACCGGGTCCTTGACGCCGGTCGCCGCTTTAGCGGTGCCGTGGCCGCCGCAGCAACCGCCGCCATGCGCCGCTCCATGTGTCTCGTTCATCGCCTCGCTCCTTTCGACGCCTGACGATCTAGGGTCTGACACCGTGTCAGGGTCAATACGTAATCGCCTAAGTGGCCAAATCGGCGGGCCCGTTCGCTTGGCCGCCATCAGGCCGGGGAGCACGCCGTCGGCATTGGGCTGGGTATCGTCGATGCCATCGAGCCGCTGCACGGTCAGGCGGAAGGCGAGCCGCATGAGACCCGTGCTGGCGGCCATAATCGGCGATTACCAGGCGCCAATCCGGGCGCAGCATGGCAAGCATGGCGGCACGCCACCGCTTCTCCCGCGCCCACAGGCGGATCGCGCGATCATAGTCTTTCGTCGATCCAGTCCCGCGCGGCGGGGTGTACGATTGCATTGGCTTCTCCCAACGCGAGGCGTTCGAAACGATAAACTACATCGACATGGGTGGCGACAGTGTCCCCAGCCAGGCGACCAGCCCGAGAATGACGATCGCAAGACCGCCTTCGACGACGAGGCTCGCGCGCAGCAGCGCCTGCGCCCGTGGCGCGTCCTCTTCCTCGATCGCCTGCGCAAGTGCCGGGGTCAGGCGATAACGGTTGAGCGCGGCCAGGCCCAGCATGCCGGCGAAGAGCAGCAGCTTGGCGATGAGCAGCAGGCCGTAGGTCGACTGCCCGAGAGACGCGATGTTGCCCGGGCCGACCAGGAACCAGCCGTTCACCGTCCCGGTCAGGATCAGCAGGGCGACGATGATCGTGCCGACGAAGGAGAAGCCCCGCAGCGCTTCCTCGGCGAGCATGACCCGGTCCATGTCTTCAGTGGCGAGATCATCGGTTGCGAGCCTGGTAAGAACCAGCGCAAGGAATGCGGCAAGCGCGCCGACCCAGGCGCCCGCGGCGAGCAGATGGATGAGATCGGCCCCCAGTTGCAGCCAGCCCGCCTCGCCTTCGCCGGCCGCGCCATGCCCGCTCCAGGCGAGGGTCGCGAGTGCGACCGCGCCTGCCAGAGTGGAGGCGATGAAGGCAGGACGGGATTGCCGGCGATAGAAGGGGATGGAGAGCAGAAGAACGAGGAGCGCGACGAGGCGCGCCTTCAGCGCCGTTCCCATGGACGTGCCGTTGAACAGCTCTGCGACCATGGAAAGATCAGGCTGGGTGAGCGGCAGCCCGGTCATGGCCGCTGCCTGCAACGCGAACCCCAGCGCCGACAGCAGGAGGGCGAGACAGGCGAGACCGGCCACCATTGCTACCATCGGCAGATGCCGCTGTACCATCCGGCCGCCGCCGGGCGCATAGAGCGCGAACAGCGGCAGGCCGAACAACAGGCCGAGATCGACGTAGAGCGCCCAGCGGACGGCGACGAGTGCCACGTCGTTCATGGCGTCACTTGACGGTAAAGGCGAGATTGCCCTGGATGCGGTGCGTGTCGGTCGAGACGACGTGCCAGGCGACCTGATAGCTGCCCGCCATGAGCGGCTTGGCGAGCGTCAGCACGAGCGTCTTGTCGCCTTCGACGGACGTCTTGAAGCCGGTTACCGCCATGCGGTGGTTGGGCATGCCGGGCATGCCGGTCATCACGATCTCGGCGCCCGACAGCTTCGGCATCAGACCTTCACTGAAGGTGAGCGTTATACGCGACGGCGCCGAGACGCTGGCGTTCGCGGCGGGCGTCGAGGACACAAGCTTGGGATGCGCGTAGGCCGGAGCAGAAACACTCAGGCCGACGGCGGCGATAACTGCGAGAGGCGAAAAGAAACGCATTGGAACATTCTCCTGTAGATCCCATGAGACAATACGCAGCCCGAGCCCCCACCCCTCGCAATCATTCTTTTCAATCTACAGCAAGGGTTCCTGGACCATCGTGCGTATTGATGGATGAAGACGGAGAAGCACCATGGATGAACTTGACCACCTGCTCTCGCGGTTGCGCGATGCGCCTCTCGATCCCAGGCTCGGCGGCCTGGAAAGCCGGGTCATGGCGGAAATAGCGCGCATCCGGGCCATACCAAGCCTTGGCGCTATGACGTTCGGCATCGCGGCCGCAACCGCGCTGTTCATCGGAATTGCCGGCTCGGCAGTTTCGACACGGTCTGCTGATGCCAAACCGCTATCGCCCTTCGATGCTCGGCTCGCGCTTGCGCCCTCGACGCTGCTGAGCTCGCAGTGATGCGCGACCGCCGCCGGCTCCTGCTCCTCGTCCTGGTGACCTTCGCCGCGGCGATCGCTGGCGTTGTCATTGGCCGCGTCTATGTGGTTCCAGTGCGCCCGGTCGAAAATGAGCTGCACGAGCTGCTCCATCGCGATCTGAAGCTGAATTCAGCGCAACACAGCCGACTCGAGACAATCGAGAAGAACTACGCGATCCGGCGTCAAGCGCTGGAGGCCGAATTGCGCGCCGACAATGCGCGTCTCGCGGAAGCGATCGAAGCGGAGCATGGCTATGGCCCGCAAGTCGCAACTGCGGTGGATCGCTCGCACCAGGCCATGGGCGCGCTGCAGAAAGAAACACTTGAGCATATCTTCGCGATGCGGGCCGTGCTGCGCCCGGATCAGACGGACAAATTCGACGACGCCGTGGTGAAAGCGCTGACGGCCAAATCCGAATGACCGCGTGCCTCCCCGACTGCTCGGACGGGGAGCTCGCGGCTCTGGCGCTTGGAGGCCGGCAAGCGGCCTATGGCGAGCTGGTCCGCCGGCATCAAGGTTGGGTTCACCGGCTCGTGCGCAGCCATGTCGGATCTATGGATGAGGCATTGGATGTCACCCAGGCGAGCTTCGTCGCGGCCTTTGCCGCACTCAACCGCTATGACGTAACCCGACCCTTCCAGGTCTGGATGTCCCGGATTGTCATCAACAAATGCCATGACTGGCGGCGTCGGCGAGCGGTTCGAAATTTCTTTGCCCTAGCCCTACCGCTCGGCGAGGCGGACGGCGTCGCCGACGACGCACCGCTGCCCGATCAGGCGATCGGGGCCGAACAGCAGCTCGCGCAAGCAATGAAAGCGATTGCTGCCCTGCCGTCTTCCCTCAAGGACACGCTTATTTTGCGTACGATCGACGAGAAATCGGAAGCTGAAACCGCCGAAATTCTCGGGATCAGCCAGAAGGCGGTCGAAACGCGCCTCTATCGAGCTAGGGCACGCCTTTCGGAAATATTAAAGAAAGTTTGAGGGGGATGAGGCCATGCTGCGTATTCCCAATAGGTACGCCCTCTTTCTTAAAGCTGAGACAACCGAATGATTTCTGCTCTCGACCGCCGCCAGTTCCTCCGCGGCGCGGCCCTCGCCGGCGGCGGCGCAGCATTGTCAGCCTGGCTGCCGGCCTGGGCGCAGACGATCTCGCCGGGGATGCGACCGACGCTGCCGACCGTGTCGGGCGAAGACATTACGCTCACCATCGCCCGGCAGTCGATGACCATCGACGGGCGCAAGTTCCGGGCAATCGGCCTCAACGGCACGGTCCCCGCCCCGCTGATCCGGCTGCGCGAGGGCCAGCGCGTGCGGCTCAACGTCATCAATCAGCTGGAGGAGGACAGCTCGATCCACTGGCACGGGCTGATCCTGCCGGCCAATATGGACGGTGTGCCGGGCGTGTCTTTTCCGGGCATCAAGCCGGGCTCGAACTACCTCTACCAGTTCTCCGTCGTGCAAAGCGGCACCTACTGGTACCACAGCCATTCAGGCCTGCAGGAACAGGAAGGCCATTACGGCCCGATCATCATCGATCCCGCCGGTGCCGATCCGGTCGCCTATGACCGCGAGCATGTCATCGTGCTCGCCGATCACAGCGCGCTCTCGCCGCAGGCGATCTTCCGGCGCCTCAAGGTCAACCCCGGCCATTTCAATTTCCAGCGCCAGACCCTGGCCGGGCTCCTGTCGGGCAAGGATCAGCCGCTCAAGGACCGGCTCGACTGGGGCCAGATGCGGATGGACCCGGCCGACATCTCCGATGTGACCGGATCCACCTACACCTATCTCGTCAACGGCCATGGTCCGATGGACAACTGGACCGCGCTCTTCACCCCGGGCGAACGGGTGCGGCTGCGGGTCATCAATGCGTCGGCGATGACCACCTTCAACGTCCGCATCCCCGGCCTGCCGCTGACCATCGTCCAGGCCGACGGGCAGAATGTGGTGCCGGTCACCGTCGACGAGTTCCAGGTTGGTGTTGCCGAGACCTACGACGTCGTTGTCAGCCCAGGCGATGACAAGGCCTACACCCTTGTCGGCGAGGCGATCGACCGCTCGGGCATGGCGCGTGCCACGCTCGCGCCGCGCGCCGGCATGGCCGGCGAGGTTCCCCCCTTACGCAAACGGCCGCTCGCCGACATGAAGGACATGGGCATGGACATGTCCTCGATGCCGGGCATGGAAGGCATGGACATGTCGGGCGGCGCTATGCGGGGCGTCGATCCGACGGCCGAGAAGAACGCGTCCGCGCGCCTCGCGACCGGCGCGGCGGCAGCGATGGCGACCATGGACAATAGCGCCATGGCAGGCATGGATCATTCGGGGATGGATCATTCCGCGATGAGCGGGATGGACCACGGCGCGATGGGCGCCGATGGCCAGATGGCGGGCATGGACCATGGCGGGCACGCGATGGGGTCGATGAAGATGCGAGACTTCTCGAACGCGCCGCAGGTGAAGCGCGACCCGAGCGTCCAGACCATCTCGCCGATGCCCGTCGACCGCACCGGCGAGCCCGGCCAGGGCCTCGCCGACGTCGGCCACAAGGTGCTTGTCTACAGGGACCTGATGGCGCTCGATCGCAATCCGGACGTGCGCGCGCCGAGCCGCAGCATCGACATTCACCTCACCGGCAACATGGAGCGGTTCATGTGGTCGTTCGACGGCGAAAAAATGTCGGACCATCACGAGCCGATCCCCTTCATCGAAGGCGAGCGGGTGCGCGTCAATCTCATCAACGACACGATGATGGGGCATCCGATCCATATTCACGGGCATTTTTTCGAGCTGGTGACGGGGCATGGCGATCATGCGCCACGCAAGCATACGGTAATCGTCCAGCCCGGCGGCAAGGTGACCTGGGACTTCACCGCCGACGCGGTCGGCGACTGGGCCTTCCACTGTCATCTCCTCTACCACATGCATGCCGGGATGATGCGGGTCGTGAGCGTCCGTCCGAAGGGAGACGCGTAATGACCCGCATCCTCACGCCGCTGGTGAGCGCGATCGCCCTTTTCGCTGCCGCGCCCGCCTTTGCCCAGGATCATTCAATGCACGGCATGCCCGGCATGGCGCCGCCGGGCGAGGTGCCGCCGGCGCAGGAGAAGAAGAAGGACAAGGCCGCCGCCAGGCCGCGCGCTCAGACACCAGCGCCAGACGCCACCTCGGCGATGGACCATTCGCAGCACCAGGCCAGTCCTGCGCCGCAGGGAGATGCGGCCGGTCAGCCGCAACCCGCGTCTCCCGCGATGCCGGACATGCCGGGCATGGACCACTCCCAGCATCAGGACGGCGCGATGCCGGACATGCCCGGGATGGACCATTCGCAGCATGGCCAGACCGCCATGCCCGGCATGCAAATGACCGGCACGGCGCTTCCGGCCGGCAATGCGCCCCCGCCGCCTCCCCCCAGCGACCACTTCGCCGATCGTGATTTTCCCGGCGCCGAGATGGCGCGCTCACGCGACATCATGATGAAGGACAGCGGCGGCAACAATTTCGGGCAGGTGCTGCTCAACCTGTTCGAGTATCAAGCGCATAGCGGTCGCGATGGCTATCGCTGGGATGGCGAAGGCTTTTACGGCGGCGATATCAACCGGCTCTGGCTCAAGAGCGAGGGCGAAGGCGAGTTCGGCCGCGGCATCGACAGCGCGGAGGTGCAGGTGCTCTATAGCCGGGCCATCGACCCCTATTTCAATCTTCAGGGCGGTATCCGCCAGGACTTCGGCCGCGGGCCCGACCGCACTTACGCGACGGTCGGCGTCGAGGGCCTGGCTCCCGGCATGTTCGAAGTCGAAGGCGCGCTGTTCCTCTCGACCAAGGGCGATGTTCTGGGCCGGGTCGAGGGCTATTACGACCAGCGCATTACCCAGCGCCTGATCTTGCAGCCGCGCGCCGAGGTCAATTTCGCCGCGCAGGATATTCCGGAGAACGACATCGGTTCGGGGCTGGTCAACATAGAGCTCGGCGCGCGCCTGCGCTATGAGTTCAGCCGCCAGTTCGCACCCTATATCGGCGTCTCTTATCTGCGCAAAGCCGGCGACACGGCGCGGCTGTCGAGGCTTGCCGGCGAGGACGTCCATGCCACCAGCTTCGTCGCCGGCATCCGCTTCTGGTTCTAGCATCGGGACGGCTGATGGCGGGGGCGAACAGGAGAGCGGGGCGTTACACTGAGACCCAGGTCGGCCTGCGCCGAACGAAGGAGATACGCCATGGATCATTCGTCCCACATGAGCACACGGAAGATGGGCGCCTATTGGAGCCTGGCCTTCCAGACCGTCATCAGCGGCGTCATCATGTATCTGGTGATGTTCGTCATGATCGACGGGCTCGACAGCTTCTACAACAACCTCAACATGCTCTACATGACGCTGATGATGGTCTCACCGATGGTGGTGCTCATGATCCTCGCCATGCGGCACATGTTCCCGTCGAAGGCCGCCAACATCGCGCTGATCGCCGCGTCGCTGGTCGCCTTCTTGGGCAGCTTCGCGTTCATCCGCACGCAGACCACGATCGGCGACACGGCCTTTCTGCGCTCGATGATCCCACACCACTCCGGCGCGATCCTGATGTGCCAGGAAGCAAAGCTGAGCGATCCCGAAGTCATCCGGCTTTGCGAATCGATCAAGCGCTCGCAGCGGCAGGAAATCGACGAGATGAAGGCCATACTCGCGCGGCGCTGAGTGGCACGGTCCGGCTACGCCCGGATACGTGCGCCCGGCCGGGCGTGTGAGCCGGCCGATGGTCTACACGAGGCGCGGGCCCGACGAGATTGCCAGGGAGGTGGCGCGGCTTGCGCCGCTGTTCCTGCGACAGGCTGGCGGCCACGTCCTGACGCTGCTCGATCCTTCCGGGATGGTGCTGAGCTATAATGAAGAAGGCGAGCGTGCCGAATGCTGGCCGCTCGATCGCGTCCTGGGACAGCCCCACGACCTGTTCTACCCGCCCGACGAGATTGCGGCGGGGCGTCCAGGCGCAGACCTGGCGGCCGCCCTTCACGAGGGCACGCTGGAGCGCGAAGCGTGGCGGGTCTGCGAGAACGGCGCGGAATATCTGGCGCGCCTGACGATCACCGCACTGTTCGAAGGCGACACACATCGCGGCTTCGCCTGCATCAGCCGCGATGTCACCGACGAGGCGGCGGTCCGCGCATCGATCGAGACCCGCGAGCAGCATCTGCAATCGATTCTGGCGACGGTGCCGGATGCGATGATCATCATCGACGAGACCGGCGCCATCACGTCGTTCAGCGCAGCGGCACAACGCCTGTTCGGCTACAGCGAAGCCGAGCTCGTCGGCCGCAACGTCTCCTGCCTTATGCCCCAGCCCGATCGCGACCGTCACGACGAATATCTCGCGCATTATCTGCAGACCGGCGAGCGCCGGATCATCGGCCTCGGTCGCGTCGTGGTCGGCCAGCGCCGCGACGGCTCAACCTTCCCGATGCAGCTGTCGGTCGGCGAGGCCGGTGAAGACGGGCAGCGGTTGTTCACCGGCTTTATCCGGGATCTCACCGCCAAGGAGCAGGATGAGCTCAGGCTCAAGGAACTGCAGGCAGAGCTGGTCCATGTCTCTCGGCTGAGCGCGATGGGCACGATGGCCTCGACGCTCGCGCATGAGCTCAACCAGCCGCTTGCCGCGGTCGCGCTCTATCTCGAGACGATCCGCGACATGCTCGACGAGCGGGACGACGAACCCTTCGTGTCGCTACGGTCGGTGATGGATGATGCGGCACAGGAAACGCTGCGGGCCGGCCATATCGTCCGGCGCCTGCGCGATTTCGTCGCCCGCGGCGAGGTCGACAAGAGCCTCCACGAGCTGCCGCAGGTCATCGCCGAGGCGAGCCAGCTCGCGCTGGTCGGTGCACGCGAGCGCGGCATCCGCAGCTTCTTTGCGGTCGATCCCGCCGCGACGCTGGTCCTCGTCGACAGGGTGCAGATCCAGCAGGTGCTGGTCAACCTGATGCGCAATGCCATCGAGGCGATGGCGGAGTGTCCGGTTCGCGACCTCAAGGTGGCGACCAGGTTGCGCCCTGACGGGCTGATCGAGGTGACCGTGGAGGATACCGGTCCCGGCATCGCGGACGGAATCCGCGAGCAGCTCTTCACGGCGTTCAACTCGACAAAGGCCGACGGCATGGGCCTCGGCCTCTCGATCTGCCGGACCATCATCGAAGCGCATGGCGGCCGTATCTGGATGGAGCGCCCCGACCGCGGCGGCACCCGCTTTCATTTTACCTTGATCCATGCGCGGGCGGAGGAGGAACATGGGGGATAGACGCGTCATCCATCTGGTCGACGACGAGGAGAGCATCCGCAAGGCGGCGAGCTTTGCGCTCAAGACCGCGGGCTACGACGTCGTGACCTATGCCTCGGGCGTGGAGTTTCTCAAGGAGGCGAAGTCGGCGGCCGTCGGCTGCGTCATCCTTGACGTGCGCATGCCCGAGATGGACGGTCTCGAGGTTCAGGCCGCCATGGCAGCACGCGGGGTCAACATGCCGGTCATCGTCCTGACCGGCCATGGCGACGTGTCGGTTGCGGTGCAGGCCATGAAAGGCGGCGCGGTCGACTTTCTCGAGAAGCCCTTCGAGAAAGCGGCCCTGCTCGGCGCCGTCAGCCGCGCGTTCGCGCGTCTCGACGATGTCGACTTTCGCACTCTGGAAACCTCTGAAGCCGGCGTGCGGGTCGCTGCACTGACGCCCCGGGAGCGTGAAGTGCTGGAAGGGCTGGCGAACGGCCTGCCCAATAAGACGATCGCCTATGACCTGGGCTGTTCATCGCGAACGGTCGAGGTCCATCGCGCGAGCCTGATGGCCAAGCTCGAGGTCCGCAATTTGTCCGAAGCCCTGCGGATCGCCTTTGCCGCGGGCATGGGCCGCAAGCCGAAGTGACTGCGACCTCTACGTAGCGACGGGACGAGGCGCGATATGCGATCGATGGTGCAATCGTCACACGGGTGTCCGCTTCTCGCAATGCCATCGGTCCGTTCCACTCAGCATGATGGCAGATACACCATCCTCGTCTCCGACGACGATCCCGGCGTGCGGCGTGGCCTCCAGCTGCTGCTGAGATCGCGCGGCTATGCCGTGTGGGGATATACGACCGGCCACGCGCTGTTGGCCGACCCCCGCGCGAAGGAGGCAGACTGCGTCATCCTCGACTATCGCATGCCCGACATCGACGGATTCGCGATGCTGCGTCACCTTCGCGAGATCGGATGGTCGGGACGCGCCATCATGATCTCAGGCTTTCACGACACGCTGCTGGCCTGGCGGGCCGCCGAGGCGGGCTTCGATCACGTTCTCGCAAAGCCTTTGATCGGCAGGGCTTTGCTCGATGCGTTGGACCGGCACCGCGCCGAGGTTCTGCGAAAGCATTGAGTTATGGCGGCCGGCCCCCGGCAGCCTCAGCCCGGCGCGATGTGGAAAGCCGATCTGCGCCGTCAAAGCCAGTGGCTACGTTTGAACCGGATGTAGAGCCCAATGCAGACCGCAGCGATGACGCCGAGGATGACGAAATATCCCCATTGCGTCTTCAGTTCGGGCATATTCTCGAAATTCATGCCGTAGATTCCGGCAATCGCGGTAGGCACCGCGAGGATCGCGGCCCAGGCGGCAAGCTGACGCGTGATCGCACCCTGGCGCTGCTGTTCGAGCAGGTGACTCGCCTCGAACACCGAGATCAGGATGTCGCGGATGCCGGTGATGGCGCTCTCAACCCTGAGCATGTGATCGAGCAAATCACGGAAATAGGGTTTCCTTCTCACGATCTGGCTTTTGAGCCATTCGAGCATGGAATCTTTTGCCATCATGGGCGTCGTCGTCGCTCTCGGCAGCATCGTCTACCGGGCCAGCATCCGCCGGTCATCAACGTAGGGGTCACGACGGTGGAGCGAGCGGTCGGCTCTTCAAGCCCAACGCGATCGGCTCATTTCTCGCTCACCAGTCGTGAACTAACGGCAAATTTGTCAGAATTTGAGGGTGAAAGTGATTTATGGCCCTCATTTTTGTTTCAAGCAGCGCCTGCCGAATGCATCTCTGCGATTGATGTCTTCTGCAAAAGCTTGTTGGCATCGGATGCTCGCTGATCACACCTAACCCGTAATCGTGCCTCTGGCTGACATACCCGACAAACGTATAAGCTCGCCATGCGCGGGCGTCACCAACCCAATTCCGCGTGCGATCCCAAGCGCACAAGCTGCAAGGTGTCGTCATCGGGCTTGCGGTAAATCAGCACGAGGTCGGGCTTTATGTGGCAATCGCGATGGTCGCGCCAGTCGCCGGTCAGCGCATGGTCGCGGTGGCGCGGTTCAAGCGGCTCGTCGGATGCCAGCGCCTCGATGATCGGGATCAGGTCAGCGTCCAGCGTCTTGGCGTGCTGCCCCTTCTTCTCCCGCTTGTAGTCGCGCTTGAACCGCCCGAAGCGTTCAATCGTCCGCATTGAGGTCGGCCATCAGGTCGACCACCGTGGCGAACCGCTTGCCCTTTCCCTCGCGCGCTTCCTTCATGGCCTCGATCGTCTCGGCATTGGGCACCAGCGGTTCAAACG
Source organism: Sphingomonas sp. SKA58 (assembly GCF_000153545.1). Classification (NCBI taxonomy): domain Bacteria; kingdom Pseudomonadati; phylum Pseudomonadota; class Alphaproteobacteria; order Sphingomonadales; family Sphingomonadaceae; genus Sphingomonas; species Sphingomonas sp. SKA58. The sequence continues at coordinate 60,085 of NZ_CH959309.1, forward strand.
GCAAGGCCTTGTCGCGGGCAACGCGGGTCAGCATCAGGCGCACGGCATCGGAGACGGTCAGCCCCATAGCAGCCAGCACGGTCGCGGCTTCCTCCTTCACCGCTCCGTCGATCCGGGTCTGCACAAGAGCGTTTGCGGCCATGTCGATTTCCTTTCTGCATGACGATGTAATGCAAGCGAACGCAAAGTGCAATCAGGCAAAGCCCCGGCTATCGACATGGCGACCGGGCTTCGTGTTTTTCACCTTCAATGCTGTGAGTGCCATCGGTTCGGGGCCCTGATCGGGAATGTTGGGGCCGTTCTCACACTTTCGGTGGGCAAACGGTCCCACAATCGTTCCCACATTTTGGGCCAAATTCAGGCAAATCATGGAGACGACCGCGAACAACTTACAAGACAAATCGTTGCTTTTTCAGTGTAGGTAGGGGTAGGGACGCCATCAGCTCGCTTGACACAAGGTTCTACACTCGACAGCGGGGTCCTCTACCACCGGGCAATTCTGCAGGATGCTGCAAACCGCGCGATATCAATGGCGGGCGAAAATTCGCTGACCGGCGCTGCCGAAGGCCACCACCGTATAGGGTTGGCGGGCAGCGCCTGCCACTTCCATGCCCTCCGAACCGATCGGCATCCCCGCAACCGCAATGCCTTTGACGCCCGCAGGACGGGTCGCCAGCAAGCGCTTGACGTCGGATATCGGGACATGGCCCTCGATCATATAGCCATCGACGATCGCGCTGTGGCAAGATGCCAGCGTCCGGGGCATGCCGGCCTTGCGCTGAAGCTCGCTGCGCGACGCATCGTCACGCATGACGACCTTGCGTCCCAGCTTCGCGCGCACGGCCTGCGCCCACTTCTCGCAACATCCACATCCCGGATCCCGGTGGACGACGATATCACTGGCCGCAAGCGCTACGCCGGGCATGGCGAGGAACAGCAAGGCGACGAATAGGCGGGTCTTCATGAAATGACTCCCGGAAGAACGATAAGCATGGGGCAGAGGCCCCTTCTTTTCTATACGCATCAATGCGCCCCTCCCCTCATCACGCAGATGATTTTACGATGGCGGGCGGCCTCCAGGCTAGCGGCAGGGACACAAGCAGCGCTAGCGATAGACCACCAATCCCCCACAGAACGAGCGGCTGCGCCCCGGGAGCGACGATGGCTATCGCCAGCGGCGCGAGCGCCTGCCCGATGCTGGCGGCGGAATGCTGGAAACCGAGCTTCACGCCTGAAGGGGCCCCGCCGCCGCTGATCCAGAAGCTGGTGACCAATCGAAGGGTTGCCGAGCTCCAGCCGGCAGCAACGATGATCCCACTGAGCTCGGCCATACTCGCGGCGACAGGAAACATGAAAAGTGCCACAGCCAGCAGGCCCAGCGTCAATCCGGCAAGCCGCCTCGGCACAGTGACCAGCCAATCCAGCTTTGCATGGAAGATCTGTGCCGCCAGCATGCCCAATCCGCAGAGACTGAGCATCCAGGCGATCTCTTCGCGGCTCAGCGAAATGGCGCTCCGCGTCACCAGGAGATTGACATGCATCGCCGCCAGCCCGCCGCCCGCGACGATCGTGATAAAAAGCAGGATCAACGTCGCGCCGAGCGTAGGCGCGGGCAGGTCTCCGCCATCGATGCAAGGTGCACACCAGCGCGGCAGACGCACGGCGCAAAGCGCCGCCCCGACGGCACCGATGCCGAGAGCGAGGATCATGAGGGGAGCGCGGGGCAGGATCGCGGCCGAGACCTCCGCCACCAGCGGACCGGCGAGATCGCCCAGAAACACGAAGGCGGTCAGCCAGGTGAAGCGGCGCGCCTGGTCCGCGCGCCCGCTTGCGGCAAAGCTCGCGCAGAGCAAGCCCAACGGTATGATGGCGGCCGACGCCATCCCCGCCACCAGACGCAATGCATAAAGCTCAGGCAACCCGACGAGGCCGATCGGCGCGGTCACCAGCGCGAGGATGACCAGCGCTGCGCGCAACATCGCCCGATAGTCGACCCGGTCCGCGATCCAGCCCCAGAGCGGCGCCGCCAGCAAGGCTGCCAGGGGATGGACCGCAGTCAGGCTCGCGACGTGAAAATCATGAGCGCTTGACGATAGCGCGCCACGAGCCGGGTCGACCAGTGCCGGAAGGAAGGCGAGAATGGCCGTCTGTCCCGCCGACGCCGCAGCCGCCGCGAGCAACAAGACGAAAAAGGAGGCCGGCCAGCGACCGTTGGCTTGCGATCCAGCCTTGTCACGCGGCGCGTTCGCGGTCGATCCCTCGAGTGGCCATCCGCGGATCACCACCAGGCGCGCAAGCCGATCACCAGCCTGTGTTCGGAAGGCCCTTCCCTGCGCAGGCGACGGAAATCGGCCGTGCCGTCAAATGCGCGCTCCCAGACGAAGCCGATATAGGGCGCGAACTTGCGCGACACCTCGTAGCGCAACCGTCCGCTCAGCTCGACATTGCTGAAGCCGCTGCCGAGCTGCCGATCGCTCGACCGCTTCGAATAGATATTGGTTTCCACCTGCGGCGTAAGGATCAACCGATTGGTGAACAGGACCTCATAGGAGGCCTTGGCGCGCGCCGCGAGACGCCCATCGGTTCCTACATAGCCGGTGAGCTGGACGTCGAACCAATAGGGCGCCAGTCCCTCGACGCCGGCGGCGAGCCAGGTGGTCGCACCCTTGCCGAGATCCTGCCTGACCCCGAGCAGCGTGCCCCAGAACGGGTTCTTGCTGTGCCACCACAGCGCCTCGACGCTGCTCTCCGGATCGAGACGTTGGTCGCGGGAGTTCTTGAGCCCCTGGCTGCGCAGCCAGAGCTTGTCATTGTCCTGACCCTTGGTGACGAGCACGGTCCAGCCCACGCCCTGACCCTCGTTGCCGCTGGTGAACTCGAGCTCATCCACAAGTATCTTGGGGATCGAGAGCTTGTCGGCCATCTCATAGCCCGGCAGCGTCGAGTTGCGATAGCCGTCGGCATAATCGTCCGAGTTGCGCGCGTCCGGCGGGGCCTTGCCACCCTGCATCGAGCCCATGTCCATCGTGGCGCCGTTACCGGACGCCTTCGTGTCGGTCATATCCATGCCCGGCATGTCCATGCCCGCATGCTCCTGAGAGCCTTGCGCGGAAGGTGAGTTTGGATCGGGAGTGGCCGTTTGGGCAGGGGTGGCGGCGGGCGACGGGGGCAAGGCATCCTGCGCGAGGGCGGGAGCCGTGATCGCCGGCGCCAGGAAGAGGGCAACGCCAAGAGCAATGCCGCGCGAGGGGATAATCCGGATCATGCGACCACCACCTCCCGGAACATGCCGGCCGCCATGTGATAGAGCAGATGGCAGTGGAAGGCCCATCGGCCCATGGCGTCGGCGGTGACGCGGAAGCTCACCCGCTGGGCGGGCTGGACCACGACCGTATGCTTGCGGACCTGGAAGGCGCCGTCCGGGCCTTCGACATCGCTCCACATGCCGTGCAGATGCATCGGATGCGCCATCATCGTGTCGTTGACGAAGGTGACGCGCAGCCGCTCGTTCGGCTTGAAATGCAGCGGCCGGGAATCGTTGAGCTTGATGCCGTCGAGCGACCAGATGAACCGTTCCATATTGCCCGTCAGATGCAGCTCGATGTCGCGCTCGGGCTCGCGCGGGTCGGGATCGCCGCCCGGCGTGCGCAGATCGGCCAGCGTCAGCACGCGCCAGCCGCGCCCGCGCAGCCCGGCGCCGGGATCGTCCAGATTGGTGCGGGGATAGTCGACGCGCATGTCGGTATTGGCGCCATATTCGGTGCGGGCGTGCTGTGCCCTGGCCGGCATCTCGGTCATGCCGTGCCCGGCATGCGCGTCGCCTCCCATTGCGCCCATCGTCGCCATCGCGCCCATCATGTCGACCGGCTCGAGCCAGGTCCGGGCATCGAGCGGCGGCACGGCTGCCGCCATGCCCGGAGCCGGTGCGATCGTGCCGCGGGCATAGCCGCTCCGATCGATCGCCTGCGCGAAGATGGTGCGGGCGCCGCCCTCGGGCATGGTGAACTCGACGTCATAGGTCTCGCCCGGGCCGATCCGGAATTCCTCGACCGTGACCGGCTCGACCGGCTGCCCGTCGGCCGATACGACCGTCAGCTCGACCCCCGGGATCCGCACGTCGAAGAACGTCGCCGTCCCCGCGCCGACGAAGCGCAGGCGCACGCGTTCGCCGGGCGCGGCGATACCGGTCCAGTTGCCGGCGGGCGGCGCGCCGTTCATCAGATAGGTGTAGGTCGCGGCAGAGACATCGCTGTAGTCGGTCGGGTTCATCCGCGAGCTGTTCCACATCCGCCGCCGCTCGAGCGCCTTCCCAAGGCCCATGGCGCCGACATCCTTGAGGAAGTCGCCGGCTGTCGGCTGCGCAAAATTATAGTAGCTGCTCTGCTTCTTGAGATTGAGGAAGATCTGCAGCGGCGGCTCGTCCGACCAGTCGCTGAGCACGATGCAATAGTCGCGATCGGGCGCCCGCGCCGCCGGCGCCTGTTTCGGCTCCACGATGATCGCTCCATAGAGTCCCGTCTGCTCGGCGAGCGTGTGAGCGTGATACCAGTAGGTTCCGCTCTGGCGGACCTCGAAGCGATAGGTGAAGGTCTCGCCCGGCGCGATGCCGGCAAAGCTGATGCCGGGCACGCCGTCCATCTCCGCCGGCACGATGATGCCGTGCCAATGGATGCTCGACATCTCCTTGAGGCCGTTGCGCACACGGAGCGTGACCGTGTCGCCTTCGCGCAGGCGCAGGACCGGCGCGGGCACGCTGCCGTTCACGGCGGTCGCGATACGGCGTTTGCCGGTGAAGTTGACTGGCAGCTCGGCGATCTCGAGGTCGAACTCGGTCCCGCTAAGCTCGGCGGGCGAGACTGGGGCGGATCGCGCGAGAAGCGCCGGGGCGAAGCCGGCAACCGCGCCGCCGATCGCCAGCCCCTGGACGAAACGGCGCCGTGCGATCGGCCGGATATGTAAGGGAGACATGAACTGTACTTTCGCGAAGTCGGGTTCAGGCGAGGTCGAGGACGATCCGGCCCTCGATGTCGCCATGGTGCATGCGGGAGAAGACGTCGTTGATGTTCTCCAGCTTGTCTGCATGGACCGTGGCCTTGACCTTGCCGTCGCCGGCGAACGCCAGTGCCTCGAGCAGATCGAGCCGCGTGCCGACGATCGAGCCTCGCACGGTAATGCCGTTCAGCACGGTGTCGAAGATCGACAGCGGGAAGTCGCCCGGCGGCAGACCATTGAGCGCGACCGTGCCGCCGCGCCGGACCATGCCGAGCGCCTGCTGGAACGCCTTGGGCGAAACGGCGGTGACGAGCGCTCCGTGCGCGCCGCCTATCGCCTTCTTGAGCGCTGCCGAAGGGTCCTCGCTGTGCGCGTTGACCGTCAGTGTGGCGCCAAGGCGTGTAGCGAGGTCGAGCTTGCTATCGTCGATGTCGACCGCGGCCACATTGAGACCCATGGCACGGGCATATTGCACCGCCATGTGGCCGAGCCCGCCGATCCCTGAGACGACCACCCACTCGCCGGGTCGGGCCTCGGTGGCCTTCAATCCCTTGTAGACGGTGACGCCCGCGCAGAGGATCGGCGCAATGTCGAGGAAGTCGACATTGTCGGGAAGGTGACCAACATAGTTGGGATCGGCGAGGACATATTCGGCAAAGCTGCCATTGACCGAATAGCCGGTGTTCTGCTGTTCGTGGCAAAGCGTCTCCCAGCCACCCAGGCAATGCACGCAATGCCCGCAGGCGGTGTAGAGCCAGGGCACGCCGACCCGGTCGCCTTCCTTCACATGGGTGACGCCCGCACCGACGGCGGCGACATGCCCGACGCCTTCATGGCCAGGAATGAAGGGCGGGTTGGGTTTGACCGGCCAGTCCCCTTCTGCCGCGTGCAGGTCGGTATGGCACACGCCGGTTGCCGCAATCTTGACCAGGATCTGCCCGGGGCCGACCGTCGGGATCGGCGCGTCCTCGATGACCAGGGGCTTGCCGAATTCGCGGACGACCGCCGCCTTCATGGTTTTCGCCATGTCCGTTTCTCCTTTTGAGCGAGGGGTCAGAACAGGCCGAGCGCGTGCTCGTCATAGGAGACGAGCAGGTTCTTGGTCTGCTGATAATGGTCGAGCATCATCCGGTGATTTTCACGCCCGAAGCCCGACGCCTTGTATCCGCCGAAGGCGGCATGGGCGGGGTACTGGTGATAGCAGTTGGTCCAGACCCGCCCGGCCTCGATCGCGCGGCCCAGACGGTAGGCGGTGTTGCCGCTCCGGGTCCAGACGCCCGCGCCAAGACCGTAGGCGGTGTCGTTGGCAAGTGCGATCGCCTCCTCGACCGTCTTGAAGGTGGTGACCGCCAGGACGGGACCGAAGATCTCCTCCTGGAAGATGCGCATGTGGTTCTGACCCACGAACACGGTCGGCTGTACGAAATAGCCCTGGTCGAGCGCACCGCCCGGCAGCGCCCTGGCGCCACCGACCAGACACTGCGCGCCCTCGGCCTTGCCGATATCGATATAGCCCAGGATCTTGTGGAGCTGGTCCTCCGACGCCTGCGCGCCGACCTGGACCGACGGGTCGAGCGGATCGCCCTGGCGGATCGCGGCGACGCGCGCCACGGCGCGCTCGATGAAGCGGTCGAAGATCGACTCATGGATCAGGGCGCGCGACGGGCAGGTACAGACCTCGCCCTTGTTGAAGGCGAACAAAGTAAAGCCTTCGAGCGCCTTGTCGAAGAAGGCATCGTCCTCGTCGAGCACGTCCGCCATGAAGATGTTGGGCGACTTGCCGCCAAGCTCCATCGTCTGGGGGATCAGATGGTCCGCCGCGGCGTGCATGATCTGCTTGCCGGTGACGGTCTCGCCGGTGAACGAGACCTTGGCGATGCGCGGATTGGCGGCGATCGCCTGGCCAACGGTCCGTCCCGGGCCGGTGACGACATTGAGCACGCCGGGCGGCAGGATGTCGGCGGTGAGCTCGGCGAACATCAGCAAGGTGAGCGGCGTCTGGGATGCGGGTTTGATGACGGTGCAGTTGCCCGCCGCCAGCGCCGGCGCGATCTTCCACGCCGCCATCAGCAGCGGGAAGTTCCACGGGATGATCTGGCCGACGACGCCGAGCGGCTCGCGGAAATGATAGGCGATGGTGTCCGCATCGATCGTCGAGATGCCGCCTTCCTCCGCCCGGATGCAGCCGGCGAAGTAGCGGAAATGGTCGATCGCAAGCGGAACGTCGGCAGCACGCGTCTCGCGGATCGGCTTGCCATTGTCGATCGTCTCGGCAAGCGCCAGCAGCTCCAGATTATCCTCGAGCCGGTCGGCGACACGATTGAGAATCCTGGCGCGCTCGGCGGGGGCGATTCTTGCCCATTGATCCTTGGCGGCGTGCGCCGCATCGAGCGCGCGCTCGACATCTTCCGGCGTCGACAGCGCGAACTCTGCGATCTGGGCACCATTGATCGGGCTCTTGTCGGCGAAATACTCGCCGCTCGCAGGAGCATTCCATCGACCACCGATGAAATTATCATAGCGGTGTCGGAAGGAGGCCGCCGCATTGATGGTCCCGATCGCCTTCTCGAACATTACCTGACTCCATCTCTATCGATGGCCTGACGGAGTAATCTCTTTGCCCGGGCGGCCTATAAGTAAGTTCCGCAGAAGGTAGTTTGGTATCGGTGTCGCGGTCTTTGAGGGTCAGACACGCCAACGGAGCCGATGAGTATTCATCGACTCCCGAACCTATTCGCGCACGCATGATCGGAATTATGCCGAGACACGCTACTCGGCTGATTCTTCTTTTGGGGAGGGCGGCGCTTGGCATTCCAATTCTGGCGTTACGCCCGGACGCGCTTTAGGCTCACCCAATCGCCTTTCTGAAGCGTCCCTGTTGATTTCCACTGAGAAGTGACCCGGGTTTTCCATCGAGAAGTGACCCGTCTGCGGATTATGTTTCGGGTGTCACGGGTGGGTCAACCCGTGGTTTTCTCTTTTGGGTTCTGGCCTGCTTGGCAGAGCTGTTTTTGAAGCGGAAGCTATCGTTGCCGGTCTCCAGGATGTGGCAGTGATGGGTAAGCCGATCGAGGAGCGCCGTGGTCATTTTGGCGTCGCCGAACACGGTGGCCCATTCGCTGAAGCTCAGGTTTGTGGTGATGATGACGCTGGTGCGCTCGTAGAGTTTGCTCAGCAGGTGGAAGAGCAGCGCGCCACCTGAAGCACTGAACGGCAGATATCCAAGCTCATCCAGGATAACGAGATCGGAGTGCAGGAGGCGATTGGCGATCTGACCGGCCTTGCCCTGTGCTTTTTCCTGCTCGAGCGCATTGACCAGTTCGACCGTCGAGAAGAAGCGGACGCGCTTTCGATGATGTTCGATGGCCTGGATGCCCAGCGCCGTTGCCACATGGCTCTTGCCGGTGCCAGGACCGCCGACCAGCACGATATTGTCGGCGATGTCGATGAAGTCGCAGCGATGCAACTGACGCACCAGAGCTTCATTGACCTCGCTACTGGTAAAGTCGAAGCCGGCCAGATCGCGATAGACAGGGAAGCGCGCGATCTTGAGCTGATAGGCCACAGACCGAACCTCCCGTTCTGCTGTCTCGGCTTTGAGTAACTGGGAGAGGATCGGGATGGCGGCTTCGAACGCTGGAGATCCCTGTTCCATGAGATCGGTGACGGCCTGCGCCATGCCATGCATCTTGAGGCTGCGGAGCATGACGACGATGGCGCCGCTGGCAGGGTCATGACGCATGACGCTCTCTTGCGCAGATCATCATAGCGTTCGACATTGGCCATCGGTTCGCTGACAGCTGAGCGCTGGGGCGCCGTCACCGGCGGCGTGGAGATCGGTTTTCCGTCGACCAGCCTATAGAGCAGATTGAGGATATGGGTCTTGGTCGGAACGCCAGCCTCCAGCGCCATGGTGACCGCCGTCAGCACCAGTTGCTCATCATGATGAAGAACCAGCGCCAGTATTTCGACCATTTCCCTGTCGCCGCCGGGATTGCGCAACAGATGTCGCTGCAGACGCTGGAACGCATCGGGTAGCTCAAGGAAGGGCGCACCGTTGCGCAGGGCGCCGGGCTTGCGCTGCACGACCGCCAGATAATGGCGCCAGTCATAAACCGTATGACCTGGACCGTCGTGAGAGCGGTTGATGATGCGCTGATGTGCGCAGATTGGCTGCCCCTCGGCGACGACCTGGAAGCGATCAGGATAGACGCGCAGGCTGACAGTGCGATTGGCGAAAGAGGCCGGTACGCTGTAGCGATTGCGCTCAAAGTGGATGAGGCACGTCGGCGATACCCGTTTGCGATATTCCACAAAACCATCGAAGGGCCTGCCCGCAACCATCAGACACTCAGATTCATCGGCCCAGGCATTGGCAACCGATCCGGGTTCGATCCCGTGAGGGATGTCCTCCCATAACGCCTTGCAGCGCTCCTCCAGCCACAGGTTCAGCGCATCAAGGCTTTCGACCTGCGGCGTGGGTTGCCACAGACGGTGCCGCGCATCCTGGACATTCTTCTCGACCTGCCCCTTTTCCCATCCCGCAGCCGGGTTACAGAACTCAGCTTCGAACAGATAGTGGCTGACCATCGTCAGGAAGCGTGCGTTGACGGTGCGTTCCTTGCCACGCCCGACCTTGTCGACGGCCGTGCGCATATTGTCATAGATACCCCGGCGCGGCACGCCGCCCAGCACGCGGAAGGCGTGATTATGGGCGTCGAACAGCATCTCATGGGTTTGCAGCAGGTAGGCGCGCACGATGAATGCCCGGCTGTAACTGAGCTTGAAATGCGCGACCTGCAGCTTGGTCCGAACCCCGGCGATGATTGCCCAGTCCTCACTCCAATCAAACTGGAAAGCTTCCCCCGGCGCGAACGACAGGGGCACGAATGTCCCACGCCCGCCAATCTGTTGCTGGCGCCGATAATCTTCGCGCCAGTCCCGAGCAAAAGCGGCAACCCGGTTGTAGGATCCTTCATAACCCAGGCTCACCAAATCGGCGTGAAACTGCTTGATCGTGCGCTTCTGCTTGCGCGATCGGCCCATATCGCGCCGCAGCCAGGCCGCCAGATGCTCAGCAAATGGGTCCAGTTTGCTTGGTCGATCAGGCACCTTGAACCGCGGATCGATCGTCTCGGACCGCAAATATTTGCGGATCGTGTTGCGTGATAGTCCGGTGCGCCGCGCTATCTCCCGGATCGGTAGATGATCGCGAAAATGCCAGCGCCGGATAACGCTCAATAACGCCATGTCCAACACTCCATATACCCTCGCTTGTCAAAGCCAGGGACGAGTTCAACATGGGTCAATTCTCAGTGGAAATTTACGCCCTACCCGGGTCACTTCTCAGTGGAAATCAACAGCGTCCCGTCCCTCACGCGGAAATGAGCGTAATGGTCGTCGAAAATCTGGTCGACTTCGACATGACCGACAAGGCGGCGGTGGCGCGGCGTTGCGTGATAGACTTCGAGTATCTGCCCGATGTGCGCGCCATCGGCTTTGCCCAGGCAGGCCACTGTGCCGCCCGCATCCGTACGGACGATCTTGCCGCGCATGAACAAGCTATGGCCGATACCCTGTGCGAGGAGCGGCGTGCTGCCAAAGAGCAGAAAGCCAACAGCAGCACCGACGCCAAGATGTTTTCGCATCACTGTTTCCTCTCTCACGTCAGTTGCTCGGTCCCGGCTTTGAAAGTTGGGAGCACGGGGCGACGCTGGGCATCGTCAAAGAACTGGCCCGCCGCGGGGGCGGCGGCGGGCCCTCAGCCCCGGGGGGTGTTTTATCGGGGCTGGAAACTTCACATGTCGCTCATCGGCTTGTCGGCCATGGGCTTGGCGGTCTTCTTCGCGGCCGGCTTGGCCTTCTTCATCGGCATCTTGCAGCAGCCACTCTTCGCCTTACCGGCCATGCCCGAGCCGTTCGATGCAGGCGACCCGCCGGACATGCCGGCCATCCCCGACATGCCCTGTTGATCCTGCTGGGCCGGTTGCCGCTGCTGCTTCTGCGCGCCGGCCTGATGTTCCTTCATCATCTGATCGTGCATCTGCTGCCCGCCATGATCCATGCCCTGCTGGTGGGCATGGGCCGGCGCAGTCTGCGCGGGCGCGGGCGTCGACTGGGCGAGAGCGGTGCCGGCGGCGAAGGTTAGCGTCGCGAAGAGGCTGATGGTCGCCGCGCGAAATGTCGTCTGTCGCATTGAGGGTCTCCGAGTGTTCGTCCTGTTGCCCGGTCGACGTTCCGATCCCGGCAATTCCGAAGCTTCAATGCTGCTAGCGAGACGCAGTCTGTATACGTAACTTACGAATCCGCTTTGGATCGCGACAAGCATGCGCGGGATCGTGCGGGGTGGACCATGGCCCAAGTTCAAGCGAATTCATGATCCCGCTTGATGGCGGCCGGCAGCGAAGTGCAAAAGCCAATTGGCCCGCCGTGGGAGAACGGCGGGCCAAAGCTGCGGTTGAACTAGGCCACGGTCGTTGGCCGCCCAGCCTCGTGGTCGGAGCTGGCTTAATGCAGGGTCAGCAACCGCCCCGCGACCTATGCAACATGCGGGAGGCTCCGTCCTGGGTTCCCATCTCCCGCATAGCGATCCGATGGTCCTGCATCATCTCACCGTGCATCCGTACTTCGCGGTGTCGCATGCCTTGCATCTGGGCCGTGTCGGACCGAGCCGGCGCCGGCTTCGCCTTGAGCGTCTGTTCAAGGTCGGGCATGCCCGGCGGCATCCCATCGGCGAGAACTGGCCCGGCGCCGACGGCAAGGACGCCAAAGGCTGCGAGCGAAGCGATAATCGCTGCTTTCTTGCGCAAATATGATTCCTTCAAGTCTGAGTTTCAGTGCGACCGGACACATGCCCGGTCGATTCTCGCTCCCCAGGGAGCTTGCCGTTGAGATGGTATCGGCCTGGAGGTGGCAGTATACGTAATTTGCGAAGCTGGCGGTCAGCCTGCAATGTCAGCTTTAGTTCGGCTACTAGCAAAAGCTGGGCGCGGATGACCGACGACGGCGGCCATCAAAGCCTCCGCCTAGCCCGAGCACTGGAAAGCGACGCCGCCTGCTGCAGTGGCGAACAGCGAAACGTAAATCGCACGCCGCTTTTGCTTCGGCGCGATCGTGGCAAGGCCCACCGCCGAACCAGCCACTCGGACTGGCCCAGGCTAAATTGTCGGAATAGACGCTCGCTCGGATCGGTGCCGCAGTGATTGAACGCTCGCCTGGCTGATTATTGATCAACTGGCGAGGGCCGCAACCAGCTTAGAAGGGCAATTTTGTCTTCCCAGAGGGGGCGGGCACAAAAGCGATCGGTTCGGGTATTACGGATATTGCCCTCCCGCGCGCCCTTTAAGGGAAGAGCGGCGCTTCGCCTCGGTGGATCTCATCGGATCGAGAAAAGCGCGTTTGCGTCAGTTTCACGATTGCTCAGGAGGGGCTTCGAAATGACTTTTCTGAGCCGGCGAACTGTCTTGGCGGGCGGAGGCCTCCTGCTGGGGGCGGCATGCACGCGCAGATTTGCGACGCCGGACCAAGCAGGCACGCTGCCCATTCCTCGCCTGTTAGATGCACGCGACCATGGGCAGAGAATTGGACTGAGGGCGCAGGAAGGGGAAACCACTTTCTTCCCAGGGCGGCGGAGCGCCACCATGGGATACAACGGAAGCTATCTCGGCCCGACTCTGCGGGTACATCGCGGGGACGACGTGACGGTGACTGTCAGCAACAATCTGTCTGCTGATACCACGGTTCACTGGCACGGGCTGCTCGTACCGGGAGAGCTGGACGGCAGCCCCCACCAGACCATTAGTCCAGGCGAGACTTGGCGTCCGACGCTGCCGATCCGTCAGCCGGCGGCCACTCTCTTTTATCATTCGCATGCACACGGCCGAACGGCGGAGCAGGTCTATGCAGGCCTAGCGGGATTGCTCTTCGTCACCGACGAGGAAGAGCAAGGTCTCGGTTTGCCTTCGGATTACGGCGTCGACGATCTACCAATCTTGATCCAGGATCGGCAGTTCGTGGATGGCCGTCTGGTGTTACCGGCGGGCATGATGGTGGCGCTGGACGGGAGGCGGGGCAACGTTATTCTCGTAAACGGCGCGTACAACCCGCGAGCAGACGTTCCCAGAAGCTTAGTGCGGCTGCGGCTCGTAAATGGTTCGAATGCCCGGACTTACGATCTTTCGTTCAGCGACGGACGAGCCTTTTATTGGATCGGCACCGAGGGCGGCCTTTTGGAAAAGTCCGTTGAATTGCAGTCCCTCACTCTGGCCTCCGGTCAGCGGGCTGAGATCTTGGTGGACTTCAGCGATGGCAAACCGGTCTCGTTGGTATCGGCTCCGGACCAAAGCACCCTCAGGATGCATGGCATGGGCATGATGCATCGGCACGAGGCTAGCGAAAACAACGCAGGGGATGAAACTGTCCTCACATTTTCACCGCGCTTGGCATCGAGTAAGCGAGGTAGCACCACGCTTCCGCTCCTCCTGGCGTCCCGCGCGGTGCCAGATCCGGCGACGGTCGTCGCACGGCGACGTCTGGTGCTCAACATGAGGCTGGGAGGTATGATGGATAGCGACGAAGAGCCGCTAACGATCAACCACAGGCGATTCGATATTGATCGCATCGATGAGGAAGTCGAGCTTGGCGCCGTCGAGATATGGAAAGTCTCCGGGCAGAAAATGGCCCATCCCTTCCACATTCATGGAGTGCACTTCGACGTGCTACGTCGCGATGGCGAGGAACCAGATCTTCTTGATCAGGGGCCACGTGACACCATCGTCGTGGACGAACCGGTCGAGTTATTAATCCGCTTCGACCAGCCTGCTTCAAAAGCGCCCTTCCTGTTCCATTGCCATATCCTGGAGCACGAGGACGAAGGCATGATGGGTCAGTTTTCCGTGACGTAGTGGGAACAACTCAAGAAGCGAAATCCTGCATATGCCAATAAGGGGGCAATGCTCGACGTGTGACTTCGAACTCCACTCTCGTTTTTGGTCCCTTTTCGGGCTTGGGCCAGAACGTTTCGCACATCTCGATCGAAGGCATTCGATCATCCCGGACACTTGTGCATCACATGACGAACCCTGCGGTTCGTCACGGCCACCAGGCGCTGCGGGCCGCGCTCTATAATGACCATACGCTTGTCGGGCCGTCCCGCGGCCGCTGTCAGTACTCGCGGCAATGAGTAATAGATGGTATCGCCGCGTTCATACCACTTTCCTCCGCCAAGCGGCGTCTGGTCAGGCAATCGGATTTCGCTGTAAGATCCGTTGCGATTAAGAACCCAGGCCATCCCCGACTTACAGCCGGATCGGCCATCAAATGACCAGACACCCGCGAGCTTGGTGGTCGAGGTATCTTCCCTTGCGGGAACGACCCTGGCCGGCGAAGGTAGCGTTGGCACAGTGAGCGCGGCGAAAATCGCCCAGATGGAACACGACCACCGTGTGAAAGTGAGCAGCCGGCATCGATATAACCCGTTAAGCGCGATCGTCATACTGTTCCCTTCCGATCCACACTCACTCCGCTGCGAGCTTCGTTGGTTGCCCTGGGCAGACTATGCCGACCATCTGCCGGTGGTAATGCGTATTTGTCGCTAGACAGAAGAGACGCCTGCGATGGCATCTGATCGCAGATCGCCCAGGACAAGGCAGCCGGCGCAGAACTTGGGATGACGGTGATCGTCTCATGCGCAGTGCAAGCGAGCAACCACATGAGCGGTAACGGGGGTGACGAGTTCGCTTCCGGACGAGGAAAAGGTGACCAGGTGACCTTCATTCTATCCCGACATGTTGGTTTGGACGCTCAAGCCGGGTGCCGAGGCGGAGGCATATAGGCCCGCCCGATGTACTAATCGCAAGCGACCGGTTTTCGGTTCTGATGCTCTTGCGCCCCAGTCAACCGACCGATCGCCATTCGTATATATCACAATTTCGCGGGTCGTTCCCCCCAGATAGGGTCAGAGCAGGTTCGAGTCGTGGAGGGGTCTTGGAACTCAGAAAACGGCGGAAATCCGAGGATTTTTCTTCCCACAGAAACCACTGCTGTACCATGCTGCTGTACCAGTTGGTCACGCAACGAGGCTGTTGAAGCACGCTACACTGGGATGATCAATCCTTTTTAAGGCGGCTTGCGCCCATCTCGGTCGTTGAAACCCTCGCTGCCGGCAGCCTGAAAGCGGACGATGCGGGTGGAATGGCGGCGCTGTCGGACTGTCCGGTAAGTCCGCTTCCGGGCGGCCACCTGGCTGGAGCGGTCGTTCGTTCATCCAACGCAGAGATGGCAGCAAGGCGCCCTTTCCGGTCGCTCGTGAGACGCCCTGTAACCCCAACAGGAGCCATTGGTCGAGATCGTGGTGGCCATCTCCGTGACGCCTTTATGACCAGGCTCAGGCGATCACTTATACTCTGCTGTAAGCGGCTGAGGCACGGCGTCGGATGAAAAGACGCCGCCTCGCGCTTCTTGGACCTTGATGTCATGGCGTCTTACGAGGCGTCATTTCGCTGCTGACGAAGCCATCTGGAGGTCGAGAAAGTCGCCGTGCCGCGTATTCTCGCCAGGTTTAGCGCTGGGAGGCGGCCGACAATCAGCCGTATTCCGGCCCATAGCCGGCTTCGGCCCAAAGCTGCGCCTCGCGATCCGCCTGCAGCGTCTCAAGCGGCACCGCCGCCTCCTTGAAGTCGAGGTGGTACATCGGAAGCTGCCAATAATGCCGCAGCAACCTGACGTGATCGGCGCTGGCCGCCTCCGTTACGACCTGCGCCGCATCGAGCCGTTCGAACATCGCCTGCGTCAGCTTTTCCTGTTCGGTATAGCCCTGCGTGTCGACGAACTCGACTTCGCCCCAGACCTCGGCGACCGCCTGCAGCCCCGCGCGGGTGAACATCCCCACCGCCGCCATCGCCTTGCCGAGCATCAGCGCGGCTGGCTCGCTTGGCCTCCTGACCGAACCGAATTGCAGCGGCTCGCTCCAGTGCGCGCTGCCATTATCGAGCACTTCGATATCGGCGTACATCGCCGCCTCGCGGCTATAGCGGCTCCAGTTCGGCACGATATATTCGCCGGCATAGCCTTCGAGATAATGGCCCTGTCGCGTGTTATCGACATAGTCGCGCAGCTGCGCCACATCGACCGGACGCCAACTCTGCGCGTCACCATAGATCAATCGGCCGAGGTGATCGTAGAAGGTCCGCACGATCTTGCCGCTGAGGCTCGCGACTAGCTTGGGCGGGCAGCGCACCAGATCCATCAGGATCAGGATCTTGGCGGCTTCCTCCTCGGCGAACCCTTCAAGCACGCGGGCTTCGCGGGGCGCCTGCGTCAGGCTGGCGGCCGCCGTCCAGAAGCTCTCGGCGCTGGCGAGGATCACCGGCAATCCTTCAGCGATCAGGTCGAGTCGCCGCTCGGTAGGGAGATTACACAAGATGCCGGCCTGGCGGTTGCCGAACGTCACTTTGGCCATGGGTCGTTACTCTCGAGTCTTCGCTGGCCCTACTGTGCCCGCGATTGCGGAGGCGCTGAAGGATTTCTGACGTGGCCTGATGGGCGGCGACCGCGCGATGAAAACGCATCGACACGGAGACGCCACTATGATTGCTTCGCCGCTGATGCAGGCCACCGCCGACCGAATCAAAGCGCTGCGCGCCGCCCGCGCGCTGACACAGGAAGACCTCGCCGCCCTGGCGGGGCGCAGCGTCGCGTCGGTGCAGCGGATCGAACGCGGCGAAAAGGTCAGCGCCTACACCATCGCCTCGATCGCCGCCGCGTTCGACATTACCGCCGAGGCGTTGACCGCCGCGCCAAATGATGACCGCCCCTATCTGCCGCTCGCGACGATCAATGGCGGCCGCGCGCTGGTCGGCTTGATGACGGGCTGCTCGCGTCTCGATTTCGGGTTCGACGAGCTCGACACCCTGGATCAGGCCGAGATGCTGGAGGCGTTCCACGATTTCTGCGCCGGGCTGGTCGGCGATGGCGCCCCGGCAACACCGCTCGCCATCACTCGCAGCGAGCTCGAGGGGCGTGCGAAGCTGACGGCGCTGTCCGAGCGCGGCTTCGTCGTGAGCGGGGCGGCGCTCGCGATCACGGCACATGAGGTCGACGATGACGGCGGCGCCGGCATCGCCATCCTGTTCGCGCAATGGGACGAGACCATCGCGGTGCTGCGCGTCGGGGTCGGGCGGACGCTCGATCGCGCCTATGTGCTCGACAGCCTGGGACAATGGGAGACGCCCAAGGGTTACGCGCTAGTCTATCCGGCCGGCTCGCGCGAGGATGGCGATTGGGCAGAAGATTGGAGCGGGATCGGCTCCGATCCGCCGTCGGACGGGGAAGGTTCGGGCGCCAATGTATAATGTGATGGTCACCGCTGGCGACAATGCCTGGGAAGAAGGCGTCTATGTCTGGGATCGCACCCGGATGCTCGAATATACCGAGGACGTCATTCGCGATGCCCTAAAGGCGCTGACCCCAGACGCGCTGGAGGAGCTCGCCAAGCTTCCCACCCTTTTCATGTACGAGCAGCACACCGAAGGCACGCCGCGCCTCGGCACGATCAAGCGCATCCAGCAGCGCGGCTCGGAATTTCGTGTGATCTTTGAGTTCGACGAGGACGTGCCGGCGCTCTCGCTCGAGCAGATCGCGGCGACCAAATGGGATCTGCAGCTCGCTGATTTCGAGTTCAGCCGCACCCATTGGGCGGTCAAGGCAGGCGATCTCTACGCGATCCTGCGCCAAAAGGGGCTGATCCCGGACGCCGCGCCGGAGGCGGTCGCAGCGCCGGCCGAGCCGGAAGCCGCGCCCGCCGTTGATGTCGTGCCAGCCAAGGTCTTTCTCGTCCATGGCCGTGACGAGGCCGCCAAACATGCGGTCGCGCGGTTCCTAGAAACCCGTGTCGGCCTCGGCGTGATCATCCTGAGCGAGCGCCCCAATCAGGGTCGGTCGATCCTCACCAAGTTCCAGGAGGAGGCCGATGGCGCCGCCTACGCTGTCATCCTGATGACGCCCGATGATCTGGGCCAGTTGCGTCCGGGGCTTCTGCCGGCCGGCGTGGCGCCCGCCGATCCCGCGCCGCGCCCGCGCCAGAACGTGATTTTCGAGATGGGCTTCTTCATCGGCCAGCTCGGCGCCGATCGCGTTTGCGCGCTCGTTCCGCCGAACGTCGAACGGCCTTCCGACTATGATGGCATCGTTTATGTGCCCTTCGATGATCAGGAAGGATGGCAGCGCAAGCTTGTCACCGAGCTGCACGCCGCCAATGTGCCGGTCTCGCCGACTTGGTGGCAGGCTCCTTAGCCCCGCGTGTCATTGCTGTGACATTGCCGATCGAGAATTCGGGCACTAAGCCTTCCGCGCCTGCCGTGGCTCTACAGCGTGGTTGAAACATTGCCGCTGCACCCTCTCGCCCGTCGCGTCCGTTTGCCAAAACCTGCTTTTCCGCTACCGCCCCATTCTGCCGGCTAGTAGAGCCTCGCGTTTACATCGACAGTACCGCTGGTTCGAACGTCGGCTTTGGTACTCTCTGCAATATATAAGCTGCCTGGCAACTCACGGCCCGATATCGGTCGCTTGCCCGACCGGAGCGACAGAGTCGCAGTAACGACCGGCACTGGGCCGCTAGCGGTCAGTCGGCTATTAGTGTTGTTCTCAAGCAGACAAGCCGTTCGGCCAAACTCTCAATCCACGGCAAAAAGCGATCAATCACCAATCGCTAGCAGTTTAGGTCTCCGCCTACGGATCTGCGATTGGCAGCGACTAGCAGCCCTTTTTGGCGGATATCCGTCTATTTCCGCGCTGGTTTTGCGTATGAGATCGAATGAAATACTCTGCTCGTCGATTGGACGAATGCGGCCGTTGTACTTCGGGCTCAATCCATAGACGCTAAGTGAACCGCTTACCTTCGTCCTCCCAAGCCGACAACGCTCCGGCTTTTCCCGATTCCGACAGATGCGGTTGCTTTCATAATCATCGAGGCGATTTTCTGCGCGCTGCTCACATAGCACAATGCCATGCCGGCAAGCGCCTGGCACCGGGACAGCAAAGCCGGGCAAGCGGAACCCCGCGAGTCGGGTTGGGCTTCACGCGGGGTTCCTGGACGGCCCCTTGGGGGCACCTGCGACCCGCAGGGCTTCGGGGGGAGGCGGGGCCGTCCTTTCCTGATCTTGCGATGTTCGTTGCGGTTTCCTGCCCAGGGTATCTCCTGAATAGCCGTGTCACCGGGGAACGCGCCCGATCACATGCTGTCCATGTCGTGATCGGCCATCGAGAACATGTCATGGCCCGCATGGGGATCGGCGGGCGGGGTCGCCTCGCTCGCGGGTTGCGTGCGCGTTGCTGGCGCTGCGGGTGTGGCAGTTGCGCGTGATGCGGGCGGGACAGCGCGCCGTGACGCAGGCGTGGCGGCGCCAATTGTCGAAAGAGCGTCCTGACGTGCGGCCGCTGCCTCATTTTCGGAGGGAGAGGTTGCCGGGTCTGCAAGACCCGCCTCGGGTGCCGTGCCAGGCATCACCGCAGTTCCGCCCATAGGCGAAACCTCAGCAGCCGGTGTGCTCTCCTGCGCTTGGTCACAAGCGGCGAGAGCGAACGTCAATGGCGCGGTCGCGAGAAATGCTATCGCGGTGTTCGATTTCAGAATTCGCATGTTATTCAACTCCTTCAGAGCCACGAAACGCCAAGATGGTCCGGTCCGTGCGCGAGCTCGCCGCCAAGGAACCCCTGGATGAGAACGAGTGCCGCCATGGAGAAGATCGACGCGCGCAACCATGCGCGGCTCTGGCTCGGCCTGCTCGCGAGGTATGCCATCGCAATACCGAGAACCGCGATCAGCATACCGGTCCATCGATGGACTTGCATGACAGTATCGCCGCCGAACCACAGACCGGTGTGAATCCATCCGAACAGAACTGCGACGACTGCGCCGATTGCTCCGCCGTAGACGAGTACGCGCACCGCACTTTCCAGGCCCGCTCCTTTCCGGCGCATCACGAACAATTCGGTGGCCGCAGCCATGAAAAACAAGGCGATCGGGAAGTGGATCGTTGCCGGATGCAGCTTTTTCAGTACGGCCATGACGCCGGTTTCGCTCTCATCCGCATGGCCACCGGCCTCGTCATGGGCTGCGCCCGCTTCATCGTGCGCGCCGGAGGACTCGCCAGCATCCGCAGTCTCGCCCATCTGCGCCATGGCCGCCTGGTCGTGCACATCGCCATTGGTGGCAGCAGGCGCGGCGCTCGCCTCTTCGCCGTGCTTTTCGTCGCCATGAGCCTGAACGGGTCCGACGAAGAGCAGGCTTGCGGCGAGCAGCGCCAGAAATGAGGGGGCTTTCATGTCTCGTATGTCTCCCGACCCTGCAGTTAAAGTGCGACCTATGTGCCTGATACGCACGGCAGCCGCGTGCCCCTCGCATTAATTTGATAGTTCAGCGCGACTGAAGTGCGCCCGGGTGGTCACGCTTGCTGGCGGCATCATCGCGATCGTCGAACGCATTCGGCTCCTGGCCGCGTTCGGCCTGGCGAACGAGGGTAAAGCGTTCGCCCACGCGAATAAGCCCCATGGGCTCAGGCGAGCTTGCTCTTCTTTGCGCGGCGGCGCAGCCTCGGCATCCGGTTCGCCAGCAGGACGAAACCCGACAGGGCTATGATCGTGCCGCCAATGCCGAACAGCAGCAGCCACCAACTGTTGATGCGGTCGCGCTCGGTCCAGTCCATGATGTGGAGGCCCCAGATGAAATCGAACAGGCGCCATGTATCGCTGCGCGCTGCCCCGAGCGTGCCGCTGGCGGCATCGATGTAGATGCGCGTCGAAGCCTCGTCAGCATAGGTGACCTGCCAGGCCGGAAAAGGGCCGCGAAACTCGGTTCCGATGGGGTCATCGACGATCCGTGCGGCCTCGATGGTCGTGCGCGGCCCGGTCCATGCGCGCAAGGCGATGGATTTTGCCGTTGCCGCCGAGATGGGGGAGAGTTTACGCCCAGTCACCGGATCGTGGAGGCTCACGCTACCGTCAACCTTGCGGACCTCGGTCACGGCATCGCCGTCGAGCGAACGTGTCGTTACCGCTGCAAGAGTACCGTCGTTTGCGACCCAGGCCGGGAGCGGGGCATCGGCGGGCAGCGCCTCTTGTTCACGCGAAACGACATGTTCGGAGCGAACTTCTTCCAGGTCGAGAAACGACATGAGGGCGCCGGTTCCCATCCACAAGAGAACCTGGACACCGACGAAAATCGCCAGCCATTTGTGGATCTTGCTGCCGAGCACATGCAGGCGCAGCTTCAGCGACGGCGTTGCCAACCGGTGCTACCTCTTCGAAAGCCGTAATCAGTTGCGCGGCGCGCGCGACGAGGAATGGTACTGGACGATTCTCCACCCGTCCGCATCGTGAGCAAGCACCGATGTCGCCACGCCGTCGCGCTCGATCACCCGGCCATCGCTAAGTTCGATGCGATAGCCATACGTCTCATAGGCATGGGCCATGTGCCCCATCCGGGTGACGGTCAGCGTGGGGTCGGTAAAGGTGAAGCTCACAATCGCGTCGAGCTCGGGGCCCAAATGGTGCTCCATGTAATTGGCAAAGCTTCCTTCGGCCTTGCCATTCTCGAAGATCGCCGAGTCCTCGGCGAAGAGCGCGCGCATTGCCTGCGCGTCGCGCGCTTCAAGAGCGGTGCGATAGGCCTTGAGGGTTTCTTCAGCGCCCGCGACATCGTCCGCCGAAGCGTCCATCGCGTGCATCTGATGGTTCGCATGGGAAGAGTGGTCCATCTGCTGCGCGAAGGCTGGCAGCGGTATCAGCGTGGCAACAAGCGCAGTCGCCGCGATGCGTGTCAAAGTCTTGGTCATGGAAGTTCTATCCTTTTTGAGATTTCAGAACCAGAATCGCACACCGACGACATAATTGGTGACGCTCGGATCCTCTCCGGCGGCCCGCGCAAAATCCGCGCTGTCGCCGATGCGCCATTCCTGGGAAACGCCGACATAGGGCGCGAATTCGCGTGCGAACTCGTAGCGAAGACGCAGACCTGCCTCGATCCGGTCGAGGCCAGCGCCAATGCCGAGTTCGGGAATATCCTGAGCGGAAAGTGCGATTTCGGCACGCGGTTGAAGGATCAGCCGCTGCGTGATGCGCTGATCAAGTTCGCCCTCAAAACGCGCCGTCACATCGCCCTTGGTGGAGACGAAGGCCGCGGCATCGACCTCGAACTGGTAAGGCGCGATCCCTTGGATACCGATAACCGCGTGCGTGCGTTCCGGACCGGTCAGGTCCTGGCGAACACCCGCCTGGAAATCGAAGAAGGGCGCAATGGCGCGGCTCCAGAGCGCCTGGACCTCGGCGCCTTCTATGGGTTCGCCGAAGCTGCCCTCACCCTCGGACTTGAACCAGAATTTGTCGATGTCGCCGCCATAATATCCCTGGATGTCCCACAGATATCCATCCTTCCCCTCGCGGGCGCGGTACTCGAGCCGGTCGCCCTGAAACCAGAAGCGCATTCCTCCGTCGGTCTCGCGGACAAGCTCGCGGCGCGCTTCGTTCATGGCTTCCTCGCCCCAGATGGCGACCGCCGCGCGCGCTGGGCCGCTCCCTGCTTCTGGAGGAGGCGGCAGCAGCGGGATATCATCGTCCGAGCCCATCTGCATCGCCGAATGGTCCATGCCCTGCCTGTCCTGCGAAGGCGTCTCCCCATGGTTCATCTGGCTGTGATCCATCTGCCCATGGTCCATCGACGAACTGGCCTCCGCCTGACCCATCTCGCCGTGATTCATCTGCGAATGATCCATCGCGCCTTCGGCGGGCTTGCCCTGCGGCATCGAGCCGTGATCCATTCCTTCATGACTTTCGGGCAATGCCTGTGGACGGGCAGCGTCCACAGGCATTGTCATGCCAGAATGGCCATCCTGAGCGGTCATCGCACCATGATCCATGGTTGAGTGATCCATCTGCGAGCGGTCCATGGCGGCTTCAGGTTGAGCAGCCGGTTCGCATGCTCCATCTGCAACC
Organism: Sphingomonas sp. SKA58; assembly: GCF_000153545.1. NCBI lineage: Bacteria > Pseudomonadati > Pseudomonadota > Alphaproteobacteria > Sphingomonadales > Sphingomonadaceae > Sphingomonas > Sphingomonas sp. SKA58. The sequence goes on from NZ_CH959309.1 coordinate 83,062, forward strand.
GGATGCCCCATCGCGCGATGGCGCTCGGCTTCTTCCTCGCACTTCGTCTTCGCGTCAGCCTGCGCCTCGGCGCTTTGCTGCGGCTCCGCCGGCGAATGACCGGCATGCTGCGCCGCCGCGGGGGAGGCGAGAACTGAGCCGGCTGCGACCGATGCGAGCAGGCTGACAATACGAATTTTCATGCTTCGCTCCCGTCGGGATTGGCGACCGTGACGATCTGAAACATCCCGGCATGCATGTGGTAGAGAAGGTGACAGTGGAAGGCCCAGTCGCCCGGCTCGTCCGCCGTCAGGTCGAACTGCGCGCTGCCACCCGGCTGCAGGATTACCGTGTGCTTGAGCGGTTGACGATCGGCCGGCGCGCCATTGACCAGCTCGAAGAAATGACCGTGCAAGTGAATGGGGTGCGCCATCATCGTGTCGTTGACGAGCTTCACGCGCACGCGCTCGTTATAGGCGAAACGGATCGGCTCGTCTGAGACGGCGGAGAACTTCTTGCCGTCGAACGACCACATGTAGCGCTCCATATTGCCGGTCAGATGAATTTCCATTCGCCGGGACGGCGTGCGGCCCTCGCGGTGTGGAGTCAGAGCGCGCAGCTTGCGATAGTCGAGCGTACGATGCGGCACATCGGCGAGACCGATGCCGGGATCGCCCATGCGGTCGACCGGGTTCATCGAGACCATGTCGAGACCGGGCCCGACCTTCACATCGGGCGGCAGAAGCGACGTGTCGCGCATCTGCATCCCCGACATGCCGGCCATGCCTGCCATCTCGGATTGGCCGGACGAACCATGATCCATCCCCGCCATGTCGCCGCCACTTCCGTGGTCCATGCCCGACATGCCGGCATCGCCAGACGAGCCGTGGTCCATGCCGCTCATGCCCATGTCGGCCATGGTCAGAAGCGGCGGATCGCGCAGCGGCGGAATGGCGGCGCGAGCGCCGGTTGCGCTCGCGAGTGTGGCAATACCCATGCCCGAGCGGTCCATCGACTCCGCGGCCAGCGTGTAGGCTTGTTGCGCGCCCGGCGTCACGACGACGTCGTATGTCTCGGCCACACCGATCTGGAACTCGTCGACCTCCACCGGCTCGACGTTCTGCCCGTCCGCCTGAACGATGGTCATCGGCAGGCCGGGAATGCGAATATTGAAGAAGGTCATGGCGCCGGCATTGATGAAGCGCAGCCGCACGCGTTCGCCCGGGCGGAAGAGGTATTCCAGATTGTCGAGCGGGCCATGGCCGTTCAGAAGATAGGTATAAGCCGCGCTCGACACGTCGAGGATGTCCGTCGGCATCATGCGCATTTTCGCCCACATCCGGCGATCCTCGCCCGAAAGCGGGTAATCGTCGGTCCAGGTGTTCTGGTTGTAGTTGAAGTAGCCTTCGCCCTTCTTGAGCTTGTCGAAAATCGTGTGGGGCGACATTTCGCTGAATTCGCTCAGCACCACGATATATTCGCGGTCGGCCTGGACCGGATCGGGTCCGGCGGGGTCGACCACGATCGCGCCGTAATGCCCGGCCTGTTCCTGCAGGCCGCTATGCGAGTGCCACCAGTAGGTACCCGACTGGCGAACCGGAAATTCGGCGGTGAAGGTCTCTCCCGGTTTGACGCCGGGAAAGCTCACGCCAGGCACTCCATCGAGCTGAAACGGCACGAGCAGACCGTGCCAGTGGATCGAGGTATCTTCCTCGAGCTGGTTATGGACATTGAGCCGGACGGTCGTGCCTTCCTGCAATCGCAACAGCGGACCGGGGATCGTGCCATTGACGGCGATCGCGCCGCCGCGCCTGTTGCCGGTCGCGAAGGCCGATCGGGCAACGGTGAGGTCGATATTGGGGCCGGATATCTCGTCCAGCCCCTTGCGGGCGTTACCTGCGAGGATGTCCGCGCCCCGTGCCCAGGCAGGCATCGCCCCGGCAAGGCCGAGCAGACCCATTCCTCCTGCTCCGGCTCCGAGAAACTTGCGTCGATTGACGGCGATCATAAAGGGCTCCTGACTTGGCGTTTACCGTTACTTACGCGCGCGCCCAGCCAACCCCCCAAAGTTTTTCGAAGCGCTCCTTCAGCCTGTTGCGCGCGCGATATACGCGGGTTTCGATCGCCTTTTCGGTCGTTCCGAGAAGATCGGCCGCCTCGGCCTGGCTACGCCCCTCGATGGTCACGAGCACAAGCGCTTCGCGCAGCCTTACAGGCATTCGCGCGATCTCGGCCTGAACGAGATTGAGCTCTTCCCTGGAAACGGCCAACGCTTCAGGACCCGGCAAATCGTCGGCGATGGAATGGAGTTCGTCATCACCCGACAGTCCGAAAAAGCCCGCGACCTTGCGCCTGCGCAAACGGTCCCGGCAGCGGTTGAGGACGACGGTTGTCAGATAGGGTCCGATCGGCTTGTCCGGATCAAGCCGATGGCGCGTCAGCCACACCGAAGCGAGGCTGTCCTGAACAACGTCCTCGGCCTGAGAAGGAGAGGAAAGCATGCGTGTCACGAGCGCGAGAAGCCGACCAGTTTCATGCTCGACGAGTTGGCTGAAAGCCCGCTTGTTTCCAGCCCTCGCCTGCGAAACAAGGGCCTCATCCGGATTGTCGCCCGCCCCCGACATGGCGCTTCAGTCGCGAGGGTCGCGGGTCAAGGCGTCGGAGACCTTGCGGTCGAACTGGCGTTGCTGCTCGGGTTCGAGAATTTCGCGCATGTCGAAGACATGGCGCACCGTTGCTTTCTGCAGATCGCCCATGCGTGCATGCACCTCGTCGATCGCGGCCGAGACCTCGGGACCGTACTCATGCTCGGTTTCCATCGCCTGGGCGAGCCGGGCATTGGCTGCACGCGCCGATCCTTCGAGCCGTGCCCTTTCGACAGCGAAACGAGCCTCGAGCGCATCGAGACGCTGCTCCTGGTCGGCCGTCAGGGTGAGTTCGTCGTGCACGAAATCGTGGAGGCCGGAGCCAGCCTCGTGATTGGCCCAGCGGTCCGCGGCAATCGCGCCGAGGCATCCTGCAAGTGCTGCGAGAAGCACCGCGAGAACGATATGCGTCGTCTTCAAACCCTATTGCTCCACATGGAGGAGCGCCGATGGGGACAGCTGTTCGCCGAGGATAAGACTCTCGCCAAATGACGCGGAAGACGTGCCATAGCCGCCGGGCCAACCGCTCGTTCCGGCGCCAGCTCCAAGCCCGACGACGAACAGACCGACGAACAGAGCCGTCCGGCGGCGTCGGTCGGCGATTTCGCCAAGCTGTCCGGCGCGCTGCCAAACGCCATCCATGAAGTCCGCGGGGACCTCGCTGGTGCCGGTGGCGGAAAGGGTTCCGAGCACCGCATCAAGAGAGTGATTGTCACGCATCCGAAAAACTCCTGTGGGTTGCACGTGTCCTATACGCGCTCGCCTGCACAATCCCTTAAACTTCTTTATAGGATGGCCCGCCCCTTTTCCCCGGCAGCGGGTATGATGCCGGTGCTTGAGAAGGGAAAGGAACGGACCGATGTCTATTGTGATCCTTGGCGTTGATCTGGGCAAGAACGCTTGCAGCATCGTCGGTGTGGATGCGACCGGGGCGGTTGTCCTGCGCCGGTCGATGCGCCGACAAACATTGATCGATTACGTCTCGAAGCTACCAGCATGCATTGTAGCGATGGAGGCGTGTTGCGGCGCTCATCATATGGGCCGTCTCTTCGCCGGTCATGGGCACGAGATCCGGCTGATGTCACCGGAATACGTTCGCCCTTACGTGAAAGCGCAGAAAAATGACGACCGGGATGCCGAAGGCATCGCTGAGGCAGCATCACGCCCGACGATGCGCTTCGTAGAACTCAAAAGCCAGGATCAGTTAGATATCCAGACCCTTCACCGCGTCCGGTCCCGTTTGGTGGCTGAGCGCAGGAGCCTGATCAACCAGTTGCGCGCCATCATGCTGGAGCGCGGCACGATTTTTCCGGTTGGTCGCCGCAAGCTGGAACTCGGTGTTGATGCTTTGCTCCTTCAGGGGGAGGCAGGGTTGTCCCCTCGAATTCGCCGGCTCATCGGCGATCTTCGTACAGAATGGCGACACCTCGACGAGAAAATCGAGAGCCTGAACGCCGAGTTTGTTGAACTTGCCCGCAATGATGCCGCCGCCCGGCGTCTGACATCCATCCCCGGAATCGGGGTGCTCAACGCCACCGCGCTGATCGCAGCGGTCGGCAATGCCGGTAGCTTCGCCAAGGCCCGAGATCTGGGGGCATGGCTTGGTCTTGTCCCACGCCAGCATACCACCGGAGGCAAACCACGACTGCTGGGCATCTCGAAACGCGGCAACACCTACTTGCGAACCCTGCTGATCCATGGTGCCAGGGCCAGCCTGCCCTCGATCTCTCGAAGTGACACACCGCTCGGGCGATGGCTCAAAGCGATGCTGGAACGAGGTGTTCACCGCAATGCTGCCGTGGTCGCCCTGGCCAATAAGCTGGCGCGGATCGCCTGGGCCGCTTTGCGCAAGGGCGCAACCTTCGAACGCAGCTACCCCGTCGCCGTTTGAACCGATCGGCCTGATGCTCATCTGGGCATAGGCCAACGTTGTTTGCAGGAAGGATTGGAAAGATGGCCTGACAGTCGACCAGCATCTGGAAAGCCCGGTCAAAAAAATGGCACTTGCTGCCGACGTCTTTATTGCGGCTCCAGATGCGCGGATCTCCATCTTGGCCACGGGCTTGCTCGTGAGACCGTATACGTTGACGCAGACTGATCAGATCACCTCAAAATCATGCTTGCAAACGGGGCGGGCCATACGTTTTTTGAGGGAATGTCCACCACCATACGTAATCGAGACGGGTCTGTCAGAATCGGGTCGAACCCGGGATGAATGGAAACCAACTCGTGAGCAATATCACCGCACCTGAAGATCACGGCGAATTTACGCCTCTTCTTGGCAAGAGCTTTCTGACGCCGCTTTACGACCGGGCGATCGGTCTGTTCACCCGCGAACATCTCTGGCGCCAAAGGATTGTCGAAGAGCTGCACCTTGTCCCCGGCGACCGGGTGATCGATGTTGGCAGCGGAACCGGCACTCTTCTCAAGGCCTTGATGACGGATTGTCCGGAAGCGGGTCTGATCGGTGTCGAACCCGACCCGGATGCGCTCGCGCTTGCGCGGCGCAAGTTTGGCGCGGGAGCCGATCTCGTGAAATGGCACAATGGCTTTCTCGAAAGCCTCAAGCTACCCGCAGGGTGGCAGCCGAACAAGATCGTCAGCAGCCTCGTCCTGCACCAGGTCCCCTTGCGCAAGAAGCAGACAATCCCGGAAACCATCGAAAGCTTGCTCGTGCCAGGCGGAACCGTGTTGATCTCCGATTATATGAAGCAGGATAGCCCACTCATGCGGAGCCTCTTCCGGGCGACCGTCCAGTCTCTTGACGGCATAAGCGACACGCAGCCCAGCGCCGACGGCGAAGTCGAAAAACTGTTCGCCGAAATCTTCACCGAGCCATGCCTGCTCCAACGGTTCCCGACGGCAACCGGGACGATCTCGCTATGGCGCGGATACAAGAAAGGAATTGCACAATGAATTTGAAAAAGCCTTCGCTGCTCCGGCGATCGATTAGCGGCGCGGCCTTGCTCGTGCTGGCAGCCTGTTCGAACGTGGCTCAGGCAGCGACCTATACGATGTTCCGGGATCCAGGATGTGGGTGCTGTCTCAACTGGGCAGGCCATGTCGAAGACGGGATGAACACGAAGGTGGCATCGGTCGACAGCAACGACATGGCGGCGATCAAGACCGCGCGGGGCGTACCCCAAGAGTTATGGTCATGCCATACGATGGAGGTCGATGGATACATCATCGAAGGTCACGTGCCTGCAGAAGCCGTCGCCAAGCTTTTGCGCGAACGGCCCGCCGGCGTTGCCGGCCTCGCGGTTCCGGGAATGCCTCTGGGATCGCCCGGCATGGAGGCCGGAAACCGGATCCAGCCTTACGACGTCATCGCCTTTGGCCCAACCGGACAGAGCGTCTTCGCGTCCTTTCCGTAAGGGGGTGAAGCCACTCCATGCGTCGGCATGAAAGGTTGCAGGCGATGAGGACTAATTGCGGGAAGCGACACAGAAGCCTGTCGAACTTCTCGCCGGGTCCGGGCTGGCTGCCCCCACAGTCCCGGACCCTTCCAATTTGTATGATTGCAGCACGCACGAAATAGGAGAAATGCGATAGTCAAAAGCTCGGTCAGAAATGCTGGATCTTTTTAAGGGGTGAACCTCTGCCCAACGTACTGCTTGTCGTGATGCTTCTCGGACGGGATGACATAGACAGGGGAAAGACTTGCAGACAGATGGCGACGATCAACATAGCGAGAATGCGGGCTCGATAACGTTGCTGGGCGGTGTCGCGATGGGGACCGGCGTCATGATTGGCGCAGGTATCTTCGCACTGACCGGCCAGATTGCCGAACTGGCTGGACCGTTATTTCCGCTTTCTTTCATAGTCGGCGCGCTGGTTACCTCGCTTGCCGCCTACAGCTACATCAAGATGTCGAACCGCTGGCCCTCCTCTGGCGGCATCGCGATGATCCTTCAGAAGGCTTACGGACCGGGCGTCGTTGCAGCATCGGCATCGCTCCTGATGGCGCTGTCGATGGTCATCAACGAAAGCCTGGTCGCTCGGACCTTCGCGACCTATGCCTTGCGGCCCTTTGGGCTCGAAAGCAGCGGCATTCTGGTCTCCGTCGCGGCACTGGCCCTCATCGTTTTCGCCTATTTCGTGAATGCTGCCGGCAACAAATCGGTCAGCGGGTTTTCGCTCATTATGTCGGCAATCAAGATCGGCGGCATCGCCCTGTTCGCAATTGCGGCGATCTGGGCCACCGGATTTTCAGGCGGTGCCTTCGCAGAGCCGGTCGCGCTTTCGGGCCTCGACGCGTTGCTCGCTTCGGTCGCTTTCTCGATCCTCGCTTTCAAGGGTTTCACCACCATCACCAACAGCGGCGGCGAAATCATCGATCCGCATCGGAATGTCGGCAGAACCATTATCATTTCGATCGCAGTATGCGTGGTCGTCTACCTTCTCGTCGCGGTGGCGGTCGGCGCCAGCCTCAGCACTTCAGAAATAGCCGAGGCGCGCGATTACTCTCTTGCGGCAGCTGCGCGCCCCGCGCTCGGAGAGCTTGGCTTCTATTTCACAGTCGCAATCGCGATCGCAGCCACGACCTCGGGTGTCATCGCCAGTGTTTTCGCCGTTTCGCGAATGCTGACGATGCTGACCGAGATGAAGATGATCCCGCATAGCCATTTCGGCATGAGCGGACCGATCCGCAGTCACATGCTGGTCTATACCGTAGTGATTGCCGGCACGCTCGCGGTCCTGTTCGATCTGTCGCGGATCGCTTCGCTCGGAGCATTTTTCTATCTCGTAATGGACATGCTTGTGCATTGGGGCGTGCTGCGCGGTTTGCGGGAAGAGATCGGTGCGCGTGCCTGGGTGCTATGGTCGGCACTCGTGGCGGACAGCGTAGTCCTGACCGCTTTTGCCTTCGCCAAGCTCAAAACCGACCCTGCGGTCGTCGCCTATGCGGTCGCAGGCATTGCCGCCGTTTTCATCGCCGAATGGTTCTATTTGTCCAGGCGTTCGCAAGCGATGGACTCCGCTTCAGAAAGACCGGCGGAAGAGAGGCGGTGACCCCGTTAGTAGAACACGAGCGCAAAGGCAGCGACCAAAAGCCGACGAGGATCGAGGCGCCAAGTTCGCGGATCAAAAGAAATTCAAGACGGAGCATATCGTGACGACTAAAACTGCCACCGTTTACCGAATGGTCATGCCGGACCACGTTTGTCCGTATGGATTGAAAACGGTCGATTTGCTCAAACGCGAAGGTTTCGAGGTGGACGACCACCATTTGAAAACGCGCGAGGAGACCGATGCGTTCAAAGAGCAGCATGGGGTAGAAACCACCCCCCAAACCTTCATCGGCGGGAAGCGCATCGGAGGTTACGACGATGTCCGTGAGCATGTCGGCAAGAAAAGAACGCAAGCCGGTGATGACGAGACCAGCTACCAGCCCGTCATTGCCATTTTCGGCGTCGCTTTCCTCCTGGGTCTGGCAATTAGCTGGTACGTTTTCGACACGATTTTCACGGTGGAAGCGGTCGAATGGTTTGTCAGCCTATCGATGGCCTTGCTCGCGATCCAGAAGTTGCAGGACGTGCGCAGCTTCTCGACCATGTTCCTCAACTACGATCTGCTGGCGCGACGCTGGGTACGATATGGATTTCTATATCCGTTCGGTGAGGGTTTGGCTGGAATATTAATGGTCGCGCACGCGCTTCCGATCGTCTCGGTTCCGGTATCGCTGTTCATAGGGACGGTCGGCGCGGTCAGCGTGTTCAAGGCGGTCTACATCGACAAGCGCGAGTTGAAATGCGCTTGCGTCGGCGGAAGCAGCAACGTGCCGCTCGGCTTCGTATCGTTGACCGAGAACCTGTTCATGATCGGTATGGGTCTTTGGATGGGTGCCAAGGCCCTGGGTTGGGTCTCGCTATGATTTGGGCACTGCTTCTCGGTTTCGCGCTGTTCGCGATCTCTCTCTACTTCCACATGTTGATGCTGCGCGGGGCGAAAGCCGTTTCTCCGCCAGGCAAGGACCCACGCCATTTCCGGCTGCTTGCAGGCTCCAGCCTCGTTCTTCTCAGCCATCTGGTCATCGCCGGCATATTCGCGGGCGGAATGTATCTCGCTTCCGTCTGGGGCCTTGGCGGGCTCGAGAAGGACGTCATCAACAGCTGGATGGATTATTACTACTTCGCGCTGATCACGATCTCGACGGTCGGTCTCGGCGATATTCTGCCCGCCGGGCACATGCGCGCCATTTCCGGCATCGCCGCCCTTACCGGGTTCCTGATGATCAGTTGCACCGCCCAATATGTCTATCAAACCATGAGCGAAAAGGAGAATTGATATGGCTGAAGCTAGGCACGATGCACACGAAAAAGGTGGAGGGGGCGGCAACTACTGGCGGTTCATGGCAATGGTATCGACCTCGACCGTGATCATGTTCTTCCTGATGTATGCCAACAGCTTCGACATGGACGACGTTTTCTGGAGCGAGACGCGCTTCTGGATGATGTTCGTCATGGGCGCGATGATGATGGTGGTCATGCTTCTCTTCATGTGGGGCATGTACAAGGACCGGACCAAGAACTTCATCATCTTGGGTGTCGGAGCCGTCGTCTTCGCGCTCGCGCTATGGCTCGTACGCAGCCAGACCACGGTGGACGATACGGAATACATGGCCGCGATGATCCCGCACCACTCGATCGCGATCATGACTAGCGAGAGGGCGAGCCTGAAGGATCCGCGGGTTCGCGAACTCGCGCAGGCCATCATCGTCGCGCAGCGGCGCGAGATCGCCGAGATGAAATATCTCATCCAGGACATCGAGGAAAACGGTCCGCGCACCGAAGAACGCCTGCCCGAGGAGATGCAGCAATGAACAAGATCGCAATCCTGACGCTTGCAGCCCTCCCTCTGGCGGCCTGCAACACCAATACCGCGGTCGGCAATGATCGCGAAGCACAGCTCGATCCCCCGGCAACTGCGGCGCCGATAGAGAGTGCTGCGAGCGCTCTTGCCAACCTCAGCCCGGGCCTCATGCTGCCCGAGACCATGAGCGACGCGGACCTCGCCACGCTGGGAGCCGAGAACACGTGTCAGTTTCGCCTGACTGAGGTCGCGTTTCCGTCGTTCGTCTACGACAACAGCGGTGGCGGCGCGATCAAGATCAACGGCAAGCTGATCCCTGTCACAGCAAGCGCCTCGGGTGAGTATGCGAATGGTGAGCTTCGTATCCGCACGCGCCTTCTCGATGACGAAGGAGACGCGGGCCTGCAGATGCAGGAACTCATCGTCGCCGGACCTCGGATGAAGGACGAGTTCGGGTTCTGGGGGTACACGACCTGCGGCAACAGCGAGGCGTGAACACGAGCGAGCGGGCGCCAGCGTGCGTCGGCGCCCGCTCCATGATCACGACGGGCCCGGCACGCGCGGCCAGATTCATAATGAGGTACGACAGTGGCAGCAGAGCCTGTGACCGATGCAGCACCCATTGCGGTCTTCGGTGCCGGAGGAAAGACCGGTACGGAAATACTGCGCCATGCGGTTCGCAAGGGCATCGCGGTTCGAGCGTTCGAGCACACCTTGCCCGAACCATCGGACCGGGTCGATAACGTCGAGTACTTCCAATGCGATGTACTCAATGACGACTTCAGCAGCGAGCTCGAAGGTTGCCGTGCTGTTATTTCCGCACTCGGTATAGGGTTTAGTCCATCGACGGCGATCGATCCGCCTCCGCTTTACACGGAGGGAACCCGCAGGCTGGTGGAAGCGATGTCGGCAACCGGCATTTCCCGGATCGTCGTGATATCGGCAGCGTTCGTAGAGGCGCAGTCCAGCGTTCCTGCATGGTTCGAGCTCACAGCAAGACCAGCCTTGCACAAAATTCTCGCACAGATGCGCGCAATGGAAGATCTTCTGGAGCGCGCGAAAGGCCTGGAATGGACGGCTGCGCGACCGGGCTGGCTCCTGGACGAACCCTATACCGGTGAAGCCGTCATTTCCGACGAGCGCCTTGCCGAAGGTTGCTTTCGCTGCCGGCACGCGGATCTTGCGGCAGCGATGCTCGAATTCGTCTGCGAGAACACCTGGGTCAACGCCAAGCCCGCAATAGCCCGCCCAGAAGAAGACCGCTTCGAAAGCATGACAGCGCTGAAAGCCGAACTGGGAATCGACTGAGGAGGAGGCGGCATGTTCGAGACACGTACGGCGACAATCGGGAGGGGTCACGATAATTTTGAGACTCTCCGCAGGCTGCATGACCTTGTCTTAAAAGCGGCAAAGCTCTAGGTGAGTGTGATGCGAGCCTTGCGTACCCTAGGACTGTTATTGATCGCCTGCGGGCTATTCGTCCAGTCGGCCGCGCATGCTTCTGCTCTTCCTCAGGTCGTCGACGCAGGCGATCCGGCCTGCGCAGAGATGGAAACGATGGCGGGCGCGACTTCCACGGAAGATGACGGCAGCGCACCTTGCAAGAACCTTCGGCTGGATTGTCTGGTGGCGCTCGGGTGCATTGCGCCGCTCGCTCCCGGCGCTGATGCGACCCTTTCCGAAGACTTACCGGCGCAGGCTGCTCAATTCAGCGGTTTGATCTCCAATTCGCTCGCCGCCCCAAGGCTGGGGCCAGAACCGCCACCTCCGCAATTTCCGGCATGACCCGCGTGCAGGCTTAAGCCTGCGCGCTCCTGCCTCTGGATGAACGGCCTGCGCTCGACGCGGGCCGGTGATCCGGAACGCGTGCCTGACGCGCTCCTTTTGCGGAATGAACAATCATGAAACGAGTATGCTGGACCGCGCTTCCGGTCCTGCTGGCCATTGCGCCGGCAAGTAATGCCCAGTCGGTGGGCTATGAAGAAGCTTTGCGAGCAGCGGCTAGCGACCAGCCGCAGGTTCGAACAAGCGAGCTGCGACTGGACGCCCGGCGCGAGATCGCCGACGCTGCCGATGAACTGCCTGACCCGCGCCTTCGCGCGGGCATCCAGAACCTGCCGGTAAGCGGGCCGGCCGCGTTTGATCTGGGTCGCCAGCTTCCCACGCAGATCCAAGTCGGAATCGAACAGGAGATTCCCAATCTCGCAAAGCGCAGGGCCCGGTCTGGAATGGCGGACGCCGACATCGACTTTGCCGCAGCACAGTTGATTCAAACCCGTTACAGGGTGTGCGTCAGCGCAGGAAAGGCATGGATCTCGTTGGCTTACGCCCAACGGGCTCTGACCGTGGCCGACGATGCGCTTGCTGAAATCGGGGGGCTCGTGCCACTCGCGCGCAGTTCTGTAGCCGCCGGTTCGGCCAGACCCGCCGAAAGTCTCGAAATACGCCGTGCCGTGCTCGAGGTCGAAGATATGCGGACCAAGATTGAAGCCGACCGAGAGGCCGCGCAAGCCATGCTGTCGCGCTATACCGCTCTGACGAACGCTATCGCGACCGGAACCACGCCTTCGCCCGATCTCGATCCCGAAGGTTTGCGGGCAAGTTTGCAAAGCAATCCGGAACTTGTCGTGGCGCTTGCGCAGGTTCGTCAAGCGGAAGCGCGAAGTGATCTTGCCCGATCGGAAAGGCGTCCGGATTTCGGCGTCAATGTGAGCTATGGAAGGCGCGATCCCGACTTTGGCGATGTCGTCTCGGTGATGGGTTCGATCACGCTCCCGATTTTCGCCGACCGGCGCCAAAACCCGCGTGTAGCCGCCGCCGACGCCGAGGCGGCGGCGGCGCAGTCGGCCAGAGCAGACCGGCTCCGTGAACTCGAAGCCCAGTTCGAGACCGATCTCGCCGCATGGCGCAGCGCTTATCGACAATGGCAGCGCGCGACGGACGAACTGCTCCCTCTTGCCGAAAGCCGCGTGGACCTCGAACGCGCGAGCTTTGCCGCAGGCCGCGCGGATCTGCTCGACATCATCGACGCCATCAAAACGCTCGCCATGCTGCGGGTGGAAATTCTGCAACGCGAAGAGGCGTCCGTCGAGGCCGCCGCGAACCTGCGACTGACTTATGGGGAGTATGGCCGATGAGACCCGCAATGGGAGCCGCGTGGGACAGGCTGTCGCCGCGCCAGAAATCCTGGATGATGGCAGGCACGGTCGCGCTCATCAGTCTTGCCGCCGGCTATGGTCTCTCGCAGCTCGGCGAAGGCCAGGGTGGTGCAAGCGACGCGGGCGGCAGTGCGACCGAATGCGAGGAGGTCCTTTACTGGTACGACCCGATGGTGCCGGGGCAGCACTTCGACGAGCCGGGCAAGTCGCCCTTCATGGATATGCAGCTGGTGCCCAAGTGCGCGGGCGAGGAGGCCACTGCAGGCGTCAGGATAGATCCCGGCCTGGTGCAGAATTTCGGCATCCGCACCACTGAAGCCGAGTACGGCGTCCTCGAGCCGGAAATAACCGTCACAGGCGTTCTGGCCTACAATGAACGCGACGTCGCGATCGTCCAGCCACGTGCCGGAGGCTATGTACAAAGAACCTACGGCCGCGCGCCCGACGATGTCGTTGGACGGGGCGCGCCGCTCGCGGATATCCTGGTTCCCGAATGGGGCGGAGCGCAGCAGGAGTATCTGGCCGTCCTGAACAGCGGTGATGAAGAACTTGCGCAGGCCATGCGCGAACGCATGCGCCTTTTGGGCATGCCTCCAGGCCTGATCTCATCGGTAGGGCGCAATGGACGTCCGCAGTCCACGATCACCGTTACCGCGCCGATTGGAGGTGCCATCACATCGCTCGGCGTGCGTCCGGGAATGACAGTCATGGCCGGACAGACGCTCGCCGAGATAACCGGTTTCTCACCGATCTGGCTCGAAGCCGCGGTGCCTGAAAGGCAGGCGGCGACTGTCCGCGTCGGGCAACCTGTCAGCGCGACGCTGACCGCATTCCCCGAGGAACGCTTCTCCGGGCCCATCATCGCTATCCTGCCGAGCGCGCAGGATGCAAGCCGTACGATCACCGTTCGTGCGCAACTGCCCAATGCATCCGGGCGCCTCAAGCCGGGCATGTTCGCACAGGTCTCGCTGACCCCGGACACACGCCGCGCGCTGCTGGTACCGTCCGAAGCGGTTATCAGGACCGGACGTCGAACCATCGTGATGGTGAAGCAGGACGAGGGCGGTTTCATGCCCGCCGAGGTCCGGATCGGCCGCGAAGCGGGTGGAAGGACCGAAGTGCTGGCCGGTCTGTCGGCAGGCGACCAGGTCGTGACATCGGGTCAGTTCCTGCTCGATTCCGAAGCAAGCCTCACCGGACTGGACGTCCGTCCGATAGATCAGGCAGATGACGCTTCCACCGGCGGCGAGGACGCACCAGCGACCTTCGGTGCCACCGGCACGATCCAGTCGATCGCCAATGGTTCGGTGACGCTGCGGCATGGTCCTGTGCCCCGGCTCGATTGGCCCGCGATGACCATGACCTTCCGCACGAAGAGCGCGGCGCAAATGCGCGGGCTCGAGACGGGAGACAGGGTGCGCTTCACCTTCACCCAGCAGGATGCCGGCCCCCGGATCGAGTCTATCACGAGGGCCGGACAATGATTGCTCGGATAATCGATGCCTCGATCGCCAACCGCCTGTTTATCGTTCTCGCCGCCGTCGCGGTAACGCTGGCCGGTTTCTGGGCGGTGCGCACGACGCCGGTCGACGCGTTGCCCGATCTGTCCGATGTGCAGGTTGTGGTCCGGTCAAACTATCCGGGTCAGGCCCCCCGGATCGTCGAGGAACAGGTCACCTATCCCCTGGCAACGACCATGCTCTCGGTGCCGGGGGCGAAAACCGTCCGTGGCTATTCGATGTTCGGTGACAGCTATGTCTATATCATCTTCGAGGACGGTACCGACCTCTACTGGGCACGCTCGCGCGTGCTCGAATATCTCAACCAGGTGCAGAACCGCCTGCCCGATGGCGTCACGAGCACGCTTGGGCCCGATGCAACCGGTGTGGGGTGGATCTACGAATATGCGCTCGTCGACCGGACCGGCGGGCACGACCTTGCCGGACTGCGCAGCCTGCAGGACTGGTTCCTGCGCTACGAGCTCAAGACGATTCCCGGCATTGCCGAGGTCGCCAGCGTCGGCGGAATGGTCAAGCAATACCAGGTCGTGCTGGAACCTTACCGGATGGCATCGCTCGGCGTGACTCACGCCGAGATCGTGAGCGCAATCCAGGCCGCCAACCAGGAAGCGGGCGGCTCGATCGTCGAGATGGGCGAAGCCGAATATATGGTGCGTGCCTCGGGCTATCTCGGCGACCTCGACGATTTCAGGGCGATCCCGCTGCGCGCGGTGAGCGGCGGCGTTCCGGTCACGCTGGGCGACGTAGCGACGATCCAGGTCGGCCCCGAACTGCGCCGAGGCATCGCCGAGCTCAATGGCGAAGGCGAGGTTGCCGGCGGCATCATCGTCCTGCGCCAGGGGGCGGATGCGCGAAGCGCAATACAGGCCGTGGAACTCAAACTCGATGAGTTGCAGGCAAGCCTTCCCGAAGGCGTCGAGATCGTCACGACCTACGACCGATCCCAGCTCATCGATGCGTCGATCGAGAACCTCACCACGAAGCTTATCGAAGAGTTTATTGTCGTGGCGCTCGTATGCGCACTGTTCCTCTGGCACGCGCGTTCGGCACTCGTCGCCATTATCACCCTGCCTTTGGGCGTGCTCGCAGCCTTCATCGTGATGCGCTTCCAGGGCGTCAATGCCAACATCATGTCGCTGGGTGGAATAGCCATCGCGATCGGTGCGATGGTAGATGCCGCCGTTGTGATGATCGAGAACGCGCACAAGCATCTCGAGCGATGGGAACACGAGAATCCCGATACCGTGCTCGCGGTGAAGGAACGCTGGCGGATCATCGCCGATGCATCGAAGGACGTGGGACCGGCGCTGTTCTTCAGCCTGCTGATCATTACGCTGTCGTTCCTACCGGTCTTTACCCTGCAGGCGCAGGAAGGGCGGTTATTTGCACCGCTTGCTTTCACCAAGACCTATGCGATGGCTGCCGCGGCCATTCTTTCGGTAACGCTGGTGCCGGTGATGATGGGTTGGCTGATCCGTGGGAAGATCCCTTCGGAAGATTCCAATTTTCTAAACCGCTGGCTGACGAAAATCTATCGTCCGGGGCTCGACTGGGTCATGCGGCGCCCCAAGGCAACGCTGGCGATCGCGGCGCTGATCTTTCTGACCACCGCGATCCCCTTCACCCGGCTTGGCGGCGAGTTCCTCCCGCCGCTCGATGAAGGCGATTTGCTTTATATGCCGAGTGCATTGCCCGGCCTTTCCCCCGGCGAGGCGTCGGCGCTGCTGCAGCGCACCGATCGCCTGATCAAGTCGGTCCCGGAAGTGGAAACGGTGTTCGGTAAAGCGGGGCGCGCCGATACGGCGACGGATCCGGCTCCCCTGACGATGTTCGAAACGACGATCCGCTTCAAGCCCCGCGAAGAATGGCGCGAGGGAATGACGCCCGATCTGCTGGTCGAGGAACTCGACCGGGTCGTCCAGGTGCCGGGCCTCGCCAATGTCTGGGTGCCGCCGATCCGCAACCGGATCGACATGCTCGCGACCGGAATCAAGAGCCCGATCGGGGTCAAGGTGTCAGGCGACGATCTCGATCAACTGGAACGCGTTGCACTCGATGTGGAGCGTATCGCCAAGACCGTGCCTGGCGTGAGTTCCGCGCTGGCCGAGCGGCTGTCGGGCGGTCGCTATGTCGATGTCGATATCGACCGGATGGCGGCCGCGCGATACGGACTCAACATTGCCGACATCCAGCAGATCGTCTCTGGTGCAATAGGCGGCGCCAATGTCGCACGGACCGTCGAGGGGCTGGCGCGCTATCCGATCAATGTGCGCTATCCCCGCGAAATCAGAGACAGCGTCGATGAACTCAGGGCCCTGCCGGTTCTGACGCCGTCCGGCCAACAGATTACGCTCGGCACTGTCGCCCGTATCGCCGTCAGCGACGGTCCGCCGATGCTCAAGAGCGAGCAGGGTCGTCTGACCAGCTACATCTATGTCGATGTCCGGGGCCGCGATCTTACTTCGGTGGTCGCCGATCTTCAGGAGGCCGTCGCCGCGGGCGTCGATCTGCCTGCCGGCGTCAGTCTGTCCTATGCGGGCCAATTCGAATATCTGACGCGCGGCTATGAGCGACTAAAGATCGTGGTTCCCGCGACGCTCGCGATCATCTTCCTGTTGCTTTATCTCATTTTCCGACGCTGGGACGAAGCCTTGCTGATCATGGGCACGCTGCCCTTTGCGCTGACGGGCGGATACTGGTTGCTCTATCTGATGGGCTACAACCAGTCGGTGGCGACTGCGGTAGGCTTCATCGCGCTCGCCGGCGTCTCCGCCGAATTCGGCGTCGTGATGCTGATCTACCTGAAAGCCGCACTGGAACGGCGACAAGCTGACCTGAGCGCCGAAGAAGTGGACGAGGCCATCCGGGAGGGCGCGCTCCTGCGCGTGCGGCCCAAGGCGATGACCGTCGCAGTCATCCTTGCCGGTCTCTTTCCGATCCTGATCGGCACCGGCGCGGGCTCGGAAGTCATGAGCCGCATCGCCGCGCCGATGGTCGGCGGCATGATTACCGCGCCGCTCCTGTCCATGTTCCTGCTTCCCGCCGCTTATCTGTTGTTGCGGCGCCCCCGTCCGGAAAAATCGGCCAATTCTCAAGGAGAAGAAGAATGCGTACCCCAACCTACATGATCCTGCTCGCGGCACCGCTGGCGCTTGCAGCCTGCGACGCTGCAGACGACAGCTCAGAGACCATGATGTCTGACGACATGGCGAACTCGGACAGCATGCCCATGTCAGGCGAAATGCCGATGGCGGAAGAGACCGGCGGCGAGCAGAGCGCCAGCGCGGAGGGAACGGTAACAGCCATCGATTCCGAGGCGGGCACCGTGACCATCGAGCATGGTCCGGTCGAAAGTATCGGATGGCCCGCGATGACCATGGCCTTCGAAGCCGACGAACCAATCCTCGAACAGGTCAGTGTCGGTGAGGGGATAGCCTTTGAATTTCGTACTGGAACCGAAGGCAGCGTCGTTACCTCGGTAACGCCGCGATAGGACGGTGGGTGGGAGGCGCTCGGTTGCGCCGGTGCCTCCCACGCGAAAACAGGTGAATATGCCAGGTATCGACAGGCCCAACTTTCAGGATCGCCGCGACTTCATGAAAAGCGCCGGCCTCGCGGCGACGGGTTTCGCGGCGCTGCCGCTGCTGGGTTGCGACACGCAAGGCAAGATGTCGCTCGATCGATCAGGCGCAAGCAGTCCCCTTGCTATTCCTCCGCTACAAGCAGGAACGATCGAACGGGGCGAGCGTGTCTTTCGCCTGTCCCTGACACCGGGCGAGAAAGAATTCGTGCCCGGCACTCCGTCTCCGACGATCGGTATCGACGCATCCTATCTCGGCCCGACCCTCGAAATGCGCCGCGGCGAACAGGTTCGCTTTCACATCGACAACAAGCTTGCCGAAGATGCGACCGTCCACTGGCATGGTTTCGAACTTCCCGCCACAGCGGATGGCGGGCCGCACCAGCTCATACGGCCCGGTGAGCGCTGGAGCCCGTCCTTCGAACTACGCCAGCGCGCTTCGTTATACTGGTATCATTCGCATCTGCATCGCCGGGCCGGACCACAGGTCTATGCCGGACTTGCTGCCCCGATCTACGTGCGCGACGAGGAAGAGGATCGCCTCGATCTGCCGAGCCGGTAGCGGCCTTCCTCACCGTTGATGAGGGGCATGACGAACGTCGAGAAGCCCGAGCCGGGTCGCACCGTCCGCACCGGGCAGATCAGATGGCAGTGGGGCACACCATGCCCCCAATGCCTTCCGGGCACATGCAGAACGGCAACAGCCGCCACCTCGAGCTGGAGAGCAAGCAGGAGTCCGAAGCCTCGCGACAGCTCCCAGACCTCGTGCAGGCGCATCTCGGAAGGTATGCTGTCTGCCTCCGGAAATTTCAAGGTCATCACGGCTGCAAGGTGCTTGATGGCTCCATCGTCGTTGATGTGAAAGGCCTCGCACATTCGCTGGGGATCGCGAAATTCATCGGGCGCCCCCCGCGGCAGCAGGACATCCCACCGCTCCGCTGTCGGATCGTTCCACTTCGTGCCGACAGCCGGCCTGTCGGTCGGATAGAGGCGCCGACCAATCACATCCTCCAGCCTGCGACGCGGCTGAGATTGACCAGCATCGGCGCCGACCACCCCATAGGAGATGTTCTGCTCCTCGCCGGTGATCGGATCGTAATCGAGGCCTGGCGGTGCGTTGTGCTTCCTGACCGGCATCACAGCACCTCCGTTCCGCGCGTGGCCTTGATGATCTCCTTGGCCGCGCGGCACACGCCGTCGCAGCGCTCCTGCCAGGTGACGAAATCTGGCTCCGCCTCGATATGCAGACCATCAGCGGCCATTCGGACGTGGGCGCCCTTGCGGGACGGCACGAGCCAATGGTCGCCATTCCCCGAATAAAGAATGAGATCGGGGAGCATGATCGTCTGATCGCCGCTCCAGATCACCGCATCCCACAGCACCGGATCCAGAACCTCCGGATGGAGGCCGTGCCGCGCCAGGAGGACGTCGCAGCCCGTTTTCATTGCCGCACGCTCCATCGCCTCGCGGAAGAGCGGATAGGTACAGGGAGTGGCGGCGAGGATCAGTCCAGCCTGGCTGAGGCGGATGGATCCGGCAGGTAGGCCATAAGCGACGGCGCGGCCCATCGGGTGCGGCAGGATTTTCAGAGTGTGGCGCAGGACGCTGGAGGACGTGCGCGAGCCTTCATAGTGCGGTTCGGTATAGTTCATCAGGGAAAACCCTCTTGCTGGAGAGGAGCCGATCCGTTTGATCGGCTCCTAGGCTTCCCTTCGATTTTCATCTCTTCAGGAAGTCGCAGCTTCCCGCTTGTTCATTTGCTCCACTTGTGAGCGGCGAACGCCTGTTCGCCGCGCATCTTCGTCAGGCGGCCTCCCGCCGAGCCACCGGCGCGGGGAAGTAGGGCAGCTCGAGCTTGGCCACCTCACGAGCGAGGCGAGTGAGCGGTGCGCCATCGCCGTATTTGCTGCCGATATCGGGCCTCCAGTGCCCGGTCAGCTGGTCATGGATCTCCTTCGAGATCCCGGCGTCCCGGCACTCGTCCTTGAACTTGTGGCGGAAGCTGTGGAACACGTAGTTGCGTTCATCGATGCCGATCCGGTCGAGATAGCGGTTGGTACGCCGGCTGAGATTGTGCGTCAGCTTCTCGTTGGAATTGAGCTTCACGTCCCGAAACACCCGCTGGTCCGGCTGGCGACCCCGCCGCGCCCACTCCAGGAAGCCGAGCTCGATCAGCTTCGGGTGCAAGGGCACCCGGCGCCTCGAGCTGTCGGTCTTCAGCTCCTGATCATCCCCCAGGTTATCCAGCCAGAGATAGTGGATGCCCTTCTCGGTCCTCACGTCGCTGACAAGGAGCTGGCCGAGCTCCTCGATCCTGGCTCCGGTGGCAGCCGCCAGCAGGAACACCCAGTAGAGATCGTCCGCATAGACCTCCTCGCCCGGCAGGCAGCGCCGGAAATCCGCCTCGCCCGCGCAGCCTGTGAACATGGGCGAGGCGAAGATCTTGTGCATGTGCGCGTCCGTGAACGGTCGACGCTCCGTCTGGGCGACCACCCGCCCGCGCTTCTCCCCGATCATGCGGATGCGAGCCATCGGGTTTCCGTCCAGATCATATTCTTCCAGGACAGAGGAGATGATCGCCGAAAGGCCGCCGACATACTGGACTTGTAACGGTTTTGCGCCGGTCACCTGAGCGATTAGAGCTCGCAACAGGAGACCGACGAGATGATCAAGCATACAGAAGAGTTCAAGCAAGAGGCGGTACGGATCGCGCTGACCAGCGGGTTGCCGCGCGATCGGGTTGCATCGGATTTGGGGATAGGGAAGTCGACGCTGGGCAAGTGGGTATCGCAGTATCGGCCCAGTGATCTGGTTTCAGCGCCGCAGGCAGATCTGGCGCGTGAGAATGAACGCCTTCGCCTTGAGAACCGTGTGCTGCGGGAGGAGAGGGAAGTGCTAAAAAAGGCCACGCAGTTCTTCGCGAGCCAAAGGCCGTGAAGTTCGCATTTGTGCATAGCTGGCGGCACCGGTGGCCCGTTGAACTGCTCTGCCGTGTCATGGATGTCAGTGAACGCGGCTATCGTTCCTGGCGCTCGCGCCCGATCAGCAGGCGGGAGCGGACAGATATGAAAGTGCTGGCCCATATCCGGGAACAGTACAGGCTGAGCCTTGGCAGCTACGGCCGTCCTCGCATGACGATGGAGTTGAAGGAGGTAGGGCTCGATGTTGGCGAGCGCCGGGTCGGGCGGCTGATGAAGATCAACGGGATCAAGCCAGTCCGCACGCGCAAGCACAAGGTTACGACTGACAGCCACCATCGCCTGGGTGTCGCAGCGAACTGGCTGGACGGCGATTTTGCCGCAGATGCGCCCAACCGTAAATGGGCCGGCGACATCACCTATATCTGGACGTCCGAAGGCTGGCTCTACCTTGCCGTCATTCTCGATCTGCATAGCCGTCGCGTCGTAGGCTGGGCAGTCAGCGACAGGATGAAGAAAGACCTGGCGATCAGGGCGCTGGATATGGCGGTGCGCCTGCGCCAGCCTCCCGAGGGCTGCCTTTTCCATTCGGATCGCGGTAGCCAATATTGCTCCTACGACTATCAGAAAAAGCTGCAGGCCTATGGCCTGCGTCCATCAATGAGCGGCAAGGGAAATTGCTACGACAATGCGTCCGTCGAGACCTTCTTCAAATCCCTGAAGGCGGAACTCATCTGGCGGCAGAGCTGGCCGACGCGGCGTCAGGCAGAAGCCGCCATCTTTCAGTACATCAATGGCTTCTACAACACCCGTCGCCGCCATTCATATCTAGGCGGCATCAGCCCGCTCGCGTTCGAAGCCAAGGTGGCATAATGAGATAGGTGACCGGCACAAAACCGTTACAAGTCCAATACTTCTTGATCGATGCCGGCGAGAGCGCGGGACGGTCCTCGCGTCCGACCCGGTCGAAATGGACGTAGAGATCGTGAAAGGAGAGCCTGCGCTCATCCTTGGTGAGGTACGCCGGGATCGCCATGTGAGCGTCGCGGAAAATCCGGCCATGCCGCGCGGTGACGGCCGTCAGAGGCATGTCGCCGAACAGATCGTGAAACCGATTCACGGCCACCAGATACTCGCCTGCAGTCTGGCTGCTGGGGCCCTGGAACTCCTTCCACAGCTCATAGGCGTCCCGCATGGTGCCGCAGGCCGGCGGCGGCGCTGCCGCCAGCTGGGCAGCCCAGGTGGCCGGCACGACGCTGGTGGGATTCTTGTGAACCTCGGGCTTCAGGAGCTCGGCTAGCAAGGCTTCTGCGAGGAGACGCGATTCGCGGCGGCCGGGCTGCTTGTCGGGCAAACCGGCAAACTCGCGCACTTCGGGAAGGATGATGCTCGCCCGGCTGTAATCTCCGCGTTCGAACTCCTGCCGCAACGCCTCGATCGGATCGGGGAAGGGCATCGCCCGGGCGTCCGCGACCGTCCCGTCGGGGCCGAACTCCACGTCGTCAGCCAGTTGGTTCTGTTTGGCGGTCTGCTCGATCTCGATGTGGCCCGCGACGAAGGCGAGCGCAAAGGCCGCGCGGTCGGACGCCTTCCTGACCGAAGCAGCATCGCGCCGATTCCCGAGCAGGAACTCGGCCGCGATGTCCGCTGCTCGCTCGGCCGTCATCGGCGCGGCGTCCGGCCCGAGGGCGGCGAGGGCGACCTTCTTTCGGGCCTGCCACTTGGCATCTTCGGCCGCGAACAGCTGCTTTGCGGCTTCATAGTCGCGAACGCCGAGCGACTGTTTCCACTCGGACTTGCCGCCGAACTGGCTGCGCAGGGCTTCGGGGATCTCTCGGCGCAGGTAATAGACGCCGTTTTGGTGAACGTAGAGTCCTGGGGTTTTTGTCTTTTTCATACCGTCTCGCTGTACAAGTCTACTGTACAAGCAGCGGTAAAAAAGGGCTGAATCCTGAGATTCCGCGCGCTTCAAGCGTTCTGGTGACCCCTACGGGAGGGGACGCCAGGCCGAAATGCCGGTTGTTCCCGCTGTCCTAGCCGCCACGAATTCGATGGAGATCCAAGGCAAGAGGAGCATTTGATATCAGCCGCTTCAGCATTTCCAGCTCTGGCGCAGGCGTCCCCCCGACCGCAGTCCGGGATTGTCGCCTGTATCGATTGCTCCGATCATGATGCGTGGATCTACTCACACGCTCGTGCGCTCGCGACAACGCTCGACGTCCCTATTACCCTGCTACAAGTACTTGACGGCGAGGGCTCGACGCGCTCTCGTCCAGACCCGATTGAATGTAACCTCCGGCGGCGCGAAGCCCTGCGCGCCCTCGATCGATGCGCCGCCGCGACCAGCGCACCTCCAACCAAAACCTCCATCGAATTGGCCGAAGGCCAAACCGCGGAGGAAATTTGCCGCTTTGTCCGAGAGTGCGACGACGGCATGGTCGTACTGGGAAGACGAGGCAGGCAAGAGGCCGGTCGCCCGGGCATGGGGGCAACCGTGCACAAGGTGCTCATGCAGACGCCAGCCCCGGTCCTGCTCGTACCGGTAGAGGCCCCGCTTCCGGCAGCGCCCTACAGAAGGGTTGTGGTGCCGCTTGACGGCTCTCGTTGGGCTGAGAGCGTGCTGCCCCTAGCTGTGCGTCTTGCGAAGGCCTCGGAAGCGGAACTCCTGCTCGTCCATGTCGTCCCTACGCCCGAGATGATCGAGGCACGGCCCCTGGAAGTCGAGGACAAGAAGCTTCAACAAGCCCTTATAGAGCGAAATGAGCAAGCAGCACGCAGCTACCTGGATCGAACGAAATCCAACCTCTCGGCGTCCGGTCTACGAATGCGTACGATTTCGATCCGTGGCGAGGATGTACGCGAGGTGCTGTGCGATCTTATTCAGCGCGAGAGGGCCGATATTGCCGTCCTGCCCGCGCGCGGCCACAGCCATCGGCATGTTTCCGACGTACCCTATGGAACGGTCGCCTCCTACCTGATGACGCATTGCAATGTACCAATGCTCGTAACGCCTGCGACAATCCGCTCGGGAAAAGCGCAGATCGCCGTAGGGCATAATTGCCTCCGGCTACCCCTCGCCGCCCAAGCCTGATCATGGCCGATATTGAGGGGACCGACCCTATTTCGGGGGCGGCCGACGAGACCGCCACACGCCATCAGCTGACAGGATTGATCGGTCGCTCAGCGCCTCTTCCCATCTGGGCGCATCTCGACGCCATGAAAGACTGGCTGGCTCGAGCCCGCCAGGCAGCCACGCAAGCCGACCAGCGCGGCAGCGCCGCAGCCGAATGGCTACTCGACAACGACTATCAGATCCAGCGCGCGATCCTGCAAATTGGTGAGGGTCTTCCGAAGGCTTTCTACGCGAAACTTCCCGGTCTTGCTGAAGACGGCCTCAGGCGACCACGCGCCCATCAAGTCGCGCAGTCTCTGCTTCTGGCGTCTCACCTGCAAGTCTCACTGTCCTCGGCTGTCGAATTCGTCGTTCGATATCAGAATAAGATGCCGCTCAGCATAGCTGAAACCTGGGCGATTCCTACGATGCTACGTATCGTTTGTCTTGAAATGATCGTTACGGGTTTCACCCAACTTTTTCCTCAAGTCGCTCCCCCTTTATGGATGGCCCGCCCCTAAACCGAACCGCTATCATCTCGTAGCAGCGGGAGGGATTTAGGAAGGAGCGACGGTCATGGACGTATCGGTTCTTGGAGTAGATCTGGGCAAGAACAGCTGCAGCGTGGTTGGTCTGGATGCAACCGGGAAGGTCGTCGTCCGCCGGCGAATGCGGCGCGAGACGGTCATCGCATATGCAGGCACTCTGCCGCCGTGCGTCGTGGCCATGGAGGCCTGCTGCGGTGCGCATCACATGGGCCGTGCGCTGGAGCGGCAGGGGCATACCATTCGCTTGATGTCACCTGAGTATGTCCGCCCCTACGTCAAGGCCCAGAAGAATGACGACCGCGATGCCGAGGCGATCGCGGAAGCTGCGACACGGCCGACTATGCGATTTGTCGAGCTGAAGTCCGAAGAACAGCTGGACATGCAGACGCTGCATCGCATTCGTGATCAGCTCGTCGGTGAACGCACTTCGCTAATGAACCAGATTCGGAGCCTGCTTCTGGAACGTGGCCACATCGTACCCCAAGGCCGTGCAAAGCTCGCCGTCCGGCTTGCCGAGTTGCTTGACGCAGACGAGCCAGTGCTTGGCTGCCGCATCCACCGGCTTGTAAGTGATATGCGGCAGCGCTGGACCGCACTCGACGAGCGGATCGGCGATCTCGATGCCGAGTTCACCCAAGCGGCGCAGGAGGACGAGCGCACGCGGCGCCTGCTGACCATACCCGGCATCGGGGCGCTTAATGCGACCGCGCTTGTGGCCGCAGTTGGCGATGCCCGCACTTTCGGGCGTGGCCGTGATCTTGCCGCGTGGCTGGGCTTGGTACCACGACAAGCGACAACGGGGGGCAAGCCGCGACTGCTGGGAATCAGCAAGCGCGGTAGCCGTTATCTTCGCAAGATCCTTATCCAGGGAGCGCGTTCGTCGTTACCAACGATGAGCAAGAGTGACACACGCCTTGGCGCCTGGCTGCGCGGTCTGCTTGCGCGCTCCCACGCCAACACCGTCGTGGTCGCCCTGGCTGCCAAGATGGCACGTATAGTCTGGGCGCTGCTCCGCCACGAGCGCACCTTCAATCCGGTTGCGCAAGCGGCCTGAATGAGTTCGGTCGATGCACCTCGCACCGACTGGATGACGTCTGCGGGAGGTAAGTGACAGATGGCCTGACAGTCGACCGGTGTCTTGGAACCCTATGGCGCAAAATGGCACTCGATGCCGGCCCCTTTATGAGGACCAGGACGCGCGGATCTCCATCTTGGCCAACGATCTCGCATCGAAAGGCCGGATACGTTTTCGCAGACTGCTCAGTACATCCAACACAAACCGCTTGCCGACGGGGCGGGCCATACGTTGCACTAACGAACGCCATGGGCAAGGCGCCTGAGGAGATCCGTAGCGCAGCGCATTACATTTCAACCAGCAACGACAAAGATGGCATCGCCGATGCCATCGACGCATTTCTGCTGCCGCTTGTGGGAGGATCATCATGAAGCGACTGGCCGCTTTCGACCTCGATGGAACGCTCGCGCTCAGCAAGCAGCCGCTCGACGATGAAATGGCGGATCTGCTTACCCGCCTGCTCGACGTGACGATGGTAGCGATCATCTCCGGAGGCGACTGGCCGCAATTCGAGAAACAGGTGGTGTCGCGCATGCCCGCCCGTGCGCGGCTCGACAATTTTATCATCCAGCCGACCACGGGCACCAAGCTATATCGTCACGCCGACGGCCAATGGACGCGTATCTATGCCGATCTGTTCACCGGCGACGAAAGCCAGCGCATCCGCGAAGCACTGACCAAGGCGGTCGAGCAGGCGGGCTATGCAAACGAGAACATCTGGGGCGAGCAGATCGAGGATCGCGGCAGCCAGATCACATTCTCCGCGCTCGGTCAGCAGGCGCCGCTCGAGGCCAAGGACACGTGGGATCCCGATCACGCCAAGCGCAAGAAATTGCAGGCCCTGCTCCAGCCGTTGCTGCCAGGCTTTGCCATCAATATCGGCGGGGCGACATCGATCGACATCACCCGCGAAGGGATAGACAAGGCCTATGGCCTTAAGCGCCTTTCCGAGCAGACCGGCGTCGCACTCGACGAGATGATCTTCTTCGGTGACGCGATCTTCCCGGGCGGAAATGATTATCCGGCCAAGCATCTCGGGCTGGATACCGTGCGAGTCCGCGACGTTGCCGAAACCAAGTCGGTGGTTGGCGCGATCGCTGCCTGGCTGGTCTAGAAGCGCTACCGCCGATCCTTAACCAGTCCCGCTTTCGCACCCATACGACCCAGCTTCGCAGCGGTCCCACATTGTAGAGCCGACGGATCGCTTCAATGGTGCTGGAGCTGCTTGACCTCACTACGCCTGGGCGCGTTCGAGGAAACTCAGCTCGCCATGTCCGCCATCATCCGACAGCTGGCGGCGCAGTCCTTGCAGGTAGCCGAGCAACGCTTCATCCGCTCGTCCACGACGTGGCTCAGGCATTCCCGCGCACATCGTTCGCAGGCGTCAGCGCAGGCGCGACACAGGATGGTATGGAGCGGGGATTCGCGCAGCATCGAGTTGGCGGTCGCCTGGCACAGTTCCGCACAGTCGTTCAGCATGGCGATCAGCGACGCCGTGGCTGACGCGCCGCCTTGCTTCGTCAGCCAGGCGGCGGTTTCCAGGCACATGCGGTGAGACGCCACGCAATCGTCGATGCAGTCCGTCATCGACATCGCCATCCCTTCCATTCGATGCTGCTGCGCCGCCGCCGGCGCAGCCAGCGTTCCGGCGGCGGCAAGGCCGGCGCCCGCCATCAGCAATTCGCGTCTCTCGATCATGATGCGCCTTCCATCTGCTATCGCTTGAGCGCTGTGCCGCATCCGGCGGCCTCAGCCGTAGCCGGCGACCCATCCGACGCCGCACGCGCCTTCTCCCGCGCCATCCGGGTTTCCTCCCAGGGCCAGTGGCCGTTGATCTCGACCCCGAGCGAGATGCTCAGGAAGGTCCGCACCAGCACAAGCCCGGCCAGCACGATGAGATCGTCGAGCGTCGGGTTGATCACCAGCGACTTGACGATGTCGCCGGCGACCAGAAATTCCAGGCCGAGCAGGATGCTGCGGCCGAGCGCCGATCGGAACGCGCTATAGGCCTCGGTTCGGTCGCCCGCCCTCGCCCGCCGCGCAAACAGAAAGGTTGCGAGCCCCGCGCCGACCAGGATGGTCAGCGTGCCCGCCAGTTCCAGGCCGATCACCGCGAGCCGGAAGAAGGCGCTCAGCCAGTCGGCCTCAATGGTGATCATACCAGCCTCGCTTGCGGATATTGTTGAAGCTGTCGGTAGCGTGACAGGCATAGCATTGGTCGACGCGCGCCTTCGACCCGGCTGCGCGCTGCGAGACCATGCTGAAATGCTCCATGAAGTGACTGGGCGGCGCCTTGTGGCACTCGGCGCACTGCGTCGAATTGACCGATGGATGGCGGTAATTGGCGATCTTCCAGCTGTCGGTCTTGTGACAGCTCGCGCAGTCGGTGCCGAACAGGCCCTGGTGCGGATCGCGGAACGCATGGCAGCTCGCGCAATTGAGCGCGGTCTCGGGGGTCAGGCTTCGAGTGTTTGTCGACATGCCCGCCAAAGGCTGCCGCCACTTTGCCATGTCGAGCAAGGCGGCGTGATCCATGCGGATGATGCCGCGCTCTCCCTCATGTTCGACGTGGCAGGAGGTGCACTGCGTCGCTTTCGCGTGGAACTGCGTCGACTGCTTCGTCCCGAAATCCGTGCCCGCATGGCAGGTGAGACAGGTCCGGGTTTCGACGCCCTTGCCCGGCGTGTGGCAGGCCGTGCATTGGCCGGCGAAGGACTGGTGGGCGCTCGAGAGCGGGCCGGGCGCTACGAGCTGCGCCACCAAGCCGGCATCCCTCGGCGCGTCCGATCGCATCCGGATCGCGACCGCGGCGACCATCACCAGCAGGGCTGCGATGAAGACGGCATAGGAAAGACGCTGCCAGCTCATAGCCAGCGCAGCCCGTAATAGATCGCCGCGCCGACGTGGAGCGCGAGCAGCGCGAAGATGAGACAGCCCAGCAGGATGTGCAGGAACCGCCATCGCGCGAACAGGGTGTTGGTCGCCTCTTCGGCGCGGATCGCGAATTCGGTATCGGCCAGCGCCGCGGCGATCCCCGCCCTGTTCTGGGGGTGCTGGCCCGCGGGCGCATCCCCGGCGACGAACAGATAGCGCCTCCAGCCCGACAGCGGCGCGGCTGCGGTATCGGCCTGCGCCGGCGCCGCCGGCTCCTCAAGGAAGGCGGCGCGAAGCGAGGCCAGTTCCGACCTGCGTCCGCGCAGCGCCCGACCAAGCTGGGCAAGCAGGTAGCGGCCGATGAAGCCGGTGATGACCGTCATCAGCAGGAGGACGGTCAGAAGCAGTCCGACCGGGCTTTCGAGCTTGTGCGCGGCGTGGACCAGACCCAGGATCGGCGCCAGCACGCCGGCATAGATGTGGATGGCGAGCAGGGTAGGCTTGCTGACGAGCCGGGAGAGCACTTTGTCGACCCAGGCGATGTGCTTGGCCGCGACATAGGGAAGCGTCAGCAGCATCAGCACGAGCGCTGCGATCCCGATGATCCCGCCAGCGAGGCTGCCCGGAAAGCGCGGTGACACATGCACGAGGTAGCCGAACGGGAACAGCAGCAGGAATGCGACCAGCAGGCCGACGGCGATGTCGCTGCGTTCGCGCATCAGGCTTCGACCACGAGCGGCGTGCCCGTGCCCTTCGCCTGGCACGCGAGCACATAGCCCTGCGCCTTGTCGGCGGGCGCGAGGCCGGACTCGACCTCCATCGTTACCTCGCCCTGCAGCAGCTTGACGACGCAGGCGCCGCATGTGCCCGCACGGCAGGCATAGGGGATCTCGACGCCCGCGCCCTCGGCCGCCTCGAGCACGGTCTCGTCCGCGGGCAAGGCCGCCGACACCCCCGACACGGAGAAGGTCACCGTGCTCGGTGCCACCTCGGCGCTCGGGGCCGGCTTAGCTGCTGGCGCGGGCGCGGGCTTGACCTCGAGATCCTCGTGGTCGGCCGGCAGCGAGGCCGGACCGAACGCCTCGGTGTGCAGCTGCGCTTCGGGGACGCCGAGTTCCGCCAGCACGCCGCGCATCGCGCCCATCATCGCCGGCGGGCCGCACATATGGATCCGCCGGCTCGCGATCTCCGGCACCGCGGCCAGGATCATCTCGCGGGTGATCGGCCCTTCGGGGCCCATCCAGACGGTGCCGGGCGCGCGCTGCATCGCGGCGACGACATGGAGGTTGGGAAAACGGCGTTCGAGCCGTTCGAGCTCGTCGCGGAACACGAATTCCTCGGTCGACCGTGCGCCGTAGAAGAAGAAGATATCACCCTTCCACGCGGTGTCGGTGAGATAGCGCAGCACCGACATCATCGGGGTGATGCCGACCCCGCCCGCGATCAGCACGATGCTCTGGGCATCCGTTCCCGTGAAGGTGAAGGCGCCGAACGGTCCGCTGACCTTCAGCAGATCGTCGGCGACGACCTTGTCGTGCAGGTATCGCGAGACCACGCCCTGCTCCTCGCGCTTGACCGTCAGTTCGACATAGGCCCGCTGGGTCGGCGAAGAGGCGATCGTGTAGGAACGGCGCGCGGTCTTGCCCGCTTCGGGCTCTACCTCGACCTGCAGGAACTGGCCCGGCAGGAAGTCGAACGGCAGCCGGTCGGCGGCCGGGTCCGCGAGCCGGAAGGTCAGCACGCTCGGCGTCTCTCGCACGATCTGGACCACGCGCAGCTGCCCCGCCCAGCTTTTGGGCTTGCGCAGCGAAGCTCCCGCGGGCGCGGCCGCATTGCTCGAGGCGAGCCCGGCGCTGCCGGCAACGGGGGCAGGTGCGGGCGCGAGCTTCGCAGCGGGCGGGACAGCCTTCGGCTCCGGCTTTTCCGAGGTCTTGGCGGTGGCGACACCGCCGGCGATCGCCCCGATCCGCCGGAGGCGGAAGATCTGCAGCGCGATCAGCGTGGCGCTCACCAGCCCCAGGAAGAGCATGAGAAGGAGGTGTGAGGGCGAGATGCCGAACCAGTGGTCGGCATGGCCGGGCGCGGCCTGGTCGATGTC
Organism: Sphingomonas sp. SKA58; assembly: GCF_000153545.1. Classification (NCBI taxonomy): domain Bacteria; kingdom Pseudomonadati; phylum Pseudomonadota; class Alphaproteobacteria; order Sphingomonadales; family Sphingomonadaceae; genus Sphingomonas; species Sphingomonas sp. SKA58. The sequence continues at coordinate 113,385 of NZ_CH959309.1, forward strand.
GAGCTGATCGCGCAGCCAGGCAAGCCCGACCTCCCGGGGCGGCTGCAAGCCGCCGATCGCGCCCTGCGCGGCGGTGCCGGACCGGAACAGGTCGGTTCCCTCGCGCAGGCGGCGCGCCGCATCGAGCCGGGCCGAGACCGTGGTTGCACGCGCGCCGTCGGCCGAGGCGGCGTTGATCATCGCTAGGCCCGTGCTTACCCGTTCGCCAGCCTGCGCAGCGACCCGCTGCCTTGCCGCTTCGTCGAGCGCGGGAAAGGCGAGCAGTTGCGAGATGAAGCCGGTCCGGCGCGATTCGTGGCCGTGCTCATTCTCCCCTTCCCCATTGATCATGCGATCCATCATGGGGTTCATCATCTTCGCCATGTCCGACGACCCCGACGATGCCGGTGCGGACATGCCCCCGCCGGCCGGCATGCCTGCGCCATGATGCGCGGCATGATCCTCGCCCTCCTGCGCGCCCGCGCCCGCGGACAGGCTGAGAGCGATTGCGCAGCCGAGGCTCAAGCGTCGAAGGCTGATCCGCCTGGACATCCTCATCCCCTTTTTCAGCGCGCTTACATATCCTTCATCGGCATCGCCGAATTGCCCGGCGCGGGATCGGGTGCCGGCGCGGTCTGGTTGCCGGCCCCGGCGCGCATCGCGTCATGGTCCATCGCCTGACGGTGATGCCGCTCCATCTCGGCCTGGTTGCTCATCGCGTCCATCGACGCCGCGTCTGCAGCGTTGCCGCTGTCGGTCAGGACCGGGGTGGCGGCGACGCTGTTCGCCGCGGGCGGCACCGTCTGGTCGGCCTGGCGGTCGCAGCCCGAAAGCGCGAGCGCCAGCAACAGGCTTCCGCCGACAAGCGGAAGGGCTTTTTTCGCATGGTCGATCATAGCTTGCTCCTTGGCTTGAAAACTGTGGTCCCGGGCGCCGGGGATGGCGCCCGGACCGGCTCATTGCGCGCTGCGCAGGATCTGAAGGCACCGGTCGTGCGAGAGGTTCATCGGGTTGCGCCCCTGCCCCTTCATCTCGCCATGATCATGCGGCGTCTGGAGACCCATATTGCCCTCCATCGCCCGGCAACTCTCGACCTGCGCCGAGGTCGGCCGCGTGGTTACACAGGCGCCTAGAAGCAGCGCCGGCGTGAGGACGGCGATCAAACGCATTTTCTTCATGACAAAAGCCCTTTCGCTAGTGATGATCGTTCGTCCTGCGCTGCCTGATGTTTCTTGTTATGCTGTTGGTCTTTCCGCCGCGCCGTCAGGAAGGCGAGGATCGGGCAATCGGAGACGGGCACTTCGCCCGGGCATTCGTCGGCGAGCATCCGCAGCATGTCGCGGATATCCGACAGGCGCTCGAGCCGGGCTTCGGCGTCCGCGATCTTGGCAAGCGTGATATCGAGCACGGCCTGGGCATGCGCGGTGTCCGACGCCCTGAGCGCCAGCAGCTGCCGGGCCTGTTCGAGTGTGAAACCAAGCTCCTGCGCCGAGCGGATGAAATTGACGCGCTCGAGGTCGGTCGCGTCGTAGAGCCTGTAGCCCGCTGCCGTGCGCGCGGGTTCGCGCAGCAAACCCATCCGCTCATAATAGCGGATCGTGTCGCGGCCCACGCCCGCAGCGGCGGCCAGTTCGCCGATCTTGAAATTGCCCATGTCATCCGCTCGATCATCATGCCGGTTGTGTCCAGGGTCAAGCGGTTCGCTTTGACCCCGAACGGTCCGTTGCCGCCGGCAGCCCGCTGCCCCGACGTCTCGCATCCGGGCAGCTTGTGCCGGCGGGCCACCGGCTCGTCAGTTCTTGCGAAGCTCGACGATGTCGTGCTTGGCAGGCGTACCGTCGGCGACGGACACGTGCGCGAAGTGATCATCGAAGATATGATCGATCGTCACATGGCCGATGAGCTGGCGGTGATAAGTCGGCGCCACGCCTTTGGACGGACCCGGATGGGTCACGACGCGATAGACCTCGAGCTTCTGGCCGACCTCGGCGCCATCGGCCTTTCCGATGCAGACGACCGTGCCGTTGCTGCCCGTGTCGACGATCGAACCGCGCATGAACCAGGTGTGGCCGATACCTTGCGCGAATAGCGGAGAGGCGCCGAGCATCGAGATTCCGGCCAGCGCCACCATGATGGACTTCTTCATCATCATCTTGACTCCTTGAGTGAGCGTTGAGAACTGCTGCTCGATTTCTCGAGGGGAAGATTTTGTTTCTTCGCCCACAGGACTATGGTCCCGGGTCCAAGCTCGGTATACGTAGTGTTCGCAGCCGAAGTTTTTCGGGCAAGGTGTCTGAAGGCCGGGCTTACTCGTACGTAACGATCCAGGGCACGACTTTCGTGTTTATGAAACGTAGTCTGGAACCAGGCCTTAACCCCTGAGGACAAGCGCTTTACGTCCAGCTAGCCGCGCAAAACGGCTACGTTGGCGATAGAAGAAGGTCGTCGAAGGTTCGTCCGACGAATTTACGCTTCGCTATCTCCCTCGTATCTCACGAGCAATTCCTTGCGGGCTGCCATTTCGGTCGCAACAGATGCCACCCGGGCAGGCGGAGCAGGCGGTGCCTGCAGCTCCGGAGAAAGCGCCTTTCCAGCCTACTCCAGTGCTCCCTGCCGCACCCCTAAGCCCCGCCATCATCAACGGGAGCGAAAGACTGTGGCGGCCTTTCCGGAATCCACCAGACCTGGCAAAGGCCCCACTCTGCTGACAATTTCATTTCGACCTCGACCGGAACTGATGGCATCTAGGCATGGCCCCAGCCAAGTCAGGCGGCGGCCAGGGGCTACGCGTAGCGCGACCGGTCCCGGGATCGATCCCGATCAACAACATCCGGAACGCCTTCGGCGTCCTCGTTGAAATCGCGAATTGCGGCGCGGCGCCATCCGCTGTTTTGCTCACTTCCGGAAGGAGCCACCCTCATTCCATCGTCGCGCGAAACTCTGTCATCCGGTCCGCTTCAAACGCGTTGGTGCCGGGATGAATGTGCTGATCAGCGTATTCCAAACAGAGATCGACAACAAAGGATTTCGATTCCGGACAACGAACTTCATCAGGTTCGCGAGGTTCGAGACCAAGGATACCAAATCAGTGCCCAAGGCGAACAAAGCTCCGACCATCATATTGTGGACGAGCCAGAATGGGGCCCCTACGAGAAAAAGGCCTTTCATCCGCGTAGTCGAGGTTTGGAGCCGTGCGAAGCTGCCCAACGAACTGCCCGTGAACGCCAGAGCTGAGGGGAGACCGTGCCAGGTCACAACCGACAGAAAAGCCATCAAAATCAGACTAGCGCCGTAAAGCCTCGTCACCACATAGCGATCACGCACTGACGCGGAAATGCGAGCTGCGAACATGAAATGAGGCACGCTATCGCCGCAGTGGGTGAGCCGAGCATCAAAAAATAGAGCGCGAAGGCGGCAGCACCCGCGCTCTGGATTTTCACCGCGGTTCGATAGTCGTCGAAAAACGGCCAGCTAAGGGGGCGTTTGCGGGAGGGGGCGGAATCCTACGCCAAGCTCGCCCAGATAGCCGGCGCGAGATCTTACTTGTTGCTGCCTTCTACGGTCGCGCCAGAAAGGCGACGGCTCAGTTCTATCCGGCGATGGCTACGCATTTTGAAGGTGTCTGGCCCAACGCGCCGATACTCAATGAAGCCGAGAGAACGCCAAAATCGCTCTGCCGCTTCATTCGCTTCCAGCACGGCCAACCGAATCTCTGTGGCACCTCTCGCAGCGGCCCAGCTTTCGACCGTCGAGTAAATTGAGCGTCCGACGCCACGACCACGCTGTGCGGCATCTACGATCATGAAGCCGAGATACCATGTGCCATCACGCGGATAATCGCGGAGGATGGCCGCGATTGCATATAGGCCGCCAGGCCCCTTCCATCCCAGGACAGCTTGATTGTGGGCGCTCTTTTCGGGCGGCACATCGGAGAAAAGCTCGCGAGCATCGTCCAGCGTGGGCGCGGCCCCGTCCTGCAACAGGAAATAGTCGCTGCAACGGTTGTACAGGTCTGCAACGTCTGCGGCGTCCGCTTGGGTAAGTTTGATCGGGGCTCCCGTCATCATCATCGCGTTTTGGCAGCAAGCACGCGCTGACCGTAATCCCGGAGTTCCCCGTTGGGACCGACATAGCGGTAGAGAGTGACGCGCTCGATCCCGAGTTCCTTGCAGAGGTCGGAAACGGACGTGTCGCGTTGGGCCATAGCAGCCTGAGCGAGCCGCACCTGGGCCTTGGAGAGGGCGAACTTGCGGCCACCCTTGCGTCCCCGCGCGCGGGCAGCGGCCAGGCCAGCCATGGTGCGCTCGCGGATCATATCCCGCTCAAACTCCGCCAGTGTGGCAAAAATGCCGAACACCATCCGGCCCGATGGCGTCGTGGTGTCGATCTGCGCGCCCTTGCCGGTGAGCACCCGCAGACCGATACCGCGATCCGACAGATTCTGCACCGTGCTGACCAGGTGGGTGAGCGTTCGGCCGAGCCGGTCGAGCTTCCAAACGATGAGGACATCGCCGTCGCGCAACGATTTCAGGCAGGCGGCAAGACCGGGGCGATCATCACGGCTACCGGATGCACGATCATCATAGATATTGCCTGGCTCGACACCTGCAGCGCGAAGGGCATCGTGCTGCAGGTCGAGCGACTGCGAGCCGTCGGCTTTGGACACGCGGGCGTAGCCGATCAGCATGGATCACAAACGAAGGTTTGAGGCGGTGACGAACATGAGCACATAAGATTGGGCTATTGTGTATCTTAACCAGCATCTCAATCAAGCTATCTCAAACCGTAGCTCGGAAAGAATAAGGAGCATGTATGCCGCGTCGCGTGACCCTGACCGATCGACAGCGCGAGGCGCTGCTTCACCCGCCGGTCGATCAAGGTGAGCTGCTGCGGCACTATACCCTCAGCGATGAGGATCTCGGGCATATCCGCCAGCGCCGGCGCGCCCACAATCGTTTTGGCTTCGCGCTGCAACTGTGCGTCCTGCGCTACCCGGGCCGGGTGCTCGCTCCTGGCGAGTTGATCCCGGCGCAGGTATCGGATTTCGTCGCGGCCCAGCTCGGCCTGACCAGCGACGATCTACTCCTCTATGCCGCGCGCGAGGAGACCCGGCACGAGCATCTGGCGGACCTTCGCCGAATCTACGGCTATCGCTCCTTTTCGGGGCGGGGCGCACGGGATTTGCGCGAATGGATCGCTCGGGAAGCCGAGGCGGCGACATCGAATGAGGATCTTGCCCGTCGCTTCGTTGCGGAGTGTCGCCGCACCCGCACGATCCTTCCCGGCTCCTCGACGATCGAGCGCCTTTGCGCCGATGCGCTGGTTGAGGCCGAGCGCCGGATCGAGGATCTTATCGCCCATCGCATCACGCCAACCCTGAGCGAGAATTTGGCTCACCTGTTGGAGGATACGGTGGATGGTCGCGTCACGCGCTTCGTATGGCTGCGACAGTTCGAGGTTGGCGCAAATTCAGCAGCCGCTAACCGGCTGATGGATCGACTGGAATATCTTCAAAGGTTCGATCTTCCGGCGGATTTGCTGGACGGCGTGCCGGCGCATCGTGTGACCCGGCTTCGCCGGCAGGGCGAGCGCTATTACGCCGACGGCATGCGTGATCTGCCCGAAGACAGGCGGCTTGCGATCCTCGCTGTCTGCACCCTGGAATGGCGGTCATCGCTGGCCGATGTCATCGTGGAGACCCACGATCGCATCGTAGGCCGTCTCTATCGGGCCTCCGAACGCCTTTGCAACACCAGGATCGCCGACGAAAAGGCGGCCGTTCGGGACACGCTGAAGTCCTTTGCCGAAATCGGTGGTGCTTTGCTTGGAGCGCAGGACGATGGCACGGCCCTGGACGGGATAATCGCCACCGGGCCTGGCTGGGAACGGTTCAGAACCCTTGTCGCCACGGCCTCCGCGCTGACCAACGTGCTCGCGGCCGACCCGCTCAGCCGTGTGCTGGACGGCTATCACCGTTTCCGCCTCTACGCGCCCAGGATGCTGCGCCTGCTCGACATGCAGGCGGCGCCGATCGCCACGCCTCTTCTGGCGGCCGTTGCGATGCTGCGTAACGGGATCAAGGTCGATCCGCCGGTGGATTTTCTACGTCCCAACTCGAAATGGCATCGTCATCTTCGCGCTGAGCCCAGCGGCGACCACCGGCTTTGGGAAATCGCGGTGCTGTTCCACATCCGCGACGCCTTCCGGTCCGGTGACATATGGTTGGCGGGATCGCGCCGCTATGGCGACCTCAAGCAGCTTCTGGTCCCGCCACAGGCGATAGAGCAGACCGCGCGGCTCGCCGTGCCGCTGCGACCCGGCGAATGGCTGGCCGAGCGCAGGGCTCGACTGGATACACGGCTGAAGGAGTTTGGCCGCGCGGCGCGAACCGGCACGATCCCAGGCGGCATCATCGAGAACGGCAAGCTGCACATCGACAAGCTGAGGGCCGACACGCCCGAAGGGGCCGAGGATCTCGTGCTCGATCTCTATCAACAGCTCCCGCCCGCGAGGATCACCGATCTGTTGCTGGAAGTCGATGAGCGAACCGGATTTTCCGAGGCGTTCACGCATCTGCGCACCGGCGCGCCCTGCAGCGACCGGATCGGCCTGATGAACGTGTTGCTGGCGGAAGGCGTCAATCTCGGTTTGCGCAAGATGGCGGCGGCGACCAACACGCACAGCTTCTGGGAATTGCTGCGGATCGCGCGCTGGCATGTCGAAGGCAGCGCCTATGATCGGGCGCTCGCCATGATCGTGGAGGCCCACGCCGCCCTGCCCATGGCCGCCTTCTGAGGACAAGGGCAATCGGCATCCAGCGACGGGCAGTTCTTCCTTGCTACCGAGCAGGGCGAGGCGATGAATCTGATCAACGCGAAATATGGCAACGTCCCGGGCCTCAAGGGATACAGCCATGTGTCCGATCAATATGCGCCGTTCGCAACCCAGGTGATCCCGGCAACGGTCAGCGAGGCTCCCTATATCCTGGACGGGCTGCTCATGAATGACGCGGGCCGCCGCGTTCGCCAGCATTTTGCCGACACGGGCGGCTTCACCGATCATGTGTTCGCCGCCTGCGCCTTGCTCGGCTACAGGTTCGCCCCCCGTATCCGCGATCTCCCTCAGAAAAGACTCTATGCCTTCACGCCCAACGCGACGCCGGCCAATGTGCGAGCGCTGGTCGGAGGTAAGATCAATGAACCGCTCATCGAGCGCAACTGGCCCGACATCCTGCGCATCATGGCGACGATCGCAGCGGGGATCGTCGCCCCCAGCCAGATTCTTCGCAAGCTCGCCTCTTACCCGCGCCAGAATGAGCTGGCCCTCGCATTGCGAGAGGTGGGCCGCATCGAGCGAACCCTGTTCATGATCGACTGGATTCTTGATGCCGGCCTCCAGCGCCAGGCTCAGATCGGCCTCAACAAGGGTGAGGCCCACCACGCCCTAAAGCGCGCCATCAGCTTCCACCGCCGAGGTGAAATCCGGGATCGATCCGGCGAAGGCCAGCACTATCGCATCGCCGGAATGAACCTGCTCGCCGCCATCATCATATTCTGGAACACCATGAAGCTCGGCGAGGTCGTCAATACCCGGGCCGCCAGCGGTACCCATATCGCGCCTGATCTACTCGCCCACGTCTCGCCGTTGGGATGGGAACACATCAATCTAACCGGGGAATATCGCTGGCCCAAATCCTTAGCGTAGGATTCCGCCCCCTCCCGCAAACGCCCCCTACGATTGAGAAGCGCGGCGGAATCTCTTAGATTGATCGCTGGAGGCTTTGTTCGCGGAGACGCGCACATTGCCTTCTTTTCGTTTTAGGAAGCGCTGCCCTAAGCGACAGAAGCCAGAGCTTTGACAATGCGGCATTCCGCGATGGAGCCGACCATGTATCTTGATCCTATCGGTGCAGACACGCGATGATGGCGGTCACGACGGCGGTGGTTTCCGCGACGTCGCGCACCCTCACTGTGTCGAGGCCGATTTCAGCAGCGGGATAGTCATTCCCACCGGGGAATATCGCATCCCCAATGAACAGCATCCCGTCGAGCGGGACACCGCTCTCGGCACTCAGGCGCTTCAGGCCATAGCCCTTGTCGATCCCTGCTCTGGTCACGTCGATCGATGTCGTGCCACCGAGATTGATCGAGAGCTCCGGCAGCTTCGCGCGCAACGTGGCCTGCAACGCGGTCCTCTTCTTTCGGTCAGGATCCCACGCTTCCTTTTCCTTCAGCGGCGCTGCCTGCCCCAGGCCCGAAAAGGTGATCTGGCTGCCCCGGTCCTCGATCCGTTCGCCCCAGATACGTTCGTCGGCGAGACCGGCATCGGTCAGCGCCTGATCGAAGGCCGTGCGGATCTTCGCCTTCTCCGCGTCGTCGAACAGTTCGGCATAGACCGCGCGCCAAGCGCCATTGATGAACCGATAGAGTTTCGTGCCTGTGGTCGGCATCAACCAGAGACGGTCGAGCGCGACGCCGGCAGGAAGGCGCGAGGCGATCTGCTTTTCGAACTGCGGCCAGTCCCCGCCCGAGATCACCGCCACATCCGTGATGGCGAGCAATCGGGCGAGGATTGCGGCCATATCCTCCGATAACGGCCGCTTGCTCTCGGCAAGCGTGCCGTCGAGGTCGAAGGCGATCAGCCACTTCATGCCGCCTTCCCTGCCGGATCGCGGTAGGCGAGCAGCCTGAGCGCATTGATGACGACGAGCAGCGTCGATCCCTCATGAACCGCCACCGCTGGCCCAATGCCGAGGCCGAGGATGGTAGCAGGCACCAGGAAGGCGACGACACCCAGGCTGACGAAGACGTTCTGCCGGATGATTCCACGGGTATGGCGGCTAAGACCGACTGCGAATGGCAGGTGCGCCAGATCGTCGGCCATCAGCGCCACGTCGGCTGTCTCCAGCGCAACGTCCGACCCCGCCGCGCCCATCGCGATGCCGACCGTGGCGCTTGCCATCGCCGGCGCATCGTTCACGCCGTCGCCCACCATCGCGACCTTGTCTTCGCCGGCGAGCTTCTTGATCGCGGCAACCTTGTCTTCGGGCATGAGGTCGCCCCACGCTTCGTCGATCCCGACTTCGTCGGCGATCGCTTCGGCGACTTTCTGGTGATCGCCGGAGATCATTATCATCCGCGACACGCCCATCTCGTGCAGCCGACGCAACGCGGTCTTGGCAGCTTCGCGAGGCGTGTCCATCAGGCCGATCGCGCCCAGGTCGCGGTCCCCCTTGCGGACCACCATTGTCGTGCGGCCGTTCTCGCGCAGCTTCGCGATTGCGTCCTGCGCGCCCTGCCCCAGCGCCGGAATGCCCTCACTTCCGAACATCTCGGCCTTGCCGATCCACACCGTCTCGCCATCCACGCTCGCGGTGACGCCCCGACCGGTCAGGCTCTTGAGGTCGCCGGCAGTCGGCACGGCACGATCGTTCAGACGTTCGCGGCCGTCCTTGACGATCGCTTGGGCCAGGGGATGGTCGCTCAACGCTTCGACGGCGACAGCCAGCGCCAGCAACTCGCCTTCATCGGCGCCATCGACGGGCACGACATCAGTGATGCGCGGACGACCTTCGGTCAGCGTGCCCGTCTTGTCGAAAGCGATCGCTTTGAGCGACCCGAGGTTTTCGAGCGGTGCACCGCCCTTCACGAGCACGCCGCCCCGCGCTGCACGGGCAACGCCCGACAGGACCGCGCTCGGCGTTGCGATCGCGAGCGCGCACGGGCTTGCCGCCACCAGCACCGCCATCGCGCGATAGAAGCTGTCGCGGAACGGCTCGTCGACGACCACCCATGCGAACAGCAGGAGCACTGACAGGACCAGGACGGCGGGCACGAAGATCCGTTCGAACCGGTCGGTGAAGCGCTGCGTCGGCGACTTCTGCGTCTCCGCTTCGCTCACCATCTTCACGACCTTGGCAAGCGCGCTTTCATTGGAACGGCGTGTCACCTCGATCTCGATCGCGCCGCCGCCGTTGATCGTACCAGCAAAAACCCGGCTTTCCGCGTCGACTGCATCGGGCTTGGCGCGTGCCGCTGCGGCATCTGCGACCGGCACCTTGTCGACCGGGATGCTTTCACCCGTGACCGGGGCCTGGTTGATCGCGCTGGTGCCCTTGATGACGAAGCCGTCGGCAGGCAGGCGCTCGTTCGGGCGGACGATGGCAATGTCCCCGACGACCATCTGCTCGACCGGGATTTCGCTGGTCTGCCCGCCGCGTCGCACGGTCGCGGTTTCGGGCGCGAGCTTCGCCAGCGCCTCGATCGCCTTCTTGGCGCGGCCCATTGCATAATGCTCAAGCGCATGGCCGAGGCTGAACAGGAACAGCAGCAGCGCACCTTCGGCCCATGCGCCCAGCGCAGCGGCGCCGGCCGCAGCGACCAACATCAGCGTGTCGATCTCGAACTTCTTCATCCGGAGGTTGTCGATCGCCTCGCGCAGCGTGAAGAATCCGCCGAAGAAATAGGCTGCGATATAGCAGGCGGTCGGCAGCCATTCGGGCGCGCCAGCGACCAGCCTCTCGATCGCGTAGCCGATCCCCAGCAGCGCGCCACAGGCGAGCGCGAAGATCAGCTCGGTATTGGGGCCGAGAAATTCGGCGTGGCTATGGTCGTGGCCATCGCCGGGGCCGTGCTTCTCTTCGCCCGCGCCGTGGCCCCCGGGGCCGTGGTCGTGGCCGGCATGTTCATCGGCAGCGACCCGCTTGCCCACCCTCACCTTCAGCTTGCGAAGCGCAGCGCGCACCTCCTCTTCGGTGGTTTCGCGGCGATCATATTCGACCCGGACAGACCCGCTGGTGCTGGCGCTTGCCTGGACCACGCCGGGCAAGGCGCACAGCGCATCGCTGACCGTGCGCGCCCGACGTTCGTGGTTGATCCCCGTCACCTGCCAGATCGCATGGCCGTAGCGCTCGGTGATTTCGGCACCTGCGGCGCGCACCATTTCGCGCAACCGTGGCAGCGGCAGCTTGGCGGCATCGAAATGGATGCACAGCGCCGCTGGCGTGTTGCCGTCGAGACAGATCACATGCGCCCGCTCGACACCTTCGCGCTTTGACAGGGTTGATACGAGACGGTCCAGGCAGGCATCGGCCGCGTCAGGAAGGTCCGGCAACAACACTGGAATGTCGAGTTCGAGCTTGTCGTTCATGACGACCTCCTTTCGCTTTTCTTGGTTTCGGCGCGCGCGTCGCGCAGGATTTCGACACCGCCCTTGATGGCGATGATGGCGGTGGCGAAGCCGACCAGCAGGTCCGGCCAATTGGTACCCAACCACAGCACCAGCACGCCGGCGATCAGGATGCCGCCGTTGGAAATGAAGTCGTTGAAGCTGAAGGTGGTTGCGGCCCGGAGATTGACGTCCGGATCCTTGAGGCGCTGGAGCAGCCGCAGGCAGAGGTAATTCACGACGCCGGCGATCGCGGACATGACCATCATGGTAGGTCCGATGGGCTCGCTGCCCTGCACGTAGCGCCGTCCGACATCGATCAAGATGCCGCCCGCGAAGATCAGCAGCATGACGCCCGAAGCGACCGCGGCGCGTGTCTTCCATGTCTGGCCCCGGGTGAGCGCCACAAGGCTCAGCGCATACACAGCCGTATCGGACAGGTTGTCGACGCCGTTGGCGATCAGCGCGCTCGAGTCCGCGAAGAAGCCGGAAACGAAGAAGCCCGCAGCGATCGCCGCGTTCAGCAGCAGGACGATCCACAGTGTGCGGCGCTCCTGCCCGCCATTGTTGTCGTTGCCCGGGATCATCCCATCATCTCCTCAAGTGTCAGCAGGGCCAGGAAGCCGACGAAAAACATCGAGCTGATGAGCGGGGTGTCGGGTTTCTCGTGCGCCTCGACCAGCAACTCCTCCGTGACGAGGTAGAGCAGCGCCATCAGCCCGAAGCTGAGGAAGCCGGCGATCATCACCGGCGACAGCGCGGCGACCGGCACGGCAGCGAGCGCGCCGATCGGCAGCAGCAGGGCCAATGCCGAGACGATCACGATGATGCGCAAGCGCGAGCGATAGGTTTCCGCCAGCTCGTCGGTCAGCGTCAGTCCCAGAAATAACACTTCCAGAGTGAGCGCGATCGTCAGCAGGAGACCTGCCTTCTCGCCCGCCACGAAAGCGAGGCCGAGCACCAGGCCGTCGACCAGAATGTCGATGCCGATCGCGGCGAGTAGCGCCATCGGCCCCTTGAAGCGGGCCTCAAGAGCCTTGAGCCCCAGCATGGTCGCGACGCCCGCCGCCCCGCCGATCAACGTCGCGCTGGGCGATGCCTCATGCTTGACCTGCGGCAGGATTTCGGTCGCTGCCGCCGCGAACACGACGCCGGCAGCGAGATGCTGTAGGCCCGCCACGAGGCCAGGTTTCAACTTGGTGCGGCTCGCGACAATCGCGCCGAGCACGACCGCCAGCACAGGCGCAAGCGTATAGAGCAGTGCCTGCATTTCCTAGGACTCCTCCGGGGTTCGGTGGCAGACGCGGATCTTCCCGCGTCGCGTGAACGCGATCGATCCGCCCGCCACGACAGCCCGCGAATGGTCGCCGCGAAACTCGTCACCGGTTCGCTGCGCGCGCAGGATCTCGGTCCTGCCCTTCGGCAGCCAGGTGACGGCCATTTTCAAGCCGTCATCGATGAAGTCGACATCGGCGCGTGTGCCGTCGTCGCAGTACATGATGCGCTGCGCGATTAGTTTCGACGTCAGATGCTTTTCATGCGCCGGCTCGGTAGGCTGGGTCGGCGCTGGATTACACGCCCCTATAACCGCCCCGGAGACGAGAACGACGCCGAGGCGCGCGATCGCCAGACCGGCCCGATTCAGGCCGCACAAGGTTGTCACATTTGAAATCGACGTGTCAGACATCGGTCTCTTCCGACGAAGCGCCCTGTGGCGTTCGAAGGCAGGGCAGTTCATCGCGTGCCTTCCTGCTCGCAGATCCGGGTACGGCCATCGCCTTCCACGATGGTGAGCTGCGACCCCTTGAAGGTCGCGGTGGCTGTTTCGCCGACATATTGCAGGCCCTGCGCTGGCGCGGTCAGCATCATCGGCGGTCCCCCGTTGGAGCGCCGCAAATCGATCTGCAGGCCGTTGTCCTTGTAATCGACGAACAGCGGTTCCCCGTCGGAACAGCGATATCTATGCCGCCCCATTTCCCCGGTCGCCACGGCGCTGTCGGACGAATGGATCTGCTGCTCCGTTGGCGGGGCTGGCGGCTTTCTTTCCGAGCACGCCGCGAGCCCGACAACGAGGATGACGGCGGGCAGCACCCGCTTACAGTGCATCATCATCGCGCCTTCCTCCTGCAGCGGAAGGGGACGCGCTGACGATTGATAGCCCGGGCAGGCTGACCTACCCGCCAGCGGAGATAGGTTGCGAGGCGATCGTCAGATTCGACCATCAGGGATCGCAGGCGGCGCAACATCATCGCCGCGAACGGCAGGGAGAGCGCCCCGCGCAGCGTGCAGCTATGCGTTAGCCTGGTGCCGCCATCGTCCCCCGCCAGCTCGTACCGCTCTTCGAGCGTGAACAGATAGGGGATGCCGCAGGACCAAGCGAAGGCGTGCGGTTTATCGAATCGATCAATCCGTGCTGGCGTCCGAATTGGCCGGGTGATGCCCTGGATCGCAAAGGTGCATTCTGTGTCGCCGAGCCGGGACGGATCATCGAGAAATACGAGCGGACTCCACGCCCGGCGATGATCCGGATCGGTGAGTGCCGACCAGATGCGCAGTGGCCCGCCGTGAAGCATCGAGCTGGTTATGGTGCGAGGCATATCCCCA
>NZ_CH959309.1:127233-195131 GCF_000153545.1 Sphingomonas sp. SKA58
CCCCGCCCATCCATCAGGCCAAGTTGTTCACGAAGGTCTGACCGTGGTCGTCCCCTTCATGCTCCTCATTGTAGTGCTCGGGTTTCTCGATCACTTTCTGCCCGAACCGGGCATAGAGTGTCGGCAGCACGAACAGCGTAAGAAGCGTCGCCGAGATCAGACCGCCGATGACGACCGTCGCCAAAGGCTTTTGAACCTCTGCGCCGGCGCCTTCGCCCAGCGCCATCGGCACGAAGCCGAGGCTGGCGACTAGCGCGGTCATGATGACGGGTCGCAGACGCTGCATCGCGCCAACATGCGCGGCTTCCTCGCGGCTCATCCCTGATCGGATCAGATCTTGGATCGAGCTGACCATGACGAGGCCGTTGAGGACCGCGATGCCCGAGAGGGCGATGAAGCCCACTGCCGCCGAGATCGAGAAGTCCATGCCCCGCAGGAACAGCAACAGGACGCCGCCCACCAGCGCGAAAGGCACGCCGGTGAACACGATCGCGGCGTCGCGGACCGATCCCAACGCCCCGTAGAGGAGCAGCAGGATCAAAATGAAGCAAGCCGGAATGACCAGCTTCAGCCGTTCGCTTGCCGATTGGAGGTTCTCGAACTGGCCGCCCCATTCGAGATAGGTGCCGGCAGGCAGCCGGAGTTGGCTGCCGATCGCCGCCTGCGCATCCGCCACGACGGATCCGACGTCGCGGCCACGCACGTTGGCTTGCACCACCACGCGCCGCTTGCCGTTCTCGCGGCTGATCTGGTTCGGACCATCGACCACCTTGATCTCGGCGACGCTGGACAGCGGTACATAGCCGCCGCCTGCCACCGGCACCTGCACCTGTTGGAGCAGGCCGATGTCGGCACGCTGCGCCTCCGACAGGCGGATCACCACGGGGAAGCGACGGTCGCCCTCGAAGATCTGGCCCGATGTTCGCCCGCCGATCGTCGCAGTCACGGTGTCCTGCACATCCTGAGCCGTAACGCCCAACCGCGCCATCGCGTCGCGGTTGACGCGAATGTCGAGCATGGGAAGACCGGTCGTCTGCTCCACCTTCACGTCCGCTGCGCCTTGCGTTCTGCGCAGCACCGCCGCGATTTGCTCGGCCGTCCGGTTCATCTGGTTGAAGTCGTCCCCGAACACCTTCACCGCGATGTCGCCGCGCACGCCGGCGATCAGCTCGTTGAAGCGCATCTGGATGGGCTGGGTGATCTCGTAGGCATTTCCCGGAATCTTCGCGAGATTACCCTCGATCCGGCTGACCAGCTCCTCCTTGGGAAGCTCAGGATCCGGCCAATCCTTGCGCGGCTTCAGGATGACGAACATGTCGGTCGCGTTCGGCGGCATCGGGTCGGCCGCCAGCTCGGCGGTGCCCGTCTTGGAATAGACGAATTGCACCTCCGGCTGCTTCGACATCATCCGCTCGATCGGCACCTGCATCGCCTGGCTCTGCTGGACCGACGTTGCCGGAATGCGGAGCGACTGGATCAGCAAATCGCCTTCGTCGAGCTGCGGCAGGAACACCGAGCCGAGCGTAGTGAAAGCAAGCGCCGCCACCACAAGGCTTCCCACACCCGCACCGATCGTCAGCGTCGGGCGCTTCATGGCCCGGTCGAGACCGGGTTCGTAGCGCTTCTTCAGCCACGTGATGATGCGGCCGTCCTTCTCCTCGACCTTCTTCGACAGCCAGATCGCAATCATCGCCGGCACGAAGGTGAGAGAGAGGATGAAGGCGAAGGCGAGCGCGATGATGACGGTCAGCGCCATCGGTCCGAACGTTTTACCCTCCACGCCGGTCAGCGTGAGCAGCGGTACGTAGACGAGGATGATGATTGCCTGCCCGTACACAGAGGGACGGATCATCTCACGCGCAGCGGCTGCCACGGTCGCGAGCCGTTCCTTGACGCTGAGCAATCGGCCTTCATGATGCTGTTGCTCGGCAAGCCGGCGCAGCGCGTTTTCGACAATGATGACGGCGCCGTCGACGATCAGACCGAAGTCCAAAGCCCCAAGGCTCATCAGATTGGCCGAGACCCCAGCGCGCAGCATACCAAAGCCTGTCAGCATCATGGTGATCGGGATGACCAACGCCGCGATCAGGGCCGCACGGAAGTTGCCGAGCAGCAGGAAGAGCACGACGATGACCAGCACCGCGCCTTCGGACAGGTTTTTCGCGACCGTCTTGATCGTCGAATTGACCAGCTCGGTGCGGTTCAGCACCGGCTGAATTACGACGTCAGGAGGCAGCGAAGCGTTGATCGTCTTCAGTTTCTCAGCGACCGCGGTCGACACGATGCGGCTGTTCTCGCCGATCCGCATGATCGCCGTGCCGACGACGACTTCGGTACCGTTCTCCGATGCCGAACCCATGCGGATCGCCTGACCCGTCTTCACAGTCGCAACTTGTTCGACCGTGATCGGCACGCCGTTACGTGTCGCGATCACGGTCCTGGCCAACTCGCTGGCATTGCGAACGAGCGCATCCGAGCGAACAGCCAGACCTTCGCCATTGCGATTGACGAAGCCACCGCCGACGCTGGTGTTATTGCGCTCCAGCGCATTTCCCAGGTCCGTCAGCGTGATGCCGAGCGAGGCCAGCTTCTGCACGTCGGGCACGACGAGGAACTGCTTGGCGTAACCGCCAATCGAGTCGACACCGGCGAGGCCCGGTGTGGTCTTCAGAAGCGGCGTCACGATCCAGTCCTGCGCGGTGCGCAGGTAGGTCGCCTTGTCCTCTTCGGTCGTCAGTCGCTCGCCCTCTGGCGTGATGTAGCTGCCATCGGGCTGTTGGCCCGGTTCACCGGGCTTGTGCTTGTCGTCCTCGCGATGATCGAGACGAACGGTGTACATGTACACCTCGCCCAGGCCTGTCGCGATCGGACCCATTTCAGGGTTCACGCCGTCGGGCAGATTCTCTTGCACGCCCCGCAGACGCTCGCCCACCTGCTGGCGGGCGAAATAGATGTCCGTCGCGTCCGAAAAGACCGCCGTGATCTGCGCGAAGCCGTTGCGGCTCAACGAGCGCGTATATTCCAGGCCGGGGGTGCCGGCGAGCGCGGTTTCGATTGGAAACGACACCTGCTTCTCGACCAGCTCGGGCGAGAGGGCAGGCGCGCGGACGTTGATCTGGACCTGATTGTTGGTGATGTCCGGCACCGCGTCGATCGGTAGCCGGTAGAGGGAAAAGGCGCCGATGGCGGCGACGATGACGGTGAGGAGCAGGACTAGCCAGCGCTTCTCGACCGCCCAGGTTACGATACGGGCGATCATGGCTTAATCCTCGTGGCTCGCTTCGCCCTTGCCGATCTCGGCCTTGAGCGTGAAACTTCCGGTGGTGGCGATCTGTTCGTTGCCGGTCAGGCCCGACCGGACGATCACCGTGTCGCCCGACGCATCGCCGAGCTGGACCGGGGTCGCCTTGAAGCCGGTGGGCGTGCGCACGAACACGACCGACTTGCCCTCGAAACTCTGGACCGCCGTCGTCGGCACGCGGACCGCCCCGCTCCCGCCGCTGCCCGTGAGCTGCACGGCTGCCGTCACAGGCTCGCCGACCCGCCATTCGCCACCGCGATTGTCGAGGGTGGCGAGCGCAGGCACGAGCCGCGTCTGCGGATCAAGCGCCGGCGACACGAAGGTCACGCGGGCGGTCGCCTGACGGCCTGCCGCCTTCACCAGCACCGTATTGCCGGGACGCACCCGGCCCGCATCCTCGGGCTTGAGATTAAGCGCGATCGACACCTGGCTCAGGTTGGCGATGCGATAGAGTTCGGCATCCGCCGCGACCGTTTGTCCCAGCGTCACGGGGCGCGCAATGATCTGGCCCGAGATCGGCGCGGCAATGCCGAGCCGGTTGAGCCCGCCGCCGCCGACACCCGCCGCCGAAACCATGCTCTGCGCCTGCGTCAGGGCGATCCGCGCCTCCGTCGCCGCTGTGCGGGCGGCGATCAGATCCTGTTCAGGGGAGACTCTCTGCGCGAACAGCCGCTGTTCGCGCGCGAGGTTCGAATTAGCGAGCTGAAGCCGCGCCCGCGCCGCCTCGACCTCGCCCTTGATCTGCGCCGCCTCGCGGCTTTCGATGACCGCAATGGTCTGGCCGCGTCCGACCGATTGGCCGAGGTTACGGGTGAGCGCGACCACGCGTCCCGCAATTGCGGCCGAGACGACCTGCGTTCCCTGTGGGTCGCCCTCGATGATCGCGGGCAGCTCGATCGTCCCGGCCCCGCCGATGATCGGCCGTCCGACCTGGACGCCCGCTGTGGCGATCTGGTCGGCACCCAATGTGACGACGCCTTCACCGGCATGACCGCCTTCAGCACCGCCCTTTTCCGTGCCCGCTGCCGTCTCATTGGCAGCTGCGCCTTCGGCAGTTGCCTCGTTTCCGCCATCCTTGCCGCCGCAGGCAGCCAAGAGCAGGGCGAGCGACGCCGCGCCCGCGAGATAAAAGCTCTTCATCACTGATTCCCCCCATTGGGCGCACGAGCGGTCAGTCGCTCCACTTGCGCGCGGGCATTCTGGTAATTGGCAAGCGCGTCGATCGCGGCGACCCGCGTTTCGGCGAGCGTGCGTTCAGCATCGAGCAATTCGAGCTGGCCGAACTTGCCCTCGCGATAGCCGATCCGCGCGATGCGGGCGGCCTCCTGTGCAGCCGCCAGCGCCGGCCCCGACGCCGCACGAGCCGTCGTTGCGGCATTGGCCGCCTGCGCCTGCGCGTCCGTGATCGCCTGTTCGATGTCGAGCGCGGTCACGCGGCGCTGCGCATCCGCCTGGGTCCGCTGCGCGGTCGCCTGCGCAATCGCGGCGCGACCATTGTTGAACACCGGGATCGGGATCGACACGCTGAACACCGCCGCCATGTCGTTGGTCGCTTCCAGGCGGCGGATCGACGGCCCGACGTTCAGGTCAGGCACGCGATTGGCGCGCGCGAGCCGCACGCCGGCTTCGGCAATGGAGAAATCCGCGTTGGCTGCCGCCAGCGCGAGTGTGCCGGTCGTGTTGACCGGTGCCAACGGCCCATAGACGTTCACACCGGGAAGGCGATCGAGCAGCGTGTCATCGAGCAGGCCGTCGATCGGCCGTCCGATCCGACGCGCCAGATTGGCGCGGGCCGCCTCGGCCAAGCGAAGCTGCCGCTCCACATTGGCGTCGGCATTGATACGCGCGACATCCGCGCGCTGTTGCTCGAGTGGCGATGCCCGCCCTGCCTGCACGCGAACGCTCGCGGCCCGCAGCGCATCGCTGGCGATCCGGGCCTGATCGCGGGCTGTCATTACCCGGCGATCGGCCGCGACCGCTTCGACATAGAGCTGCGTTACCTGAAGCCGGACATCCGCCGCGATGATCGCGGCCTGGATCTCGGCCCGGGACAATTGCGCATTGGCGACCGCGACGCGGGCGCCGCGCTTGCCGCCTAGCTCGATCGGGATCGCAAAGCCGACCGTGGTTTCCGCGCTGCGGACCCCCCGATACGGCCCGGAGCCGATGACATTCTCGACTTGGCCTTGAACCACCGGATTGGGCCGCAAGCCGGCGACTGTGCGACCTGCACGGGCCGCGTCGATTCCAGCTGTCGCCGCTTCCGCAGCAGGGGCCGAACCGCCCGCTGCACTGACCGCTTGGTCAAGCGTGTAGACCGGCGCATCCTGCGCAACAGGCGCGGACGGTCCGACCTGCGCCTGCGCCATCGTGGCGCAAGACGCTGCGGCCAGCATGGCCGCGAGGATACGATTCATGAAAATAGGACTCCTGACGATGATCGACAGGGGCGCGCCAACGCACGCCCAAATCGGACGTCAGGCTTGGGGGGGCCTCAAATGGACCATGCCGGTGCGGCCGTCGAGCGACGCAGAGGCGGAGATTGTCGGCTTGGGCACTGTGAGGACGGGGGTATATTCCATCGTCGTGCGCGCAGGCGCGCCGACGTCGTGTCCGTGACAATAATTGTGATGATGCGGGACATTCTTGTCCGAGTCCGATGGCACCTGATCGATGTCACCGGCGGTATGGACCGTGAACTCAACGCCCGCGATGCTTCCCCCCGCCAGATCGGCGGCATGGGCCATGCCGGAGAAGCTGGTCAGGACCAGCATCAGGCATGTCAGGAAAGGCAAAAAGGCTCGCACTAGCTTGCCTCTATCACGGAAGGGTTTTCATGTCATTGCACTAATTCGAACCAAGGGTCACTGAGCCGGAACCCGAGCGGGATCGGTCGCGCCCGTTCCAGGCGAACCCGACCGCAATGGCGACCGCCATCAGGAGTTGCGCCAGCACCGATTGCCAAGTGGGAAACACGCCGAGCATCGACAGCCGTGGCACGTCCGCGAGCGGTGCGATGTTGATAAGGCCGGCTTCCTGGAGCGCGGCGACGCCTTTACCCGCCAGCACGACGGTCAGGACCGCCATGAGCCAGGAGCTATAGCGGAAGAACTGCGCGATCGGCAGCTTGCGACTGTAGCGAAGCATGGCCCAAGCGATCAGGCTGAGCAGTCCAATCGCCGACCCGGCCCCCGCGAGAAGCATCCCGTTGTCACCTTGCGCCGAAAGCGCGGCATAGAACAGGATCGTCTCGAAGACCTCGCGATAAACTACGACGAACGCCAGCCCGAACAGGAACCAGCCCGACCCGCCCGAGAGCGCCCGCGACATCTTCTCGCGAATATAGCGCTGCCACTGATCGGCCTGCGCCTTGCCGTGCATCCAAATCCCGACCGAGAGCAGCACGACCGCGGCGAACAGCGAGCCAAACCCTTCCGTCAGCTCCCGGCTCGCACCGCTGATCCCGATCGCATAGGTGGCGACCGCCCAGGTGATCCCGCCCGCGATGATCGCGCTGACCCAGCCGCCATGCACGTACCGCAGCGCCTCGCCGCGCTCGGCTTTACGCAGGAACGCGATCATGGCGACAACGATGAGCAGGGCTTCGAGCCCTTCACGCAGCAGGATCGTGAACGCGCCCAGGAACGTGGACGCTTCGGTGGCGGCATCAGGCGCGAGCGCCGCTTCCGCATCGTCGAAAAGGCCGCCCAGTACTGCGACCTTCTCCGCGAGATCATCGGGCGACGCGCCCCGGTCGATCGAGGCGCGGAACTCCCCCATCGCGCCCTCGATTCGACCCATCAGCGTCGCGTCGCGCGCGGTGAGTGTTGGCTCGATCGGCTCGAACCCATCGAGATAGGCCGACAGCGCCAGCTCTTTCGCCATGCGCGCATCGCCGCGCCGCGCAGCCGCCACGCTTTCGGCGAGTTTGGCGCGGGCGACCGCGAGCGAGCCGGGAGCCTGTTGTATCACCTGTTCGGGATGACGACGCAGGAACGCGAGCACTGGGTCAGCCTTGGCGTCGCCGATCGCCGCGCCGAGCGCGGCCGGGGTGAGCGCGACCAGGGTTTTCAGGTCCGGAATGCGCCGGCGAAGGGTCGGGTCGGATTTCCAAAGCCGCTCGCCTTCGCGCGCCTGCGCATCCGTGAAGGCGAAGCTCCCGGCTCGGAATGCTAACGCCCAGCGCTGATCGTTGGGCAGATCGGCGAAGCTCTGCATCGCGGTCCCGTCGATGCCTTGCGTCACCACCTGATAGAGCGCGAACACGCTGCGCTGGCGCGCGCGCTCGGCATCGGTGAAAGCAATCGGGGGCGTAGCGAGCTTGGCGGCGTCAGGGCCACGGCCGTTGCCCGTCATCCCGTGGCAGGACGCGCAGGATTGTCGGAACAGGGCATCGCTGGAGACGAGGTTCGGAGCCTTATCGGGCGCGAGCGGCACCGGGTAGGCGCGCAACAGATCGGCCGCGAGCCCGTGCGCCAATGTTGCCACCTGTTCAGTCGGTCCCTTTTCCGCGATCACCGCCTGGAGGTTGGCAGCCCGCTGGATGAGGGCTTGACGCTCCGGCTTCGCCGGCAGGCCCTGAAACCGTGTCGAGACCGACGCGGCGAACTCCGTCATCTCGGCATATTCCGACGTGCTCTTGATCCGACCGTTGGCGACCGCGCCGCCATAATCGACGGCCATATAGTCGAGCAGCCGCCATGCGGTTTGCACGTCGCCGGGTTCGGCGATTGCCGCAGCAGGGATCAGCAGCGCCGCGAGCGCGGAGAGCAGCCGCAACGAGAGCATTGCCCGGATCAACGCGAGCAGACGCACTACCGCTCTCCCAATTCGCGCCGAGCGCCAGTGACGATTTCATAAGCGGAGTGGAGGAACAGGAGGGCGATGAGGCCGGCGACGGCGAGGTCCGGCCAGGCGCTTCCTGTCCACGCCACCAGACCGGCCGCGGCGATCACCGCCACGTTGGCGAGCGCGTCGTTGCGGCTGAACAGCCAGATCGCGCGAACATTGGCGTCCCCTTCCCGGAAACGCGCAAGCACCAAGGCGGACACGACATTGATCGCGAGCGCGACAACGCCGATTGTGCCCATCAGTTCGGCATCGGGCGCGGTTGCGTTCAGGGCGCGCCAAATCGCGAAACCGATTACGCCCACGCCAAGCGCACCGAGAAACAACCCCTGCGTCAGCGCGACCTTTGCCCTCGCCCGTGCGGACCAGGCAAGCGCGAGAAGACCGATAAGGCTGATCGACCCGTCCCCGAGAAAATCGAGGGAATCCGCTTTCAGCGCTTGGCTATCGGCGATGAACCCGCCGAACAGCTCGGCGACTCCGAAGCCGAGGTTGAGCACCACGACGGTCAGCAGCGCACGGCGATAGGCCGGATCGGTTTGCGCGCGCGCGGGCTCCCCGTGGCACCCGCAGCTTTCGGTAGAAGCATTCATGCGGCCTTCCTTACCACCTCCAGTCGCTGTAGAAGCAAGCGAAATGTGCGACACGTTCGCATAAGCAAGGATGGCATGATGAAGCCGGTGATGATTGGGCAGCTCGCCAGCGAGACCTCGACGAAGGTGACGACGATCCGCTTTATGAGTCGATCGGGTTGCTCCGATCCGCCCCTCGCACGGCGTCGGGTCGCAGAACCTACGATGCCAGTGACATTGAGCGTTTGCACTTCATCCGCAACGGTCGCCGGCTTGGCTTCTCCGTCGACGAGATCCGTTCGTTGATGGGGCTGGCGCAGAACCCGGACCAGGATTGTGGTGCCGCCTCAGCTATCGCTGCTCAGCACCTCAAGGATGTGGAGGAGAGACTGGCGCAACTCGCGGTGTTGCGGGATGAGTTGGCAATGCTCAGCCAGAGCTGCACCAAGGCGCGCATGGCCGATTGTCGGATCATGAAGGCGATCGGCAAAGGCCACCCTCAAGCCGATCAATAATAATCGGCCAGCCTGAGCTCGCGCACATCACCCGAGGCCATCGTCAGCTTTACGAGGGTGCCAGCAGGCCGGGAGCGCACTTGCCAGAGCTCCCCACGCGTATAGTTCGCATCGATCGAATGGCCGTTCACCGCCACGATCCGGTCGCCGACCGCCCAGCCAGCCTTTTCCGCGGGACTGTTCGCCGCCACATGAACAACGGTGAGCGCCGTTGGTGAGGCCGCGAGGCCAAGGCCGCTACGGTCCTTCAGCATCGGCAGGCGACGACGAGGACCGAGTGGCCGGAGCCACACGAATCCGGCGGTCACGTCGAACACCACGTCGAATTGAGCGATCAGCGGTAGGCCGACATTGCCAACCGTGCTGGTGGAGAGCCAAGCTCTCATCCCGAGTGTGGGGACGTTCGAGACGCCAAGCCCTTCGATGTTGATGTTCTGGATCGTGAAAGCATCGTTGATACGCACACCATCGACGCCGCCGATCGCCGCGGTCGAGACGAGCTTCCCGTTCAACAGCCCTTGATCGCGGGCATAGGCCGACGAGAGCATCAGCGCGGCCGAGCTGCCAAGATCGATCATCAAGGGCACGGGAGGCAAACCCGAGACGGAAGCTCGAATGAACAGCTCCTGCTTGGCACCGCGCCCGAGCGCGACAGCGCGCCAGTCGGGACCGGCGAGAAACGTGCCTGACTTGACGACCGCCATACGCCTTTTCGCGAAATCGAGCGCGATGCAGCTACCCGTGAACATATCGGCACCGAGGAGGATATCGATCGGTCGTCCGAAGGCCGCCGACACTGAACTCAGATCACCAACGACGGCAAAGGGTAAGCGACGGGTTTCGCGGGCGAGCTGTACGTCGATGTCGCGGACCAGCAGCACCGGGGCCTTGGCGCTCAGCCCGCTAATCATGCGCCGCTCACCATCGTTCAAGCCGAGCTTCGCCGCGAGCGCCGTGCTCATGATCGACGCGCCGCTGCCACTGTCGAGCACCGCCCGCACCGGCACTCCGCGCACTTGTGCCGAAACAAGGAGGGTATCACCCGTGCCGACTTCCAGCGGCTCCCATTCGAGGTGAGCCGCACCGAAGTTCCACGAGCCCGCAGACCGGGAAGTCTGTCGCGCGAGCGTTGGAGAACCGAGCACCAAGCCGGTTCCACAGGCCACCAGCCGCGCCACTAATGAGCGTCGAGACATACCGATTGCTTCAACACGGGCCGTCAAAAAGCCACCTCCAGCCCCCCGTCCGCAGGAGAGCAAATTGCGGTTACATGCTCCAGCCACTGGAGGAGCAAGTGCTTTTGGTGCGCCCGAAAATCCTCAGAAGCGCTTGGAGAACTTTAGATGAAGGATGGTGCAGACCGCTTAGATGCCTTCCCGATAACGAACGGTTCCGGGGGACGCTGGGCCGATCGGGACCGCGAACGGTGTAAACGCTCGCGCTAAGTGGCGGCATTCTGATCGCGCTATTTGTCGGCGAGCGTCGCTACGCGGCTACCGGCTTGGTCTCGGCCGATCGCACATAGGCGTAGAGTTTTGGCTTGGAGATGCCGAGCATCGAGCAAATCTTGGCGATCGGCATCGTGTTCTCGTGGTAGAGCCTGACGGGCAGGTCGCGCTTGTCCTTGCCGAGTGCGGCCGGCCGGCCACCCTTCTTGCCGCGAGCGCGGGCTGCGGTGAGACCGGCCTGGGTCCGCTCGCGGATCAGGTTGCGCTCGAACTCCGCCAATGCCCCGAACAGGTGGAAGGTAAGCTTGCCCGACGTGGTGGTCGTGTCGATCGCCTCGTGCAGGCTCAGCAGCCCGACCTTTTCCTCGTCGAGGTAGGTCATCCATCCGATCAGATCACGGAGCGAGCGGCCGAGCCTGTCGAGGCGCCAGACCACCAGTGTGTCGCCGGCGCGAAGCAGCTCCTTCACCTTTTCCAATCCAGGGCGAGCGGCAGTCGCCCCGGAGGCCTTGTCGGTGATGACCTTCTCGCAGCCGGCAGCCTTCAGCGCATCACGCTGGAGGTCCAGGTTCTGCTCGGCGGTCGATACGCGGGCGTAACCGATTTTCATGCGTAGGGCCGGTGGCGCCCCGATCGGGCGCGGTTTGGGAAGAAAGTCGTCATCGGCAGGTCTATGTTGCCCTAGTTTTCTTTACCGGGTAGATTTACGTCGAACAGGCCGGTTTGGCAACGCGAGCGGACTCGCATGGCGATGGGCAGGCAAATCTCCGTTTTCCTTACCTGCGACACGGACCGTCGGCGGTGACGCATCCGGCGCTTGTCCCGCCGCTGGCGATCGAGCGCTACCGCGTCCTTGAACCGCACCTCGCCGATGGCATCCCGCTCGCGGACCTCGCCCGCACCGGCACGCTGAGCGAGCGGACGTTGCAGCGCTGGCTCGGGCGCTACCGTGCCGAAGGACTTGCCGGTCTCGCGCGTCTGCCGCGCAACGATCGGGGCAGGCTGCACCTGCCGGAACATCTGGTCGAACTGACCCGCACTCTCGCCACCAAGCGCCCGCGACCCCCGGTCGCCGCCATTCACCGAAAGGTGCAGGAACTCGCCATCGCGCATGGACACCGAACCCCCAGCTATGCGGCCGTCGCGCGTGTCGTCAGGGCGATACCGGCAAGCCAGATCGCCGCAGCCTCCGATCCGGCCGTCTACCGCGACCAGCACGAGCTAGTGCATCGGCGCGAAGCCGCGACCTCGAACGAGATGTGGCAGGCCGATCATACCGTTCTCGACATTCTCGTGCTCGATGATGCCGGAACCCCGGTGCGTCCTTGGCTGACCGTCATCGTTGACGATCACAGCCGAGCCATCGCCGGTTACTTCCTCAGCCTCGATGCCCCCAGTGCCCTCAACACGGCGCTCGCCTTGCGGCAGGCGATCTGGCGCAAGCCCAATCCCGAATGGATCGTCAGCGGCATTCCCGAACAGCTTTACGTCGACAACGGCTCGGATTTCATCTCCGAGCATATCGAGCAGGCGTGCATCGCCCTCAAAATCCGCCTCATCCATTCGCTGCCGGGGCGTCCTCGCGGGCGCGGCAAGATCGAGCGGCTGTTCCGCACCATCAACGACATGTTCCTGCCCGACCTGCCCGGCCACCTGATCGCGGGCAAGCCGCTGTCGGCGCCAGTGCTCACGCTCGACGAGCTGCGCGCCCGCTTCGAGGCGTTCGTGTGCGGCGTCTATCATCGTCGCCCGCATGGCAGCACCGGCGAACCGCCGATCACGCGCTGGCAGAAGGGCGGGTTCCTGCCCGCAATGCCCGACAGCCTTGAACAGCTCGACATGCTGCTCGTGCACGTGCCCAAGCCCCGTAAAGTGCTGCGCGACGGCATCCGTCTGATGGGCAGGCGCTATGTCGAACCCACGCTCGCGGCCTTCGTCGGCGAGCAGGTCGAGGCGGTCTATGACCCCCGCGACCTGACCGAGATCCACGTCTACCACCAGGGCCGGTTCGTCTGCCGTGCGCTCAGCTCCGAGCACGCTGGGCACCCGTCGTTGCGCGCGATCCAGCGCGCCCGGCGCGGCGCGAAGGAGCGCGACAAGCAGGTGCCTGCCCCCACGGAGACCTTCGATGGCGACCAAGAGGATACGGCTTCCCGGCCCACCACCTACCGAGGGCTCCGGCTCTACGCCGCTGACGATTGAGTTCCTGGTCGAGCAGCCGTTCCTGGCGACCCGCGAACATGCCCGGTTCGTCGAGTTTGCCGAAGCCTGCGCGCACTACCGCTATATCGGCGTGTGTCATGGCCGGCCGGGCGTCGGAAAGACGCGATCGGCGCGCGAGTTTTCCAGCTTCCCCGACCTGGGGGAATATGCCGCGCTCCGTCCCATTGCCGCGCTCCTTGGCGAAAAGGTCGCTCGCTGCCGCGCCGTCTTCTACACCGTGTCGGTCAGCAACACGCCCAAGACGATCGACGCGGTGTTGGGCCTCAACCTCATTAAGCTGGGCTATGCCCGGCTGACGGTCGCGGGCGGCTCGCAGGACGAAATCACCCATGACGCCGCCCGCATCGCCTGCCCCCTCGTCATCGTCGACGAGGCCGACCGCCTGACCATAAAGTCGCTCGAACATCTCCGCGACATGGCCGATCGCCACGGCTTCGGGCTGATCCTGATGGGTATGCCGGGCTTGGAGAAGCGCCTCGCCCGCTATGCCCAGCTCTACTCGCGGATCGGCTTCGTCCACGAGTTCAAACCGCTTACCGAGACCGAAATGCGGCTGCTGCTCGCGACCCACGCCGGCGATTTCGGGATCAGCTTCGACCCGGCCCAACTCGACGCGATCGAAGCGCAGGCAGCCGTGATCCGCATCACGCGCGGCAACTTCCGGCTCATGGAGCGCCTGTTCGCGCAGATGCGGCGGATCATGACCCTCAACCGCGTCGAGGAGGTCACCGCTGACATCGTTCAGGCCGCGCGCGATTGCCTCGTCATCGGACCCGGCAACTGACAAATAGCGCGATCAGAACGCCGCCATTTAGCGCGAGCGTTTACACGCAATCGCCCCGGGGCGCGTTACCCCGCGAAACTCTGTATAATCGCAAGGGCCGCAGGATGGATGCCGAACAGGCGGGTTGCCCTGTGCCAAAAGTCATCATTGGCGGTGGGCAGGGCCGCCGATTCTTGTATTGGCAAGTCCGGACAGATACCATCATTATTTGCTCATAAGGGCTGAGGCTTGACTCCCAGCTTCTGTCCATCCCAGTCCAAGCGACTTCTGTATGGCAACATAGCTGGCGGTGAGGGCCGCAACCGCACTGTGCAGGTTTGCCTCTGCAAGCCGCTGCTGGCGGTCAGCCTCAAGAGCGTCGCCTCTCGAAATGACCTGCCGCGCATAGCGCTGCCGCATCAGCGTTGCCGCTTCATCTGCTGACCGCTTGATTTCGGCAAAAGCGGCGACGTTTCGCCTTTGCTGTGCAAAGCGCGCAAGCGACGTCTCCGCATCCTCAAGCGCGCCGAGCACTACCTGCCGATATTGTGCCTCGGCTTCATCGCGACCAGAGCGTGCCTGTGATATCGCCGCTGACGTTCGTCCAAAATCGAGCAAGCCCCATTGCAGCTGAGGGACGGCGATGTTGGAAATATTGCCCAGATCTACCAGGTCTCCGATCGACGTGCCGCCAATCCCGAGAATCCCCATGAAGCTGATTTTCGGAAAACGAGCTGCTTCCGCGACTCCTATCCGGGAAGTTGTGGCAGCGAGACTGCGCTCCGCAGCGCGGATGTCGGGACGGCGACGCAGGAGCGCCGAAGGGTCTCCGATCGACACCCGCGCAGGGGGCATCGGGATATCGCGCCGTGGCGTCAATAGCGGATCGAGAGATCCCGGCGCTTCACCGGCGAGAACCGCTAGCGCATTCATATATATTACGATCTCAGCATCGGCTGCGGCGAGATCGCTGATCGTGGCCTGAACCGCGCGGTTCGCTTGGCCGACAGTAAAGGCCGGGATTGTGCCTTGCCCGAAACGCTGCCGGGCTAGGGCGAGCTGCTGCCGCTGAATGTCGAGACCTTCGCGAAAAGCGGCGGCGCGCTGCTGCCGGTCACGAAGATTGGTATAGGTCTGCGCGACTTCAGCGCTGAGCTGGACCTTTGCGTCTGCAACATTATACGCCGCTGCCGCCGCCAGCGCGTTTGCCGCTTCGATTTTTCGCACCTGCCCGCCCGCGAGATCTATTTCCCAGTTTGCGTTCAGACCAAGGTTGTAGAAACGCAGAGACGTGTCCGCATCCTGGGCGGATGAAGGCGCCGGAACAGGTGTGGGTGTAGTACTTCCTTGACTGGTCTGGAGATCGATCCCGGGAAGATCGGCAAATATGGCCGTGCCCTGAGCACCAGCCGTCGGCAGGCGGTTTGCTCGCTCCTGGCGTACAGACGCACGGGCTTGGCGAAGTCGGGCCTGCGCAACATCAATCGAGGGATTCGCGACAAGAGTGCGCCGCTCGAGCTCATCGAGAACCGGATCTTGCAGCGTCGCCCACCATTCGGCGAGTTCAGGCTCGCTGGTCGATGCATCTGCTGGTTGACGAACGAATGTTGGCCGCGGCGCGGCTTGGCCGAGCTCTGGTGGTCCGGAATAGTCCGGGCCGACCACACATCCACCAAGGAGCAGCGGAAGGATGAGACCACTTAACTTTGCCATTACCACCTCAATGCATCGTCAGCGACATCCCCTTGGGGAGCGGGCGAAGGAAAAACACGAACGGGAGCGTCACAAAAGTCGCTACCGCCATCGTCAAAAATATGTCGTTATAGGTCATGACGAACGCCTGCTGCTGAATAGTGCCAGCGAGCGACTGAAGGCCGGCGTCCATATTTCCCAGAGTATGAGACATCCCCGCGATATACTCCTGCACGCTTGGATCGTTTGCCCACAGCGTTTCCTCCATCCGTCGGCTGTGGAGTGACATGCGCTGGTCCTGGAACGACGTCAGGGCCGCCAGAGCGAATGAGCCACCGAGGTTTCGCGCAGCATTGAAGATGCCCGAGGCATCTCCAGCATCCTCCTTGCTGACTGAGGTAATGGCGGCTTGGTTCAGAAAGAGCATGACAAAGATCATCCCCACCCCGCGCAGCAGCTGACCGGTAGTAAAGGCTTCGCCTGCGGATTCCACTGTGAGACTGGTGTTCACAAAGCAGCTAGCAGCCATAAGCGCGAGGCCAGCACCAACGGCCAGCCTGATGTCGACAAACCGCATCAGAAACGGTACGAATGGCATCACAAAGAAGGCAGGAACGCCCATGAGAAAAATGACCTGTCCGGTCTCGAGGGCATTATAGTCGGCGATAAGCGACAGGAATTGCGGGATGACGAAGGTCGATCCGTACATCACCATGCCCAGCGCTAGCGCCATTATAACGACGCTGCCGAACTGTCTGCTCATGACGATTCGCAACTTAAGGACGGGCTTTGTTGCCCGGATCTGTCCGATCCCCAACATCACAAACCCTGCTACTGTTATAAACGTCAGCCGGATGATAAGCGTCGATTCGAACCAGTCTTCACGGTGCCCCTCCTCGAGCACGATCGTCAGTCCTCCAAGGCCAAGGATCAGGCCTATAATACCCAACCAGTCGGCCTCGCGAAGATAGACCCAATTCGTACGTTCGTGCGGCAGGCCGAGCAACAGGAGCAAGAGGAGTATCCCGCAGACCGGCACATTGACGAAGAAGGCATAATGCCAGCTCAAATTTTCCGTCAGCCAGCCACCGAGCAAGGGGCCAAGAACGGGCCCCAAGATTACTGTCATTCCGAAAAGGGCCATCCCGATAGGCTGCTGGGGTGGCGGGAGTCGCTTTGCGACAATCGTCATGGCGGTCGGTATCAGCAGCCCTCC
This sequence comes from Sphingomonas sp. SKA58, assembly GCF_000153545.1. Lineage (NCBI taxonomy): Bacteria > Pseudomonadati > Pseudomonadota > Alphaproteobacteria > Sphingomonadales > Sphingomonadaceae > Sphingomonas > Sphingomonas sp. SKA58. The sequence goes on from NZ_CH959309.1 coordinate 143,812, forward strand.
CATAAGGCCCTGCCCGGTTCGTCCGATGATCATCGTCATAAGGTCGGTGGCGATGCCGCATAGGATGGAGAACCCGGTAAAGGCAGTCACGGAAATGAGAAGGAGGGTTCTCAGTCCCAAAAGCCGCTCCAGCCAAGCGCTCAGCGGAATGACGACGATCTCGGCAACGAGAAAGGCGGTGGCGATCCACGTTCCCTCAGTGCCGGTTGCTCCGATTTCGCCTTGGATCGTTGGCAGTGCCGAGTTGACGATCGAGATGTCGAGGGTCGCCAGCAGTGCGCCGAGCGAGCCGGCAGCCACAGCGATCCAAGCGGTCAAGTCCGCACGCGCGGAACGAGCTGCGTCTGGAGATGCTGTGACCGTGACCACTGTCAACGCTTCCGGCTTACGGCCTGACGGAGTCGATCCATCTCTCCTCTGGCTGAACGCGTATCGACCGTTACTCCAACCGACATTCCCGGCACAAGGAGCCTGCGCACTTCGAGAGGAGCATCGATTGCAATGCGTACAGGCACGCGCTGTACGATCTTTGTGAAGTTTCCGGTCGCATTCTGGGGGGGGAGCACCGAGAACTGGGCGCCCGTGCCAGGAGCGACACTGGCAATACGCCCGGTCAGTTCGACGCCAGGGAGCGCATCGATTTCGATGCCAACAGGCTGGCCGACGCGCATAAGCCCCAGTTGAGTCTCTTTGAAATTCGCCTCTATGAACAATCGATCGACAGGAACCAGTGTCATCAGGCGCGTACCGGGCTGCACGAATTGCCCGACACGGACAGCCAGGTCGCCCACACGGCCATTGATGGCAGCCTTAAGCACTGTCGATTCGACGTTGACGCGCGCCACCTTGAGTTGGGCACGCGCGGCCTCTGCTTGCGACTGGGCCTGACGTACCTGCGCGCTCAGTGTACCGACACGCCGTTGCGCGGCAATCAGCGCGGCATGCGCAGCATTGGTTCGCTCGCGAGCTTGCCGTGCCTGCGTCTGAAGCTGCGCGAAACGCTCCCCTGGCTCGGCGCCGGATGCGGCAAGCGGCTGATATCGCGTAACCTGCTGTGCGGCGAAAGCAGCCTCGGCGCGCGCCGCGTCGAGCTGGGCTTGCGCTTGCGCTATGGTTGCCTGTTGTTCGGAAATCTGAGAGCGCGTCGTATCCCCCGCAGCCGTTGCCGTTTCGATCTGGCTGGTAATCTGTTCAGTCTGCGCCCGATATTCGCGGGGATCGAGTTCAGCTAGAGACTGCCCCTGCCGAACCGTCTGATTCTCGATAACGAACACCCGTTCAACATATCCGGCGATCTTGGGCGCTGTGATGACGGAATCCGCCGCAACATAGGCGTTGTCGGTCACCTGCATGTATCGGCCCCGGTTCTGATGATCCAAGTACCAGACAAGGCCACCAATGAGCAGCAAGATCGCGCTAATGAGCATCGCCAGGCGAACGCGTGGCGATTTAAGCGGGGACGCTGCCGATTCGCCGAGGCCCTCAGGATCCGCCGAAGCAGTGGCCGACTTGTCCGCCATATAAATTACAATTCCCCATGATGCGCGGTGCGGTTCTGCTCTTGCAGCATTAAAGGGCGCTCGGCAATTGCATATTATATGGAACCTCAGCGTTTACGCCCCTATCATTCGCTCTTGCCCGACGCCGCTGGACCGGTACTAACCATCAGCCGCCCTATCAGGCTGTAGCTCCCCCCAACTTCACGTCAGAATCAGAATATACCGAGGAACGATTTGTTAAGCTGGGGCACAAATACAGAAGCTGAACGCGCATGATGCCCACCATTTCGGCGAGAAGATTACTGGTGCCTACAGGACGGTCGATAAAAACTGAGCCGAGATCCGATGTCCAGGTTCAATCCGCGCAACGATGGGCTATCGTGATATGAGCAGCGCCATCCGAAAATTGCCGTGCCACTTTGATTGGATGGGTGCCGTCACCTTGTCCGACAGCGATATTATGGGCGGTCTCGACCGCTAGTACTTTCTTGTTAGTCTCGCCGGAGTTATTGCCCTGCAATGCCAAGCTCACGAGATAATGCGCAGCCTCACACAGCGGCATTGAATTCAATAGCGTCAGCTTTCGTCGTTAATTTTTACTACCCGGACAGCGCCGTGCGAGCGCTGTTCCACGAAGAAAGCCGCGGCGCGCGAAGCCGGCGTCGATTGCTGACGCCAGGCGTCTTTCGGCCGGAGCTGCGCCCGAAATCTCCCGAACTAAGCCCCGAAACGGTATGATTGTGTTAACAATAGTTTTTCCTCCAGCCTCGGCTAGCCGACCAGGCCTGTTCTCTTTTTTGTTGTTGCCGACGGCAAAATCAGGTCCGAGGACGCTATCGAGCTCCGTGGTTGCGGCCTTGATCTGCGCACAGGATTTCAAACCGGAGAGGCCATATGGATTTTCTTGCGCTCTTTCCAGAATAACTGGAATTTCAGTTTTGGCCGCGCCAATATCTTTCGCCGGCTGAGTGACGATTTCCCGACCGCGGTCAACTGTCTCATCTTTTCTGGCGGGTTGCTCGGGGCTTTGTCCAAGAGCCGCCATGGCAAAAATAAGTATCATCATCCGCCAAATATCCTGAAGACAAGGTTGAAAGCATAAACACGACCGCTGTGGGGTTCACTGTTGCCGCGCTTGAAATAACAGCAGATGCCCACAAGGGCATGACGATCACATTGAGTGGCGCCCGTGAAGAACGGGCGCCACTATGATCATTGACCGCCGGTCAATGCTGAAGGAAGAAGTGCCTTCCCGTTGGTGAGTTCTTGCTCAAGTGTGGGAACGGCGGTGCCCGCGACTTGCTTCAAGGCTGGGTCGGTGCCGTCTTGCGCATAGCCTTTGTTGATGGCCCATGCCGCCTGCAGTACCTGGGCGGACTGGGATAGATAAAGATTATCGAAGCTGCCGCGCGGCGTCTTCTGGAGCAGCTTCACGAGTGCGGCTCTGTCGGAGGAAAGCGATGACGATGGCGCTTTTATCGTCCGCTGATCGTTGCGCAGCGCCGCCATGAGAGCTTTCTGGGCGATTTGCGCTTCTGTCTGAACACGTTTGGCATAAGCCTTCACATCGTCACGCTGGGCCTTGGTCACGGCGAGCTGCGCCGCTTTTATTTGATAGAGGTTCGCATCCGATGCAGCCATCACAAACGCTGGCTCATTCTGTCCAGCTATCGGTGTCGTGCCGGTATCCATGCTCGACATTGAACCTGTGTTCGTTGGCGAAACAGCTTGGGCAAGAGCCCCTGAACCTGAAAGCGCTAGCGCGCCCGCGGCCATAATGACTTTCAGCATAGTACCTTCTCCGTAGAATAGATTGCGAGCGGTCAAGTGGCCGCATCACGTTAAACGTGACCACGTCGTAACGATGCTGTTGGATAATCGTTCCACCATCACCCGCATTGCATAAATTGAATTGTCAAATCAATAGCAATTGAATCGGCAGCAGATTCCATTGGCTAATCGGATAGAAATATTAGGAATTGCAAGATTTGACTTATCACATGGTCGATATGCTATCGCTTATTAAGACCTGGAACCCGATATTCACTATCTTACTTAATTTGGCTCCGATCGGGTCGGTCCTTCAAATAAAAACAAAACTCGTAGATACCTACGAAGGTATCCGGCGCATGGCGATTTTGTACATGCAATTACGCCCGAAAGTTGCTGAGATCGGCGACAGGCTCATGATCAATTTATCTCCTGCTTGCGATCCATCCGATCCTTGGATGTATCTAGCGCGCGCTCTGTGGAATGCTTCCGCGCTGTATCCGCGGACCAATCCGTCAATTCTGTGGTTGAGCGAGCTACTGCACGATCGAAAGCGGCGACTATCCCACTTGTGGTATTTGCGGAAGCTGGCTCCTGCACCAAGAAGCGCTTGGCCTCGACGGGACGACGATCAGAAAGATCAAACAGGGTTGCATCGCCTTCGATAATGACAGTGGGCGGTGCTTTTTCACCCCCATCTAGGGCATACCTTGCTTCGAATCGCTCGATATCAATCTGCAGCGCATGCGATGCCCCGGTGGCGTTTCTCACGCCCGTCAGGCGCACGTCAGGTGCCCGCGCCGCATATTGACGCATCAGCGCCTGGGTGAAAAGATCGGGGACCGGCGCCACCCAACGAACCCCCTTGAGGTAGAGCGCACGCTCCCCCCGCGTGGTGAGCATGCGATCGCCCTCCACCTCCTGCGAGAACCGGGGGCGAAGCAGAGATACAGAGCGAGTCGGGAGCGCACCCTGCATCCCGGTGACGGGCGTGGGGTCAACCACGCCAAACCTGAAAAGGTCAGCGCGCTCGCCGCCGCCTAGCAGGTTTCCACAGCTAGCCAGCAGCAAGGCGCTCGACAGAAGTGCAAAAGTCCGATTCCTGGTTGATAATGTCACTTAGGCAACTCCAGTTCAGTACCCCGGCTTTTGGCCAGAGCTTCGCGGGGACTTTGTCGGATCCCGCGAATTAGCCCGTCCAGCGATTCAGCTGTTTCTTGCAATGTCAGCATAGTCGCATTGATATTAGGGATCGTGGTCGTGCCGATATCGGCGCTTTGCGTGTCGAGTTTGGCGATCACGCCGCGAGCCTCATGAACTGCCGATTTGAGCTCGTTTGCCGCTTGGGAGATGTCGGCGAAGGCGCGCTTGCCATCGCCATCGGCAATCTGCCGAACGGACGAGGCCGCGCCCTGAATATCGTCAGCCGCCCGATCCAGTTTGGCGAGCGCAGAACCGGCATGGGCGAACATGGTCCGATTGGCCGCCAGTTCCGCCGTAGTCATTCGGACATCGCGAATGGCGCCGCCGATGTTGGCGATATTACGGTCAGACAGGACCTTGTTCACACGGCTCAGTGCCTCGGTCGCGCTTGCCACCACCTGTCCGCCGCCTTGCAGCAACGAAGACATAGCGTTGGGCTTGCTGGGGATGACAGGTCGCTTACCGTGATCATTGGTCTTGAGAAGGGGCTTGCTCGGCGTGCCAGCGCTGATTTGAACGATGCTGACCCCTGAGATGCCCTGACTTTCAGAGGATGCGACCGAATCTTCGCGGACCGGTGTCCCGCGCGTCAGTTCGATATCCGTGATAACACGGTTGGGGTCGCGTTGGTCGAGGCGGATTCCGCCGATTTCCCCGACCTTGATGCCGTTGAACTGCACTTCGCCTCCAACGCTTAAGCCTCTGACCGGCCCATGAAACACGATCTGGTAAGAATCACTTCCTTTGGCCGAACCGCCGAGCCAGACAACAAAAACAAGCGTGGCGATAAGCAACGCGATGGAGGCGGCGCCTACCAGAGCATAGTTGGCATGGCGTTCCATCAGCTTTCTTTCTCTTTTTTGGCGGCACGGCCTCGCGGTCCCAGAAGATAGCTCCGGATCCACGGGTGATCTGACCGTTCAAGTTCTTTGATCGTTGCAACAGCGGCGATTTTCTTGTCAGCGACAACCGCAACGCGGTCGCAAATCGCGTACAGAGTATCGAGGTCGTGGGTGATTATGAACACGGTGAAGCCAAGAGCATCCCGCAATGTTCTGATAAGATCATCGAATTCGGCTGCAGCAATTGGATCGAGGCCGGCAGTCGGCTCGTCGAGAAAGAGGATATCCGGATCCAGCGCGATTGCGCGGGCTACCCCCGCGCGCTTGCGCATTCCGCCAGATAGCTCGGCAGGCTTCAAGCAGCCTGCATCTTCCGGCAAACCAGCAAGCTTGATCTTCAGCCTTGCAAGATCGTGCACATACTCATGTGTGAGTTTCGTATGTTCTAGAAGTGGCGCCTCGACATTTTCCTGTACGGTGAGAAAGGAGAATAATGCGCCTTGCTGGAACATCACCCCAATCCGACGCTCGACTTCACTGTGCGCTTGCGGATCGCGGATGTCCTGCCCGAATATCTCGACGGATCCGCCATCGGGCTGCTTGAGGCCCAGGATAGTGTTGAGCAGCACCGACTTACCGGAACCCGATCCGCCAACCACACCCAATATCTCACCGCGCTTGACCTCAAGGCCGAGATCCTCATGGATGACCTTGTCGCCAAAAGCCGTGCGCAGGCCTTTGACGCGAATGGGCACGTCTTCGGCATCGGTTTCCAGAGGCGCGCTCACAGATCGAGCGCCATGAAGATCACCGCGAAAATCGCATCGAACATAATGACCATGAAGATTGACTGGACGACCGCGGATGTCACATTTTGACCAAGGCTTTGGACATCGCCGCCGACCATAAGGCCATGCCGACAGCCCGCAGCAGCGATGATCAGAGCCAGAAACGGCGCTTTGCACATGCCTATCCAGAAATGCTTAATGTCTACCGTTTCGAGCGTACGCTGGATGAAAAAGACCGGGCTGATATCAATCGTCACCCAACTGACCAACAGTCCGCCAGCAAGACCGCCGATATCCGCGCAGAAGGTCATGAGAGGCATCATGAGAAGCGCGGCTAATATGCGCGGGATTACCAGCGCATCGAAACGGTCCACACCCATAACCTGCATCGCATCGGTTTCCTGGTTCATCCGCATCGAACCGATCTGAGCGGCAAAGGAAGATGCGGAACGTCCAGACAGAAGGATGGCGGTGATCACTACGCCGAACTCGCGCAGGATGGCCACGCCCACCAACTGGATCGTGAACACCTCAACGCCAAGCGTTGTCAAAAGGTTGGTGCCAACAAGCGCAATGACCGCGCCGATGAAGAAGGTCATGATAAAAACTATCGGAAGCCCATTAATGCCCGCGTCCTGCATGAAAGCGACAAGCGGCGTCATGCGCAATCGGCGAGGATTGCCAAGCGTACGGCCGAGCGCGATAATAAGCTGTCCAGTGAACACCAGCATCTGGTAGGCGTCACCGGCGGTCCCGATTACCTGACGGCCGAAGCGCTCGAAAAATCCTAGAACACCAGTGACGCCAGCCTTACCGGACGACTCTTGTTCAAGGGCAGGTCGAACAAGGTCTATCAGCCTTTGCAAATCCTCTCTTTCGCCAAAGTCAATTTCGGCGCCTGGAGCCATGGACCGCAAAAGTAGGAGGGCACCAGCAGTGTCGATCCGCCCTAGAGCAGAAAGATCGAGACGCTGCACGTCTAGACTCCTGGCCGCCTGGGCATCCAGGCGCCCTTCCGCATCGCCCAAAGCAAGCGAAGTCCAGTCACCGCTCACATGCAGAGTCTGGCCGCCACCCTCGTCAATATGCCAATCTGCCGCGATCATCGCACTGGCAGCATGGGAATTGAACAGCGGACGATTTCGGCTGCTGCTGGCATCAACGCCACGCAGCGCATATCTTGAACTACGCCATGGTCAAGCATTGGGGTCTCACGATGACGATCGAGCAATGGCGCGCCAAAGGCCAAGAGCGGTCAGCTTCGTCGCAGTCATAACTTTATCCTCTCCTCTTGCCATGCCATCAAAGATTGAGCAAGGACATAACATATGGAACCTCAGGAAGTTCATTTGCGCGCGCTCGCGACGGCCTTTGGCTGGACCTGGTACAGAATGCGGCGGCTGATCGACGCGCACCTTGCGTCCCAAGGTGCATCGATGGCCCGTCTTAAGCTGCTAGTATATCTCGCCGAGCAACCCAGCCGCTCAACCGATATTGCAAGCTTCTTCGATCAGGCCCCGCGCACGGTAACCCAGGCGATTGACTGGTTGGAGCAGAATGGTCTGGTCACACGCTCGCCCGTTGAAGAGGACCGCCGTGTAAAGCTCGTGGAAATCACGGACGCAGGCAGGGCGATGCTGGAGCAGGCCCTGCCACTCTACGATGGCATTGTGGCAAAGACCTTCGGCAGCTTGACCGCGGAAGAACTGGAAGCATTGGATAGGGCGATCCTTCACCTCGACAAGGTCGTGGATCAACTCGAAACGCAAGCTGGCTTCCGCCAAGGTCGGGTCCCCACGCTCAAGGCACATAACGATGGCTGATCCTCATTTGATGGACGGGCCTGAAGCGGTCGCATTGAAGGAGCGGGAGCGGTTCGCACAAATCCTGCTTCTGTTCGGGCGACATGGCCTCAAGGGAATGGCCTCCCGGCTAGGTCTCAGACTGGGTGGTGAGGAACCATTTGATAGCGCTCGACCAGAAGCAGTCGTTGCGCTGCTGCAAGATATCGGTCCTGCGGCGGTCAAGTTCGGGCAGATTCTTGCAATGCGAAGTGATCTGTTGGAGCCCGATTGGATCGATGCGCTTTCGAAACTTCAGGACCGGGTTCCGCCGCTGCCGTTCGCCACCGTGCGACCACTTATCGAAGAGGCGATCGGCGGAACTGTGGAAAGCTATTTCGCCTCGTTTGAAGACGAAGCGATTGCGGCCGGCTCGATCGCTCAGGTCCATGCAGCAACGCTGCTCGACGGCCGGGACGTTATCGTCAAGGTCCGTCGTCCCGGGATCGAGCGGATTGTCGACGCCGACCTTCGGCTGCTGCGCCGCGTCGCCCGGATCGCAGAGCGCCGCATCCCCGAGATCGCGCGACTCAAGCCGGACGAACTGCTGCGCCACTTCGCTGAAAGTATCGATCGGGAAATGGACCTCGGCGCGGAAGCTCGCGCCAGCGATACGATCGGAGAGTATCTCAAAGCTTTCGGCGTGCGAACGGCTCGCTTCGACTGGGAGTTGTCCGGCAGGCGTGTCAACATACAGGAGCGGTTTCGAGGCCTCGCGGCAAGCGATCTGGAGGCGGCACGGCAGGGCGACCTTGATCTCACGAGCCTCGCCAGCACCTATGCGCAGGCGATCCTCCACATGATCGTCATCAATGGTCATTTCCACGCCGATCCCCACCCCGGCAACGTCTTTTTCCTGGAGGACGGAACGCTGGCGCTTATCGACTTCGGAGCGGTGGGGACGCTTCTGCCGAGACGCCGGGAGGAATTGGTACGGCTTGGCCTGGCGATCGCGGCGGCGGACACAAGCGGGGTCGTCGATATTCTGCTGCTTTGGGCGGGCGACCCTGATGTTGACCGTGTCAGGCTGGAAGAGGCCCTGGACGAACTGATCAACCGTTTCAGCAATGTTCTGCTGGAGCAAATTGACCTTACCGACATTTTCAAGATGGTCTTTGCGATACTGCGCGACTTTCATCTCGCGCTCCCGCCCGATCTGGCACTGGTGCTCCGGACGCTGCTCACAGCAGAGGGATTTGTCCGGCGCATCGATCCGACATTTGACATCACTCGAGAACTGGCTCCGCTGGCAAAGGAACTGATGCGCGAGCGAACGAGTCCTGCGCGATTGCGTGGCGAAGCGGGCAAGCTATTTGCAGCGCTTGGAAGAGCCGCCTTGTCAACGCCGAGCCTGGTGGGACAGATCGAGAGAGTTGCGCGTACCGGGTCTATCACCGTCAGTATCGCACCCAGGGATCTTGAACGATTGCGCGGCGATGAGCGCAACAGCAGAGCCACTCCCCAGCTCTACCCCGCAGCATTGGGAATATGTGCTGCAATCCTTTTCGCCTCGGAACCGATGATCGCCGGGCTGCTGGCGGTGCTTTCCATTGCCCTGGCAATTGGCGAACGAGTGAAGCGGCGATGATCACGTTCCAAATCTCGCGAAAAGTCAAAGCTTATTTGTCGCGCTGCCGGCTCCAGGATTTCTAGGTCGCATGGAAACGCGTTCGAACTGGTTGAAGGTGAGCCTTGTTGTCGGCCTGCTCATAGCCGCCGTCATTGGGTTCACCCTGTGGCTCATCCAGTCGCGTGAGGCTGACGGGGCCACGTATGAGGTGCAGTTTAAACAATCGGTCGACGGCGTTCAAATCGGATCGGGCGTCAACCTTCTTGGTGTTCCCGTCGGGAAAGTAACCCAGGTCCGGCTCCAACCTTCAAATCCGGGTACGGTGATGGTCCGGTTCGTCCTTACCAAGGACATCTTACTCCATCGCGGCGTGACAGCGTCGATCGATAAATCATTCTTCGATGGATCGGCAGAAATAAGCCTGGCGGGAAGCAACAAGCGTGAACCGGCACTTACAGTTCAAGCGGGACAGCCATTCCCGCTTGTGCCAGTGAAGACCGGCGGTCTCCTGAGCGGTGATCTCAATCCAGGCGAGATGATCGCCAAGATATCGTCAGGTGCCGAGAGCATCTCAAAGAAGCTGGACCCTGCCGGTCAGCGATCAATCGAGGAACGTCTTGGCCAACTCGCGCTGCGCTCGCGGGACTGGAAAAGCGATGCCAGTCAAATCGCGGCGGAGGTCCTGCAGGAAGACAGGATCCATTCTCTAGGGAATGTGATGGCTCGGGCGGGAGACGACGCGGAGAGGCTTCGCCTGAGGCTCGAGGCATCGCGGGGCGGTCTTCGCGACAGCCTCGGCCGGCCCTTGCATGATGCCGAAGGCAAGGCCCGGTCTCTGGGCCTATCCATTGCACACGCACGGCCCCGGATCAGGCAATTGGAAGGGGATGCGCAACAAATCGCCGAAACCGCCCGCTCCGTTCGCGAACCAGTTCGACGCGTGGGCGATGCGGCCAAGAAGATTGACCGGGAAGGCTTGGGATCTCCCAAACTACCTGACTACCGGCCCACGACTGAGGAACGGAAATAGATGATCGCGATCGACCGCTCAGGAACGGACCAACCCTCGTCTTCATGCACAGGCGCGCAATCAGCTTCTGTGAAGCACGAAGTCAGGACGATAGAACGACCCTCTCAATTCTTCGCGCGTGTGTGGATGCAACGTCCTGAAGTGGCGCAAAGGCAACGCCAAAAATGGACTAAGGGGTTTATCTTCAATCGGGCCTGCAAGACCGAGACTGGTGGATGACCGGGAAGAATCGCACAATCGATGGAGCCGCTGGTATCAGCCTGGCTGTTGAAGTGAAGGGCGAGTGCGGGGCGATGCCCGTCTTGCTTGCCCACGGGGCGGGTCAGACTCGCCGCGCCTGGAAGCGGGTAATGCAAGATCTGGTCGAGGCGGGGTTTCGCGCTATCGCTATCGACATGCGTGGGCATGGCGACAGCGACTGGTCGAGCGCAGGTGCCTATGACGTGCGCGACTTTGCGGCCGATCTCGTCGCGGTAGCATCAAGAATGGATCGCAAACCGGCTCTGGTAGGCGCCTCCCTTGGCGGCCTTGCCGGAATGATAGCCGAAGGAGACCTCGCCCCAGGCAGCTTCGCGTCGCTCACTCTTGTAGATATAGCCCCGCGTATCGATCCGGGCGGCGTGATGCGGGTGGTCAGCTTCATGCAAGAACATGTCGAGACTGGCTTTTCGTCTCCGGAAGAAGCTGCACAAGTCATTGCGCGCTACATGCCTCATCGTCGCAAGCGCAGAGCGGGTGATGGCCTGCGGCACTATCTCCGGCATAAAGAGGATGGCCGCTATTACTGGCACTGGGATCCAGCATTTATTAGCAATATGGTGGCTGCACATTGCAGCGATACCGCGCATCAGGAGCAGCAAGTCAATATATTATACAAGGCTGCCGCTAATTTGACGCTACCGCTTCATCTGATCAGGGGCGGATCTAGTGATCTTGTCTCGAAAGGCGCTGTCGAACATCTACGCGAATTGGCGCCGCATGCTGAATATACCGACATAATCGATGCCACGCATATGGTCGCAGGCGATGCAAACGACGCCTTTTCTGCCGCAATTCTCGGCTTTTTAGGGCGCCAGTCGACCTCCTAGAGGGACGAGCATGGGAGAAGAGATTTTGCTCCAGATCATCGAGGGTCGGACGACTTGCTGTGCAGAGCGCCATACATTGGTGGGTTTGCCTAAGATGACACTCGGTAACTGGCTGCTGCCTCGCTCACTGGACTGCTATCCATAACGAAGGTGACGAAAGTTGACGACCAAAAATCTGACCGGCATGCTGGCCAAAAAGATGCCGCAGGAAACAGGCACCGCGCGCACAAAGGGCGAAACCCTGTTCCAGCTATTCTTTGCGCTCATCCAATGGCCTTGGCTGTTGAAAAGCCTTTATGGGGGAAACAAAGCTGAAAAAAATGCTGTTCTTGAGCGTATAAACCTTGAACAGGACGCCTTGCCTCATCTTGGCAGCTGGAAAGCAGACACTTACCTTCTTCACAGGATTGTTGATGAGATTGAAGTCCGACAACCGAAAAATGTTGTGGAATTAGGTTCCGGAGTAACTTCGCTGGTTATCGCCAAAGCATTGTCGCTTCACGGTGGCGGGCATTTATACAGCTACGATCAGTATGAACCGTTCGTTGAGCAGATGGGCATTTGGCTCGCTGAGCACCACCTGTCGGCAAGTTTCAGCCATGCTCCGCTGAACTTTCGGGACAAGGCCTGGCCTGGATTATGGTATGTCTTGCATCACCTTCCAAAGACAATTGATCTGCTTGTCATAGATGGACCGCCTTGGTCAATACATCCCTTTACCCGAGGAATGGCGGAACGCCTTTTCGAACGTATCGCACCGGGAGGCCTTATCATGCTCGATGATGCAGCAAGACCAGGAGAAAGATACGTGGCGCGACGCTGGAGGAAAACCTGGAGAGACTTCGAGTTCAAGTTCGAAGGCAAGGGCGCCAAAGGCCTGCTAACGGGACGGAGGATCGACGGATCAGATAATCGCCAAAAGTGACGCTGCAATGCATTATCGACTTCCGTTGCTGATTCGGTTTGATCATTCCCAAGGGTTCCGGACGAGTCTTTGAAGGGCACGTCCGGAGCCTTTTGAGCACCAATGCTGCATTGGAGCGGATCATCTTGCCCATCCTCGAAGCATGGCGCAGCATGCGCAGCCAGACCGCAGAGCTCGGGAAGCAGCTCGTTTGCGGGGCACCAGAGCGACGCGTGCAAGCTGGCAGTCATAATGCATCAGATGCTGAAGACTGGCGAGCTGTTCGACAGGTCAGCAAACGCAAAGCCTTAAACCAGTTCACGAGGAAGCTAGAAGGAAAAACCATAGCCGATCACGCCGGTATCCGGCGCCCGGTCGTCTCGTCGGGACGTTGGTCAGGCCATTCCGTCCAACAACGTTCCAGTTGCAATTACTGTCGGCAAAATGCGCGCACCACACTGGAAGGCCTCTCTTGCGAAACCCATCATGCGGCGGAACATGTCGACCGCGCAGACAACCATGCTCCTGGCAGCGCCCACCTTAAAGGCGCCAGGGTACCGAGCCTGTCGATCTTTATGACTGCAGCTGCCTGTCATCCCGCCACGGCAGCCCAGTGATGTTGCGAAAAGGTGCTTGCTCAGCGGTTCGCGATTAGACAACACCTTGGGCACAATCTAAGAAAGCCGTTGCACCGCCCCGTGCTGGCACCAAAGAAGGCCTCGAAATACAAAGGGGCTAGGGAGCAGCTGTCGATACCGGGCGCGGTCATTTCAACCTGTCCATCAGGCGGCCGACGGCGCCCGCTTCGGCGGCCAAATTACGGTTGTAGCTCAGTGGCATTCGTGGCGACTTCCACCGCAGCGCGTCCATGATGCCGGCCAAATCCTCCCCGCTGGCGAACAGGTCCTGATTGAGCCCGATCCGCGTCGAGTGCGCACTGATCCCCTTCAGCAACCGCGCCAGATCGTCCGCCGTCAAATCGGGCAGCGCGCCACGGTCGAACGCGCGGCCGATGATCGACCGAAAGATTGGTCCGATCGAGCCCGGGTGCAGCGCCACGGTGCCGATGTCATATTCGACGCGCGCCTTCACCGCCGGCTTGGACAGCGTCTTGCGCAGATCCCACGTCTCCCGGCCCGAGATGCTGTCGATCGGCCGACCGCGCACGGCTGCCCGCGCCTTGTAGCGCCGCACCTGCACCCGCCGGAACAGCGGCCCTGTCGTGATCCCCGCCGCTTCGGTCCACGCCGCGATCGCCGCGACGGTGCGCGGGCTGAGGTAGGCGGTCGCCCCCTCCCCGTCTTGATCGCCCTTATGACGCAGAATCTGCAGCAGCCGCGCTTCGGGATCGATCGCCTCCTCAATATGCTCAATGGCGACCGCCACCAGTTCGGAGGCGCGCAGCCCGGTGTCATAAGCGGCCGATAGCAGCGCCCGATCACGCAGCCCCGGCAGATCCTCGCCACAACTCTCGAGCAGCGCGCGGATGTTGAGCCCCCGCGCCTTGTCGCGCTCGACGTCGCGCACCGGGCCCTTGAACCGCAGCGGCCGCGCCTGCTTCTGCGCAGCCCCCTTCTCGCGGCGCACCGTCTGGAGCCGCAGCTTCACCAGCGGCGCCGGCGTCGGATCCTTGAGCTCGAGCAGCTGGTGGATCTTGGCGATCGACGCCTTGTAGCGGGATAGCGACGCTGGACGGCTCCCCTTCCCCGCCCGCGCATCCAGATAATCGGCCACGGTCTCAGCCGTCGCCGGCAGCGCGATCCGGTTGGTGCGCCGACACCAGCTGTCGAATGCTTCGATGTCGGACTTGAGCGCGCGGATGCTGTGAGGCGACGAAGCGGCCTGATAGGCGGCGATCAGCGCCTCGTTGACGGCAATGCGCTCGCCCGCGCGCATCTGCACGATCGTCCAGGCAAGGTCGGCCGGCGCGCTAACGGTTGGCAGGATCGCCTCAGGCGCCGCCACAGCGTTTTCTGACCCTTCTAAGCCGGTTTCGGTGCCCATCCTGCGCCACGCTCCTCAGCGGCCCTTGTAGCTCACCTTATAAAGAACGGTCAAATCTGCTTATGTGATAACTGTATTATCGCAATAAGCGCTTCCTGAAGCCGCGCGTCGTCAGAGCCGTCAGTTGTCGACCAGAGCCGGTCGTTAACGGCGGGACCTGTGAATGTCCGGCCCCCCAAAAAGCTGCCGGTCTAGCCGCGCCGAGCGGGGGCGCAATGCGCCTAAGTCGGGTGCTCCGCAGCCACAGGCGCGCACCCCAAACCGGCCATGCCGAAAAACAGCTGTTTGCCGTGTGATGGTCCGATCTCAAACATTCGGGTTTTAAATTGGAGGGGTTACATAGAACGGGCTAAGGGCAGGTCGGCTAATCGTCCACCGTGCTGCCCCGGCGTTCGAGCCATGCCAGCAAGCTCGCTCGAGCATCTGGCAGCAGTTCGAACTGAACGGGCCGCCCTGTTTTCTGCTGCATTACGATTGCCCGCGTTCGGATCCGCGCTCCGCTGACAAGGTCGCCGATCTTCATCTGCACCAAGTCGCAGCCTTGAAGTTTGCTGTCGATCGCCAGATCGAACAGCGCCCGATCTCGCAGGTGCCGCCGCTGATTGAGATAGAAAGTAAGCGTGGACGCCGCTGCGGTCAGGGGTGAAGCGATACCAGGCCAGCGCGGGCGTGGATGCGCCAGCGGCACGATCATCGACGACATAGGCCCAGAGCCTTGCCTGCACCGTCTTGCCCTTACCGGGCATCAGCATCGGCACGGGCGTGTCATCGACATGGATCTTGCCGGCCTTGATCCCTTCTTCCCGGATGCGACTGACGATCGGGTCGAGCAGATGTGCGGCCTGTGCTGCCCAGCCTGCCAGCGTCGATCGGTCTATATCGAGGCCCTGTGCCGCCATCATCTCGGCCTGGCGATAGAGGGGGAGATGATGATCGAACTTGGCGACGATGACATGGGCGAGTGTGGCGAAGCTGGCCTTGCCCCGGGCAATCGCCTTTACGGGTGCCGGGGCTTGCACGATCTGCTCGCAGGATCGGCAGCTATATTTAGGACGGACAGTGCGGATGACGCGCCATTGCACCGGCGCGACATCGAGCATCTCGTCGCTGTCTTGCCCGAGCGGACGCAGGGCGCCTCCGCAGGAAGGACAGGTGCAGGTGCCTGCTTCCGGCTCAATCCGGCGTTCGGCCCGCGGCAGATGCGCCGGCAAGGCACGGACCGGCGCCGGTCGCTCCTTCTGATCCGCCTGGACCTTGCGGATGTCGGTAAGCTCGGCTTCGCCTTCCAACTCCTCAAGGGTGAGTTCGAGTTGTTCGATCTGGAGGGACAGCTTCTCCGAAGACTGACCAAAGGTGAGCCGCTGGAGCTGGGCCAGTTGGAAACGCAAGGTATCGATCAGCGTGTCGCGGGCCGCCAGAGCTGCCTCCAGCTCGGCAATGCGGGCGTCCTTATCGACGGGGGAAGAGCCTCGATCCGACACCTTGGAATAGTATCAAAGCGGCACCATCGATGCCAGATAAACCCACAGGAATCCGTACTTTTTAGCCCGCCAGCAGCGGCGCGGCTGTCCGCTCCGGGCGTCGCCAGTCAATGCCTTCAAGCAGCATGGAAAGTTGTGCAGAGGTCAGGCCGACCTTGCCCGTCTTCGTCACTGGCCAGACGAACCGGCCACGGTCCATCCGCTTGGAAAACAGGCATAGGCCCTGGCCATCATACCAGAGCAGCTTCACCAGATCGCCACGCTTGCCCCGGAAGGCAAATAGCGCCCCAGAATGTGGACTCTGCTCCAGCACTTGCTGGGCCAGCACTGCCAGGCCGTCAAAGCCCTTGCGCATGTCGGTCGCGCCGCAGGCCAAATAGATCCGGGTGGAAGGTGGCAGCGGTATCATCGCGTGAGAACGGCAATGACCCGTGCCAGGGCCTCGGCATCGACACCGGCGTCCACGGTCATGCGAGCAAGCTGGTGCGGGTATCTGGCAGCAGCTCGAATTGAACCGGTCGTCCGGTCTTCTGCTGCATCACGATTGCGCGGGTGCGAATCTGTCCACCGCTGACAATATCGCCAATCTTGATCTGCACGAGGTCGCAGCCACGCAGCTTACTGTCGATAGCAAGGTCGAAGAGAGCTCGATCTCGCAAGCGGCAGCGCTGGTTGAGGTAGAAGCGGATCTCCCAGATCTGCTTCGGCTTCAGCGCCCGCTTGGCACCGACAGTGCGCCCCGCGTTCCAGACCTGACGCTTGTGGGATGCGAGTGTGTTCTCAGGCATGTCCATGTTCGTTCTCCGATGGCCAGAATTGGCCTTCTGAAGAACGATTGCCGGCCTAATGTGGAAATGCCTCTTGGCTCGTGCCGATCAGCTTGCGCCGCTAGCCCGTGGGTCTGCAATCGGCAGCTTTCGCCAGAACCACCCCTCCGATCAACGCAGGACGGTCTGTCGACAACTCGCACGAAATTCCAACATTCGGGTGCAACGACCGTCAGCAAAAAGTCGCCGTTCTAGCGTCTTGAAAACTGCTGCTAGAGGAACTGACGCGCTGTTCGGACAGCTGGGAGTGCAAGTCGTCCACGGCGTTTCGCCGCTGCAAGACTGATTGATCAACTATGAGCACTGTGCAGAGAGAATTACCTGCTAATTCATGCATCCACAGGCGCGAGGAGGTGTGAAAAATCGCCCTTGCGCGCCAGCACGTCGGCCAGTGAGTAGCCGTCGAGTACCTTGAGGAATGCCAGCAGCGCCTCGTCGAGCACGCTAGTGAGGCCGCAGGCCGGGGCAATCACACAGGCCCCGCAGCCAACCAGATCGAAATCGTCCTCGGTCTGGCGAACCAGTGCGCCGACGTTGATCTCGTGCGGCGGGCGGGCGAGGCGGATCCCGCCGTTGCGACCGCGCACGCTTTCCAGATAGCCCGCGTTCACCAGATCGTTGACCACCTTCATCAGGTGGTTCTGCGAAATGGCAAAGGCGCGCGCAATGACTGCAATCGAGGCCAGCTCGCCCGGCTGCCGCCCGAGGTATAGCAGCACCCGCATGGCATAATCGGTGTAGCGCGTCAGGCGCATCGCAGCTCCGCAAAAATAATCATGTATTCTCATTGCATGTTTTTCAGCGTCAGTATAGATGCATCCTAGATACATGATTTGGAGTCGCAGCCATGCCAGCACTCGACATAACCGAACCCGGCCTCACCCGGCTGGTCGACGCGTTCTATGCCCGCGTCCGTTGCGATGAAGAACTCGGCCCGATCTTCAACGATGCCATCCACGACTGGCCCGAACATCTCGAGAAGCTGAGAGCCTTCTGGTCCTCCGTCATGCTCACCAGCGGACGCTACAAGGGCCAGCCGGTGCCTGCGCATGTGAAGCATCGCGATCGCATCACCCCCGCCCTGTTCGAGCGCTGGCTCGCACTCTGGGCCGAGACCACCGATGAACTGATGGCCCCCGAAGCCGCTGCTGCCTTGCAGGCCAAGGCCGCGCGGATCGCCGAGAGCCTGAAGCTCGCGATGTTTTTCCGGCTGGAAGCCCAGCCAGTGCCCGCCTCTTCCCACCGACCCGGCAGCCCCACAGCAGCCGCGACGGACCATGCCTGAAAAGGAGCATATTGCCATGACCGACATTCCGCTGGTCGATCTGACCGTTCACCACACCCCGCGCGACCTGCGTGATCGGATCGCGCTCGGCTTCACCAAGGTCTTGCGCTTGTGCGCCGATACCTTCTTCGCCAAGCGCTACGGCCATCGCGCCATCGTGCTCGAAACCGTCGCCGCCGTGCCCGGCATGGTCGGCGCCACACTCACTCACCTCAGGTGCCTGCGCCGGATGCAGGGTGACAACGGCTGGATCCGCACCCTGATGGAAGAGGCGGAGAACGAGCGGATGCACCTGATGACCTTCATCGAGGTCGCCCAGCCGTCGCTGTTCGAGCGGCTGGTGATTCTGCTGGTGCAGTGGGCGTTCTATCTCGCCTTCTTCGGCCTCTATCTGGTGAGCGCACGGACCGCGCACCGCGTGGTCGGCTATTTCGAGGAGGAGGCCGTGATCAGCTACACTCTCTACCTCAAGGAGATCGACGAGGGTCGCAGCCCGGATGTCGCCGCCCCGATGATCGCCCGTCGCTACTGGAAGCTGCCCGATACGGCCACCTTGCGCGACGTGGTGCTGGTGGTCCGCGCCGACGAAGCGCATCATCGCGACGTCAACCACGGCTTTGCCGATGAACTGGCGGGCAAGCCTGCACCGCTGAGTGTTGCTCCTTATCCCGAGCACGCGGACGATATCCGGCTGGCAGCCTGACCATGTCAAAACCGCGCCCCTATCGCTCCACCCCCGTGTTCGATCAGGATAGCCTGCCCGCTGCCCTGCGCGCCCGCCACGATACCAAGGCGGGCGTGTGGGGCGTGATCCGGGTGATCGAGGGAGAGCTCCGGCTCACCTATCTCGATCCAACCAGCGAGGTGATCCTTACCCCTGATCGGCCCGGATTGATCGAGCCGCAACAACCGCATTTCGTCACGCCACTGGGCACGATGAAAATGCAGGTCGATTTCTGGGACCGGCCTCCACCCGGTTTCTGACCACGACCTGCCCCCTTCCCGAACCACCTTTCCATCTCAGGAGAATTCCATGTCGCAGCCGCTCAGCGAGCAGACGATCGCGCTCGTCAAGGCCACGGTCCCCGCACTCGAAGCCCATGGCCTCGCCATCGTGCACGAAATGTATGCCCGCCTGTTCCAGAACCCCGAGATCGCCGCCTTGTTCAACCAGTCGCACCACGGTGATGCGGGATCGCAACCGCGCGCCTTGACCGGGGCCATCCTTGCCTATGCGAGCAACATCGAGAACCTCGCGGCACTCGCGCCGGCGGTGGAGCGCATCGCGCAAAAGCATGTCGGTTTGCAGATTTTGCCCGAGCATTACCCCTATGTCGCCGATGCCTTGCTCGGCGCGATCAAGGCGGTGCTGGACGATGCTGCGACCGATGAGATTCTCGCTGCTTGGGGCGAAGCCTACTGGTTCCTCGCCAATATCCTGATCGCGCGTGAAGATCGGCTCTATTCGGAACAGCAATCGGCCGACGGAGGCTGGAGCGGCTGGCGCGAGTTCAAGGTGGTCGAAGTCGTGCCGGAAAGCGCGGTCATCACCTCGTTTATCTTGTGCCCCGCCGATGGGCTCCCTGTAATGGCATACAAGCCCGGCCAGTATCTGACCTTCTGGTTCGACATCCCCGGTCATCCGTCAGTGAAGCGCAACTATTCGATTTCCGCGGCGCCCAATGGCGAGACCTATCGCATCTCGGTCAAGCGCGAACCACAGGGGCTGGCCTCGGGTTGGCTTCACGATACTGCGGGCGTCGGCAGCAGACTCAAGGTCGCAGCTCCGGCGGGCGAGTTCTTCCTTGATGATACGAGCGAACGACCGGTGGTGTTGCTGTCGGGCGGAGTGGGTCTGACGCCAATGGTCGCGATGCTGGAGGCGCTCGTGGCGAAGGGAGGCACCGCGCCGATCCACTATGTCCACGGCACACATGATCGTACCACCCACGCAATGCGCGATCACGTCCAGGCACTGGCGGCGAGCGCCGGTTTGGTAAGTGTCACCGACTTTCATCAGCACCCGCTGGGCGACGAAGTGGCGGGGCGCGACTACGACATCGCCGGGATCATCACCGACGAATGGCTGGTGGCCAACACGCCCATTGCCGAAGCGGACTACTACATCTGCGGGCCCCGCGCCTTTCTGCGTCACGCGGTTGCCACACTCTCGCAGGCTGGTGTAGCGGCTAGTCGCATCCACTATGAATTCTTCGGACCGGCAGACGAATTGCTGGCCGCCTGAGAGGCCCCTATCCGTTGCATCGATTGAAAAGCCCCGCCTTCTGGCGTCAACCCGGCATGCATCCGGCCCGTTCGGCGATCGGTGCGGGAATCGCTCTCGCGCTGACCGGGCTTGTCACAGCCTGGCTGCTTCCCGATCCCTCGGCGCTGCCATTTCTGGTGGCGCCGATGGGGGCATCGGCGGTGCTGGTCTTCGCCCTGCCAGCCGCCCCGCTTGCCCAGCCGCGCGCGGTACTGCTCGGCAATTTCGTTTCGGCGCTTTTTGGCGTATCCGCCGTGCAGCTGTTCCCCGATCCGCTCGTGGCGGGATCGCTTGGCGCTGGTGCGGCCATTCTGGCCATGCAGCTGCTGCGCTGCACTCACCCGCCGGGCGGGGCCGTGGCCTTGTTCGCCGCTTTCGGCGGCGATGCCGTGCGAGAGGCAGGCTTTGCCTTTGCGCTTCTTCCGGTCGGGCTCAACTCGCTGCTGCTGGTGGGGCTTGGCATAGCTTTCAACAATTTGGCCGGCAGCCGCTACCCCCATCGGGCCGAAACTGCCTCAACTGCGAGTCCCCGCACAAGCGACCAACCTGCCGCCGAGCGAACCGGCTTCAGCGACAGCGACGTCGAAGCTGTGCTCGACCGGTTGGAAGACCGGCCCGATATCGAGGCCGAGGATCTTGCCAGCCTGCTGCGCGCAGTCGAAGCTGAAGCCTTCGCCCGGCGCAAGCCGCTGCCGCTGTGCTTCGACATCATGTCGCGCGACGTGATCACCTGCCGCGCCACCGACGAGATCGCGCCGACCCTCGCGCTGATGGACGAACGGTGCGTCTCGGCTCTGCCCGTGCTGGACGAGAAGGATCATGTGATCGGATTGGTCCCGCGCCATGTGCTCGCGCCAGCGTCACAGGGAACGGTGCGGGAGGTCATGCTGAAGGGCGCGTGCCTGGTGGCGGTGGACAGGCCGGCTGCTACGCTGGTGCCGCTGCTGTCCGATGGTGTGCACCATCATGCCGTGGTGGTCTGGAGCAACGGCACGCTAGCGGGGCTCATTACGCAGACTGACCTGCTCGCTGGCATGCGGCATTTGTCGGAGGATGAATGAGGAGGGGGTCTCCCGCGACTGAAATGCGAGCCATATCTGAGTAATCTGTGTGGGGTCGCTAAGATCTGCAGGACAACAACAGAATACTTTACCAGCAGCAAGCGACCAATCCCAGCTGCTAGGATCAACTGTCATGAAGGTCTGCTTCCGGCAGAAGCGGCAGCGCCTCGCATCTTCCTAAACGGTCGGACACATGGGTATGGCCAGAAAATCACGCTTCCCGGCATTGGCCTCCGCTTCCCACCGGCCTGACCGGACGTTATTGTCGCGCCCAAAGGGGACGTCATGCGGATTGTCATTATCGACGATAGCGGGCTGCGCGCGTCCGTTCTGGAAGACGGGCTGCGCGATGCCGGCTATGACGACATCCACATTGTCCCGCCGCGCGGCGCGTTCGTTGCGAGGCTGGAGCGCATGGCGCCCGATGTCGTCCTGATGGACCTGGGTAGCCCCAGCCGCGATACGCTGGAAGAAATGCTGATGGTCAGCCGGGCGCTGGCCAAGCCGATCGCGATGTTCGTGGATCAGTCGGACGACGCCATGATCGGTGCGGCGATCGACGCGGGCATATCCGCCTATGTCGTCGACGGGTTGCGCAAGGAACGCGTGAAGCCGGTGCTGGAACTGGCGGTGCGCCGCTTCAATGCCTTTGCCCGGATGCAGGCCGAACGCGACGATGCGCGCGCCGCCCTGACCGAGCGCAAGGTCATTGATCGCGCCAAGTCCATCCTGATGAACCAGCGATCCATGTCAGAACAGGATGCCTATACGCTGCTGCGATCGACCGCGATGAACCAGGGCAAGAAAATCGTCGACGTGGCGCAAGCGTTGATTACCGCCAGCGACCTGTTGGGAGGGGGAGCATGACGACGACAGTGAAGATTTCCTTTTTGCCCCTGACCGATTCAGCCGCGCTGGTCGCCGCGCGCGAGCAGGGATTTGCGCAAGAGGAAGGTATCGACCTTGATCTGGTCCGCAGCACGAGCTGGGCGACGCTGCGCGACCGCATGATTTACGGGCAGGTTCACGCCGCGCAGATGCTGGCACCGCTGGCGGTTGCGGTCACGCTGGGCCTCAGCCAGCAGCCCGCCCCCCTCGCCGCGCCGTACAAGTTGAACGTGAACGGTAACATGCTGGTGATGGCAAACGACTTCGCAAAGGCGCTGGACCCCGATGTGGCGGCGCGTCTGGCCGATCCGCTGGGCACTGCGCACGACTTTGCCGCAGCGATCGGCCTGTGGCGGCGCAAACCCGTCATCGGCGTGGTCCATCGCTTCTCCAGCCATTCGCTGATGCTGCGTTACTGGCTGGCGAGCGCGGGCGTCGATCCGGACAAGGATGTCGTGCTGCGCGTGCTGCCGCCGTCGCTGACGGTCGAGGCGATGCAGGCCGGGGAAATCGACGGATTTATCGCGGGCGAACCGTGGGGCAGCGCAGCGGTCGAAGCCGGACTGGCCGAGGCGGCGGCGATCGGCGAACGCATCTGGCAGCGCGGCGTGGAGAAGGTTCTGGCCTTCCGCGAAGCCTGGATGGAGGAGAATCCCGAAACGGTCGACAGGTTGCTGCGCGCCCTGGCACGCTCCGCCGCATGGTGCGACGATCCGGCCAGTCACGACAGGCTGTCCGAGCTGCTTTCCGATCCACGCTATATCGACCAGCCGGCGCATCTTATCCGGCGCGCCCTTGCCGGCCAGATTATGGCGCGGCCGCACGAGCCGGCTTTGGCCAGTCCCGACTTCATCCTGTTCGGCCGGGAAGCGACGCCCTTTCCATGGCGCAGTCAGGCGCTGTGGATCTACTCGCAGCTTGTGCGGTGGGGCATGGTGGATCATGACCCGGCAACGGCGACCCGCGCTGCGGCGGTTTTTCGCCCCGATATTTTCCGGCGCGCGCTGACGGGCAGAGATGTGGCAATGCCCGGCGCGAGCATGAAGGTGGAGGGCGCGGTCCAGCTGCCGCTTGCAGTCGGATCGCGTCGGGGAGACCTGACCCTTGGCCCCGACCGTTTCTTCGACGGGCGGATTTTCGATCCCGAACGAATCGAGGCATATCTCGCGGAATTTTCGCAGACGCGTTGATTTCCCGGGCGAAAATTGTGCTTTGCAACAGCCTGCAGATTCCATAAGACTATAGGAGTCGCGCGACGAAGCGCGCTTATATCGATGCGCTGTCCCAAAGGTGGGATCGCCATCCCCAATTTCTATCGCAGCAGAGCCGCTGACCGGACTTGCCCATAGGGGTGACGTCCGGGCTGCGGCTTTTTTCGTGTCTATTTTCCATTTATGGGGGAAGCACCATGGCAACCGCTTATTGGGACCGCGAACAGACTGGCGCCGCGCCGGCGCCCGCGACAAGTTTCTGGAAGGCCGGTCACACACCGACCCTGATCGCCGCCTTTCTCTATTTTGACCTCGCCTTCATGGTGTGGGTTCTGCTCGGGCCGCTGGCGCCGATGATTTCCAAGACATTGATGCTGACGCCCGCCGAAAAAGGCCTGATGGTCGCGACGCCGACGCTTGCCGGAGCCTTGCTGCGCGTCGTCAACGGCCTGCTCGTCGACCGGATCGGACCGAAGCGGTCGGGCGCGATCAGCCAAATCATCGTCATTGCCGGATTGTTCTGCGCCTGGGCGCTGGGCGTCGACAGCTTTGGCGGTACGCTGGCGCTGGGCGTCATTCTGGGCTTTGCAGGCGCAAGCTTCGCCATCGCCCTGCCGCTTGCCAGCCGCTGGTATCCGGCGGAACATCAAGGCAAGGCGATGGGCCTGGCGGGCATGGGCAATTCGGGAACGGTGCTTGCGTCGCTCTTTGCTCCCGTGCTTGCCAAGATGTTCGGCTGGAATGCCGTGCTTGGCCTCGCCTGCATCCCGCTGACGATCGTCTTTGTCGCCTATATGCTGATGGCCAAGGACGCGCCCAATGCGCCCGCACCCAAGAAGATCGTCGATTATTTCACGCCACTCAAGCAGGCTGATGCCTGGTGGCTGATGGCCTTCTACGCCGTGACGTTCGGCGGTTTCGTGGGACTTGCCGCCAGCCTGCCCATCTATTTCACCGACCAGTTCGGCCTGACGCCGATCGTTGCGGGTTATTGCACCGCAGGCTGCGTTTTCGCCGGATCGCTGGTGCGGCCGTTGGGCGGCGCGCTTGCTGACCGGATCGGCGGGGTCAAGGCGCTGACGATCGTCTATATCGTCGCGGCACTGGCGCTGGCGGGCGTGGGCTATGCCACGACTTTGGCCGGTGCGCTTGGCCTGTTCGTCCTCGCCATGCTGGCGCTGGGCACGGGTAACGGCTCGGTCTTCCAGCTCGTCCCGCAGCGTTTTCAGCCGGAAATCGGGGTGATGACGGGTCTGGTGGGCATGGCCGGCGGGATCGGCGGCTTCTACCTCGCCAGCTCGCTGGGTCTGGCAAAGCAGATCACCGGCAGCTTCGCGCCCGGCTTCCTGATCTTCGCCGGACTTGCGGTTCTGGCGGTGCTGGGCCTGACGGCGGTGAAGGCCCGGTGGCGCGCGACCTGGAGCACCGGAGCGCGCATCTGACGATCTGAAACCGGGGGCGGCGCAGCTTTTGCCGCCCCCGGTTTCATCGCTTCACCATTCGTCCGGGGGGACGCATCCCATGAAGGTTTTTATCGTAACCGCGGCCGCGCTGGTCGTCGCACGCCCCGCTTGCGCCCAGACAATTGCCCTGAAGCCGCTCGCGGAAGCACGACTGCGCTACGAGCATGTCGATCAGGATGGCTTGCCGCAAGAGAAGGCCGATGCCCTTACGGTCCGCGCCCGCGCCGGACTTACCGCGAGCAGCGGCGCGCTGTCCGCCTCCATCGTCGGGCAAGGGACGCTGGCGATCGTCGATCATTATTATGACGGCCTCAATGGCGCGCCGACACGGCCGATCGTCGCCGATCCGGAAAATGTCGCGCTCTACATCGCGCAGCTTCAATATAAGACGAAGGCGGTCGCCCTGACGGCGGGACGCCAGAAGATCGTGCTCGATGACGAACGCTTTGTCGGCAATGTCGCCTTCCGCGACAATGCGCAGACGTTCGATGCAGTGCGGGCCGAACTCACGCCGGTAAAGGGCCTGAAGCTGGACGTCGCCTATGCCTGGAGCGTCAGGTCGATCTGGGGCGTTCAGGGGACACGTGCCCGGCAGCAGGCGGTGAGCGGCGACAATATCCTCGCCAATCTTTCCTACACGACGCCCATCGGCACGATGACGGGCTTTGCCTATCTGGTAAATCAGGATGAGGCGGCGGTGCAGGCATATCGCCTGTCGAGCCAGACCTACGGCGTGCGGCTCGCCGGCGCGAAGGCGCTGTCGAAGGCGGCGAAGCTCAGCTACCAGCTCAGCTATGCGCGCCAGTCCGACTATCATCGCAATCCCAACGACTATAGCGCCGATTACTGGCTGGCGGACGCCACGCTGGACGTGAAGGGGTGGAAGCTCAATGGCGGCTACGAAGTGCTAGGCGCCGACAACGGACGACCCTTCACCAGCTTTCAGACGCCGCTCGGCACCAATTTCAAGTTTCAGGGATGGGCCGACAAGTTCCTGACCACGCCCGCCAACGGCGTGCGCGACCTCTATGTCGGCGGCGGCTATGACTGGAAGAAGTGGGGCAGGTTGTCGGCCATCACCCTGACGGCAAGCTGGCACAGGTTCGACAGCGATAGGCTCGACCAGCATTATGGCAATGAGGTCGATCTTCTGGCGACCGCGAAGGTGAAAAAGACGGCTCTGTCGGTGCGCTACGCCCATTATGATGCGCGAGCGCTGGCGACCGACACGAACAAAGTCTGGCTTCAGGCGGACTGGGCCATCTGATTTGAAAGCATCGCGACGAATCGCTTGAGCCACCTAGCGATTCGTCCTATGCTGCGACGCAAGGGACAAGGATGTCCTCCTTCACATAGCCGCGACGATCCACAGACGGGTCGGCAAGGCACGATATGATGGCAAAGCCGCCATCCAGACTCTCGGTTCTCACCGATGGTCCGGATGGCGGCTTTTTTGTTTTCCGAAAGGCACTGGGATGGAATTTCAGCGTGAGACTGTTCCGGTCGCGGAGCGCGTTGACGATCTTCTCGTCACCTCCCCCGACCCGCGCGAACATCTGGTTGTGGTGGGCAACGGCATGGCGGGATGCCGTGCGGTCGAAGAACTGCTGGCGCGCGACGCGGGGCGCTATCGCGTCACGATCTTCGGCGCCGAACCGCATGTGAACTACAACCGCATCATGCTGTCGCCGGTTCTGGCGGGGGAAAAGACTTTCGAGCAGATCGTCATCAACGATGCCGCCTGGTATGCCGACAACGCCATCGAGCTGATCTCGGGCGACCCGGTGACGGCGATCGACCGCACCGCCAAGCGCGTGACGGCGCAGAGCGGGCGCAGCGTCTCCTATGACAAGCTGCTGATCGCGACGGGGTCAGACCCCTTCATCATCCCGGTGCCGGGCAAGGATCTGCCGGGCGTCATCAGCTTCCGTGACATGAAGGATGTCGACACCATGCTGGCGGCGGCGGAAGCCGGGAAGGCCAATGGCGGCGGCAGCGCGGTGGTGATCGGCGGCGGCCTTCTGGGACTGGAGGCGGCGCATGGCCTGACCCTGCGCGGTATGAAAGTGACGGTCATCCACCTCATGGACACGCTGATGGAGCGGCAGCTCGACGAGGCGGCGGGCTGGCTGCTGAAGACGGCGCTGGAGGCGCGCGGCCAGACGATCCTGACGGGCGCCAATACCGAAGCCATCTATGGCGACGGCAAGGTCGAGGGCGTCCGCCTGAAGGACGGTCGCGAAATCCCCGCCAGCCTCGTCGTCATGGCGGTGGGCATCCGCCCCGCGACGGCGCTGGCGCGCGAGGCGGGCCTCACCGTCAATCGCGGCATCTGCGTCGACGATCATATGGTGACGAGCGATCCCGACATCCTGGCGGTCGGCGAATGCGTCGAACATGACGGCAATGTCTATGGCCTCGTCGCGCCGCTGTGGGACATGTGCCGCAGCCTTGCCGATGGCCTCACCGATCAGCACAGCGGCTATCGCGGCTCGGTCACATCCACAAAGCTCAAGGTCGCGGGCCTTGACGTGTTCTCCGCTGGCAACTTTTCGGGCGGAGATGGCTGCGAGGACATCGTGATGCGCGACGCATCGCGTGGCATCTACAAGCGCGTCGTGGTGAAGGACGACCGCGTCGTCGGCGCCGTGCTCTATGGCGATACCGTCGATGGCGGCTGGTATTTCGACCTGCTCAAACGCGAGGAAAATGTCGCGGATATTCGCGACATGCTGATCTTCGGACAAGCCTTCGCCCAGGGAGGGGGCGCGCTGGACCCTAAGGCGGCCGTTGCGGCGCTCTCGGACGATGCCGAGATTTGCGGCTGCAACGGCGTCAGCAAGGGGCAGGTCGTGGCGTGCATCGGGGCGGGCAATGCCAGCCTCGACGCCGTGCGCGCGACGTGCAAGGCGTCGGCCAGCTGCGGCAGCTGCACCGGCCTTGTCGAAAATCTGCTGAGCGTCGTGCTGGGCGATGATGTGAAGTCCGGTCCCAAGACGATGTGCAAATGCACCAGCTTCACTCATGACGACGTTCGGCGCGAGATCGTGGCGCAGGACATGCGCTCCATCCCCGAGGTGATGCAGAAGCTGCACTGGTCGACGCCCGATGGCTGCTCGTCGTGCCGCCCTGCGCTCAACTATTATCTGCTGTGTGCGCTGCCCGGCGTCTATCACGACGATCAGCAAAGCCGCTTCGTCAATGAACGGATGCACGCCAACATCCAGAAGGACGGCACCTATTCGGTGGTCCCGCGCATGTGGGGCGGCCTGACCAACCCGCGCGAGCTGCGCGCGATCGCGGATGTGGTCGAGAAATATAACGCGCCGATGGTCAAGGTCACGGGCGGTCAGCGGCTCGATATTTTCGGGATCAAGGGCGAGGATCTGCCCGCCGTCTGGGCCGACCTCAACGCCGCGGGCATGGTTTCGGGCCACGCCTATGGCAAGTCGCTGCGGACGGTGAAGACCTGCGTCGGGTCCGAATGGTGCCGCTTTGGCACGCAGGATTCGACCGGCCTTGGCGTCAAGGCCGAGCGGATGACCTGGGGATCGTGGATGCCCCACAAGTTCAAGATCGCCGTGTCGGGCTGCCCCCGCAACTGCGCGGAGGCGACGATCAAGGACTTCGGCGTCGTCTGCGTCGATTCAGGCTATGAGCTGCATGTCGGCGGCAATGGCGGCATCCACGTTCGCGCCACCGACCTTCTGTGCAAGATTTCGACCGAGCAGGAGGCGCTGGATTACTGCGCCGCCTTCATCCAGCTCTATCGCGAAGAGGCCCGCTATCTCGAACGCACCGCGCCGTGGATCGAGCGCGTCGGCGTCGACTATGTAAAACAGCGCATCGTCGAAGACGCCGCCGGTCGGGAAGCCCTGCGCGCCCGCTTCCTCTATGCCCAGAGCTTTTCGCAGGACGATCCTTGGGCAGAGCGCGCCGCTGGCCAGCACGCCGAACTGCACCAGCCCATCGCCCCCTTCGCCATCGCAGCAGAGTGAACGACATGACCACATGGATTGACATCGGAACGCTGGACGACATCCCCCAGCGCGGTGCCCGCACCGTCCAGATCGCGGGGCAGAAGGATCTTGCGGTGTTCCGCACAGGTGATGATCATGTCTTCGCGCTGGTCAACGAATGCCCGCACAAGAAGGGGCCGCTCAGCCAGGGCATCGTGCATGGGCACAGCGTCGCCTGCCCGCTGCACAACTGGAACATCGCGCTCAGGACCGGGCAGGCGCAGGGTGCGGACGAGGGATGCACGCCTGTCATCGAAGTGCGTCAGGAGGGCGGCCGCATCCTGATCGCGCAGCCCGACGCCATGCAGGCGGCCGCCTGATGCAAGAGGCGGTCCGCACCACCTGCGCCTATTGCGGCGTCGGCTGCGGCATCGTCGCGACGCCGACCGGCCCGCGATTGGTTTCTGTGAGGGGGGATGAGGCGCACCCGGCCAACGGCGGGCGCCTCTGTTCCAAGGGCACGCATCTGGGCGAGACGGTCGGTCTTCAGGGGCGGTTGCTGCATCCGATGATCGGGGGCAAGCGGGCGGGCTGGGACAAGGCGCTCGACCTTGTGGCAAAGCGCTTCAGGGACGCGATCGATCGCCACGGCCCCGACAGCGTCGCCTTCTACGTCTCCGGCCAGTTGATGACCGAAGACTATTATGTCGCCAACAAACTGATGAAGGGCTTCATCGGGTCGGCCAATATCGACACCAACAGCCGCTTGTGCATGTCGAGCGCGGTCGCGGGGCATAACCGCGCCTTCGGCGAAGACATCGTTCCGGCAAGCTATGACGATCTCGACGCGGCGGACCTCATCGTCCTGGTGGGATCGAACACCGCCTGGTGCCACCCGATCGTCTATCAGCGGATACAGGCGGCGCGGGCGGCACGCGGCACGAAGCTGGTCGTCATCGACCCGCGCCGCACCGAGACTTGCGAAGGCGCGGACCTGCACCTGCCCATCCGCCCCGGAACCGACGTTGCGCTTATGAACGGGCTGCTGGCCTGGTGTAATGCGACATGGACGATCGACCGGACGTTCATCGAGCGCTCGATCACCGCGCCAGAAGGCTTCTGGGAGCATATCCGGAACGGTCATGACCTTTGGACGACGGCGCAGACATGCGATGTCGAGCCCGCGCTCATCAAGCAGTTTTTCGAAATGTTCGCCGCGACACCGCGCACCGTCACACTGTTCAGCCAGGGCGTGAACCAGTCGATCCGCGGGACCGATCAGGTCAATGCGATCATCAACGTCCATCTTGCCACCGGCCGCATCGGCAAGCCGGGCGCGGCACCCTTTTCGATTACCGGGCAGCCCAATGCGATGGGCGGGCGCGAGGTCGGCGGCCTTGCCTCGACCCTTGCGGCGCACATGGACTTTGCGCCGGACAATGTGGCGCGCGTGGGCCGCTTCTGGGCCGCGCCCAACATGGCGACCAAGCCGGGGCTGAAGGCCGTCGATCTGTTTCGCGCAGTGGACGAAGGGCGGATCAAGGCGCTGTGGATCATGGCGACCAACCCCGCCGTATCGATGCCCGACGCAGGCCGCGTACGCGACGCTTTGGCCTTTGTCCCCTTCCTCGTCGTGTCGGACATCATGGCCAACACCGACAGCAGCACGCACGCCCATGTCAGCCTGCCCGCCGCCGGATGGGGGGAGAAGGACGGCACGGTCACCAATTCGGACCGCACGATCAGCCGCCAGCGTCCCTTCATGGCGCTGCCGGGTGAGGCAAAGCCCGACTGGTGGATCGTGAAGGAAGTGGGCCGTCGCATGGGGTGGGCCAACGCCTTCGCCTATGACCGGCCCGCCGACATATGGCGCGAACATGCGCGCCTGACCGCCTATCAGAATGACGGGCAACGATTGCTGAACCTTAAGGACAAGGCGACGATCGGCAACGAAGCCTATGAGGCGATGGAGCCGTTCCGGTGGGGCGGTCGGCCTTTTGCCGATCGCTCGTTTGCCACGCCCGAGGGCAAGGCGCGACTGGTGCTGACCAGACAAATGGACGTGCAGCCGCCGCTCAAGGACTGGCCGATGACGCTCAACACCGGGCGCTATCGCGACCAGTGGCACACGATGAGCCGCACCGGCCTGTCGCCCAAATTGTCGCGGCATCGTGAAGAGCCGCTCGTGGAAGTCCATCCGCAGGACGCGGCGGCGCTGGGGCTTGCCGATGGCGATCTGGCGCGGGTCGATACTGCGCAGGGGAACAGCGTCTTTCGCGTCGCCCTGAACGAAGGGCAGCGTGTGGGTGAGATTTTCACGCCGATCCACTGGACCGATCGCACGAGCAGCGGCGGGCGCACCGGGCTCCTGCCGCGTCCGCTGGTGGACCCACATTCGGGGCAGCCGGGCTTCAAGTCCACGCCCGCCAGCGTCACGCGGGTCGAGACCGAATGGAAGGGCTTCCTGATCCTGCGGGGAGAGACCTTCCCGCACATCCCCTGCCTGTGGGCCACCAAAATCACCGTGCCGGGGGGCGCCCTGTTCGAAGTAGCCGGGAACGGCGATCCCGCTCGGCTCGAGGCATTGCTTCCTCATGGCGAGCGGGTCGAGGCGCTGGACCGGGCGAAGGGCACGCGCCGCGTCGCCAGCATCAACGAAGGCCGTTTGCAAGCCGTCCTGTTCGTGACGCGCACCGGCCTCCTGCCCTCCCGCGACTGGCTGATCGCGCAGTTGGAAGCGGTCAACGTGGGTGGTTCGGTGCTCGCGGCACGTGGTCCGGGCAGTCAGCCCGACAAAGGCGCGACCGTGTGCGTCTGCTTCGACATCGGCCTCAACCAGATCGTCGCTGCGATCCGCGACCAGCATCTGATGGATGTCGCCGCTGTCGGCGCCGCACTTGGGGCGGGCACAAATTGCGGATCGTGCCGCCCCGCGATCGCGACCATCTTTACCCAGACCATGCAGGAGACGCTTGATGCCGCGGAATGACCTGATCGCGCCCGGAGACGTGTGGCTGGTGGGGGCTGGCCCCGGCGATCCCGACCTTCTGACGCGAAAGGCCGAGAAGCTGATCGCAGCGGCAGAGGTCGTCTTCTATGATGCGCTGGTCGGGCCGGGCGTGGTGGACCTGATCCCCTCCAGTGTCGAGCGGGTAAGCGTAGGCAAACGATCCGGCCGCCATTCGAAGGATCAATTGACGATCGACCAGATGTTGGTCGCCGCATCGCTGGCGGGCAGGCGCATCGTGCGCCTGAAGGGCGGCGACCCAGCCATGTTCGCCAGAGCAGCCGAGGAAATGTCCGCCCTGCGTGCGATCGGCGCGCGCGTTCGGATTTGCCCCGGCGTGACGGCCGCCAGCGCGGTGGCGGCGTCGGCGGGCGTGTCCCTTTCTCTCCGGGGTATCGCCCGCCGCGTTCAGTTCGTCACCGCGCACAGTCGGCGTGGGCAGGCGCTCGATCTGGACTGGAATGCGCTGGCCGATCCGACCAGCACGCTAGCGGTCTATATGGGCCGGGATGCCGCGCCCGAACTCAGTCGCGCCCTGATCGCCGCTGGCTTGCCCGGGTCGACCCCAGCGCTCATCACGTGCGACGCGTCCCTGCCGCAAGAGCAGATGCTGCGAACCCGGCTGGACCTGCTGCCTTTGGTGATCGAGTCCTTTGCCCAGGATCGCCCGACGCTGATCCTGATAGGAAAAGCGGTGGCGCAACCCGATCTGACCGTCGTAGCCGGGGCGGTTGCCGACAATGTCATGACGCACTAGGGCCGCGTCATGACCGCAGCAACCAGCATTGCGTGCGCCGCGACCATTGGCTTCGATGAAGCGCAGGCGATCGTGCGGAAGAGTTGCGTGCCGCTAGGTTTTGAGTTCGTGCCTCTTGGCAAGGCAGGCCGGCGCGTCCTTGCCAGGGATGTCGTCGCCGGGATTGATTCGCCACGGCGGGACTGCGCGGCTATGGACGGATATGCCGTGCATTCCCGCGATCTTGCGCAAGGGGTCATCCGGTTTCGCCTCTCCGGCGAAAGTGGCGCCGGTGGACCGCTTCCAGTGCCGTTGCCACCCGGCACGGCGGTTCGAATATCGACCGGCGCGCCGATGCCTCCGGGTGCCGACCGTGTCGTCATGCGCGAATATGCGATGATCGACGGGAAACATGTCATACTGACGGACAGGGGTGGCAAGGGCCATGTCCGCAGGCGCGGCGATGATTTTGCGCGAGGCCAGACATTGCTGACCGCAGGCACCCGCATGGATGCGCGGGCCATGGTCGTGACCGCCGCCGCCGACGTAGAGGGTGTGACCGTATGGCGCCGGCCGCGCGTGCATGTCATGACCAATGGCGACGAACTGGTCGAACCCGGCAAGGCCGCAATGCAGGCCGATACCGTTCCTGATAGTCTAAGCGAAGCTTTGACGCTGATAGCGCGGCAATGGGGCGGCAAGCTGACCGGCATGTCACGCGCGACCGACCGGATCGACAGCCTGCGCGATGCCGCGCAGGCCGCGCTTTCCGAAACCGACATTTTGGTGCTGGCGGGGGGCGCATCGCATGGACATCGGGATCTGGCCCGCGCAGCGCTCCTGCCGCTCGGCCTGCGCCTCGCCTTCGCGGGCGTTGCCATGAAGCCGGGCAAGCCTCTGTGGTATGGCAGAATCGGCAGGACTCACATTCTGGGCCTACCAGGAAATCCGACTGCCGCCCTGACGACCGCGCGTCTGTTTCTGGCGCCGATGATCGCGGCCATGTCAGGCGCCGGTTTCGCCTCTGCCTTGCGCTGGTCCAGCCATGCGTCGTCCCTTGCTTTGGAGGAAGGCGGCGACAGGGATCAGTTCTTATGCGGGGTGACGCAGGGCAATACCGTTCGAACTATTGAACGCCAGCAGGCGTCGGCGCAGATGATGCTGGCGCAAGCGGATGTCCTCGTCGAGCGACGGGCAGGTGTGCCTGCCGGTCCGGCAGGTTCCGTTCTACAATGCCTGCGCTTCTGACATGGCCCTGCTGGGAGCGATCATTGGAGGTGGCATGTCGCGGCGCTTCGGCTCCGACAAGGCCATGGCGCGGATTGATGGCGTTACGCTTCTGGACCACGTCCATGCCGCCTTGCAGCCTCAGGTCGACGATATCGTCTTGTGCGGGCGTAGCTGGCTGGAGTGGACCTCCATCCCGGACGTGCCGGGCCC
Organism: Sphingomonas sp. SKA58; assembly: GCF_000153545.1. NCBI lineage: Bacteria > Pseudomonadati > Pseudomonadota > Alphaproteobacteria > Sphingomonadales > Sphingomonadaceae > Sphingomonas > Sphingomonas sp. SKA58. Next base: position 177,975 of record NZ_CH959309.1, read on the forward strand.
GGGCCTTGGGCCGTTGGGGGGCATGGCCGCGGCCTTGGAATATGGCCGCCGTAACGGCTTCGACGCTGTTCTGACAGTTCCGTTAGACACCTATCCACTTCCAAGTGACCTCGCTCGCTCGCTCGGAACTGGGCCAGTTTGTTTCGCTGACCAGTATATGGTGGGTATTTGGCCAGCATCGCTATGTGCTCGCTTGAACGCGCATATTGTCAGCGGCCACCGGTCCGTGCGGTCATGGATCAGCGCCTCAGGCTGTCAATTAATAAAAGTCGATAATCTCGCCTGGAGAAACATTAATGTAGCTACAGATCTACATGAAATTTTTGAATAATCACAACATCATCTCGAAGGGATTCTTAAACTGCTAATCGCAGAGTTGACTGGCCACTTAGATGTGGCCTGATCAGAATCGCGCGCTTTCGGCGATGTTTAATCTTTTTAATAGTTCCTGGACAGGTGAGGCGGGCCCGTGGGGTGCACCCTTTCAATAATTTTATCGCCAGGGTCTTGCTGGGCCGCCAGCCTCTCCGCCAAGGCTGCCCGTTTCAAAGAGCAATGACGGTAAAATTACCGATGTCTGTTTCCAAACCAAAACCTGCCGCTCGCAAATACAAAACTGAATGGCAGGTTTGTCCCAAACCCCGTCAATCCAGCTTGCGGGTGAGACGACCCACAGCGCCCGCTTCGGCGGCCAAATTGCGGTTGTAAGCTAGTGGCATGCGAGGACTTTTCCAGCGCAGCGCGTCCATGATCCCGGCCAAGTCCTCGCCCGCGACGAATAGATCCTGATTGAGGCCCACCCGCGTCGAATGCGCGCTGATGCCTTTGAGCAGCCGGGCAAGATCATCAGCGGTCAGGTCGCCTAACGCACCACGATCAAACGCGCGCTGGATGATCGCCCGCCAGATCGGCCCGATCGATCCTGGATGGAGCGCTACATTTCCGACGTCATACTCAACCAGCGCCTTCACAGCCGGCTTGGAGAGCGTTTTTCGCAGATCCCAGGTTTCGCGGCCTGAGACGCTGTCGATCGAACGGCCCTTCACGGCTGCCCGCGCCTTGTAGCGCCGCACCTGCACCCGCCTGAACAACGGACCCGCCTCGATCCCGGCTGCCTCTCTCCACGCCGCGACGGCCCGCACAGAGCGGGGCGACAGATAGGCTGTTGCCCCCTCGCCTTCCTGATCACCTTTGCTCCGCACGATAGCGAGGAGGCGTGCCTCGGGATCGAGCGCCTCGAGCATGTCATCGACCTTGATCGCTACGAGTTCCGACGCACGTAGACCCGTGTCATACGCGACTGATAGCAGCGCCCGGTCTCGCAGGCCCGGCAGATCGTCCGCGCAGGCGTCCAGCAATGCCCGCACATTAAGCCCGCGGGGACTGTCGCGCTCCACGTCTTGCACCGGCCCCTTGAAGCGCAACGGACGCGCCTGAGCCTGCGCGGTGCCTTTCTCGCGCCGGATCGCGCGCAGCCGCAGCTTCACGAGGTCAGCCTGGGTGGGATCCTTAAGGTCGAGCAGCTGATGGATTCTGGCGATCGACGCCTTGTAGCGGCCGAGCGATGCGGGCTTTGCCCCCTGCCCCGCCCGCGCGTCGAGATAGTCAGCGACGACTTCGGGCGTGGCCGGCACGCAACCCGCTTCATGCGCCGACACCAGAGGTCGAACGCCTCGAGGTCCGATTTCAGCGCCCGGATCGAATGGGGCGAACTGGCGGCCTGATAGGCGGCGATCAGATCGGAGTTGATGATGATGCGTCCCTCCGCGCGCATCTGGGTCGCGGTCCACGCAAGCTCGGGCATCGCCGCCGGCGTCAAAGCGACGGTCACGTCCGCCGTGGCGCTAATTTCGCCGGTTTCAGGGCGTTTCGGTCCATCTGGTTCGCTCGCTTCCATACTGATTGTTGTACCCTTCCTTATAGAAGACGTCAAACACGCTTATATGATAAGTGCAATTATCGCATGTTCATTCACTGACCCTCCGAGCGGTTGTGCAGTGTTTAGCCATTCACTACACATTCGGCATGGAGCGCTTCCATCCCCTCGCCGCCGACACCGACGTCCCGCCCGAGAAGCTGGCGCTCGCGCAAGGCGAATGCGCGCTGGCGCTCGGCCGGCTCGACGGGCTGCTCGCCGGACTCACGGAGGACGAGAAGGCGTTGTTCTGCATGGGATTGGTGCGCGCGGTGCTGCTCTCAAGCCTGACCCAGAGCGGATTCGCCGATGCCGAATTGCGCTTCAATTCCTGGTTCGCCGGGCTCGACCGTGGCCCCCGAGAGACGCCGCTCACCGCCTGCTCCGCCACTGCCGTGGTCCGCGCGCTGCTGGGCGAACTCAGCCATCATCCGTGGGAACAGCTCGCCGACGCCGCGCAGACCATCGCTCTGGCCGCGCGCTTCGGGGCCGACCGCCCGATGCAAGCCGAAGATGCGCTGGCGGAGGAGGCGATCGGCAGGGCGATCACGCTGGTGAGCCAGGCCGGCGCGGAGGACGAGACCCCCCTGCCCTTTGCGGGTCTGGGCCACCTGTACGCGCTGCTGCGCGCCGATCCGCTGTTCGCGCCGGTGGAGCGCGCGGTGCACATCCGTTCGCTTGGGAACCGCGCGGTGGCGATCGAGCAGGCCGCCCCGCGCACACCGCTCTGGGCGGTCGACGCCGCGCTGGGGCGGCTGCTGACCGCGTGCGGCGCGTGGCAGCTTGCCCTCCCCTGCCCCGGCGCCGTGACCGCCGAACCGCTTCAGCCGCAGCTCTGGCCGGGCGAACGCGCCATTGTCTCAGCGCGCACGCTTCGCGCCAGCGCTACCCGGCTTGCAGATCTGGTCGTGAAAGCGCGGCGGCGCGCGGCGCTGATGGACGCGCAGCTGGGGCACCTGCGCGCGAGCGCGCGGGCGCCGCAGGTGTGGATCGTCCTTGCCGCGTTCGCGCCGCTCGGGCTCGATCAGATGGCCTCGGCCTTCGGGATCAGCCGGCGCGGCACCTATGCGATTCGCGACGCCCTTGTGGCGGCGCGCATGGCACGGCGGGAGACGGTCAAGGGGAAGGTCCTGCTGGTCGCCGAAGAACCGCGAAGGGAGCGATTGTCGGCCCCCCTGGACCAAGCACCCGCGCTCTCCCATCCAGCGCTCGCCGAGTTCGACGCGGCGATGACCGATATCGACCAACTGCTGGCGCGCACTTCTGGCCCAGGTTGACCAAGCCGCGCGCGAGAGATGATGTTTCGGAATTCGCTTTTTGGGCGAATGCGATAGAGTTGGACGGAGAAAGGGAAGCCGATGGTCAAGTCAGCCGATGCTGACACGCTTAGCCGCAAGGCTCTGACGGCTCCGGCGCTGCGCACATTCTTCCGCATCGCCGACGCCTGGGGCCTCCAAGAAGCCGAGCAGATGAAGCTGCTCGGGCTCGACAGCCGCTCGACCTTTCAGACCTGGAAGCGCGGCGCGGTCGCGGCGATTTCCAGGGACGCGCTCGAGCGAATTTCCTATGTCATGGGGATCTACAAGGGGCTGCAGATGCTTGTGCCGCGTACCGCCGACGAATGGGTGCGCAAACCCAACGAGGCGCCGCTGTTCGCCGGACGTCCGGCGATCGAGCGGATGGCCTCAGGCAATGTCGCCGATCTCTATGTGGTGCGCCAATATATCGACACACAGTGCAGCGGACAAACGCGTGTGTGTGGCTAGATTCGTCTAGCCTGGAGGCCTCAAGGCATCGTCAGGATCAAGGACAGTCAGCGCGGCGCCCTCCCCTTGCATATCCTTCTCATGCCATTGCCACAGCACCAGGTTCCGCCCACCCGGATTCTGGACAGATGGCACCAACGCACCTTGCGCACCCGCCGCGATCAGCTCGTCCGCCAGCGCCCAGCTCGGCGGCGTCTGGCGTTCGAGCAACGCGATGGTCTTCCAGTTCGCCCCCAGGGCCTCCCCTACCCGCGTGTCGCACGGTTCGGCCGTGCCGGTGGTGAGATCCGCGATTGCCGCCGCGTCGAGGTGATAAGGGACAAGTGTTCCGGGCTTGGGCAGCCCTTGATAGTATTCCGCCACCGCCGTGACTGCATCGGCCGCGAGATAGAGCGCTGACTTCCCCTTCCTGTTCCAGCGTCCGCCATAAAGCCGCGCGCCTTCTCCCGACGTCGGACTGAACTGGTGGCGGATCCGGATCATCCGCCAAAGCGGAAGTGACAACGGCGCAAGAGCATAGGTCATTGCGCCGCACTACCAGCGTGCGGAAACATGGCCACGGTCAAGCCTGTGAACCAGAGTCAATCGCGTCAGGAATAAACACCGGCGGCCATACGATCGAGATCCTCGATCACGACATCAGCATGGCCATCCTCGACCAACTCCTCAGCCGTCTTGCCAAATCCAGGCAGAGGCTGATGCTTGAACCAGATGATCGCCTTGCCTTCATCGCCGGCCAGATCGGCGGCGCGCGCGATGATCCGGGCAATTTCCCCCAGCTTGGCCTGCACAGCCGGGCTGCCGGGATGTGTGGTCATGGTGTTGCGATTGAGGTGCGCAAGTCGCGATAGACGCGTCATCGGCAGGCGCAGGCGTTCCGCCATGCGGCGCGGCGCGATCATGTCGCCCTCGCGAATGTCATCCAAAAAAGCAGCAAGCATGAGTGCACTCCATGCCTTATATATGCACTCAAAAGCGTATCATTTCAATGAGTGTGTCACGCTACGAGATTTCCGCAGTGATTCTCGCGATCTGGATCGAATCACAGCGCTTACCAAGTACACCGGAGAAGGAGCACATCAGTGCCGGTCGAGCAGCGGTCTCCGCTTCAGCGCGCATGCGTCAGCAAGGTAAGTTGCGACCTTTGTAATCCACAGCCTTGTCTGACCTCTTGGGGATCGGCGGACAGCACGAGCTGCAGGTATGACGCCGGCACTGCCATCGGCACCACGCGAACGGCCTACGCCTTGATCCTTGATCCTGGGATCCCGCGGGACGGCAAAGGCTGCCATCAGTTCCGCCAGCCGCGTAGTTCGTATTCTCTTGCTCATCCACTCCCTTCTACACAGAATTGCACCGGTGCAGGCGCTGGAAATGTCAGCGAGGGATCGACGATCCGGCACCCGTTTTCGGGCATGCCGTGAAAAGGGCCTGTATAAGCTCGATCGCCTACGCGAGCATCAGTGGGCGCGGACGGCTGTGGTGGTGCTGGTCGGTCGAGGTGTACCCCCTCCCCTTTTTCTTCAAAATCAAGAAGCAGAAAATCAATGATCCGCCGTAGGCGCGGCGTTAAGGAGAGTTATCTCTTGAAGTTAAAAGGTTACTGTCGCGGATCATGGGCGAAAGTAGCGAAAATCCGGCGATTCGCGACGTGTGGATAGAATCTGATAACACGGTGCCGACGATCTGATAGCACGATGGAGCGATTCCAAAAACACGATGGATCTTATCCGATAACACGTCGGCCACCACGGGAGCTGTGGATAAGTTTGATCCCTGACCATACCAACGCATCAGGTTGGCGTTCTGATTCGCTATTGGCCAGTGATCTCCAAACCGCACACTCGAGATCGTCGGGCTCGTCCTGACATGTCGTGTTATCGGAAATGTCGATCCCCTTCGTCGTGTTTTCGGGAATGCGGTTTCACCTCCCTCCCCTCGTTGAGATCTGAGAGGCCACCTCCGTCCAAGGCGGAGGATGGTGGTACGCTGAGCATCCGAGCCAACTAGCATCCGGGCGACTGCGAATTCGCGGTTCTGCGGCCCGATGCTCGGGACTGCAGAACGTGTTTTTAGAATCACGCTGCGGTCGCTGTCGCAGATCCCACAATGGCATAGGGACGGCAAAATTTCGCGCGAACAAACATCCGCTGCGTGAGCGTGCGACGATTTCTGAAAACACGTCGGCCGGGGGACCCAAATGCCAGCCTCTGACGGCGCGGACGGCCGGCGTACGATCAGAAGCCGGGGAGAGAGTGTTTATTGCGCTCGTGGTGCTTCTTCATGAAGCCGTAGAAGCGCTTCGAGTAGTTTCGCGGCATCTCGTTCGGGTTCGCGTTCAAGAAGGCGTCGAATTGCTTCATGAGGACGTCGAGGTCCCAGCCTGGGCATTCGGCGCGGATCGCGTCATATATATCGCGATCGAGCACATCCTGCGCACGTCCGGTACGAGCGCGGGGCATCGTAGCGGCTGCCGCTGCATAGCCGGGATCATGAGGATCGGTACTCGATGCCGGATCTACCACCTTGAGGCCGGCAACCGCTTTTGCGATCAGCCCACGTGTCAGGCTCGCGTTGACGAACGATGCGGGCTCCGGAACCTCAGCCGCGGGCTTAGCGCGAGTCGGAGCAGGGCGGGCGGCCTGAGGCGGAGGCAAGGCGGACTGGGCAACTTCCAAGGCCTTGGCGCTCTGCTCTTCGAGATGGCGGCGCATCACCATCTTGAGCTTCGGGCGCGGGGTGTCGGCGCCGATCACCTCCAGGCTTATCTCGGGCAGGCTGTTCGCTCGCGCCAATTCGAGGATCTTGTTCTTGAAAGAGGGTAGGGAGCTTTCGCTTCCGCTCTTCTGGTGAAGCGTCTCGAACCCGATCGTGAAACCTTCGACACCGTTCCCGCCAGCATGCTTGCGGCTTGCTCGATAGAGCCATTTGCCGAGGCCACTGGTGATTTCGAAATAAAGTGGCGAGATCGCGAGGACGTTCCGCTTGTCCATTACGCCGTCGAAGAACCACTTAGAGAGCGTGATCTCCATGCCCAACGATCGCTGGGTTCGTTCGTCGACCAGATGGGTATAGCTGTCGATCCACGAAAAGGTGGTTTCGCGCGACTTCGAATTCGCCCGAATGTTGGTCTTGATCGTCGTCGCCTGCAGGCGATCAAGCGCGCCGATCAAACGCTCGTAAGCGCGGCCGCTGATCCCCCAGCAGACGCGCTTAAGGAGATCGCCTGGCTGAAGCCTGATCGTTGGCGACAAGTCATTCTCGCCGCGTTCTCGCAGCTCGTTGAGATGCGAGGCAAGATAGATCATGATATCCGCGTCCCAGATCGTCGCCATTCCGTACGCAGGGTTTGCAGACACGTGGACGGTAACGGACTTGTCGGGGCTTACATACTCGATGGGCTTGATCCGCTTTTTCTTCGACAGGCTGAAGAAGGGACGCTGCATCGTCTCTTGATAATCGCGCAGGGAAATGTCGCTGAAATCAGGCAGCGTAAAGAACATCTCAAACTGGACCCGGCGGCCTCCAAGGACCGTCGGCGACGTCTCGGAACTCACACAAAAACCCTATTGAAGAGGTGCATGTCCCACGCGTGGGACATGCGCACTAAGATGTTGATAAAAAACAGAAACATACCCTTTTGCAGAGTTGCAAAAATCGTGTTGGGCGAAAGGGCGGGGTGCGGTTTCACCGGCCCGCCTTCTTGAGGATCTTCGCGTTCTCGATGAGCGGGCGGAGGGCCTCCAATATGTCGTCGGCCGAGAGCTCGGTGGGATTCAGCGTGATCGTCAGGCCCCGGCTACGGTCCCGATCGACCTGGCCGATCGCGGCGCCCTTAACCTCGATCGTCGCCTTTTGCGCGCGGCCCGGTCGGGTCGAGGTGGGCTTGGTTAGCCGGGCCACAACCTCCGAACCGCTGATAGGCTCTTCGTCGCCAGACTGGCGGAAGCTTTGCTCGGCCGCGATTACCTTCGCCGTCTCTTCCATCTTGCTCCGCATCCCGGGGTTGCGGAGCAGAGGGAGCAGCTTGTCGCCATGGCGGACCTGCAAGTCCATTGGTGACGCGAACGCACTGACGATCGTCTGTGGGATGTCGGTCAAACCGATGTACCGAGCGAGGGTGGACTTCGACAGCTTGACGCGATCGGCCATGCGCGACTGCACGCCGTCATAGTAAGCGTCGACCGCTGCCTTGTAGTTTAACCCGCGCTCGAGATCCGAAATGTCCTCGCGTTCCCGGTTCTCGATATCGGCGAGCCGGAACGCTGCTTCGTCGTCGATATCCTCGATGATCGCGACCAGCTCGATGTCCGGATAGTGATTGGTGTTGAGCCAGGAGATCGCCCAATGCCGGCGTGTACCGATCACCAGCTCGTAGGCCAGATCGGCCTTGGGCGTCCTGCGGACGACAACCGGAATGCGGTTGCCATTCTCGGCCTGGATGGAATCGATAAGCGTCCGAAGCCGATCTTCGGTCAACAGGGCATAATCACGCGCATTGCCGGGCCAGATCGAGCATTCCGACGGTTTCAGCCGGATCGTCGGCCGTTTGACCATCCGCGAGGCTTCGCCGAACGCATCGAGGCGCTTGCTCGTGAAGGTTGTGCGCGGCTCAGAGGCGACCGCTTCCTCAAGAAGCGGCACCGGCTCGGCCGGTCCGGAGGCAAGGGCTTCGCCGATCAGTGACCGCCGGCTCACGCTGCAGCACTCGTGACTGTCTCGCCGGCCCGCCCGGCGATGCTCTTCGACGGCCATTGCTGGCGGACTTGCTGCACCACCTCGCCGAACACTGAGTCCAGATTGTCCCGGCACCGCTGGTAGGTGGCATGTGACGCCGAAGGCTTGCTCTCATAGACTGAGCGAAACGCCTGCGTCGCATTCTTGATCTCCTCCGAGGCGAGGATCGGTTGGCTGAGCAGAAAATTCGCGTAGGTCGCCTGCATCATCTTCCACATGTCGTTCTCGCCCGGCTTACTGGGCGTATAGGCAGAACAGACAATACGGATGAAGCCATAGTCCACTGGCGTCCCGTTGGCCTCGAGGACTTCAATATTCTCAGCGATCGTGTCCATGAAATGGATCGTCGAGAGATAATCGAGCTGACGGGCCGGGACAGGAACGAGCAAGCCCGTCGCCGCGGCCATCACGTTAAGCCCGAGAAAGCCCATCGCCGGCGGTGGGTCGAGCAGGATCACGTCGTAATCCTTCACGATACTGGAGATTCCGATGCGCAAGCGCTGCAAGCCCTCGCGAACCGCCTGACCGCCTTCGCGAAGCGTCGCGGTGAGATCCCACTCGGCATCTTGCAACCCGAGGCTCGATGGCACGATCTTGATGGTCGGCCATGCGGTGTCGCGGATCGCCTGACGGAAATTGTCGAACGTGCTGCGCGGCGACAGGAACTGGCCGAGCGTCTCTTCGTCATCGATGAGCGTTTCGGGTTGAATGTCGAACATCGTCGTCGTCGATGCCTGCGGATCGCAGTCGATTACGAGCACACGATAGCCGTGAAGCGCCAAGTAATCTGCGAAGTGCTTCGTGATCGTTGACTTGCCCACGCCGCCTTTGAAGTTCTGAACGGCGATGATGACGGCATCTTCATCGGGCGCTTTGCCGGCATGAATGCCCAGCGCTTCGCGAATATGCGTCAGGTCTTCCAGCGTATAGTAACGCCGCCCGTTGCTGAGCTGCTTGGGAGCGGCGAGACGGCCTTCCTTTTCTGCCTTGGCCAAAGCTTCGGGGGTACGCCCGACGAGATCGGCTGCGATCCCGGGGCCGAACGTCAGGTCGAGCGTCTTGCGATCTTCGGGCTTGAACACAATCGACTTCACCCGATCGCGCATCTCCTCGCACGACCGCGTCATCGCTCGCAGCGTGTTTACGGTATACGACATGCCCGCTTTCGCCCCCTTCGAATCAGATAGCCTGGTTCGGTTCGCATTTAATGAACAAAAATTGTTCTAAAAGTCAAACCTCGGCTATTTCCTGTCCCCGACGGCGAATGCGCGTCGCCACAAGAAGTCATTTGCCAACCGTTCCAGCTGTGGAGAAATGGCAAGGCAACATGGCAATGTGTCGCTGTCCGCCCGTGCCGACGGAGCGCTCAGACGTTCGTTTCAGCAATGCGCCCGCGATATTCTCATCCCCGCGTCGCTGATTGCGAAGCGAAAAGATTCCGCGAGATAGGGAGCCGCGTCGTGCCTGAAGCAATCGTTCAATCCCCCTGTCTGGAGGGATACGCGAAGTCCGCCATCCACGGTAGGCTCCCTGGCCAAATGACGTCGCCAATGGAGGGTGCATGATCAACTTCGCCAAGTTCGAGATCATCGGCCGAATCGGAGAAATCGACGCGCGGCCGAAAGTCACCCTGCTGTCAGTCTGCGCGAATTATCGCCGCAAGGGCGAGGATAACGAGTGGCAGGAAGACAGCCACTGGAACCGGGTCAGCGTGTTCAGCGAAGGCCAGCGGAAGCATATCGCCGACCGGGCTCAAGTCGGGGATCTCGTGCGCATAGCCGGGCGGCTCAAGGACAGCTCCTATGAACGCGACGGCGCGACGCACTACACAACCGATCGCATCGTCGAGGAATTCGGGATCCTGGCACCCAAAGGCATGCCGGGGTGAAATATCGGGGAGGGGAGGGCGCAATCAGCAGCGGCGCTCCACCACTTCCGAGGATTAGTCGATGCCCATAGCTGCTCCCCATCGCGCCAAAGCCATTGTCGAAGCCCTGGGTGGGATCTGGCGCGGTACGCGCGGCGAATGCCGGTGCCCGGCACATAACGATCATGGTCCCAGCCTGTCGGTACGCCTGGGCGAGCGGGCGATCCTGTTCCACTGCTTTGCCGGCTGCGACACGCGCGATGTTCTGGCTGCTTTGCGCCGGCGCAAACTTCACGATGCGGAGCCGCTCACAATGCCGCGCCCGAAGGCGGCCGCGGACCATCGCGCTCTTGCACTTCGCCTATGGAAGGCGAGCCAGCCCATCGCCGGATCTCCAGCGGCCGATTATCTGGCGGCGCGCGGTCTGCCGCCTCCCTATCCGCGTTGCCTGCGCTACAACCCGCGCACCATCGTCGGGGCCGGTGAGCGCCGCCGGTTCTTTCCGGCGATGATCGCCGCGGTCGAGAATGATCTGGGGGTTGTCGCCGTCCAGCGGACCTGCCTCGATCTCGCCGACATCCTGCACAAACCCATGCCAAAGCCGAAGATTGCCCTTGGCCTTCTCGGCGACGCGGCCATTCGTCTGGCGCCGGCCGGCGAGGAGCTTGGCCTTGCCGAAGGCATCGAGGACGCCCTTTCAGCAATGGCCTGGTTCGGAACGCCCACCTGGGCGCTGGGCGGGGTCGAACGCCTTGGGCTTGTCGCCATCCCCGAACGGGTCAAGCGTATCATCGTCTATGGCGATCGCGGTGCCGCCGCTGCCGCCATGCTCAAAAAAGCCCGCCCCCATCTCACAGCCAATGGACGCGAACTGGTGCTCCGGCTGCCGGAACGGCACGCGGACTGGAATGATGCTTGGCGTGTCCGCCGGGCCGCCGAGGCGGCCTGAAAGGGGAGGGAGCCTTCCGGCTGATGACCTGGCGCTGATGCCAGGTGTCAGACCTGGAGATGCCCCATGGCCACACACCCCCTCGCGCTCACGCTGCCGCTCGATGATCCCGCCCGTACCGCTGCTCAAGGCATAGCCGACCGGCTGTCCGAAGGATGTCCGGTTGCACGTAACGACCTCCTTGCCGAAATGACCTCCGCTTTCGGTGGCTCGAGCGCCGATGGCCTGTGGTCATTGCGCGACGCCTACGATGTGCTCGAACTCGCGCAGGTCCTCCATCTGAAGAACGCGACGCTCCCGGCAGATGCGAATGCGCGGCTCGCCCAGCTGATCGCTATGACGGCGGCGCTTCCCACGCAAAGCGTGCGTAGCGAAACGCAGATCGCGTTCCAGCAATTCTCGACACCGGCGCCGATCGGCTTCCTTGCCGCCAAGGCAGCCGCGATCACGGCACACGATATCGTGCTCGAGCCCTCGGCCGGGACCGGCCTCCTGGCCGTACACGCCCATCTCGCCGGCGCGCGCCTCCTTCTCAATGATATCGATGCCTGGCGCACGCGTTTGCTGCGTCACGCCTTTCCCGAAGGCAGGCTGAGCACGCATGATGGCGAACTGATCGACGATATGCTCGATCCGCAACTGGTGCCGAGCGTCGTGCTCCTCAATCCGCCCTTCTCGCGAAGCCAGGGGCGCGCGCGCGATCGCCATGCCGCGCTTCGCCATTTGCGCTCCGCGCTGTTGCGGCTTGCTCCAGGCGGGCGCTGCGCCGTTATTCTCCCCGACCGCATCGAGACGGAGGACGCGGATTGGCTGCACGCCACTGCGGGCGCGCATGCCCGGCTGCATCTCGACCTGCCGCCCGATGCCTATGCCAAGCACGGCACCGGCCAGGCAGTCCAGCTCATACTCCTCGAAAAGGACGGGGCAGGGGGCTCGGTCCCGCGCCAGACCTGCACGACGCTCGGCGCTGCGCTTGCGGCCATCGATGCGATGGCGACCCCATGCGCGCCGCAGCCGCAGCCGATCTCCCGCCCCAGCGGATTGTTCCGGGGCCTCACGCGGCGGACCCGCCCCGTCTGCTCGCGTGCGGCGGTGACCCTGCCCACGACCCGCGCGGTCGCCTATCACCGTCTCGACGCGCCCGCACCCGCGGGCGAACCGCAAGGGATTTACCTGCCCTATCGGCCGAGCCGTCTGCTGATTGCCGATGCTCGTGAGCACCCAAGCGCGCTGGTCGAATCGCAGGCAATGGGATCGATTGCCGCACCCCCGGTCGCTTATGAACCCGTGCTGCCGGCCAGGATCCTGGACGACGGCCTGCTCTCGGACGCGCAGCTCGAAACGCTGATCTACGCTGGCGCGGCGTTCGAGCGCGATCTTCCCGGGCGGTTCATATCCAGCGAGGAGGGTCTTTCGCTGTCGCCGGCAGAGGCCGGTAACGCCTATCGGACCGGCTTTTTCCTTGGCGATGGCACGGGCGCCGGCAAGGGGCGGCAGGTGGCAGGCGTCATCCTCGACCAGTGGTTGCGTGGCAACCGCCGCCACCTCTGGATATCCAAGAGCGAGACGCTGGTCGAAGACGCTCGTCGGGACTGGTCGGCGCTTGGCGGCTTGCCGCTCGACATCCAGCATCTCAACCAGTGGAAGCTCGGCACCCCGATCGCGCTGGGCGATGGGATCCTCTTCCTGACCTATGCCACCCTGCGCTCCAACCGCGGCGACAGGGGCACGCGGCTGCGCCAGCTGATCGAATGGATGGGTGAGGATTTCAGCGGCGTCATCGTTTTCGACGAGGCGCATGAAATGGCCGGGGTGGCCGGCGGCGAGGGCCGGTTCGGCGCCACGAAAGGGTCCGAGCAGGGCATTGCCGGCGTCCGCCTGCAAAATCTCGCTCCGCGCGCCCGGATTCTCTACGCCTCGGCGACGGGCGCCTCGGATGTCAACAATCTTGCCTATGCGACACGCCTCGGATTGTGGGGACCGCAGACGGCCTTCGCCGACCGGCGGGCCTTCGTGGAATCCCTGCGCCGAGGCGGCATCGCGGCGATGGAGTTGATCGCCCGCGACCTCAAGGCGCAGGGCCTCTATGCCGCGCGGGCGCTCAGCTTCGCCGGCGTCGAATATGACATCCTCGAGCATCGGCTCAGCGAAGAACAGATCGCCGTCTACAATGCCTATGCCGATGCCTGGGCAATCTTATGCGCAGCTCGCCATAAGATCGCTTATCGCGAGGAAGCGGTAATGCGGAGGAACGCGGCGTAGTCCTGCAAAGCTGCGGAACATTTCGCCACGTCCTTCACATTATTCTATAGGGTGTCGAGCCATCCCATCAGATTGGCATCTCGCTTCCACGAAGGTGGCACGTTGCTCGCCGCCGGGGCGCCAACCTGTTCCAGCGCCTTTCGTTTGGTCTCCAGATTGGCCTGAGCATAGTGATTGGTCGTATCGAGACTGACGTGCCCGAGCCAACTGCGGATGACGGTGATATCGACCCCGGCGGCAACGAGGTGGACGGCGGTCGCGTGCCGGAAGCTGTGAGGCGTAACGTGTTTTGACTGGAGGGTCAGCGTCGATTTCGCGGCTTGTTCCACGTAGGCGTTGAGCTTGAACCGCACCCCTGACGCCCCTAGCGGTTCACCGTATCGATTGACGAAGATCCGCTCATCGGGCGCACGCGGCTGTCGCTCCAGTAGCTTCCTGAGCAATGCCACGGTTTCTGGCCAGAGCGGGCAGATGCGTTCCTTGCGCCCCTTGCCGTAAAGACGCACGAAGTTCGGTGCATCGAACCGGATTGCTTCGGGACAGAGGTCAAGCGCCTCTTGGATTCGCGCGCCACTGTTATAGAGGAACGAGAGCAGTACATGGTCGCGCAGCCCTTCGAGTGTCGATCGGTTGGGCTGGGCGAGGATGGCCTCGACCTCCTCGGGCTCGAGGTAGCACGGCGCGGAGGTGGGCTCCCGCTTCAACGGAACAGCCAGGACCTCTGAGCACTGCGCGATGTATTCCGGATTCTTGTCCGCCACGAAGCTGAAGAAGCTGCGGATGGCGGCCAGTCGGCAGTTCCGCGTGCCGATCGTGGTCTTGCGGCCATGCTCGGTATGATGAAGGAACGCGCGCACCTCGCCGGCCGAGACGTCGGTGAGCGTCAGCCGCGCGACCCCGCAGCCTTTTCGCTCCGCGACGAACCGAAGCAGCAGCCGCCAGGTGTCGCGATAAGAGCGGATCGTGTGGATTGACGCGCTGCGCTGCTCGGCCAGCCACTCCTGGAAGAACGCCCGCAACAACGCGGGCAATGGATTGCCTTTCCTCATGGCCGCGCCTCCGTGACAAGGCACGGGGCGCCGAGCGCGCGGAACCGTTCACTGGCTTCCTGCAACAGATCCTGCGTGACGGTGATGTAGACCAGCGTGGAGTGGAGATCCCGGTGCCCCATGTAGGTCGAGAGGAAGTGCAGTTTTTCCTGAGGGTTAATGCCGGACCGGTACCACTGGAGGATGCGGTTCACCACCATCGAGTGACGAAGGTCATGGACCCGCGGCCCGGTCCGGCCCGAAGCGGGCTTGAGCCCAGCACGGCGCATGACGTTGGTAATCATTGTCGTAACCGCCTCGGGCCTGTAGCGGTCATTTAAGTGGGCATGCCAGAACAGCCCTGATTTCGGGTTCTGTGGGCCGCCAGCGCGCCGCCTCGCATCGATGTACGCGCGCAGTTCGACCGCGACACTGTCGGATAGAGGCAAGATCCTGGTCTTGTAGAACTTCGTTTCCCGGATCGTGATCGTGCTTGATTGCAGGTCCACGTCACCAAGATCGAGCCATGCCAGCTCGCTTCGCCGTAGCCCGGCACAATAGGCCAGCATGATCATGGTGTAGAGGGTCAACGGCCGCAGCGGAGCGTCCGGCGACGGATAAGTCCGTGCGGTATCGAGCATACGCCGAACGTCAGCCGGGCTGAAGATATGCGGTTGCCGATGCTCCCGCGCTACTTCCCGCTCTGGCCGGGGATTGAAGCGCTTTGGCGGGATAGTCGGATCGAGGCGGAACCGCGCCTTGGTCAGGATGCGCGCCAGCTTCTGGCATTCAGCCGCGTGGTTGCGGGTCGGCTTGGCAGCCGCCCAGCTCGCAATCATTGCCTCAAGTGGTTGCTCCGCGAGGTCGGGACGGGCCTGAAGGAACCGATCGAACCGCAGCAGCCAGTGAGCCTGCGCTTCATATTGATATCCCCGGCTGCGCATCAGCATGACATGGTCTTGCATGAAGTCACCCAGCACGCTGCCGAAGGGCGCAGGCCGTCGTAACGCGGCCAAGGATTCGTCGGGATTCGGGGAAGCCAAGGCCCGCCAGATCGGCTTGCTTTGCTTGACGTTGTACCGACGGCGAAGTGCAGCAACAGGGTTGTCGGCGATCAGCCCGATTTCGACGAGGTGGTCGAGGAAGCGGTCGACAATGCAGACCTGATTGAGCAGCGTCGACAATCGCCAACGTTTTTGCATCTCCTTCAGCCAGGCGTCGAGCATCTGCCGGTCCACCGCCGGATGCCGGCGGGCAACATCTTCGAAGGTGCAAAGGAACCAGCGATATGTCGGTACGCTTCCCGGCCGGAACTGCGATTTTACCAGGAAGGCGTCGACGACGGTGCGATCGGGATCGTGCCAGGCGCTCATGACAGCACCTCCATTCCAGGCACCTCGAGTGCCACGGCTCGGAGATCATCTGTTGCCAGTTTGAGATAAGTATTGGTGGATTCGGTGGATCGATGCCCGAGCACGTCGCCGATGATCTTTTGCGGGACCGATGCCCGCAGCATTTCGACCGCACGTGCGTGGCGGAAGACATGCGGCCCCCGCTTTCCTGCTGGCACTACGCCTGCGGCGGCCAACCGACCGCGGATCATGCCGTACAGGTTCGTCATTGCGATATAGGGTGCGCAGGATCGGACGAAGATTTCCCGCACTTCAACCTGGGGCCGCCCAAGGCGCAGATAATCCAGCAGCGCTTCACCAACAGTCACCATTAGCGGCATGTACGAGTACGCGTTGGTCTTGGTGTGGCAGATCCGGAGGGATTCTGCGCGCCAGTCCACGTCATCGAGCCGAAGGCGGCATATCTCACCTTCGCGCAGCCCATACGTGGCAAGCAGCTGAAGTATCGCATAATCGCGTAGTCCGCGTGGCGATCTGTCCTCCTGCGTTGTCGCCAGAACCGCGGCGATTTGGCTCCTTTCCAGCGTCGACGGCACATCTTCGTAGGCATAGAGCATGGGGCCGATGATGTGTGGCGTCAGATCGGTCGGGATGCGACCCGTCCGATGCAGATGGCGAACCACCGAACGGAGACGCTCAGCGACATCGGCCAATGATTTGCGCCGTAAACCAGGCGCGCGCATGTCCATGTAGAGATCGATGTCCACGATGCTCAACGTTTCGAGGCTGGCGGCACCGGCCCGGTCGAACTGCCATCGCAGGAAGTTTCGCGCCTCCCACATCAGCGCCGCAATGGACGCGCTTGCCAAACCGCGCTCCTCGCGCAGCCATGCCTCGTATTCGCGGCAAATTTCATGTCGATGCTCGTCATCGGGACCGATCATTTCTGCGTCCGGGGGCCAATTGCCTTGAGCAAGCCGGAGGAGCTTGGCGATCGCGGTGCGGGGCAACATGTGCCAACGCGCACTGGGAGGCCGACCGTACTGGATCTCAAAATCCTGAACCGCATAGCCAAAATACTGATCGACCTGCTGCGGCGTCACAGTCTCGACCTGTATATCGCACTCGGCCAGATAATCGAGAAACGCGCGGGCGTAGAGACGGTGGTTCGCCACGACCACGGGATTGTAATTCTGTGTGGTGAGCGAATTCGAGAGTTCGGTGATCAACTCGTCATGCAACTTCAACATGATTGCCTCCTCAGCTGGTCAGGGACGCGAG
>NZ_CH959308.1:5000-86049 GCF_000153545.1 Sphingomonas sp. SKA58
GTCAGCACCAGCGATTCGCGATTATCGAGCAAACAGGCCGCCTGCATCTCGATCACCTTCGACAGGCAATCCTCGTTCAATTTCATCGACAGGCTCCGCGCCAGGACGGGCGCCAGCGTGCGAAGATATTCCGGATGCGTGTTTTCCTGCGCCTGTATCGCCGCCATGAAACTGTCCAACCGTGACCGATCGAGCGACGCCTGATTGAGGTCCTGAGTCGCACGTACGAATTCACCTGGCTTGCCGCGCACGGCGTCGCTCAGCGTCCCTTCCGCCCCGCCGGTATCGGGCACCAGGAAAAGGACCATCTGTCGCGCGCCCTTGGGAACGGTCAGTTCCAGTTCGCGGTCCTTTGCCTTTTTCTTCCAGGTTTCGGCAAACTGGACCCAGTCCTTGGGCGGTGGATTGGTCGCACCACGCAAAAAGGCCGCAACGAGAATGAAGCGCGCGCCCTGATCCTGGGGCAGGTCTGCCCGGATCGCCAGCCTGTCTCCTTCGGACAGACTGGGCACTTGCCCGATCGGCAAAGTCTGGTCGCCGCGCGTCACCATGATGCGCAGAGCCGGCCCGGACAATTCGAACGGCGCGGGGTCGGCCGCCGCTAGTGGCGTTGACGCGGCCATGGCCAACAAAGCCGCGACCCAGCCAGCGATCATCATCCTGTTGAAGGGCAAGCCTGTCTTCCTGTCATTTCGCTCGGACCAAAGTCGCCGGCCCATTTCCCATATCGGCGCGAACAAGCCAAGACAGGGCATAACGCAAAGGGCGTGGACCAGTTCATCACGAATAGGAATTTAAGGCCGCTATTTTGCCCTTCCCTGAACGACGGCCGCGGCATCGGAGATATATGCGAACATCGCGGGGCTTTGATCTGGCATCGCGTCCGGCGCTTGTCCCTGGCGCGATGGCCCAGGACAAGCGCCGCTCCTGATAACGGGCGATGGGGGTCGCAGCCATCGCCTGGCCGTCGTCAGAAGGCTGTGAAGCCGTCTCCGCTACAATGCAAAAAGACGGGGGGCGGGACGCGACGAAGGAATGGTTGCCTTGATCTTGTGGGGATGCCCGGCTGCCATTCCTGGCCACGCGTTTTTCCCAGCGCCGATCATAGCCTACATCCTCCAGCGCCCCTCGCCGGCCAATCTCAGTGGCCCGGCCATCATCCGGCAGAAGACATATTGTCAACGCCAGGCCCAGCCGTTGAAACGATGTGCAGCAAAATTGAGACAAATTGCCTCGATCACGCTAAACCCCCACAAAGAATGGTTAATCGCCAGGGAGAAATGGGGTTGTCGCCGATGGACAAACCGGAAACTTTGTCTGTACCCTCGTTCGGGATTTCCACTGATGCGATGACAGGACCCGAGGCGCTGGCGGCTTTCCGCCAATCAGTGCAGGATGTGTTCACGCTGACTTGCCTGGGCGATGAGCGGCTATATCGCCTCAACCTTTCTGCGTGGCATCTTGGCACCATCATGGTCGGACGGTTCCAGTCCTCCGCATTGGCCTTTGATCGAGACGCTGCTCTGGTCGCAACCAGCGGCCTCGATCACCTTCTGGTCCAACTCTATGTGGAGGGTGGTTTCGCTGGCGTTGCAGCCGACCATTCGGTCGTTGTGACGGCCGGTGACGTCGTCATCTTCGATCTGGCTCAAGGACTGAAAACACGGGCGACGGATTTCACGAACATCTCGGTGCTGATACCCCGCCCTTTCCTCGCGCACCATTGTGACGACGCGTCCCGGCTGCACGGACATGTGCTGCCCGCAAATGGGGCGATCGCGGCGATGCTCGGCAGCTATATGCGTGCGCTTGTCGACCGGTTGCCCACGCTGACCCCGGGGGATGCCCAGGTGGCGGCCCGATCGACCGTCGCGCTGGTAACAACGATGCTGGCCGATCAGGGCGGCGGTGGGTTTGCGCCTACGGCCCCCGCGCCCCTATCCCCGTTCCGCAAAGTGGCGCAGGAGATAGACCGGCGGCTGAGAGAGCCATCGCTCGACGCCGCGTCGCTTGCGCAAAGCCTGGGCATGTCACGCGCAACCCTGTATCGAACCTTCCAGCCGGTCGGCGGGATCGCGGACTATATCCGCCGTCGTCGTCTGGCGGTGGCGGCGATCATCCTGTCGAGCCCCGCCAATCAACGGCGCAAGATTGGTGAGATCGCCCGCGATTGCGGCTTTGCGAGCGAATCCGCGTTCAGTCGCGCCTTCAGAAGCGCCTTCGGCATCGCCCCCGGGCAAGCGCGTCAGTGCGGCGCGGATTTCTGGTCGCAACCGCACCTGCTGGCCCAGGACAATCGCAGTCTCGACTTCGCACGCTGGATGCGGATGCTCCATCCCTGATCCAGCAACGACAGCAGACCCGACAATCGCAGTCCCCGCGCGCAAGTAGTTCAATCCCGGCGAAACACCGGCGGGCGCTTTTCGAAGAAGGCGGTGAAGGCTTCCACAGCTTCGGGCGAAGCCATAGCCTGCCGGAACAATGCGGCCTCCTGCTGCATCCTGCTGGCCAACAGCGCAGGATCGCCCTTCATCAGCCTGCGCGTCGCTGTGAGAGCCCGGGGCGGTTTGGCTACCAGCGCTGCGGCCTTGGTTCGGGCATGGTCGATCAGCGCCTCGCTGGGTATGATAGCCGTGATCAGACCCGCGCGGTCGGCAGCCTCGGCATCGAGCGGTTCGCCCAGCAGCAGCATTGCCGCTGCCTTGGCATGCCCCAGGATTGCGGGCGCGAGCAGGCTGGAGCCCGCTTCGGGGACCAGGCCCAGATTGACGAAAGGCAAAATGAAACGCGCGTCAGGCGCGGCGTAGATCAGGTCGCAATGCAAGAGCATGGTGGTGCCGATGCCGACCGCCAGACCCTGCACCGCCGCCACCAACGGCTTGTCGAAAGCGGCGATCGCCTGAATGAAATCAAAGGCTGCCGCCCCTCCTTCCGGACCGGCCCTGAAATCCGCCAGGTCATTTCCCGCGCAAAAGGCATCCCCCCGTCCCGTGATCAGCACCGCGCCAACCGCTTCGCGCGCCGACGCATCCGCCAGCGCGGCTATCATGGCGCGATACATGGCGCCTGTCAGAGCGTTTTTCTTGTCCGGGCGATCGAGATGGATCTCCACCACGCCCTCATTTTGGATGATCGCTATATTCTCGCTCACGCCCGGCCTCTCCCTTGTTGCGCTGCAAAGGGAATTTGTTGGCGCAGTCTGACGGGCGCGTCTATCCCCTGCGTTTCGATCAAATGGTGCCAGATGTGATGATGAACCGATTGCGCCAGGCGCTCGACCCGTTTCTGCTGATGCTGATTGCGACCGTCGCCCTAGCGTCCGTGCTGCCGGCGCGCGGCCAGGGCGCGCGCATTGCCGAGGGCATGGCGGATGCGGGCATCGTGCTGCTTTTTTTCCTCCACGGCGCGAAATTGTCGCGGGCCGCCATCTGGCAGGGCGCCCGCGCCTGGAAACTCCACGGCGCGACGCTGGCGATGACCTTCCTTCTCTTTCCCATATTCGGATGGCTGATCAGCCGATTCGGCCCACTGCCGGAAAGCTTGGGCACCGGATTGTTGTTCCTGACCTTGCTGCCATCGACGGTTCAGTCCTCCATCGCCTTCACCGCGATCGCCCGCGGCAATGTCGCCGCCGCCGTGGTCAGCGCCTCCTTCTCCAATCTGTTGGGCATAGTGGTGACACCGCTGCTGGTCGCGCTGTTGATACAGCGGGGCGGAGGCGGAAGCCTCATTTCCCTCTCCGCCGTGGAGGGGATCGTGCTGCAATTGCTGCTGCCCTTCGTCCTTGGCCATATGCTGCGCCCCTGGATCGGCGGCTTCATCGATCGGCACCGGGCGAAGATCGGCCGCGTGGATAGGGGATCGATCCTGCTGGTGGTCTATGCCGCTTTTTCCGCCGCTGTCGTGGAAGGATTGTGGCGGGCCGTGTCGCAGGATGAGATGCTGACGCTGGTCGCCGTTTCGGCCGGTCTGCTGATCATCATATTGCTGACCAGCTGGGGTCTGGGGCGGCTGATGGGATTGTCCCGCGAGGATGCGATCGTGCTGCAATTTTGCGGGTCCAAGAAGAGCCTGGCGTCGGGCGTGCCCATCGCCGGCGTGTTGTTTCCGGCGGCGATGGCGGGGCCGATCCTGTTGCCGGTCATGGTCTTTCACCAGATACAGCTGATGGCCTGCGCCTGGCTCGCGCGACGCTATGGCGCGCAGGCTGCCATCGAGGGAGACGCGGCGATGGTGAGAGGATGACAATGCAGAAGCCGATCCTGACCGACATAGAGATGGCGCGCTTTCTGGCGCAGATCGATCTCTTGGCCGACGCCGTGATCGCGTCTGGCTGGCGACCCGACTGGATCGTGGGCATCGGCCGCGGCGGGCTGGCGCCGGCCACCTGGCTCAGCCATGCTTTGGGACGACCGATGCTATCGGTCGATCTTTCCGCGCAGGTCCCGGCCTTTGCCGAAACGCTGCTGGGCGAATTGCGATTGCGGGTGAAGGCCGGCAAACGGCTGCTGGTGGTGGACGACATCAATGACAGCGGGCGCACGATCCTGCGCCTGCGCAGCGCGCTCGGCGAAGCCGACGCGGCGCTGCTGCGCGTGGCGGTGTTGATCGATAACAGCCGATCGGCGGCTCGGGTGGACTATCGCGCGGAAACGATCGACCGGGCAGTAACCAAGGACTGGTTCGTATTTCCCTGGGAAAAGGCAGCAAGTCGGGCCAGCATCCTTGCAGATTGGGGCGAACAGCCGGATCGTACCGCCTGAACAAGCCGACGGCGAACGCGACAGCTTCATCGACTTTGCACATACAGTTGTTATACGATTGTAAAGTGAGCAGCGTGATGGAGTGAGGGGCATGGGCAAGCGCTATGATGCCGTGATCATCGGGGGCGGACATAATGGCTTGGTCTGCGCCTTTTATCTGGCACGCGCAGGCTACAAGGTCCGGATCCTCGAACGCCGCGCGATAGTCGGCGGCGCGGCCGTCACCGAAGATTTTCATCCCGGCTTCCGCAATTCGACGGCGAGTTACACGGTAAGCCTTCTCCACCCTAGGATCATTCGCGACATGCGGCTGATCGATCAGGGCTACAAAGTCATCGAGCGGCCGGTGAGCAATTTCCTGCCGTTGCCGGACGACCAATATCTCATTCTGGGCGGCGGCATCGCGCGGACGCAGGGCGAATTCGCCAAGTTCAGTCCGCGCGACGCCGACGCCCTGCCTGCTTATTATGCGTCGCTGGAAACGGTGGCGAATGTCATCCGCGACCTGGTGCTGTCATGCCCGCCCAATGTCGGCGACGGGATGACTATGATGCTCGATGCGTTAAGGCAGGGTCGACATGTCGCAGCGCTCACGATCGAACAGCAGCGCGATGTGCTGGACCTGTTCACCAAATCAGCGCGCGGCTTCCTGGATAGCTGGTTTGAGTCCGACCCGGTCAAGGCCGCCTTCGGCTTTGACGCGGTGGTCGGCAACTATGCGTCGCCCGACACCCCCGGCAGCGCCTATGTCCTGCTGCACCATGTTTTCGGTGAAGTGAACGGGAAGAAAGGCGCCTGGGGGCATGTCGTCGGCGGCATGGGATCCATCACTCAGGCGATGGCGCGGGTTGTCCAGGCGATGGGGGTCGAGGTCAGTCTGGAAGCGCCCGTCGCGCGCGTGCTGGTCGATGGCGACAAGGCTGTAGGCGTGCGGCTGGAGAGCGGCGAGGAGGTCATGGCCAAAAGGGTCATCGCCAATGTCGGGCCAAGGCTGCTCTATGAGCGGATGATGGAACCCAACGACCTTCCAGCGGACTTCGTCAAGCGTATCAAAGGTTTCCGAACCGGGTCGGGCACGTTTCGCATGAATGTCGCCCTGTCCGCCCTGCCCGATTTCCGCTGCCTGCCGGGGGAAGGGGCGCATCATCAGTCCGGCATCATCATCGCCCCCAGCCTGGATTATATGGATCGCGCCTTCATGGACGCAAAGCGTGATGGCTGGTCGCGCGCGCCCATTGTCGAAATGCTGATCCCCTCCACCGTCGATGACAGCCTGGCGCCGGCCGGATGCCATGTCGCCAGCCTGTTCTGTCAGCAATTCGCGCCGCATCTGCCCGACGGACGGAGTTGGGACGATGCCCGGGAAGAGGCGGCCGACACCATCATCGCGACGGTCGATGCCCAGGCGCCGGGCTTTGCCCGCAGCATTATCGCTCGTCAGATCCACTCGCCGCTCGACCTTGAGCGCACATTCGGGCTGATCGACGGCGACATCATGCATGGCGCCTTGACGCTGGATCAGATGTGGGCGGCGCGGCCGGTGCTGGGCCATGGCGCCTATCGCGGGCCACTGCGCGGCCTGTATATGTGCGGCGCCGGAGCGCATCCCGGCGGCGGCGTTACCGGCGCGCCGGGCCACAATGCGGCGCGCGCAGTGTTGCGGGACGGCGCGATCCTTGGACGGTGGCGCGGCTGACGCCCCGCTCCATTGTCAATGCGCGGCGGACGTGTCGACCTTGCCGACAGGCTTGGGCGCCATCCACACAATCGCGGCGGCGACGAAGAGGATGATCGCGGAGATGAAGAAGACATGGTCGATGGCGATCACCGTCGCCTCCTGCTCGACGATATTGGCTATCACCTGCCGGATCTGGTCGGGCGACAGGCCCAATGACGACAGGAGCGACTGGGTCTGGTCAGGCTGAAGCACGCGCGTCATTTCGGCGCGCGACACGCGCTGGGAATCACCCCATTCGGTCAGCACCAGAGATGTCGCGATCGCTGTCGCCATCGTACGTACGAAATTCTGGAGGCCGGCGGCCGAGGCGGTTTCGCTGGGCAGCACCGATCCCAGACTGAGCGTCGTTAGCGGAATGAAGAAGAAGGGCAAGGCGAAGCCCTGAATGAACTGCGGCAGGGCCATGCCATAAAAATCGATGCCGCTGGTCCAATGGGCACGCCACAACGACATGATCCCGATCCAGGCGACGGCGCAGGAAATCAGCAGGCGCGGGTCCGTCTTGGCCATCATCCGCGCGGCGATTGGCGCGGTGAACAACGCCGCCATGGCGGTGAGCGCGGTCACGATACCCGCCCAGGTCGCGGTATAGCCCATCGACATCTGAAGCCATTGCGGAATGACGACGATGCTGGCGAAATAGGACCCGAAGCACAGCGACAGGGTGAAAAGCGCAGAGCTAAAGCCAACATGGCGGAACACGCGCAGGTCCACGACCGGATGCTCCTCAGTCAGCTCCCAGATGACGAAGACGCAGAAGCCGAGCGCAGCCATGATCGCCAGCGCGATGATCGTGGGATCCGCGAACCAGTCATGATCGCGGCCGATGTCCAGCATGATCTGAAGACAGCCGATCCAGAAGACGAGCAATGCCAGTCCGACCTTGTCAATGCGCACCCGGGCCGTTTCGGTTTCGACAGGCCGCAGCAAAGCCTGAGCGGCAAAGACACACAGCACGGCGATCGGCAAGTTGATGAAGAAAATCCAGTGCCAGCTCCAATTGTCGCTGATATACCCCCCGACGATCGGCCCCAGCGCCGGCCCCATCAATGTCGTCATCGCCCACATGCCCATCGCGCGATTACGCGTTTCGGGCGGAAAGATGCGCATCAGCAGCGTCTGCGACATCGGCATGATCGGACCGCCGCAAATACCCTGGCCGATCCGGCAGGCGACGAGCATGCCAAGCGTCGTCGACAGGCCGCACAGAACGGAAAAAAGACCGAAGCCGGCCATCGCAAGGGTGAAGACCCGCACCACCCCGAAACGTTGCGCGAGCCAGCCGGTCAAAGGAACGCAGATCGCTTCCGCCACGGCGTAGGAGGTGATAATCCACGTTCCCTGATCGGGGGAAATGCCAAGATTGCCGGCGATGTGCGGAACCGACACGTTGGCGATGGTCAGGTCGAGCACGACCATCAAATTGCTCAATGCCAGAACCAGTCCCGCCAGCGTCCGGGTGCGCGGCGAAAGCCGCGAGAAGATATCGTCTTCGCTCGCCATGCCGCGCGCTCCCTTCAGTCGGCCAGGTCGATCTCGACTTCCATCGAGAGGCCGACGCGCAGCGGGTGCGCAGCCAGTTCCTTGGGATCAAGCGCGATCCTCAACGGCAGGCGCTGCACCACCTTGATCCAGTTGCCGGTCGCGTTCTGCGCAGGGATCAGCGCCATGGAAGAGCCGGTGCCACCGGAAAAACCCACAATCTTGCCATGATAGACGACGTCACCACCATAAAGGTCTGACGTCACCTTGGCGGGCATGCCAATGCGGACGCCGCGCAACTGCTTTTCCTTGAAATTGGCATCGACATAGACCTGCGAAATCGGGACGATGGACATGATCGGGCTGCCCTGCGCAACGCGCTGGCCGACCTGCACCTGCCGCTTGGTGACGACACCATCGATCGGCGCGCGAATGGTCGTGCGTTCCAGATCGAGCTTAGCGGATTCGAGCCGCGCCTTCGCGGCCAGGACCGCCGGGTCGGTGTCTTCGGTCGACCCGCGCACCAGCGCCTGGTTGGCTTCCAGCTGGCCAGTCGCCGCACCGCGCGTCGCCTGAGCCGTCTTGACGCCCGCTTGCGCCAGCCTGAGCGCCGCCTGCGCACTGGCATAAGCGGTCTGCGCGGCAGTCACTTCGTCACCCGACACGGCGCCATCGGCAACCAGCGCTTCGCGGCGCTGCAAGTCGACGCGCGCTTTTTCAAGATCGGCCTGCGCGGTGGCAAGCTGGGCACGCGCCTGAACGATATCGGCGCTGCGGGCCTGAACCTGCGCGGCAAGCGAATCGCTGGTCGCATCGGTCTGGCGGAAACGACGGCGCGCTTCAGCCAAGTCGGCTTCTGCCTGCGCGACGGCGATCTTGGCGTTGGTCGGATCAAGCTTGACGAGAATATCGCCCTTCTTGACCGACTGCGTGTCGCTGACCAGCACGTCGATCGCCTGCGCGCCGATCAGCGGCGTCACCTGCGCCATTTCCGCATTCACATAGGCATTGTCGGTGCTGACATGATTGCGGCCGAACAAAAGATACCAGGCGCCCCACAACAGGGCGACCACCAGCACCAACAGGCCCAGCCGGGTCAGCCATTTGCGCCGGGCGCTGTTGCGCTGGCCCTGCTGCGCGTCCTGTTCGGAGGCCTGCGGCTCGCTGGTCCGCGCGATATTTTCGGGTTCGGCGTCAGCCATGGATGTCGTCCTTGGGCAAAGCAGCGCTGGCGGTAAATCCGCCGCCCAGCGCTCGGATGAGAGCGATGTCGAGCGAGAAGGCGCTCGCATCCAGATCAGAGACGGTGCGTTGGGCAGCGAGCAGCTGATCCTCGACATTCAACACGTCGAGATAGGGCGAAAGCCCCCCCTTGTAGCGTTTCTGCGCTACGTCATAGGCGTCGCGCGAGGCGGCCAGCGCCGCGCGGGCGTCCGCCAGACGCTGTTCGAGCGCACGACGGCTGGTGACGGCGTCGGCAACCTCCTGATAGGCGGTTAACACCGTCTTATCATAGGTCGCCACCGCCTGATCATAGACGGCGCGGGCGCTCCGATACTGCCCGCGCAGCGCGCCGCCATGGAACAGCGGCAGGCTGATCGCGGGTCCGGCATTGCCGAAGATCGAATCCTTTTTGAACAAGGTGTCCAGGAAAGGCGACGCGCCGCCTTGTGCGCCGTTGCCGGTAAAGACGGTGTTATAGCCAAGCGACTGCACGCCGATCAGCGCACCCAGCCGGACGGCGGGGAAGAAATCGGCGCGCGCGACCTTAATTCGCTTGGCCGCAGCTTCCGTGCGGGCCAGCGCAGCGGCGATATCGGGCCTGCGCGCGACCAGATTGGTCGTAACGTCGGCCGGCAGACCGAGCGGCGAGAGTTGACCTTTGACGGGCCGCGTGATCGACAGACCGCGATCCGGCCCGGCGCCGATCAGGGCCGCAATCTGGTGCTGGCGCAGGGCGATCGCCACCTTGGCGCCGGCAAGCTGCGCCTTGGCGGCCGACACGGTCGCGTCGGCCTGGCGCACGCTGCCGCGCGTTTCCAGGCCATTCACGCGCCGTTCCGCAGCGAGTTTCTGGCTGGCCAGCCGGATGTCGAGCGTGCGCTGCTGCACCTCTGCCTCGTCATAGAGCCGCGCGAGATCGGCATAGGCGTTGGCGATCCCGGTGGTGAGCGCGAGCTGCGCCTGTCGCGCGTCAATTTCAGCGGCCCGCGCTTCGGACGTCGCGGCCGCCAGCGCCGCCTTGTTCTTGCCCCACAGGTCAAGGTCCAGCCCCAAGTCCAGCGCCACGCGACCTGTGCCCAACCATCCCTGCGGCACGAATTCCTTTGGCAGGCCCATATTATAGCTCTGCTTCGTGGTATTGGCGCTGGCTTCCAGGTCGGCCGACGGCAGCGTCGCGGCCCCCGCCTGCTGCGCGACCGCCTGTGCCTGACGGAATCGAGCGGCGGCGATCGCCATGTCCGGCGCGTTCTTCAGGCCTTCTTCGATGAGTGCAGTCAGTTGCGGATCGCCATAGGCCACCCACCAGTCATCGGCCGGCCAGACGGCTTGAGGCGCGGTCAGGCTTTGCCGGGCATCGACGCTCTGGGCCGAGCGAATTGCGGGTTTCGGCCCGAGGTCGGGTATCGCCGCGCAGCCAGACAGCAGCAGTGCCGCGGCAGAACCCATAATGAGGCGAGTGGATAACATCATGCGACTCATCGCCATTACAAACCGTACCAGATAGTATGAAAATTGCCCTTGCGCTCCTTGCAGTGGCTTGTCAACAAGGTTATCGTACTATATGGTACGCTTTTATGACGGTGCTGAACGAGCCTTCATCCTGTAGCCGACGGGAGGCACGGAAACGCGACCGACAGGAGAAGATCCTGGAGGTCGCGCAACGCTATTTCCTCGATCATGGCTATGCCGGCACCACCATGTCGGGGATCGCTGCCGCGCTCGGCGGATCGAAAGGCACGCTCTGGAGTCATTTCCCGTCAAAGGACGCTCTGTTTGCTGCCGTGCTTGATCGTGTGGCCCGGGCCTACCGCGCGCGCCTCTCCCAAATTCTCGACCCCGACGCCGGGCTGGAGGAAGTTTTGCTGGGCGCCTGCATCAGCCTTGTGGGGAAGGTGACGTCCCCCGAAGCCATTGCGTTGCAACGCCTTGTCATTTCCGAAGGCGGGCGGTTTCCCGAACTCAGTCGCATCTTCTTTGAACTGGCGCCGCGTAATACCCGGGCGCTGCTGGCCGAATTTCTGGAAGGAGCCATGCGACGCGGCGCGCTGCGGGCGGCGGATCCACTCGAGGCCGCCCGCGCGCTCACGGCGCTGTGCATGGCCGGACTCCATCATCAGCTTTTGATGGGCCAGATCAGTCACGTCGAACCAGAGAATATCGAACGGGATGCCGCATTCGCGGTGGATCTGTTCCTGCGCGCTTATGCGCCCGCGCCGGGATCGAGCATGTAGCCGCGCCCCTTGACCGTGCGCAGCATCGTCCATTGATGGCCCCGGTCCAGCTTGGCGCGCAGGCGTGACATATGTACCTCCACGCTGTTGGTTCCCGGGTCAAAGTCCAGTCGCCAGATCGACCGAAGCAGGTCTTCACGACTATGCGGCTGCCCCGCATGACGCGCAAGGTGCAGCAACAGGGCATATTCGCGGGCAAGCAGCGGTATGGCGCGCCCGCTCCTCTCCACCCGGCGCTCCAACAGGTCAATCACCAGGTCTCCCCGAACCAGCCTTGGGTTCTGCCCCTGCGCCAAACGAATAATCCTTGCGGCAGCTTCCGCTTCGTGCATCCAAGGGCCGACCACGTCCTGCGCGCCACTGTCCAAGGCATGCGCGCGGGCAAGCGGATCATCCGTTCGCTGCCAAAGGATCATCGCGTCACCCGCGCGGACATGGGGTTCGCCCGGCGCGTGCCGCATCGCCAAATCCATGCCCCGCGCACTTAATGCGCGGGCGACCGGTCCGAAATCGGTTCCCACACCATGACATTCCACGCGCCCGCCCACATTCGCCCTGTCGTCTAGTGTCCGGCCCCATCCGACAGCCCCGGCGGAACAAAAACAAACCGTTTCCTATCCATTTCGGAGTGTTCCAAGACATGCATAGGCCTGCGCGCGCACCAGCGGACTATCGCTGGCAGCGCCGGCTTCCAGATGCTCCCGGCGGGCATCCCCTTGCAAAGCGTCGCCCAAGGCGCTCCACGCGGTCAGGCGCATCGCGTCGTGCGGATGACGACGGGCAAACGCCGCCGCCAGATCCATGGCGTTTTCGTCGCCGCATCCGATCGCTAGTTCGAGCAGCAATTGCGCACTGGCCACGGTCATCGATTGCGCGATCACGCCGCGCGCCGTGTCAAAACGATATTGGCGCCGCCATCCCTGACCTGGCGGGCTGGCCAGAATGTTGAGCGATATCGACATGCGCTCTGGCGGAAGCTGGGTATGGATATCGCGGTGGGCGCGGTAGAGCTGCATTCGCCCTTCATGAAGCCAGCTACGCCCGACGCTGCGCAGCCTGACGGCTTCACCTTCAAAACCCACGACCTCGGCCCGGTCATAGTCGTGATAGTCCGATCCATAGCCCGGCCCCAGATAGCCGACGGTGAGAAAATCGAAGCCGTGGTCATGCGGCACATGATAGAGAAAGTGCGCTGTGCCGCTGGCGCGCACGACATGATCGGACATTGCCGGCCAGAACGCCGCCCGCAGCACATATTTGCCCGTTGGCGGCCGCAATAGCATGACCTGCGCGGAATAGGGGTTATGGCGGCGCTGGGTCGCGCATCTGGTCTTGAGTTCGGCGATAGCGGCGTCAGCGAGAAAATGGCGGTTACGCGCCAGGGCTGCGAGCATCGGCGCCGCGGCTGCCAGTCCATCCTCGCAGGATGGGTCGAAGGCCGGGCTTTCGCACCAGTCGACCAATGCGTCGAGATCGAGGATCGCGCCGTCGTCCTGCGTTTCGATCACGCGCGGCATGCAACCTGTTCCAGCCTTGCCAGCGTCTGCCGTGCCAGCGCCTGCACATTTACATCGGGGTCGACCTGCGCCATGCGCGTCAGAGGATCAAGCGCCTGCGCCGTGTCGAGTGCGAGATATTCCCGCATCGCCGCCCATCGCTGCCCCGGCAGCGGCGCGTCGAGCGCGGCGGCGAACAGTGGCGCAGCATCGTGCCGCTGCTGTATCCGCAGGAGCGAGAGCAGCATCAGCGTTCGCGCATGGCCTTCGTCCACCTGCGCCAATGTGCTCGTCCTTCCGCTGCCCAGATCGACACCGCGCGACAGAACGGGGCCAAGCGGCGCGACCTGCGCGCGCAACATCATGAGCAGTCCGCCGCCGTGCGCAAGGCGCAACGCCTGATTCCGTTCGTCCACATCCAACATGGTGCCGGGCTGACAATCGATCGACCGGGCACGTACAGCGCGGTCTCCCTCAAGCCTAAATATCTCGCCGTACAGCGGCCGATTGAGCGGACGGCACAGCGCATGGCGACCGGAAAAATGCAGCCGGTCAGCAGGCGGTCCGGCAAGATCGAGGATGGTGGCGGTAAGCCAGATGCGTTCCGTCCGCACGAACACCAGATGACGCACCCCTCCATTCCGGCTGGCGCGGACGGGCGGGAGGTACAGGGGGTCAAGGCGCATCTGTCCGGTCTGCTCCGTCAGCCACGCGTTAAACCACGCAATATCACGCAGGAATGGCCGGATCAGCGCCACCGCTTCGCCAAGCGGCACAGTGGCCGCCGCCTGCGCCGCTGCGGTGAGCGGCGCCGGCGTCATGGCTGGTCGATAATCGCGATCACGACATCCATCAGGCTGATGTCCAGTGCGCCGCCATCTGACAAGCCAAACGGGCTGATGAGGTCAGACAGATCGGGAATATCCTCGATCGCCAGCGGGGGGACGATATTGGTCATGCTGGCCTCCTCTTTAGATAAGCCAAGAAGGGGCTAGGGCCAGCGGCTAGGGCAAGCCAATTAAATGAAATTAATAATGGACCGATCCATTAAGCATTTTTTTGCCCGGTTCCCGTTAAACTCGGGGCGAACGACAGGAGCCCAAGGCATGTCCTATATATATCGCGGCGCGCAGGTTTCGCCTGACGAAGAACAGCCCCAGCCTGTCAGCCCGCGTCGCCTGCGCCTCTTACTGGTCGATGAAAATCCCACGGCGCGCGCGGTGATCGGACGCCGCCTGTCGCATCGTCATTATGACGTCACGGTCGTCGAGGACGGGTTTGCGGCGCAGAAGACGCTGATCATTCAGCCATCGGACATCATCCTTATCGACATGGATTTGCAGTTGCTGCCAGCGATCGGGACGATGGAAAAAATCCGCGCGGCGCATCCGGCCGGACATGCCTGCATCGTGATGATCGGCGGCGCATCCGACACCCCCAAGATGATTGCGGCGCTGGATGCCGGGGCTGACGATCACATCGTCAAACCCTTTGATTTCGACATGCTCGACGCACGGCTGCGGCGCGTTCATGCGCGGGCCGAGCGCGTCAACTTGCTGTCGCGGCAATATGCGGAGCTGGACGCCCGCATCGCCCGGCGGGCAATGGAATTGGGTGAAACGCGCGAGACGTTGCGGCAAGTGGAGCTGGATCGTGCGCGTCTGATGGCGTCAGTGGACCATTTGCAGGCGGAAGTCGCACGCCTTAGCGCGCGCTGAAATCAGTTCCCCAAGACAAGCAAGAGCGACAGACCCGGTTCCAGTTCCTCCGGCGGACGCGTGACAAGGATATGAACGGCATCGGCCCGCGCGCGATGGAGGATCGTGGCTGGAACATCGGCATGGTGATAGATACGGTCCGCCTCACCCAACAGCCGCGCGGCGCGTAACGTCAGATCCTCTGGATCGTTCGAAGACAGGTGAACCACTTCCAGCCGAGACGTTTGCGC
This sequence comes from Sphingomonas sp. SKA58, assembly GCF_000153545.1. Classification (NCBI taxonomy): domain Bacteria; kingdom Pseudomonadati; phylum Pseudomonadota; class Alphaproteobacteria; order Sphingomonadales; family Sphingomonadaceae; genus Sphingomonas; species Sphingomonas sp. SKA58. Next base: position 19,883 of record NZ_CH959308.1, read on the forward strand.
CACATCCGGTCCGCAAAGCCAGCCGGCCAGCCCGGCCGCGGCCCGCTCGTTCAATGGGTCGATTGCCCCGCCCGGCGACAGCCCCGCGTCGATCGCGCGCCGCCGTTCGCCTGCATCCGGCCAGCGCGCGCGGATGGCGGGGCGCGCATCGAACAGGGCCTGCGCCAGCGCCCCTATCCTTGCGGGCAGCAATGACTCCAGCCGTTGGCGCAAGGCCTTGGCCAGGCCCGCCGATGCGCCGCCCGTGCCGATGGCGATCAGCACCGGATCACGATCGACAATCGCGGGTAGCGTGAAATCGCACAGGTCCGGATTGTCGGTCGCGTTAACCAGAATGCCGCGTACGCGCAGCCGCTCGGCCGTCGCTTCATCACCATCCGAAACAATGGCGATGCGCGCGCCCTGATCGTTTTCATCCACGATCCGCGCGCCGGCGCGCTCGAGCAGCCGCCGCTTCGCCTCCGCCGCCTCGCCATCCCCTGTCAGGATGACCGGGCGCCCCGCCAGCCGAAGGAAGACCGGCAGGCTGTGCATCAGTCCGCCAACCAGTCGGGAATGATATCGCCGTCGATCAGCGCGCGGAGCGGCGGCCGTTCGCGCACCACTGCCCATTTGTCGCCCGACACCAGGACTTCGGGCGTCAGTGGTCGGCTGTTATAGGTGCCCGCCATGGTCGCGCCATAGGCCCCGGCGGTCATGAAGGCGACCAATTCCCCCGCCCGCACCACATCCATGTCGCGATGCATGGCAAAGGTGTCGCCCGTTTCGCACACCGGTCCGACGACATTGGCGGTCGCGCGGTCGCCCGATGGCTTCACCGTCCGAATGTCATGCCAGGCATCATAAAGGCTGGGCCGCATCAGGTCGTTCATCGCCGCGTCAACGATGACGAAAGGCGCCTGCGCGCCCTGCTTCACCCGAATGACGCGCGACAGCAGCACGCCCGCATTACCTACGATCACGCGGCCAGGCTCGAACATCAGCCGGACGGGCCAGCTCTGCGTCACCCGGCACACCATCGCGCCATAGTCGGCCGGACTGGGCGGCAGCGGCTGGGCGGGATCATAGGGAACGCCAAGGCCACCGCCCAAGTCCGCCGTGCGGATGTCATGGCCGGCCGCGCGCAGCACTTCGATCAGCGCGCCGACTTTCACGAACGCCGCCTCCAGCGGCGCGAGATCGGTCAGCTGGCTGCCGATATGAACCGCGACACCCTGAACATCGAGGCCAGGCAGATCGCGGGCGGCAGCGTAGCTGTCCAAGGCGCGATCATAGGGAATGCCGAACTTGTTTTCCGACTTGCCGGTCGAAATCTTGGCATGGGTGCCTGCGTCCACATCCGGATTGATGCGAAAGGCGACCGGCGCGCGCTTGCCCATCGCGGCCGCGACCTGCGAGAGCATCTCGGCTTCCGGTTCGCTTTCCAGGTTGAACTGGTAAATGCCATGGTCCAGCGCGATCCGCATTTCCTCGGCCGTCTTGCCGACGCCCGAAAAGACGATGCGGCTGGCCGGTATGCCCGCTGCCACCGCGCGCAACAATTCGCCGGCCGATACGACGTCAGCGCCCAGCCCCAGCCTGGCGAGCGTCGCCAGCACTGCGGCATTGGGGTTCGCCTTGACGGCGAACGCGATCAGCGGATCACTGAGCTGCGCCAGACCTTCGCGGAACACCCCGACATGCCGTTCCAGCGCCGCGGTCGAATAGACATAGACCGGGGTGCCGACCGCCTGCGCAATGGCCTCCATCGGCACCTGCTCCACTTGCATGGCGCCGTCGACATAAGAGAAATGATCCAAACTCTTGTCCTATGGTCTAGTTGGGCCGCGCTTCGGGCGGCAGGTCGAATTCATCGTCAGTGCGCTCGCGCGACTGGGTCAGCAGTTCGACATTGCGCTCCGGACGCGCCTGAATCGACGGCGTCAGCAATTGCGTGCTGGTAGGTGCGGTCGCCGCACCGACGGGCACCGCAGGCAGCTTCTGCCCCTCGACGGGTTTCAGAGGCTGGCGGCCGCCGCAGCCGGCAAGCGTCAGGGCAGCGAGGCCAAGCCCAGCGAGGATGCGCAGTGTCTTCATCCCAGTTCCTCCTTCGCCTGCGCGATGCGGGCGCGCACTTGTTCGGGTGCTGTGCCGCCATGGCTTTTGCGGCTGGCGACCGACGCATCGACCGTCAGCACTGCATAGACGCGATCGTCAAGGCGATCGTCGATCGCCTTCAACATGTCGAGCGGCAACTGGTCGAGCGGGACGCCCGCCTCTTCTGCCGCCGCCACGGCGCGGCCGGTGATGTGATGCGCCTCGCGGAAGGGGATGCCGCCTTCCCGCACCAGCCAGTCGGCGAGGTCCGTCGCGGTGGCAAAACCGCTTTCGGCGAGGCCGCGCATCCGGTCAGTGCGGAAGGTCACGGTTTCCACCATGCCGGTCATCGCAGCAATCGACAGAGCCAGCAGGTCATGCGCCTCGAACACGGGGGGCTTATCGTCCTGCATATCCTTGGAATAAGCGAGCGGCAGACCCTTCATCGTCATGCAAAGCGCGGTCATGCAGCCCATGATGCGTCCCGCATGGCCCCGCACCAGCTCGGCCGCATCAGGATTGCGCTTTTGCGGCATGATCGAACTGCCGGTCGAATAGGCGTCGGGCAGCTTGACGAAGCCAAAGGGCTGGCTCGCCCAGATGATGAACTCTTCGGCCAGGCGAGAAAGGTGGAGCGACGCCTGAGTTGCGGCCATCAGATAATCGAGCGCGAAATCACGGTCGGATACGCTGTCCAGGCTGTTGTCGGTCGGCCTAGCAAAGCCGAGAGCCGCTGCTGTCATGTGCCGATCGGTCGGGAACCCGGTGCCGGCGAGCGCTGCCGCGCCCAACGGGCATTCATTGAGCCGCGCGCGCGCATCGGCAAAGCGACTACGATCGCGGCGCACCATTTCATAATAGGCCATCAGATGGTGGCCCAGCGTCACCGGCTGCGCCGATTGCAAATGGGTAAAGCCCGGCATCACGGCGTCGGCATGGTCCTGCGCCCGCGCCACCAACGCGCGCTGGAGGCCAATAAGGCCAGCCTCCACCTCATCAATGGCGTCGCGCACCCAGAGGCGAAAGTCGGTCGCTACCTGGTCATTGCGGCTGCGCGCCGTGTGCAACCGACCGGCCACCGGGCCGATCAGCTCCGCCAGGCGCGACTCCGTCACCATATGGATGTCTTCCAGGTCGAGGTTCACCGGAACCCCGCCCGCTTCATATTCAGCGGCGATGGTGTCCAGCCCGGCGCTGATCGCGTCTGCATCGGCCTGGGTGACGATCCCCTGACGCGCCAGCATCGCCACATGCGCCTTGGACCCGACGATATCCTGTTTCCACAAGCGCTTGTCGAACGGGATCGAGGCATTTATCTCGCGCATGATCGAAGCGGGGCCGGCAGCGAAGCGGCCGCCCCACATGCTGTTGGAGCCTGAACCCATGCTGTCGTCGTCCCGCGCGCTAATGATATTGCTCCTGCCTGCGTTGCTGGCGGCATGCGATAGGCAATCGCCGCCCAAGGAGCAAGCCAATGCCGCCATCAGCGGCGAAGTCACGCCGACGACCGGCGAAGCCACCGCAGAACCGAAGGGCGAGGCGGCGTTCAATTACAAGATCGACCGCAGCAAGGCAGGCACCGCCGCGCCCGACTTCGTGTTTCAGGCGCCCGATGGCAGTGACATGACGTTGCAGGATTTTGCGGGCAAGCCGATGCTGGTCAATCTTTGGGCAACCTGGTGCGCGCCCTGCATAGCGGAAATGCCGACGCTCGACCGTGTTGCAGCTGCTCACGGCCCCAAGGGGCTGGCCGTACTGACCATTTCGCAGGATGTGCAAGGCGCGAAGGCCGCCGGCGCGTTTTTCGCCAAACATGATTTGCCGCATCTCAAAGCCTATACCGATCCGGATAATCGCTTCGGCTTTTCCTACGCAACCGGTGTGTTGCCCACGACCGTCCTCTACGACGCGCAGGGCAAGGAAATGCTGCGCGTGATCGGCGCAATGGACTGGGAAGGCGCGGAAGCCAGGTCGCTGATCGACGCGGCGCTCGCATCCTGATTTCAAGGACGTAAGTTAGTATAACGGTTCTGCGATAAAAACCCTCCATGTCAGTGGATGCAAAGTTGCCCTGAAGAGTAATTTTTCGGGGCCATGATCAGCCTGCCTACGCAAAGCCAATAGGTTCGCACTGGCACTTGTGTCTTTTCAGACACAGACTCTTCTCTTGTTGGAAATGCTGCGCTGCAATAGCGGCTCGGCTGACACCGTTCGTTCATCCCTTTGTCATCGACATTGCAAAAACAGGGGGCATGAATGACAAGACTGTCCGCGTTCAAACTTTCTCTTATCCTGGCATCGTCCTGGTCGGCCGGTGCGCTGGCGCAGGAAGCGCCGCAGGAACCGCAGGCCGACGACGGCGCAGCCATCATCGTCACTGGTACACGCGCTGTCGGCATGCAGGCCGCGGACAGCGCCGCGCCGGTCACCGTGCTGGGCGAACAGGCGCTGTCGAGCGTCGGTCAGCCCAACCTCAATCAGGCCCTCACCCAGTTGGTGCCGAGCTTCACCGCCCAGACGCAGGGCGTGGACATGTCCAACTTCTCGCTGTCGGCCCGTCTGCGCGGTCTAAGCCCGAACCATACGCTCGTGATGGTGAACGGCAAGCGTCGCCACGGTTCCGCCATCCTCCAGGTGATCCCTGGTCCGTTCCAAGGATCGGCCGCGCCCAGCATCGACCTCATTCCGCCAGACGCCGTGTCGCGCATCGAAATCCTACAGGATGGCGCATCGGCAGTGTACGGTACCGACGCGATCGCCGGCGCGATCAACATGATCCTGAAGGATCAGACGGACGGCGGCACCTTCAAGGTGACGGGCGGCCAATATTATAACAGCGAAGGCGAACTATTTTCCGCATCGGGCAATGTCGGCTTCAAGCTGGGCGAAGACGGCTTTTTCAACGTTACCGCCTTCCACCGCCGCCAGGATTACACGACCACCGGCACGGGCCAGGTCATCATGGCCGACATTGACGGCAATCCCTATGTAAACGCCGCCGGCACCTATCCCGGGCAGTTCCCATCGACCAGCAACTATTATGATCCTGCCTGGGCCAATCTTGATCTCAACGGCATCAATGGCGGGCAGGCGAAGTCGCAGCTCAACATCCTCTTTTACAATATGGGCTATGATTTCGGCGGGGTCGAACTCTACAGCTTCGGTGATGTGTCGCGGCGCGTGGGCTATGCGCTGCAGGGCTATCGTCCACCCAACCGCATTTGCGCGGATGCGACCGACCTTACCACCTGTTATGGCGACACCGGCACGTTCGGCATGGTCCCACAGCAAAAGGTGGAACAGAAGGAATATAGCTTCACCGTCGGCGCCAAGGGTGAGTTCGGGTCCGACTGGAATTACGACCTCAGCGTCACCTACGGCTATGACCAGAATAAGATCTGGACCATTGAATCGGCGCATCGTTCGCTCTGGATCGCCAATTATAACGCCTCGCTCACGGACCCGACGATCACGCCCAATACGGTGAGCGACGCCTATGACGGCGGCTTCAAGCTCAGCCAGCTGACCACCACGCTCGACATCCGCAAGGAATTTGATGTGGGCATGGCCAATCCGCTGACCCTTGCCTTTGGCGGCGAATATCGGCGCGACACCTATGAAATCCTGCAGGGCGACTATTATTCGACCTTGGCAGAAGGCGTTCAGTCCTTCCCCGGCTACAAGGATATCGATGCAGGCAAACATCGTCGCAGCTCGCGGGCAGCCTATATCAACCTGATCGCCGAACCGATCGACAAATGGACCATCGACATTGCCGGCCGCTACGAGGACTATACCGACTTTGGCGATACGACGATCGGCAAGATCACGACGCGCTACGACTTTTCCGACGCCTTCGCGATCCGCGGCACCGCGTCCACAGGCTTCCGCGCACCGACTTTGGCCGAATCCTTCTATTCGACGGTGAATGTGGGGCCGACCAGCGCCGTGCTGCAATTGCCGGCCGGTTCGCCAGCAGCAACCTTGCTGGGCTTCAATGCGCTGCGTCCTGAGAAGTCCACCAACTTCTCGGCCGGTATCGTCATTCGCCCAACGCCCAAGCTCGCGATCACGATCGATGGCTATTATATCAAGATCAAGGACCGCATCTCCGCAACAGCGACGTTGCCCGCCATCCAGGGCGGTAATCCCGTCGCTGGGGCGGAAAGCATCCTCGCCGCGATTGCTTCTACCGGCCTTGTGCTCGACACCGGGCTTCAAACGCTGGGCGTGGCGAGCTTCACCAACCTCATCGACACCGAAACCTACGGTATCGACTTCGCCGCCCGCTATCCGGTGATGCTCGATTTCGGTAAGCTCGACCTGTCGCTGACGGCGAACTACAACAAGACCAAGATTACCGATAACAGCAACCCCGCCCTCTTCAGTTCCGTATCGGAAAGCTATATCGAGGACGCGTCGCCCGAATATAAGGTTGTGGGCAGTATCAACTTTGCGAGCGGCCCCTTCTCGGCCAATCTACGCCAGACCTTCTATGGCAAGACCAGCATCCTCGTCCGTTCGGCCCTGTCCGCAGCGGCGATGAACGGCCAGCCGATCGAGCGGGACGGCATCGTCAAGGCGACCGGGATCACCGATCTGGAACTGGGCTATGACTTCACCGATTTTGTGAAGTTCTCGGTCGGCGCGAACAACCTGTTCGACAAGCGGCCGGAAAAGCCAAAATTGCTGAGCGGTGTCACCGTGCTGCCGGGTCAGTCGCCCTATGAAAATGGCACGACATCCTGGAACAGCTATTATGGCCATGGTGCCTATGGCTCGGCCGGGGGTTATTATTACGCGCGTCTCGACTTCAAGTTCTGACGTCGTCACGAAGGAGGGCCGGTCCAGCGATGGATCGGCCCTTTTGCTTTTTGGCAATTGGTAGGTGGCCCATGTCCCTGTCCCGACGAATGATGATGCGCGGTGCGGTGGCCGCGGCGGGCGCCGTTTCCGCCTTGCCCGCTGTTGCCCAGCGCGGCCGCGCGGTCGCACTGCCCGACGATCCCGCCGGCATGGTCGCGAGCCTGACCGATGCCGTCTATATCAACAGCAACGAACATCCGGTGGGCCCCGGCCCGTCCGCCCTTCGGGCGCTGGCCGCCCTGCCGCCCCTTTCAGGCCGCTATGGCATGGCCTTTGCCGGCAAGCTCGAAAGCCTGTTCGCCGGTCAAAACGGCCTCTCCGCCGATCAGGTTCAGGTCCACCCCGGCTCCTTCATGCCGCTGCGGTCGGTCGCGCTGACCTATAGCTCGCGCGAACGACCGATCGCCTATTTCGAACCGACATTCGACCAAGGGTTTCTGGGCCTTGGCGATAAAAGCGTTACACGCTCGGTCGCGGTGCCGCTGGCTGGCGACTTCGTGGCCGATCCGCAAAAGCTGCTCGCGGCCGCTCCGAATGCCGGCGTCTATTATCTTTGCAATCCCAACAATCCGACCGGCCTTCCCGTCGCACGCACGGACATCGAATGGCTGCTCGCCCATAAACCCAAGGGCAGCATTTTGCTGGTGGACGAAGCCTATATCCAGTTCAGCGACGCGCAAAGCTGCCTGGATCTAGTGGCATCGGGCGCGGACGTGCTGGTCGCGCGCACCTTTTCCAAAATTTACGGATTGGCGGGCCTACGCTGCGGCCTGATCGCCGGGCGCAAGGATTTGCTGGATGGGATGGCGCGCTATGGCGTGAATATCACCCCCATGCCCGCCGTGGTCGCGGCCGAAGCGAGTTTGCTCGATGCCGATCTGGTGCCGAAGCGCAAAGCTGAGAATAAGGCGGTGCGCGACGATCTGATTACCTGGTGCGCGACGCAGGGCCTGCGCACATTGCCGAGCGAAGCGAGCTTCCTGATGATCCATGTCGGCCGTCCGGGGGCTGATGTGACAGCCGCACTGGCGCGCGATCGCATCTTCATCGGCGGGCCGCGCAAGCATATGGAGGATTGGGTGCGCGTGTCCATCGGCACAGAGGCAGAGATGCAGGCTTTCAAGACCGCCCTGCTCAAAGTCCTGGCATGACGCTGTCGCGCCGGCAGGCGATCGGCGCCGCGATCGCCATGCCGGTGGCGGCCAAGGCGACAGGCGCGACCAATCCCCCTGCCCTGCCGGACAAGGCCGGTTTCGCAGTCACCCCGATCGCTTATCTGGACAGTGCGTCGATCCACCCGATCAGCCTGGGCGCAAGGCGGGCGATGGATGCCTATGTCGCTGGCCGCACGCTTGATCCTGCCGCGCCGCCGCCGGTGGATCGCGCCGCCACGCTCGCCAAGTTCGCGCGGTTGGTCAATGCCGATCCCGATGAAGTGACCTGGGTGCAATCGACCACCGCAGGCGAGCAAGCGGTGCTTCGCGCGCTGGGTTTTCCCGGCAGTGGCGGACGGATCGTCACCGACACGCTGCATTTCTACGCGGCCTTTCCGATGTATCAGGAACTGGCCAAACAGGGCGTGGATGTCGCCTGGGTTCAGGCCCGCGACGGGCGGATCCTGCCGGAGGACATGGCGCGCGCAATCACCCCGGGCACCAAGCTGGTCAGCCTGTCGCTCGTGTCCACCTATAACGGGTTCCAGCATGACCTGAAGGCGGTATGTGCGCTGGCGCATGCGGCCGGCGCACTGGTTTATGCCGACATCATCCATGCCGCCGGCGCGGTGCCGGTCGATCTGCACGACAGCGGCGTCGATTTCGCCGCCTGCGCCACTTATAAATGGCTGATGGGAGATTTTGGCCTTGGCTTTCTCTACGCCAGGCGCGGCATCGTCGATGACCTTCGCCTGGCGGACTTTGGCTATTATGGCTTTGCCGCTCCCGGCGCCGCGCCGGGCATCGGCCTGTCACCGCCGCAAACCCATGTCTATCCCATGGACCCGCCCGGAAATGCGCCGACCGGCTATATCCACCGAACGGGCGCCCTCGGCCATTTCGGGACCGGCACCTATGCACAGGCTGTCATACCCGCGATCGACCACGGGCTTGATTATATTACGGCCATCGGCGTTCCGGCGATCCAGACTCACGCGCAAGAGTTGATCGGGCTGCTGCGGGAGGGGCTGACCGCCAAGGGCTATCGCCTCATCACTCCGGCCGACGCACGCACGCCCCTGTTGACGGCCCTTCTGCCCAACGCCAAGGAACGGCTGACCGGACCTTTGGCGCGCGCGCAGGTGCGCGTGTCGCTGCACGATCATCATTTGCGGATAGCGCCATCCGTTTTTACCGATACGCAGGACGTGGAGCGTCTGCTTGGTGCCCTGCCCCGCGCCTGACCCGTCAAGGAGAGATCGCCATGAAGTTCGCCCTCATCGCCAGCCTGTTGCTGGCCGCCGCGCCGGCCATGGCGCAGCCCGCTGCTACGCCGCAACCGCTGCCCGCCCAATTGCCCTTTTCACCGGCGGTGCCAGCCGGCGGTCTCCTCTTCCTGTCCGGCCAGATCGGCCAAGTGCCGGAGGGGATGGACCGCCATACGGACGGATTTGATGCCGCAGTCAAAGGCGCGATGGATGCGGTCGGCACAATCCTGAAATCCAATGGACTCGACTATGACGACATCGTCAAATGCACGGTGATGCTGGCCGACATGACGGACTGGCCACGCTTCAACGCGGCCTATCTGCCCTATTTCAAGGGCAAGCGCCTGCCGGCCCGCAGCGCCTTTGGCGCGAATGGACTTGCTCTGGGCGCGCCCCTGGAGGTGGAATGTATCGCGGCGCAGCGATAACGCAGCCAGACTTTAAATCTGTCGATCGGCGTCGAAAGGCGGCACGACACGGCAATGATAGGCCCGCTTTTCGTCGATCAGCCCCGTGTGCAACTCGGTCGACAGCACCAACGTCGCGCGGTCCAGCTGTTCGACCCGGCGCAGATCGCTGAGCAGCCCGCCGCCCTGCTTGACCAATGTAATCGTCGCATCGTCCTGCGCGATGATCTTGCTCCATTTCCGCCCGGATTCCCGCCAGCGCCCGGCCGTGAAATCAATCACGATGTCGCGAACGGAGCTATCGTCGGCGCAGGTCAGTCCCCGCGTGTCTGACATGGGCAGCGGATCGACGGCTGGCGCGGGAACCGCCGCCGGCGTGGAAACCGGGGTCGCCAGGGCGAGAAGGAGCATTGGCAGGAACATCGGGTTTACCTTATCTGCTGTGACCGTTTGGCGCGAGGCACCTCATAGCAGTGGCCACTTAACCGCGCCTTACAGCGGACGCGCCTGCCTTGCCACCAGCAGGGGCACGCCGTCACGCACTGGAAAAGCGAGCCCGGCCGCCTCCGAAACCAAGGCATGCCGCCCGGCATCCCAGCGCAGCGGTGTCCGCGTAACTGGGCATACCAGCTTTTCCAATAACCACGGGTCAATGGGAGGGAAATTTGCGTCCGGTTCGATCATTGCAGCGTCGCGCCGCCGTCGCGCTCGATCCGGCCAATGATCTGCATCAATTGCATGATGCGCTCCGACCGTTCGGAAAGGCTGTCGGCTTCCAGCAGGGTTTGCTTGGACGCAGGATCGAACGGCGCGATTTGCGCAATGCCATTCACCAATGCCACATCGTCCAGCCGCGATACCGCCGTCCAGTCGACGACATAGCCCAGCATGTCGGCAAAGCGTCGCGATTCCTGCTCCAGCGCGGCGCGTTCCACTGCGGACAACACTTCGTCCTCACCCCTCGCCTGTTCCACCTCCGCCTCGACCTGGCGGAATTGCGTCGCCACAGGCAGTTCGCGCAGAACCCGGAACCGGGCGAGGCCGGTCAATATGATGTTGAAGCGACCATCCTCCAGAGCCTCTATATGGCTGACATGGCCCAAGCATCCGACATCATAAAGCGGTGGCACCGGACCGTCGCCACGCGGCTGGATCATGCCGATCCGGCGGTCCCGCGCCATTGCGTCATGGATGAGGGCGCGATAGCGCGGCTCGAAAATATGCAGGGGCAGGTCCATACCCGGCAGCAGCAGCGCGCCCGCTAGCGGAAAGATGGAGACGCGCGTCGCCGCCATCGTCGTTACGCGAACAATATCTGCGACAGTTTCCGCCGCTGCGTTGCAACCCAAGGATCTTCCAGACCCACTGCCTCGAAAATCTTCACCAGCTGAGCGCGCGCCGCGCCATCATTCCATCCGCGGTCGCGCCGGACACTTTCCAGCAGCATGTCGGCGGCGCCGTCGCGATCGCCATTGCCCATCAGGCCCGCCGCCAGATCGAAACGCGCCTGATGATCATCGGGGTCGGCGGCGACCTTTGATTCCAGGTCCGACAGATCAGCCGTCGGACGCGCTTCGCGCTTGAGCGCGATCGCCGCGCGGGCCTGATCGATCGCCGGATGCTTTGCTACTTCAGGTGGGAGGCCGGCGATCAGCGCTTCGGCTTCGTCCAGTCGGCCAAGCGCGATCAATGCGCGGGCCTGGCCGCTCATGACCTCGGCATTGTCCGGATCCATCTCCGCGATTTGCAAGAAGATCGAAAGGGCGCGTTCATGCTCGCCCCCCGCGAGCATTTCCTCCCCCATGGCGATCAGCGGCGCGACTTCCTGTTGCAGCGCCTTTTCATCGGATTCTATCGGAAGCTGTGCCAGCAATTGGTCAAGATATTGCTTGAACTGCCCTTCCGTCCGCGCCTGCGACAGATCGGCCACCGGCTGACCTTGAAAAACGGCATAAACCGTCGGGATCGACTGCACGCGAAACTGGCTTGCGATAAAGCCGTTTTCATCGACATTGACCTTGACCAGCTTGACGCCCTTGGCGGCATAGTCGGCGCAGACCTTTTCGATTACCGGGGCCAGCTGCTTGCAGGGGCCGCACCATTCGGCCCAGAAATCGACAATGACCAGACTGGTGCGCGAAGGATCGACGACGTCACGGCGAAATGCCTCCACTGCCGCCTTTTCAGTCTCGCTCAGTCCCAGGGTCGCCACGTCGTCATCTCCTGCCAAGTTGGTCCGTCAAGGCCGCTGCCTTACAGCGCCTTATGTGGGGCGTCACCCCCATCGAACAAGGCAGGATGCCGTCAGAAGGTGTAGCCGACCCCTATCGCGCCGATCCACTGGTCCTTCGATCCGGCGATGGCGACCACGGGCGAGTCCGCATAATCACCGAGCATGCGCGAATAGCTGCCAAGGGCAAACAGCGTCCAGCCGCGCCGGATGTCGCCCGACAGGGAATACCCACCGGTCAGGTTGAAATTGACCTTGCGAAAGCCCGACCCGTCGCCAGCGCGATCATAGGCCGGCAGGCCGCTCGCGACGGCTTGTTCGGGCGTCACGTCGAAATAATAGCGGCCATATTTCTTGCCGACATAATCGGCCGACACGCCCAGGCCAACGAAGCTGCGGATCGACAAAGGGGTGAAATATTCAATCGCGGGCGTCACGATCATGCTGTCATGTGCGCCGGCAACGTCCTTGGTGATGGTGACGCGTGCCGAAATATTGTCATAGGCGCTGGTGATGACGCCGGTCTTTCCGATCCCGACGAAGCCGCCCACCTCGATCGCGGTGTCGAGCTTGCCCAGCGCGGCGACGGAGTCATCCTTGATGCGCTTGCGGCTGGTGCGGTCGAACCGTGCGCCCACGACGGGGCCAAGCTGAATGTCGATACCTTCGTCGCTGCGATTGGGAATGACATCGACGAAGAGGGCAGGCCCGCGCGTCCAGAAGGCGAAATCGTGAACCTTGCCCCGCAGCTGCGGGATCGGGATGACACGATAATCGTCGGACCCTTCATAGCTCGGCACGGCGGCCGCGCCGACGCCGATCGTCAGATTGCTGTGATCCTCCGCCTCTTGCGCCTGCGCGGTCATGGTGAATGACAGGGACGCGACAAATGTCGTGGCCAAAAGGCTACGGAAGGATGGCATGAGAACCCCTGTTTTCAAATCTCTATTCGGAAGGCAGAATGTTTCGGGGGGGTTACAGGTTCCCGATTTCCGTCACAGGAAATATTTCAGCTGAATATCCTGTTCGACCGGCACGCCGCTGATCGTGAAACTGGCGGATCGGAAGCTGGGCGCGCCAAAGCGCAGGACAGGGTTGCGAGAGAAGCCCACGCCTTCGCGCGGAATGCCGGCGAAGGTATCCAACCGCCCATTGCGATTTTCGTCATGAATGATCGCGATGGCATAGCTGCCCGGCGCCAATTGACCCAGCGTCACGGGGTCGCTGGACGCGGGTATGGAAAAATGCCGCTTGTCAGGGTCATCCGTGCAGTCGGGAAAATGATCCGGATCGCGCGTCACGCAAATCAGAATCTGGCCCTTGGCCGAACGCAGCCCTTCCAGCGCCATGCTGAGGGGCTGTGGCAAAGTGACGGGCGCCGCACCCATCGAAAAAAACCCCGCCAGACACAGACCAACCGCCTTCACGTGCGTCCCTTCGCAAATTTGCCCAACCCTTTGTCGGTGCCGCACAGACGATCCCAGAAACGAAAATACAGGCCGTAATTGCAAGCATAATATTCATGGTGGCGCTGATGATGGCTCGCCGTGATCAGCCAGGCGCCCAGCGGCCCGCGCACCATCCAGCCCGGAAACATTTCCCACCCCATATGGTTGCTGACCCCCATGACCGTCATGACGGTCAGGACGACGGCCAGCGCGCCGACATGGATCGGTATTATGAACACGAGCGCCGGAATGACGATCGCACCGGTGAGCGCTTCCCAGGGATGAAAGCTCATCGCGGCCCAGGCGGTTGGGGGGCGGCTGGCATGATGCACCGCATGGGCGATGCGGAACAGGCGCGGCTGGTGCATCCAGCGGTGCGTCCAATAGAACCAGCAATCATGCGCGGCGAGATAGAGCAGCACCGACAGCGGCAGATACCAGAGCGGATAGTCGCCAATGTCGCTGTAAATTTGCGTCCAGCCGCGCGCCTGCCAGCCCCAGGCGACGATCCCCGCCGGCACGCCGTAAATGACCGCAGACAAGAGCGACCAGCGCACTTCCCGCCCCATCTGCCGTTCCAGCCCTCGGTAGAGACCGGGCTGGCGAATGCGCGTCGCGAGCGCGAAACCACCGCTTGCCAGCAGGTAACGCACGCCGACGATGACGCTCATCGCCAAGGCGGACAGAAGGATGGCAGCAACCATGGTCGGCCTATACCCTTGAAGCATTACGGGCGAAAGGGTGGAGAGCGTCGGGTGGAGACGCGCCGCCGCCGCTTGGGTCAGGTGCGCGGACGGGCCTGACGGTAGCTGCCAAGCTGCCGGACCCATTTGGTGTGGAATTCCAGTTCGGCCAGCGCCCGGTCGACCGCCGCATCGCCCGGCATGCCTTCGATGTCGCAGAAAAATTCCGTGGCGGCAAAGCTGGCGCCGCGCTGATAGCTTTCCAGCTTGGTCATATTGACGCCGTTGGTGGCAAATCCGCCCATCGCCTTGTAAAGCGCGGCGGGCACATTCTTCACTTCGAAGAGGAAAGTGGTCATGACCGGGCCGATGCCTGCGACCGGCATTTTCGCCTCACGCGCCAGCACAAGGAAGCGAGTCATATTGTCGTCGCTATCCTCGATATTTTCCGCGACCAGCCGTAACCCATAAAGTTCGGCCGCCAGATAGGGCGCGATTGCCCCTTCCCCCGGCGTCTTGCGTTCGGCGACGAGTGCCGCCGCGCCCGCCGTATCGGCATAGGCGACCGGCTGAATGCCGCGTTCGCGCAGATAGTGGCGGCACTGGCCCAACGCCTGAACATGACTGACCGCGCTGGTTACAGGCGTCGCATCGGGCGCCATCAGGCAGTGGCGAATGCGCAGGAAATATTCATCGATGACATGGAGCCCCGATTCGGGCAGCAGGAAATGCATGTCCGCCACGCGCCCGTGCAGGCTGTTTTCGATCGGGATGATGGCGCGGTCCGCCTCGCCCTTGCGCACAGCGTCGATGGCGTCTTCAAACGCGAAGCAGGGCAAGGGCACGCAATCGGGTGCATAGCCAAGCGCCGCCAGATGCGAATTGGCGCCGGGCGCGCCCTGATAGGCGACGGCGCGCGCGGGGTTGGCTGCGGCCTTGGCAGCCTGGTCCGCGACGATCGCGCGGGCGGGGGCAGGATAATTTTCCATTTGCGCCTGCGCGCTTAGGATTTCCCCCCGGCCGGCGCAAGCGCCCTGCGCATTCGTCTATCAACCCGGCTTGCACCATCGCGCCAGCCCGATTATGGCAGCGCTCAAGAGGGGGCGCGACTGACAGCCGCCAAGACAAAAGCAAGGGAAGTCGAGCGAGATGGGCGATCGTTTCAATACCGTGGCGGGCTGGGCTTTGTTTGCAGGCATCATCGCCCTGGGTGGCGCGATCGTCAGTTCCAAATATTTCGAAACCGAACGGCCGGAAAAGATGGGCTATGCCATCGAGGGCGTGGAGGCCGAAGGCGAAGGCGGCGACAGCGGGCCCAGCCTCAACACCCTGCTGGCCAGCGCCGACGTCGCGGCGGGCGAAAAGGTGTTCGCCAAATGCGCCGCCTGCCACACCGTGAACCAGGGCGGGGCCAATGGCATCGGTCCCAATCTGTGGGGCACGGTCGGCGAAGCGATTGCCGTGGGCAAGGCGGGCTTTGCCTTTTCCGATGCGCTCAAGAGCAAGGGCGGTCAGTGGACGTTCGAAAATATGGACGCCTGGCTCAAAAGCCCTCGTGAATTTGCACCAGGCACCAAGATGACCTTCGCCGGCCTGGGCAATCCGGCCGATCGCGCCAATTTGATCGCCTGGCTGAACACGCAAGGGTCCAACCTGCCGCTGCCCGCGGCCGACCCTGAGCCAGCAGAAGCGAGCGCCACGCCGGCCGAAGCGGCGGGCGATGCAACCAACGCCGCCCAAAGCGTCGAAGGCGCGGCGCCCGCTGACGCCGCAACCGCCGGCGGCCCCGCGACGCCAACCACCGGCGAGAGCGAATAAGCGTGATAAGCGTTTGAATGGGACGGGCGCCTTGGCGCCCGTCAGCCGTTCATCATCCGATATTTAAACCCCATGGCCTGGGCCAGATGCCGCAGGCGGCGTTCGACGGCTTCGCCATAAAGATCGGCATCCTCGGCGCGCAGATACAGGTCGATGCGGTCATCATGCCGTTCCAGCCGCGATACCGCCAATGGCGCCTCCACTCCACCCGACATGCGTTGAGCCAGGCGGATGGCGAGGCCCCATAAAATGGCGCGCTGCAACCGGTCCGTCATGGCGATTCGCTCCAGCGCCGGCAGCGGTGCCACCCCTCCGCCAAAATGACTGCTGAGCGCCTGTCCCAGCATCGCTCGTTCCGCCGCGTCAATACCCACCCAGTTGCTGTGCAAAGCGATTTCGACACCCCGCTCCGCCCGAAAGTCGGGATTAGCGCGCCAGCTTACATCGGCCAGCAAGCAGGCGGCCCGGCGGATACGGCGACCCGACGCATCGTCATCGGTAAAAAGCGGAGCGATCCAGCGGTCGATCCGATCCCCATGGCCGCGAAACCGCGCCTGCGCCTCCCCTTCCGCCTCTGCTGCGACCAATAGCGGATCGTGCCGTTGGATATCGGGCGGCAGCGCTCCGTAAAGCAGCCCTTCGCGCAGGCCATAAGCGGACACGACCAGACGGCTCGACTTGAGCTGGCGCACCACAACCGACAGCAGAGCGGCGGCGTCCGGCAGCGTCGGCACGCGCGATCCCGTCATGGCCGGTATCTGTTTCAGCCGGGCCTTGTCGACATGGCTGACGATACGGGTCAGCTGTTCGGCGCGCGCAGCCGTCATTTCATATTGATGGACGACGGGCAGCGGAAAATGGGTCAGCTGCATATCGAACCGCGCCAGCGCACGCCACGACCCGCCGACCATGTAAAAGGGCAAGCCTGGTTCAGCGGCCCATCCGGCCTTGTCCAGCATCTTGGCGACGGCGCGCTCCAAGGCACGCGGCCCCTTGGCGCGGATCTGCGGCAGGCGCAGCACGCCCAGCGGCAGCGATATGGTCTGTTCCACCGCCCCGTCCCGCACCCGCGCCAGTTCCAGGCTGCCGCCGCCCAAATCGCCGACAATGCCGTCCGCGCCGGGAATGCCCGACAGGACACCCATGGCTGCGCCGATCGCTTCCTGCGCGCCGGTGAGCAATTCGACCGTCAGCCCCATGTCCTTGGCGCGGGCGATGAAGTCGGGTCCGTTGGTTGCATCGCGCACTGCCGCCGTGGCGACGCAGCGTATATCGGCAACCTTCATCGACCGGCACAGATGCGCAAACCGACCGATGGCGCGCAGGCCGCGCTCCATTGCTTCGGGTTCGATCGCACCGGTGCGGGCAAGCGAGGCGCCCAGTCCGGCCATCACCTTTTCATTGAACAGGATGAAGGGGATGCGGCGCGGTCCGTCATAGATGACCAGGCGCACGCTGTTCGACCCGATATCGATGATCGCCGTGCGCGCATGGGCGGGCTCGGGCGATGTCACCATCTGTTCGGCTGCGGCGCGCACGCGGCTCAGCATCGAATTCATGGCCGCGTTCAACCCCCGCTGCGCAAACGCAAGGTCGGGACGGCGTCGCTGTCCAGAGCCGCGCCGCGTCCCGAAAGCGACGGATTGGTCATGAAATAGCGATGCAGGTTGAACGGCTTCTCGCCTGCCTCGACCCGGCTATAATGGCCTTCGGCATCCAGCTCCCAGCTCTGTTCCGTATCGATAAGGTTGGCGACCATCACCTGGTCGACGATCTGGTCGTGCACGGTGCCGCTTTCCACCGGGGCCAAAAATTCCACACGGCGATCGAAATTGCGCGGCATCCAGTCCGCCGAGCTGATATAGACTTTCGCGCCGTTGTTGGGCAGCGCCTTGCCATTGCCGAACACGGTGATGCGGCTATGTTCCAGGAAACGGCCGACCACCGACTTCACGCGGATATTTTCAGACATGCCCGGCACCCCCGGCCGCAGGCAGCAAATGCCGCGCACGATCAGCTCGATCCGCACCCCGGCATTGCTGGCGGCATAGAGTTTTTCGATGATCGCGGGATCGACCAGGCTGTTCATCTTGGCCCAGATGGTGCCGGGCCGCCCGGCGCGCACATGATCGATTTCCGCCTCGATCAGTTCACACAGCCGATTGCGCAGGTCGCGCGGGCTCATCACCAGCTTTTCCAGACCCTGCGGTTCGACATAGCCGGTGATATAGTTGAACAACGCTGCGGCATCGCGGCCATAATCGGGATTGGCGGTGAAGAAGCTCAAGTCAGTGTAAATCCGCGCGGTGATCGGGTGGTAATTGCCGGTGCCGAAATGACAATAGGTGCGGAACTGCTCTCCTTCGCGCCGCACGACCATCGACACCTTGGCATGGGTCTTCCAGTCGATGAAGCCGTAGACGACCTGCACGCCCGCACGCTCCAGCGCGTCCGCCCACATCAAATTCTGTTCTTCGTCGAATCGCGCCTTGAGTTCGACCACTGCGGTCACGGACTTCCCCGCTTCGGCGGCGTCGATGAGCGCCCGGATGATCGCCGACTGTTTGCCCGCGCGGTAGAGCGTCTGCTTGATCGCGACCACATCCGGGTCGGACGCCGCCTGTTTCAGGAAGGATATGACGACGTCGAACGCTTCATAGGGGTGATGGACGACAATGTCCTTGGCCCGGATCGCGGCGAAACAGTCGCCGCCATATTCGCGGATACGTTCGGGAAAGCGCGGCGCATAGGGTTCGAATTTGAGGTCTGGCCGATCTTCATCGACGATGCCGGACAAGTCGCCGATGCCGACAAAACCCTCCACCTCCTCGATGATCGCGTCATGCCCCTGGAGCATGTCCTGCAACATTTCCTCGACCGGTTCGGGAATGCGCTCCTCGATTTCCATGCGGATAACACGGCCGCGGCGGCGGCGTTTGATGGCGCTGCGGAAATAGCGGACCAGATCCTCCGCTTCCTCCTCGATTTCGATGTCGCTGTCGCGGATGATGCGGAAGACGCCGCTGTTGCGAACGCGATAGCCAGGGAAGAGGTCCTCCGAAAAGCGCCGGATCACCGCCTCCAGCGCCATGTAGCGCGCTGGGTCCCCTGGCACGCGCACGAACCGCGCGAGCGACGATGGGATCATCACCAGCTCGCGGATCGGCTGCTTGTCCGACAGGCGCTCGAGATCGAAAACGATCGACAGCCCCTGGTTGGGAATGAAGGGAAAGGGGTGTGCCGGGTCGAGGGCCTGGGGGGTCAGGATCGGGAAGATCTGCGTCAGAAAATGTTCGCGCAGCCAAGCGGCGCAGACATTGTCCATGTCGGCCGAAGGGCCGATGACCTCGACGCCAACCTGCGTCAGTTCGCCATGGAGCGCGCCCCACACTTTCTGCTGCGCGCGCATCAGCGTGCCTGTCGTCTCGGTAATCGCGGACAGTTGCTGCGCCGGAGTCAGCCCGTCGGCGGAGCGCATGTCGACATTCTGTAATTGTTGCCCTTTAAGCCCTGCGACCCGCACGGAAAAAAACTCGTCAAGGTTCGCGCCCGAAATCGACAGGAAGCGCAAGCGCTCCAGCAGCGGATGGGCGCGGTTCATCGCCTCTTCCAGCACGCGCTGGTTGAACGCCAGCCAGGACAGCTCACGATTGAAATAGCGGTCGCTGGGCAGCGACAGATTGGCAATGGGATCGGCTTCGGCCACGGACTACTCGCGTTGCACTGAGGAAGGATCGGGCGGGACTATAGGCAGGATACCCGCAGATTGCAGGGCCTCTTTCGCCATTGCGACCGAAATCTTGCGTCCAGATGACAAGGCAGCGCGATCCAGCAGGCGCGTGATCGTTTCGATGGCGGCGTAGGATCGGTCGATCCGCCGCGCCAGCCAATCTGGCAAATCCGCAGAATACGCCGCGCCAGCGGCATCGAAACTGCGCTGGATGAGTGCGCGGGTCAGCATCTCGTCGGGTGCATCGATGCCGACATGGGGGACGGCGGCCAGACGGGAGCGTAGGTCGGGTAAGGTGACGGGCCAGGTGGCGGGCGGTGCCTGCCCTACGAGCAGAAGCGGGCGATGCTCCGTCTGCGCGGCGTTCCAGGCATGAAATAGCCG
Source organism: Sphingomonas sp. SKA58 (assembly GCF_000153545.1). Classification (NCBI taxonomy): domain Bacteria; kingdom Pseudomonadati; phylum Pseudomonadota; class Alphaproteobacteria; order Sphingomonadales; family Sphingomonadaceae; genus Sphingomonas; species Sphingomonas sp. SKA58. Next base: position 39,947 of record NZ_CH959308.1, read on the forward strand.
ATGATCGTCCAGCGGGCGGTCACCCTCATGCGCATCATCGATGACATCGCCACCGCTCATGCGGGCGAACTGACGTGCCAGTGTCGACCGTCCCGAACGCGGCGGGCCAGTCAGAACGGCAATGGACAGCGGCCAATCCCGCCAACGCTCCAGATAGGCAACGGCGACACGATTGGCGTCGCTGACAAGAAAATCGCCTTCGCCCCTCCCTTCATGGCCTTCGAACGGAAGGCTGATCTGGCTCATTGCGCGGGAGGCGGCGCCTGTCGCCGCGTGATGCGCAGCGTCGTTCCAGCCACGGCGACCTGATAACCGCGCGCCTGAAGCCCGGTGCGCAGCATGTCGATGCTGCCGTCATACCCGACCTGCATGACCGATGTGCCGCCCAGCGCCAAACTGCTGGTCGATGCCGAACGCACGCCCGGGATGGACCGGACGGCCGATTCGCCTGCGCCCACCGAACTGACGTCCGGCGTGTCATATTGGATCGTAAAGCTGCCGGTCGTGCTGACGCCCGCAACCGGCACATCGATCGCCTCGATCGGCGCTTCGACGGCATTTTCAATCTCCAGCGTGGCGGGATCGACCGGCTCCTCGATGATGAGCGAGGGGTCAGGACGCAGGCGGCCGTCGTTGAGCGCGCCGGTATAGAGCGTGTCGATCCGCTTCGCGCCTTCGTCCAGCATCTGCGCCAGGCCACTGGCGTTCGACGCCCGCAGCGCAAAGCTGCCGATCAGGCTGTTGTCCGGGCCATAGCGCGCCGTAAAGGTCGCGGTAATCGGGCCGCCGGGATAGGCGCGCTCCAACCGCACGATCGGGATGACGACATCGGCCGCGCCATATTGGTCGAGCAGCACCCGCCACCACAGCCGGCCGCGTCGCCCGGTCTGGCCAGCATTGAGCAGGATCGGATCGGCGATTGATCCGGCGACGCGCACATAATCGATGGCGCTTTCGCCGGTCCGATAGCGCGCCCAAGCCTTCTGCCATTCATTGGTCCGCTCGTAGGAAACGGCGGACCCGCCATCCCACATCACCGGAATGACCAGCAGCGGCGGCGACCGACGGACATTGCCCGACACGCCGAGCAACTGCCCGGTGCGCGCGCGATCGAACATGACGCCCAGCGTAGCGACATAACGGGTGGGGCCCACCTGCTCCTGCTCGATTTCGATCCCTGAAATCATCGCTTCCAACTGCGAATCGGACAGCGCCGGCGCGCCCGCACCGCCATGGGTGCGGCTCCACAACATCCGCCAGGCCTGTCGCTGCGCCATGCGCCAGCCGGCATAGCGCGCGCTGTCAGCGTCCTTGGCTTCCACATCCACCTTGACGCCTGTCACCTCGAAATCGCCGCCGCTGGCGATTGGCGGGACGCCGCGTTCCCCCTCCATCTGCGCGAACAGCGCGGCGGCCAGCAAGCCAAGACCGATGGCGATCGCGATCTGGACAGGCCGGGACAGCAGGCGCACCAGCGCCATGGGCCGGAACAGGGGGCGGGACAGGGACGGGCTCAGGCTCACGCGCACCCTTTTGGCGCGTAATGCCCGGGATGCCAAGCTTCCGTTTTGCGCCTCTTTGTTCTAGGGGCGCTGATCATGAGCGACAACGAATCCTACAGCTACGCCAAGGCTGGCGTCGACATCGCCGCGGGCAATGCCCTGGTCCGCGCCATCGCCCCCCTGGCAAAGGCGACGCGCCGGCCGGGCGCTGACGCGGAACTGGGCGGCTTTGGCGGCTTTTTCGATCTCAAGGCCGCGGGCTATGATGACCCGTTGCTGGTCGCGGCCAATGATGGCGTCGGCACCAAGCTCAAGCTCGCGATCGACCATGGCCGCCATGATGGTGTCGGCATCGATCTGGTCGCGATGTGCGCCAATGACCTGATCGTCCAGGGGGCAGAGCCGCTCTTCTTCCTTGATTATTATGCGACCGGTCGGCTGGAAAGCGGCGTCGCCGAACGCGTCATCGCCGGCATTGCCGAGGGATGTCGTCAGGCGGGCTGCGCGCTCATTGGCGGCGAAACCGCCGAAATGCCGGGCATGTATGCCGATGGCGACTATGACCTTGCGGGTTTTTGCGTCGGCGCGGTGGAACGATCCAAGGCACTGACCGGTAACCGGGTGAAACCCGGCGACGTGCTGCTGGGCCTCGCCTCTTCGGGCGTGCACTCAAACGGCTATTCGCTGGTCCGCCGCCTTGCCGCCGACAAGGGGTGGAGGCTCGACCGCCCTGCCCTGTTCGACCAGGACGTGCTGCTGATCGACGCGCTGATGGCGCCCACGCGCATCTATGTGAAAAGCTTGCTGCCGCTGGTGCGCGCGGGCTTGATCAACGCGCTGGCGCATATCACCGGTGGCGGCTTGCTGGAAAATATACCCCGCGTCCTGCCCGAAGGCGCGCACGCCGTGATCGAAGCCGACGCCTGGGTTCAGCCCCGGCTGATGGCCTTCTTGCAGGCACAGGGCCATATCGAGCCGGAGGAGATGGCGCGCACGTTCAACTGCGGCATCGGCATGGTGCTGGCCGTGGATGAGGCGCATGTTACCGCCGTTACGAAGGCGCTGGAGGATGCGGGCGAAGCCGTGTTCGCCATCGGCGCGGTCGTTACCGGGGAAAAGGGCTGCACCGTCCGGGGCAGCGCTGACAGCTGGAGCGCGAAAGCAGACTGGTCGGCCACCCATCTGGGGTGATGCCACCAACCTTGTCCGGCGGAACGGAGGGAAAATGATGGCAAAAGCCAGGGTCGCTGTTCTGATTTCCGGGCGGGGGTCGAATATGGCGGCGTTGCTCTATGCCGCAAAGGCTGACAACTGCCCCTATGAGATCGTGCTGGTCGCCGCCAATGACCCGGCCGCACCGGGCCTGGCGCTGGCGGCGGCGGAGGGCATCGCCACCTTTGGCTACAGCCACAAGGGGCTGAAACGCGCCGAATTCGATTCGATCATCGATGCCCAATTGCGCGCAGCGGGTGCGGCCTATGTCGCTCTGGCGGGATATATGCGGCTGCTGTCGCCGGAATTCGTTGCCGGCTGGGAAAACCGGATGCTCAATATCCATCCCAGCCTGCTGCCCAAATATAAGGGCCTCGACACGCACCAGCGCGCCATCGACGCAGGCGACAGCCAAGCTGGCTGCTCCGTTCATGTCGTGACGGCCGAACTGGACGACGGGCCGGTTCTGGCGCAGACTGCGGTCGCGATCCTGCCGGACGATAGCGCCGACAGCCTTGCCGCCCGCATCCTGATCGCCGAGCACCAGCTCTATTCGCGCACGCTGGCGGAGTTCGTCACGCGCGAGCAGCAGCCCGAATGGATGCTCAACCGCGTCCGGGAAATTGCCCTTGCCCTGCCCCAGGCAGACGAGATCACCTCCCATGGCATGCCATGTTTCGGGATTGAAAAGGGCAAGAAATTCGCTTGGTTCACCCGCGACCATCATGGCGACGGCATCGTTGCACTGCTGGTCAAGACCACCGCACCGGACGAACAGGCGGCGTTGATCGATGCGGACCCCGACCGATATTATCGCCCGGCCTATTTCGGCACGGACTGGGTCGGCATCCGGCTGGACCAAGGCGCCAATGACTGGGACCACATCGGCGATCGGCTTCGCGCTAGCTGGCGGCAGGTTGCGCCGAAGAAGCTGCTCGCGCTCATGGATATCGCCGAAGATTTTTAAGAGCAAACCGGACGGCGCGATTGCCGCCCGGTCGCCTCATACTCAGGCGTCAGCCAATGCCGGCGCCCCTTCCAGAACGCCCTTCACATAATCGCGAATGGCCTCATCCTGCGCATTGGCGAAGAAATACTCCTGGAAGCGTTCACCGGCGATCGCGGCCTTGAGCAGATCCTGATCGACCGACTTCAATACCGTCACCATGTCCTTGCACGAAGCGTCCTTCAATGATTTCAGGATGCCGCGATTCTTGGCCATGATTTCGGCCCGTTCCTTGGGATAGCCAAGGCCCCGCTCGCCTTCGAACAGCTTGCGGTAGACATCCTGCAGGTTCAGCTCGGCGGCCCAGCCAAAACCCTTGGCATAGGGCATGGAAATGGCGTTGCCGTCATTGATCTGTGCGAACAGGAAAGCGTCGGTCGGATCGATGACCAGGCCGCAAAACACGCCGGGCATGGCATTGCATGCCAGCATGGAACCCATGCCCGTGCCGCAGCCGGTAACGACGAAGTCGGCCGCCTTGGAATTGAGCAGGATGCCGGTCAGGATGCCATTCATGACATAGGTCAGCGAAGCCTTATCCTCGGCCGTATACATGCCATAGTTGAACACTTCATGGCCCAGCGGTTCGGCAACGGCGGTCAATGCCGAATGGATCGTCGAATTCTTCGCCGCCTGGCTGTTTTCCGTAATCAGGGCGATTTTCATCAATAGTCTCCAGATGAGAGGCGGATGGAAAGGACCAATAGCAGTGCGGGTTTTGGAACGCATGCCCACACCTTGGGAATCCTACCCCTACACGAAAAGCGTCCCGGCGGAAATCATCAAGCCCATATTCAACCCACTCGGGGCACTCCATGTCTTGCCGGCCCCGATCCCGAAAGGCCGCCAGGCGATCCTTAGCCTCCCCAATGCCTCCGCCCTCTTCCCTTCTTCTGTCGCCATCCCCATAGAACAGGCATGACTGACAGCCCTGCCCCGCAAGCCGCTATCGAAATCCGTAACCTCACCAAGGTCTACAAGGGCGGCAAGCGCGCGCTCGACGGCATCGACCTCACCATTCCACGCGGCCAGATTTACGGCCTGCTCGGCCCCAATGGCGCGGGCAAGTCGACCACGATCAACATCCTGGCCGGCATGGTGAACAAGACGGCCGGCGACGTGCGCATCTGGGGCTTCGACATCGACGTCAATCCGCGCAACGCCAAGAATTCGATCGGCATCGTGCCGCAGGAAATCGTCTTCGACCCCTTCTTTACGCCGCTGGAGACGCTGGACAATCAGGCAGGCTTCTACGGCGTGCCCAAGGACAAGCGCCGGTCGATGGAATTGCTGCGCGCGGTGCATCTGGACGACAAGGCCAATGCCTATGCCCGCACCCTGTCGGGCGGTATGAAGCGTCGGCTGCTGGTCGCCAAGGCCATGGTCCATTCGCCACCCATCCTGGTGCTGGACGAACCCACCGCCGGCGTCGACGTGCAATTGCGCCAGCAATTATGGGACTACGTCCGCGAACTCAATGCCATGGGCGTCACCATCGTGCTCACCACCCATTATCTGGAGGAAGCCGAGGAACTGTGTGACCGCATCGGGATCATCAATCATGGCAAGGTGATCACCGACAAGCCGACACGCGAACTGATCGCCATGGCACAGGAGAAGGTCGTGCAGGTAACGGTCGATCGCGATGTGACGGCCGCGCCAGATGCCCCCTGTTTCGAAAAGGTGGAACTGTCCGGCGAACGCACACTCACCATCACCTACAGCAAGGACCGCGCCAATGCCGGCCAAGTGCTGAGCGCCGTGCAGGCAAGCGGCCTGTCGATCGTCGATGTGGTGACCCGCGACCCGGACCTGGAGGATGTGTTCCTGCATCTGACGGCGGCGGCGTAACGCGAAACAGTCCCCCCTTCCGTCTGCGGAAGGGGCGTAGAACAGAAGCAGCAAGAGCGCTATATATGCCCACCACCCCCCATGACGTCATCATCATCGGTTCTGGCGCCGCCGGACTGACGGCCGCCATCAACCTCGCGCAGGATCGCAAGGTCCTGGTGCTGGCCAAGGGCGCGCTCGACAGCGGGTCGACCAACTGGGCGCAGGGCGGCATTGCTGCTGTACTCGACGCGGGTGACAGTTTTGAGGCGCATGTCGACGACACGATGGTCGCCGGCGCGGGCCTCAACAATCGCGCGACGGTGGAATTCGTCGTGTCCGAAGCGCCCGCCGCGATCGAGCGGCTCGCGGCGCTCGGCGTGCCCTTCAACCCCAGCGAGGATGGCGGCGACGCCTTTGGCAAGCGCTGGGACCTTACGCGCGAAGGCGGGCACAGCCATCGCCGCATCGTCCATGTCGACGACGCCACCGGCCACGCCGTCCAGGTCGCCTTGCTCAAGGCCGCGCGCGCCAATCCCAACATCACCTTGATGGAGGATATGGTCGCGATCGACCTTATCACCTCGCGCCATGGCGAGCGCTATTCGGGCGACGGCCATGTCTGGGGCGTCTATGCCTTTAACAAGGCGACCAAGCGCGTCGACGCACTGCTGGGCCGCGCAACCATCCTGTGCACTGGCGGCGCAGGCCGCACCTATCTCTTCTCCACCGCGCCGCGCGGCGCGACCGGGGACGGCATCGCCATGGCTTGGCGCGCGGGGTGCCGCGTTTCCAATATGGAGATGAACCAGTTTCACCCCACCTGCCTCTATAATCTGGAGGTCAAGAATTTCCTGATCACTGAAGCGGTGCGCGGCGAAGGCGGTCATCTAAAACTCCCCCCCGGCGTGCCGGGTGGCGGCGAACGCTTCATGCCGCGTTTCGACGCGCGCGCGGAACTCGCCCCGCGTGACATCGTGGCACGCGCCATCGACCATGAAATCAAGCGCCTGGGGCTGGACTATGTCCATCTCGACATCAGCCACAGGCCGCCGGAATTCGTGAGGCATCATTTCCCGACCATCTATGCCCGGCTGCTGGATCTCGACATCGACATTACCAAGGAGCCGATCCCGGTCGTCCCGGCGCAGCATTATACCTGTGGCGGCGTCATCATCGACCTTGATGGCCGCACCGACCTGCCCGGCCTCTATGCCGCTGGCGAAGTGACCGAAAGCGGCCTTCACGGAGCCAATCGCCTGGCGTCCAACTCCCTGCTGGAATGTTTCGTTTTTGGAGAAGCGGCGGCCAAGCATATCCGTGGCTCCTGGGACGACCTGCCCCCGCCCCCGCCGATCCGCGCGTGGGACGAAAGCCGCGTCACCAACAGCGACGAGGAAGTCATCGTCCAGCATAACTGGAAGGAAATCCGCCGCTTCATGTGGGATTATGTCGGCATCGTGCGCACCACCAAGCGGCTGGAGCGGGCGCAACACCGCATCGACCTGCTTTCGCGCGAGGTTGACGATTATTACGGCAATTTCCGGGTGACGCCCGACCTCATCGAATTGCGCAACCTGCTGGAAGTGGCGCGGCTCGTCGTTCGCTCCGCGCTCCATCGCAAGGAAAGCCGCGGCTTACACTATACCCTCGACTATCCGGACACTTTGGCCCAGGCGGTCGATACGGTGCTCGCGCCCTAATTCGCAACGTGGCGCGCGGGCACCGGTTCAGGCGTCGGCGACTTGACGATGTGCCGCAAGATGGTGAGCAGATGGCCTCTGTCGAACGGCTTGTTCAGCAACGGCCGCTCGTTGAAGGCGACGGGCAGATGCTCGGGTCCATAGCCAGACAGGAACAGAAAGGGTATGCCCCGGCGATCCAGCGCTTCGGCGATCTGATCGACCGCCGCCCCTTGCAGGTTGCCGTCGAGGATCGCCGCGTCGAAAGCAAGTGTTTCGGCTGCATTGACCGCATCGTCCAGGGTCGATGGCGTCCCGACCACCCGCGCGCCGGCTTCGGTCAACACGTCGGCGAGTTCGAACGCGATCAGCGGTTCATCCTCCACCACCAGAAATTCCAGCCCTTCAAGGATGGTGTGGCTGTTGAGCCGTTCGCCATAGATGATCGGTTCATGGACTGCCGCGCCGGGAGGTGGGCTGGCCGATCCCATGTCCGTCGTGGCCGGGGACCAGGGAAGGTCGAACTGCCAGTGCACGCCTTCGACCGGATAGTCGGCGCTCACCGCCCCACCCTCCCCCAAAAGGCTGCGTTCGACCAATATCGTGCCGAAGCCCTTGCGCGTTGGCGGGGTGACGGCCGGCCCGCCACTTTCGCGCCAGCTAAGCAACAATCGTTCATTCACTATCCGCCAGTCGATGAACACATGCCCCTCGCGGTTGGATAGCGCGCCATATTTGGCGGCGTTGGTGCCCAGTTCGTGCAGGACCAGCGCCAGATGCAGCGCCAGGTTGGGCGACAATTCGACCTGAGGGCCGGACACCGAACATCGTCCCTCATCGATCGTGCCCAGGTCGAGTTGATCCTGCACCAGTTGCGACAGGCTGGCGCTTTGCCAGGTCTGGCGGCTGAGCAGCGAATGCGCCTGCGCCAGCGCCTGAAGGCGACCGGTAAATTTGTCAGCGAATTCAGCGGGGCTGGGCGCTCCTTTGATCGTCTGGAAGGCGATCGCCTGTACTGACGCGAGCGTATTCTTGACCCGGTGGTTAAGCTCCCCGATCAAAAGATGCTGTGTTTCCTCCGCCCGCCGCCGTTCGGTAATATCCAGAATCTGGACGCTAACGGAAGCCGGCTTGCCCTGATGGTCCAGCAACAGGGAATAATAAAATTCACATTCCAGCGACGCGCCGTCGATCCGCTGGACGGCATGGACCTGCATGTCGCGCTGTTCCCCGCCAAGCGTCAGGGCCGCGACATGGCGCGTGACCGCACCGGCCGTGTCCACATCCATCCATCCGATGGTTCCGGCATGGCGTCCCAGCACCGCCTCGGCCGACCAGCCGAACAGCCGTTCCGCCCCGCGTGTCCAGCTGATCAGCCTCAGGTCAGGCTCGAATTCCACGATGGCCAGCGGCGAATTGTCGCGATGGGCATTGAGGCGGTTGAGCGTCGTCGCCAGCTGCTCCGCCGTGTCGCGCAAGGCATCGCGTTGGCGTGCCAATGTCTGGCGCTGCCGGCTCAGTTCGAAAAAGACATCGGTTTTGCTGCGCAGCATGCGCGTGTCGATGGGCTTGAGCAGATAATCGACCGCACCGGCCTCATATCCGCGAAAGCGGCGCTGTTCATCGGTCGCGACAGCCGTCAGAAAGATGATCGGAATAGCGCGGGTCCGCTCGGTCGAGCGCATGATCTCGGCCAGTTCGAACCCGTCCATTTCCGGCATCTGCACATCGAGCAACGCCAGCGCGAATTCATGCTCCAGCATCAGTTCCAGCGCCTGCGCGCCCGACTGCGCCTTGAACAGGCGCAGTCCGTCATTGGCCAGCAGCGCTTCGAGCGCTTCCAGATTCTGGGGCACATCGTCCACCAGCAGGAAATTGATCGGCGCTTCTTCAGACATGGACGACATTTCCTGCGCTTTGGGCTTTCCTGTAAATCCGCTCCTGCGCGGCAAATTCGCTAAATGCATTTGCATGGGTTGAAAAACGCAAGGTTTCCTTGGCGCCCAGACCCAGAAAACCGCCTCGGACCAACGAGTCCTGGAACAATCCGATCGCCCGGTCCTGCAAGGGGCGATCGAAATAGATGAGGACATTGCGGCAGGATATGAGATGCACTTCGCCAAACACCTGATCATTGACCAGGCTATGCTCGGCAAAAAGCGTGCGCTCGCGCAGGCTGGGATCAAAGCGCGCACCGCCATAAGCGGCGGTATAATAATCGCTCAGCGATGTGCGCGCGCCCGACGCCTGATGATTGGCGGTAAAGCCCGCCAGCCGGTCCAGATCGTAAATGCCCATTTCCGCCTTGCGCAGCGCGGCCGGGCTGATGTCTGTGGCATAGAAGAGCGTGCGGCTGTCCAGCCCTTCCTCCCGAAACAGGATGGCGAGCGAATAGAGCTCCTCCCCCGTGCTGCATCCCGCGACCCAGACCTTGAGTGAGGGGAACGTCGCGAGATGGGGGATGACCTCTTCGCGCAGGGCACGAAAATAGCCGGGATCGCGAAACATCTCGCTGACATGGATGGTCAGGAAACTCAGCAGGTCGGGCAATATGGCCGGTTCGTGCAGCATCCGATGCTGTAACATGGACAAGCTGTCGCACTGGAAAAATTGCTGCGCCCGAACCATGCGGCGCAGCATCGACCCGCGCGAATAGCCGCGAAAGTCGAACTGGTGGCGGCGCCATAGCAGGTCGAGCAGGCAGTCAAGCTCAAGCAATTGCAGCTCTTCGATGGTGTCGTTCGCCACGACCGCGTCGATCGTCATCGCGGCATCCACACCCGCACCAGCGATAGCAGCTTGTCCACGTCCAGGGGCTTTGCCAGATAATCATTGGCCCCCGCGGCGATGCATTGCGCCTGATCCTGCGCGGTCGCCTTTGCGGTCAGGCTGATGATCGGCAAGTCGCGCCAGTTCGGATTGGCCCTGATCTCGCGCGTGGCCGTCAGCCCGTCCATCTCGGGCATCATCACGTCCATCAACACCAGGTCGATATCCCGTCCGCGCTCGCCCTCCAGGAATTTAAGCGCTTCCACGCCGTTTCGCGCGATATGAACGGTGGCGCCATGCGGCTCGAACAGGCTGGTGAGTGCGTAGATATTGCGCACATCATCCTCCGCGACCAATATCTGGCGCCCTTCCAACAGCGCGTCGCGATTGAGCGCGGTCGCCAGCATCGCCTGCTGCCGCGCGGGCAGATCGGCGACCACCTGGTGCAGGAACAGCGTCACTTCATCGAGCAGCCGCTCGGGCGACTTTGCCCCCTTGATGATGATCGACTTGGAATAGCGGCGCAGGCGCAACTCCTCCTCGGCCGACAGATCGCGGCCGGTATAGACGATCACCGGCGGGAAGGAGAGGCTGTCATCGCGGCTCAGCTTTTCCAGTAGCTCAAAGCCCGATGCGTCCGGCAGATTGAGATCCATGACCATGCAGTCGAACGTCTGGGTAGACAGCCGCTCCAGACATTCGCTTGCGTCGGCCGCCTCGACCGTATCGACATCGCGCGTCGCCAGCAGCAGGCGCAGGCTTTCGCGCTGGGTGGCGTCATCCTCCACCAGCAGAACGCGGCGCATGCGCGCGGAAAAATGATGCTGCAACCCTTCCAGCACCTCGGTAAGCTGCTGCCGTTTGACCGGTTTGAACATATAGCCCACCGCGCCGCTCGACAGCGCCGCATGCGCATGGTCGGCCACAGATACGCAATGCACTGGAATATGCCGCGTATTGACGTCGCGCTTCAGCCGGTCGAGCACGGACAGCCCGCTATGGTCGGGCAACCCCATGTCCAGGATGATCGCCTGCGGCACGAACTGGCGCGCCAGCGTCACGCCCTCGTCCGCGCTTTCGGCCAACAGGCACTGGAAATCCAGTTCGCGCGCCAGGTCGCACAATATGCGGGCGAAGGCCGGATCATCCTCGACAAACAGGATGACGCGGCTGTCGCCGGTCAGGGCGTCCCGATCATCCTCGACAGACCGGACGCGCGGCGGTGGCGCTGGCAGGTCGGTGCGGGTCGCCAGCAGCGGGGCCGCCTCGCGCGGCGCGGGCCGATAATGCGGACGGGTGACGGGCGTCTCGGTGAAATGGCGTGGCAGCGTGAGCGTAAAGCTACTCCCCTCCCCCGGCGCGCTCACCAGACTGATCTCGCCGCCCAACAATTTCGCCAGTTCGCGCGATATGGACAGGCCCAGCCCGGTGCCGCCATATTTGCGGCTGACCGATCCATCGGCCTGCCGGAAGGGTTCAAAGACAGTCTGCTGCTGCTCGACCGGAATGCCGATGCCCGTGTCATGGACGGTAAAGGCAATGGCGTCGTCCCCAGCCTCCTCCACCGTCAGCGTGACTTCGCCCTTGTCGGTGAACTTGATCGCGTTCGACAGGAAATTCTTGAGGATCTGCTCCACCCGATGGGGGTCGCTCTCAATCTCGACCGGCATGGCGCTGGCCGCTGGGATACGCAGCGCAATCCCCTTTTGCCGCGCGCCCGGTTCCAACAGAGCATGCAGCTTCTCGACCATCGGCGCGATGCGCATGGGCCGCGTCTGAAGGTCGACATGACCCGCTTCGATCTTCGAAATATCCAATATGTCGTTGATCAGCAGCAGCAGGTCGTTGCCCGACGTCTCGATGGTTTCGGCATGGCGAACCTGCTCGGCGGTCAGGTTTCCTGCTCGATTGTCGGCTAGCAATCGCGCCATGATCAGTAGCGAATTGAGCGGGGTGCGCAGCTCATGGCTCATATTGGCGAGAAATTCGGATTTGTAGCGGCTCGCCTGCTCCAGTTCGCGCGCCTGCTCCTCCAACGACGCCTGCGCCCGGGTCAGATCATTGCGCTGCTGAACCAGCTGCTGCGTTTGCTCCTCCAGCTCGACATTGGTCTGTTCCAATTCCGCCTGCTGCGTTTCCAGGCGCGCCTGAGAATCGAGCAGCACCCGGCTTTGCTCTTCCAGTTCCTCGTTCGCGCTGCGCAACTCCTCGCTTTGCGCCTGCAATTCCTCCGATTGCTGCTGCGTCTCCTCCAGCAATTCCTGCAAGCGCTCGCGATAGCGCGCGGCGCGGATCGCCTTGCCGATCGCTTCCCCTGCCCGCTCCAGCAATATCAGCGCCTGGGCGTCTGGCTCCTGCGCAAAACCGATTTCCAGCACGGCAACGACATCATCGTCAGCGCAGGCGGGCGCGACCAGCATGGTGGTGGGCGCGGCCTGCCCCATGCCGGCGCCATAGGCCAGATAGGATGGCGGCACCGGACCGACGCGGACAATGCGCCGTTCGGTGATGGCGACGCCGATCAGACCATCGTCTGGACCGGTCGAGCTGATAATGTCCGCGCCCTGGGGCACCCCGATGCTGGCGACCCTGCGATAGGCCGCGCCGTCATCGACGAATAGCAGGGCCGCCTGCGCATCCAGACGTGTCACGAGATTGCGGAGCAGGTCTTCGCCCAGCGTCTGAAGATTGCGTTCGCCCGCCATGGCCCGGCCAAGGCCGATCTGCGATCGCTGAACCCATTCCTCCCTCCGCACGGCCAGTTTCGTGCGAATGAACGCATAGCCAAGGCCGCCCAACAACCAGGCCGTTAGGCCCCCGAGCGAGCGATTGACCTGCGCAACAGTCGGATCGACGCCCGCCGGCGCGATCTGATAGCCGATCGCCATCAAGAGAGTCGCGATCACCGCCAGCAGTGGCGGAATGATCGCCCGTGACGTCATGTAGGACAAGGTGAGCGGCAGTAGGTATAGCACCCATACCGACATGCCGAGTGGCAATGCCATGTCCGCCAGAAAGGGCGGGATCATCAGGATCAGCAAGGCAAAGGGAAGCAGCGTCGAAGATCGCGCCGGCGTCATCCCGAACAGGGAGGGCATTATGTTTCCACACTCTTGTAACAGCGCCCCCACGCCGCGCGGCCATATTGCAAGCAGGCCGCACCGGCGCAAGGGCATTCAGGCAAATATCTGCAGTGCCTATATGGCAAGCCACAGCCCTTTTTTCGAACGCGGATCGCGCACCCTGCCTGTTATCCGGCTGGCCAATGATTGTCGAGAAGGTCGCGTAAAGCCCCTTCGGCCTCAGCACGCGACCCGCCACCCTTGTGAAACAGGGTCAACGTCACGCCACGCCGGTCCTTCGCATCGACCCGCAACAGAGGCGCGCCTGCGGCGCTGTGGACGATGACGGCATCCGATCCTGTCCTCTTGGGGGCCTTGGGCGGACGAGCCTTTTCCCGCATATTGGCGGTCATGCCGGCCGCTGCGACCAAAGCGCGGATCATCTCCGGCGCATTGGCAGGAATGCCCCCCTCCCCTGCCAATCGTGCTTCGCGAATTCGGCGTGCCTCGCCCAGCACCGTGGCGCGCATGTCATCGGCCTTCAGGATCGGCTTTAGACTGCCGATATGGGAGATTTTAAGGTCGAAGGGGTCGGGAAACGCCTCCACCAAATCCTGCGGCAGTCGGGCAAGGTCAAGATACCGGCTCAGCCAGGCCTCTGACTGGTTGAGCCGCTTGGCCATCTGCTTCTGACTGCCGGCATAATAAAGGTCGAGCGCCTTTAAATAGTCACGCGCGCGCTCCAGGTCGCTTAGGTCCGCCCGCGCGCGATTTTCCAGGTCCGAGATGCGGAACGCTTGCTCATCCGTTAAGTCCCTGATTTCAACGAGATAGCGTATTTCAGGATGATTATGCTGGCGCAGCCAGGACACCGCCCAATGCCGGCGGGCGCCGCAGATCACCTCATAATCATAATCGGGGTCCTGCACGCGCCGGACAATCGCAGGCACCTCCTGCTTGCCCTGCGCCACTATGCTTTCGATAAGGTCGTTGCAGCGCTCTTCATTCAGCGCCGCATAATCCCGGTTGTGCCGATCCCAGATGCGGCACCGGGCAGGATCGACAAGCTCCTGCGGGTTATTGACCACCGACCCGGACGCCAGTTCCGCCAACCGGTTGTTGCGTCCCCCCAGCACGCCAACGCCCAGGCGCGAAGGCCGCCCCTGTCCCTCGGCCGCAGGCTCCACTGCCGACACCAGGTCGGCCATGAAACTCTTGTTCCGGGAGTTCATGCTCGCTCTCCTCCATGCCAAATTGCAGGGCTGCAATTTCTCCTGCTCATGCGTGGCCCGCCTTGCGCAGGCGTCCCAGATGGCTGGGCCATGTTTTGCGGATCTCCAGCTCGATCTCCGCATTCACTCCGTCGAGATAGGTCAGACACCGGTCGCGAACCGCCTTGCTGGTCATCGGACCTTCCAGTTCGTAGACCGTCATCAATCGCGCGGTCGCATTGTCGATTTCCGCTGAATCCTTGAGCGGCGTGCGCACCATGGCATTGCCATAGACTTGTCGCATCAGATCCAGCAGCCCCTTCTGCATGGATTTGCCCTCGTCCACCTTCGACGCCACGAACCGCAGGAAAGCGAGTTGCGGCGCAAGGTCGTAGGATGCGAGTTCCTGGATCGTCTCGTCCAGCATCGCCAGAAAGGCGGTCGTCGAGGAAAAGTCCATCACCGTGGGCGGCACCGGGACCACCAGGGCATTGGCTGCGCGCAACACCGACAGGGAAATCGCGCCGAGCGCTGGCGGCGGGTCCAGGATGATCACATCATAAAGATCCTGGACCGACGCGATGCCATGCGCCATGCGGTCCAGCAAAGTCCCCTGCCCCCGCGCCATGCGGGCGGCCAGTTCATATTCCGACTGGAACAGTCGCAAATTGGCGGGGATCAGGTCCAGCCCGTCAAAATGCGTCTTCTTGATCGCATAGTCGAGCGACGCCCGCTCCCCCTCGCGCAGATAGGGGTACAGGGTTTCGTCCTCATCCAGATCGAGATCGGGCACATAGCCAAACAGAGTCGTGGCCGACGCCTGGCTGTCACAATCGATGAGGAGCACTCGATAGCCGCGAATGGCCAGATATTGGGCAAGGTGCACCGACACGGTTGATTTGCCGACACCGCCCTTAAAATTCTGGACCGCGATGATCGAGCATGGGTCTTCGGGTTCCCGCCACGGCCGCGTGCCAAAGGTGCCGCGCATATCGTTGAGTTGCGCGAGCGTGTAACCCATACGCCGCCCATTGTCCGCACGGGGAGGGGGGACAAGGCGGCCATCGCTTTCCGCCTCCCGAATCGCTGCTGTCGTTCGCCCCACCAGGTCGGCGGCCTTTCCGATCTGGAAAGTTGGCTCGCGCCGTTCGTCGGCTCGCGCGTTGCGTGCAGAATTGCGCAGCTTTTCGAGGACAGAAGAGGACCGAGAGGCTAGAGTGGCAACGTCCAGTGCTTCCCCCAGCCGCACTTGTTCAAATGCGGAAGCCATAGCTGCTCCTTGTGAAACTGGCGTACTACATCTTCGATTTTCACTTTCCCGTCAATATGCGCGTTAAATTCACAAATCCGCGTTGTAGCTTCAGCGCATCGTAAATTGTGCTACCTATCCTGACCTGATGGGGGCGGTCGACATGACAGAGCATGATGGATCCTGACCTTTTGGGGGCGGCGATACAAAATTGCAGGGCTGCAATTCTTGATTAGCCTGCGCAATCGGCACCGTGACCCCTTGAAGGGTGGGCGCATGATGCCGAGGGAGTCGGTAAATGTTCCAGTCATCAGATTAACCGGTTTGATTCTTTCCACCTGGATTTTGTGCATTCGCGATTCTTGGGTGGCGCCGAAGGGGAGGGCGCTGCGCATCAGCAGAAGGAGCATGAGCAGAGCAATGGTTCAGACATCGCGAACCTCCCCGTGTATCAAGCCGCCCGAACAACCAGCGACGCCCTTGGCTCCCGTTCCAATAGGCGGGTGCGCCAGCGGATCCTCAGCGGTGGCAAAAGCCGGTTCACGAAAACGATCGCGCACACCCCCACCGGAGATGCGGGCGCACGCACGACTTAGGCGAGCGGCAAAGGGGCGCCGTCGCGATTTGTCCGCATGCATGTAGCGCCCTTGGCGCTCATGCTCTGCATCAAAGGACGCCAGCTATGTTGATGGTCCAAAGGCTACCCCAACGTAGTTCGACGTAAATATGATAGGCGACATCTCAGGTCGCCGCATTCGCCCTTCAGGAAAAATTGCAGGGCTGCAATTATTACGATGGACGCCCCCGCCGCGCGAAGAATGCCTCGCAAAATCCCTTCCACGACTTTTCAAGCTTCGCGCCTGATAGGCTGTCGAGCCGGTCGCCCATGGCCTCTCGATAGGCATCGGCAATCAGGTCGACGTCCCACCCCCCGCCATGACGCAAGCCTATGGCCCGTGCCGCCTGCTCTGTCGTCCCGAAATGCAGCCTGCCACGCGGAAACCGCGCCCAGGGCGCCGCCGCCTTGTCGCGCGCCCGCTCTTCGCTCACGGTCAGTGACGTTGTCGCGGCAGACAGCAAATGCGTGACCTCTGCCGGGTCTGCCAGATCTTCCTCCCGCCCAATTGCGATCACAGTTTCCACCGCATGCTCTCGCCTGGCCTTCCTACCGGCGGAGTGGCGCGCCAATTCATCGACGGTCGCGATCTGCGATGGCGCGCCCTTGGGCGCAAAGCGGAATATGATCTCCACCACCGCGCGGCCGCGGCGGATTTCCTCCCATTCCACCGTGAAATGGGCCAGCTGGTCGATCTCCGTCTTTGCGATCTTGAGCACCTTGCGACGCAACTGTGCAAAATCGCCATATTTGTCCGGATCAATACCCAAAGCTGCCCTGAGCCCGACGATATCGACCTTCCATACAGGCTGCCGGCGGTGCAGGCGCAGCGCGCCCTCCTCGTACAGTTTGAGGGCGTAAGCCGAGCGGAAACCCAACACCGCCTGCCGGTTCATGACGGCATAGGTCTCTGATTCCTGGATCAGCCGCCGCGCATCGGGCGTGAACTGCCATTCAATCCACCCGGTTTCCTTGTCCCCGTCCTCGACCTCTTCCCACGATGCCTGGATCAAATTGAACCGCTTGGTAGCACGCTTTCCCCGCCAGCTTTTGTCGTCTTCGGCAAACAGCGTCCGGTGCAATTCTTCCAGCATATCGACGATCCGCTCATTGCCCTTGTGGCCGCGCCGGATATCCGCCTTGCGCATACGATGTGGAATATCACGCCAGGCATCGCCCCCGGCCGTCAGGATCATGAGGGCGAGCAGGCGCGAAGCGGTCAAGCTAAGTGACTGACCCTTGACGAACCGCACCTCGACCAGCCGACCGGGTTTGACGAATTCATCGCCGCCCTTGCGCGACAGCGCGGCCGCGACCCGCATCGACCGCGGCGTCGCGGCCGCCTCTTCGCTTTGCTGTTGCTCGATGCCTGCAGATTCGTCCATGGCGCCACCCCGTCGATCGCGCCAGAAATGCCTGTCCTGACGCCGAAGGTCAAGTCAGGACAGGATAGACCGGTATGGATGCCCCCATCAGGTCAGGATAGAAATTCGCGCTGCTCAATAGGAAATCTTTGTTTCGCCCCGAGTCGCGGACTTGCGAGCCCCTGGGCGCATCAACGCTCGAATTTACGCCCTATGGGGTGCTCATACTCGTTCCCCCAAGCGGTCAGGACAGTCCCCAAGAAGGCAGGATAAGCCCCCCATCGGGTCAGGCTTGCGCCCCCACAAGGACAGGGAATCACCCCCACCGGGTCAGGTCAGTGCTGAATCCCGCTGCGAAAAGAATAACTTACATATGGCGAATCTTAGAATCTCTAGAATCCTGGAATCTCCCGCCGCTGACGCGACGGGCATGGTTCGATATTTTGATTTTTTATGGTCGCAATTGCACAGGCAGCAATTGTCATCCCGGCCAATCCCATGGCACCGAGTCATCTTGCCAGATGCTCGGTTCTGACCGGTCCAGCGGATTGCGGCCGTCGCGCGGAACACCGGGCGGTGCGGCAACCGGTATCGCATAATGGCGATAGCTTGCCTGCCCGGTGCGTTCGATCAGCAGCCCCGCCTCTGCCGCGATGGTCAACAACTTGATCGCACCGGCGCTGGTCAGCTGCAAATGCCGCGCCACCATTGCGCTCGTTACATAGGGCCGCAACATTGCGAGATGCAGCACGTCACCCAGCCGCCCAGCGCGCCGCCGCGAGTCCAAAAAATGGCGTGCGCGTGCGGCAAAACCGCGCAGGCGAAGCTCCAGGTCCAGCAGCATCTGCGCAGCATCCCGAATGGCGTCCAGCCATACGCGCTCCAGCGCAGCGTCTCGCGCCATCCGCCATCCGCTCTGTTGCGTGTGTAGACCCAGGGCAATCAGGCCGCCATGCGACCCATTCCAGCGCCCCGGTCCCCATCGATCCCCAATCAGGAGGCTGGCGGCCAGATCGCTCCGACCAAGAGGCGCGTGCGATCGCCAGGACGCAGCGACATGCGCGCTGGCGATCAGGGGAGGGGAGGCGCGCCACCGCTCTATCGCCCGCTGCCAAGTCTCCACGCGCGCGATCATGTCATCCAGTATTGGCCCGTTGACCACCCCGCCATCGCCCATCGGGTCTGGTTTCATGCCAAGCCAGTCCAGCACCGCCATGGCGTCGCCTGCCAGCGCGTCCAGACTAATGGGCGTTCCGATGGACCGTCGCCCCAGGCTGAGGTCGAAGGTCGATGTTCTTACCGTGCCCCGGCCGTCAATCTCGATATCATGGTCATGCAACGGAACGGCATCGATCGCGGCCAATGCCTGACGTTCGGCGACGTGGGCGCGCACACGGAAGGCCGCGCGAACCGGGCTGAGCCGCATGCGCTCGTCCAGACGGCCTAGAGCCTCCTGCGCATGCGCATAAGCGAGCTGCCGATCTTCCTCCAAGGGCCGCCTCCTGTCCTATATATGGCAGGGTATGATAATCTGTTTATTATCAACAAGAAAGAATAGTATATTCAATGATAAAGGCCGCTTGGGAAAGTCAACTCTAGGCGCCGATCGCGCGCGCTTGCACCGGGTCGGCCCTCCCAAAATCACCCCCAAGCGGCGACGGCGTCGCCGGCGTCAGCCTTTAAGATTTTGCGCAACAATCGGCGCCAGCCGGCGGGCGATCACTGTCACGCCTCGCGCATTGGGATGGATGCCGTCAGGCAGAAGCAGCGTCCGGTCGCCCAGCACCCCATCCAGCATGAACGGGTAAAGCGCGGCGTCATATTTGTGCGCCAGATCCGGAAAGATGGGGTTGAACGCGGCGGCATAATCGGCCCCCATATTGGGCGACGCGAGCATGCCGGTCAGCATAACCGGGATACCGCGCGCCTTGGCTTCGCGCAGGATCGCGTCCAGATTGTCGCGCGTTTCCTGCGGCGACAGCCCGCGCAGCATGTCGTTGCCGCCAAGTCCGACCAGCATCAGGTCCGGCGTGCGCGGCAGTCCGTCGAGCGTGAAGGCCAGCCGGGCGCGCCCCGCCGTCGTCGTGTCGCCCGATACGCCGGCATTCACCACCTGCGCCTTGAGGCCTCGGTCGGCCAGCGCGCGCTCCAACACCGGCGCCAGCCCTTGTCCCTGGTCCAGATTATAGCCGGCATAGAGACTGTCGCCAAACGCCACGACCAGTTTGCGGTCGGCAGATGGCGTCGCCCGGGCCGGCGGCTCCACCCTCTGCGCCTGTTCTCTCGCCGGGGGAGGGGGCGGCGCGTCAGGAGAACAACCCGCCGTCAGATGGACAATCAGCGTCAATGCCCCATATTGCGTCAACCTGCCCGCCAAGGACCCATTCCCTTCATGCATTTGCCACTTGATCCTGCAACTATCGCCATCCGTGCCCAGGATGTCACGCTTCAGCTTGGAACCCGCGAGGCCCCGGTAACGATCCTCAAGGGGATCGACCTGCATGTGCAGCGCGGGCAGAGCGTCGCCATATTGGGCGCGTCGGGATCGGGCAAAAGCTCGCTGATGGCGGTGCTGACAGGGCTGGAGCGGGCAAGCGGGGGAAGGGTGGAAATTGGCGGGGTCGATTTCGGCGCCTTGGGGGAGGATGATCTGGCACGCGCCCGGCGCGGTCGGATCGGCATCATCCTCCAATCCTTTCATCTGCTTCCCACCATGACCGCGCTGGAAAATGTCGCGGTGCCGCTCGAACTGGCGGGGCAGGCGGACGCCTTTGCCATTGCTGCTGACGAATTGCGCGCGGTCGGCCTTGGCCACCGGCTGGATCATTATCCCGCGCAATTGTCGGGTGGCGAGCAACAGCGCGTCGCCATCGCGCGCGCGGTGGCGCCGCGCCCCACCTTGCTCTTTGCCGACGAGCCCACCGGCAATCTGGACGCCGCGACTGGCGCGGCGATCATGGACCTGCTGTTTGAACGGCAGGCGGCGGCGGGGGCGACGCTGCTCATCATCACGCATGACGCCGCGCTGGCGCAGCGCTGCGAGCGCATCATCGAAATGCGTGACGGACGCATCCTGTCGGATCACATGGCGTGAGCCGGCTTGGCTGGCGCGCAGCGTGGCGCATTGCCCGTCGCGACCTGCATCTGGGCTTTCGCGGCCTGCGCCTCCTGTTCCTCTGCCTGTTTCTGGGCGTTGCGACGCTGGCCGCGATCGGCAGCCTGACCAGCGCGATCACGCAGGAACTGCGCGATCGGGGACGGCTGATCCTGGGCGGCGATATCGAAATCGGCATGACCCAGCGCGAAGCCAGCCTGGGCGACAAACAGGCTTTTCGTCAACTTGGCGCGCTCAGCCAAACTATCCGCATGCGCGCCATGGCCCAGCGGGTGGGGCAGGGGAGGGGGAACGCGCCGCCCGCCATCCTGACCGAGCTCAAGGGGGTGGACGCTGCCTATCCGCTTTATGGCGCGCTGGCGTTGCGGCACGGCATCTATCGTCCGCTTGATGCCGGCGATATCCTGATCGGCGACGCTTTGTCCCAACGGCTGGGCATCGGTCGCGGCGCAAAGCTGCGCTACGGCGACGCGCTCTTCACCGTCCGCGACATCATCGTGGATGAGCCCGACCGGCTGGGGGAGGGCTTCACCCTGGGGCCGGTGGCGATCACGTCCCTGTCGGGGCTGCGTCGGACCGGCTTGATCCAGCCCGGCAGTCTCTATTCCACCAAATATCGCATTCGCCTCGACCCGCGCTATGACGCGGCAACCGTGCGCAAGGATTGGGAAAAGGCGCGCGCGGGCGAAGGCTGGACGTTCAAGGATCGCGATCGTGCCGCGCCCGGTGCCAATCGCTTCATCGACCGGATGGGGCAGTTCCTGTCGCTGATCGGCCTTGCCGCCCTGGTCATCGCCGGGATCGGCGTCAGCAACGGGGTCGCTTCCTATCTCGCGGGCAAGCGCAATGGCATTGCGACGCTCAAGGTGCTGGGCGCAAGCGCGGCGGACATCGCGCGCATCTACCGCTTGCAGGTGGGCGCCGTTGCGCTGCTGGGCATTGCCGCAGGGCTCGTCGTCGGCGCGGTGCTGCCCCCGCTCGTGGTCGCGCTCGCGGGCGACGTGCTGCCGGTCAGCCCGGGTTTCCGCCTGTTCCCGCTGCCGCTGGCGACAAGCGCGCTCTATGGATTGCTCATCGCTTTTCTCTTCACGTTCCCGCCGCTGGCCCGGGCACGGACCCAGCCCGCCGCCGCCTTGTTCCGGGGTGCGATCGAACGTCGCTCCGGTTTTGACCGACGCAGCCTTGCCGCCATGACGCTGGCCGGCCTGCTGCTCGTCGCGCTGGCGCTTGGGACGGCGGGCGATCCGCTATTCTCCGCGGCGGTTCTGGGCGCCGTCGGCGCGGTTCTGCTCCTGCTGCTTGGCATCGGTATCGCCGTGCGCCGGATCGCCCGGCGCCTGCCCCGACCCCGCCGTCCCTGGCTGCGGCTGGCGCTCGCCAATCTCCATCGGCCCGGCGCGCAGACGGCCGCGCTCATCGTTGCGCTTGGCCTTGCTCTTACCCTGTTCGTAACGCTCGCCGGGATCGAAACCAGCCTGGATGCGGAAATCCGGCAAGTCGTGCCCAAGAAAGCGCCGGCGCAGATCGTGCTCGACATCCCCGCGTCGCAGCAGCAGCGCTTCCGCACTATTGCCCGGGCGCAGGCTCCCGAAGCGCAACTCAACATCGTGCCCGTCCTGCGCGGCACCATTACCGGCTATGGCGACACGCGCGTTGCCGATCTTGCGCAATTGCCCGAAGGTGCCTGGTTCCTGCGCGGTGAACGCGGCGTCACCTACAGCGCGGCCTTGCCCGAAGGCAGCGATCTGGTCGCAGGCACCTGGTGGCCGACCGACTATCGCGGTCCGCCCCTCGTCTCGCTCGACGCGGAAGCGGCCCGCACGCTGGGCATCGGCGTGGGTGACAGGCTGACCGTCTCGATCCTCGGGCGAGAGATTACGGCGCGCATCGCCTCGCTGCGCAAGGTCAACTGGGATACGATGGGTTTCAATTATGTGCTCGTCTTCTCGCCGGTCACATTGCAATCCGCGCCCCACAGCGTTGCTGCCACCATCACCATGGACCCGCGCCACGACACTGCCATGACCCACGCCCTGCTGGCGGCCTTCCCCGGCGTGTCGGTCATTGCGGTGGGCGATGTCATCGATCAGGTCGGCGCCATCCTGACACAAATGTCGCGCGCCATTCTGGTTGCGGCCTCGGTCGCCATTCTGGCCGGCATTGCGGTGCTGGTGGGCGCCATCGCCGCCGCCCGCCAGTCGCGCAGCTACGACAGCGTCATCCTCAAGACGCTGGGGGCGACCCGGCTGCAACTGCTGGGCGGTCAGGCGCTGGAATATGGCCTGCTCTCGGTTCTGCTGGCGGTCGTGGCGCTGGCGCTTGGCAGCGCGGCGGCCTGGTTCGTCATCGTTCAGGTCTTCGATTTTACCTGGTCGCCCGACTGGGTGGTCATGCTGGGCACCCTGGCGGGCGGAGCGTTGCTGACACTCGGCATCGGCCTTGCCGGCGCGCTGCCGCTCCTGTCGGTCCGCCCCGCCCGCGCCCTGCGGCAGGTCTGACGGGGCAGGGGGGCGTCGACCGCCAGCCTCGTCCTGGGGCTGCGCGTCTGGTTCTGACGCCTTTCTTGACGGCAGCGGGGACCAGTCGGTTATTTGACCTTGGCCAGCGCGGCCGTCATCCGCTTGGCGGCGAAGGGGGGCAGCTTCACTGCTTTCGCTGCGGCGATATCGGCTGGCGTCACCTTGCCCACCTGGACCAGGGCGACCATGCCCATCGAATAATGCGGCATGCATTTGATGCCATAAAGACCGGGCTTGGTCACGGTCATCGTCACTTCCTTGTTCATCGCCCCCTTCATCGGCGTCGCGCCCGTTGGCAGCATATTGGCCATGGTTTCGGCATTATGGCTGGGATTGGTCGGCAAAAACCGGATCTTGTCGCCTGGCGCGGCTTTGACGAAGGACGGTTCGAACACCATTGCGCCCTCCGCGCCCTGGTTCTTCATATGGACGATGATCTCCTTGGCGGCCGCGGGCAGGGGCGACAGCAGCAGCGTGGCGACCGACAGGCGAAGAATGACGGGACGGATCAAGGCTCTCTCCATTGGACGGTTCGGCGTAGGCCGCCGGATTGCCAAAGAAAATGGGGGTTTTCCCTGACCCGGCGCAATGGGCCATTGGTCCAAGGTCCCTGTTCGGACTGCGTGGGTCGTCGGTCATTCGGGCCGGTTGCGTTCGGGACTGACAGGCTCCAGCCGCAAGCCCAGGTCCCGCCAGCCATCGCTCCCTTCCGCCAGCCACCAGATAGGCCGATAGCCCGCGCGCTGCAGCCGTCGCGCCGCATTCCAGCTCATCCAGCAATCGGCCAGGCAAAAGACGATGACCGGCATATCGGCGCGCCCTGCGGTCAGCCGCGTCACGCCGCCGATCAGCCATCGTTCGACGGCCGGATCAATGCCACCCCTGCCGCTTTCGGGGAACCAGTGCGCGCCGGGAATCGTCATTCGCTCCGGCTTGCCCCCCGCACCGGGATCGACCGGCGTCACGTCGATGAACAGGGCATCGACACCTGGCCGCAACATCGCTGCGGCCTGGGGTGCGATCCGGGTAACGCCGTTGGGCGCGCGCCGCGTCGGCGCGCGATAATGGGCGATCCGATATCCCGCGCTGTCGAATGCAGATGCGTCCGCCCCCGCAGGCGCAGCGATCGACAGCATCATCCACGCGATCCCCATCGCCAAATCCTTCCGCGTCATCGACCCAAGGTGCAATGGTATCGCAAGGCGGCCTGCCTTACCTCCTGCACTTAGGGAGAAGGGACATGAAGGCCAGGATGGCGCTGCTGCTGGCGCTGATCGCCGCGCCGGGGCAGGCGGCGCAGGATTATCCCGCCGATCCGTTGGGATCGCCCATGTGGCGCGCTCATGCCCTCACCTTGTTCGGCGACGATCCCGTCCGGTTCGACGCACGGGTGAAGGTCGAATTTCCGGCCATAGCAGAGGATCAGCGCGCCTTTCCCGTCGCCATCGACGCGCGCGGAATTCCCGGAGTCCGGCGGATGCTGCTCTTTGCCGATCTCAATCCCATTCCGATCGCGATCGACTATCGGCCGACCCATGCCGCGCATTATGTCGCTACCCGCATCAAGCTCGACCAGCGAACGCCGGTGCGCGGGGCGGTGCAGCTGGCGGACGGCCAGTGGCTGGTGTCGGGTGGCTGGATCGATGCCGCGGGCGGGGGCTGTTCCACTCCACCGATCAGCCGGGTGAAGGGCGACTGGGCTGATCATCTGGGCGAAATTCGCGGGCGCGCCTGGCCGCAGCGCGATGGCGCGCGCCTGCGGCTCGGCTTTCGCCACCCCATGGATACCGGGCTGGTCGCCAATATCGCGACCTATCATCTCGATCATCTGACGGTGAAGGATGGCGATGGCCAGCTGCTGGGAGATATGGACCTGTGGGCCAGCGTGGCCGAAGACCCGGCGCTGACCCTCATGCCCGATGCGCCGGCAGGGGGGCGGCTTCTGATCGAGGCTCGCGACACCAATGGCCGGGACTATGTCGCGCGCATCGACGTGGCCCGGCAATCGCCAATACCGGCGCGTCCCTGATGCTCTCGCGTCGCAGCGTCCTGACCGGCTTCGCCTTCCTGCCCGTTGTCGCCAGAGCAGCCGAAAGCTATGCGATCGAACCCGAACAAATCGCGCAGGGCATCTGGATGGTGCGGGGGGCCGATGCCCCCATTCAGCCTGACAATGGCGGCGCCATCGCTAATATCGCCATTGTCGATACGCCTGCGGGCACGGTGTTGATCGATTGCGGTCCGTCGTTGCGCTATGGCCTGGCGCTCAAGCGCGTGGCCGAAGAGCTGACCGGAAAGCCGGTGATCCGCATCTATGTGACGCATCTCCATCCCGATCATGGCTTTGGGCTTGGCGCTTTCGACGCCACCCGCGCCGCCGCACTGCCAGGCACCATCGCCGCCATGGAAGCGCAGGGGCAGGGTTTTTCCGATGCCATGTACCGTATCCTCGGCGACTGGATGCGCGGCACCGACCTGTTGCCGCCGCGCGTTGCGCTGACGGCCGGGCAGGAGGATTTCGGCGGCAGGACGTTTCGCCTCCTAGCGTTGTCAGGTCACAGCAGCGCGGACCTGGCGCTACTCGATGAACAGACCGGGCTGCTGATCGCGGGCGATCTTGTGTTTTATAATCGCGCGCCCAGCACGCCGACGGCGGACTTGCCGGCCTGGCGCGCCAGCCTTGATCGGCTCGCGGCGCTGGATCATGGTGCCTTGCTGCCGGGCCATGGGCCTTTGGATCCTGGCGGAACGGCCGCGATCGTCCAGACTCGCGACTGGCTCGACTGGCTCGACGCGACATTGACCGATGCCGTCGCCGCCGGTCTCGACATGGTGGAAGCG
This sequence comes from Sphingomonas sp. SKA58, assembly GCF_000153545.1. NCBI lineage: Bacteria > Pseudomonadati > Pseudomonadota > Alphaproteobacteria > Sphingomonadales > Sphingomonadaceae > Sphingomonas > Sphingomonas sp. SKA58. The sequence continues at coordinate 65,925 of NZ_CH959308.1, forward strand.
GGGATGCTGCCGATCCCTGATCGCTTCGCCGGCCTCGCCGCCGCGCGCTACGAACTGCAACGCAGCGTCTCGCATCTCTACCCCGGACTGGAGGCGCGCCTGCTTCCGCGCGTCGACCGGCCGGACTAAATCCTAGAAGCTCGCCTTCATGCCCAGATACCAGCGGCGCGGGGCGCCCGGGCCATAAGCGCGCGGGTCCGACGCGCCGGGCGCTTCCTCCAGGTTGATCTCATCTACCTCGCTGAACGTCCCGAATGTCGCATAGCGTCGATTGAAGGCGTTGCGCACTTCGCCGAACAGGCTGACGCCCGGCACAATCGTCACGCTGCCGCGCAGATTGACGATGGCATAGCCGGGCGCCTGGCGCGTATCATTGCCTTCGTCGCCGACCAGATACTGGCCGCTACGCGCCAGCACATCGCCCCCCACCGACCATCGCGCTGTCGCATAGTCGAGGCTCAGCGTCGCGCTATGGCGGGGAATGCCCGGCAGCCTGTCGCCGCGCGCCACCGCGATTCTTCCGTCATCATCCGCTTGCGGGTTGGCCGGGCTCGCAAGCGTCAGCGGCGCGCGATAGGTCGCATCGGTGAAGGCGTAGCTGATCGCGCCGGTCAGGCCGCCCCGGCTTGCCTTGACGCTGGCTTCGATCCCCTGCCGCCGGGTCGCGCCGATATTCTGGAAATAGGCCCGCCCTCTGATGGCCGAGGCGATATATTGAATGTCGTTGCGGTTGCGCGTGCGATAGGCCGACAATAGCCAATCGACCTTGACGCCGCCAGCCTGTCCCGATCCGCTCGCGCCCGCTTCCCAGCTTTTGGCCACCACCTGCTTGAGCGGCGGATCGGCGATGAAGAAGTTGGTCAGGCTGCACGGCGCATTTTCGTCGGCGCAGGACAACTCCGCCGGGGTCGGCGCCCGGTTCGTTTCCGCATAGCCTGCCCGCAGCGACAGCGCATCGCTCATCCTGTAATCCAGTTCCACGCCCGGATTGACCCGCTGGAACCGGTGCCGACCGTTGAGTGCCGTGCCGATCTGGTCCTGCAACACGATCCGCGCATGATTATATCGCAGGCCGATTTCGGCCGACAGGCGCGGCGTGATCGGCAGCTTGTCCTGCACGAAGACTCCCCAATAATCGCTGTGCGTGATCAGGCTGACCGGCGCGATGGCGCCATCGCCCTGTACGATCATCGTGCCCAGCCCATCGACGCTGCGCGCATCGGTCAACGCGCCCAGTTCGACCGACGTGTCGAATCGCGTCCGGCTGGTGTCGTAACTCAGGCCCAGCGCGAAATGGTTGCGCCCGCCTAGCATCGGCCGGTCGTCGATGATCTGGAACAGGGCGCCCATGGCGCGCGTGCGGGTGCGGCCGCGATTGAGCACGCCATAGCCGTCCCCGTCCAGCATGTCGGCGATCGGGGCGCCGGCCGCGTCGGTCAGCACCGCCTCTTCCTCCTCATCGGGATCATCCCCGACGCTTTCCAGGCACAACAGCCCTGCCTCGTCCTCCTCCTCGCATGCCTCGATATCGGCCGCGTCGCCGTTGATTGTGCGTAGCGTCAGGCGCTGGGCATAGAGCGTGCCTTCGATCCGCGTGGTGCCGGACAGGGCGACCCAGGGATGCAGGCTGATGCGGCCATAGGTCGACTGGCTGTTATCGGGCCAAGTGAACACCGCGCGCCGGTCCGCCGCCAGTAATTCGACCGGGGCGACCCCATTGCCGGTCAGGTCGGTATCCGCGCCCACCAGCTTGACATGCAGGCCACCCGACGCCGTGTCGAAGCCCAGGTCGAGATAGCCATTATAGAGGGTTGAGGGTGAAAAATCGCGCCAGCCATCCTCATGGCTATATTGGAACGCGCCATAGGCGCTCAGGTCGCCGCGCGCGATGCCACCTGCAATGCTAGCCTCGCGATAATCGAAACGTCCCGCGCTATAGCTGGCCTCCAGCCCCGGATCGGACAGGCCGGTGCGCGTTTCGACCAGCATCGCGCCGCCCAGCGCGTTGAGGCCATAGACCGGGCTTGCATCCAGCAGGCTCACGCTTCGGATCGCCGCTTCGGGCAGCAGGTCGAACGCCACCGTATCGCCAAAGGGCTGGTTGAACCGCGCTCCGTCCAGATAGACCGCCAGTCCCTGCGCCACCCCTTGTAATGGCGACGCGGAAAAGCCGCGATAGACCAGATTGGGTTGCCAGGGATTATTCTGTGCGTCCTGCAAGGTAATGCCCGCGATGGTCCGGGTCAGCGCGCCAAGCAGGTCGGGCGTGCCCGCGAGTCCGATATCGTCGCGCGTCAGGATCAGCGCATCGTCCACGTCGACTGCGCCCCCCGGGGCAGTCACGATGATCGCGCTTCTGTCAACGCCGCCGTCGGCTTCTCTCTCCGCCGCGCTGCCTGGCGCGGTCCAGATCGCGGCCGACCCGGCCAAAAGCGCACCCAAGGCCCGCATCATCCCCACTCCCAAATGTCTTGTCGGAACAAGGGTTAGGGGAGGGGCAGGGGGCGCTCCATCCTACTTTGGGTCAATGACGCCAGCTGACGCCGATCCAGAGCGTGCGCGGCGTGCCGAGGTCGATGGATCCGCCCGCATTGCGCGTGACGACTGTTTCGTCGAACAGATTTTCGCCCCGTGCGACCAGCGATACGCCCTTGGCCAGCGGCAGGCGCGCAACCGCGTCCAGCGTCAGCGCGTCGGGCAGCACATCGCTTTGAAGGTCGTCTTCATATTGCTTGGCGACATAGCGCAGCGTCGTGGACAGCGATGGCCCCCCGCGCGGCGCCCAGGCCACTGTGCCGCTGGCTGCATGGCGCGGACTCTGCGCGGGCGTGAAGCCGTCAAACGCCTCGCCCGGCGCATGCACGCTGCTGTGGCTATAGGCATAGGATGCCGACAGGGAAAAATCGCCCATCTGCGCCGCCGCCGTCAGTTCCACGCCCTTGGCGACGATCCGCTCGACATTCTGCCGTTCGCGTGTGTTGGGAGCGATGGTGACATTGGCGATCGCGCCGTCCAGCCGGTTGTAGAAAGCCGTGGCCGACAGGGTGACGCCCTTCGCGGGTGTCAGGTCAATGCCCGCCTCCACGCCTTTCAGCTTTTCGGGGTTCAGCGCGGCATTGGCGCGCGTGGTGATGGGAAAGACCACGAAGGGCCGGTAGAGTTCGTTCAGCGTCGGCAGACGAAAGCCGCTATAGGCCGCCGCCCGCAGCGCCACGGCGTCGCCGGGCCTGAACAGCGCGCCGATCCGGCCGGTCGTTTCCCAGCCCGACCGATCGGCATAGGATTCGCCGGTGGCCGCGCCCGTCGTCGCATTGACCTGGCGGTAGAAACCGTTGCGGATCGTCCACCGGTCGACCCGCGCGCCGCCGGTCAGCACCAGTCTGCCCAGCGTCCAGTCATCCTCGACGAACAGGCCGCTCGTCCATTGCTCGCCACCCGCATGACGCAGGAAGGTGCGCGGGTTGCTTGCGACATTGGCGTTATAGGCGTCCTCATACATGTCGCCGGTGGCCAGCCGGGTGTCGGCGCCCACGCGCAGCACATGGTCGGGACCGACCGGCGGGCGCAACTCGATCTTGCCGCCCAGCCCGGTCGATGGCGTGTTGCGCTGGTCCAGCGTCTTGCGAAAGCTGGAGGAGGATATGACGATATTGGAAAAATTGCGCGCCTGGATATAGGCCAGCGCATCGACCTGCCACGGGCCGCGCGCGACATAGCGGATGCTGGCGTCCTGGCCCTCGCTCTTGCTGTCGGCGCCCTGGAAACGCAGCGTGCGATGATCTTCGAACAGCGTCGCGCGAAACTGCAGTTCCGACGTCGCGGAAATGGGAGCGACCGCGCGGAGATTGGTCGACCAGCCATCATAGGCGGCGGGCGCGCTGGCCGTGACGCGCTGGTCGCGCGGGGTAGTGTAAAATCCATCGCCCCGGTCCCATCGGCCCGACAGGGAGACATGACCGCCGCCCAGATCCGGGGTGATGGTGGCGGACAATTCGCTGGCGTCTCGGCTGCCATATAGGGCGCTCAGCGCCATGTCGGGCAACTCGTCACGGGTCGCGCTCGCCAGTTCTATGGTGCCGGCGACCGCGCCCGATCCGAACGCGCCACTGCCCCCGCCGCGCGTCACGCGCACGACCGACAGTCGTTCGGGCGCCAGCGCACCGAAGGGAATATAACCAAAGAAGGGATCGGCCAGCGGCACCCCGTCCAGCAGCATCAAGGTCCGGCTTGACGCGTTGCCGCCCAGCGCGCGCAGCGTCACGCCCTGCGCGGACGGGTTCGCCGACCGGCTGTCCGATCGGCGAAACTGCTGAAATCCCGCGACATCGCCCAGTACCGTTTCGATCCGCCCCGACGCGCTGTCCATCAGCCGTTCGCGCCCGATCACCACCGATCCATAGGCCGGGGTTCCCGGCGGCAGCGGCAGGCCGCGTCCCGTCACGATGATCGCCGGCGCATCGCCGGGCGTCTGCCCCCAAGCGGCAGTCGGAACGGTCAATAGCAACGCAGGCAGCAGGCAGGTCTTCATGGCATTCCCCTCAGGCGGCCTCTCCCTTCTGGTTTTTTGTCGCGATTGCAAATGGAAAGGGCCGCACCCCTTGTAGGATGCGGCCCGTCCCCCGTGACATTGGTCCTTTGGTCAGAAAAAGAGGATCGCGCCCGCCGCGATCGCGTCCGACGACGCCTCATTGCCGTTATGCGCCTGCGACTTGGTGCTCACATATTCGCCGAGCAGCGTCACCCAGCTGTTGAGGCCATAGCGGACCTGCCCCACCCAGCTGCTATTCTTGTCGACCAGCGCGGGGTTGGTGATCGCATCGGCTGCATTGGCGTAATCCAGATGGCTTTCGCCATAGCTGCCGCCGAACGAGAATTTGCCGAAGGTCGCCAGGCCCTGAAGATAGAAGCCGTGGCTGTCGCGCTTGTTGCCCAGCCCATCTGTGTCGAACAGGTTGAGCGCAGTGGTGCCAAGGCCCGATGCGTCATAATAGGTGCCGACCACCGTCACCGGGCCAAAGCCGACCTTGGCGCCCACATCCCATCCCCAGCCGGTATAATCAGGGCCGGCATCGACATTATGCTTCTGCGTAATGCCGGACGCCCACAGCCGCGTCGATACCGCGCCCATCTTGCCGTCATAGACCAGCTTGCCCTGGAAACCGGGCTGCTTGTTGGTTTCGGCCGGGCCGGTCAGCGACGACAGTGGCTCGAAAATGCCGATGCTGGCGGTGATCCCGCCAAAGCTGGGCGTGGTATAGGTGATTTGCGGCTGAAAGTCGGTGTAGATATAGCCAGTGCCGATCCGGCCCAGCGTCGTGTTGGACGGCGCGACATTGCCCGCCGGCGTGCCCGACGACAGCAAGGTGATGTCGTTCAATATCGCTTCGGACGCGAACAGGCCGATATCACGGCCGATCTTCACCTCGCCAAATCCCTTGCGCCCGAACGTCAGATAGGTCTGGCGGAAATCGATGCCGCTGGTCTGCAATGCGCGCGGATTGCCGGGGCTGTTGGCGCCGCCGCCCGCTGCATAATTGACTGAATTGATGCCCGGATACATGCCGAAATGCGCGCCCACGTCCCACCCGCCCTGGGTGGTCATCGCCTCGACCTTCAGGAAACCGGGCAGCAGGCCGTTGCGGATCGCCGACGTGTCGCCGCCCACCGTCGCGACACCGCCCACGACCGTGTTCGTCGCGCTGGGCGCTTCGCCATTGTTGTGCACGTAAAATCCGTTGACCGACCCTGAAAATATCAGCGTCACGTCCCCCATCTGCAACCCGATGCCGCTATCGGTCATCCGAACAAAGCCTGCGCCCCCCGATGCGTCGGGCGTCACGGGCGGTGCGCTGGGCGCGGCAGCCGCCTGCGCCGTTTCGCTCGCCTGGCCGCTCAGCAGCTCCTGATATTCCTCGTCGGTCAGGATGCCCTTTTCATGCAGTCGTTTCAGCAGATCGGCGGTGGTGCCGGCCATCGCAGGCGCGGCCGTGACGCAAAGCGCGAATGCGCTCGCGGCGCACATCAGGCGCAGTGTCCCCTTCATCTCATCCTCCCGTTGAGCCGCCGGTGGTTCCGGCTGGCCCGGACAGTGGGCTGCATCAGGCGGACCGAAAATTGCACTTAGGTTCTGCGACTTTCGGCCGGGCGCTGCGGTATCGGTCGGGTCAGGGCGCGATGGCGATTCCCCACGGGGCAGAGCCGACCGGCACGGTGCCCACCACCTTGGCCATGTCCAGGTCGATCACCGACACATTGTCCGAAAGGCCATTGGCGCTATAGGCGTGACGACCATCGGCGCTGACCGCGACATGCCAGACGCGGCGGCCGACCGGGACATAGGCGCGCACCTTGCGGCTCGCCACATCGACCAGCGCGACATGATCGGCGCGGCCCAGCGCCACGATCGCGGTCCTGCCGTCGGGCGTGAAGCGGATGCCGCAGGGCAGGATGCGATGCGCCGCGACGCCCTCTATCTCGAACCGCAGCGTGTCCGTGATCGTCCGGCTGGCAACGTCCGCGATCTGGACGACGCCGCCGATCTCGGCCGCGATCCAAAGCTGGCGCCCATCGGCGGTGAATTCGACATGGCGCGGCCGCATCTCGGTCGCGGTTTCGCCTGCCGCCGTCCGGGTGGAAAGATCAATCCAGGTGACGACATTATCCTCTTCGGACGTGACCGCGACCCATCGTTCGTCCGGGCTTTGCGCGACGCCTTCCGGCTCGCCGCCCACCGCCACCTGAAAGGCGACGGTGCGCGAGGAAAGGTCGATCGCGGTCAGCGCGGCGTCATTTTCATTGGCAACGAACAGGGTGCCGCCATCGCGCGACAGAGAGAATTGCTCGGGGTCCTCACCGGACGGCAATTCGGCCACCAGCTTGCCGCTGACGCGATCAATCACCTGCACCGCATGATCCAAGCTGGCGCACAGATAGACATATCGTCCATCCTTCGACACGGTGATGCCGCGTGGCCGGCCGCCCACATCCCACGTCGCCAGCACCGTGCGCGTCGCGCCGTCGATCACGCTCACGCTGTCGCCCCGCTCATTGGAGACATAGAGCGTGTCCGCGATCGCCGGGACCGGCATCGCACTCGCCATCGCGGCCCATAGCAGTCTCTTCATGCCAGCCCTCTCCCTCAATGTCCGTCGTCCCAATGGTCTAGGCGCAGCATCAGGCGGGCGGGATTGTACCAAAGGCCAATGGGGCGCTCTCCGCCGCTCCCCTACACTTGCATGGAACAGGACATGATGGGTGAGGATGGACAGGCTCATGACTTCGGGACGCATTTTGCTGCTGGGCGCGCTTGCCGTGCTGGCCGGAACGACGGCCAGCCAACTGCTGGCGCATGGCGACGTGACGCCGCAGGCGGTCGATACCTCCGCGCTGCCGGACATTGGCGAGGAATGGCTGGAAAAAAATCCCTATAGCGGCAACGCCAAGGCGATCGAAATCGGCCAGTCCGCCTATGGCCAGAATTGCGCACGCTGCCATGGGCTCGACGCGGAAAGCGGCGGCATCGCCCCGGATCTGCGCTATTTGGAGCAGGGTGAGTCGGGCGACCAGTGGTTCGCCGAACGCTATCGCCACGGCTCAAGCCATGACGGAAAAGTCTATATGCCGCCATTTGGGGATGTCTTGGGGCAAAAGACCGGCTGGGCGATCCGCGCCTGGCTCGAAACCAAGTTCGAGGGCTGATCCCATGGTCAGCCGTCGCGCCTTTCTCAGCACCGCCGGCGCTGCCGCGACATTGGGCCTTCTGCCCTCGCGCATCGGCGCGGCGCCGCTGGGCAAGGTCAGGGATACAGGGGTCCTTCGGGTCGCCGTCTATAGTGACAACCGTCCCTGGTCCTGGGAAAAAAATGGCCGGCTGACCGGCATCGACGTCGATCTTGCCAATGCCTTGGCGCAAAAGCTGGGCGTACGCGCCGACGTGGCGCAGATCACGGCGGATGAAAGCGTCGACGATGACCTGCGCAATGCGGTTTGGAAGGGCGGGCTGCTCGGCTTCATGCCGGCCGACATCATGCTGCATGTGCCTTTTGACCGGGCCTTTGCCGCGCGCAATGATCAGGTTGCGATTGTCGCGCCTTATTATCGTGAGACGTTCCAGTTTGCCTGCGCCAATGGCGATATCGACTGTGATGCGCCGCCCGTCCAATGGAAGGGCAGGCGGCTCGCCGCCGAACTGGACAGCATTCCCGATTTTTATCTGATCGGCGCCTTTGGCGGGGTACTGTCCAGGGATGTCGTCCATCATAAAAGCGGCACAGCCGCCGTGGACGCGATGCTCGATGGCAGGGCCGACGGCGTGCTCGCCAGCCGCGCCCAGATCGAAGCAGCGCTGCATGACCGCGGAAATCCCGCCATCATTCGCCGCAAAATGCCGCTTCCCGCCTTCACCTCGCTGGGTTGGGACATCGGCATGGCGGTCAAGGAAAACAGCCGCACGCTGGGCGACGCGGTGGAGGACATCCTGGCCGCCATGGGGACGTCGGGCGAACTGGCCGCCCTGTTCGCCGCCCATGGCGTCACCTATCAGAAGCCTGTCGCAGGCTGATCGCGGCCCTCACTTGCCGCTTCCAATCTTGGACTTTCTCTGATCTATCCTGGTCGGTGAGGCACGCTTCGATCCTTTTCATGCTCGGATGGGCGGGTTTTGGTGGCTATTCCCACCTGTCGCTTAGGTGTCGCTTCCGTGTCGCTTCGTGGGCGCGTTGCGGTCGCTTCGGGGCCAAAAGCGGCCAAAGCGAATGAACTTCGCTCCTGTCCATTTCCTCCCGACCGAAGGTCCAATTGCCGCTTGCGCCGCCCGGCATAGGCTGTTCGGCGCAATGGGGGCGCACGGCGCCGCAGAAATGGGAGGATGATGATGAAGGGACGTATGTTGCGTTCGCTGGGCGGCGCCGCCGCATTGGCATTGGTCGTGGCTGGGGCGCCGCTGCTGGCGCAGGGGGCTGGCCCGACCGATGCTGACCTCATGAACGACGCGGCAACGCCCGGCGACGTGCTGACCTATGGCATGGGTCCGCGCGCGCAGCGGTTCAGCCCCTTGAAGCAGATTGACGCGGGCAATGTCGCAAAACTCGTGCCCGCCTTCGCCGCCTCGCTGGGCGGCGAAAAACAGCGCGGTCAGGAGGCGCAGCCGATCGTCTATGACGGCACCATCTATGTGACGGGCAGCTATTCGCGCCTCTTTGCCTTTGACGCGCGCACCGGTGAGGAAAAATGGCAATATGATGCACGACTGCCGGACGCGATCATGCCCTGCTGCGACGTCGTCAATCGCGGTGCGGCCATCTACGGCGACAAGATCATCTTCGCCACGCTCGACGCGCGCGTGGTGGCGCTGAACCGCGAAACCGGAAAGGTCGTGTGGAATAAGCAGATCGCCGACTATAAGGAAGGCTATAGCGCGACCGCCGCACCGATCATCGTCAAGGGCATGGTCATCACCGGCAATTCAGGCGGCGAATTCGGCGTCGTCGGCGCGGTCGAGGCGCGCGACGTCAACACCGGCGAACTGATCTGGCACCGCCCCGTGATCGAAGGCCATATGGGCACGTTGCGGGGCAAGGATAACGGCATCACCGGCAAGACCAACGCCAGCTGGCAGGGCGACTTGTGGAAGACCGGCGGTGGCGCAACCTGGCTTGGCGGCACCTACGACCCGGAAACCAATCTGCTCTTTTTTGGGACCGGCAATCCAGCACCCTGGAACAGCCATCTGCGCCCGGGCGACAATCTCTACACCAGCTCCACCATCGCGCTCGATCCCGACACCGGCGTCATCAAATGGCATTATCAGACAACGCCGCATGACGGCTGGGATTTCGACGGCGTCAACGAATTCATTCCCTTCGACGCCACGATCAATGGCAAGCCGATGAAGCTGGGCGCCAAGGCGGATCGCAACGGCTATTTCTACGTGCTCGATCGCACCAACGGCAAATTGGTCAGCGCCTCGAAATTCGTCATGCAGACGACTTGGGCTGACGGCATCAATCTCAAGACCGGAAGGCCCAATTATATCGAAGCCGGCCGACCCGGCGCGCCGACGACCGAGAAGGGGAAGCCGGTCTTTGCCTCCCCCTCCTTCCTTGGGGGCAAGAACTGGATGCCCATGGCCTATAGCCAGGACACGGGCCTGTTCTACGTGCCATCCAACGACTGGGGCATGGATATCTGGAACGAACCCATCGCCTATAAGAAGGGCGCGGCCTATCTAGGCGCGGGCTTCACCATTAAGCCGATTGCCGAAGACCATATCGGCGCGTTGCGCGCGATGGATCCCAAGACCGGCAAGATCATGTGGGAATATAAGAACAAGGCGCCTTTGTGGGGCGGCGTGCTGACGACGGGCGGCAACCTTGTCTTCACCGGTACGCCGGAGGGCTATCTCAAGGCTTTCGACGCCAAGACGGGGCAGGAACTCTGGAAATTCCAGACCGGATCTGGCGTGGTCGGATCGCCCGTCACATGGGAACAGGATGGCGAACAATATGTCGCCGTCATGTCTGGCTGGGGTGGGGCGGTCCCGCTGTGGGGCGGCGAAGTGGCCAAAAGCTTCAAGGACATCAACCAGGGCGGGGCGCTCTGGGTGTTCAAGCTGCCGCGATAAGCCGAAATGAAAGGAGATTGATTGATGATTGTCATGGGCCGGGGACATCATGCGCCGCACATGCCGGCATTGCCGCCACGCGCGATGCATCTTGCCTCCGCCCATGGCATCATGGATCATGAAATGCAGGGGCGGGGGATGGGTCAGTATATGGGCGGGGACGCCATGATGGAACGGGTGCTGATCATCGACGATCATCCCCTGGTGCGCGATGGCCTGCGCAGTGTCATCGCGATCAGTTTCGACAATATCGAGATATTGGAGGCGGCGAGCTTGGCAGAAGCGGTCGCGCTGCTGGCAAAGCAGGACAATTTCGATCTCATCCTGCTGGATCTCAATATTCCCGACGTTCGCCGCCTCGACGGGCTGAAACTGCTGCGGCAGCGTTTTCCAATCCTCCCCGTCGTCATGGTCTCGGGCGCTTTCGACCGCGCCATCGTGCAGGACGCTTTGGCGGCCGGAGCGGCGGGGTTTATCCCCAAATCGCTCAAGCGCAGCGGCATTGTCGATGCGCTGCAACGCATCGTCGCTGGCGAAATTTATCTGCCCGAAACCATGGGCGAAGTGCCGCCCCCTTCGGTGGAGGAGGATGATATCGTCCGCCGCATCGACAGCCTGACGCCGCAGCAGAAGACTGTCCTTGGCCATCTTGTTCGTGGCCGCCTCAACAAGCAGATTGCCCATGACCTCGGCGTTTCGATGACCACGATCAAGGCGCATGTCTCGGCCATCCTGCAAAAACTAGGCGTGCTCAGCCGTACCCAGGCGGTCATCAAGGCGAACCGTGTGGGCTTTAGCGGCGACTGATCGCCACAGCCTTGTTATTTCAGGATCGTCCGCAACAGCGCCCGCAATTGCGCGGGCTTCACCGGCTTGTTGAGCAGGGGAATGTCGGCGGCGTCCAGCTGGGCTTTCAGCGCTTCGCCGCGGTCGGCCGAGATCATCACCGCTGGCACCCGAAGACCAAAACGCGCCCGTAATTGCTCGATGACGACATCGCCGGTTTCCTTTTCGTCCAGATGATAGTCCACCAGGATGATGTCGGGCGCCGTCCCAGCCGCGAACTGGCCCGATGCTTCGGCAAAGCTGCCGGCCGTCACGACGCTGCATCCCCATCCACCCAGCAGACTGCTCATGCCGGTCTGGATCGCGCGTTCATTGTCCACCACCAATGCGGTCAGCCCGCGCATCGTGCGATCCCTTCCCGTAGCGTCGTGTGGCTGACGTTCGTCTGCGCTTTCCACGCCGATCGGCACCATGATCGAAAAGGTGGAGCCGGCGCCAGCCACAGACCGCAGCGTCACCGGATGCCGCAGCATGTCGCTCGCCCGCCGGACGATGGCGAGCCCCAGACCCTTGCCGGACTGGCGATTGTCGAACCGCCGAAACTCTTCGAAGATCAATTGCTGCTGGTCGGGCGGGATGCCGGGGCCGGTGTCCGTAACGCTGATTTCGACTAGCGCGTCGAACATGTGGCAATGCAGCCGCACAGCGCCTTTCTGTGTGTACCGCACGGCATTCGATAGAAAATTCTGCAGGATCCGCCGCAGCAGCCGGATATCAGACCGCACCCAGACCTGCTCGCCCTCGATACTGAGCGACAGCCCTGCCGACCGCGCCATCGGCGCAAATTCCACCCGCAACGTGTCCAGCAGACGGTCCAGGGGGAAGTTCGAAAATTCTGCCTGGATGGCGCCAGCGTCCAGTCGGCTGATTTCCAGCAGTGCCTCCAGCAAATCCTCCACCGAATCGAGCGCGGTGGACGTCTGGCTGACCAGAGCGCGGGTAGGCAAGGCGAGCCGCCTGTCGCCCAAGGCCGCCACGAACAGGCGCGCGGCGTTCAAAGGTTGGAGCAGGTCATGACTTGCTGCGGCCAGGAAGCGCGTCTTCGACAGATTGGCCTTTTCCGCCGCAATTTTGGCGTCCATCAATTCCGCCTCGATCTGTCGCCTCTCGGCTACCTCTGCCTCTAGTTCGCACGTCCGTTCCGTGACCCGGCGTTCCAGCGTTTCAGCCGTTTCCTTCAAGGACGCCTGCGCGCGCAACATATCGGTGACATCGGTGAAACCGATCACCTGTCCGCCGCCTTCCAACATTGTGCTGCGCAATTCAAAGCAGCGATCCCCTGCGCGAACCTGGCCGACCTTTCGGCCAATGCCATCTCGCCAGTCCAGGCACCCTTCGTCAGCCAGATGCCGCTCGGTTCGGCACCAGTGCACCAATTGCGCATGGTTGCCCATGTCCTGCGCCCAGTCCTCCGGCAAGCGCAGAAGGCGTTGCAGGGCCTCATTCCAAGCCGCGACATTTCTGTCCGCGTCGAACAGGCAAACGCCTTCTGACAAATTGTCGAGTGTCGCCTGCAGGATGATGTTGCGCTCGGCCAGTTCTCGCGTGCGCTCGCGTGCATCCTCGGCCTTTGCTTCGGTGATATCGGTGTAGATGCCAACAATTCCACCCTCGCTGGTCCGCAGTTCGTTGACCTGCACCCATCGTCCGTCGGCCAGGGCCTGAACATGGCCGCCCTGTGTGACGCTGTGGCGGGCAAGGCGTTCAGAAACCCAGCGGTCAGGCGCTATCAAAGCTTCCCGTGGAGTCTGATGTGCCGCCGCCAGCCGAGCGATTTCATCGAACCGCATGCCTTCACGCAGCTGATCGGCAATGTCGGGCCAGAAGCCGAGATAGGCTTCGTTAAACAGCAGTAGCCGGTCGTCGGCATCGAAGAGGACAAAGCCTTCGTTGATGGAATCGATGGCATCGCGCAACCGCATGCGCGCTGCGTCGGCACTATCGTGGGCCGCTGCTAGTTCCGCATGCGCGCTTGCCAATCGCGCCAGTGCGTCTTCCAGCTGGACGGTGCGGTCGCGCACCATGGATTCTAGGGAAATCGCAGTCTCGAACATGGCGAACGCATTGCCGGCCATATCGCTGGATCGTTCGACCCGGTCGATCAATGCGGCATTGATCTTGCGCAGCTTGGCGACTTCCAGACGCAAGGCCGCGACGTCTATCTCGTCCAAGTCTGCAATTTCGGCGGCCGCCCCGGTCATTTTCCGATGGCCAGACCGCTGAACGTCTGGTTGACGTGCAGGGCGTGATATTGCTCGCCATAAGTATTGAACCCGATGACGCTGTGGCGACGGTAGAGTTCCGAGACGGCACGGGAAATTTGGCGCTGTTCTGCGTCGATGCGGTTGAGCACGCAGTCGAAGGCGATGATGCGATCGACTTCGCCTAATTGATCGGCGATGTCGGTGAAAAGCGCATCCATGCCCGCGATGCGATCCACCGGCTCTCCTACGGTCAGCACGATGCCTTCGTCGATCGCGCAGTAGAAGGTCAGGCTGCCATCGGCATTTGCGCTCTGGATGGACCGGACATGATAGTCGCCAGCGGCGCGGACCATCGGCGGGTGTGCGGCAAAGAATTCGACGCCCAGTGCCTCGCCGGCATGGCCGGCGATGCGCAGATACTCGCTGGCCGCAGGCTCTGCGTTGATTTCGGTTACGACCCGATCCTGCGGAATGGCGCCTGTGACAACCATCTTGGCTGCGCCCGGCCGGTAATGCTGCGCCTTGAAAACGTGCAGGTGCCGAGGCGTGGACAAGATCGCCACGACCGCTCCATGCGCGTGGAATTGCCCCCCCTCAAATATGGATGTTTCCCGAAATGCCAGGCCATCGCCCGATGACCCACCGATCAAAGGGATATCGCCCAGCGCGTCCTGGATCGTCATGGTGAGCAACTCTTCGCGATGCGACAGCCCGTCAATGAGGAACAGGGCAACCTGGTTTATTTTCTCTCCAAGAGACCGGCTGTCGCGCGTCGCTGTGGCGACCAGATTGCGGACGACGTCGCGCGCCGCGACCGGATCGAACATGTCGACATCCTGGAAACAGTGGGAGGCGAGGTGAAAGCTGTCTGTTGGAAAAGCGATCGCGGAAAGGCTGTCCTCGTCATAGCCGCGATCGGTCAACTCCCCCGAACTGGTGCAACCGATGACCGACACGCCTTCGCTACGCCGGTTGATGGCCCGCGCCAGCGGATCCCGGTCGAACCGATGCGAGCAGAACAGCATGAGGCCAGCCAGCGGCGCTTCGCCAAGCTGCTCCATGATCTCGTCCATGGCGGCAACAGGGCTCGCAGCGTGACTGGCTGCAAAGCCAATGCGTGAAGCCAGCAACGTCATCGGTATCTCCCCCCCTGATTTCTCCTTGTTATACGGTCTTATGAACCTGCCGGCGACGCGTGACCAGTCCGACGTTCAGCATCCGCGGACGGGGCCGCCTGCCGCCTCCAGCGCGGCATATTCCTCATCCGTGAAAACTCGGGAGCGGACGATGAAACGAACACCTTGCGGACTTTCGAGTGACATGCCCGCGCCGCGACCGGGCACGACGTCGATCATCACCTGGGTATGGCGCCAATAGTCAAACTGCGCGCTGCCGATCCATACGGGAATGTCGCCTACCACATGCCCTAGAAGAACGTCCTGCGTTCCGACTTTGAATTCGCCGCGCGGAAAACACATCGGCGCGGACCCATCGCAGCAACCGCCGGATTGATGAAACATCAGCGCACCATGCGTCTGCGTAAGCGCCCGCATCATCGCTTCCGCTTCCGGCGTGGCTATCACGCGCGCTGGCACCATGGTGACTGTCCTTGCTACTAACCAGTGCGGCGGGCGCTGGGGAAGATTGTCGCCCGCCGCCATCGGAAGCCCTGGAACAGGGAATGCAGCTTCCGACAATTGCATCTTCGCCGGATCAGAAAAAGCCGAGCGCTTTCGGGCTGTAGCTTACCAGTAGATTCTTCGTCTGCTGATAGTGATCCAACATCATCTTGTGCGTTTCGCGTCCGATACCGGATTGCTTATAGCCGCCAAAGGCTGCGTGGGCCGGATAGGCGTGATAGCAATTCGTCCAGACTCTGCCTGCCTGAATGGCCCGGCCCATCCGATAGGCGCGGCTGCCGTCGCGCGTCCAAACGCCGGCGCCAAGTCCGTACAGCGTATCGTTGGCGATCGCGAGGGCTTCCGCCTCGTCCTTGAACGTGGTGACGGACAATACCGGGCCGAAGATTTCCTCCTGGAAGATGCGCATCTTGTTATGGCCCTTCAACACAGTCGGCTCGACATAATAGCCCTCCGCCAGTTCGCCATCTAGCCGTGCCCTTTCGCCGCCGGTCAGCAATTCGGCTCCTTCGCCAAGGCCGATCTCGATATAGGAGAGGATTTTTTCAAGCTGATCGTTCGAGGCCTGGGCGCCGATCATGGTCGCTGGGTCTAACGGGCTACCCTGGCGGATGGCCTTGACCCGTTCAACGGCGCGGGCGATGAACCGGTCATAGATGCTTTCCTGGATCAGGGCGCGGCTGGGGCAGGTGCACACCTCGCCCTGGTTCAAGGCGAACATCGCGAAGCCTTCAAGACATTTGTCAAAATAATCGTCGTCAGCGTCCATGACGTCTTCGAAAAAGATGTTCGGGCTCTTGCCGCCAAGCTCGAGCGTCACGGGAATCAGATTTTCCGACGCATATTGCATGATCAGGCGGCCCGTGGTGGTTTCGCCGGTGAAGGCGATCTTGGAAATCCGCTTGTTGCTGGCCAGAGGTTTGCCAGCCTCCACGCCAAAGCCGTTGACGATGTTGAGCACGCCCGACGGCAGCAGGTCACCGATGACTTCCATCAGGACCATGACGGACATTGGGGTTTGTTCAGCAGGCTTCAAAACCACGCAATTGCCCGCCGCCAAGGCAGGGGCGAGCTTCCAGACCGCCATCAGAATTGGAAAATTCCATGGGATGATCTGGCCGACCACGCCGAGTGGTTCGTGAAAATGATAAGCGATCGTGTCATGATCAATTTCCGCGATGGAACCTTCCTGAGCGCGTAGGCAGCCCGCGAAATAGCGGAAATGATCTATCGCGAGCGGGATGTCGGCATGCGTCGTTTCCCGGATGGGTTTGCCATTGTCGATCGTTTCGGCCATCGCGATCAGGTCGAGATTGGCCTCCATGCGGTCGGCCATTTTGAGCAGAATGTTGGACCGGTCGGTAGGCGATGTCTTGCCCCAGCCATCCTTGGCTTTGTGCGCTGCGTCGAGTGCCAGTTCGATATCATCGGCGGTCCCGCGTGCGATCTGGCAGACGACTTGGCCCGTGACGGGCGAAATATTGTCGAAATATTCGCCCTTGGCCGGAGCTACCCACTGTCCACCGATATAATTGTCGTAGCGCTCACGGATCAACCTCTCGCCCGCAAAACGCTCCATGGCCTGCTGCAGCATCGTCCACTCCTGAATCGATTAAAGTTGGATCAAGGATGGCAGAGGCGGTCGAGCGTGCAATTGGACCTTCGGTCGATATGGCTGGTCGTTACCCGACACCCTCTGGATCGCCGAGTGCGTCCCGGGGTGATTCGGCGTCCCCTTTCATGCTAGGTCGCCGGGATGACGATAAGGGATGACAGGACCAGCGAACCGGAAACGGGCGGCGGGCGCCGACGCGCCATATTGGAAATCGCCGCGCGCCTATTTGCGCGCAAGGGCTATCGCGGAACATCCATGCGGGACATTGGGGAAGCGGCCGGCGTCCAGGGAGGATCGCTCTATCATCATATCAGATCTAAGGACGCCCTTTTCGTAGAACTCCATCACGCAGCCCTGGACGAAGCGGAGCGTCGGATCGCTCAGGCTGCATCGCAGCAGCTCGAGCCTTGGGCCCGGCTTGAGGCGGCCTGCGCCGCTTTATTGGAGATTCAGCTCGACCCTGACTCGTTGACGATGCCGATGATGAACGATTTTCGCGAGGTGCCCGCTACGGTTCGCACCGCGCTGATCGAGCGGCGAGATCGGTTCGAAACGCGGTTTCGGGACTTGGTGGCCAATCTGCCGTTGCCGCCTGAGCTTGACCGCTCCATCTATCGCAACCTGCTTCTGTCTCAACTTAATTCGGCGGCCGACTGGGTGCGGCCCGGCCGCCTGTCGCCCCGAGACATCGCTGAGCAAATCGCGCGTGTGTTTCGCCACGACATATCGACAGGTTGAAGCTGTAACAACTGTTTGGTATAGCGCTATGCAATAGAAAGGCCCGTATTATGCAAAGCTATATCCCGCCCATCGACGACTATCGTTTCCTGTTGGAGGAGGTGCTCGATTTTGATGGAGCGATGACGGAGCTCGGCAAGGACGTGGATTGCGGCCTCGCGACGGCGGTCCTTGAAGAGGCGGGGAAATTCTGTGCCGATCATCTTCATCCGCTCAATCGTCAAGGGGATGAGCAAGGCGCGCGGCTGGTCGATGGATCAGTGGTCATGCCTGACGGCTTTGCCGCAGCTTATCAAGCCTTCGTCGAGGCGGGATGGCCGTCCCTGGCTGCTGATCCGGACCATGGCGGACAGGGCCTTCCCTTCATCCTGCAATTATGGCTCGATGAGATGCTGTCCGCATCCAATCTTTCATTCGGGCTTTTTCCGGGTCTCACCCGCGGCGCGATGGAAGCGATCGCCGCCCATGCGAGCGACGACCTTAAGACCCGCTATCTGGCGCCGTTGATCAGCGGAGAATGGACCGGCGCCATGGCGCTGACGGAAAGCGGAGCCGGCACCGACCTTGCACTGCTGAAAACAAAGGCGGAAGATCTGGGAGACGGGCGTTTCGCAATCACCGGGCAGAAGATCTTCATTTCTTCAGGCGACCACGACATGGCGTCCAATATCGTCCATCTCGTTCTTGCCCGTTTGCCCGATGCGCCTGCTGGGGTGAAGGGTATCAGTCTGTTTCTTGTGCCCAAGATGCTGCCCGATGACACGCGCAACACCATGTCGGTCGGCGCATTGGAAAAGAAAATGGGCATCCATGCCCAGCCGACCTGTGTCATGAACTATGATGGCGCAACGGGGTGGCTGGTGGGCGAGCCGCACCGTGGCTTAGCGGCCATGTTCACCATGATGAATGCCGAACGACTGATGGTCGGCATCCAGGGGCTCGGCATTGCCGGCGCTGCTTATCAACAGGCGGCCGCTTATGCCAAGGATCGGCTCCAGGGGCGCAGTAGCGATGGCGGCCGGGGCCCTGTTGCGATCATCGAACATGCAGACGTCCGGCGCATGCTGCTCAAGGTACGTGCTTTTGTCGAAGCCGGGCGCGCGCTGGCTGGGTGGACCGCGTTGCAGTGGGATCGGGCGCAGGGCCATGCTGATCCGGCAATCAGGGCGGATGCCGATGCGTTGGTCGCGCTGCTTACGCCTGTTGTGAAAGCCGCGTTCACCGATTTCGGATTTGAAAGTGCGGTTGCGGCGCAGCAGGTGTTCGGCGGCCACGGCTATATCCGCGAATGGGGGATGGAGCAGTTCGTGCGAGACGCGCGCATCGCGCAGATCTATGAGGGTACGAACGGGGTCCAGGCGATGGATCTTGTGGGCCGCAAATTACCTATGGCCGGCGGCACTGTGGTCGAGCGCCTGTTCGATCAGATCGAAATGGATTTGCAAAAATGCGAAGGCGTCGAAATGGCCGAACGGGTGCGTAACGCGCTTGGCCTTTTTCGAGACGCGACGATCGCATTGCGTGGGGCCGGTGCCGACGCCGCAGGAGCGGCGGCGGTTGACTATCTTCGCCTGTTTGCCCTCGTCTGCTTGGGATGGATGTGGACTCGAATGGCAGCCGTGGCGACCGGCGATAGTCCCTTGCACGCGAGCAAGCGCGCGCTTGCCGAATTCTTCGTGCTCCGGCTTCTGCCGGAGAGTGAGGGCTTGGCGCGGGCGATCGGCGCGGGCGAAGCATCCTTGATGGCAATGCCTGGCGACGCTTTTTAGGAAGCGGCCCAGCCATCTCACCGGTGTGATCGCCCCTTCGCCGCACAAAATTCGCTTATGTCGTTTTTTTGAAATTTTATGATTGACCGACTCGGGTGGTGGGCCTAGATGCCACTCCACCGACGCGGTGAGCGCCCCTGGTTCTCGCTTCGCTTGGTCGCCGACATGGTAGGACAGCAGTCCCCCGAAACGTAAAGGATCGGGGCGGGATGCTTGTCCGCTATTAAGTGTTGGATGGTTCTTTGACATTGTAGGTTAGATGAAGGGACATGTGGGCGGCGGCTCGGTGTCTGGCGCTTTCTTTAGGGCGCTGGATTATCGTAAAAGCTTAAGCCGGTTCATATGTCTCAATACATATCCACAGTATATGTAATGTGCAGGAACTGGCTCCTAGAGAATGAGCGGTTTTGGTTGGGACTATTCCTCCTGGTCAAAATCGGACATCAAACTTGAGAGTTTGATCCTGGCTCAGAACGAACGCTGGCGGCATGCCTAATACATGCAAGTCGAACGAGATCTTCGGATCTAGTGGCGCACGGGTGCGTAACGCGTGGGAATCTGCCCTTGGGTTCGGAATAACGTCGGGAAACTGACGCTAATACCGGATGATGACGTAAGTCCAAAGATTTATCGCCCAGGGATGAGCCCGCGTAGGATTAGCTAGTTGGTGGGGTAAAGGCCTACCAAGGCGA
>NZ_CH959308.1:86423-616423 GCF_000153545.1 Sphingomonas sp. SKA58
CCAGTGGCGAAGGCGGCTCACTGGACCGGCATTGACGCTGAGGTGCGAAAGCGTGGGGGAGCAAACAGGATTAGATACCCTGGTAGTCCACGCCGTAAACGATGATAACTAGCTGCCGGGGCACATGGTGTTTCGGTGGCGCAGCTAACGCATTAAGTTATCCGCCTGGGGAGTACGGTCGCAAGATTAAAACTCAAAGGAATTGACGGGGGCCTGCACAAGCGGTGGAGCATGTGGTTTAATTCGAAGCAACGCGCAGAACCTTACCAGCGTTTGACATCCTCATCGCGATTTCCAGAGATGGATTTCTTCAGTTCGGCTGGATGAGTGACAGGTGCTGCATGGCTGTCGTCAGCTCGTGTCGTGAGATGTTGGGTTAAGTCCCGCAACGAGCGCAACCCTCGCCTTTAGTTGCCAGCATTTAGTTGGGTACTCTAAAGGAACCGCCGGTGATAAGCCGGAGGAAGGTGGGGATGACGTCAAGTCCTCATGGCCCTTACGCGCTGGGCTACACACGTGCTACAATGGCGACTACAGTGGGCAGCGACCTCGCGAGGGGGAGCTAATCTCCAAAAGTCGTCTCAGTTCGGATCGTTCTCTGCAACTCGAGAGCGTGAAGGCGGAATCGCTAGTAATCGCGGATCAGCATGCCGCGGTGAATACGTTCCCAGGCCTTGTACACACCGCCCGTCACACCATGGGAGTTGGATTCACTCGAAGGCGTTGAGCTAACTCGCAAGAGAGGCAGGCGACCACAGTGGGTTTAGCGACTGGGGTGAAGTCGTAACAAGGTAGCCGTAGGGGAACCTGCGGCTGGATCACCTCCTTTCTAAGGATCGTGACGAAAGCGCCAACGCTTGACGTTGGAAGAGCTTCGTCATTTCCGCAGAACATTAGCCGCCGTCCTCATGTCCCTTCATCACTAGAGATCAACAGCTTGATGCTGTTGAGCCTTGAGCTGGCTTACGCCGTCTGCGGCTTTGGCCGCGCACGAGAGTGGGCTTGTAGCTCAGTTGGTTAGAGCACACCCCTGATAAGGGTGAGGCCGGTGGTTCGAGTCCACCCAAGCCCACCATTCTCGCGGGGCTTCAAGGGGCCTTAGCTCAGCTGGGAGAGCGGTTGCTTTGCAAGCATCAGGTCATCGGTTCGATCCCGATAGGCTCCACCATTCGCCTTTGGCGAATGGTCTTTTGATGGGTGCTCAAGCGCCGCCGAAACGCATCCGCGTTTCTTGGCTTGCGCGCCACAAGGCGCGGCGCGCGTTCGCGCCCTTCGACTGACTGACAAGTCAGTCGCTCAGGACAGGCTTGCGAACCCTTCGGGTTCGTTGGAGCGCTGACGACGGGTTGGCCATCAGTATCTCTAGAGATGAAGAGTAGCGGTTTGCCGCTCCAGCGATGGGGTGGCGATATGGCTCGCAAGGCGGGCCTCTTTGACATTGTGAATGGGTTTTTTAATCGATGCCGTGGTGCGGCGCCGGTTGATGGTGGGGATCGAAAGATCCTCAAGATCGACAGGTGTTCGTAATCACAAATATATCTGGCTGAGTTAATGACCACATGCGCCGGGACGATCCGTCAGGATTGTCGTTGGTGGTGTGGGCTCTCAAGCGTGAGGTAAGGGCATCTGGTGAATGCCTTGGCATGTACAGGCGATGAAGGACGTGGCACGCTGCGATAAGCGTGGGGGAGCTGTGAGCAAGCTTTGATCCCGCGATTTCCGAATGGGACAACCCACCTTCACCATTTAAGACTGGTCCAGCCTTCTGGCTGGCCCCGTGTTAAATGGGAGAGGTATCACTAAGCTGAATAAAATAGGCTTTGGTGAAGCGAACCCGGAGAACTGAAACATCTCAGTACCCGGAGGAAAAGACATCAACCGAGATTCCGTTAGTAGTGGCGAGCGAACGCGGACCAGGCCAGCGCCTGATATTTAGTTAGCAGAACGATCTGGAAAGTTCGGCCATAGCGGGTGACAGCCCCGTATGTGAAAGCGAAATATCAGGACTTGAGTAGGGCGGAGCACGTGAAACTCTGTCTGAACATGGGGGGACCACCCTCCAAGCCTAAATACTCGTACATGACCGATAGCGAACCAGTACCGTGAGGGAAAGGTGAAAAGCACCCCGATGAGGGGAGTGAAACAGTACCTGAAACCGGATGCCTACAAGCAGTGGGAGGGTCCTTGAGACCTGACCGCGTACCTCTTGCATAATGGGTCTGTGACTTAGTGTATCATGCAAGCTTAAGCCGTTAGGTGTAGGCGCAGCGAAAGCGAGTCTGAATAGGGCGCCCATGAGTATGATGCATTAGACCCGAAACCCGGCGATCTAGGCATGACCAGGCTGAAGGTGCGGTAACACGCACTGGAGGGCCGAACCGTTTAATGTTGAAAAATTATCGGATGAGTTGTGTTTAGGGGTGAAAGGCCAATCAAGCCGGGAAATAGCTGGTTCTCCGCGAAATCTATTGAGGTAGAGCGTCGGATGATTGCCGTTGGGGGTAGAGCACTGGATGGATGCGGGGGTCGCGAGATCTACCAATTCTAACCAAACTCCGAATACCAACGAGTCTAGTCCGGCAGACAGACGGCGGGTGCTAAGGTCCGTCGTCAAAAGGGAAACAGCCCTAACCTACAGCTAAGGTCCCCAAGTCACGTCTAAGTGGGAAAGCATGTGGGATTTCCAAAACAACCAGGAGGTTGGCTTAGAAGCAGCCATCCTTTAAAGAAAGCGTAACAGCTCACTGGTCTAAATAAGAGATCCTGCGGCGAAGATGTAACGGGGCTCAAGACGTGCACCGAAGCTTAGGGTTCAGTCCTTTGGACTGAGCGGTAGCGGAGCGTTCCGTAGGCCGTTGAAGCGGGAGGGTAACCGACCGTGGAGGTATCGGAAGTGCGAATGCAGACATGAGTAGCGATTAAGAGGGTGAGATGCCCTCTCGCCGAAATTCCAAGGGTTCCTGCTTAAAGCTAATCTGAGCAGGGTAAGCCGGCCCCTAAGACGAGCCCGAAGGGGGTAGTCGATGGGAACCACGTTAATATTCGTGGGCCTGGTGGTGTGTGACGGATGGCGTAACTTGTTCGGCCTTATTGGATTGGTCCGGGCAGGGAAGTTGTCCCAGGAAATAGCCCCACCGTATAGACCGTACCCTAAACCGACACAGGTGGAATGGTAGAGTATACCAAGGCGTTTGAGAGAAGTATCCTGAAGGAACTCGGCAAATTGCCTCCGTACCTTCGGAAGAAGGAGGCCCCACATAAGCGCAAGCTCTTGTGGGGGGCACAGGCCAGGGGGTAGCGACTGTTTAGCAAAAACACAGGGCTCTGCTAAGTCGGCTTCAAGACGACGTATAGGGCCTGACGCCTGCCCGGTGCCTGAAGGTTAAGAGGAGGAGTGCAAGCTCTGATTGAGCCCAGGTAAACGGCGGCCGTAACTATAACGGTCCTAAGGTAGCGAAATTCCTTGTCGGGTAAGTTCCGACCTGCACGAATGGCGTAACGACTTCCCCACTGTCTCCAGGATATGCTCAGCGAAATTGAATTCTCCGTGAAGATGCGGAGTACCCGCGGTTAGACGGAAAGACCCCGTGCACCTTTACTGCAGCTTCAGAGTGGCATTAGGAAAGAACTGTGTAGCATAGGTGGGAGGCTTTGAAGCGATGACGCCAGTTGTCGTGGAGCCATAGGTGAAATACCACCCTGTTGTTTTCTGATGTCTAACCTCGCACCGTTATCCGGTGCAGGGACCCTCTGTGGCGGGTAGTTTGACTGGGGCGGTCGCCTCCTAAAGAGTAACGGAGGCGCGCGATGGTGGGCTCAGGACGGTTGGAAACCGTCTGTTAGAGTGCAATGGCATAAGCCCGCCTGACTGCGAGACTGACAAGTCGAGCAGAGACGAAAGTCGGTCATAGTGATCCGGTGGTCCCTCGTGGAAGGGCCATCGCTCAACGGATAAAAGGTACGCCGGGGATAACAGGCTGATGATTCCCAAGAGCTCATATCGACGGAATCGTTTGGCACCTCGATGTCGGCTCATCACATCCTGGGGCTGGAGCAGGTCCCAAGGGTTTGGCTGTTCGCCAATTAAAGTGGTACGTGAGCTGGGTTCAGAACGTCGCGAGACAGTTTGGTCCCTATCTGCCGTGGGCGTCGAAATTTGAGAGGAGTTGACCCTAGTACGAGAGGACCGGGTTGAACATACCTCTGGTGTACCTGTCGTCGTGCCAACGGCGCAGCAGGGTAGCTATGTATGGACGGGATAACCGCTGAAAGCATCTAAGCGGGAAGCCTCCCTCAAGATAAGATTTCATCGAGCCGTGATAGACCATCACGTTGATAGGCCGGATGTGGAAGTGCGGTAACGCATGGAGCTAACCGGTCCTAATTGCTCTGTTCGCGCTTAAACGGTTCTTCATTGAACCGCAGAGCCCCACCATCAACGACAGTCCTGATAAAACTGTCCTTGCCATGGTGGTCAGAAAACATAAGCCAGATACCAGATTACCCAAACGCACGGGCATCGATTAAACCCAATTCAAAAGCGCCAGCTCCATTGCTTGGTGACCATAGCGTCAGTGACCCACCCGATCCCATCCCGAACTCGGACGTGAAACCTGACTGCGCCGATGGTACTGTGGCTCAAGCCCCGGAAGAGTAGGGCGTCGCCAGGCATTGAAGCTCGCGCTTTTGATACATAAAACCCATTCACTTTGTTTGTTGGCCTCAGGCGCCGGCAGCCACATCCGTGGCCTTGGCTTCCCCGCCATAAGGCGCGACGGCCGGTCGGCCCCTTCGACTGCCTGCTTGCAGCAGGCGCTCAGGACAGGCTCGCGGAGACTGCGTCTCCGTCGCCCTGAACAACAAACCTCTGGTGCCGCGGGGTGGAGCAGTCCGGTAGCTCGTCAGGCTCATAACCTGAAGGTCACAGGTTCAAATCCTGTCCCCGCAACCAACATAACGGCAAAATCATCCCATCGAGCAAAAGCCTGGTGGGCTCTTTGCCGTCCCATATCCCAATCCAAAAATCATGCCAGAATTACTCAAGCGCAAATCTTGGCGTTGAATCGCGCAGTTGGATCAAGGCTTTTCCACTGCAATTCGGATCAATTTCACATTTTCTGTGCGACGCTGCCGCCAAGTTTGAGGTGAAGGCTTTGGTCCCGTGGCCGTGTCCCGTTAAGTGGTGTAACAGCGTCACCGTTGGGGCGTGAAGCGGAGGGAGCGTAGCGACCGGAGCTTCATGCCCCAACGGTGGCATGGCTTCTGTCTAGGCGGCCATCGCCAATCTTCGGTAGAGTTCGGGTTGCGAAACCAATGAACCTATCGGAGACGACGATGACCACAGACAGAATGGCCCTTATTGAGCTGGTTGAAAAGGGCGCTGATGCGGATCTCGTTCGCGAGATGTTGGCATTTGCCGCTGAGCGAATGATGGAAGCTGAAGTGCAGGTGCTGACTGGCGCCGCGCATGGCGCTCGCGACCCTGCCGGGCGACAGGTCCAGCGCAACGGCTATCGAGAGCGTTCCTGGGAGACCAGGGCCGGCCACATCGAACTGGAGATCCCGCGGCTACGCAAGGGATCGTATTTCCCATCCTTCCTTGAACCCCGTCGGACTGCCGAGAAGGCGCTGACGGCGGTGATCCAGGAAGCCTATGTCCAGGGCATTTCGACGCGATCGGTCGATAATCTCGTGAAGGCCATGGGCGCTACGGGCATCTCCAAGAGCGCCGTCAGCCGACTGATCCAAGAGATTGACGAACGGGTTAACGCTTTCCTCAACAGGCCAATCGAGGGCGAATTCCCTTATCTGTGGCTCGATGCGACCTACATCAAATCGCGCCAGGGTGGCCGGATTGTGTCGACCGCGACGATAATAGCTGTCGGTGTCAGCAACGATGGCCGCCGCGAGATACTGGGCGTCGACACCGGGCCAACCGAGGCCGAAACCTTCTGGAAGGGCTTCTTGCGCTCTCTTGCCGATCGCGGGCTCCGGGGCGTCAAGCTTGTCATTGCAGACGATCACAAGGGCCTACGCGCCGCTGCCAGCAAGGTTTTCCACGCAACCCAGCAACGCTGTCGGATTCATTGGATGCGCAATGCGCTCGCCCATGTTTCCACTAAGCAGCGTGCTGCCGTCACCGCCATGATCAAGACAATTTTCGCGCAGGAAACTGCTCAGGAGGCTCATAAGCAATGGCAAACAGTCGCCGATGCCCTGCGTGATCGCGCTCCCAAACTTGCTGAGATGATGGATGGCTCCCGCGAAGACGTCCTCGCTTACACAGCCTTCCCGAAAGAACATTGGCCGCAGATTTCCAGCACAAATCCCCTGGAACGTCTCAACGGAGAGATTAAACGAAGGTCCGACGTTGTCGGCATCTTTCCCAATGACGCGGCCATTGTACGCCTCGTCGGAGCCCTCATGCTCGAACAGCAGGACGAATGGGCCGTGGCTCGCCGATATATGACACTTGAAAGTCTCGCCACCGTCAGCGACAATCCCCTCATCAGTTTGCCCGGCGTGGCAGCCTGATCCAGTCCGATCCTCTACCGAGGATACCCGCTGTTACACCATCCCCCGGGACACGATCTGGTCCCGTTGTCCGCTCCAGCTTGCCCTGATCGTGACCTTTCCATTCCAGTCTTTCGCCGCTTGGGTGCGCGTACGACTAAGAAATCGAAACCATGGCTCGTCGGTGCAATACGCAAACCCACTAAAAGTTTGCCGCCTTTTCGCGCCCGCGCCATTGGCCCGCGATCACAGATCGCATTTGTTCTTGAAGATGAAAAATAACATAGATTAATATTTAAGGGTCGTCTGCCAACAAATAGATCTGAAAATTGTGATTTATTCGTGATCAGGAACGCACGCTGACATGAGACGTTATGGCGTTTCCTACACGGGGGCACGTAATTGATCATCATGCATCTTGCTCTTGGAGGCTGTTTGAAAGCGCCTCCTGTCAGCTACGGTATAACGCCCGATACCGGCGGTCATATAGCTTATATATTAGAGGCTGCGTCTCATCAGATTCGTAGAGATGATGTATCCAACGTCATCATTGTCACGCGCAGATTCGATGATCGTCGGTTCGATCCGATTCATAATATGCAAACCGAAAATATTGATGAAAATCTTCACATAGTCCGGATCGGTACTGACAGAAAATATTATCTCGAAAAGGAAGAGCTTGCAGCCGAACTGCCGTCCTTTACAAAAGGATTGATAGAGTATCTTTCCAATTGTCAACGGCGCCCCGACGTCATTCATGCACATTTTGCGGACGCAGCGCAGGTGGCTTCCGTCATTCAGAGACGTTTCGGAATAGCCTTCGTCTTTACGCCGCATTCTTTGGGTATCGACAAGCAAGCCCAGGGCGTCACCTGTGATGGCCTTGATCAGAGGATTGAAAGCGAACGTTCGGCGATTGCCGACGCCAGCGCAATCATCGTATCGACTGCCGAGGAAGCCGACCGGCAGATCGGAGCCTATTGTCAGTCCGCGAAGCGTAAAATCCATGTGGTTCCTCCGGGCGTGCCGCGTCTGCCTATGCCGGTCGATAAATCCCAGGCCAGCGTATTGCTGGAAGCCTGGTTCGAACGTCCCCGCCTTCCTATCATTCTTGCCGTATCCAGGCCGGTGACGAAGAAAAATCTGGCATCGCTGCTAATGGCCTATGCGCAGGACGCAACGCTGCAACGTCAGGCCAATCTCGTCATTCTGGCGGGCCAGCATGGTCATGCCACCGGCGAGGAGCGCGCCAATATTGACCAACTCTTCGGTCTGATCGCGGCCAGCGCCCTGGGCGGTCGGGTCGCGCTGCCCCCCGCGCATGACGCGCACGATGTGGCGGCGCTCTATGCCTATGCAGCGCAGGGTGGCGTGTTCGTCAACCCCGCGTTGCACGAGCCTTTCGGCCTTACCTTGATCGAAGCGGCGGCTTTTGGAACCCCTGTCGTGGCGACACAAAATGGCGGACCGGCGGAAATCGTGGCTGCAATTGGACATGGGGAGTTGATCGACCCACGTGACACGCGGGGGATCAGTCGCTCCATCAAAGCTATCGTCGGCAATGCCGCGCGTCATGCCGTGCTGTCGGCAAAGGCGCATGCAGGTGTCAGGCGCTATTGCTGGGATAGCTATGCCAGCGCTTCGATCGACATTTATCGCTCAGTGGCCCGGCCGCAATTGCTGGCGTGCGACATGGACAATACGCTGACCGGATGCCGGGATGCGGCAGGGGCGTTCCGCGCTTGGCGGTCCTCGTCCTCGATGCAGTTTGTCGTGGCGACCGGCCGTAGCCTCCATGCCACCAAAATGATCCTGCGTCGCTGGCAGCTTCCCGATCCCGATGCCTATATCGTCGATGTCGGCACGCGCATCGTCTTTCCCGACGGCCATGGCGAATGGAAGGAATGCGCTGAATTTGCGGCCTATCTCGATGAAGGCTGGGACCGCGCTGCTGTAACTCGTATAATAGCGCCCCTCCGTCTCAAGGCCCAGCCACGCGTCACCGAAGGGCCGCACAAGATCAGCTTTTTCGGCACCGCCCGTGACGCTGCCAACATCCGCGAAATTCTGAGTGCAAATGGCGTTGCCGCGAAAGTCATTTTCTCCCACGGCCGCCTGATCGACATATTGGCGCCAAATGGCGGCAAGGCAGAGGCGATTGCAGCCTATGCCCGGAAATTCGGGCTATCATTGTCCGATTGCGTCGCTGCCGGCGATAGCGGCAATGATGCCGATATGCTGGCTGCCTGCGGGCATGCGATTGTGGTGGGGAATGCCGCGGCCGAACTGGATGATCTTCCCGACCGCAAGGGCCTGATCCGCGTTGCCAAGCATCATGCCGCCGGCGTGCTGGAAGGGCTGGCGCTGCTTGACCTTTGTGACGGGGTCGCCCCCGCCGTGGCGGCAGCGGCATGACGCGCCCGATCGGATATTTCGTCCACCATCAGGGGAGGGGCCATGCCGAGCGTTGCGCGGCGATAGCCCATGCTCTGCCGCCGTCCCGGCCCCTGACGATATTCTGCGCGCGTGATGATATATTCCCGGCATTGCCAGCCAATGCCGACATCATCACGATTCCGTCTCTTTTCGAACCGACCGGCGAGGAGGCGGCATCCATGGATTGGGTGTCGACGCCTTCAACCCTGCATTGCGCGCCCTTAGGATGGCCTGGCATCCGCTCGGCCATGCATCAGATGACGTCCTGGTTTCATCGGGCCGACCCGGCTCTCCTCATCTGCGACGTGTCCGCTGAAGTTGCACAGCTTGCCCGCATCTGCTCGGTCCCTCATGTCAAAATCCTCCAACATGGTGATCGCAGCGATCCGGGACATCGCGCCGCCTATGACGGGGCGGCAGGGTTGCTGGCGCCCTTTCATTCCGACCTCGCCCAGCCCGAATGGGACGACGCGATGCGGTCGAAGACGTTCTTCGCCGGTGGGCTGGGGGTCGATCTGCGCGTGGCGGAGCGGGAGGTCGCCCGCCAGCGAATAGGCATCGATCCAGACGAGGAGCTTATCCTCATTCTTTCCGGCGGCGGTGGTGAAGGCTTCGGCCAGGCTCCGCTTGGGGTTGGCGCGCGCACGCGTCCATCTGCCCGATGGATCACGATCGGAAAGGTACAGCGGGACTGGCATGCAACCGAACCGGGCAATATCGAACATCGAGGCTGGGTCGATAATGCCGATGACTATGTCGCTGCGGCGGACCTTGTCATATCCTCCACCGGCAATACGACCTGCCAGCAAATATTGGCGGCTGCCAAGCCCTGGCTTGCCATTCCCGAATGGCGCTATTTCGATGAACAACATCGCAAGGCAGACGCGCTCGCAGCGGCAGGCGTGGCGACGACCCTGCCCCATCTTCCTTCATCAGCCCATGGCTGGACGTCCGCCATCAGCGAAACCTGGACCCGTCATCGACCGGATCGTCAGCGCGCGATGATCGACGAAGCCCCCGCCCTTCATAGTGCGCAATGGCTCGAGGCGCTAGTCGATAGGCTTTGGTCGCCGCAACCCGCCCTTACTTCATCATCATTTAAGGAGCTCCGTCCGTCATGAACAAGGTTTCCGTCATCACATTGGCGCGCGGACGGGCCGAACATCTCGTCAATGTTGTTCATGGCCTCAACCGCCAGACGATGCTGCCAACCGAACTCATTATCGGGGCGATGCAGGATGAACCCTATCATTTGCCTGAAACATTGTTCCCGGTGCGCCAGATTCATGTCGCCGGCGAGGCCCTGCCACTTGCAGCAGCGCGCAACGCCGCCGCCGCCAGCGCGACCGGAGACATACTGATATTCCTTGATATCGATTGCATTCCTTCACCCGACCTGGTTGCCGACTATGCCGGTCATGCCAGTGGTTTCGATGGCTTGCTGATGGGTGAGGTGCTGTATCTGCCACGTGCGGCCACACAGGGCGACTGGTCATGCGAAGGCTTTGAGGGGATCGCTGAAAAACATTCCGACCGGCGAGGGCCGCCTTCTCATGGCATCGAAATTTGCGCGGATTATCGCTGTTTCTGGTCATTGAACTTCGCCGTGCAAGCGCAGACATTCCAGCGTTCGGGCGGCTTTGACGAACGCTATGTGGGATATGGCGGCGAAGACACTGATTATGGCAAGACGCTCAGCATGGCCGGCATCGCCATTGCCTGGGCAAAGGGCGCGCGAGCGTACCACCAATATCATCCGCACCACATGCCACCAGTACATCATGTCGAAAGCGTGGTCCGCAACGCCCAGTTGTTCGAGGCAAAATGGGGCTACAGGACGATGGGCCACTGGCTGCATGCCTTTCGCTTGATGGACCTGATAGACGATGCGCCGGGTCGTCCCATCCGAATTCTCCGTACGCCTGATCAGGACGACCTGGCCCTTACCGGCCAACAGAGCCATCAACCCTACGCAAATACGGCCACCGTCCTGCGCCTGTTGGAGGCAAGGCAAAAGCAAGCCGCCCAGACGCCCACAGTCACCACTGCGGCGGCGTGAGGATCGCTCTTCTGGCGCATGTGCGCCAGCGCATCCGCCAACCTTTTGCCGGCGGGATGGAAGCCCATGCATGGCAGCTGGCGACTGGCCTCAGCCGGCGGGGCCATGATGTCACCCTCTTTGCTTCTGGCGATAGCGATCCGGTCTTCACTATCGATCCAGTCGTCGACATGCATTATGAGGAGGTCTTTCCCTGGGCCGAGCATCGCGGATCGGCGGTGCTCGTCAACCATCTTGATGCCGCCTACGCAGCCGCCTGCGAACGGATCGCCGATGGCGCGTTCGATGTCGTGCATAATAACAGCCTGCATCGCTTTCCCCTGGAACGACGCTGGACGGATCGCACTCCCACAGTCACGTCCCTCCACGTCCCGCCCTATGACGCCCTGCATGGATTTGTGCGGCAGAGCCCGTCATCGCGCCATCGCCTGACGGTTACATCGTCCCGCCAACTCAAGGCATGGTGGCCAAACGACACCCCGTCCGAAGTCTCGGTGCTGCATAACGGAATAGACGTCGAGCAGTGGCGCTTTGGAGCAAAGGGGAACGGGACCGCGATCTGGAGCGGTCGGATTACGCCGAACAAGGGCACCCACTTTGCGGCGCTGGCTGCGAGGAAGGCGGGAATGTCGCTCATCATCTACGGAGCGATAGAGGATCCCGACTATTGGGCGGCAAAGGTGGTTCCGTTGCTGAGTGCCGACATCCGCTACGGTGGCCATCTCGATTCCGGCCAGCTGGCCAAGGAAATGGCGAAAGCGTCGATATGTCTCTTCACGCCTTGCTGGGACGAGCCGTTCGGCCTCGTCGCCGCCGAGGCGATGGCCTGCGGGCTGCCTGTCGCGGCATTCGACATGGGGGCTGCGGGCGAAGTTATCGGTGGCGCGGGCAAGCTGGCAAAGCCGGGTGACGTCGATGGCTTGGCCAGGGCAGTACAGGATGCCTGCCTTATCGACCGGACAATCGCCAGAAGGCGCGCGGTCGAGATGTTTTCGCAGGATGTTTGGCTCGCAAGATGCGAAGACCTGTATGCGCAGCTGTGCAGCGCTTCCGTGGCCGCAGCCGCATGAACGCCACCCTCATATCCACGCATCGGGACTGTCTCCGGCAAATCTATGCCGAGCATCTTCGCTGGGGCAGCCCTTATGCGCTGGTCGATTTCCCTGATCATGCCAATGTGGGCGACAGCGCCATCTGGCTTGGAGAATTGGTCCTTCTCCGTGCTATCACGGGCAGGGATCCGTCCTATGTGTCGGCATGGCATGATTTTGATCGAGACGCTTTTCTGCATTCTTGTCCCGATGGCCCGGTGCTGATCCACGGCGGCGGTAATCTTGGTGACCTCTGGTCTCACCACCAGCGGTTCAGAGAATCACTGCTGACGGCCTTTCCCGATCGGACGATCGTCCAGCTGCCGCAGTCGATCTTCTTCCGCGATGGCGGCGCGGCGGATGACTTTGCCGACATGGCGAGCCGACATCCTGATTTCACCCTTTACGTGCGTGACCGGGTAAGCCTGCGCTTTGCCCAGTCGTCGTTGAGATTGCCGGCAAGACTGGCGCCCGATTCCGCGATGATGCTGGACCTCGAACGGCAGGGCGCTGCATCCGAGCCGCTACTGGCGCTGATGCGCACGGACGCGGAGCGGGCGAAACACGTGCCTGATTTGCCAGCCGGGGCAAAGATGGTCGACTGGCTCGTTGACGATGATGGGCTGCCCGCTGGTCGTGACGCCGCTGCCCGTGAAGGTCAGGCTCTCGCTCGCATCAACAGAGGGGTTGCTCTGCTTTCCCAGGCACAACACCTCATCACCGATCGTCTCCACGGCCATATCCTCGCCCTGCTGATGGGCCTGTCCCATGAGATCCGCGACAACAGCTATGGAAAGCTGAGCGCCTATGCCAGCAGTTGGAAGACGGATCCGATGCTATCGTCAGAAGCGGCCTGACACCATGTCGGACATCAGCCTGCTCGTGTGCACGCGCAACCGCGATGCTGCATTGTCGAATTTGCTGCGCTCGGTATCCGTTGCGATCGGTCATGCCGCAGGGACGGATATAGACGTTGTCATCGTCGATAACGGATCGACCGACGATACGCCCACGATGCTGGCACGCTGGGCGCGCTGCCAGCCATTTTCCGTGCATCTAGTGGAAGAGCCCCAGGCCGGCCTGGCCCGCGCGCGCAATACCGGCCTGCGCCACTGCCGCGGCCGCGTCATTGCGATGACGGACGATGATTGCGTTCTGCACGCCGACTATTTTGATGCGCTGGCGTGCTGCTTCGCGCGCCTTGGCAAGGATGTGATTGTCGGCGGGCGGATATTGCTTGGCAATCCGCTGGATCTACCCGTGACGATCAAGATCGAAGATCATCCGATGATCCTGCACCCTGGCGCATTCCCGGGCGGCTTCGTAATGGGAGCGAATCTGGCGCTGACCGCGACCGTCGTCGATCGCGTCGGTTTCTTCGATGATCGTTTCGGGTCGGGGGCGTGCTTTCAGGCCGCCGAGGATACTGATTATCTCTTCAGAGCAGCCGGGCTGGGGTGCGACATTCGTTACGATCCGAGTTTTGCCGTCGATCATCATCATGGCAGACGTCATGGTTCAGAGGAAAAGGCGTTGCTGGCGTCCTATAGTTTTGGCGACGGCGCGCTATACGCGAAACATTGTCTGTCCGATCGCCGCATATGGCGGGCGATAGGAGACGATGTCCGGCTATTGTCTCGCGACCTTTTTGCGCCGGTCAGACAGCATGAGGGCGTGCGCTATTTCTATGCGTTTCGATTGCGGCACAAGCTGCGCGGTGTCTTGGCCTTTGCTAAAAGCCGATGTTGCCGTCGGCGGTCGCTGGTCAGGGTAGGGTAGGGGCAAGGTTAAGCCCAAGCGCATCCTCATCAGCCGTTGCTGCGGCGAGTTCCGCGCGCGCCGCCGCGATCCGTGCGCGCGCCTCAATCAGCTTCACAGCGGCGTTCGTTGCGCTTTCCTCACGCTGATTGACCAGGAAAAAGTCGCTCGATCCCAATTCGAACCGGCGCCGCTCTGCGCTTGCCAGCCGCTCGGCGAGCGTGCGTTCGCGTTCCGTGGTGTCGACCAACTGGTTGGCGGTCTCCACCTCTATGCCGATGGCTGTCACTTCAGCACGAATTTTTTCGGCCAGGAACCGTTGCTTGATGGACAGTTCATCGATCTTGGCCTGCGTTTCCGCGAGCTTGCCCTTTGCCTTACGGTTCTGAAGCGGCACCTTGAACGTCACGCCGACAATCACTTCCAGCGGCGTGCGGTTTGACCCGCCAAGTCCCACCGGTCCCACATCCTTGGCCACTTCGCCATTCAGGTCCAGCCTGGGCTTCATGTCATTGCGCGCCAGCGCCAGCTTGATCGTCGCCTTGTCGATTTCCTCCAGCAGGATCGCGAAATCCGGCCTGCCTTCCAGATTGAAGGCGGGGTCCACCCGCAACGCCCCAAAGGCGCTGGCCGCGTCCGGCAGGCGCGCTTCGTCGACCACGACCGGCAGGCCTTGATCATCGCGATAATAAAGCGACAATTTCACGGCGGCCGCGCGAAAATCCTGGCGCGCCTCAACCACTAGCGCCTGACGCTTGACCAGATTGGCCTCATTCTCGGTCAGCAATATGTCGGGCTTGGCGCCCAGATCAACCTGGCGCTGAATGCCTTGCGTGCGGTCCTGCGCCAATGCCATCAGCGCCTGATAGGCCTTCAGCTTCAATCCAGCGGCGGCCCATTTCTGGTAGGCATCGATCGCGCGCGCCTGAACGCCGATGCTCGTCGCCTTGGTTTCGAACCGCGCAATGTCGATATCGTTGGCGGAAAGGCGAAATTCCGACCGGCGCGCGTCAATCAGACGGTCACGCAAGAGCGAATATAGCGCGCCGACCTTCAACTCGCCCAGCTTGTTGGTATAGGCCTTGTCTTCATAGATCGGGAAATCGCCCCGCGAAACACGATATTGGCCATAGACATAGCCGCCATTGGTCATCAACGGCTGTTCGGCCTTTCCGGCGAATTCCGTCCCGTCATAATAGCCTTCGACCCGGCTGCGCCCGTCCACCGCGAATACGGTGTCGAAGGCGCCCTGCGCTGTCAGTGCTCGGGCCTCCGCCTGCCGGTTGCGCGCCAGGGCGGCGATGATGTCGGGGGCCGATCGCGCGGACGACTGGAGCACTTCCTCCAGCGTCAACGGGTCGGCGCTGGTCGATCGGGACGATAGCTGTGCCGTGTTATGCCCGCTCTGCGCCAAGGCCGGACAGGCTGTCCCGGCAATTAGCAAAGCACCCATACCGACGCGGCATCGCATCTTCATTTCTTTTTCTTCTCGATCGAGCTTTTCTCTGCCTTGGCCTCCCCCTTCTGGGCGACCTGATCCTGGCCGAAGTTGAGAGGAAAGTCGTTGAGCTGACGCCACAATTCATAACCCACGGTGACAACATCGCCCTGAACCCAGCCTAGCGCCTTGCCGCCTTGGCGCACGAAGCGCTGCTCGGGCCATGGGGTCTTGTCAGGTCGCGGCTCGACAAGAATGCGAAACAGTCCGTCGGCGCGTGGCGTCGGATCGACCGAGCGCACCTGTCCGTCGTAGATGCCCACTGCAAAGGCTGGCCAGCCGCTGAACTGGAAGGCCGGGAACCCCTCGAACTCCAACCGGACCGGGCGGCCCTGATTGACCAAGGGAATGTCCCGCCCATCGACGTACAATTCCACAGCGCGCTCGATCTTCTCCGGCGCGATCATCGCCAGCACCGTGCCAGCCGAGATGAGCGCACCACCTGCTGCGGCGTTCAGATTTTGTACCCGCCCGTCACGCGGCGCAGTGACGATCTGCGCAGACTGGCGCTGTTGGCGGACCTCGATCTGCTTCAGCTTTGCCTTGGCCTCGGCCAGCTTGGCATTGGCTTCGGCGACCTTGATCTGGGTCTGTTCATAATCCCGGCGCGCGGCCAGTCCTTCGGCAAAAAGCTGCCCTGTCCGTCCCACGTCGATCGATGCAACCGCGCGTGACTGCTCGATTGCAGCGATCTGCGCTTCCACTTCGGCCTTCTCGGCCGCAAGGCGCTCCAGGAAATTGGGGTCGACATCCACCACCTGGACGATCGGGTCGCCCGCCTGTACCAGTTGCCCGTCTCGCACGAAGAAACGATCGACCCGACCGTCAACCAGCGAGGATACCTGGCGCGGCCGGTCGTCGGGGTCGAGCGAGGTCACCTGTCCGGCGCCTTGCGCCGTCTGTTGCCAGGGCACGAACAGGATGGCGACCACCAGCAGGATGCCAAGCAGGATCAACCGTGCGATGACGACGGCCGCGCGCGGGGGCTTTAAGGTCGCGAGCGATCGAAAATGCGCCAGTTGCGCCGGCTGGATGGTCATGGGCGCTGCTCCCTGTCGGCTCTGAAGCGGGCCAGCGCCGCCTGCCCGGGAAAGCGGTGCTGCGCATCCGCGCCCAGCCAATAGCAGCAGTCGAGATTGAGCGCCTCGGGCCGTTCGGTGAACAACAGGACGGTCGTGTCATGCTGGCGCAGCATGTCCAGGGTCGCGCGCAGCGGCTCGGTCGGCATCATGTCATAAAGTTGCGACAAGAGCAGAACCTTGGGTCCGCTCAGCAACGCCATGGCCAGCTTCAATTGCATCACTTCGACGATCGACAAGGGCGAGCCGGAACTGGCCAAGTGCGTGTCCAGCCCGTCTGGCAGGCTGGAAATCCGCGCGGCAAGGCCCACCAGTTCCAGCGTCCCCATGATGCGCGACCCTTCGGCGATCCCACCGGTGGCGAGGTTCAGATATTCCCGGATCGTTACGTCCACGATCGTCGGACGATTGAGCACGACGACTGCCGAACGCAGCAGATACATGTCGAAGCTACCCAACTCGCTGCCGCCGATCGACACCAGCCCCCGGTCAGGATTGGCGTGCCGCTTGAGCAGCAGGGCGATCTGGCTCTCGACACCTGGCTCCGCCACGATGACGGCCTGTTCGCCGCTGCCGATCGCAAAATCAAAGTGCGAGCGATCGAGCACCACGTCGCGAAATCGAAGCGATCCGTCGGGCGGAGCTTGACCGCTCAGTCCAGCGGCCTCCTGCGGAATGGCGAAAATCTGCGATAATTCTTCTGAACTCGCGACCAGATCGTAGAATGTGTCGAGATACCAGCCGAGCTGGGAGATGCCGTAGAAGACCCCGGACAATATCAGTTCCGCCGCCACCAGCTGCCCGATCGACAGCTGCCCCGCTAAAATCAGGTTCCCGCCCAGCGCCAGCAGCGCGGCCGCCGCGAAAGCATAAACCAGGAAATATCCAAGCGCCTGCGCGAAACTGTAGCGGAAATAATGGCGATGCGCGCGGATATAGTTGGCGGTGACCGTTTCGGAACGATCCATCGCAAAGTCGAGGTGGCGCGCGGATTTGTAGAAGCCGTTCGAAGCGCCCACGCTTTCCAGCCAGTGTGCTGCCTCATGCTTGGCATGGGAAACGCCGACCGCGCCGGTAATCGCGCCATGGCGCCAGACCAGCCAAATCAGCAGGCACACCCCCACCAGGATGATATTGAACGCCAGGAAAAACGGGTGGTAAAAACTGGTGACGATCAGCCCGACCCCGCCTTGCAGGATGATGGTGAAGGCGCCGATGACCAGGCTGGGTACCGCCTTCTGCACCACAACCATGTCGAAATAGCGGTTGAACAGGCTGCCGCGGCTTTCATCGGCGAAAAAGGGGTTTTGCGCATGGACGGCACGTACCGTCACCTCGGCGACGACCCGGGCAAAGATGCGGCGCTCGAACATTGCGAGCAGATAGACGCGCAATGCGCTCAAACCTGCTACCAGCAGCAATAGGGCCAGCAGGACGCCGGAAAGAATCCACAACGGTGCGACCAATGCCGTGCGCGCCACGGAATTGATGAGCAACTGTACCGAGATCGGCGTCGCCAACGACAATAGCGTGATCGCCAATGTATAGACGATCCCGACATTGATATAGCCTTTGTCAGGCCCGATGATTTCTGCGAGCCACGCGGCCGCCTGCCGCAGACCAAGACGCTCCCCAGCCAAATTCAACCTCTCGAGATTCCGTGGCGACCGGTCTTAGAACGACCGCAGCCCAGCGCAATAGTCAACGCTGCGCTGCAACATAATCTCACAAAGTCGAAACGCAATCAGCGGCGGACGGCCGGTGGTGCAGCACGGCGCGCCTCACCCTTCTTTATGCGAAAAATCGCGCGGTCGGGTTCGCGGGCCGTCTAAGTGCCGGTCTAGGGCCATGCGAATTCGGTCTGCCAATTCCTCCCGGCGATATGGCTTGCCGATAACGTCCAGCGACGTACCGCGCGGTATGTCGGCGACCAGATCCTCATTATAGCCCGTAGTCATGAGCACAGGGATGTCCGGCGCCAGGTCGACAAATCTTTCGACCAATTCCAGACCGCTCATGCCGCCGGGCATGACGATATCGGTGAATAGCAGGTCGATCTTCTGCTTATCCCACAGTTCCAAAGCCTCCTCGCCACTGCTCGCCAAGACAAGTTTGTAGCCGAGTGCACTGAGTTGTTCAGCCGCCAGCGCGCGGACATCGTCACTGTCTTCAACCAGCAAAATGGTCTCCGTCCCCTGGGCCGACACGCGCCGCATGGCGCTTGGCAGGGCAGGGGGTGACAAACGGCCGGCATCACCGATGGCCGCGGGAAACAGCATTCGGATGGTCGTCCCCTCGCCAGCGACGGATTCCAGTTCCAGTCGGCCGAGCGATTGCTGCACAAAGCCATGCACCATCGCCAGTCCAAGGCCGGTGCCGCGATCCTGCCCCTTGGTCGTGAAGAAGGGCTCGGTCGCGCGCCGGCGCACATCTTCGCTCATACCGCTGCCTTCGTCGCTGATGCTGAGCACGACATAGTCGCCCTCGGGCAGCTGGTGCGCCGCTGCATTGCCGTTCAATTTCCACAATTCTGTCGCGATGGTGACAGTGCCGCCCTCTGGCATTGCATCGCGGGCGTTGAGCAACACGTTGAGCAGCGCCATTTCCAAATGCGACGGGTCGATCTGGACGTCGGGCAGTCGCCGTTCTAACGCGGTTACAAGTCGGATTTGCGCCCCGACCGTGTTGTCGATCAGGTCGCCAAAATCATGGATCAGATCGTTGAGGTTGATCCGCTTCGGCTCCAGCCGCGTCTTGCGTGCAAAGGCCAGCAATTGCCGCGTCAGCTTCGTGCCGCGGTCGGTCGCGCGCGCGGCGTTGGTCAGCAGTCGGCGCTGCCGATCGTCCAGATCGCCCGTCAGGACTAGCTCGATATTGCCCGTGACGATCTGAAGCAAATTGTTGAAGTCGTGCGCCAAGCCTGCGGTAAGCTGGCCGATCGCTTCCATTTTCTGGGCCTGGCGGAAGGATTGTTCGGATGACCGACGTCGGGTGACGTCCAACTGGCTGGCGAAAAAGTAGATCAGTTCCCCATGGTCGTCAAATACCGGCGCGATGAAGACCGCATTCCAAAAGGCGGTGCCATCGCGCTTGTAATTCAGGATCTCGAGCGAAATCGCCTCGCGATGCTTCACCGCCTCCCGCAGGTCGGACACCGCGCCGCGATCTGTGTCGGCCCCTTGCAGGAACCGGCAGTTGCGCCCGACAATCTCGCTTTCCTCATAGCCCGTCAGGTCTAGAAACGCTTTGTTGGCGAACACGATTGGATTGTCGTCCTGCCGCGGATCGGTCAGGATCATCGGCATCCTAGTCATTTGCAATGCCGCGAAAAATACGGTGCCGCGCTGTTCCAGCCCCGGTTCGGCTATCGTGGACCGCTTCCAATGATGGGTCGGCCGGTTGCCTGTGGGGCTGAAGGAGGTGGGATCCGGCAGATCGCCGGCAGGCTCGCCGGACGCTTGCGACGCATTCTGATCTGTCCGTTCCTCGTGCACCTGAAATCCCTTTGTCGTGACGCACCTACAATCATCGGCTGCGCCTTCGGGTTCCTGCCCCGTCACTCCGCGATATTCAAGACTGCGAAGCGGACAGGCGGACCGCGCCTGGCACCTGGGCGAACATGAGCGATCGTGGCGATATCAGGGGCGATCCATCGTCCGCAGCCGATCCCGTCACCGGGTGGACTGGCGCAATAACGTCAGCGAACGAGCCCAGGCCAGATCGGCGGCGGCCTTGTCGAAACGGGGCGTCGTATCATTATTGAAACCATGTTCTACGCTGTCATAGACAAAGGCCTGATAGCGCACGCCTGCTTTGTCCAGCGCCGCCTTATAGTCGGGCCATGTCGCATTGATCCGCGCATCATTACCGGCATAATGGATCAACAATTCCGCCTTGATGTTCGGCACATCCGCCAGGGGCGGGGGGCTACCGTAGAAGGGGATCGCGGCCTTAAGGTCGGGCAGGCGCGTCGCGAGCAAATTGGCGATGCCGCCGCCGAAGCAGAAGCCGATCGTCGCCAGTTGACCATTGCCGCCCGACATCGTCCGCGCATAGTTGGCCGCCGCGACAAAATCCTCGCCGATCTTTTCGCGATCCAACGTCGCGAACATTTCCCGCGCCTTGTCTTCGTCTCCCGGATAGCCACCAAGCGTCGTCAAGGCGTCGGGGGCGACAGCCATGAATCCTTCCAGCGCCAGTCGCCTTGCGATATCCTCGATATGCGGGTTCAGCCCACGATTTTCATGCGCGACGATGACGACGGGCAGCGCGGCGCTTCCCATGTCCGCCGGTCGGGCGACATAGGCCCGGATCATGCCATAGCCTTGAGGTGACGGAACCTCGATCCAGCGGGATTCGATCCGGGCATCGTCCGCCGCTATGACCTGAGCGCGCGCGAAATCGGGGCTGAGCGCCGCCAGCACTGCCGTCGCCGATATCATGCCGCCGACATGGGTGGCGCACTGGTTTAGAAACCCCCGCCGGTCCAGCGCGCCATGGACATAGGCATCGAACAGGTCCAGCACCTTGCGCGGATAGTCCGCCGCCTTCTTGGCCGCCGTCACATCAAAGTCGTTCATGCCATCCTCCTTCACGGTTGCCCCCTTTCCTTGTGGGTCAGGACAGCCTCTTGCCCAAGCGAATTCGTATGAGGCGCCTGTCCGCGCCTGGAAGCAAAAGGCCCGCGCCTTTTTGGTTCGTTCGCCCTTTTCGCTGATCGAGCCCATTTCAATTATGGGCAGTGCGCAGGCGGGGTTTTGTTGTGACGTCTCAAGCCCTCTGGTCCGCGAGGGCGCGGATAGTCCGGGTCAAGCGCTTCAGCCCCTCACTCTCCTCAATCCGTCTGCGCCCGGCAGGATCGGTGATCATGCCGATGCGCCGCTTCTGTTCGAACCCGATGAGCGTAGGCATCGCCATGCCGGCCTGCGCAAAGCAGCACGGCATCACGGTGATGCCAAGCCCCGCCTTGATGAAAGCGACGGCCCGCGCATCATCGGCGGTGCGCGCCGAAAAAAACGGGCGCACGCCTCGGCGGGTGAAAAACCGGCTGACATGGGGCAAGGCCTCGCAATTGCGCCGGACGATCATTTCGGCGCTGGCGACCTGCTCGGCCTCCAACGCGGCGTGCCCGGCAAGCGGATGATCGGCAGCCATCGCGAGCGCATAGCCCTCTTCGAAAAGAATGTCGGACCGATCCGCCGCCTCGTCCACTATGCCCAGGATCACGTCGATCCGCCCGCGCTCTAGACGGGGTATCAGATCGCGCATGCGTCCTTCGACGATCTCGATGCGTTCGCCCCGGACGGAACAAGCCGCCCGGATTGCAGCCTCCACCCAGTGATCGGGCAAAGTCGCCAGAAGGCCGATCCGTACCAGCTTGCCGGCCTGTTCAATCGCCATCGTTTGCGCCGCGCGGGAAAACTCCGTCTCGATCCGTCTGGCATGGACTGAAAACGCCGCGCCTGCGCTGGTCAGCTCGACCCGCCGGTTGGTGCGGTGAAACAGGACATGGCCGACCAGCGATTCCAGCTTGGCGATGCCGACCGACAGGGTCGGCTGCGACACCCGGCATTGCTGGGCCGCGCGCGAAAAATTGCCATTATCCGTCACGGCAAGGAAATACTGGATCAGATAGCGCTCGATCATAGACACCGTCTATGATGTGCATATGGCGTGGTCAATTTTTCACCAGGATCGCCTGATGCTATATCGGCGTTCAAAGCAGACAGCTGGGAGAGGCATGTGACGCCCAATTTCGATTTCGCGCTCGGCGATAATGCCGACATGATCCGCGACACCACCGCGCGTTTCGCTACCGACAAGATCGCGCCGCTTGCCGCGCGCATCGACGCGGACGACTGGTTTCCACGCGACGAACTCTGGGCCGCCATGGGCGCGCTTGGGCTGCACGGCATCACGGTCGAGGAAGAATGGGGCGGCCTGGGTCTTGGTTATCTGGAGCATGTGATCGCATGTGAGGAAGTAAGCCGCGCATCGGCCTCCATCGGCCTGAGCTATGGCGCGCATTCCAATCTGTGCGTCAATCAGATCCGGCGCTGGGGCAATGAGGACCAGAAGGCCAGATATCTGCCCAAGCTCATTTCCGGCGAGCATGTCGGCAGCCTCGCCATGTCGGAGGCTGGAGCCGGGTCCGACGTCGTCTCGATGAAGCTCAAGGCGCGTGAAACCGACAAGGGCTATGTCCTGGACGGCACCAAATATTGGATCACCAACGCGCCCTATGCCGATACGCTTGTTGTCTATGCCAAGACTGGCGAAGGCAGTCGCGGCATCACCGCCTTCCTGATCGAAAAGGGCATGGCCGGCTTCTCGATCGGGCAAAAGATCGACAAGGTCGGCATGCGCGGGTCGCCGACCGCCGAGCTGGTGTTCGATGGCTGTGAAGTCCCGCGCGAAAACGTCATGGGTCCGCTCAATGGCGGCGTCGGCGTGCTGATGAGCGGTCTCGATTATGAGCGCGCGGTTCTGGCCGGTATTCAGCTTGGCATCATGCAGGCCTGTCTTGACACGGTCATCCCCTATGTCCGCGAACGCAAGCAGTTCGGCCAGCCG
Organism: Sphingomonas sp. SKA58; assembly: GCF_000153545.1. NCBI lineage: Bacteria > Pseudomonadati > Pseudomonadota > Alphaproteobacteria > Sphingomonadales > Sphingomonadaceae > Sphingomonas > Sphingomonas sp. SKA58. The sequence goes on from NZ_CH959308.1 coordinate 109,431, forward strand.
ATCGGCAGCTTCCAGCTGATGCAGGCGAAGGTTGCGGACATGTATGTCGCGCTCAATTCCGCCCGCGCCTATGTCTATGCTGTCGCCAGAAGCTGCGACGCGGGAAAGACCACCCGCTTCGATGCGGCCGGCGCGATCCTGCTGGCGAGTGAAAATGCGGTCCGCGTCGCGCTTGAAGCCGTGCAGGCGCTCGGCGGCGCGGGCTATACCAGGGATTGGCCGGTCGAACGCTATATGCGGGACGCCAAGCTGCTTGATATCGGCGCTGGCACCAATGAGGTGCGTCGCATGCTGATTGGGCGCGAACTGATCGGCAGCGGCCTGTGAGCGGGCCTGTCCTTGACACCGCGCTGTCGCCCGACAGCCAGGCCTTTCGAGATAATGCGGCGCATAATCGTGCGCTAGCCGAGAAGCTGCGCGCCGATGTCGCGGCCGCGGCCATGGGAGGAGGCGACGCCGCGCGGGACAGGCATAGAAGCCGCGGCAAGCTCTTGCCGCGCGACCGCGTCGAAAATCTGCTCGATGCGGGCAGCCCTTTTCTCGAGATTGGTCAGCTCGCCGCGAACGGTCTTTATGGCGGCGGCGTAGCTGGGGCGGGTATCGTCGCGGGCATCGGCCGGGTCCACGGGCGGCAGGTGATGATCGCCGCCAATGACGCAACCGTAAAGGGAGGCACATACTTCCCGCTCACCGTGAAGAAGCATTTGCGAGCGCAGGAAATCGCGCTCGAAAACAACCTTCCTTGTATCTATCTGGTCGACAGCGGTGGCGCGAACCTGCCGCACCAGGCGGAGGTATTTCCCGACCGCGACCATTTCGGACGCATCTTCTACAATCAAGCGCAAATGTCGGCGCGCGGCATCCCGCAAATCGCCTGCGTAATGGGCAGCTGCACCGCAGGGGGCGCCTATGTCCCCGCCATGTGCGACGAAAGCGTCATCGTCCGCAATCAGGGCACGATCTTCCTCGCCGGCCCGCCGCTGGTGCAAGCGGCGACAGGCGAAGTCATCAGCGCGGAGGATTTGGGCGGCGGCGACCTCCATGGTCGCAAGTCTGGCGTCGTCGATCATGTCGCCGATGATGACGACCATGCGCTCAGCATCGTGCGCGACATTGTCTCGACCTTGGCGCCGCAGCCGACGCCGGCGGTCAATCTACGTGATCCCGTGCCTCCGCTCCATGATCCCGCCGAACTCTATGGCATCGTTCCACAGGACGTGCGCGCGCCCTATGATGTGCGCGAAGTCATCGCCCGTATCGTCGACGGCAGCGAATTTCATGAATTCAAGGCGCTCTACGGCACGACCCTGGTGTGCGGCTTTGCCCATATCTGGGGCATGCCGGTCGCGATCCTCGCCAATAATGGCGTGCTGTTCAGCGAAAGCGCGGTCAAGGGCGCGCATTTCATCGAACTGGCCTGTCAGCGCCGCATCCCACTGCTGTTCCTCCAGAATATTTCGGGCTTCATGGTCGGCGGCAAATATGAAGCGGAAGGCATCGCCAAACATGGCGCCAAGCTCGTCACGGCCGTCGCCACCGCCAGCGTGCCCAAGATCACGGTGCTGATCGGCGGCAGCTTCGGCGCGGGCAATTACGGCATGTGCGGCCGTGCCTATGGTCCGCGTTTCCTGTTCACCTGGCCCAATAGCCGCATTTCGGTCATGGGCGGCGAACAGGCGGCGTCGGTCTTGGCCACCGTTCACCGCGATGCAGGCCGGTGGACGCCGGAGGAGGCCGAAGCCTTCAAGGATCCTATTCGTCGCACCTATGAGGATGAAGGCAATCCCTGGTATGCGACCGCGCGGCTATGGGACGATGGCATCATCGACCCTGCCCAGACGCGGGACGTCCTCGGCCTCGCCTTCGCCGCCGCGCTTAACGCTCCCATGGCCGAACGCCCCTCGTTCGGCGTGTTCCGGATGTAATGGCCATGATCCGCTCCCTTCTGATCGCCAATCGAGGCGAAATCGCCTGCCGCATCATCCGCACCGCGCGGCGGCTCGGCATCCGCACCATTGCGGTCTATTCGGATGCAGACGCACAGGCACTCCACGTCGCCATGGCGGATGAGGCCGTGCGCATCGGCCCCGCACCCGTGCGGGAAAGCTATTTGCTGGGCGATCGCATCATCGCGGCAGCGCGCGACGCCGGAGCGGATGCGATCCATCCGGGCTATGGCTTCCTTTCGGAAAATGCTGCCTTCGCGCAGGCCGTGATGGATGCGGGCCTTGTCTGGATTGGCCCCGATCCCTCCAGCATTACCGCCATGGGTCTGAAAGACGCGGCCAAGGCGCTGATGGCCGATGCCGGCGTCCCCGTGACGCCGGGCTATCTGGGCGAGGATCAGGATCCTGATCGTCTGGCAAGCGAAGCCGCGCAGATCGGCTATCCGGTTCTTATCAAGGCCGTGGCCGGCGGCGGCGGCAAGGGGATGCGGCTGGTCGAACAGCCGCAAGACTTTGCCGATGCGCTGCTGTCATGTCAGCGCGAAGCGGCCTCCTCCTTCGGCAACGACCATGTGCTCATCGAAAAATATATCCAGCGCCCCCGTCATATCGAGGTGCAGATATTCGCCGATCGTCATGGCAACATTGTCCATTTGTTCGAACGCGACTGCTCGCTCCAGCGCCGCCACCAGAAGGTGATCGAGGAAGCGCCCGCCCCCGGTATGGACCCGGACACGCGTGAGGCTTTGTGCGCCGCAGCGGTTCGCGCGGCCAAGGCGGTGGATTATGTCGGCGCTGGCACCATTGAATTTATCGCCGATGCGTCCGAAGGGCTGCGCGCCGACCGCATCTGGTTCATGGAAATGAATACCCGGCTTCAGGTCGAGCATCCCGTGACCGAAGCCATTACCGGTCAGGACCTGGTCGAATGGCAGTTGCGTGTGGCATCGGGCGAACCACTCCCCTGCACGCAGGATCAATTGTCCATCACCGGTTGGGCGATGGAGGCGCGCCTCTATGCCGAAGATCCGGCCAAGGGTTTTCTGCCGTCCATCGGGCGCCTCGATGCGTTTGATCTGGGTGAGAGCGTCCGGATCGACACCGGCGTGGTGCGGGGCGCCACCATATCACCCTTTTATGATCCGATGATCGCCAAGATGATCGCGCATGGCGACACGCGCGATGATGCCCGTGGGGCACTGGCGCAGGCGCTCGACCGGTCGGTGGTCTGGCCGCTGCGCACCAACGCCGGCTTTCTCGTCAAGGCGCTTAATCACGCCGATTTTGCCGCCGGTGACATCGACACTGGCCTGATCGCGCGCGAAGGGGAGGGGCTGATGCCCAGCGCCTTGCCTGGCGCCGCCGCCCTGTCGCGGGCCGCCGCGTGCGTGGGTGGCGCTGGCGCACTCGCCGGCTTCCGCGTCAATGCCCCATCGCGCCGCACCGCCCGCATTCTGGTGGAGGGACAATCGGTCGAAGCAGACGTGCGCGCGTCAGGGACAATGCCATCGCAACCACCGTTGGCGCATTTCCTCGTCACCGAACATGGGCGCAGTTGGCAGGTGACGCCTTGGCGCGCCGCGGGCGATGGCGCTGCGGCGGGGGGCGACGGCGCAATCCTTGCCCCCATGCCCGGTCGCATCATCGCCGTTGACGTCACCCGTGGCGACAGGGTGATGAAGGGGCAGAAGCTCGTCACACTCGAAGCAATGAAGATGGAACATGGCCTTACCGCCCCCTTCGACGGCACGGTCGAGGACCTGCCGCATGACGAAGGCGCGCAGGTGCAGGAGGGCACCTTGCTGGTCCGCATCTTGCCCAGGGAGGATGCAGCATGAGCCGGCGCTATTTTGATGAGTGGCAGGTGGGTGACCGTATAGAACATCCTATTCGTCGCACCGTGACGGAAACCGACAATCTTCTGTTCTCGACCATGACGCACAATCCGCAGCCGCTGCACATCGATGCAGAAGCGGCACGGGCGAGCGAATTTGGTCAGATTCTCGTCAACGGCACCTTCACCTTTTCGCTGATGATCGGCTTGTCGGTCGGCGAAACGACGCTCGGCACGCTGGTCGCCAATCTGGGCTATGACAAGCTCGTCATGCCCAAACCCGTCTTCATTGGCGACACGATGCGCGCGACCAGCGACATCGTAGAACTGCGCGACAGCAAATCCCGGCCTGATGCGGGGCTGGTGACGTTCCGTCACGAACTGCTCAATCAGCGTGACGAAATCGTTTGCCAATGCCTGCGCACTGCGCTTCTTAAACGGCGGCCGGCATGAGGATGCGCTCGCTGCTGTTCGTCCCGGGCGACCGCCCGGAGCGTTTTGCCAAGGCGGCGGCCAGCGGAGCGGACGCCATCATTCTCGATCTGGAAGACAGCGTCGCGCCCGGAGCCAAGGATGAGGCGCGCGCGGCGGTCGCTGAATATCTGTCGACGCCAGCCCCGATTCTTCGGCTTGTCCGTATCAATCCCGTGGATAGCGTGATGCTGACAGACGACTTGGCATGTGCAGCAGGTTGCGATGCCCTCATGCTGCCCAAGAGCGAGGGTGCCGAAACGGTCCACGCGCTGGCGGCGCGCCTTGCACCAAATGTCAAAATCCTGCCCATCGCCACGGAAACACCGCGCGCACTGTTCGGTCTTGGCGGCTATGGCGAAGTGGCCGACCGCCTCTGTGGTCTTACGTGGGGCGCGGAGGACCTGCCGGCCGCGATTGGTGCGGTCAGCAGTCGCCATGATGATGGCCGCTATACCAGTCCCTACGAGATGGCGCGCAATCTCATCCTGTTCGGTGCGCATGCAGCCGGTGTCGCCGCGATCGAAACCGTCTATCCCGCGATCCGAGACGACTTGGGGCTAAAGGCTTATGCCGCACGCGGCGCATATGATGGCTTCACCGGAATGATGGCTCTCCATCCCGCGCAGGTGCCGATCATCAATGCCGCCTTCACGCCATCAGCAGAGCAGATACAGCATGCCCGTGCGGTTATTGATGCGTTTGCCCAATCCCCTGATGCGGGGGTTTTGTTGCTGGACGGCCGCATGATCGATGCCCCCCATCTCCTTCAGGCGCGCAAGCTGCTGGCTCGCGCGGGTCTGGACTAATTCTGTTCTTGTGTCCGCTTCGCTGACGGCGGAAGGCTTAGGCAAGCGTGCGCCATCGCTGGTCGATCGCCAGGTAACCGCTTTCGAATCCGCCTGCATGGGCGAGTGCGTTCCAATCTGGGACCTGGACGTCGCGGCCTTGCACCGTCAACAGGCCTTGCTGCCGTAGTGCGCGGATGACGCGGTTCATATGCACCGGCGTGATGCCCAGGGCGTCGGCCATCTGAGACTGAATAACGGGCAACTGGAACGCCGTGCGGCGCCCCAATCCGGCGATCTCAATCCGCAACCCCAGCTCGCAGAATAGATGTGCTGTGCGCATCAGGGCGTCGCGCCGCCCGATATTCACCACCCATTGCGACAGGATGGACGCGTCAGCCACGCAGTCGCGCCAAAAGGCTTCAGCGACGGCTGGATAGGCATGAACAATGTCCTGCATCTTGCGATGGGGCACCTTCAGCAGGACGAGTCGGCTGGACAAGGCCTGCAAAGCCCATTCGACCTTGGGAAGCATCAGCGAATATAGGTCGCACATATCTCCGGCAATATAAACGGCGGTAATCTGGCGCGTCCCATCAGGCAATTGGCCGAACCGTGCCGCCATACCCGATATGATCAAGCAGCAGAAATCCGTTAGTTCCCCTGGTCGCACAATATCGCGATGGGGAGCATATTCGACCTCCTGTCCCTCTAGTTCCAACACCGTGCGCCGTTCTTCCTGGTTGAGGCAGGAGCGTTCGGATAGTTTCCGCACGAATAGCTGAAGCGCTTGATGGGCAGACATAGATGTGGCTCCGAGGGCTGGTGTTACCGCAGGGGCTACATCACTTTGAACGAGACCGACATAGCGGAGTCAGCGCGCAAAACAGACACAATCGCCAAATTGCACGACTTTCAATATGGTTCCATTCGCATCGGCGATCTCTACGCGATGATTGAGGTTGATAGGGTGGCCATGTCGCACATGTTCGGCGATGACATCGCGCGCGTTGCGGATCGCTTCCCGCTCGGCCATATCAAGATCAGCAAAGTCCTGTCCCTCTTCATCCAAGACATCGTCGTCGTTAAAGAGATGAAGGTGATAGACGGTCATGGCTATCCACAATGTTCAGGGCTGAAGAGGGCTGCGGGCGGATTAGGCAGGCTTGCCCCGGTGCCGGTCGAGATAGGCCTTGACCGCACCTATATTATGTCCCACTCGCTCAACCGCTTCTTCAAGCGCCGCTCTGCTGGTGCCCAAGCGATGCGTCCAATATTGGGTGTCGGCTGCGCGTTCGCAACGGACATGCTTCATGTCTCGCGGTAAGAAAGGCTGTTGCGCCTTGTCTTCGGATGTCGTGAACGTCATCGTTCAGCTTCCCGGTTTGATGTTAACCGGGGGTGCCAACGGATTGACGTCCTCGGCTACTTCCTGAACCTCGTCGGCATCCTGCTTGCGCAGCGGATCGGAATGTTTATCCCTGGATTTTTTGTCGTCGTCCATATCGCACCTCTTGCTGGGATAGCGATTTCAGAGCGCTTGCTGTTCCTTCCATAATTAACCTGGGTGGAAGAAGAGTATTCTTTAACAAGTCGGTAAATGTCGGTTCAAGCATCCTGAGGCACGACCGAGCGCATTTTCGCTACTTTGAAACATATGTGAATCCAGTGTCGCGGCTCGTTAGATAGGGTGTCGGCTTGGGGGGCTTTTCAGGGGAAGCCCATGTTGAGCCAAGTAGCGCCGAGCGATGATCTGGCCTTCTTCCGTCCGCATCAGTTTTTAGCACGGGAAAATGAGCGACCGGAGGCTTTTTACGATATTTTGGAGGGCTGGGCCTGTCGCCATCGCCTGCTGTCAGATGGTCGGCGCCAGATCACCGCACTTTACCTGCCTGGAGATCTTTGCGATCCAATATGGCCGCTATCGGGTGTGTGTCATGATGCCGTGGTTGCCCTCACCAATGTTCGTGCCGTGCGACGGCCGCTGGGCGACATGCAGCCTCTGGATCGGTCCAGAGGCGCCGGATTGCGGTTAGCGGAATCTATTGAGAGGCAATCGGGCTGGCTCGTCAGCTTGGGACGCAAGACTGCGGTCGAAAGGCTCGCGCATCTCTTGCTGGAATTGTTCGAGCGCATGCGCCGGGCAGGGCTAGCCTATGGGCAGCAATGCGCGCTTCCATTGACGCAAACCGACATTGCCGATGCCACGGGTTTGACGGCGGTTCACGTCAACCGGACGCTTCAAGCCATGCGCGCCAAGGGTGTGTTGGAATTCCATTCCAAATGGCTTCGTATTCCTGACCTGGGCGCGTTGCGCGACCTTGCGGCACTGGGACCTCATGACCCTGTGTAACCGCGGACGTAAATATTTCCAGTGATTTAGCTTATGTTAGCGTCGGTGCGGCCCGGCCTGACGCAAGGTGATGCGCTTATTGTCGCCGGAGCTTTGGATCCCCGTCGGCAGAGGCGTCAGTGATCAGCGCGACCAAGATGACAGGGCATGACAATAACAGGGAATGGATGCCACAAGGGGCCACTGGGATGGTCTGAACATCGATATATGGGTTCGGTCCAGTGCTTTCGCATGATAGCGGGGCGCGCATCTCGCAAGCCGACCCCATATCCTTTGTTGCGACCTGCCACTGCGCAACCGCTGCTGAATGATGGCGGATAATCACGCTCTGGCGCCGCTTGTCGAGCGGCTGGGGGCACGCGCGCAGCTTTCAGCGGACGATCAGAGAGCTTTGCTGGCGCTACCCTATCAGGAACGGTTGGTCGGTCCGGGTGGCTATGTCGTCGAGGAAGGCGAGTTGATCATGGGCTGGCATGTCCAGCTGTCTGGGGTCGCACACCGCCATCGCATTTCGGCTGATGGGTTGCGCCATATAGTGGGCATGCACGGACCCGGCGACTTTCTGAACCTGCCGATAACCCCGCCTGCGACATCGGAGGATTTCGTTCAGGCGCTCACGCGCGTTCGCGTCGCAATTGTGCAAACGGAGGCCATTCTGGCGCTCAGTCAGGAACGGTTCAGCATCTTACGGGCTATCTGCGGTGAAATAGCAGCGGATATTTCTATTTACAGGGCCTGGATATCCAACGTTGGGCGGCGGGAAGCACGGGCGCGGATAGCCTATCTCTTGTGTGAACTGGTGATGCGCAGCCATCCTGGCGGGGGCGCGGATGGCTGTTCGATCACCTTGCCAATGTCGCAGGTGGACATTGCGGACGCCACCGGCATAACCACGGTTCACGTCAATCGCACGCTGCGTGCAATGCAGATGCAAGGGCTCATCCGTCGCCACCGCCGCAATATCCATATTCCCGACTGGCGCGCCCTCACCCGGATTGCCGAATTTCGCCCGCTGCCCTGGACCAGCCGTAAGGTCGATGACCGCGCCATGCCCTAACGTCGCCGACCATAAGTGCTTCAGCCCAACGCCAGTTCGCTCAACGCGCCTGTGCCCACGACACAACCGCCATGGTGGTTTGCCAGTCGGAACAGGCTGAAATGCCGATGACCAGATGTGGGCCTGCTCGATACCAAACTAACACCGTCCGTCATCATCGCATCAGATCATGACGCACTTCTCTCCAAAAAAAAAGAAGGCTTGGACGGCCCCGTTCGCAGCCTGACGTCCTGGCCCACTAAGGCATGTTAACGATGTTTCGCTTTCTGGGCTTTTATCGCGTCGGCAAGGAACAGGCCCGCGCCTTTGGCCGCTTGACTGCCATCGCATTGAGCAAGGAGCCGGAAGCATGGGCACGGGCCTTACAGATATTCACCGTCAGGATGCACCCGTCACCACATCGAAAGATTCAGGTCGGGCTGCGGTAGCCGCAGAGGAAATGAGCGCGCCCAAGGGCGACAGCTTGGTCGGCAAGACCGTTACGATCAATCGCCCGCGTCAGGCGCTTTACGACTATTGGCGCACGCTGGAGCGGCTGCCTCAATTCATGGAGAATGTGGAGCGGGTCGAACCGATGGGCGGCAATCGCTACCGCTGGACGGTGAAAGCGCCGGCTGGCCGCACCGTGGAATGGGTTGCCGCCGTCACGGAGGACAGGCCGGGTGAAGTCATCGGCTGGACTTCGGAAGAGGGTGCAGACGTCGCCAACAGCGGCCGCGTCGAATTTCGCGATGCGCCGGGCGGTCGCGGCACCTGGGTTACTGCGACGCTTCTCTACGATCCGCCTGCGGGCATCGTGGGCAAGGTAATTGCCAAGCTGTTTCAGCGCGAGCCGGCAATTCAGGTTCGCCGCGATCTCCGCCGCTTCAAGCAATTGATGGAAACAGGGGAGGTGGCAACCGGCGCCTGGACCAGGGCGCAACGGGCCGAGGAGATGAACTGATGCGTGCACTAACATGGCATGGCAAGCATGATGTCCGGGTCGATACCGTGCCCGATCCAGAGATCGTGAATCCGCGCGATGCGATAATCCGCATTACCTCAACGGCTATCTGCGGTTCCGACCTGCATCTCTACGATGGCTATATTCCGTCAATGAAGGCGGGGGATATATTGGGTCACGAGTTCATGGGCGAGGTGGTGGAAACCGGCTCTGGCTCCACCTTGCGTAAAGGGCAGCGCGTCGTAGTGCCCTTCACCATCTCCTGCGGGTCCTGCTTTCATTGTTCGAAGCACCAATATTCCGCCTGCGACAATGGCTTGCCCGCCGACAATCAGGATATTGCCCAGGCGGCCTATGGACAGCCGATGGCAGGCCTGTTTGGTTACAGTCACATGACCGGTGGCTATGCCGGTGGGCAGGCCGAATATGTCCGGGTGCCTTTCTCTGATGTCGGGCCCATCGTCATCCCGGACGGGGTGGAGGACGACAAGGTCCTTTTCCTCTCCGATATTCTGCCCACCGGATGGCAGGCGGCCGAATATGCGCAGATCGAGCCGGGCGACACGGTGGCGGTCTGGGGTTGCGGCCCGGTCGGACTGTTTGCCGTCCAGTCCGCCTTCCTCATGGGCGCAGAACGCGTGATCGCGATTGATCATTTCCCGCACCGGCTTGAATTGGCGAAGCGCTTCGGCGCGGACACGATCAATTTTGAAGAGGTAAAGACCTATGAAGCGCTGCTGGAAATGACCGGCGGCATCGGTCCCGATGCCTGCATAGACGCGGTCGGCCTGGAAGCGCATGGTTTCTTCGCCGACAATATATGGGACCAGATCAAGGTCTCGACCTTCACCGGCACGGATCGCACCCATTCCATCCGGCAGGCGATCCTCGCCTGCCGCAAGGGCGGGCGGGTGTCCATGCCCGCCGTCTATGGCGGCTTCGTCGATAAGTTTCCACTTGGCGCGTTCATGGAAAAAGGACTGACGCTCAAGACCGGTCAGACACATGTGCAGCATTATCTGCCCGGGCTCCTCAACGCGATCATGGAAGGCAAGATCGACACCACCTTCCTCATCTCACACCGCATGCCGCTGGAACAGGCGGCCGAGGGCTATCGCATGTTTCATGACAAGCAGGATGAAGTGACCAAGGTCGTGTTGAAACCGGGCATGGACCTGTCTCAGGCTGCCTGAAAAAGAGAAGGAGAAGCAGGATGAAGATGACACCCCTGATCCTGACGCTGCCGGCCCTTGCGCTGGCTGCGTGTCAGCAGCAGCCCGCCGACGAAACCGCTGCCACTGGCAATGCGGCGATGCCGGGTGGCAACGCTATGACGATGGCCGGCAACAATGCCAGCGCGATGATGCCGAACGCCCCCGTGGCCGTGCCTATTGATGCGGCTGGCTATGTCGCACAAGCGGGCGCGGCCGACCTGTTCGAGATCGAGTCGTCGAAGGCCGCGCTCGAAAAGAGCCAGAATAAGGCGGTGCGCGATTTCGCCCAGATGATGATCGACCAGCATCAAAAGTCGACCGCCGACATCAAGGCCGCGGCCCAGAAGGCAGGCGTGACCGTACAGCCCCCCAAGCTGATGGCCAACCAGCAGCAGATGCTCGAGGAGATCAAGGCTGCGGACGCTGGGCGCTTCGACAGCGTCTATGTGCGGAACCAGCGAATGGCTCATGACGCCGCTTTGGCGCTGCATCAGGGCTATGCCCGCGATGGGGACACGCCAGCGCTCAAGCAGACCGCCGGTGCCGTCGCCAAGGTGGTGCAGGCGCATATCGACCGTCTTGCCAGCCTGCCCGCCGCGTGACGCTGACCATGAAACCCTTCGCGATCATCACTGGCGCATCGACCGGCATCGGTTTGGAACTGGCGCAAATCGCGGCGCGGGAGGGCTATGACCTGCTTGTCGTCGCGGACGAACCGCGGATCGACGCTGCTGCCGACGCGCTTCGGCAACATGGTGGCTACGTCCGTTCGCTTCAGGCCGACCTCGCCACCCTGGACGGCGTCGACCAATTGCTGGAGGCAGCGGGCGACCGTTCGGTGGATCTGCTTTGCGCCAATGCGGGAATGGGCACGGGACACGCTTTTTTGGAACAGGACGTCGCTTTGTGGCGACGTTCGATCGACACCAATATCACCGGCACTGTGTATCTGTTACAGAGGATGCTGCGCCCAATGGTCCAGCGGAACGCCGGCAAGGTCCTCATCACTGGATCGATCGCCGGCTTTATCCCCGGCAGCTTCAATGCAGTGTACAATAGCACAAAGTCCTTCATCAACAATTTCGCCGATGCGATCCGTGATGAAATCAAGGATGCGGATGGCGTGACGATCACGACGCTGATGCCTGGCGCGACCGATACCCAATTCTTCGCTCGCGCCGATATGCTCGATACCGATGTCGGCACCCGCGAAAAAGCGGATCCGGCCAAGGTGGCGCAGGATGGTTGGGACGCGCTGATGGCGGGCAAGGCGCATATCGTTTCCGGTTGGAAGAACAAGGTGCAGGCAGCAGCAGCGCATGTGACGCCCGCATCGATCCTCGCGGGCCAACACCGGAACATGGCAGAGCCGGGCAGCGCCGAAGAGGCGTAGGAGAAGATATGATGACGGAGAAAAAGTCACAGATGGGGACAGGGCGAACACGCCGGAAGGTCCCCTGAAAGAGGCGCTCCCCGGCCATGAAAAGGCCGACACCCGGACATCGGGTGGCCAGCCGCCTGAAAAGGTCGAGCATCGTCCGATGGTCAGCAAGGTAAAGCCGGAGGATTACCCCGATCGCGCGGGATAAGCAGAGTGGGCTGTTCGTCTATGAAAGCGACATCATCATACTGCCGCCGAAACTCAGCATCAGAGTCTGGCGATCAAGGCGTGCATATCCGTATCAAGCCTGACCTGCGCAGGGCCATCGATCAACCAACACTCGCCGGCGCGCCATGGCCGGCCATCGATTAAACCAGATCCGGAAATCGGCGTAAACCAGGTTTCGGCTTGCTCGAACTGGAGGGTGTCGCCCGCCTTGCCAATCCTGCTCTCTACAGCGAAGGGGGCGACGAAACGGTCGAGGAGGACGAGGTCCGCCGTCGGCGCGACATGCTGCTCATTCAGGATATAGGGTTCCGGCCGGCTCACCGAAATTCCGTCATCCAGATGCAGAGCCCTTGGCCGGCCATAATCATATAGGCGGTAGGTGACGTCGCTATTCTGCTGAATTTCAACAAGGGTAATGCCGCTGCCGATCGCATGAATGGTGCCAGCCGGGATATAGTAGAAACTGCCGGGCCTTACCGGCTTCCAATCGATCAGATCCTCGATCGATCCATCCAGGGCCGCGGACCGCAAAACATCATGGCTGACAGGACGCACCAGGCCTATTCCCAGCCGGGCGTCCCCTTGCGTTTCGAGCACGTACCAGCATTCGGATTTTCCGCTGCTCAGGTTTCGGGCGCGGGCTTGATCATCATCGGGATGAACCTGGATCGAAAGCCGTTCGCTGGTGAACAAATATTTGACCAGCAGGGGCTGGTCGCGATCCTCCGGGCCGATAAACCAAACCTCGCCAATGCGCTGGCCGGCAGCCGCTTCATAGAGCGCGGGAATATCCTTCCGGCCCCAAGGCTTCTCGACGATATGAGGAGTCAGTCGATGGGATGTCACATGAAAGCCTTTTCCTGCGCCGCTATGGCCAGGGCGATGGTCCCCAATGGTCCCGCCTGGTTTCCCAGTGCCGGTGCGACGATATAGGGCTGGTCCATCGGAAGAGCCATATAGCCATTCAGGCTGTCGCGCAGCGCCCCTCGATCCTTTCAAGCAGATGGGGCTGGTGCGCCAGCACCCCGCCCCCCATGGCGATGCGCACAGGTCCTGCGGTGCAGACAAGAGCATGAACCATTTTGGCCAGACTGTCGACAATAGGATCCCACACAGGATCGTCGCGCGCAATATTTTCAGGGGAGCGACCTTGGAGCCGGGCGATGACGGCGGGACCAGCGGCGAGCCCTTCGACGCAATCGTCATGATAAGGACAAAGACTGGAAAAGTCGTCGCCGGCCATAGGCGGAACGCGAATATGACCCGCTTCGCTATGACCTATGCCGCGCGTAGGGAAACCATGAACGACCAAGCCAACGCCGATACCGGTTCCGACCGTGACATAGGCAAAGTCGCGCAAGCCCTGCCCGCTGCCCCAGCGAATTTCAGCCATGGCCGCGCCGTTGACATCGGTATCGAAGGCGCAGGGGATGTTGAAGGGCCTCGCCAGCGCCTCAATAAGGTCAGTGCCTGGCCATCCAGGTTTCGGTGTCGCCAGAACATGTCCGTAGCTGAGCGAACCAGGGTCGATATCGATCGGACCGAATGCCCCGATCCCCAGCGCGTCAAATCCTTTGCCATCATGCCATTCTTGCAGGACAGCTACTATCGCCGACAACGTGTCTTCAGGCCGCCGGGTGGGGATCGTGCGTTGGTCCAATATGTCGTCTGGTCCCGACGCGAGGGTGCAGATGCATTTGGTGCCGCCAAGCTCGATCCCGGCATATCGTCGCGTGGCAAAAGGCGGCGCGGCGCACTTAGTCAAACCAGCGCCCCTTTGGGTTCAGTTCAACAAGACCTGCCAGTGTAATTGAGGCAGAGGCGGCCGTCAGCGTCCCCATGTGCCCGAGCAAACAGAAAGAGATCATTCGCCGACCCTAGGCATAGAGGCAGCATCGCGCAATGTTCGGGAAGGAGCCCCAAGCATCGGACACCTCAGGGCGGTCTCGCTGCGATGCTGCAAAATGATAGTCGGTTCCTGATATGAAGATCCCTCAGTCTCGGCCGAGTTGCGCTTTCAACGCGTCGATCCGTTTCGAGGCGTCCGCCTTGCTGAGCGTGGCGGCAGGCGGCTCGACCCCCGCCTCTTCGCACAGGGTCGTCAGATAGGACGCCTGCGCACCGGTCATGGGGTCATCGCCCGATACCCAGTCATCGGGATCCTTTTCGGCATTCGAGCCGGGATGTTCGTCGAGTTTCGGATTGTCTAAAGGTTGGGTCACGGCCACGGCTCCATTGTTCCTGTTTCGTTCTAAGGAAAACGTCGCTTCAACCCGAACGTTCCCGCTGTCATTGCGTCACACGGCGCAGCGGCTGCGTAAGACAATGGATGCCGCCGCCGCAGGCTGCGAACTGGGAAATATCGACTTCGGACACCTCATAGCCAGCGCCGCGCAAGATGGGCGCGACCACACCATCCATGCGCGCAACAATGCGTCTGTCGCCCAGCGAAAGAATATTGCAGTCCAGCGTCGATGCCGCGCTGTCTGGCAAAGATATGATGGAAATGCCCCGCGCCTTTACGGCGGCCAGAAATTCAGGGTCCAAAAGGTCGATGCAGGCAATCGCTTCATTCTGGTCGACCATGCAGAATATGGTGTCGAGGTGCAGATTGTCGGCATGAAAGGGGCAAATGAGCACGTCCCAGCCCGCAGCCTGAAATGGGGCAGAAAAATCAAAGATCCCCGCAGCCGTGCTGCGTTCACCTGACATGCCGATCAGCAGGAGACCGTCGCGAGCGACGCAAATGTCGCCGCCTTCGATCGTGCCTGCTCGAACGCTTCGCACCGGCGTGTCAGAGGCGCCAAGAAACTGAATCAACCGGTCGATTTCAAGCTGGCGGTGAGGCATGGCCGGATTGAGCGCCACCATACCCCAGGGCGTGGATACGCCGACATCGCGTGTAAAGCACATATCCGGGAGGGCCGGATCGGCCGTCAGCATATGACACCGTACGCCGGAAGTCTCGAGCAGGCGGACAAGTTCGGCATGCTGACGTTGCGCCTCGTCAATACTGGCAACGAACCCTTGCGCAATATTGTGACGCGTCACCGCGCAGCAGGGAACAGGCGCCAGGAAATGCGGCGGGCACATCAGCACGTCGGTCAGGCGATCGGTTTCGCCCCGGATCGAATAGGGCGTTCGCGTCATGGCAAATGGGGCGGCGGTCGCTCCCAGGAATGGGTCGAAATCCAGTTTCATGCTGATCTCCTGAATTTCGTAAACACCCCGCCTGAAAACCGCGTTCCGGACAGATATGCGCTATCAAACTTAGGTTAGACACTTTCCGGGCAGGCAGAAGGTCCGTCCGGATCGCGGCCCTGCTGCCGATCCATGGCCCGCATGATCGGCGTGACGCTCAGGCCGTGCAGCAGGATGGAAAGCAGGACGACCAAGCTGACGATCGCCCATAGACGCTCGCCCGATCCAAAGCCGCCCGCGTTGATCGCATACGCAAGATAATAGAAGGACCCCACCCCCCTGATGCCGAAGAAGGCGAGCGTCATCTTCTCGCTCCTTTCGGCCGGCAGGCCGATCAAACCGACAAGACCCGCGGCGGGGCGCACCAGAAGGATGATCGCGATCGCGGCCATCAGGTCCACCCATTGGAGCGACGCCAGCACCCCGCTGACAAGCGCACCGCCAAAGAGGATTAGCACCACCATCATCGCCAGCCGCTCAACCTGTTCGGTCAGGGCATGCATCTCGCGCTGGAAATCATGGTCCCGATGCGAACGGCGCAGGGTCAAGGCGGTAACAAACACCGCGAGAAATCCGTAGCTGTCCACCATTTCGGCAGCGCCATAGGATATGAGCGTCGCGGCTAGCGCGATCAGCCCGTCGCCGGTTTGCGCCAAGCGATTTTTCGCGGGCACATGGAATGTCAGCCAGCCAAACAGGCGGCCGATGACCCAGCCGGCGATCAATCCGACGCCGATCTCCCAGAGGACGTCGTGGAGCAGCCAGTTGCGGAACCACGGCTCGTCCGAACCAGCGGCCACGGCCGCCAGCGCAATGGCGAGATTGACGAAAGGGAAGGCCAGGCCATCATTTAACCCGGCTTCAGATGTCAGCCCGAAGCGGACCTCGTCCTCTTCGCCGCTTTTGGGCGGTCCAACCTGTACGTCGGCCGCCAGTACCGGATCGGTCGGCGCGAGGCAGGCGCCCAGCAGCAGGGCCATGGCCAGCGACATGCCGAGCCCGTAAACGCCGATGAGCGTGATCGCTGCGATCGAAAGCGGCATCGTGATGCCCAATAGCCGCCAGGTGACGTTCCAGCGTCGCCAGCTGAAAAGCCGGTCGAGCTTCAGCCCAGCCCCCATCAACGCAATGATGACCACGAACTCGGTCAGCCGTTCTGCGACATCGGGCAGGATAGTCGGCAAAGGTCTGAAGGTGATGGGGGGGATAAGGAATATTGCGGCGCCAGCGGCCATGCAGATGATGGGCAGCGACAGCGGAAGTCGCTTCAAGGCCAGCGGCAACCATGCGACGAGGGTTATCAATATGCCTGCGCCGGTAAGCCACAGGATATAGGGTTCGGGGGAGGAAAGGCCGGGCATTCCCTCTAAACCCGAAACCACGACCATAGGTTCACCGGCGGTCAAGCCGCAGGCGCGGGTGCCTCAATCATTTCGCGAATCTTGGCGGACAGGACGTCGATCGCGAAGGGCTTGGCGATCATCTCCATGCCCTGGCCCAGAAATTCGCTACGCACCGTTGCCCGTTCGGCATAGCCGGTGATGAACAGGATGCGCAGGTCAGGGCGGTCGCCTCGTAAAATATCGGCGAGCTGGCGGCCATTCATGCCGGGTAGGCCCACATCGCTGATCAGCAGATCCATACGCGGCATGGTCTGGGCCAGCGTGATGGCCGTCTGACCATCGGGCGCCTGCCACACTTCATATCCCAGATCATCGAGCACGTCGCAGACCAGCAGCCGGACCGATGGATCATCCTCGACCAGCAGCACGCACTCGCCCGGCTCTGCCGGGCGCACCTCGACTGTCTCACTCCCAGCTTCTTCCTTCTCGCCGACGTGACGGGGAAGCAGGAGCCGTATCGTGGTCCCTTCTTCCGGAGCGGACGTGATGTGGACCTGGCCCCCCGACTGGCGGGCGAAACCATAGACCATCGAAAGGCCAAGGCCCGTACCCGCGCCAATCGGCTTGGTCGTGAAGAAGGGATCGAAGGCCTTGGCCAGCACGTCCTCGCTCATGCCCGTGCCGGTGTCGGAGACGCTGATTTCCACGAAGTCATCCGCCTGCATGTCGTCCGCGTCGAGGCCCGTCGCCTCGTTCGAAGGCGTGTTGCGCGCAGCGATGGTCAGCGTGCCGCCATGGGGCATGGCGTCGCGGGCGTTGATGGCGAGGTTCAGCAACGCGCTTTCCAGCTGATTGTGATCGGTTTTGGCCAGCCATGTCGCTTCGGGCAGGTGCACTTCCAACCGGATATTCTCGTCCATCGTTCGCCGCAGCATGTCTTCCATGCCGGTGACGAGGTCACCGACATTCACGGCTGTCACGTCGAGAGACTGGCGGCGGGAAAAAGCGAGCAGGCGCTGCGTCAGGGAGGCTGCACGCTGCGCCGACGTCATCGCCGTGTCGATATAGCGATCGATGCGATCCTGGCGCCCGGCGGCCAGATGCCGTTGAAGCAAGTCCAGCGAACCGATCACGCCCGTCAACATATTGTTGAAATCATGCGCGATGCCACCGGTCAACTGGCCGACGGCTTCCATTTTCTGCGCCTGCCGCAACGCTTCTTCCGTCGCGAGAAGTTGACGGGATCGTTCCTCGACCCGCTGCTCCAGACTGGCATTGAGTTCCGCCAGGGCGACGGTGGTGCGCACCCGCTCGATATGCGCCCAGGATCTTTCCGCCACCGATGCGATAAGGCGCAGTTCCGATGGAGTCCAGTCATGCGGCCGGGCATCGTGGACGGCCATGAGCGCGGTCAACTGGTTGCCTTTGATCAGCGGAAGACAGATCGTCGACGCGATCCCCATATCCTGGAATGTCCTGGCTTCGTGCGCGGGCAGATCGCGGGCATTGTCGTTGATGATCAGCGGCAGCCCGGCATGAAGCCGTTCCAGCGCCATCGCGCCGAAATCCCTCAACCGATAACGGCCCACGATCGAAGAGGAGCCGGTCGCCGCCCAATCACCGCGGATGGTGAACCCGTCTTCATCCTCATCCATGTCGGCATAGGCGCAATTGGACACGCCCAGATGGGTCGCGACCATCCGGGTCGTGATGGCCATGACCGTGTCAGCATCATCGGCGACCGTGATTTCCCGGCTGAGATCGTCCAGGAAGCGCAGGCGCATTTCGTTGGCGGCCAGGCTGTCTTCCTGCTCGCGCTGTAATGTCACGTCCGTATGGATGCCCACCCATTCGCGCAGATTGCCGTCCGGATCGAACATCGGCACCGCGCGAATGTAGAAACGCCGCCATTGGCCGTCGGCGCACAGGACGCGATGTTCGAAAATGAACATCTTGCGCGCGGCGACCGCTTCGTTCCAGGCGTCAATCGTGGGTTGGGCATCGTCGGGATGGACAGCCTCAGCCCAGCCATAGCCCTGATAGGCCTCCTGGCTTTGCCCGGTCAGTTGGGCCCAGCCCGGCTGGGGACCGCGCATTTTTCCGTCCGCGCTGTTGGTCCACAGATAGCCGTCGATGGCTGCGACCGCAGCCTCGAACCGTTCATTGCTGGTTTTGAGCGCAACCTCGCGATCGCGGCGTTCGCTCAGGTCCAGCATCGCGCCGATCATTCGGGTCGCCCGGCCTGACGCATCCCGAATGATGAAGCCGCGATCCAGCACCGGCGCGTAGCTGCCATCGGCGCGGCCGAAGCGATATTCGTCCGACCAATGAATGGCCTTGCTGTGGATGGCGTCATGTATGGCTGTGGCAATACGATCCTGGTCGTCGGGATGGATATGCGCGATCCACCACGCGCCGGACGGTTCAACCTCAGCCCGGTCGAACCCGTAAGCCCGTTCTAACGCCTCGTTCCATTCGACATGATCGGTGCCGAGATTCCAGTCCCAGATGGCGTCGTTGGTGGCACGGCCAGCCAGCCGATACCGCTCTTCGATACTGCGCAAATCGTCGGCGCGCCGATCGGTGAGGGCAACGATCCGGCGTAATTCCATCTGGGTCGTGGCTTGCCGCGCCAGCAGGTTGAGCAGATGGCGTTGTTGGTCCGTGATCCCGCCAGGCCGGGGTTTTCGGTCAAGAACGCACAACGTGCCGATGGGAATGCCTTCGGGCGTGCGCAGCAAGGCCCCTGCGTAGAAGCGCAGGCCATCGTCAGCCGTCACAAGCGGGTTGTCGGCAAACCGGTCGTCCAACCTGGTATCGGGCACGACCAGGACATCATCCTGCGCGAGCGCATGCGTGCAGATCGACACTTCGAGCGGCATTTCGCGGGCGGCAAGCCCGATTTGCGCCTTGAACCATTGCCGGTCGCTGGCAATCAGGTTGATGACCGCGATCGGCACATCAAGTGCCTGAGCGGCGAGCAGCACCAGATCGTCGAAATCAGGTTCGGCCGGGGTGTCGAGAATGGCATAGCTGTCGAGTGCCGCCATACGCTCCGCCTCGCTCCAGGAAGGGGGGGAGGCAACGGGGCTGCGCGAGGCATCGGTAGTCATGAGCCACCCATATCAGCCTGGCGAACGAATCAGCATTGAAATCACCTTAATCTGGCGCAACATTTCCCGGTGGCAGGCATCGGGTCAGAGGACATCATGGACGGCGAGCGGTGTGTCAACCGGCGGCGGGCGCGGAAGGCTCCAAGATGAGGGTGCGACCCTCGACGCGCCAGGATGCGAGTTGGGTGAGGAAGTTCATGCCCAATATGTCCACGTCACCCAGGGCTGGCGAGATGACGGCGCTGAGATCCCGTGCTTTCAGGCCGCCGATTTCAAGCCGGTCGATCGTTCCTGTTTCGACACGCACGGTGCCGTTGGCGGTGCGCATCAGGACGGGGACGATCCCGCTTTGCGGGGCCACTGACGCGGCGCGGGCGGTATCCTGAGAAATTGCGGTCACGGTCGCGCCGCTGTCGATGAGCATGCGGCGCGGGACGCCGTTGACGGTCGCTCTCGCCCAGAAGTGGCCGTCCGGGGACATGCGGATGCGGACGGTGTTTCCCTGCGTCTCCTGATCGGCCCAACCCAGGCGCGACTGGATTTGCGACAGGGCGGGATCGAAAGGCGCGCGCTGGGCGAGGATGAGTAGGCCGATGGCGAGCAGGCCAATGGAAAGCAGTGCGCGCAGGATGCGGCCAATGAAGGGGATGTTGAAGAGGAGTAACAGGACGACCGCCCCGCCCAGCGCATAGGGAAGAAGCCGCTGCCATTCCGGGTTGATCGAGATGTCCATTGATTGCCAAACCAGAGGCAGGGGCTTTCGATCCATAATGGCATGCTGACGAACGCGGACAGCAAAGGCGACAAAAGAAAAATTGCCGAGTTAGTTCGTTAGCTAACTAACAATATTTATCTCATTTTGGGATAGCGTGGGCTTTTGTCTAGCCGAAGTGAACAAGGCGGCGGTTCGTCCATTGATGTGGTGGGAGCGGGGCGATCGAAGGAGATGGTTCATGCCAGCGAAATCAGCCGCACAACAAAAAGCCGCCGGCGCAGCGCTTTCGGCCAAGCGTGGCGACACACCCAAGAGCGAGCTTCAGGGCGCGTCCCGGTCCATGGTGGAATCCATGAGCGAGAAGGAACTGGAAGACATGGCCTCGACCAAGCGTAAGGGCAAGCCTGAGCATAAGTCCAAGGATTAAGCGGCTGCGGCGCGCCCTATGCCGACCCCGCGGCGCAGTGAGCCAGGATTTGGACGCCAGAGAGCGGAACCCTTTGCCATGCCGGATCATTGCCGTCGCCATGATGATCCCGATGGTTGCGATCCCGTTCACGCCCGTTCCCGGCCATCGGCGCTGATCCATGGCGAAGGGGGGCGGCATGCGCGAGAATATCGTCCTCTACGGCGCTCTGGCCGCCAATGTCGGCATTGCTATCGCCAAATTCGTGGCAGCCGGGATCAGTGGTTCGTCCTCCATGCTGACCGAGGGCGTCCATTCGCTGGTCGATTCCGGTAATCAGCTGCTGTTGCTTTACGGGCAGCGCCGGGCGCGCAAGGGGCCGGACCACGCCCATCCCTTCGGCTATGGCCGCGAGTTGTATTTCTGGGCGTTCATCGTCGCCATATTGATCTTTGCGCTGGGCGCAGGCGTGTCGATCTACGAAGGCTTCGTCCATATCCGCGAGCCAGAACCGCTGCGAGATCCGACGATCAACTATGTCGTGTTGGGCGTTGCCCTGTTGCTGGAAGGCGCATCCTGGACAATCGCGGTGCGTGAATTCGACGCCAAGCGGGGCGATACGCCCTGGTGGACGGCGGTGCGGCGGTCGAAGGATCCGGCGGGTTTCATCGTCCTGTTCGAGGACAGCGCCGCCCTGCTGGGGCTGGTCGTCGCCGGCATCGGCGTGTCGGTCAGCCACTATGTCGGCGATGCGCGCATCGATGGGCTGGCGTCTATCGTGATTGGCGGCATATTGGCGCTGGTCGCGCTGCTATTGGCGCGCGAGGCCAAGGGGCTGCTGATCGGCGAAAGCGCCGACCCGGCCATCATCGCACAGGTCCGCGCGCTGCTGGAAGGCTATGACGCCATCCAGTCCGTCAATCATGTCCGCACCATCCATACCGCGCCCGACGCCGTGTTCGTTGCGATCAGCGCCGATTTCGCCGATGATCTGTCGATGGGCGAAGGCGAAGCGCTGATCGAAACGATCGAGACACAATTGAAGGCAGCGATGCCGCAACTGGCGTCCATTTATATCCGGCCGGAAAAGGCGCAGGATGCCCCGCCCCTTACCGACCAGGACTGATGCGACGATGGTGCATCGCCTATCGCGCGGGCGGCGACGCCATGGGGGGATGATGGTCCGGCTCGGCCATCAATCGCCGGATATCTGCCTCGCCCTCATTCGCCATTTCGATAAGCGCGTCGGCAGTGTGCGGATCGGTGGTAGTCATGGCGAGCCGACGGCACAACTCGACCCGGCCCCACATGCGCCGCAGCAATTCCGCCTGTTCCATGCCATGCCCCATAAAGCCGGTCGCCGGTCAGACGTCAGTCTGCAACGCCGGTTTCATCGCCTACCGCGCGGCGCGCGAACCGTCCAGCGGGGATAGGGCGGTCAGAACGGGATTTCTTCCCCCTGATAGTCGAACAGCTTGCCGCTGTCGGCGGCTTTCAGCCCTTCGACCACGTCGAGCAACTGCATTGCGGCGCGTTCGGGATCGAACAGGCGACCGTCGGGGACATTGGCCTGAAACGGACGGGAAAGCCCGGTATCGACGGTGCCGGGATGCAGGGTCACGACGATCGAGCGGTCGTTGCGACGCTTTTCCTCTATAGCGACGTTCCGCATCATCATGTTGAGCGCGGCCTTCGACGCGCGATAGCCGTGCCAGCCGCCCAGGCGATTGTCGCTGATCGACCCCACCCGCGCCGACAGGGCGGCGAAGACGGTGCGCCCGGTGCGCGGCATCAGTGGCAGGACATGCTTGGCAACCAGCATCGGCCCGATGGCGTTGACGGCGTAGCTGCGCGCCAGCCACTGCGGATCAAGCTCCCTTAGCGCCTTTTCCGGCCCATGATCCCCTTCATGCAGCAGGCCGGTAGCGACAAGCACCAGCGTGGGCGCGGGGCCGGAGGCGATCTGCGCCGCCGCCGCGGCGATGCTGGCTTCGTCGAGCAGGTCGACATGGTTTGCGCCGTTAAAGGAGCGGGCAAAACCATGGACCTGGTCAAAGGCGCCTTCCTCTTCCAGCAGCGCGCGGAAGGCTCCGCCGATGCCGCCGGATGCGCCGATGATGACCGCAGCGCCGCTCATGACCGCACGAACCGCCATTGGTCGGCGCTGCTTTCGGCGGCATCGAAGCGATAGCCATCGCTGTCGAAGCCGCGCATCGCGTCTAGGTCGGTGACATGATGTTCGCACATCCAGCGCGCCATCATGCCGCGCGCCTTCTTGGCGTGGAAGCTGACGAAGCGCGGGCCATCGGGGCCGGGTTCGCGAAAATCGACGTCGACGATGCGCACGTCGGGCAGGCGACCCTTGACGGCTGCGAAATATTCCTGGCTGGCGAGATTGAGGACCACCCCTGACCCCTCCGCCGAAATTTCGTCGCGCAGATAGTTGGCGATGCGATCGTCCCACCAGTCGGTCAGCGCCTTGTGCCGGGGCGCCCAGCGCGTGCCCATTTCCAGCCGATAGGGGCGGATCGCGTCGAGCGGGCGAAGCAGGCCATAAAGTCCCGACAGGATGCGGACATGATCCTGCGCGAAGGCGACGCCCGCTTCTTCCAGCGTATCGACTTCGAACCCGGTATAGACGTCGCCGGCAAAGGCGAAGAGGGCAGGGCGCTGCGGCAGGTCGGGGAAGTCGCGAAAGCGGTCGGCGTTGAGCTTGGCCAGCTTGGGCGAGATGTGCATCAGCTCCGCCAGCCGTTTCTGGCTCAATCGCGCGGCCGAACGGGCAAGGCTCTGCGCTTCATCCGCAAATTGCGGCGTGGTCGGTTCGAGTGGAGGCAGGGTGCGCTCGAAATCGAGCGTCTTGGCGGGGGAGAGCAGCGCGATCATGCGATGGCCGTTACGGCGCGTCGCCGGCCGCGTCAAACGGATCGAAGGGGCGCGGCCAGCGGCGCGCACCCCCTTTGCCGCCTTACTTCATCGTCGGAATGACGAAGCTCTGGTCGATCACCGCGCCGCCCGAGGGCCAGCGTTGCGTGATCTTCTTGGTGCGGGTGTAGAAGCGCACGCCATCTTCGCCATATTGGTCGAGATCGCCAAAGCCCGACCGTTTCCAGCCGCCAAAGCTGTGATAGGCGACCGGCACCGGGATCGGCACGTTGATGCCGACCATGCCGACTTCGACATCGGCGGCGAAGCGGCGGGCATAATCGCCATTGCGGGTGAAGATGGCGACGCCATTGCCATATTGATGCTTGGACGGATAGCTAAGCGCTTCCTCAAAGGTTTCCGCGCGCAGGATCTGAAGCACGGGGCCGAAGATTTCGTCCTGATAGCTTTTCATCTGCGGCGTGACCCGGTCGATCAGCGTCGGGGCGAGGTAGAAGCCCTCTTCATAGCCCTGGAGCGAGAAGCCGCGTCCATCGACCACGATTTCCGCGCCTTCGTCCGCCGCCATCTGGATATAGTTTTCGACGCGCGCCTTGTGCTGGGCGGTGACGAGCGGGCCATATTGCGCCTGCGGGTCGCTGGGGATGCCGGGGCGCAGCGTTTCGATCGCGGCAACGAGTTTCTCGCGGAATGCCTGCGCGGTCGCTTCGCCGACCGGCGTCACCACCGGCAGCGCCATGCAGCGTTCGCCCGCCGAGCCATAGGCCGCGCCGACGATATCGGCGACGGCCTGGTCCATGTCCGCGTCGGGCAGGATGATGCCATGATTCTTGGCCCCGCCCATGCATTGGGCGCGCTTGCCGTTGGCGGCGGCGCGCTGATAGACATAATTGGCGATGTCGGACGACCCGACGAAGCTGACCGCTTTGACATCGGGATGGTCGAGGATCGCGTCGACCATGACCTTGTCGCCATGAACGACGTTGAAAATGCCTTCGGGAAGGCCCGCTTCCAGCGCCAGTTCCGCCAGGCGCACCGGGACCGACGGATCGCGTTCGGAGGGCTTGAGGATGAAGGCGTTGCCGCAGGCGATCGCCATCGCGCCCATCCACAGCGGGATCATCGCAGGGAAGTTGAACGGGGTGATGCCCGCGACGATGCCGAGCGGCTGGCGCATCGAATAAACGTCGATGCCCGGACCCGCGCCCTGGGTATAGTCGCCCTTGAGCAGATGCGGGATGCCGCAGGCGAATTCGACGACTTCCAGCCCGCGCTGCACATCGCCCTTCGCGTCGGCGATCACCTTGCCATGTTCGGACGACAGGAGCGCGGCGAGTTCGTCCATATGCGCTTCGATCAGTTCCTTGTAGCGGAACAGCACGCGTGCGCGGCGCTGGGGATTGACGGCGGCCCAGTCGGGCTGCGCCTTTTTCGCGGACTCGATCGCCTGGTCGAGCAGGGCGGCGTCGCCCAGATGGACCTGCGCCTGCACCGCGCCGGTCGAGGGATCGAGCACGTCGGACGCACGCCCGCCGGTGGACGACGCGGCCGAGCCGTGAATGAAATGGGTGATGGAGCGCATGGCTGTTCCTCTCCTTATGTCTCGCGGCGATGATAGACTTTCCCGTTTGGCAGCGATACCGGTATGGGAACACATTGATTGTGCGGAAATGCCCATGCTCAATTCCGATGACCTGCGCCTGTTCCTGGCGGTGATGCGCGAAGGCAATATGCTGGCGGCGGCGCGGCGGGCGGGAATCGACCACAGCACGGTGGCGCGGCGGATCAACGCGCTGGAAACCGTGCTGGCCGCGCGCCTGTTCGACCGCTCGCCCCGCGGCGTCACGCCCACGCCTGCGGCTTTTGCGCTGGTTCCCCATGCCGAGCGGGTGGAAAGCGAATTGCTGGCCGCCGCCGCGAGCGTGGCGGGGCGGGACCGCGATGTCGAAGGCGTGGTGCGACTGGCCACACCCGAAGCCTTTGCCGCCTATTTCGCCGCGCCTCATGTCGGCTCGTTGCGCGACGCGCATGGCCGGTTGACGCTGGAGCTGGCGTCGGAAAGCCGCGCCGCCAGCCTGTCCAAGCGGGAGGCCGACATTGCCGTCATGTTGAAGCCGCCGCCGCGCGGGCGGTTGGTGGCGCGCAAGCTGACCGACTATCGGCTGGGGCTCTATGCTTCGCGCGATTATGTCGCCCGCCACGGCCTGCCCGAAAGCCGCGCGGACCTCAGCCGTCACGTTTTCGTGTCCTATATCGAGGAGTTGGCCGGTTTCCCCGAGATGATGGCGCTGGACCAGATCGTGTCGGGCGCCCCCATTGCCTTTCGCGCCAGTTCGAGCGCCGCGCAGCAATCGGCGGTAGCGGCGGGACTGGGACTGGGCGTGCTCCACCTGTTTGCCGCCGACGCCGACGACCGCCTCGTCCGGTTGCTGCCGGGCGAGGCGGAGGTGTGGCGCAGCTACTGGCTGGTCATCCATGCCGACCTGCAACGCCTGCCGCGCGTGCGCGCGGTGGTCGACTGGCTGGACACCGTCGCCCACGCGATGCGCGAGCGACTATAAGGTTCGCGCCTATTTGGCGACCGGCGGGCAAGTGGGGGTTTCGCCGACGCCTTCGGTCAGGATCGAGCGGATGCTGACCGACAGGCCTGCGTTCGCCGACAGACGCAGCGGCGTGCCGACCGCGTCGAAGGTCGCGCCGGCGTCCGCGAAGCAGCGCAGGGGGACGATCAGGCTGGATGGCTGGCCAACCGGCAGCGCCGCCACCTTGTCGCTGATGTCGAGGCGCGCGCCGCCCAGGCTCAGCGTGACCGGCACGCCCTTGGCCGCGTCGACGCGCCAGTCGATGCGCAGGGCAAAGGCGCCGTTCAGCTGCCGGGTCATGTCGACCGGTGGGCCGTCGATCGCGATGGCGCCGGGACCTGTCCAGACGAACTGGCGCGCATCCTCCTGCGCGGAGATGTCCACGGCGCGGGCCGACACGCTGCTGTCGATGCCGAGCCGCCAGGGATCGACCACCTTGCCGGTGCGCAGGAACAGGCTGTCGCTGGCGGCGGGGCCTTGCTTGACCTTCGGGTCTTCGTTGACCGGACCTTGCGCATGGGGGTGGGCATAGTCGAGGCCATAACCCATCGGGAAAAGCGGCGCGGCGACGGGTGAGCGCGCGTCCGCAGGCCAGGCGAAGGGCAGGCGGCCGGTGAAGTCGCGCGCGCTCTTGCCATCCTTGCCCGCGACCAGCACGTCGGCGACGCCCTGCCCCTGCGTGCCGGGCAGCCAGGCGGCGACGAAGGCGTCGGCGGCGTTGATCTGCGGCCCCATGAACAGCGGGCGGCCTGACAGGAAGACGGCCACGGTCGGGATGCCGCGCGCCTTCATGGCTTTAAGCAACGCCAATTCCTTGTCGCCATTTTTGAACAGCAGATTTTCGGCGTCGCCCTGGAATTCGGCATAGGGATGTTCGCCAAAGACGATGATGGCGACGTCAGGCGTGCCCTGCGCGTCGCCGGCTGCGTTGATTTGCGCGCTGCCGCCAGCCGCCTTCACTGCGTCCGCAATCGCCCGCCCGATCGTCTGGCCGCGCGGGAAGTCGGCGGCGGTCGTGTCGGTCCCCTGCCAAGTGATGGTCCAGCCGCCCGCCTGCATCGCCATATTGTCCGCGCCAGCGCCTGCCACCAGAACCTTCGCGCCAGGCTTGATCGGCAGGACCGACCCTTCATTCTTGAGCAGCACCAGCGATTTTGCCACGGCTTCGCGCGCGATGGCGAGGTGATCGGGCGCGCCCAGCTGCGCCGGGTCGCCGCGTTCGACCTGCGTCTTGCCCATCAGGCCGAGCTTGTACTTGACGCGCAGGTTGCGCCGGACGGCGTCGTCGAGCCGCGCCTGCGAAACCTTGCCCGCGCGCACGTCGCGCACCAGGCTGTCGAACAGACCCTTCCAGCTGTCGGGCGCCATATAGAGGTCCAGCCCAGCGTTGAGCGCGGCGGCGCAATCGGTGACGGTGCAGCCGGGAATCTGGCCATGGCCGTTCCAGTCGCCCACGATCAGCCCTTCAAACCCCATGCGCCCTTTCAGCACATCGGTCAGCAGGGTGGCATTGCCATGGTTCTTGACGCCGTTCCAACTGGAGAAACTGGCCATGACGGTGAGCGCGCCCGCGTCGATCGCGGCGGGATAGCCCTGCGCATGGGTGCGGATCAGTTCGGTTTCGGAAATCTGGGCGTCGCCCTGATCCTTGCCATTCTTCGTCCCGCCATCGGCCAGAAAATGCTTGGCGGTGGCAGCGACGCGCAGGGACCCAAGCGGTTTGCCTGACACCAGCTTGCCCTGAAGCCCGTCCACCATGGCAGTGGCATAGGACTTCACCAGTGCTGGATCGGCGGCATAGCCTTCATAGCTGCGACCCCAGCGCAGATCCTGCGGCACGGCGAGCGTGGGCGCGAAGGTCCATTCGATCCCCGACCCGGCGATTTCGGCGGCGGTCGCCTGTCCGATGCGGTGGATGAGATCGGGGTCGTGGGTCGCGCCAAGGCCGATATTGTGCGGAAAGATGGTCGCACCCGGCACATTGCTATGGCCGTGCACGGCGTCCACGCCAAAGAGGATGGGGACGCCCGCGCCTGCCTTCATTGAGGCGGCGCGATAGTCGTTCACCATCCTGGCCCAGGTGGCGGCGTCAGCGCGTTCATCGCCATAGGGCCCGCTATTGCCGCCGGCGAGGATAGAGCCGAGCGGATAGCGGGCGAGGTCGGCTGGTGTGACCGAACTGATGTCACCCTGCACCACCTGGCCGACCTTCTGTTCGATGGTCATGCGCGCAAGCAGCGCGTCGATCGCCTTTTCCGTGGCGGGGTCGGTGATGGCGGCGGGGCTGTGCGCCTGAGGCCAAGCGGCCGGATTGGCACGGGCCGCCGCAGCTACGGCGGGCGCCTGCTGCGCGGATGCCGCGCCGGTGAGCGCAAGGGCGCTGGTGAGGAACAGAGCGGCAAGGCGCATGGACATCCTTCCTGACTTTATCTTGTGAACGTTCTCAATATTAAGTCCTGTCACCTCAACGCAGGAAAATCAAGCCTGCCGATCAGACGCGCCGATAGACACACCGCGCAACAGCCAGGCCGCGCCCAGCGCCAGCAGCGCCATGACGGCAAAGAGCGCCGGGAAACCCAGCAGCGGCACCAGCCCCAACGTCAGCGAAGGCATGATGAGAGAAGGCACCGTGTTGGTGAGATTGAAGAGGCCAAGGTCCCGCCCGCGATAGCGCGCATCGGGCAGGACGCGCAGGGTTTGCGCGCTGTGCAGGGCAAGGAAGATATTGGTCGATACGCCAAAGACCAGGAAGCCCGTTGCGGCCGCCCCGCCTGTCGTGGCGAGCGCCATCAGCGCCAGCCCGACCGCGCCCACCACCGCGGAGATTTGCAAGGGTGACGTCGGACGGCGCCTGGCGTCGGCGGCGTAGCCAGCCGCAAGAGCCGCCGGCGCGGCGAGCAGCAGGACGATCGCGAGCAACCGGGCGACGCCGGCGTCGCCGAACCCGGCGTCAATGCCGCGCAGCCAGACATAGAGATAGGCAAAGAGCGCGGCTTCGGAAATCTGGATGAGCAGCCGCGCGAACCACATGCGGGTGGCCATCGCGCGCAACATCGGAATGGGGGCTGCGGCTTGGGCCGGGCTTTGCGTTTCATGTCCCGGCGCGCGGCCTGCGCCAAAGAGGATGATCGGCGCGATGCAGGCGGCGGTGATGGCGGTGACCCATGTCAGCCGCGCGGACGGATCGGCAAAGCCGGGGATCGTCACCAGCGCGCCGGTCAGCGCGCCGCACGCCGGCGCGAAGGCAAGCAGCCCGCCTAGCAATCCCTTATGCCGGTCAGGCACGACATCGCCAGCCCAGGCGGCGAGCGGACCCAGCATCATGTTGAGCGCCACCTGCCATCCAATGATGAGCGCGGTGAGGACAGGCAAGGTGGTGGCGTGCGGCACCAGCATCAGCAGCCCGCCCGACAGAAGCAGTCCGGCCAGCACCCAAGGACGCCGCGTGCCGCTGCGGTCGCTGGCCCATCCGAACAGGATGTTGGCGATGCTGGCGGCGATCGCGCCGATGAATGTCGTGACGGCGAGCCAGTGGACGCTGGCGGGGCCGGCGATCAATTCAATGCGGACGGGCAGCAGGATGGTGAGGAAAGGCGTGTAGGCGATCGCCGCGCCCGCCCAAGCCAAAGCGTAAAGCGGCAGAAAGCCCCGGCCGCTGACGAGCGGCACGCGATCAGTCACGCGGTGCGGCGGTCGATCCGCGCTCGACGAGGGACATGGGCAGCAGGACCGGCGGCGGGGGGGGCGCGCCATCACGCTGGGCCTGGATGAGCAGGCGGACCGCCGTGGCGGTGGTTTCTGAAATCGGTTGATCCACGGCAGTGAGCGGTGGCGTGGTGAAGCGGACGAGCGGGGTATTGTCGAAACTGACCACGGACAGGTCGCGGGGGATGTCCAGCCCGGCGTCGCGCGCCGCTTCGATGGTGGCGAGCGCCATCTGGTCATTGCTGGCGATGATGGCGGTGGGCGGTGCTTCGCGTTCCAACAACGCGCGCGCCGCCCGCGCCCCCGAGGCATAGCTGAAATCCCCCGCTTCCAGCAGCCCGTCGCAGGAGAGGTCCGCCGCCGTCATTTCCGCGCGCCAGCCATCGACGCGCCAGCCCGCCAGCCGATATTCCGCCGGCCCGGCGATAAAGCCGATGCGGCGATGGCCAAGCGCCAGCAGGTGCCCCGTCGCTAGCCGCGCGGCGCCTTCGTCATCCATCGATACCCGCACGCCTGGAGGGCAATGGCCGTCTTCATCCCCCAGTGCGCCGATGCGGGCATAGGGGACATGGTGGCGGGTGAGGATGCGCAATATTTCCTGATTGTCGCTATGGGGCGGCGTCAGGATCGCGCCGTCGGGCTGAAGCGCGGCGAGCGCGGCGCCCAGTTCGCGTTCCAGATGATCCTCATGCGTGTCAACGAGTTCGAAGATCAGGCGATAGCCATGCTCCGCGCATTCCAGCATCCCGCCCAGCAGCATCTGATCGACCCAGTCGGTGCCTTGTCGTGCGCGCCAGTCGGCAATGGTGCGTTCCCGGTCGTTGAGCGCCAGGATCAGATAGGATCGCGATCCGCTCATCCGCTGGGCGGCGATCGAGGGAACATAGCCCAGCCGGTCGATCGACGCCTGCACCCGTTCGCGCATTTCGGGGCGGACATTGGGTTCATTGTTGATGACGCGGCTGACCGTCTGCAACGACACCTGGGCATCGGCAGCAACATGCTTGATCGTGACCGCCAGCCGCCGCCGCGCCATAAATGCCTTATCGCCCCCCGCTCGGCGCCTTGGCGCGCGCGTCCTTTTGCCACACGCGCACCCAATCGACCTGCATCATCTTGGGGAAGCCGCCGCTGTCGACGCCCCCGTCATTGCGTCCTTCGGGCAAGTGACCGCCAATGGCAAGATTGAGGATCAGGTGGAAAGGCCGGTCAAAGGGCGCGCCGGGGGCGTCGGAACCAAGACTGTGCCACTCATGCGGCGCGCGCCGGGCATAATCGACGCCATCGATGCGCCAAGTCATGCCATCGGCGTCCCATTCGACCTCATAGACATGGAAGCCATCGA
Organism: Sphingomonas sp. SKA58; assembly: GCF_000153545.1. Taxonomy (NCBI): domain Bacteria; kingdom Pseudomonadati; phylum Pseudomonadota; class Alphaproteobacteria; order Sphingomonadales; family Sphingomonadaceae; genus Sphingomonas; species Sphingomonas sp. SKA58. The sequence goes on from NZ_CH959308.1 coordinate 140,942, forward strand.
GCGCGCCCGGCATGGCGGTTTCATCGCCGATATAGCGGTTGCGCGGCGGCTGCCCGCCGAAATGAATGGTGCCGAGTACGCGGTTTTCGGTCCCGCCGGAACAGGAGGGGCAGGGCGTGCCAAGATTGACCGCCTCCATGATGTCGATTTCGCCCGAGGCCGCCCAGGCGCCATAGTCCCAGCCTTCCGGCAGCATCCAGATGGCGGGCCATGTCCCCTGACCCTGCGGCAATTTTGCGCGCACCTGCACCTTGCCATAGAGCCAGCCGGCCTTGCCATCGGTGGACAGGCGCGCAGAGGTGAACGGCTTTGTGTTGGTCGCCTGCCGTTTTTCCGGCGTGGTGCGCTGGTCGGGCGGAAAGGCGGGGCCGCTATGCGTTTCGCGCCGGGCGATGATCGACAGCAGGCCATCTGCGACGCGATGATTGGCGGGGGCGGGGGTGTAGCATTGCCGTTCCGCATTGCCGCCGCCCCAGCAATTGTCGGCAAGGTTCCATTTGGCGGCGTCAAGTGACGCGCCGTCAAATTCGTCCGACCAGACGAGCGACCAGCCGGCGCCCTCCCTGGGTGCCTGGGCCGCGGCGGCGGAACTGGCCATCAGCGTGGCGGCGAGGAGGAGCGCGCGCATCATCATGCCGCCGCCACATCCTGAGCACCGCAATAGCGCGCGACATAGGCGCCATGGTCGGGGAGGGCGGAGACGGTCCGGGATACCTGATCGCGCAGCGCGGTAAGCAGATGCTTCAGTTCCTGCGGGCGCAGCTTTGCGGCGACGGGATGATAGCTTTGCGGCGTGATCCCCTGTCCCATCATGACCTGCACCCAGCTGTTTTCGGCGAACAATTCTTCATTCTTGCGGAAGACGCGGCCGGTTTCGCGGAACAGCTCCATCTTGTGCGTCAGGCTGTCGGGCACGGACATGGACGCGCAATGCCGCCAGAAGGGCGTGTCGCGGCGGTCGGTCGCCTTGTAATGCAGGATCAGGAAGTCGCGTATCTGTTCCATGTCCGCCATCTGCTGATCATTGAATTCGGCAATGTCGCGCGGGCTGATGGCGCCGGCGGGCAGCATGCGCAGAATGCGCAGCACTGCGCGCTGGATAAGGTGGATGGAGGTGGATTCGAGCGGTTCCATGAAACCGCCTGAAAGGCCCACCGCGACGCAGTTGCGATGCCATTGCCGCCGCCGCGCGCCCGTGCGGAAGCGGATGGGGTTGGGCTGCACCAACCGGTCGCCCTCGACCGTTGCGAGCAGCTGATCCTGCGCGGCCTGCGGCTCCATGAAGGCGCTGCAATAGACGATGCCGTTGCCTTGCCGGTGCTGGAGCGGGATGCGCCATTGCCAGCCCGCGTCATGCGCGATCGCGCGGGTATAGGGCACGGGCGCGCGCACGCTGGCGGTCTGGACTGCGACCGCGCCGTCGCAGGGCAGCCAGTGGGTCCAGTCGTCATAGCCGGCATGGAGCGCCCCTTCGATCAGCAGCGCGCGAAATCCGGTGCAGTCGATGAACAGGTCGCCTTCGATCCGCCGGTCGCCGTCCAGCCGCAGCGCCGCGATATCGCCGCTTGCGCCATCAAGGTCGACCGCGACGATGCGCCCTTCGATCCGGGTCGCGCCGTCGCCTTCGGCCATGGCGCGCAGGAACTTGGCATAGAGGCCGGAATCGAGATGATAGGCATAATTCATTCGGTCGTCGGGCAGGTGAGCAAAGCGCCCCGCCATCGCCGCCTTCAATTCCAGGCAATACTCATCATAGGGCGCGTCATGGCCCTGCGCCGCGCCGTGCATCCAGAAATGCTGAAAGCCCGCCGACCAGTGATCCTTGCCGGTGCCGCCGAAGCTGTGGAAATAGCTTTCGCCCGGCACGCGCCAGTTTTCGAACTGGATGCCCAGCTTGAAGGTCGCCTGGGTCGCGCGCATGAAATCGGCTTCGTCGATGCCCAGGATGCGGTTATAGGCGACGAGGGGTGGGATGGTGCTTTCGCCTACGCCGATCGTGCCGATCTGTTCGCTTTCAATGAGCGTCACCTGCGCCACCGGACCCAGCGTGCGGGCGAGCGCGGCGGCGGTCATCCAGCCGGCGGTGCCACCACCGGCAACGACGATGCGGCGGGGGAGGGACGGCTGTGTCATTGCGACAGGCTCCTCAGCAGAAACTGGTGCATGCGGGCGGCAGATTGCGCATCGAGCGGGGCGAGCACGCCTTGACCCTGCGCGGGAACATGGTCGCGCGCGTCCGCGCCGCCGGAAAAGACATAATGGTCGAACATGGCCCGCCACACGGCGCGTTCATGGTCGGGCAAATCGCGGATCGTCATGATCGCATGGTGCAGCGCGTTGTTGGGCTGGCCCAGATAGCGTGGGCTGTCGCGCCACCAATAGTTCATCAATATGTTGAAGCGCGCCAGCCCTTCGACATGATGATACCAGAGAGATGGGATGAAGAGCGCGTCGCCGGGCTCCAACTCGGCGACCTGCGCATGGGCGATCGCGTCGCGAAATCCCGGATGAAGGGTGAAGTCGGGCGCGGCGAAATCCACCATCGAAATGGGCCGCCCGGCCGGGGTGATGTCAATGGGACCAAGATAGAGATTGGCGAACTGATCGGGCGGGAACAGGGTAAAGCGCCGCCGCCCCGCCACTACGCACGCCAGATTGCCGGGAAAATCATTATGCGCCGCGATCCGCGTCGCATTGCCGATCCATAGCGACAGGAGGGGCGTGCGTGCGCCCAAATCGAGCCCGTTATCCTGCGCGACGCCGTCGAAAAACTGATGGACGTCGACCGAGCCCAAATAGACGGTCGGCACCTGATCGGCCGGCAGATTTTCCGCCTTGTCGAAACCAGCGAAAATGTCGGGCAGGCGCCCCTTGCCCATGCGGAAATTGACGCCCATCGCATCGTCATAGAATAGCCGGCCGCCAATGTCGGGGCCAGCCATCGAGACGGTGAAGTCGATCGGACGGGCCTTGTCCGCCAGATAGGCGCGCACCGCCCGATCACCCTGCCGCGCCGCCTTCACGAGCGGCCAGTCGGCGACCAGCCCGCGCACGACGAAGGGCGTTTCTTCGCTGGCGAGCAGCGCATCAAGCGCCGCCGCTTCCGTCACCTTCAGCTCCCGCACCGGGGGCAGGGCGGCGGGGGCGGGTTCAGCCATGGGCGATCCGGTGGTTCTTGCGCACGACCAGTTCGCTGAACTGCGCGACGGACGCGACGGCCATGAACAGCGGCATCAGATGCCCCGCGCCGTGCAGGTCGGCGAGTGCATCAGCGTCGAGCGCCTGCAGTCGATCTTCATTGACGATGTGAAAGCCAACAAGGCTATTGTTCGATCCGTCGATCAGCGGCACGTCGATAGTGAAGGGTTCGAGCAGGTCATGCCGCACGAGCGCGGCAAAAAAGTCTGCGCTGGCGCGATAGGCCGCGTCGAGATCGCCCAGGCGTTGGGCGATGAGGTCGAGATAGGGGCTGGGTTTGCCGGCGGCGTCGAAGAGCGCCTCGCCATCCTCCCCGTCGTGCAGGATGCGCGGGCTGGCCATGTCGATATGGACCTGACCGCCCGCTTGGCCATCGGCGCTCCGCCCGATCAGGAAAGGTTGCACCGCCTGGGCCAGAGGCTTGTAGCCCGCGTCCCAGTGGCCTTCCTCAAGGAAAAGATTTTCGCCATTTTCAAATCCGAACAGCGCGACTGCGCTGAACGCGCCGCTGGCCTGATCCCGGCGGAAGAGGATGGGGAAATGCGCCTGCGCCTGGCGAAATTCGGCGGGCATCAGCAGGCACGCCATGACGCCGTCGCCCAGCTCCGCCGCGCTGTCGGTGCGCACGCGCAGATCGCGATGGTTGAGGGAGTCGAGAAGCTGGTGCTGGCTCATGACAGGCGGGACGCTCCAATGCTTGGCCCCGCCCCGATGGCAAGGCCGCGCCGGATGCAATGCCCGGCGCGGCCTTGTCCCACCCCGCAGGACGGTGATCAAGCCGGGTCAGAAATTGACGCGAATGCCCGCGCCATAACGGGCATAGCCCGGTGAGGCGAAGAAGACATTCTGGTCGCTGCGCAGATGGCCGCGACGGCTGGACCCGGTGAGGTTGATCGCCTCGACAAAGGCGGTGTAGCCCTTCTTGAACTCCCAGCTCGCGCTGGCGTCGACCTGGCCATAGGCTTCGACATAAAAGGGATTGGGGCCGGTGCCAGACAGGAATTCGTCACGCCAGTTATAGGCGACACGGGCCTGAATGCCGTTCTTGTCATAGAAGAGAACCGCGTTGGCGCTGTCCGACAGGCCGGTGAGCGCAAATTGCGCAACGCTGGACGGCTGGCTGTTGTCGTAGGTCGCGTCACCCCGGACGATGGTATAGTTGAGGATGGTACCAAAGCCGGTATCCCAGAAATTATGCTGGATCGCGAATTCAAAGCCATAGAGATGCGCGGTCTGATCCGAGTTGATCGGGGTCGTGACCTGGAAATTGACCGGATTGTCTTCCGGCAGGCCCAGGATCTTGCCGGTATAATTGCCGGTCACAGGATCGAAGCTCTGAATTTCCACCGACGAGGGATAGTTGGCGAAGATATAGTTGCGGATCGCCGTCGTGCTGGCGCCAGCGCCAAGCGCAGCGACCGCCGCCTGGTAGCGCGGACCATCGGCCGGGTTGGTGAGGCCGAAGGCGTCGGTATCAACTCGCGTGCTGGAGATGAAGTTGCTGACCCGCTTGTCGAAGAAGCCGACCGACAGATAGCTGGCCGGGGCATAATACCATTCGGCCGACAGGTCGATATTCTTGGACTTGTAGGGCAGCAGGCCCGGATTGCCGCGCGCGCCGGTGCCGCCGCCGATGCGGAACAGCTGGTCGAGCGTCTGACCGCCCTGCATCGAGGCATAGTCGGGCCGGGTGATGGTGTGGCTGTAGCTGGCGCGCAGCTTCACATTGTCGATCGGTTCGAAGTCGACGTCAAAGGCGGGCAGCCAGTTGTCATAATCGCCCCGGAAGGTGGTGAAATCGCTGCCGCCGCCAAAGACCAGGTTAAATTCGTTGATCGACACCCATTCGGTCGCCGTCGGCACCGGCACCAGCGCCGATGATTTGATCTTGGTCTTTTCATAGCGCAGGCCGGCGCGGAAATGCGCCGGGCGATTGGCGACGTCGAATTCGAAATTACCCTGGATATAGGGGGCGACGGTGCGTTCGCGGATGCGGCGGTCGACGGTGAAGGAGGAGAGGCAATTGCCGTCGCCGCCGCAGATGCCGTTCAGATCATCGAGGAACGACACCATTTTTTCGAAGTTGAACGTGTAGAATTGCTGGATCATCGCCGGGTCGCTGGCGCCCGACACGCCCTTGAACTTGTCGGGGATGCTCGTCAGCGTGAACAAGTCGTCGGGCATCTGTTCCTTGGTGGTGGAACCGGCCCAGGTATCGTTCTGGATATAGCCATAGGCCGAACGCACCTTGTTCTCGATATAGGTCACGCCGAAATCGAGGCTGTCGAGAATCGAATTGTCGAAATCATAGCTGCCGCGCAGCTGCGCTTCGTTGATGCGATCCTTGAAATAGGCGTTGCGGAAGGCGTTGCCGGTCGCCTGGATATTGCCCGCGTCCAGTGGGTCAATGCCGTCATGCATGGTGACGGAAATGACCGGCAGGTCGTTGGTATAGTCGACCGTCTGGCTGGCGACGCCGAAAATGGCGGTGCCGACCGACGTGCTGGTGCCGTAGGGATTGTTGGCGCCGGACACCGCGGTCGAGTGATGCGCATCCAGTTCCAGCCGCAGGCCGCCGGGACCGTCCCAGGCGATATTGCCGCCCAGTGACTTGTTTTCAGACCGATTTTCAGTCAGCGATCCCGAATAGGACAGGTCCTTGCCCTCATTGACGCCGAACCGCTCGGTGTAGAAATTGGGTCCGGCGACCGGGCCGTCGGTCCAGCTGCTCGACACATCGTTGAAGTTGAACCAGATGCCTACGTTCGAATTGCGCACCTGAACAGTGTTGCGCGAATAGGTATAGTCGATCGTCGCCGTCAGATTTTCCGCCGGGCGGACCTGGAGCACGACTTGCCCGTTCAGGCGTTCGCGGCTGATGTCGTTGAGGTCATAGCTGGCGTTCTGCTGGACCTGATAGACGTCGTTGGGGCCGGGACGATTTTCGATATTGGCGAAACGCGGGTCGCCCTCCATCGGCAGCGAACCCCAGTTATTTTCAGACCCCAGATAGCCGTCGCGCCATCCGACATTGGCTTGGTTCACGCTTGCCTTGCGCTTTTGCCACGATCCGGTGACGGCGATGCCGAACAGGCCATCGGCGAAGGTATCGGAAATGATGCCGGACAATTCGGGCGTGATCGGGTCGCTGTTGTTGCGCGAGCTGTCATAGACGCCCTTGACCGCGAAGCTGCCGCGAAGACCGGGACGATCGAGCGGGCGGGGGGTCTTGATATTGATGGTCGAGCCGATGCCGCCGGTGGGAAGCGTCGCGCGGCCGGATTTGTAGACTTCGACGCCTGCGACGCCTTCCGACGCCAGATTGGCGAAGTCGAAGGAGCGGCTCGCCGGCGCGCTGGCGCCGTCGCCCAGGCTGGATGTCGGCATCTGGCGGCCGTTCAGCAGCACCAGGTTGAATTCTGGGCCGAAGCCGCGAACGGTAACGGTCGACCCTTCGCCATTGGAGCGGTCGATCGATACGCCGGTAATGCGCTGGAGCGATTCCGCCAGGTTGGTGTCCGGAAATTTGCCGATATCTTCGGCCGAAATCGCGTCCACCACGCCCTGCGCGTCGCGTTTGATATCGCGCGCGGCGGACAGGCTGGCGCGGATGCCGGTCACGACGATTTCGGCGGGCTGGTCGTCGATCGCCGCGTCCTGGGCGAAGGCCGACTGACTGCCGACAGCCATCGCAACGGCTGACGCGCCGCAGACAAATGCCGACACACGATGTGCTTTGGAAATGCGCATATATCCCCTCCCCCGTGCCGCGACTCGGCATCTGGTGCGTTGTTGTGAACGTTCACCTATTTGATAACGTTCACTTGGTCAAGCATTGCGCAAGATGCAAAGGGGAGTGTGTTATTACTGCAATAGGCAGGTACAGGGCAGATTTGGGTCCGCCCTGTTCTTCGCCTGCCGCAATGGCTCAGTCGGTCATCGCGTCAAGATCGACCTTGCTTTCGCGGTCCCAGAAGCGCAGCGGCCCAAGCGCAGCGACAAAAGCCTTGGCATCATCGGCGGATTTGAGGCCCATGCAGCCATCGTCCAGATCCTCCGCTATCCCAGCCTTCACCAGCAGCGGCTTGGCCTCGGGCGACAGGCCCATAAACTTGCAATGGGCAAAGGCGTCGGCGACGAAATCCTTGGATGGCGCGTCCTTCGACAGCAGGGCTGCGCCTTCGTCCGATACGATCACCGCGACCGCGTCATAAAGGACCGACGGCCCGCCATCGATCTTCTGCTGCGCGGGGAGCAGCGCCCCATCGCTCAGCGTCGCGCCGCCAATCTTGGGCGCGATCACTTCGCACAGGGCGTCCGCCGCCTTCACTGCATCCATCAGCGCCTTCACCAGTGCGGCATCGGCGCCATCGCTCACCAGCAGACCCAATTTGCGGCCGGCGAAATTGTCGGGGCCGTTCTTGACGATGCTGAGCGCGTCGGATGGCGGCAGATCGGTCTTGGGCGAGACCGCAGCCTTGGCCTTTTCGGGCAGGGGCAGGCCAAGCCCGCTGGCGACCGTGTCGGCAAGGCCATCGTCGATATGCATGAGATGCGACAGCATGCGCGAGCGGATGTCGGGCCGCTCCACCTTGGACAATTCAAAAACCAGCGCGTCGCCGATATGCTTTTGCTCGATCGGGGTCTGGCTGACGTAGAATTGCCGCGCCTGGCTGTAATGGTCAGCGAAGCTTTCTGGGCGGATGCGCAGCTTGTCGCCATCAGGCGATGCTGCAATGCTGGTAAAGCCGCGCGCCGGGTCTTCACGCGGGCCGCCCTGCGTGGGCCCCCAGCTATTGGGCTCATAATTGGCGCGGCCGGCGGGATTATGCATGGCCATATGCCCGTCCTGCTGAAAGTGCGCGAAGGGACAGCGGGGCGCATTGACCGGCAAATGCGTGAAATTGGGCGAACCCAAGCGTTTCAACTGGGTGTCGAGATAGGAGAAATTGCGGCCCTGGAGCAGCGGGTCGTTGGTGAAGTCGATGCCGGGGACGATATTCTGCGTGCAGAAGGCAACCTGTTCGGTCGTGGCGAAGAAATTGTCCACCTGCCGGTCGAGGACCAGGCGGCCGACGATCCGCACCGGCACCAGTTCCTCTGGAATGATCTTGGTCGCGTCGAGCACGTCAAAGTCGAAAGTGTCGGCAAAATCCTGGTCGAAGATCTGGACCCCCAGCTCCCACTCGGGGAAATCGCCGGCGTCGATGGCGTCCCACAGGTCGCGGCGGTGGAAATCGGGGTCGGCGCCGTTCAGTTTGACCGCCTCGTTCCAGACCACCGATTGGAGACCGAGCTTGGGCTTCCAGTGGAATTTGACATAGGAGGATTGGCCGTCGGCATCGACCAGACGGAAGGTGTGGACGCCAAAGCCCTCCATCATGCGGAAAGAGCGCGGGATCGTCCGGTCCGACATGATCCACATGACCATATGCATGCTTTCCGGGCTGAGGCTGATGAAGTCCCAGAAATTGTCATGGGCGGTCTGCGCCTGCGGAAAGCCGCGATCGGGCGCGGGCTTGGCGGCGTGGATCAGGTCGGGGAATTTAATCGCGTCCTGGATAAAGAAGACCGGGATATTATTGCCGACAATGTCCCAATTGCCTTCCTTGGTGTAGAGCTTTACGGCAAAACCGCGGACGTCGCGCGCGACGTCGGGCGACCCCTTGGACCCCGCGACGGTGGAGAAGCGCACAAAGGCCTCGGTCTTTTCGCCGACGCGCTGGAAAATGTCAGCGCGCGTAATGTCGGACAGGCTTTCGGTCAGTTCGAAATAGCCATGCGCGCCATAGCCGCGGGCGTGGACGACGCGCTCGGGAATCCGCTCATGGTCGAAGTGGAAGATTTTTTCGCGGAAATGAAAGTCCTCCAGCAGCGTCGGGCCGCGCGCACCCTGTTTCAGGCTGTTCTGGTCGTCAGCAACCGGCACGCCTTGCGATGTTGTCAAAACTGCGCCGCCATCCTGCGCGGTCTGATGCGTTTCGCCGCCCTGACCCTGTTCTTTCTGGAAGCTGTCCGACAGATCGGGCGCGGCATCCTTCCCCTTTTTGCCAGTAGGGGATGCATTGCTGCCTGTGTGCGTCGCCATGGAAATCGGTCTCCTGTTGGTCGTCATGACCCTGCGACCACGAACCACCCGCGATGACCGATGTTTCCGACAAATGTTGCGATACTGATGGAGATTAGGAAGATTGTCCTTTCCGGTGGATCTGGAGGTACTGGTCAGGTCGTGACAGGCTTAACCCGCCAATAGGTTGCATAGCGTTCATGCGCGATGCGGTGATAGGGGATCAGGCGCACCGGCGCGCCATCCTCCGCCGGGATCGTGAATTCCAGCGGACCGTCGCCAGGCTTCACCTGCTCGGCCAGGCGCTTGGGATCGCCAGCAAGGACGGGGACCGCTACGGCTTCGTCATTATAGTCACCATATTTGCGTTCGTTGACGATGATGTCGGCGCCCGGGTCGAGCCCCTGCCGGCCCAGCGCGCCGGCCAGAACCAGCGGGCCATAGGTGAATGCGACGATATTTGGCGCGGCCGGCGCGCTTTCCACGCCCGGCATCATGTCGAGGGTCAGTTCGACCCGGTCGCCATCCCGCCACAGCCGCGTGACTTCCAAAAAACGCCCCGGCGCGGTTGATCGCAGCACCTCCCGACCGTTGACGCGGACCGTTGCCGTAGGGCTCCAGCGTGGGTGGCGCAGGTGCAGCGCGATCTCGACCGGCGTGCGCAATGTCCATTTCAAGCTGGTCGACGGCGTGTCGGGGAAAGATGTTGCCTGTTCCAGTCGCGCGCCTTTGTCCGCCCACTGGACGGCGGAGGGCAGGAACAGGCTGACATAAAGCGACCGGTCATCATGGAAATAAATGGAATCGCGATATTTGACGTGGTTTTCCATACCCGTACCGGTGCAGCACCAGAAACTGTCCTCTGGCGTGTGGTAGAGTTTCATATATCCCGGCCGCGCGCCTTGGAAATACGTGGCCATGCCGCTGTCAGGGTCCTGCGAGGCGAGAATGCCATTATAAAGGGTGCGCTCGTAATAATCGGCATAGTCGGCCTGCGGATCCTGCATGAACAGCAGTCGCGCCAGTTTCAGCATATTATGCTGGCAGCAGGTTTCCGAACCTTTGGCCGAAAAGACATGGCTTTCAAAGTCAGCCATGGCGAAGAAATGTTCATTGTCGCCATGCCCCCCCGTGGCGAAGGACCGGGTGTGCGCGACCGTGCGAAAGAAGAAATCCGCCGCCTTCGCATAGCGATCGTCGCCGGTTTCTTCATAGACGCGCTGAAATCCTACGATTTTGGGCACTTGCGTATTGGCGTGCATGCCATCCAGCAAGTCCTTGCCCGCAACCAGCGGTTCCATCACCGCCTTGTGCGAAAAGCGCCGGGCGAGCGTGCGATACTCCTCTTTCCCGGTCATGGCGTACAAGTCAGCGTAGATTTCGTTCATGCCGCCATGTTCGGTCGCCAGCATCGCTTCGAACTGCGCGTCGCTCAGCGGGCGTGTCGCAACGACACCCCAGTCGGCGAGGCGCAAGAGGACTTCGCGAGCCTCCCTGCTGTCGGCAAGGAGCGCCGCGTCGCGCAATCCCGCATAGATTTTGTGCAGCGTGTACCAGGGCACGCCGGTAATCGGTTCGCCGTTGATATGCGCTGCGACCAGGGCAGGTCCATCGGGAAAGGCGCAGATAAGGCCCGAATGCGCGGCTTTCTGGCACGCGGCCAGTTCGCTCGCGATATAGTCCAGGCGCTGTTTGAAGCGGCGGTCCCGCGTCGATCGGTAGGCCAGTGCGCAGGCGGACAGATAATGGCCCAGCGTATGCCCATGGCAGTTGATCTCTGCCCAGGTCGGTTCCGATTCCCATCCGCCATAGACCGGCGCCTTGGGCTTCAAGCCGGCGTTGATCCGAAAATTATGCAGCATGCGGTCGGGCTGAAGCCGCAGCAGATAGGTCTCCGTCATGCGTTGGGCATGCAGGAACGGTCCATCGTCCAGGGTGACGTCGGCCATGTCGAACGGTTTGAGGGGAGCCGGTCGTACCGGGGCGGAAGGCGCGGCCTGCGCGAAAGTCGGCGCTGGAGAAAGCATCGTCGCGGCGCCGGCCATGACGGTCGCCGCGCCCGCGCTGCCCAACAGATCGCGCCGCGAAGGGCCAGTACAGGATGGGGTCTTGGGCACGGCTTGTCTCCTGTTGCCGGCGCCTGACCGCGCCATTTCCAAGGCAATAGCTTATTACTCATACAAAATACAAGGTGACTGTCAGCCGATTTCGGGAGCAAGGAAGCGACAAGGCGAGGGTCGCATGTATTCGTATGCGCCCTTGCCTAGCCTGCGCGCCCATGTCAGCGCTAGGGGCAGGCGCAGGCGGCGCAAGGCCGGCCGCGGCGGGACGGGAAGGGGAAGGCATGGACAAGCCGCGTCAGGGCTTTGCCGGGCTGTGGAATATCAGCTTCGGATTTTTCGGCATCCAGATCGGCTTTGCGCTGCAAAATGCCAATATGAGCCGCGTCTTCCAGTCGCTGGGCTCCAGCATCGACGATCTGTCCGCGCTTTGGGTCGCCGCGCCTTTGACCGGCCTGCTGGTGCAGCCGGTGATTGGGCATTTGTCGGACCGCACATGGCTCGGGCGACTGGGGCGGCGGCGGCCCTATTTTCTGGCCGGCGCAATCCTGGCTGCGGTCGCGCTGCTGGCGATGCCGCAAAGCCAAAGTCTGTTGATGGCGGCGCTGCTGCTGTGGATGCTGGATGCCAGCCTCAATATCTCGATGGAGCCGTTCCGCGCCTTTGTCGGCGACATGCTAGGCAAGGATCAGCATGTGGCGGGCTATGCGGTGCAGACCGCGTTTATCGGCGCGGGCGCGGTGGTGGGGTCGCTGTTCCCCTATGCGCTCGATCATCTGGGCGTTTCCAATGTCGCGGCGGCGGGCGCCGTGCCCGATACGGTGCGCTACAGTTTCTGGGCGGGGGGCGCGGCGCTCTTTGGCGCGGTGCTCTGGACCGTGCTGACGACGCGCGAATATGCGCCCGAACAATTGCGCGGCTTTGACGGCGGAAGCGACGCGCTGGTCGGGCCCGACCTTGCCGGTCGCCGGATGACGCCATGCTGGGGCTGGATTGCTGCGGGCCTTTTGGTTGCGGGGTTGGTCAATGCCTGGAACATGGAAAAGGAAGTCTATCTTCTCGCCGCGCTATTGGCGGGCTATGGCCTTGCAAGCATGGGCGCGATTGCGTTGGCGCGTGCCGGTCACGCCGACACGATGCTGGCGCATATCGTGGGCGATGTCGCGGCGATGCCGCCGATCATGCGACGGCTGGCGGTCATCCAGTTTTTCAGCTGGTCCGCGCTGTTCATCATGTGGATCCATACCACCCCGGTCGTTGCGCAATATATGTTCGGGTCGGCCGATCCGGCGAGCGCGGCCTATCAGGCGGGCGGTAACTGGGTGGGTGTCTTGTTTTCCGTCTATAACGGCGTGGCGGCTGTGGCGGCGCTGACGCTGCTGCCGGGGGTCGCGCGGCGGATCGGCCAAGCGAAGACCCACGCGCTGTGCCTGACCGTCGGGGCGGCCGGATTTACGAGCTTTCTGGTTGTACGCGATCCCCATTGGCTGTTGCTGAGCGAAGTGGGCATCGGCGTCGCCTGGGCCTCCATCCTCGCCATGCCCTATGCCATGCTGGCGTCCAGCCTGCCGCCGGCCAAGATCGGCATTTACATGGGCCTGTTCAATATCTTCGTCGTATTGCCGCAATTGCTGGTCGCTACGGTCATGGGCTCGATCATGAAGGCGTTCTTCCCCGGCGCACCGATCTGGACAATGGCGTTCGCGGCCTTGACGCTCCTGATCGCAGCCGGAGCATCGCTGCGAGTCGCACCTATGGGGAAGGCCCGAATCACTTAATATCACCCAGGGCAGCGGCAATTTCCGTTACGGAAAGGGTTTCATTTCGCCACGATTGCAGATTTTGCAATCGCAACAAAGCCATTCGCACTTGCGGCAAAATCGATTTTATATGAAAACGACCCTGCCTTTCAGGCATCCTCTCCTAAAACTTTCACGGGCTGATCTTCGGATCGGCCCTTTTTTTCAAGAATTTACTTGTTCGCTACGGCAGTCAGCGCGGGGGTGGTCCATCTGATTTCCCGGCGTGGCTCGAGAATGGACAAATAAGCTGGTTGAGCCGCAGGGCGTCCTGCGCGCCGGACGCGAACAGCGCGCAGAGCCAGTCCAGAAATCTTGCTATCCGAAGCATGATCCTCTCCATCATTTTCTTTGGCACCGATCATATCATAAGCCGCCCTCATGAAAAGCGGCGGAGCGCTGCGCGACGCAAATGATACGATCCGGTACGGATAGGCGGGGGTCTTCGCCTTGGGCGGGCATGCGCGTCATTTGTAGATAGCGACCATATCGACAGTCTGCTGGAAATATCTCCGTGGCCAGCGGACGGCCAAGTGGGCGCGGCCCCGCGCTCGCGCATGCCCGGCCGACCTACAAACGGGGGACTCTCACTGATCGGCGCCAATGACGCGGTAGAGCAGGATGCGATTGTTAACGAGCGCCAAATCTGTGGCAATCGCCGATTGCTGCGCATTGTAGAGGGATCGCTGGCTGTTGAGCGCCGTCAGGAAGGTGTCGATGCCGGCGCGATAGCGTTGTTCGGCAAGGTCATAGGCCCTGCTGCTGGCGATCACGAGCCGCCGTTGCGCCACCTGCTGCGCGTCGATCGTTCCGGCACGCGCCAATCCGTCCGCCACTTCCTGAAATGCCGTCTGGATCGCCTTTTCATATTGCGCGAGATACAGGTCGCGTTGCGCTTTGCTATAGTCCAGATTGCCGCGGTTGGGGCCGCCGAAAATCGGCAGGATCGCCGACGGGCTGGCGGACCAGCCGAATGCGTCGCTGCCGAACAGCGATGACAGGGCCGTACTCGCTACACCAATGGCCGACGTCAGGCTGATCGTCGGGAACATCGCCGCACGGGCCGCGCCGACATCGGCATTGGCGGCCTTGAGTTGGTGCTCGGCTTGCAGCACGTCGGGCCGCTGGAGCAATATGTCCGACGACAGGCCGGCGGGTACGCGCGCTATGCCGGAGATCAGGCTGTCGAGCGACTGGGGTAGCAGCGCGTCCTCGACCGGTGCGCCAGCCAGCAGGTCCAGCGCGTTGCGATCCTGCGCCACCTGGGTCACGGTCGCCGCGACGTCGGACGCGGCCTGCTCGACGATGGTTTCGGCCTGATGTACGTCCAGCTTTCCGGCCAAACCGGCAGCATTAAGCGTTCGGGTGAGGTCGAGCGTCCGCTGCGCGCTGGCCTGCGTTTGCCGCGCCAGCACCAGCAAATCCTGATCCGCCGCCAGCGTGGCATAGGCGCTGGCGGTTTCCGCGATCATCGCGATGCGCGTCGCGCGCGCGCCCTCCTCCGTCGCCAGATAGGATTCCAGCGCGGCCTGCGTCAGGCTGCGCACCCGGCCGAACAGGTCGATCTCAAACGCGCTGAAGCCGATGTCGGCGCTGTAATTGTCCAGGCGCGCGTCGTTGCGGTGGCTGATGCTGGCCCCGGCATCGGCGGTGATCGTCGGCAGCCGTGCTGCGCGCTGGACCCGATATTGCGCGCGGGCGGACTGCACATTGGCGATGGCGGCGCGCAGATCGCGGTTATTGGCGAGCGCCCGGTCGATGATGGTCCGCAAGCGGGCGTCCTGCACCAGCTGCGTCCAGGCAAGGCCTGCCTGCGCGCCGGCGGGCCGCGGGGCATAGGCTTCGCCCTGCGGCAATGTGGCAGGCACGGGCGCGGCCGGTCGCTCATAAGCGGGCGTCATCGAACATCCCGCCAGCATCAGCGCGCTGATGCCGATCAGCACACGGGTCATGCCATGGCCTCCATATTGGCGGCGGGGCCGGCGGGCTTGTCCTTGCCGAACAGGCGCAGGATCGTCACGAAGAAGAGCGGCACGAGGAAGATCGCCAGCAGGGTCGCGGTCGTCATGCCGCCGATCACCGCCGTGCCGATGGCGACGCGGCTTTGCGCGCCCGCACCGGTTGCGATTGCCAGCGGCACCACGCCCGCGATGAAGGCCAGGCTGGTCATCAGGATCGGGCGGAAGCGCAAGCGCGCGGCCTCCAGCGCCGCGTCCCAGGCATTTTTGCCCTGATGATGCGCAAGCTCGGCAAATTCGACGATCAGGATCGCATTCTTGGCGGCAAGGCCCATGGTGGTGAGCAGGCCGACCTGAAAGAAGATGTTGTTTTCCAGGCCCCGCGCCCAGACTGCGATGACCGCGCCGACCAGGCCCAGCGGGATGACGAGCAGCACCGCGAGCGGGATCGACCAGCTTTCATACAAGGCGGCAAGGCAGAGGAAGACGACGAGCACCGAGAGACCATAGAGCAAAGGCGCCTGCCCGCCTGACAGCTGTTCCTGATAGGACAGGCCGCTCCAGGCGTAGCTGGTGCCGGCGGGCAATTGCTTTTGCAATTCGACGATCCGGTCCATCGCTTCGCCCGAGCTGGCGCCTTGCGCAGCCTGACCTTGTATTTCGAAGGAAGGGAGGCCGTTGAAGCGCGAAACGGACGTCGGGCCCATCACCCAATGGGTGGTGGCGAAGGCGGAAAAGGGCACCATCTGCCCGGTCGCGCTCTGACGCACCATCCACTTGTCGAGATCGTCAGGCAATGCGCGATAGGGCGCGTCGGCCTGCATATAGACGCGCTTCACCCGCCCGCGATCGACAAAGTCGTTGATGTAAGTGCTGCCCCAGGCGGAAGAGAGCACATTGTCGACGCCGGACTGGGTGAGGCCCAGAACCGCCAGCTTTTCGGAGTCAATATCGACCTGAAGCTGCGGCGTATCCTCCAGCGTCGCGGCGCGCACGCCCGACAGGACAGGGTCGTTCGCTGCGGCGGCGATCAACTGGTTGCGCAGCGCCAGGAACCGGTCCCTGCTCAATCCACCGCTGTTCAATAGCTCGAAGGTGAAGCCATTGGACTGACCAAGGCCCCGGATCGCGGGCGGCGTCATTGCCAGCACTTTGGCATCCCGGATCGCGCTAAGCTGTTTGTTCGCGCGTTCGGCAATGGCGCCGGCGGAATTTGCGCTGCCCTTGCGTTCGTCCCAGGGGGCCAGATTGATGAAACCTTGCGCGACATTTTCGCCCTGGCCCTGGAAACTAAAGCCGGTGAGGATGAAGGCGAAGGCGACATTGTCCTTTTCATCATTCATGAAATATTGCCGCAATTGTTCGGCCGCCACCGCCGTGCGGCTGGACTTCGCACCGGCCGGGAGCGACACCTGCGCCATGACCTGCCCCTGGTCCTCGACCGGCAGGAAGCTGGTGGGCAGTCGCGTGAACAGCAGCGCCAGGACCGCCAGGATCACCACATAGGCGCTCCAGAACAGGATGCGCTTGCCCAGTATCTGCTCGGTGCGGTGGACATAGCCACGCGTCAGGCGATCGAACCAGCGGTTGAACTTGCCAGCCCAGCCGCGCTGCCGCTGGTCATGCGCCGACGCCTTGAGCAAGGTCGCGCACAGCGCCGGCGACAGGATCAGCGCGACCAGCACCGACAGTAGCATCGACGATACGATGGTGATGGAAAACTGCCGATAGATGACGCCGGTCGACCCGCCGAAAAAGGCCATGGGCAACAAGACGGCGGACAGGACCAGCGCGATGCCGACCAGTGCGCCGCCGATTTCGCCCATCGACTTGATCGTTGCGTCGCGCGGCGAAAGCCCTTCCTCCTCCATCAATCGTTCGACATTTTCCACCACCACGATGGCGTCATCGACCAGCAGGCCGATCGAGAGCACCATGCCGAACAGGGTCAGCGTATTGATGGAATAGCCGAACAGGGCGAGAATGCCGAAGGTACCCAGCAATACGACCGGCACGGCGATGGCGGGCACCAGCGTCGCGCGCCAGCTTTGCAGGAACAGGAACATCACGATGACGACCAGCACCACCGCCTCGATCAGCGTGTGGATGACTTCATCGACCGACAGCTGGATGAAGGGGGTGGTGTCGCGGGGATAGACGACCTTGTAGCCATGGGGCAGGTTGGCGGACAGGTCGGCGACCTTGGCCTTCACCAGTTCAGCGGTCTTGAGCGCATCCGCGCCCGGCGCCAGCTGCAAGGCCATGCCGGACGCGGGATGACCGTTCAGTCGCGCCGAGGTGGTATAGCTTTCATTGCCCAGTTCCACCCGCGCCACGTCGGACAGATGCACGACCGACCCGTCCGATTGCGTCTTGACGATGATATTGCGGAACTGTTCGGGCGTTTGCAGGCGCGATCGGGCGCGGACCGTGGCGTTGAGCTGCTGCCCTTCGGGCGCGGGATCGGCACCGATCTGTCCCGCCGAAACCTCGACATTCTGCGACTGGATCGCACTCTGCACGTCCGATGGCATCAGCTTGACGGTCGCCAGCTTGAACGGGTCGAGCCAGATACGCATCGCATATTGCGATCCGAACACCTGGGTCGCGCCGATGCCGTCGATCCGCGCAATCGGGTCTTGGAAGTTATTGACCAGATAGTCTGCGACATCGGCCTGTGTGACCGTGTCCGTTTCGTCATACAGGCCCACGACCAGCAGGAAATCGGTCTGCTGCTTGGTGACGGTCAGCCCCTGTTGCTGCACCGCATTGGGCAGGCGGCTGAGCGCCTGCTGCACCTTGTTCTGGACCTGCACCTGCGCGGTGTCGGGGTCAGTGCCCTTCTGGAAGGTGACGGTGATCCGCGCCTGCCCGTTATTGGTGGAGGAGGACGAGAAATACATGAGGCCGTCAATGCCGGTCAGCTGCTGCTCGATGACCTGCGTGACGCTGGTTTCCACGGTTTCGGCGTTGGCACCCGGATAGGTTGCGCTGATGCCGACGCCCGGCGGTGCGATGTCGGGATATTGCGCGATCGGCAGCGACAGCATCGCGCCCAGGCCCGCCAGCATGATGCCGATGGCGATGACCCAGGCAAAGATGGGCCGGTCTATGAAATAGCGGCTGAGCATGATCGGCCCCTATTTCGCGCCGACCGGCACGGGCTTCACTGCGGCATCGGGCTGAACTTTGTCCGTGCCTTCGACGATCAACCGGTCGCCGGCCTTCAACCCGGCGGTAATCAGCCATGTGTCGCCGATCGCCTGCGCGGCGGTCACGGTACGGCGCTCAACCTTGTTGCCGCTGCCGACCACAAGGGCGGTGGCATTGCCTTTGGCATCGCGGGTAATCCCCTGCTGCGGCGCCAATATGGCGTCGGGGACGACCGACTGCGGCGCGACCACGCGGACGAACATGCCCGGCAGCAGCAGGCCGTCGGGATTGGGGAAGCGCGCGCGCAGCGTGACTGTGCCGCTGTCGGGATCGACGATCGGTTCGGCGAATTCGATGCGGCCTTCCAGCGGATAGTCGCTGCCATCGTCCAGCTTCAGCCGGATGGTCGCGCTGGCGGGCAGGGTCTTGCCTGATGCCAGCGACCGGCGGAGCGCCAGCAGTTGCGCGCTCGATTGCGTCACATCGACATAGATGGGGTCGAGTTGCTGGATCGTGGTCAGCGGGTCGGCCTGGCTGGCTGTCACCAGTGCGCCAGGCGTGAAGAGGGTGCGGCCGATACGCCCGCTGATCGGCGCGCGGACCAGCGTGAATTCTAGGTTCACGTTGCTCGTCTGAAGGGTTGCGCGGGCCTGCTGCACGGCGGCCTGCGCCTGCCGTGCCGTGGCGATCACATCATCCCGGTCCTGCGCGCTCACCGCTTCGGTATCGCCCAGGCTGCGATAGCGTTGTGCCCGGGCCTGCGCGGCGGCGGCGGTGGCCTGCGCGCTTGCCAGCGTGGCAAGCGCCTCGTCGCGCGATGCGCGATAAAGGCGCTGGTCGATGCGGTAAAGCGGCTGGCCGGCGCTCACCAGTGCGCCTTCTGTAAACAGGCGCTTCTGGATGATGCCAGACACTTGCGGCCGGACCTCCGACATCAAGGTCGATACCGTCCGGCCGGGCAATTCGCTGTCCACCGTGACATTGCGCGCCGCCAGCGTGACCACGCCGACCTCCACCGGTCCCCTTTTTGGGGCCTTTTCCTGACTGCATGCGGCCAGCATCATCATCAGGGCAATCGGTGCGACCCGAAGGCCGTGGGATCGTGCGGAGGTCGGCATGGATCGGCGATCGTTCCTTGGCGTCGGCGTTACGGGCTCCTGCGATGCCGCCGGTCAGACACAGGGGGATGATCGGGCGCACAGGGGAGGGGGAGGGGTCGTGCGCCAAGCCGATCAAGCCTGTTCGTTCGGGTTTTCCAGCCGCGTCAGCGGCGAGGGGTCATCGCAGGAGCTCCGCTTTGCGTCGGCCACAGGGGGTCAGCCGACCCCATCCTCTTCGGGAGTTTGCCCGTCACGTCATAGTGCGAGTTGTTTTCGCTTCCGCTCCAACTGTTGCGCCGCCGTGCACCTTGGTATCCCTTTGTATCAGCCTGTATCGCGCGCGAAGAGGCGCAGACTTTCGGTGGACGAGGCGGTAGGAAGAGGCATGCTGGATTCCTCCCCTGCCCGACAGGCGACCGTGCTGGTGGTCGACGACGATGCGGATATTCGCGACCTCATCATCGGTCAGTTGCATCAGGAAAACTACCGCCTTCTCGCTGCGGCCAGCCTGGCCGAGCTGCGCCGCACGTTGAAGGAGGAGGCGGTGGACCTCATCGTCCTCGACCTCAACCTGCCCGATGGCGATGGATTGATGCTGTGCCGGGAATTGCGCGCCGAAGGCGCCGACGTGCAGATCATCATGGTGACGGCCCGCGGCAGCGCCATCGACCGGGTGCTGGGACTGGAACTGGGGGCGAACGATTATCTGACCAAGCCGTTCGAACCGCGCGAATTGCTGGTGCGCATCCGCAACCTTTTGCGGCGCGGACGCGGCGATCCCACCGCGCGGCCGGCGGCGGCGCGCTTCGCCCGCTTCGGCCCCTGGCGGCTGGACCTGCAACAGCGACGGCTGGTCGCGCCCGACGATAGCCTGGTGATGCTGTCATCCGCCGAATTTCGCCTTCTGTCGCGCTTCATCGAAGAACCCAATGTCGTTCTGTCGCGCGAGACTTTGGTGCCCGAACGGCGCGCGACCGCTGCCTTCGATCGGTCGATCGATTTGCAGGTCAGCCGTTTGCGCCAGAAGCTGGCGACAGTGCCGGGTGGAGACGAGTTGATCCTGACGGTCCGGGGCGAGGGCTATGTCCTCGCCAGCGGGGTGGAGCAGCTATGACGGGCATGCGGCCTGTGCAGCGGATCCGCGCCTTTTTCGGGACGATGGCAGGGCAGATTTTCCTCATCCTGACGCTGGGCATGTCGGTGGCCGCGATCATCGCCCTGCTGGTGGCGGAACAGGCGCGGCATCATGATTTCGAACGGGTGCGCCGCGCGCGCGTGGTGGCAAGCGCGGTCGACATCGCCGATCGGCTGCAACGCGATCCTGCCCGCGTCGAGGCGATGATGGCCAACCGTCGCATCGTCGGCGCGGCGATGGCGCCCGCCGGCGTGGCGCTCAGCGACACCGATGCCGAACTGGAATTGATCCTGACCGAGCGGCTCGGCAGGCGCTCGCAGCCCGAAGCGGGGCAGGTGCCGGCCGGCCTGTGCTTTCCCAGCGGGAACAGGGAACGCGCGGCCGGCGTGATCGACGCGCCGCGCCCGGATTGCTGGATCGTGCGCTTCACCGACGTGCGCGGCGCGCGCCGCGCCATGGCCCTGAGTTTCCCCCGTCTGATCAAGCCGCCAAGCACGATCTTCAACCCGGCCTATCTGCTGGTCATCGTTGCGGCGTCGGCGGGACTGGCGATCCTGGTCGCGCGATCGGTGGCCAAGCCCTTGCGGCGGCTGGAGCGCGCGGCGGAGGCATTTTCGCTGTCGCTCGACCCGGAGGAGATTCCCGAGCGTGGTCCCGAAGAGGTGCGCGCCGCCTTGTCGACCTTCAACCTGATGCAGCGCCGGGCGAGGGCGGGCTTCGCCGAGCGCACGCAATTGCTGGCGGCGATCAGCCACGATCTCCAGACGCCGCTGACCCGCATGCGCTTACGGCTCGAACTGGTCGACAATGCCGACCTTCGCGAACGGCTGCTGGCCGATCATCAGGCGATGCAGACCTTGGTGCGCGAGGGTCTCGACCTTGCGAGCAGCACCGAGTCGCGGGAGGAATGGTCAGTGATCGACATCGACTCGCTGCTCGCCAGCATGGCCGAGGATGCAGAGGATCTTGGCGCGCCGGTGCGCTTCGTCAGCGGGTGTGGCGGGACCGTGCGGGTGAAGCCCAATGCACTGACCCGCTGTATCGCCAATCTGGTGGACAATGGCGTCAAATATGGCGGTGGCGCCGACATTAGTTGCACGCGGTCGGGCGGACGATTGATGATCGATGTGCGCGATCATGGGCCCGGCATCCCGGCTGATCAGATCGACCAGATGTTCGAACCCTTTACGCGCGGGCCGAGCAGCCAGCCCGGCGGGCGGCATGGCACGGGCATCGGCCTTACCATCGCGCGGTCGCTGGCGATGAGTTTCGAGGCTTCGGTGCGGTTGCGCAACGCGCCCGAAGGCGGCGTTGTCGCGACCATCGATATGAAGGGATAAGGCGTCAGGCGCCGCTAGCGACGCCAAGGATGACGAGCGCGATCGCGCCGGCAGCCCCCTGCTTCAGCCAGTGTGGCCGGTAGCTGAGGCCCAGAAGCAGCAATCCGCCCACCAGGGGCAGCAGACCGAGCCAACTGACCAGCCCGATGCCGCCTTGCCAGTGGGGCAGCATCGCCATCGATGAAGCGAGGATCAGCAGCCAGCCGACAGGAGCAAGCAGCGGAGCCATTGCGGGCTGATGCCAGGGACCAGCCAGCGCGCGTTGATGCCGGCTCATGCTGCTGGCGAGCAAGAACAGGCCGAGATAGAGAAGGCCGGCCGCCGCGATCATGCCGGCACGGCCCGGTGACGAACGGGTGTTGTCCGGTCGCGCCGCCGGGCCTGGCGCAGGATCACCGGCAGCAGCGCGCCCGCTACGCCCAGCAGCATCAGGTTGATCGTCAGCATGCCCGGCTCGATCGTCCAGACCGGACCCAGCAAGGCCGCGCAGGCGCAGGCGAGCGCCAGCAGGCCGAGCAATAGCGGCCAGCCGATCGTGGGCCGCAGCAAGAGTCCGGCGAGCACCACGGCCCCGGCGGTCCAGAGCGCGGCCGAAACCTCGGCCTGCGCGCGCGCGGCCATGTCGAGCGGCAACAGCCGGTTGGCGATCAGGAATGCCACCGCTCCAATCGGCACGCCGGTCAGCACGCCGACGTTGAGCCGTTCCAGCATATGATTGCCAATCGACAAAGGCGCGCGTTCACGGCGCTTGACTGTCCAAAGGACCATGCCGGTTGCGATCGCCATGGTCAGCATCGCGCCACCCAGAAAATAGAGCCAGCGCGTCACGTCGGGCGCGAAGCGCGCCATGTGCAGGCCATAGACGGTCTGATAGGCGCGCACGCCCGCGCGCTGTTCGGTCCAGGCCTTGAGCATCCGGCCGGTCGCGCCGTCGAAACTGACCTCACCAGACATGTAGCCGATGGACCGTGCGTCCGAAGGATAAACGACCACAACCGCCCCCGTGTCGCCGGGGTTGAAGACATAGACTCGGCCGATCGGCGCGCCACCAAACTGGCGCTGCGCGGTCGCCAGCATCGGCGCGATCGGCGCGAGCGGCGCCTTTTCACCGGTGGCCGCGCGGGTGACGGAGCCGGGCGCAAGGTCACTGTACATGGCTGTGACGTCCGTGCCATAGCCCGCCGTGATTCCCCAGGGCAGGTTGACCGATGCCAGCGTCACCAATCCGGTGAAGGTGATCATGATGTGAAAGGGCAGGGCAAGAACGCCGAGCGCATTATGCCCGTCTAGCCAACTGCGCTGGCCCTTGGCCGGGCGGAAGGTGAAGATATCCTTGAAAATGCGTTTGTGTGCGATGATGCCGGTCACCAGCGCGACCAGCATCATCATGGCCGCGAGCGAGGCAACCAGTCGTCCCCACGGGTAGGGCAGCTCCAATTCGAAATGGAGCCGGTAGAAAAATTCGCCGCCCAGCGTCTCACGCGCGACTGGCGCCCCGCTGACGGGATCGAGCGCGCGGGTCACATAGGCGCCGTCGCTGTCATAGGTCGCCTGCACCGCATTTTGGTGAGCGTCGGGGGCGGTCAGATACCAGCCGGCCGAACCATGCGTATTCTCATCGAGCCAGCGGGTCGCCGCGACGATCGCGTCCGCTGGCGCGGCGATAGCGGTCGTTTCGGGCCGCATCCAGCGGCCAATCTCGGCCTTGAACACGGTCAATGTGCCCGTGAGGCACATGAGGAACAGCACATGGCCCAGCAGCAGCCCGGTCCAACCATGCAGCCAAGTCATGCATTGGCGCGCGCCATCGCGCAGGGCAGCAGGCGCCGATCCCCTCATGCCGGTTGCCCCGCGGCCCACGCACCGATCGCCAGCAATCCCGCGGCACCCGCGACGCTCCCCAGCGCGCGCCATGGCCCGGACGCCAGAAAGGCCCAGATGGTGACGGCAGGGGCCACCAGATAGGCGATCATCGTGGCGACGGTCACGGCCTCAACCCGGCTCATGGGCAGGGTTCGCGCCAGCAAGGCCGCCGTCAGCGCCATCACCAGATAGGCCCCCAAAGTCCCGGCCAGCACGCGCAGTGCGACATTGCCGCGATAGCGCCACCCTATTGACCGCCGCGCGCCCGTTGTCATTGGCGCTCGCTTCCGCCCAGCGCCGTCAGCGGGCGCGGATGACCCTGAAGATGGCCAGAGAAACGATGCATGATGATCCTTCGAGCAAATTGCGTGATCGCTCGATAGGAAATCACCACATGCGAGTCAATCGCATTAGCAGATGTGGCAAGGGTTTCGGGCGTGCATGTCAGTTGGTCGCGGCCTTCCAGCCCTGCATGAACGCCTGTGCCGCCTCGCGCACCTGCGCGGCAGTCGCGCCCGGCTTGTAGAGCGCAGATCCCAGGCCAAAGCCGTCCGCACCAGCAGCGACCCATGGCCCCATATTGCCGGGATTGATGCCGCCCACCGCCAGGACCGGCAGCTCTTTGGGCAGCACGGCGCGCTGCGCCTTCAAGACGGTGGGCGTAGCGGCCTCGGCGGGAAAGAGTTTGAGCGCGCTCGCTCCGGCCTGCACCGCCGC
Source organism: Sphingomonas sp. SKA58 (assembly GCF_000153545.1). Classification (NCBI taxonomy): domain Bacteria; kingdom Pseudomonadati; phylum Pseudomonadota; class Alphaproteobacteria; order Sphingomonadales; family Sphingomonadaceae; genus Sphingomonas; species Sphingomonas sp. SKA58. The sequence goes on from NZ_CH959308.1 coordinate 165,332, forward strand.
GAAGGCTTCAGTCGGGGTGAAATAGCCAGGCATGGAAATGAGCCCCGCCTCCGCACTGCGGCCGATCACCGACAGGTTGCTGTTGGGCGAGATGATAAGCCGTCCGCCGGCCTGCTGCACCGCGTCCACCTGATCGGGCGTCAGCACCGTCCCCGCGCCAACCAGCGCCTTGCCTTCCAGCCGACGCGCCAGCCGCCCGATGCTGACCAGCGGATCCGGCGAGTTCATCGGCACCTCTATCAAGGTGAAGCCCGCCTCCACCAGCGCGTCGCCGATCGGTTCAACCTCGTCCGGGCGAACGCCGCGCAGGATGGCGACCAGCGGGCAGCGGGCGAAAGCGGTCGTGAAATCGAGGCTCATGTCAGATTCTCCCAAAGGCGGGTGGCGCCGGCGATGAAGGCGGCCTGGCTGTCGATCCGCACCGCTTGACCGCCCAATTGCACGATCGCGCTGGCATAGAGCGCGCCCAGCGCCGCGTCGGCAAGCAGATGCACCCGTTGCCCCGCAGCATAAGCGGCGCAGTCCGCGCCGATCAGTAGGCCGCTGACATAGGCGGCGGCGTCGGCGCGCGCGCGCAAACCAAGCAGGCTGGCCGGGCGCACGCCGAACAGCGAGGCCAGCAGATCGCCGCGCGCACCATCGCGCACGCCGTCGGCAAAGGCGTCGCCTGCGCTGATTTCGCCCGTCATCTCCTGCCCGATCAGCGCATGCTTCTTGAGCAGCGCAAACATCTCGCCAGTCATGGCGGTGGCGAACCGAGCGATCGCACCATCTGTCATCCACGCCCATTTACAATGCGTACCCGGCTGGCACAGCAGGGCGTCGGACGGAGCCAGATCCGCGCAGATCGCGCCCAGCAACTGCACTTCTTCGCCCCGCATCACATCGCCGCGTCCTTGCGCGACGTGAGATACGCCAGGAACGATGTGCACGCCGTCCATCGGCGTGATCATGGCAGCGGAAATCTGCGCCAGCGTGGCGGGCGTCGCCACATAGCCCGCGTCCATCCATCCGCGATTGGACCCGATCATGCCCGCCAGCAGCATCGGTGCGTCGCCAAGACACGCGCGCAATCGCGCCACTTCCTGTTCAAAGCCGCCTGACGGGACGGCGGTCACGCCCAGTGCGTCCTGCAAGCTGTCAATGACCTGGCCTTCGCGGATGCGATAGGCGCGCCGGTTGGTGGTTCCCCAATCGACTGCAATGAAGTCCTGTTGCCCCATATTGTCCGAGTATATCGCGCATATGGATTTGGCAACCGCGCCGCCTGCGCGCAACGCGAAGCATCATGCGGCGTTCATGCGTTCAGCTTGCGTCAAAGCCGCCAGGTTCATCGGCAGGGCGTACTGAGGGAGACAGATCATGCAGCCGACCCATATGCGTTCCAACCGGCGCAGCCTCATTGCAGCGCTGGCATTGCTTCCGCTCGCCGCCTGCGCGACGCCGATGGGCCGCTACACTGTCGAACAGGCGGTGCGTCGCTTGTTGCAGTTGTCGAGCGAGCGCGCCTTTGCGCGGCTGACCGAACCGGGTGGTTTCTACGATAATCAACTGACGCGCATCAGCCCGCCCGATCTGGGTGGCGGAAAGGGCGGCGCGGTTCTGTCCGCTTTGCTGCGCACCAATGCCGTCCGCAATCGGGTAGCGATGGCGCTGAATGATGTGGCGGTCGATCTTGCCGACAATGCCGCGCCGATCGTCATGGACGCCGTGCAGCGGATGACGCTGGCCGACGCGGTATCGGTGCTGCGCGGCGGCCCGACTGCGGCGAGCGACCTGCTCGCCCGGGAAACGCGCGGAGCTGTGGTCGATGCGCTGATCCCCGGCGCATCGCGCGCGCTCCGGTCGGATATGTTCGAAATGCTTTCGGCCGCACTGTCCGCCAGCGGCGGGCGGGACTATGCTGCGATGGCGACCAATGTCTCCAATCAGATCGGCGACGCGATCTTCCGTGCGATCGGACAGGAAGAGGCGGAAATCCGCCGCGATCCGCGCGCTACTGGCGATCCTGTGCTGATCGCCCTGCTCGGTTAGGCCTTGATTTCGCGCGCGCGCCGTGGTGACGCATTGCTATGGAACAGAAATTTCCCGGCGTCGCGTCTATCCCCTGGGATCAACCCGCGACCATGATCGACCTGGACGGCAAGCCGCCGCTGATCGGCACGATCCGCGATTGCGCGGTGCATTTCGGCTTATATAAGCCAGCCGCCCGCGCGCAGGCGCGCATAGTGCTGACCCAGCCCGTCCACCGCGAAGGCCGCAAGACGCGGACCTGGCTGCTTGAGCCCGATGAGATCGAGGCTCTGGCCGAGCGGTTGAAGCGCGAAACCAACTAGACTTGGCCAACAGGCCCGGCTTTGCGGCATATCCGCCGCGCCGGGCCCGCTCCTTCGGCTCAACGCTGGGCCAGTTGCATGCTGGACTTGCGGCTGATCGTCAGTCCGGCCTCGGCCCATTCCGCCTTGGTGCGGCATTCGGTGCGCGGCACCATGGAGCCGGCAGGCGTTTCGCGGAAGCAATAGCTGTCGGACTGTTCGTCATAGCTCACCTTGGCGCGGCCAAAATTGCCTTCAGGCTGCGCCAGAGCGGGGGTGGCGACGAAAGCGGCGGCGACGGTGGCGAGAATGATGGTCTTCATGATGTGGTTCCTTCCCTGACTGTGTCACGGTCCCTCGTGGATCGTGCCATCATCATTGCAGGGGGTGTGCCAGTTTCATGAAAAGCTCAGATTTGCACGGTTTTTTAGACTGACGGCTCATGTCATCATGTGCAAATCCCTATCATCGAGGATTAATTGCCACGAGTTGGTAAAGTTCGCGAGCCGTGTGAATGGTGGTACAACGAAGCCCGGCGCGCGCCCTTGCACCGGGCGCGCGCCGGCACCGTTTATCAGGCGGCTTTTTCCGCTGCGCCGGCAATGACCGCTTCGGCCATTTCATCGGCCACCACCGCCGGCGATCGCCCTTCGCGGGCGGCCTGCTCCAGGATGCGAGCGACGCGCGGGCCGATGCGGGCGACGCGGGTGCGCACGCTTGCTTCGTCCTCGCCCAGATATTCGGCAGACACGCTGATGATGCCGCCGGCATTGACGACATAGTCGGGGGCGTAGACGATGCCGCGCGCCAGCAGGGCGTCGGCGACGTCCGGCGTCGCAAGCTGGTTGTTGGCCGCGCCGCAGACCAGCTGCGCCTTCATCGCTGCAACGCTGTCCTGCGTCAGCGCGCCGCCAAGGGCGCAGGGCGCGAAGATGTCGGCCTCCACCGCGGCGATATCCGCCACATCGACCACGCGCGCGCCCAGTTCGTCGGCCAGCGCGCGGCAGCGCTCCGCGTCAATGTCGGCGATCACGAGTTTGGCGCCGGCCTCGGCCAATTGGCGACACAGGCTCGCGCCGACATTGCCGACACCCTGCACCGCCACGGTGAGCGCATCAAGGTCCGCCTTCAGCGCCAATTGCGCGGCCATGCGCATGGAATCGAACACGCCGAGCGCCGTCCAGGGGGACGGATCGCCGCCCGCCATGTCCTGCGCCGGGTGCAGGCCCGCGACATGGCGCGTCATGGTCGACACCTGCTCCATATCCGCCACGCTGGTGCCGACGTCCTCCGCCGTTACATAGAGCCCCTCAAGCGCCTCGACGGCCTTGCCAAAGGCCTGGAACAGGGCAACGCGATCGAAATCGCCTTCAGGATAGCGCAGCACCGCCTTCGCCCCGCCCAGCGGCAGTTCCGCCATCGCGTTCTTGTAGCTCATGCCCTTGGCCAGGCGGCAGGCATCCTGCGTCGCGGCCTCGATATCGGGATAGCGCCAGAAGCGGCAGCCGCCCGCGCCCGGGCCAAGCGCTGTCGAATGAATGGCGATCACCCCGTCAAGGCCGCTGGCCGCGTCGCGCAGGCGCACGGTCCGCATCGTCTTGCTGGGGGAAGGGGCGTGATCGACCATCATATTCTCCTCTGGGGCATTTGCGGGCCGGCTTATGAACGCAGACATGCGAAGAGTCTTGCTCGAAATCGGACTGACGCGGTGTTATTCGGGATGATCTATCCCGCATGTGCCGCTAGAGCGGAAAACATGATCGAACTCGACCCATTTGAGCGCAAGATTCTTCGCGAACTGCAACGCGATGCCAGCCTGACGACGGCGCAGATCGCCGAACGGGTGGGGCTGACGCCTTCGCCCTGCTGGCGCAGGATCGACCGGCTGGAACGCGAAGGGCTAATCCGCAAGCGCGTTGCGCTGCTCGACCGGCGCAAGGTCGGCCTCAACGCGCAAATTTTCGCGCAGGTGAAGCTCAATGCCCATGGCCGCGCCAATCTGGACGAATTCAGCAAAACCATCGGTGCCTTTCCCGAAGTGCTCGACGCCTATGTGTTGATGGGCACGATGGATTTCATGCTGCGCATCGTCACGCAGGACATCGACGCCTATGAACGCTTCTTCTTCGAACAGTTGAGCAAATTGCCGGGCGTTCAGGAAATTCATTCGACCGTCGCCCTGTCGGAGATCAAGTCCACCAACGAACTGCCGATCTGACCGTGCCCCCTCTTTCAATCGGATCAATATCCCACTGAATAGCCCATGCGGCGGGGATCGCTGCCGCCCATGCGCGCGCCGGACGCATCGACCAGCACGCCCTGGATGCTGCCAATGGCGTAAGGGCTGACCATGTCCAGCCTGTGTCCCATGGCGGCCAGCGCCTGCGTGATGGCCGGGTCGAAGCGGCTTTCCATCTGCACGCGGATCGCTGCTCCCGCTTTGTAGAAACTGGGTTCGGCATGCAGCGCGAAGCGCGGCGCTTCGATCGCCTGCTGGATCGGCATGGCCCGGTCGATGACATTCACCAGAAACTGGAATTGCGTCTGACCGATCGTCTCGCCGCCGGGCGTGCCGCACACCAGTTTGAGCCGCCCCTTGTCGAGCACGATGACAGGACCATTGCCCAGCAACGCCCGCTTGCCAGGCGCAGCGCGATTGGGATGGCCGTCATAGGGCGCGGTCGATCCGATGCGCAGGCCGTTGTTGCACAGCAGGCCCGTGTCGCCCATCACGACGGAAGTGCCAAAGCCGCCGCCGACCGTCGTCGTGACCGCGATCGCATTGCCATCGGCATCCACCACCGACAGGCTGGTCGTATCCCCGCCCCGCGACCGCGTGTCCGCCATCGCCAACAGGGGTGGAACGCCCAGCTGCGCGATGTCCGCGCCCTGGGGAAAGGCAATGGCGCGGGCGCGGTCGATAATCGCGCGACGCTGGGCGGCGAAGTCCTTGGATAGCAGGCGATCGACCGGCACCGTGACGAAGCGCGGATCGCCGGCATGACGGTAGACGTCCGCCTTGGTCACCTTGATCGCCTCGATCAGCCAGTGCGTCAGCAGCGGATCAGTCGCATCGAGCGCCGCAAGATCCCATCCTTCGACGATATTGAGCTGTTCGCACAATTCTAGGCCCGTGCGCGATGTAAGCGGGCTGCAATAGACGTCCAGCCCGCGATAGCGGGTCGATACCGGCGCTTCCCAGATCGGTGTGTAGGCCGCCATGTCCGCCATGCGCAGCCAGCCGCCATTGGCCGCTGAAAAGCGGGTCATGTCCTGTGCCACCGGCCCGGTATAGAAATGGTCATAGGCGGCTTGCAGCGCCGTGTCGCGATCCGCGCCGCCTTGCAGCGCGTGCGTCTCCGCGTCGGCTAGGCTTTGTAACGTGCGCGCGAGAGGCAGGTTCTTGAACAGGGCGCGCGGGGCAGGGGGTTTGCCACCGGGCAGGAATATCGCGGCGCTGGTCGGATAGCGGGCGAGCACCGCCTGCTGCCGGCCGATGAACATCGCGATCGACGCATCGAGCGGATGGCCATCGCGGGCATAGCCGATCGCCGGCTCCAGCAAAGTCTTGAGCGGCAACCTGCCGAACCGCCGCGCCAGCGCGATCCAGCCGCCAAAGGCGCCGGGCACCGTCACCGCCTTGTGGCCGCTGTCCAGTTCCGCAGGATCGACAGCCGGATCGAACAGGGCGGGCGCGCCTCCGGTGAAGGCGAGCGAATGGACCTGTCCCGTCTTGCGGTCGAGGCAGGTGGCAAAACCATTGCCCGCCGCGCTCGACGCCCAGGGTTCCACGACATTCATCACCGCCATTGCCGCGACCGCCGCATCGGCCGCGCTGCCGCCCTGCAACAACATCCGTGTTCCCGCCATCGCGGCCAGGGGATGCCCGGCGGCAACGCCGCCATGGGGCATGGGCACTTCGACGCGATGGGCGCGAACCATGGCCGGCGCGCTGCGCGGGGCATCGGGCGCGCGCGTGCCTGATTGTGCCAGCGTGGCGATGGGCAGGCCGACCGCCGCGCTGGCGAGGCCCGCCGCGATCAACTCGCGGCGGGCAAGGCCCTTGTCCTGCATCAGAAGCTCTTCTTGATGCTGGTATACCAGTAACGCGCCTGCGGCTGGTAGAGGCTGGACAGGTAGCCGGTCGATGCCAGCGGCGGGTTCTTGTCGAAGATGTTGCGCGCGCCGATGGTGATCGCCGTGCCCTTCATCATGCCCTGGTCAAACTTGTAGGTGGCGTAGAGATTGACCGTGGTCTGGCCCTTGACCACGAAATTATTCCCAGCCGCGTCGAACACGCCATTTTGATAGACGTCCGAAATGAACTGGGTAAAGGCGCCGATCCGCACCGGGCCATAGTCCCAGGTCAGATTGCCCGATATGCGCCAGCGCGGCTGGCCGTCGCGCTTCACCACGTCGCCCCCGCCCGACACCGGCACGGCGGCGTTGATCGTTCCGTCCGCCTGTCCGTCGATGACGGCCTGGACGGCGGCCGGGGCATCGACCTGATATTTGATCAGTCGCGCGGCATTGACGTTCAGGCTGAAATTGCCAAACGAACCCGTATTGACCCGATAGTCCAGATTGAAGTCGATGCCATCCACCTGGATCGGCAACAGGTTCTGGAATGGCGCGGTGACATAGAGCAGCTCGCCCACGGGCGCGAGGCCCGTGCCAGCGACCAGCGCGATATCGTCCGCCGTGGGATCGCGCCGGACGACCGCCGGATTGCTGCTGCCCTGCACGCGCAGCAGATAGTCGAGGTTCAGCGCATTCTGGTAATCGAGCAGGCCCACGACCCCTTTCTGCTTGATCCGCCACCGGTCGACGGTGAAGGTCACCTGGCCCAGCCCGTCAGGCAGAGGCGGCTGAAGCACGGCGCCGAAATTCCAGCTGGTCGATTCCTCGGGCTTCAGGTCCGGATTGCCGCCCGACCGCCGCAACACCGATACGTTGCGCGCGCATTGGGAAAAGCTGCCGATGCGGCCGGCGCGCAGGTCCGCTTCGCACAAGATATATTCGATGCCGCCATTCACCCGGTCGAGCGTTGCGGTATTGAGCACTTCCAGATTGGGGGCGCGAAAGCCCTGCGACCATGACCCGCGCAGACGGAAGCCCTGGAGCAGGTCCCAGCTTGCAGCGACCTTGGGCTTGGCGACGTCGCCGACATCGCTGTAGCGTTCGTACCGGCCCGCGACCTGAATGTCGAAGGAGCGGATCATCGGAATTTCCATCTCCGGGCTGACCAGCGGGAGTGCCAGTTCGGCATAGGCGGACCAGACCTTGCGGCTGCCCGACACATCGGGACTGGGGCTGGCCCCCATCAGGTCCGATCCGTAGAAAATGCCGGTCACAGCATCAGTATAGGTGATGTCGACGCCGGCGACGCCGCCCTGGCGTGGATCGCGGTTGTCCCTGTAGGTTTCGCGCCGGAATTCGACGCCGCTGGCGATGCCGATGCTGTTGCCGCCCCACAGGTCGAGCAGGTTGGCGTTGGATATCTTGAGATCCCATAGCGCCAGCGAGGTCTTGTTGCGTCGGGTCGACTGGATACGGAAACTGTCCACGACCGCTTCGTCATTGGGGGTGCAATCGCCCACTGCCGGCGTATCGACACACCCGCCGTTGAAGGGATTATAGGCGTCGGGCGTGGTCTTGTTGATCGCGGCCTGCAACAATGTGCTGGACGTGCCGTCCATCACGTCCTTGACGGTCGCCCAGGTGTAAAGGCCGGCCGTTTCCCAGTTCCAGTCGCCAAAACTGCCGCGCAGGCCGCCCAGGAACCGATATTGGTAATTGGTGACGTTCACGCGCTTCTGGCCCGCGTCGACATAGTTGAGGCTGCGGATCGTGACCGGCAGTCCTTCGTCGGGCACGCCGACCAGGCCGGGCAAGCGGTTGGGATTGGCCGATCCGTCGGCCAGCAAGGTCGGGCCAAGCGGGTTCCAATAGGCGTCGGCGGCCACCGTGATCGGGATATTGCCCAGCGACCCGCCGCTGCCGATGATGGCGTCGGTCTTGCCCCGGTAGAAACCCAGTTCGCCGAAGAAATCGAGATTGTCGGTCAGTTCGTAATTGATGAAGCTGAACAGGTTGATGCGTTTGACGGACGGCTGGGTGGTCAGGTCCGGGAATGTCTGATTGGCGTCGTAGCGCAGGTTGGAATCCACCGTCGCCATCTGCGTCGTGCCGCTGGCATCGTCCCAGCACATGCCCGGCGTCGTGGCCGCAACCTGGCACCCGGGATTGGTCGCCGGCTGGATGTGAAACTGCTGCGACGCGTTGGTCAGTGCGACGCCATTGCTGGTGATGATGCCCGATCCGGTCGCCTGGAACGTGCCCCAGGGCGTACTGGTCGATGTGCCGTTGAAGGCGGCATTGCCTTCGAACGCCGTGCCAACGACATAGGGTCGCCGGTCCAGATTGGCGGTATAGTCCTGATCGCTTAAGTAAAGTTTCGATTTCTGGGCATAGCCGCCAAAGAGCGAGATGTTGCCGCGTCCGCCGCCAAAATTGAACCCGACCAGTCCGTTGACCGTGAATTCGCGCAGGTTGGTGCCTTCGGCCGCGCCATATTGCGCGTCGAACGTGGCGCCGGTGAAATTGGATTTCAGCACATTGTTGACGACGCCCGCGACCGCGTCGGACCCATAAAGCGCCGCCGCCCCGTCGCGCAGCACTTCGACCCGCTCGATCGCGCCCACTGGGATGGTGTTGGCGTTGAAGCCAAAGGTCGGCACGCCGGAATCGACCACGCCAGTGATGGCCTGCGATGTGGGGTGCAACACCGTGCGGCGGCCATTGATCAGGAGCAGCGTGTTGCCCTGGCCCAGGCCGCGCAGCGATACGGTCGACACGTCGCCGCGCGCCGCATTGCCCGAACCGCCGCCCAGCACCTGTTCGTTGAAGGTGACGCCGCCCAGCTGCGGGATGGAGCGGAAAAGATCGCCGCCAGACACGGCGGCAACGGCATCGACTTGTTCCTGGCCGACGACGCTGACCGGCAGCGCGCCGGTGGTCTTCGCGCCCCTGATCTGCGTGCCGACGACGACGATCTCCGCCCCGTCATTGCCCTGTGGTTCGGCGGGCAGCGGCGCGGGCGCGGCGTCCGACATCGTGCCTGCCACCTGCATTTGCGCAAAAGCAATGGGGCGTTGTGCCGCATTGTCACCGCGCAGCGCCGACAAATTCCTGTCGCGCAGCGTCACCACGTCATTGCGGTCGGACGCGATGACCAGATCGGTCCCGCGAATGATGCGCTTGAGCGCCTGACGTGCGTCATAGGCGCCTTGCAGGCGCGGGGTCCGCGTGTCGCGCAGTTTCTTCGAAGGCGCGATGATCTGCAATCCGCTTTGCAGGGCAAAGGATGGCAGCACGTCGGCCGCGCGGCCTTCGGGCAAATCGAAATTGCGTTGCTGCGCCATAGCCGTGCCGGCGCCGAGCGCCAGCGCGCTCGCCCCGCCCAGGATCATGGCCGTCCATTTCAATCTGGTCATGTCTTTGCTTCCCCCTCATGACGCGCCATGGGTGCGCGCCTTCCCCCGGGCGCACGGCTACCGCCGCGCACCGGACTGGCTGATCGACAAGAAATTCCACTGCTTCGATGCCGGTATCACTGCCGGCTGGCGCCCTTCTGGCCTTCCTTGTGGAAAGCCTCGGCATCCCCTCCCTGCGCCCGGCTGCATGGCCGCTGGTCACATTGGGAAAGACAGCGGCGCGCGCATTATCCGCCATGGCCACCGTCACATTTTTTACATGCGCCCTGTTTTTCACCCGATACGGCGGATTTGCCCGGACACTTCGTTGAACAGCCATGATCGTCTTGGGGAAGGGGCCGACCGATTCAGGACAGCAGGGCTTTCTGGCTTGCACGCCATATCTGTCCGCACGAACCGGCGCTACGGCGCTGGCTTTCGGGGCGGATCCAGCATGGTTTGCAGATTGACGACGTCATTCAGGAAACCTACGCCAAGCTCGCCAGCCTGGCAGCGGTCGACCATATCGAAAATCCGCGCGCCTATTTCTTTCGCGCTGCGCTGTCGGTGGTGGCGAGCGAATTGCGTCGAGCGCCGGTCGTATCCATGGAAACGCTGAGCGAAGTAGAGCGGCTGAACTTCGCCGCCGATGACCTGCCACCCGATATTCAGGCAGAACAGCGCGAGGAATTTCGCCTGGTTGCCGACGCGATCGACCTGTTGCCTGCGCGATGCCGCGAAGCCTTCATGCTGCGCAAGGTGCAGGGATTGTCCCAGCGGGAAACCGCGCAACTGCTGGGTTTGTCGGAAAGCACCGTGGAAAAGCATGTCGGGCGCGGTATCCGCCATTTGATAAATATTTTCGGACGTGGCGGAAAATCCGGTCAGCCCGCGTCTTACGACCAAATCCCGGATACGGAGCATTATGACAGCAAGGGAAAGCAGCGCGCAGATCGAGCAACAGGCGGCCATATGGGCGGCCCGTCTTGATGCGCGCGCGCTGACCCCGGCGGAACAGGCGGATCTGGATGCCTGGCTTTCCGGCGATAGCCGCAGGCTGGGCGCCTGGGCGATGGCACGGGCGGCGTTGGCGCGGGTGGAGCTTGCGCAGGCGTCCGGTAGCACCCATCCCGCCGCCCGTATCCCATGGCTCACCCGTCGGTTCCTGCTGCGCGGCGCTGGCATGGCGCTGGCGGCGTCAGCGGTCGGGGCGGTTGCCCTGGGCCTGTGGAGCGACGGCGATCATTATGCGACCGGCAAGGGCCAAATGCTGCGCATCGCCCTGTCGGATGGCAGCATCGTCAACCTCAACACCGCCAGCGAAATGGACGTGCAATTCACCGATCGGCAGCGCACGATCATCCTGCGGGGTGGCGAGGCGCTGTTCGCTGTCGCCAAGGATGCGTCCCGGCCCTTCGTTGTTATCGCCGGGGACGCGCGGGTCCGCGCGGTGGGTACGGCCTTCACTGTCCGGCACGAAGCGCGCCGCCCGGTCGACGTCATCGTCAGCGAAGGCGTGGTGGAAGTGAGCGAGGCCAGGGCAGCGCCTGTCCGCGTGTCCCAGGGGACGCGTGCGGTGGTCGATCCGCGCGCCGCCACGCCGATCGAGACCGCTGCGATCGCGTCTGACACGATTGAGCAGGAGCTTTACTGGCGCGAAGGCAAGATCGCCTTTCGCGACACCACGCTGGCCAGCGCCGCCGCGCAGTTTGCCCGTTATAATGACGAACATATCGTCATTGCCGATCCGGTGCTGGCGCAGGAAACCATCACCGGCCTGTTCATCGCCAATGACCCGCGCGGTTTCGCGCAGGCGGTGGCGGAAAGTCTGGGCGTCGTAACGCGCATCGAGGCCGGCCGCATCATCTTGAGTCCGACCTGATCGGTACGGGCAACCGCAATGCGTTCCTCCTGCAATGCCACGGGGAACAGGGGAGAAGCAGACATGAAGACACAGGACCCGCCAGCGGGATTGAGCCGTCGCGCGCTCGGCGCATGGGCGGTCGGCGGCGGCGCGGCCATGGTCGCAGGCCTGCCGCCGGCGACCGCCCAGACACCGCCGCCGCCGCCCGAACCCACGCGGCTCAAGAGCGCGGGCGAGACACTGCGGCCCGAAATCGTCGGTGATTTCGGCATCGTTGCTGCCGGTCGTCATTATGCGGTGGCCGCAGGCACGCGCATCCTGATGGCGGGGGGCAATGCCACCGATGCGGGGGTCGCGGCCGTCTTTGCCGCGGCCGTGACCGAAATATCGCATTTCGGCTTTGGCGGTGAAGCGCCGACGATCATCTATGATAGCGGCACGAAGGACGTGACCGTCATCAATGGGCAGGGGACAGCCCCGGCGCTCGCCACGCCCGACAAATTCGCGCAGCTTGGCATGATCCCGGGCAATGGCCCGATGGGCGGCACCATTCCTGCCATGGTGGACGCCATGGCGCGCGCGCTGCAACTCAATGGCACCATGACGCTCGATCAGGTGATGCAGCCCGCGATCGAACTGGCCGATGGCTTCGTCATGTATAACTTTCTGGCCGAGGTTTTCGTCAGCCAGCAGAAGGCGACCGCGAAATACAAGACCGCCTATGACACTTATTATCCGGGCGGTGCGCTGCCCAAGGTTGGTGAGATATTTCGCCAGCCCAATCTTGCCCGCACGATGCGCGTCATCGCCGCGGCGGACAAGGCGGCCCTTGCCCGGACCAAGGATCGCAAGGCCGCGATCCAGGCCGGGCGCGACGCTTTCTATAAAGGCGACATCGCCCGACGCATTGGCGCGGCGATGGAGGCGGATGGCGGCCTGATGCGCTATGGCGACCTTGCCGATTATCAGGGCAAGCTGGAAGCACCGGTCACGACGGACGTGTTCGGCTACACCATCTGCAAGGGCGGCTTCTGGAGCCAGGGGCCGGCGCTGCTGATTGCGCTGAACATCGCGGAAGCAGCCGGCATCGGCGCTATGGAACCGGGCAGCGAGGCCTATCTTCACACGCTGGCGGAATCGATCAAGCTCGCCTTTGACGACCGCAATGCCTATTTCGGCGATCCCGACTTTGCCAAGGTGCCGGCCAAGGCGTTGCTGTCCAAGGCCTATGCCGCCCAGCGCGCGAAGCTGATCGGACCCAGGGCGTCGCTGGAGCATCGCTATGGCGACCCATGGGCGATGGAGGGCGGCAAGCGACCGACGCCCGCCTTCACGCCGCATATGCTGAAAAAACCGCCGGTCCCCACCGCCGACACCACCGCGATCGAAGTGGTCGACCGGCACGGCAATCTGTTCAGCTGCACGCCCAGTTCCGGCTGGATGCTGGGCGGCGCCTATATCGCTGGCGATACCGGCGTGCCGATGAGCAACCGCATGACCGTGTTCGACCTGGATCCCGAAAGCCCCAATGTCCTGGCGCCGGGCAAAAGGCCACGCACCACATTGTCGCCTTCGATGGTGATGAAGGATGGCGCGCCCTATCTCTCCATCGGCACGCCGGGCGGCGACAATCAGGACCAGCAGATCATGAACGTGCTGCTGCGCGTGCTCGCCTTTGGTCAGCCGCTTCAGGCCGCGATCGAGGCGCCCCGCATCAATTCCAGCCATTTCCACGGCTCCTTCGCGATCAAGAAGGATGAACCGGGGGTGCTGGAGATTGAGGATCGGGTGCCCCAGGCGGTGCGCGACGGGCTGGCCGCGCGTGGGCACAAGCTGGACGTGCTCGGGCCGTTTGGCGTGTCGACCGGCATCGTCGCGGCGGGCGTCGTGCCGGAAACCGGCACCCTGCGCGGGGCGGCGGATGTGCGGCGCGAACGCTATGTCTTTGGTTGGTAAGGGGGATACAGGATGACATCGTCGCTCAGGGCCATGGCCCTCATCGCATGGCTCGGCACGGCTGCGCCGGTGTTGGCCCAGCCTGCCAACCTCCCGCCTCCCGGCGGCGAAAAGCCGATCGCTTTCGACGTGCATGAAGGCACGTCGATGGCAGTATCGGCCTCCCCCGATGGCAAATGGCTGGCGGTCGACCTGCAAGGTAGCCTCTGGATCATTCCTGCCGCCGGCGGCAAGGCGCGGCGCATCACCGACTATTTCAACGACGCGCGCCAGCCCGTCTGGGCGCCCGACGGCTCGCATCTTCTCTATTTCGCCTATCGCGACGGCGGCTACGACCTCTGGACCATCAAGCCCGATGGCAGCGACATGCGCAGATTGACGCAGGGCGCCTATGACGATCGCGAGCCGGTCTATTCACCCGACGGCAAGACCATCGCCTTCTCCTCCGACCGCAGCGGCAATTACGACATCTGGACGATGGACGTGGCGACCGGCGCGATGAAGCAGATCAGCAGCAATCCGCGCGAAGACCGGATGCCGACCTGGTCGCCGGATGGCCGGCGTGTGGCCTATGCCGGAGCGGAGGGCATGATGGGCGGCGCGCTCTACGTCACCGATCTCGCCACCGGGCAGGAAAGCCTGCTCAAAAAGGTGGAGGGCAAGGCGGATGCCCCCTCCTTTGGTCCCGGCGGCGCGCTTGCCTATGTCGTGCAGGATGCAAGCGGCAGCCATTTGTTCATCGACGACAAGCAGGTTAGCGGCACCGAAAATGTCTTCCCCTTCCGTGTCTCCTGGGGAACGGGCGGTGGTTATCATTATGTCTCGGACGGCAAGGTTCGGCAGGGCGGCCCGCGTAAGTCCACTGTCGATTTCGCAGCGACGCTCGAAGTCGTGCGGCCCAGCTACACGCGCGCCAAACGCGATTGGGATTCGACCGCGCCGCGCAAGGCGCTGGGCATCACCCATCCGCGCCTGTCGCCCGATGGCAGCCGCATCGCCTTTGTCGCGCTTGGCGATCTCTATATTGTCTCATCCAAGGGCGGCACGCCTGAAAATCTGACCAAGGACGCCGCGCTTGACGCCGACGCCGACTGGTCGCCCGATGGCAGGCGCATCGTCTTTTCCTCCGACCGGGTCGGCGGCCTGCCGCAGCTGTTCATCAAGGATTTGAAGACCGGCAAGGACCGGCAACTGACGAACATGGACACCCAGCCGCTGGGCGCGGCATGGTCGCCGGACGGAAAGCAGATCGCCTTCATCGACGTCGATGGCCGCTGGGGCGTGGCGGGCGTCTGCGTCGTGGATGTCGCGAGCGGCAAGGTGACACGGCTTCAGACGTCGCTCGGTCAGCCTGGCAGTCCCAGCTGGTCGGCGGACGGCAAATATGTCGTCATCAGCCTGTCCTACAAATATTCCAACAGCTTCCGCGAAGGCACCAATCAGGTCTATGTCATCCCGGTCGACGGCACGACAAAGCCTTTCTGGCAGATCCCGCAAGAGAATATGTCGCTCGACACGCGCAGCGGCAGCGGCCCGGCATGGTCGCCTGACGGCACGCGGATGGCGGGCATCTATGAAGGCCTGCTCAAGGTCTGGCCGGTGGCGGCCGACGCCAAGCCGCTGGGCCCGGCGCGCAGCTATACGTCGGACATCGCCTTCTTCCCGACCTGGAGCGGGGATGGCAAAACCATTCTGGTCCAGTCGAACGACGCGCTCAAGACCGTCAATCTGGAAACCGGCGTCGTCACCGACGTGCCGATCAACCTCACTTACCGCCTTGCCAAGCCGACCGGACGCACCATCATTCACGTCGGCGCACTGGTCGATTCCGTCACCGACGCGACGCAGACGAACAAGGACATCGTCATCGACGGCAACCGGATCACCGCCATTCGCGATCATGATCCGGCCAGGAGCGACGCCACTGCCCGCTATGTCGACGCTAGCACCCTGACGGCCATTCCCGGCCTCATCGAATATCATTCCCATATCCAGAAGGATTTCGGTTCGAACCTGGAAAAGGCGTGGCTGGCCTATGGCATCACCACCGTGCGCGATCCAGGCACTCAGGTCTATGATGCGGTCGAGGATCGCGAGGCGGCGGAGGCAGGGGTGCGGATCAGCCCGCGCCTCTATACTGGCGGCCCGCTGCTTGAATGGCAGCGTGTCTATTACAAAATGGGCATTGCCGTCTCCAGCCCCGCCCATCTGGAGCGCGAACTGGGCCGCGCCCGCGCGCTCAGATATGATATTCAGAAAAGCTATGTGCGCATGCCCGACCTCTATCAGCGGCGCATCGTGGAGGCGGCGCACGCCATGGGTATTCCGGTGTCGGGCCATGAAATCTTCCCCGCCGCCTATTCTGGCGTGGATGGCACCGAACATATGGGTGCGACCAGCCGCCGTGGCTATTCGCCCAAACAGGGACCGGGCGGCATGGCCTATGAGGACGTGATCCAGCTGTTCGGACAAAGCCGGCGGACGCTGACGCCGACCAATTTCGGGGCGCTGACCGGCTATCTGCAACGGCATCCCGACTATCGCAGTGATCCGCGCGTCAAGCTCTATCCCAGCTGGGCGCAGGAGAGCGTCACCCAGGATGATGATGCGATTGCCCGCATCGTCGGCCCGCTGCTCAAGGGTGGCCTCGCCTCCATGAAGAAAATGTATGACGCCGGGACACAGGTCGTGGCCGGCACCGACACGATGATCGCGACCAACCTTCACGCGGAAATCGCGTCCTATGTGGACGGGGGATTGACGCCTTTCCAGGCGTTGCAGACGGCAACGGTCAATTCCGCCCGCGCGCTTAATCTCGACGCCGGGACGCTCGAGCCGGGCAAACTGGCGGACATCGCGCTGATCGAAGGGGACCCGCGCGCCGACATCGCCAACACGTTCAAGGTAAAGACGGTGGTCGCCAATGGCGTTGTCCATCAGGTTTCAGACCTGATCGCCGCCGTGCAATAAGGGGATGAGCCGCCGGGATGCGCTGCGCACCCCGGCGGCTGATCGTCATGCCTTGAGGTCGAACCGGTCGGCGTTCATCACCTTCGTCCAGGCGCGGGCGAAATCTGCAACGAACTTGTCGCCAGCGTCGGACGCGGCATAGACTTCGGACAGTGCGCGCAGCTGCGAGTTGGAGCCGAACACCAGATCGGTGCGCGTGGCGGTCCACCGTTCCTCGTCGCTCGCCCGGTCGGTGCCGACGAACACCTCGTCGCCGCGATCGTCCACTTCCTTCCACGCCGTGCCCATGTCGAGCAGATTGACGAAGAAGTCGTTGGTCAGCTGCCCCGGCCGGTCGGTCAGAACGCCATGCGACGTGCCGCCATGATTGGCGCCCAGGACGCGCAAACCGCCGACCAGCACGGTCATTTCCGGCGCACTAAGGCCCAGCAACTGCGCGCGATCGACCATCAGCTCTTCTGTCGGTACGTTGAAGCGCACCTGCAGATAGTTGCGGAATCCGTCCGCCTTGGGCTCCAGCGGTTCAAAACTGTGGGCGTCGGTCTGTTCGTCCGTCGCATCGCCCCGGCCTGAAGCGAAGGGCAGATGCAGGTCGTGCCCCGCGGCTTTTGCCGCCTGTTCGACCCCGACATTGCCGCCCAGCACGATCAGGTCGGCGATGCTGACGCGCCCGCCAAAATCGCGCTGGATGCCCTCATAGACAGCCAGCACCTTGGCCAGTTCGTCGGGCTCATTGGCGTCCCAGTCCTTTTGCGGGGACAGGCGGATGCGCGCGCCATTGGCGCCGCCGCGCTTGTCGGAATCGCGGTAGGTCGCGGCCGACGCCCAGGCGGTCTTGACCAGCTGGCTGATGCTGAGGCCACTATCGGCGATCTTGTCCTTCAGCGTTGCGACGTCGGCATCGCTCAGCACTGGCCCCGCCGGAACCGGGTCCTGCCAGATCAGATCCTCCTCCGGCACATCGGGGCCGAGATAGCGGACCTTGGGCCCCATGTCGCGATGGGTCAGCTTGAACCAGGCCCTGGCGAAGGCGTCGGCGAACTGGTCGGGATTGGCGTAAAAGCGCTCGGCGATCTTGCGATATTCGGGGTCCATCTTGAACGCCATGTCGGCGGTCGTCATCATCGTGGGCAACCGCTTGTCCGGGCTGTGCGCGCCGGGCGCCATATCCTCGGGCTTCTGGTTGATCGGTTGCCATTGCTGCGCGCCGGCCGGGCTTTTCACCAGCTCATAATCATAGTCCAGCAGCATGCGGAAATAGTTCATCGACCACTGGATCGGCGTCGGCGTCCAGGCGCCCTCCAGGCCGCTGGTGATGGTATGATCGCCGATGCCGGTTTCATGGCCGCTCTGCCAGCCAAGGCCCTGCTGCGCGATGTCTGCGCCTTCGGGCTCCGCGCCGACCAGGGATGCGTCGCCCGCGCCATGGCATTTGCCGAAGGTATGGCCGCCCGCCGTCAGCGCCAGCGTCTCTTCATCGTTCATCGCCATGCGGGCGAATGTTTCGCGAATGTCGCGCGCAGACTGGAGCGGATCGGGCTTGCCGCCCGGACCTTCGGGATTGACGTAGATGAGGCCCATCTGGATCGCAGCCAGCGGGTTTTCCAGCGCGCGGCCCTCTTCCTCGTCGATGCGCGTCAGATTGCCTTCCTGGCCGACCCAAAATTCTTCCGTGCCCCAGTAAATATCCTTTTCCGGCTCGAATATGTCCGCGCGTCCGCCGCCAAAGCCGAACACCGGCCCGCCCATTGATTCAATGGCGACATTGCCCGCCAGGATCATGAGGTCAGCCCAGCTCAGCTTGCGGCCATATTTCTGCTTGATCGGCCAGAGCAGCCGGCGCGCCTTGTCCAGATTGGCATTGTCGGGCCAGCTGTTGAGCGGCGCGAAGCGCTGCGTGCCGGACGACGCGCCGCCGCGTCCGTCGCCGGTGCGATAGGTGCCCGCGCTATGCCACGCCATGCGGATGAAGAACGGACCATAATGGCCATAGTCGGCCGGCCACCAGGGCTGGCTATCGGTCATCAGCGCGGTCAAGTCGCGCTTGACGGCAGCCAGATCCAGCGTCTTGAATTCCGCGGCATAATCGAAATCATCACCCATCGGATCGCCGGTGCGACCCTGTTGATGGAGAATGTCGAGCGACAATTGGTTGGGCCACCAGTCGCGGTTCGTGCGACCCAGCAGGCTGCGCATCGCGGCCGGCTCCTTGCCCGGATCGCTCAGGGGGCTTCCACTTGTCCTTGCGTCCATGGATTGACTCCTCTCTCAATCGGCCGCTCAGGGGGTGTCGCGGCGTTAGAACTATAAGCCCCCAGCCCCCGCGAAAGGAAATCGGAAAAACCGCTGACAGTGACAAGCGCAACCGAACAGCAGCTGCGACCGTTCGAGCCGATAGGGCGGCGATGTGCCCGCTCTGGTAAGGAAATCTTAGGATTGGGCGCTAAACTGTTAGGCAAGAAGGAAAGGGCGCATGCATCAGACGCTGGAGGACGCCCGCCTGCGCAAGCTGGCGAGCTTCCACATCCTCGATACGCCGCCGGAGCGGGATTTTGACGCGCTGACCGCGCTGGCGCGGCGGCTGCTCGACTGCCCGATCGCCCTGGTGTCGCTGGTGGATCAGGATCGGCAATGGTTCAAATCGGCGCAGGGTCTGGGCCAGGTGCGGGAAACGCCGCGCGATCAGGCCTTTTGCGCGCATACCATCCATCAGGACAATCTGCTGGTGATAGAGGACGCCAGCGCCGACCCGCGCTTCGCGCGCAACCCGCTCGTGGTGGGCAAGCCGCATATCCGTTTTTACGCCGGGGTCCCGTTGCGACCGCATCATGACGGGCATTCCGATATGCTTCCCGGGCTTGGCTCTCTCTGCGTCATCGATACGCAGCCGCGCGCGCTGTCGGATGAGGAACGGGACATTTTGCGCGATCTGGCCGCTGTCGCGGAATCGCTTCTGCGTGCCCATGCCACGGCGCAGGATGCGCGCTATCTGGCGGAACTGGCGGAGGAGCGGGCGGACATATTGGACGGCCAGCATCGGCTCCTGCGTCAGGCGGAAAAACTGGCTGGCGTCGGGTCCTGGCGTGTGTCGCTGGACGATGGCGTGGTTCAATGGTCCGACCAGGTCTATGCCATCCATGGCTTGCCGATCGGCTCCACCCCGCCGCTGGAAGAGGCCCTTGCCTTTTATTCTCCGGAAGAGGCGCGGCTGATCGAAAAAAGGCTGCGCAAGGCCATGCGAACCGGGGAGGGGTTCGACTTCGAAACCGATCTGATTGCTGCCGATGGGCGGATGCGCCGGGTGCGCAGCATTGGCGAAGTCGAATTCCGGCATGACCGGCCCGCCGCTATCGTCGGCGTGTTTCAGGATGTCACCGAACGGCACCTGCGCGAGGAGGAATTACGTCACAGCGCCAGCACTGACAGCTTGAGCGGCCTGTCCAATCGCGCGAGCTTTGAAAAGCGTCTGGGCGAAACTCTGGCGCGGTTGAAGAGACGGGCGGAGCCTGTTGCGCTCCTGCTCATCGATCTGGACGGTTTCAAGGCGGTCAATGACAGTTTTGGCCATGCGGCCGGCGACGATATCCTGCGGGCAATGGCGGCGCGCATGCGCGAAGGCTGTATGGCCAACGCTTTTGCGGCGCGACTGGGCGGCGACGAATTTGCGTTGCTGGTCACCCGTCCGCGCGATTGTGCAGATCTGGAATCCTATGTCCAACGGGTTCTGGATCAGCTTCAGGTGTCCATCACGCAGGATGGCCAGACGCGGCGCGTATCCGCCACAGTCGGCGCGACACTCGCCGACGGCCCCGGCGTCACGCAACTGGACTTGATGCGGCGCGCCGATCTCGCCCTTTACCAGGCCAAACGCCATATGCGCGGCACAGGCAGGATATTCGGGTCCGACGCGCCGATCATACGCGACGGAGTCGCGCTTTCCTAGGCAGCGGGCGATACTGTCGACCACATTGCGGGACCATCGGGCCGGTCACTTTGGGCTTCGTCCCGTCATATTTTTCACGAGCAAGACGCTGATTTCCCCGAGCTTTTCGCTTGGCCCTTTCGCCGCGCCGAAAAGGGACGCTTGACAACAAGCATGATTTCTTTCCAAATAACGCAATCAAAGCCCAATATGTGGAATATTGGAAAAGGGAGGATGACTGGTGCGGTTGCGTTATGTGAAACTTGCTACGATTTCTTATGCGGCTCTGGCGGCGGTTGCGCCGCTTGCCGTCGCTGCACAGGATGTCGCCCCTCAAGCCACCCAGGATGATGACGTCGCCGACATCGTCGTCACCGGCATCCGCTCCAGCCTTCAGGGCGCGCTCAATGCGAAGCGCAATTCGCCAACCGTATTGGACGCGATCTCGGCGGAAGATATCGGTAAATTCCCTGACAAAAATGTCGGCGAAGCGTTGCAGCGCGTCACCGGCGTCCAGATCACCCGTTCCGACGGCGAAGGGTCGGGCGTCACCATCCGTGGTGCCGATCCCAGCCTGAACCGGGTCGAAATCAACGGCACCACCGCCCTGTCGACCACGGTCGGCGGCGGCCGCGACGTCGATTTCCGCGATCTGCCTTCCGAATTCGTCAATCGCGTGGAAGTGGTGAAGTCCGCCACCGCCGACATGACCGAAGGCGGCGTGGGCGGCACCGTGCGCATCATCACCCGTCGCCCGTTCGATAATGGCGGCAAGCCCTATCTCGCCGGATCGGCGCAGGCCATCTATGCCGATATCGGCGACCATATGGACCCGCGCCTGGCCCTGATCGGCAGCGACACCTTCGCCGACGGCACGATCGGCATCCTGGTGTCGGGCACGTTCGAAAACCGCAATGTCGAAAGCCATCAGGCCCGCACCACCGGCTGGGTCCAGCTGCGCGACCCCAATGGCGATCTCTATGACCTTAACGACGATGGCATGGGCGATTTCTTCCCGGATATTCCCCGCTATGTCATCAACCGCCTCGAAACCCGCCGCTACGCGCTGAACGGCATCCTGGAGTGGCAGCCGAGCGATGACCTCAAAGCCTATTTCGAAGGCAACTGGACGCGGTCCAACCAGTCCGTCACCTCGCAATATCTGCAAACCGGCACCAGCGGCGGCATCGTCGATACTGAAAACACCATCATCGGGCCGGACAATACGGTCCAGCATCTGGAAATGACCAACAATCCCGCACTGGCACAGACCAGCCAGCTGGGCGTTTCCTACCGCAACATTCTGGGCGACATTCGCCGCACCACCTATAATTTGGCGCTGGGTGCGGAATGGACGACCGGCAATCTGACGCTGACGCCGAAAATCTCCTATTCCAAGGCCAAGGCCTATAATAACGAGATCAACGCGACCGCCGCCGTCACCGGCATGGACAGCCTGATCGTCGATTATGCCAATGGCCAGAATGCGCCCAACATCATCCTGCCCAATGATCCCACGACCCGCGCGGGGATCAACCAGCTGACCGTCCTGCGCCGCCCGCGCTATGACGATCAGTCGGAGAAAATGGCCAAGCTGGACGCGGAATATAAGCCCGACGGCGGCTTCCTGACGTCGATCAAGATCGGCGGTCAGTATCGCGACCTCAAGGTCACGAGCAAATTCTTCAATCGTTCGACCGTGCTCAACGGGTTTTCCGATCCCGCCGTCCAGCAGCAGATCGACAATGCGGTCGGCTTTGCATCGCTGGGTACCGCGCCCTTTTTCCACACCGGTGATCTGGGCTTTAGCGACGGCTATCGCGGCTGGCTCAACATGACGCAGGGCGTGGCCGACGCGATCGGCGTGCCCGATCCGTTCGAAGCCAATGGCTGCCCGACGCGTCCGGGCGGCACGTGCCAGGTGTTCACTGACACGTGGGAAGTGGGTGAAAAGAACTTGGCCGGCTATGCGCAGGCCGCCTTCGCCTTTGATGTCGGCGCGGTGCCGGTCACGGGCGTCATCGGCGCGCGCGTCGTCAATACCAAGGTCGACACGTCGGGCTATCTGAGCCAGGGCGGCATCGTCTCTCCGGTCGCCTATGACAGCAAGAACACCGAATTCCTGCCCTCGCTCAATATGAAGGCGGAGCTTATTCCCAACAAGCTGATGGCGCGCGTCACGGCGACCGAAGTCATGGCGCGCCCGCTGCCGCAGCAGCTTGCGCCGCGCTTCACGCTGGATGTGGTGGGCCTCACCGGATCGCGCGGCAATCCGGGGCTCCAGCCCTTCCGCGCGCGCCAATATGATGCGGGCCTGGAATATTATATCAACCGCACCAGCTTTGCGTCGGTAACCTATTTCCGCAAGGAAATCAGCAGCTTCATCCAGAACACGACGGAGGATTATACGGATCCGGCGACGGACGTCACCTATACCATCACCGTGCCCACCAACGGCACGCAGAAGGTGACGATCAACGGCGTCGAAGCCGGCGCGCAGCTTGCGTTCGACTTCCTCGACGTCCCTGTGCTCAAGCAGATGGGTGTGATCGCCAACTACACCTATTCCAAGGACAGCGGTTATGAAGGGGTGGATCGGTTTACCGGCGATTCCCTGCCGTTCCAGGGCCTCTCGCGCCACAGCTACAATCTGTCGGCCTATTATGAAGATGATGTGGTCAGCCTGCGCGGCGCCTATAACTGGCGGTCCAAATATCTGATCAACGCCGCCGGTCGCGGCGGCAACCCGGAATTTGGCGAAGCCTATGGCCAGCTCGACGCGTCGCTCAACATCACGGTGATGCCCGGCGTCGCTTTCTTCCTTGAAGGGGTCAACCTGCTCGACGCCACGCGCAAGGAGAATGCGAACAGCGTCTATCGCCGCACGATCATCGAAACCTTCGGTCGCCGTGTCTATGGCGGTGTCCGCCTGAAACTGTGATCGGAACCGGCCTTTCGCGCCGGACACTGCTCGCCGCGCTGGCATCCACGCCAGTCGCGGCGCGCGCTGCCCGCAAGATGCTCTATCGGGATGATTTCTCCCACGGTCTGGATCAGTGGCTACTGGAAGCCGCGTCTCCTCAGGCCCGCGTGTCCGCCGCGCAGGGCGTGCTCGACATCGACACGCCCGCCGGCCTGACTCTCTGGTTTCGCCAGCCGCTAAAAGGACCGGTCGCGATCGCCTATGACGTGCGCGCGGTGCAGGCCGGTGGACCGCAGGACGCGGTCAGCGACGTCAACGCCTTCTGGATGGCGCAGGACCCCGCCGTGCCGGGCGGGTCGGCGCTCGCCGCCCGCCGCAGCGGCGTGTTTGAGGACTATGACAGCCTGCGCACCTATTATGTCGGCATCGGCGGCAATCGGAACAGCACCACGCGGATGCGTCGATATGTCGGCCGCGCCGGTGATCGGCCGCTGCTGCCCGCGCACGATCGGACCGATCCGGCCGCGATGCTCACGCCCAATTGCTGGTTCCATCTGCGCCTGATCGCGGATGGCGCCCATATCGCAGTGGAGCGTGACGGGGAAACCCTCTTCGCCATGACGGACCGGCATCCCTATCGCAGCGGCCATTTTGGCGTGCGCACCACCCAAAGCCATATCCAGCTACGCAAATTCTCGATCACCCGGCTCTGAAGACCGGCATAGGAGGGGACAATGACCAGCATTTTGACCATCGGCCGCCGCGACATGCTGCGCGCCAGCCTGATGGGCAGCGCCGCCGCGCTGATCCCCTCCGCTGCCCGCGCCGCATCGACCATGCCGCGCAGCACGCCGGTCCGTTGGATCGACGGCGAAGCGCCCAGGCTCAGCCTTGGCCAGACCTTCGGCGTGCCCTGGCCGCGCGGGGCCGTAAAGCCGGGCGCGCCACTGGCGGTGCGCGGCGACGGCAAGCCGCTCCCGTCCCAGCACTGGACGCTCGCCACCTGGCCCGACGGGTCGCTCAAATGGTCGGCGCACGCGCTGCCCGCCGGTATGGACCAGCCCGCGACCCTGGACGTCGCACCCGGCCGGCCCACGGCGCCCAAGGCGGGCGTCATGGTCCGCGAACAGGCGGACATGGTCGAAATCGTCAGCGGCGCGACACGCTGGCGGATTCCGCGCAGCGGTGCGGTTGCGATCGCCGGTGCCTGGGCGGGCGATCGGCAAGTGATGGGGCCGCTCACGCTCGTCGCCAGTATTGATGATGCACCCGAAAACGGCCGCCGCACCCAGCTGACCGGCCGGATCGACCGGGTGACGGTCGAACAAAAAGGCCCGGTGCGCGCGGTTGTCAGGATAGAGGGTATGCATGCAGGGGCGGGGCGCAGCCTGCTGCCCTTCACCATGCGGCTTTATGCCTATGCCGGCGGCGATCATCTGCGCGTCGTGCACAGTTTCATCTTCGACGGTGATCCGGGAAAGGATTTTGTCAGCAGCCTGGGCCTTGTCGCCGCCGTGCCGATGGCCGGCGCGCCGCATGACCGCCATGTCCGCCTCGCCACCACGCAGGGGCATCTCTTTTCCGAAGCCGTCCGCCCGCTTACCGGTCTGCGCCGTGATCCGGGAGAGGCGGCACGCGCGGCGCAGATCGCGGGTCGCGCCGTGCCGATGGACGCGATGGCCGACAGCGTCCGCCCCCTGCTGGATCGCATCCCGACGTGGAGCGATTTCAGTCTCAGCCAGCTCAGCGCCGACGGTTTCGCCATCGTCAAGCGCACGCAGGCCGGCCATGCCTGGGTCGATGCCACGGCCGGAACTCGCGCGCTTGGGCTTGGTTATGTCGGCTCGCCGATGGGCGGCGTGGCGCTCGCGGCCCGCTATTTCTGGCAGCGGCACCCGACCCAGATCGATATCAGCGATGCCGCATCCGACGAGGCGCGTATGGCGCTCTGGCTGTGGTCGCCCGATGCACGTCCCATGGATATGCGCCCCTATCGCGGCGTGCTCGGCATGGAGGGCTATGACGCCCAGAATGAAGGGCTCGCCATCACCTATGAAGATTATGAGCCCGGCTGGGACAGCGCAACCGGCACTGCCCGCACCAGCGAACTGACGCTCTGGGCCTGCGCCGCCACGCCTGGCGCTGATCGGCTCGCCGCCATGGCGCAGGCCAACGCCGTGCCACCGCAACTGATGGTCGAACCGCAGCGCATCCATGCCGCGAATGTCTTTGGCCCCTGGGCGCTGCCAGATCGATCGACACCGATGAAGGCGCGGATCGAGGACCAGATCACCAATCTCGCCGCCTTCTATGAGGCAGAGGTCGACCGCCGCCGCTGGTATGGCTTCTGGAATCATGGCGACATCATGCACACTTACGACGCTGACCGGCACCAGTGGCGCTACGACATTGGCGGCTTTGCCTGGGATAACAGCGAATTGTCGCCCGACCTGTGGCTGTGGCTGAGCGTCCTGCGCACCGGCGATGCGGGCCTGTTCCGCTTCGCCGAGGCGATGACCCGCCATACGGGCGAGGTCGACGTCTATCATCTCGGCCGCTTCAAGGGATTGGGCACGCGTCATGGCGTCCAGCATTGGAGCGACAGCAGCAAGCAGCCGCGCATTTCCAACGCGATCTATCGGCGCATCTATTATTATCTGACCGGCGACGAACGGGTCGGGGACCTGATGCGCGACCTGCTACTGTCCGACCAGACGCTCGCCCATGTCGAAATCGGCCGCAAGGTGCCGGGGGCGGAACGCAAGACGTTGCCCGACGGCGTCATAGAGATGACCTTTGGCACCACCTGGTGCGCGGTCGCCTCCTCCTGGCTTGCCGAGTGGGAACGGACCGGCGAGCGGAAATGGCGCGACCGGCTGCTTGCCGGCATGACCAGCATCGGCGGCCTGCAATATGGCTGGCTGACCGGGACCGCGCCGTTCGACCTGTCGACTGGCCGCTTCCTGGGCAAGGGAGACAGCATATCGGTATCGCATCTCAACGCCGTGTTCGGCGCGCTCGAACTCAATGCCGAACTGCTCGACCTGCTCGATGTGCCTGCCTACCGCACGGCCTGGCTTGACTATTGCCGTTGGTTCAACGCCCCGCGCGCGCAATGGGAGGCGAAATTCCCCTTCCCCTATCGCGGCCGCAATCTGCGTGAAGGTCATTCTCGCCTGACGGCCTATCTGGCGCATGAGACGCGCGATCCAGCGATGGCGCGCCGCGCCTGGGAGGAGTTTTTCTCGGGCGAGGCGGGCCTGGGCCTGTCGCAGGGCGACCCGCGCGTGACGCTGCAAGGACCGCAAATCCTTGGCCCCACGGTCGAATGGCCCCATGTCTCCACCAATGCCGCGGCCCAATGGGGGCTGGCGGCGATCGAAAATCTGGCGCTCATCCCCGATGCACTGCCGGCCCAAAGCTGAAGAAGGATATCTCCATGAAAAGCGGCATCTCGCTCCTCGCGCTGGCGGCGCTCGCCTGGACCGGCGCTGCGGTGGCCAAGCCGGTGAAGCAGTGGACCGACGCCACCACCGGGCATGAGATCGTCCAGATCACCGATGCGCCCGGCGGCGCGGCCAGCCTCTATTTCCACCAGAACAGCTATACGCCCCAGGGCGACAAGATGGTCATCTCGACGCCCGATGGCATCAGCGTCGTGACGCTGGCCGACTGGAGCGTGACGCCGCTGGTCAAGGGGCGCGACCTGCAACTGCTCTTTACCGGCCGCCGGACGCGCACGGCCTATTATGCCGGCCACCGCCGCGACGATGCAGGCGGGGCGACGACCATTTTCGCCGCCGACATCGACAGCGGCAAGACGCGGCGCATCGCGACCGTGGCAAAGGGCTCGATCGGCTCAATCAATGCTGACGAAACCCTGCTGCTTGGCCAATGGGCGGCGAGCGACAAGCCGCTTCAGCCCGATGGCACGAAGAAGGGTGGCGAACCGGAAATCAAGCAGCAGTTCGGCCAGGCCAACTACGCCGCCACCGGCCCCGACGGCCAGCCGCTGACCTTCGCCGAAGCGAAGGAAGTGCGCCTCAATGAACGGCTGGAGGCGAAGATTCCGATGGAGATCTTTACCATCGACATTCGCACCGGCGAGCGGAAGGTGGTGGTCGCCTCGACCGACTGGCTCAACCATGTCCAATTCTCGCCCACCGATCCCGGCCTCATCATGTATTGCCACGAAGGTCCCTGGCACAAGGTCGATCGCATCTGGACCATCCGCACCGATGGCACGGGCAAGCAACTTGTCCACAAGCGTTTCATGAACATGGAAATCGCCGGCCACGAATTTTTCTCACCGGACGGAAAATGGATCTGGTACGACCTTCAGACGCCGCGCGGGGAGGTGTTCTGGCTCGCGGGCTATGAACTCGCGACCGGCCATCGCCGCTGGTATCATGTCGACCGCAATATGTGGTCGGTCCATTATAATCAGGCGCCCGATCTGCAACATTTTTCCGGCGATGGCGGTGACAGCGAAATGGTCGCCCATGCGCCCGACGGCAAATATCTCTATCTCTTCACACCCAAAGACATTCCCGACGTGGCGGGCATTCATGCCGACAATGCGGCCGATCTCGTCGCGCCCGGCACGTTCGACGCGGAAAAGATCGTCGATATGGCGCGCCATGACTATCGGTTGGAACCCAATATCACCTTCACGCCCGATGGCGCATGGATGATCTTCCGCTCCAACATGGACGGCAGCAACCAGGTCTATGCCGTCAGGGTGAAGAAATAGGCGCGGTCTTCATCCCCTAATCGGGGCGCAGGGGCGCGGCGCCAAGCCGCCGATCAGCGTATCGACCAGCGCGGCGGCAATTTCTTCCGCGCTGGACGGTCCGTTGGGGTCGTGCCAGCGCGCCGGCCAGTTGAGCGCGCCGGCAATGGCAAAGGCGCTCATCTTGACGTCGACCGGCGCGATTGATCCGTCCGCGATGCCATCGGCGATCAGGGCGCGCAGCGTCCTGTCGATCTCGCTTTTGCGCGCACGGATTTCCGCTGCGCTTGGCGGCGAAAGCAGTTCATCGCCCGTCCGCACCATGCACCGGCCAAAATCATCCATGTTCGTACGCGCATAAGCGATCAGGAAGCGCCGCAACCTATCAATGCCCCGCCCTTCCTCGCTGCGCGCCTGATCGGCTGCGGCCCGCAGCGGCTCCAGCCCGCGCGTCACGCATTCGATCAACACCTGCTCCTTATTGCCGAGATAATGGTAGATGGTGGGCTTGCTGATCCCCAATGACGCCGCGACATCATCCAGCGACGTGGCATGAAACCCCCGCGCGTTAAACATGCGCACGGCCGCCGTCAGCACGGCGTCTCGTTTCTGCGCACGCTCCTGCGCCTTTTCCACCCGTGTCCGAAACGGGGAAGCGGGCCTGTTGTCCATGTCTATCTGCACGTCTCGTCTCCGCCCATCAACTTGACAAAAAACGCATGAATAAGCAATATACTCACCAGTAGATTTATCGGCGTCGTAACTCACGTCGCGCAGGAAGAGGACGCAAAATGGCACAGGATCCCATCGTCATCGCCGGCTATGCCCGCACCCCCATGGGCGGTTTTCAGGGCGCGCTGTCACCCTTGAAGGCAACCGATCTCGGCGCGGCCGCGGTCAAGGCGGCGATCGAGCGCGCCAAGCTCCCTGCCGATGCCGTCGATCGCATCTATATGGGCTGCGTCCTTCCCGCTGGCCTGGGTCAGGCGCCCGCGCGCCAGGCGGCGCTCGGCGCTGGCCTTGGCCTCAATACGGAGGCGACCACCGTCAACAAGATGTGCGGATCGGGCATGCAGGCCGCGATCATGGCGCATGAGGCGCTGGCGGCCGGCGCGGCGGACATCATCGTGGCGGGCGGCATGGAAAGTATGACCAACGCGCCTTATGCGCTGCCCAAGCATCGGGCCGGCGCGCGCATCGGCCATGACCGCATTATCGACACGATGATGATGGACGGGCTGGAGGACGCCTATGAGCCCGGCAAGGCGATGGGCGTCTTTGCCGAAGAAGCCGTGCGCGACTATCAGTTCAGCCGCGCCGAACAGGATGACTATGCGATCCGGTCGCTCTCCCGCGCCAGTGACGCGATTGCGTCGGGTGCGTTCGTGCGCGAAATTACCCCCGTGACTGTCTCCGGGCGTGGTGGCGACATGCTGATCGATACCGACGAGCAGCCCGGTAAGGCGAAGCCAGACAAAATTCCGTCGCTGCGGCCGGCTTTCGCCAAGGATGGCACGATCACGGCTGCCAATGCCTCCTCCATATCCGATGGTGCCGCCGCGCTGGTGATGACACGGCGCAGCGTCGCCGATCGGCTTGGTCTGCCGATCGTGGCGCAGGTCGTCGCGACCGCCGCCCATGCGCAGGAACCCTCCAAATTCACGACCGCGCCCGTCCCTGCGATGCGCAAGCTGCTCGACAAGGCGGGGTGGTCGATTGAGGATGTCGACCTGTTCGAAGTCAATGAAGCTTTCGCCGTCGTGGCCATGATCGCGGCGCGCGAACTGTCGATCCCGCCCGAAAAACTGAACGTCAACGGTGGTGCGACCGCGCTCGGCCATCCCATCGGCGCATCGGGCGCGCGCATCCTGACGACGTTGATTGCGGCGCTGCAAAATCGTGGGCTGAAGCGCGGCGTCGCAAGCCTGTGCATCGGCGGCGGCGAAGCCACCGCCATGGCTGTCGAGCTGGTCTGAACGGGGGGCAAAATCCATGGACATCAGAAATATGGCCGCCATTGTCACCGGCGGCGCATCAGGTCTCGGCAAGGCGACAGCCGCGATGCTGGCCGCCAATGGCGCGAAGGTTGCCATTCTTGATCTGAACGAGGAGGCGGCGAACGCCGCCGCGCAAGAGATGGGCGCCATCGCCTTCGCGCTCAATGTCGCGGACGACGCCGCCGTCGCCGCCGCGCTTGATGAGGCCGAAAAGGCGCATGGCGTCGCGCGCATTCTCGTCAACTGTGCGGGCATCGCGCCTGCCAGCAAGACGGTGGGCAAGGAAAACGCGCCTCACTCGCTCGACCTCTTTCGCCGCACCATCGAGGTCAATCTGATCGGCAGCTTCAACCTCATGTCGAAATTCGCCGCGCGCGCCGCCGCTGTTGACGATGTGGCGGGTGAACGTGCCGTCATCGTCAACACAGCGTCGGTCGCAGCCTATGACGGTCAGATCGGCCAGGCCGCCTATGCCGCGTCCAAGGGGGGCGTGGTCGGCATGACATTGCCGGTCGCGCGCGATCTTGCGCAGCACCATATCCGCGTCATGACCATTGCCCCCGGCATTTTTCGCACGCCGATGGTGGAAGGCTTCCCGCAGCATGTGCAGGACGCACTGGGCGCGCAGGTGCCGCACCCCAGCCGCCTGGGCGCCCCCGACGAATATGCGCAACTGGTCGAATCTATCATCCGCAATCCGATGCTGAACGGCGAAGTCATACGCCTCGACGGCGCGATCCGGATGCCGCCGCGCTGATCGTCTACCCCATTCCCCCAAACTCCTGACGAACAGGCGCATAAAGATATTGCTTGGAAGCTGATAGAAACGATACGCATGATGCGTGTTGCCGTCGCCAGAAGACAGAAATAGAGGCGGGCAAGGAAAGATCGGGGGCATCGGGCGCATCGATGCATAGGCGCGTCCTGCTGGCCCCCGCGCATTACCGGCGCGTTCGGCGTGCCGGTGCAGGAGAAGGGAGAGGGGATAGTGAAAATCGCGATCGTGCGGGAGCAGGCGGAGGGCGAACGCCGGGTCGCCGCCACGCCGGAGACGGTGAAAAAATTCAAGGCGCTGGGCGCGGACGTCGCCATCGAAGCTGGCGCGGGGCTTACCGCATCGATCGCCGACGCTGATTATGCTGCCGCTGGCGCGACTGTTGCTGATCGCGCCGCCACGGTCGCGGGGGCCGACATTCTGTTGGGCGTGCAGGGGCCATCGCCCGACAGCCTGATAGGTGCCAAGCCGGGCGCGTGGATCGTGGCCGGCCTCAACCCCTTTGGGGATCGCGCGCGCGTCGATGCCTATGCCGTGGCGGGCTATGAAGCGCTGGCGATGGAATTCATGCCCCGCATCACCCGCGCGCAGTCGATGGATATTCTCTCCTCCCAATCGAACCTGTCGGGGTACAAGGCTGTGCTCGACGCGGCGGCCGAATATGGCCGCGCCTTTCCGATGATGATGACGGCGGCCGGCACCGTGTCCGCCGCCAAGGTCTTCGTCATGGGCGTGGGCGTTGCGGGGCTTCAGGCCATCGCCACCGCCAAACGGCTGGGCGCGCAGGTCAGCGCCACCGACGTGCGCGCCGCAACCAGGGAGCAGATCGAATCCCTGGGCGCCAAGGCGATTTTCGTCGAAAAGGTCGCTGGGATAGAGGGTGAAGGCAGCGGCGGCTACGCCACCGAAATGTCGGACGACTATAAGGCTGCGCAGGCCGAACTCGTGTCCGGCCATATCGCCAAGCAGGACATCGTCATCACCACTGCGCTGATCCCGGGCCGTCCCGCGCCGCGCCTCATCTCAGACGCGCAGATCGCGACGATGAAACCGGGCAGCGTCATTGTCGACCTGGCGGTCGAACAGGGCGGCAATGTCGAAGGCGCGGTGGCTGGCGAAGTGGCCGAACGTCACGGCGTCAAGATCGTCGGCCACCGCAACGTCCCCTCGCGCCTTGCCGCCGACACCTCCGCCCTGTTTGCGCGCAACCTCTATAATTTCCTGTCCGCTTTCTGGGACAAGGAAAGGAACGCGCCGGTGCTGGACGAGGAAATCGGCAATGCCATCCGCCTGACGCAGGGTGGCAAGGTCGTCAACGAACGTTTGCTGGGCTGACGCTCATTTGGGCGCGGCCGGCCATCAGGTCCGGACCGCGTGATACCGCCCTGCCTCGAACAGGGTGAACGGGGAGTAGGAACGATGGACTTCATCTCCATCCTGTCGATTTTCGTGCTGGCATGTTTCGTCGGCTATTATGTGGTCTGGTCGGTGACGCCAGCGCTGCACACGCCGCTGATGGCGGTTACCAACGCCATTTCTTCCGTCATCATCGTCGGCGCGCTGGTCGCGTCGGCCGAAGCGGGTAGCGCGGCGGCCAAATATCTGGGCCTGCTCGCGGTCGTCTTTGCCTCGGTCAACATCTTCGGCGGCTTTGCCGTTACCGAACGC
The DNA here is from genome assembly GCF_000153545.1 of Sphingomonas sp. SKA58. Classification (NCBI taxonomy): domain Bacteria; kingdom Pseudomonadati; phylum Pseudomonadota; class Alphaproteobacteria; order Sphingomonadales; family Sphingomonadaceae; genus Sphingomonas; species Sphingomonas sp. SKA58. The sequence goes on from NZ_CH959308.1 coordinate 197,929, forward strand.
ATGCTCGCCATGTACAAGAAGAAGGAGCGCAAGTGATGCATGAGCTTGCTCCCGTCTCGCCCTTCGTCGCGCTCGCCTATCTGATTGCGGGCGTCCTCTTCATCCTGGCGCTGCGCGGCCTGTCCAGCCCGGCGACCAGCCGTCGTGGCAACCGCATGGGCATGATCGGCATGGCCATCGCGGTCGTGACAACGCTCTACACCCATGACATTGCCAGCCTGCCGGAAATCATCGGCGCTATCCTGATTGGCGGCGGCATCGGCTTCGTCATCGCTCGCCGTATCGCCATGACCGCCATGCCGCAGCTGGTCGCGGCCTTCCATAGCCTTGTTGGCCTTGCCGCCGTGCTGGTGGGCGCAGCTGCCTATCTCAATCCCGGCGCTTTCGGCATCCTCGACATGCTGACCGGCCAGATCCATCAGGCCAGCCGCGTCGAAATGGGCCTGGGCGTCGCGATCGGCGCGATCACCTTTTCCGGGTCGATCATCGCCTTCCTGAAACTCAATGGCAATATGTCGGGCAAGCCGATCATGCTGCCTGCGCGCCACCTCATCAACCTTGGCACGCTGGCGGCGATCCTGGGCCTTGTCGCCTATTTCGTGACTGACCAGAGCCCATGGGTCTTCTGGACCGTGACGGCGCTCAGCTTCGTCATCGGCTTCCTGCTTATCATTCCCATCGGCGGCGCGGACATGCCCGTCGTCGTGTCGATGCTCAACAGCTATTCGGGCTGGGCCGCCGCCGCGATGGGCTTCACGCTGGGCAACAGCGCGATGATCATCACCGGCGCGCTGGTCGGATCGGCGGGCGCGATCCTCTCCTACATCATGTGCAAGGCGATGAACCGCAGCTTCCTCAGCGTCATTGCCGGCGGCTTCGGCGCGGAAAGCGGCGGCGCGTCGGGCGGCGCGGCAGCGGTGGACCGCCCCTACAAGCGCGGCAGCGCGGAGGATGCCGCCTTCCTGATGAGCCAGGCGGACAGCGTCATCATCGTGCCGGGCTATGGCATGGCCGTCAGCCAGGCGCAGCATGCGCTGCGCGAAATGGGTGATATGCTCAAAAAGGCCGGGGTCAGCGTCAAATATGCGATCCACCCGGTCGCGGGCCGCATGCCCGGTCACATGAACGTGCTGCTGGCCGAAGCCAATGTCCCCTATGACGAAGTGTTCGAGTTGGAGGATATCAACAGCGAATTCGGTCAGGCCGACGTCGCCTTCGTCATCGGCGCGAACGACGTCACCAACCCGGCGGCCAAGACCGACAAGACATCGCCCATCTACGGCATGCCGATCCTAGACGTCGCCAATGCCAAATCGGTGCTGTTCGTGAAGCGCTCCATGGGCGGCGCAGGCTATGCCGGCGTCGACAATGAAGTCTTCTACATGGACAACACCATGATGCTGCTGGCCGACGCCAAGAAAATGGTGGAGGAAATCGTCAAGTCGCTGGATTGATCGGCGCGTCGCTGGCCGGGGCGGGGGGACTCGATCCGGCCAGCGCCTTGCGCTCCTGCCGCGCGACGACGGCGGTGACGGTCAGGTTGGCGCTGGCGCTGGCGACCGTGCGCGTCATGTCCAGCAGCCGGTCGAACGGCAGGACAAAGCCCACCACCAGCGCCGTCTGTTCAGGCGCCACCCCCACCGCCGACAAGACCGCCGCCAGCATGAACAGCGAAGCGGATGGAATGGGTGCGGTGCCAAAGGCGGCGAGCGACCCGGTGAGCAGCATGATCGCCAGCATCGTTCCGTCCGCCCGCACTCCCAGCGCCTGCAGGCTAAAGACGCTGAGCAGCCCGACATACATCGCCGTCCCATCCTTGCCGATGCTCGCCCCGATCGGCAGCACGGTAGAGGCGACGGCCGGCTCGATCGCCAGATCCTCCTGCGCGACGCGCAGGGCGACCGGCAGCGTCGCGGCCGAGGATGCGGTGGAGAAGGCGACCAGCAGCGGGTCCACCGCCGCGCGGAAAAAGCGCCGGATCGACAATCGTGCGGCCAGCCGGATCAGCGGCAAATGCACCAGCAGGATCTGCGCCGCCACGCCCAGCACGACGCACAGCGCCAGCCAGCCGATATTGGTGAACACCGCAACGCCATTGTCCGCCACCGCCTGCGCGATCAGCGCCAGCACGCCAAAGGGCGTCACCTCCATCACGATCCGCACCAGGTGAAACAGCACGCGGCTTGCTGAATCCAGTACGCCCGCCATCGGCCGTCCGTCCTCGCCCGCCAGGATGACGCCGAACCCGAACAGCATCGCAAAGAAGATGATCGCCAGCATGTCGCCTTCGACCAGCGCCTCGACGATATTGACCGGTACGATGCCGATCAGCTGATCATGCACCGACTTGGCCTCGCCCAGCGCATGGGGCGCTGCCCCACCCAGCGCCGCGCCGCCGCCCGGGTCGATGATGAGGCCCAGCGCCATGCCGATCGACACCGCGCAGGCCGTGGTCGCCGCGAACAGCAGCACCGTGCGGCCGCCCACAGCGCCCAGCCGCCGGGGATCGCCCAAAGCGGTCACGCCCGATGCGATGGACACGAACACGATCGGCACGACCAGCATCCGGATCAGCCGCACGAACAATTCGCCGATGAAAGCGATCCATGGCGCGGCCATTGGCCAGAACAGCCCGATCGCAACGCCCAGGACCAGCCCGCCGACCACTCGCTGCCACAGCGGAATGGCAAACCAGCGGCGCGCTGGCCCCATGGTCAAAGGCCGCCCCAGAAGCCCGGCTGGGCCGGTAACAGATAGCCCTTGTCGCCCGCGAAGCCGCCCGCCCGATCGGTCGCCAGCCATAATGGTCCGTCCAGATCGACGAAGTCGCTCTGCGCCGCGATCGCCCAGGCCGGGGCGATCGACAGCGATGAACAGATCATGCAACCGGTCATCACGCCCAGTCCGCGCGCCCGCGCCGCTTCCGCCAGCGCCAGGGCGGCGGTCAGCCCGCCGGCCTTGTCCAGCTTGATGTTCACCACGCCATAGCCATCGGGCAAGCTGTCGAGATCGGCTGCGACATGCACGGACTCGTCTGCCGCGATGGGGATGACGGACGCATAGCCGCGCAGCGTATCATCCTCGCCCGCCGGCAATGGCTGTTCCAGCAGGTCGATGCGCAATTCTCGCGCCAGCGCCTGCATGGCCTCGACGTGCGCGATGCTCCAGCTCTCATTGGGGTCGACGATCATGCGCGGATCAGGCGCGGCGGCCCGCACCGCCCGCAATTGCGCGACCGGATCGCTGGCGTCCACCTTGACCTTGATGAGCGGCACGTCAGCAAGCGCCGCCGCCGCCAGCCCCATCTTGTCCGGCGTGTCGAGCCCGACCGTCATCGCCGTGGCGATCGGCTGCAACGGCGTCGCGATCCCGGCTGCCGCCGCGAAATCCCGCCCTTCAAGCCGCAATTCCAGGTCCCACAGCGCGCAATCCACCGCATTGCGCGCCGCACCCGCCGGCAGGATTTCCAGCAGCCCGCGCCGGTTCACGCCCCCCTCGATCGCGGTGCGCACGGCTTCGATTTCGGCGGTGCTGTCCGCGACGCTTTCGCCATAGCGCGGGTAGGGGACGCTTTCACCGCGCCCCTCAATCTCCCCTTGCGCGATCGTCACGGTGACGACATCGGCCGCCGTCTTGACGCCGCGCGATATGCGAAAGGGGGTGGCGAGCGGGAATGTCTCGCCCGTGACGGTCAATGAACGGGGCATGGGGATCAGATCGTCTCCGTGGCGGCGGCGGGCGCATCCATGGCTAACAGCAAATCGACCACCGCGTCGACACCCATGCGATAGGGGTCGCAGCAGGGCAGGCCCATATTGTCGGCGGTGCGGGCGCACAGTTCCGCCGCCGCGTGTTCGTCCATCGCCGACGTGTTGAGCGCGATGCCCACCGCGCGCACATCCGGGTTGGTCAACCGCGCCGCGCGCAGGTTCGCTTCCAGACAGTCGTCCAGCGATGGCGGCTGATAATGGGGCAATCCGCGCATCGTGCGGCGCATCGGATCATGGCACAGCACCAGTGCGTCGGGCTGCGCGCCATGGATCAGGCCGGTCGACACGCCCGCGAAGGACGGGTGGAACAGCGATCCTTGCCCTTCGATCAGGTCCCAGCCGCCATCATGGCGATCGGGCGAAATCTGCTCGACCGCGCCGGAAATGAAATCGGCCACCACTGCGTCCAGCGGCACGCCGTCGCCCGCGATCAGTATGCCGGTCTGGCCCGTCGCGCGGAAATCGGCCTCGACCCCGTGCGCCTGCAAAGCCCGGGTCAGGCACAAGGTCGTATACATTTTGCCGACCGAACAATCGGTGCCGACGGTCAGCAGCCGCTTGCCCGCGCGCCGCTTGCCGGTGCCCACCGGAATATCGGGCCGGGGATCGCGCACATCGTGCAGCGTCCGGCCCAGCCGCGCCGCCGCTTCGACCAACCGTGGCTCGTCCTTCAACCGCTGGTGCAGGCCTGACGCGATATCCAGCCCGGCCTCCATGGCCGCGAGCGCGTCATCGACCAGATCGCTGCCCAGCCGGCCGCCCGCATTGGCAATGCCCAGCACCAGCGTCCGCGCGCCCGCCGCATGGGCCTGCGCAAAATCCATGCGCGGCAGGTTCAGCGTCAGTCCGCAATCGTCATGGCGATATTCGCCAACGCAGATGTCGGGCCGGAACACCGCCAGCCCCCGCGATGTCTTGATGCCGATCTCGTCATTGCTGTGGCCGAGGTAGAGGAGATAGGGCGTCGCAATCATGGATGGAGGAACCTGCTTGAATATGGGATCGCGACCTTATCGCCGGCCCGTGCCGTTCCCCAATATCCATGGCCGCATAGCCTATAGCCTTTTGCTATAGGCTCTCGATAACCTCCGACAATAGCGTCAGGAATTCCGACGCCGTCCTGGATGGTGGCCGGTTCTGCAAATAGACCGCATTGATGTCGAAGGTGATCGCCGGTTGCAGCGGCCGGTTGGACAGGCCCGGTGATACGCTGGCATGGGCAGTAAAATTGTCGACGATGGCCATGCCCACGCCCGCCCGCACCAGCGCGGCGGCGATATAATAGGTCCGCGCCGACACGACCTCGTTCAACTCGACATCCTGCCGCTTCAGTTCGCTCGACAGGACTCGGCCGATTGGCCCGCTTTGCACCGGACTGATGAATTTATGCTCGCGCAATTCCTCCAGATGCAACCGGCTGGGCGCGTCGGGCATATCCTCCTCGCGATAGAGCACCACCAATTCGCCTTCACCCACGACCTGATGCGCAACCGGGGCTGACAGCGGGACTTCGAAACTGATCGCGATATCGGTTTCGCGCTCGTATAATTTGCGCACCATTTCATCATGATGCAGCGTCTGCAGGTCGAACATGATGTCTTCATGCCCGCGCAGGAACCGCGCGACCGCATCGGGAATGGCACCCAGGCCAAGGGAGGGCAGGGCCGATATCCGCAGCAGCCCGCCGCGGCCATGCCGCATATTCTGCGTCGCCTGCCGCAGCGATCGCACGCGCTCCTGTATGTCGGCCACTTCGTCGAACAAGGTCCGCGCGTCCTGCGTGGGGATCAGCCGCCCCTTGGCCCGCTCGAACAGGGGCAGGCCGATGGAGCGTTCGGCATGGCGCAGCACCTTGGTCACGGCGGGCTGCGACACGTTAAGCGCGCGCGCCGCCGCACTGACCGTGCCGTGCAGATAGACGGCGTGGAAAATCTCGATCTGGCGCAGGTTCATGGCTTCACTTTCTTCGGCTGCCGCCTGTCCGTCCGGCGCGACGATCCGGGTACACCGCCCCGCTATGCCATTTGGTTATGGCGTGTGCAACAGACCCGCTCTGGACGGGTGGGATACAGACGGCCCATGGTGCCGATTTGCGTCGTTCAGTCGAGGACCCTTGCCCATGCCGCTTCTTCCCGCTCGCCGCCGCGTCCGCCAGGCGGCCCGCGCCCTGCTGCTGTCCGGCAGCATTCTGCTTCTTCCCGCAGCCACCGCCGCCAAACCCGCCAGCGCATCGGGCGCGGACAGCGCCGATGTTCTCATCACCGGTGGCACCATCTATGATGGCGGGACGGGCAAGCCCTATGTCGGCGATGTGGCGCTGAAAGGCGACCGGATCGTCTATGTCGGCCGCTCTGCCCCGATGAAGGCGGCGCGGCGGATCGACGCCAAGGGTATGATCGTCGCGCCTGGCTTCATCGACGCCCACACCCATGCTGACGGCTTTTTGCGGTCATCCGATGCGGCGGAGCGGGTCAATCCCGCCTGGCTCGACCAGGGGGTCAGCACGGTGGTGATCGGCGTCGATGGCTATGGCACGCCGGACGTCGGCGACGACGCGGCCAAGATCCAGGCGTCGGGTGTCGGGACCAACTTCATCCCCTTCGTCGGCTTTGGCGCGGTGCGGCAGCGCGTGCTGGGTCAGGACGCCCGCGCACCCAATGCGCAGGACCTCAGCGCCATGAAGAGTCTGGTGGCCAAGGGCATGTGCGAAGGCGCGACCGGTTTTTCCGCCGGCCTCTTCTACGCGCCGCAAAGTTTCGCCAAGACCGACGAGGTGATCGCCGTCGCGCGCGAAGCTGCGATCCGCGGCGGCCTCTACGACACGCATCAGCGCGATGAATCCAGCTATTCCATCGGGCTGCTCGGTTCGGTCCGCGAAGCGATCCAGATCGGCAAGCAAGCGGGCATGCCAGTGCATTTCGCGCATTTGAAGGCGCTGGGCGTGGACGTGCAGGGGGAGGCCCCTGCCGTGATCGCCGAAATCGACGCTGCCCGAAAATCAGGGCAGAACGTGACCGCAGATCAATATCCCTGGCTCGCCTCCGGCTCCAGCCTTGATGCGTCGCTCTTGCCGCGCTGGGCGGTCGATGGCGGCGGGGACGCGCTGTTGAAGCGGCTGGACGATCCGACGACGCTGGCCCGCATCCGGCAGGAAATGTCCGAAAATATGCGCCGGCGCGGGGGCGCCAAATCCCTGCTGCTGATCGCGCAGGGCTTTCCCTGGACCGGCAAGACGCTGGAGGAGGTCGCGACGCAGTGGCAGCTCGATCCCAGGGACGCGGCGCTGCGCATCATCCGCCAGAGCATAGAAAAGGATAAGGGTCGGGGCACTGCGGTTGCGTCATTCAACATGGCGCAGGCCGATGTCGACCTGTTGATGCGCCAGCCCTGGATAGTGACATCGTCCGACGGTTCGAACGGCCATCCCCGCATGTTCGCAACCTTCCCGGAAAAATATGTTCGCTATGTGCGGGAGCGCAAGGTGATCGACCTAGGCACCTTCGTGCGGCAATCGACCGGGCGCACGGCCGACATTTATAACATCGACCATCGCGGCTATCTGCGTCCTGGCTATTATGCCGATGTCGTGGTGATCGATCCTGCGCGCTATGCGCCCCGCGCCGACTATATGCACCCGCGCGAACTCAGCGTCGGCGTCGCCAAATTGTTCGTTAACGGCACGCTCGCCGTGAGTGACAGCCAGACGACGGGCGCCACACCCGGCCGCGCGTTGCTCCGCCCCACGCCGGCCCACTGTCCGCCGGCGTGAGACTATCCTATAGTTAGGTAGCCAACTAACCATTTGGCATAACGCGCAGTTGTCGCTATCCCTGTCGCGTTCACCGATGCCGGGCAAAGAGAAAGGGCGAGGAACCGGTGGTTCCCCGCCCTTTCTCTTTGAACTCTGATGCTCTTAATTGGTCTTGAACCGCACCCCGATGCGGAAGGCCCGGCCCAGCAGGTCGCTATAGGTCGAATTGGCCGACAGCCCCGTTTCCGGCAGCAGGATCGGGTTGGTATCGAACAGGTTGGTGACGTTCAGGAAGAACTGCCCGTCCGCGCCGCCGACATTGATCTTCGCCGTGAAGTTGAGGTCGGTATAGAATGTCCCGTCGATATGATTGCTGTTGATTGTCGGGTTGGTCGCCGTGCTGGTCGGGCAGTTGGTGGTGCACACGATATAGGTGTTGTTGTAGGTGCCCGAACTCACCCCGCGCCCGACCGCCGTGACCGAATAGGTTGGCGTGTCGAATGTCGCCGACATGCGGAAGATCCAGTCCGGCGTGCTCGACTGCCCGCTATTCTGGCCAACGGTGTCGACCGGCACGGAAATGCCGTTGTCGACGGTATTTTCCAGATAGTTGGTTGCTGTTCCGCGCAGCGTCAGGTTGCTCGAACTGCCGTTGAAGATCTTGTCGAGCGGCACGCGATAGCTCGCTTCATAGTCGATCCCGCGCACCTTCACCCGGGCGAAGTTGAAGGGGCTTGCCGACACGAAATAGTCGCGTACCCCTTCGGGGTCGGGCACGATCGCCGCGCAGAAGCTCTGGAAGCCTTCGGTGCAGCGCTGGGCGATGTCGTCGGCGTAGAACTGGCTGATCGCATCCGACACCTTGGTACGGAACCAGTCGACCGAGAAGGAGAAGCCGGGCAGGAAGCGCGGCTGGAGCACCGCGCCCAGCGTCAGCGTGTCGGCCTTTTCCGGGTCGAGGTTCAGATTGCCCGTGGTCAGTTCGCGGAATGTCGCGCCGGCATATTGTCCCACCGCCGTATTGGTGGCGAAGGTGTTGGTGCGCGACGTGCCCGACTGGAACAGTTCGTTGAGGTTGGGTGCGCGAATGTCGCGCGACCTTGTGCCGCGCAGGCGGATATCCTCGATCGGCTGCCAGGTCAGGCCCGCCTTCCACGTGGTCACATAACCCGACGTCGAATAGTCGGTCGCGCGCACCGCGCCATTGAATTCCGCGCCCAGGCCAAGCGGGATCAGCGTTTCCAGATAGGCTTCCTTGACATTGTAGCTGCCGAAGGTCGGACGGAAATTGCCAACCGACCAGCCGGAGCTGAACTCGGGCGGGACGAATCCTGACACTTCTTCCTTGCGATATTCGCCGCCCACCGCGACGCTCACATCGCCGGCCCAGGTGGCGAACGGCGTGACCGACAGGTTGGCGCCCGCGACCGTCTGCTTGAACCGCTGGTTGCGATAGGGATCGCCCATGATCCAGTCGACCGCCGCCGGATTGGCGACACCGATGCCCAGGCGATTGAGCGGGATGCAGCCATTGCCCGGATCCGTGAGCGTCGAGCGGCAGACGATCGACCCGTCGGGCGCGAACACCGCGTCGGTGGCCAGGCCCAGCCGCGCCGTATTCATGATGTCGCGCAGCTGCTCATGCGTGTCGGTCTGCCCATATTGGGCATAGACATCCCACACGGCCTTGTTGCCGAATGCCGCAAACTCACCGCCCGCGCCCAGCGCATAACGCTGCACTTCGCGGGTGCTGTTATTCTTGCGATAGGGCAGGTCGGCCGCCGACGTGCCCAGCGAAACCGAAGTCACGCCGGCCAGGGCTGCTGGCCCAAGCGCCTGGATTAGATAGGCGTTGTCCGACTGCAAGGTGAAGGTCGCGGCCTGCGGCCCCGCATTGAACAGCGTCTTGTTCCAGTTGTAGGACGCTTCGGCAAACACTTCGATCCAGTCGGCCAGCTCGTAGCTCAGCCGACCATAGACGCCGCGACGATCGTCGGTCGCGTCGAGCCCGATGCGGCGCGACGTGTCGTTGATCTGCCAGTCGCCGCCCACCGTCTGGCTGCTGTCGGTGATGCTGCCGAACTGATATTGCTGGGCTACGCCGCCTTGCGCGAAATAGGTGCCGCGCAGGGCGGTGGTCCCGCCGACCTGCGACCGGATGATGCTGCCGGGGGTGGAATTCCAGGTGCCCGCGCCGCGCACGACGATGTTCGCGGGCTGCCCGTTGTCGGCTGTATAATCGGGGTTGGACAGGGTCCGGTAGCCAATCTGGTTCCACCCGCGATCAACCTCGAAAATGCCGTCCTTGTGCGCATATTCGCCCGCGACCAGGATATGTCCGCGACCATCGGCGAAATCCATGCCCGCCGCGCCGGAGAAGCTGTAGTTGAACCCGTCGCCCCGGTCGGTGATGCCGACATCGGCATTGACCTTGAACCCGGTATATTTCTTGTCGAGCACATAGTTGACCACGCCGGCAACAGCGTCCGAACCATAAGCGGCCGATGCGCCGCCGGTCACGATCTCGACATTCTTCACCAACGCCTGCGGGAAAGTGTTGATGTCGACCAGGCCAGTGATCGTGGAGCCGACCGAACGGCGACCATCGAGCAGCACCAGCGTGCGGACTTCACCCAGGTTGCGCAGGTTCATCGTGTTGATGCCTGCCAAGCCCGAGCTGATCGCAAGGCGCGAGTTGGCGGGGCGGGTGCTGCCGGCAAGCGCGGGAATCTGGTTGATGAAGTCGGCCAGGTTGTTGGTTGGCGACTGGTTGAGTATTTCCTGCTGCGTGACGACCGTCAGCGGTGTCGGCGACTGGAAACCGTCGCGTGCGATGCGCGTCCCTGTCACAATGATCTGATCCGCCGTTCCGGCCGCCGCGCTTTCCTGCGGCGCACCCGCATCCTGAGCGAGCGACGGAGCCGCATGGACCAGGGCGATGGCGGTCATTGCCAACCCCAGACCGTGCCGGTGGCCGATCGGCCGGCGAACTGTTCCGAAATCACCCATATAAACCCCCTCTATCAGGGAGGGGCTGCACGCGGTTGCGGCGTGCGCAGCGTCAGAGCGCCGTCTTGCCCGACCCATTCTTACGATGACGACGGCGCAGCAAGGCGCTGTCCGCTTGCCGCCGCCGAGGCGCCGCGCCCCGCCGCCGACTGGCGGCCATGACCGGTTCCATGACATGAAGGTTACAGGCCGGTCGCGGCTGGTCAATAGTTTTGGTATTACTTTGATCGCATAAAGGTATAGCCAGGCGGAATGGCGGGTTGCCGAGCGACTGAAGCGTTAAGCTGGATAGCCCCAAGTTATGGGTAGCAGGTGCGTTGCTATAGCCCGGGGCGGCATTCCTGCGATAGGTTTCATGAGCTTCGCGCTCGGTATTTCAGACGAATAAGGGAAAGGGAGGCTGTATTGATTCAGCGTCGTGCATTTTTGTTGGCCACCGCAGCCGCTCTCACTGTGCCAGTTGTTTCTGCTTGGGGAGAACCGCTGGTAAAGGGCCGGTCTACCCGTGTGCGATTGACCGGAGCGCGCGCGCCCATCGACATTGTCGAGGATGAACTGGGCGTTCCCCATGTACGCGCCGGCTCGCTGCACGATGCTTATTTCGGTCAGGGTTATCTCGTCGCGCGCGATCGGCTTTTCCAGATCGATATCGATCATCGGCGTGACATGGGACGCATGGCCGAAGCCTTTGGCAAAGCCTTCGTCGCTGCGGACAAGGCGGCGCGCCTGTTTCACTATCGCGGTGACATCGACGCCGAACTCGCCGATTTGTCGCCGGGCGTGCTGGAATGCGCTGAAGGCTATGTCGCCGGCGTCAACGCGCGCATCGCGGAACTGGAGGCCGACCCGGCGCAGATGCCGTTGGAATATGGCATATTGGGCATCAGCCCGATGCGGTGGGATGTGCGCGACCTGGTCCGCGCCCGTGGCATCGGCATGGGCGATGCCGATGATGAGGTGCGCCGCGCCCAGATGCAGGCGCAGGGCGTGCTGGACGCGGATCAGTTGATGGCGCCGCTGCGGCCCGCCTGGTCCTACACGGTGCCCGAGGGGCTCGACTGCGCGGCGGTGAGCGAAGCGGACCTAGGCATATTGCTGCCGTCGGCGCGGCCGGTGCCGTTCGACGCCATTCAGGAAGCCGCTCTCGATCCGGCCGAACGCCGGGCCGATCGCTTCGCGCAGGGCAGCAATGCCTGGACCATCGCGCCGTCGCGCAGCGCCACCGGCAGGCCGATCCTGGCCAATGACCCGCATCTGGGCATTGGCGGGTTCAGCCCGCGGCATATGGTGCATCTGACCGCGCCGGGCCTTGACGTTATCGGCGGCGGCGCGCCTGGCCTACCCGGCATCATGCAGGGGCATACGGACCGTTTTGCCTTCGGCCGCACCAATTTCCATATCGACCAAACCGACCTGTTCATCCTGCGCACCGCCAAGGAAGACCCCAATCTCTATTGGCACAAGGGCGAATGGAAGCGGTTCGAGACCTTTGAGGACGAGATCAGCGTCAAGGATGCTCCGCCGCAGCGAGTCACGCAGCGTTATGCCCAGGGCCGGCCGATTGTCGCGCAGGATCCCGAACGCCAGCGCGCCAGTGCCTTTGCGACCGTGTCGATGCTGCCCGGCGGCAATATGCGCTTTGCCATCATCGCTATCAATCTGGCGAAGGACTGGACCAGCCTGCGCCGGGCGTTTCGCATCCATACCTCGCCCACCAATTTCCATTATGCCGATATTGATGGGAATACCGGGTGGCAGACCATCGGCTATACGCCGATCCGGCCCAAGCATGATGGCCTGTTCCCAGCGCCCGGCGACGGCGATTATGACTGGACAGGCATCCTGCCGGTGGAGGAGATGCCCCATGTTCACAATCCGAAGGAAGGATGGTTCGCTTCGGCCAACCAGATGAACATCCCGACCGATTATCCCTATGACAAGAAGATCATCAGCTTCAACTGGAGCGATCCGTTTCGGTATGACCGCATTTCCGAAGTGCTGAACGCGCAGCCGCGCCACAGCGTCGCCGACAGCGTCGCGCTGCAACATGATGTTCAGTCGCTGCCGGCCCGGTCACTGATCGCGCTGATCCCGACCAAGCTGTCCCCCGATGCCGCAAAGGCCGCCGGGCTGTTGCGCCGGTGGGATTGCGGGATCGAGGCGGATAGCGCAGCGGCGCTGCTGTATGAAATGGTGATGCCGCAATTGTTGAGCGATTTCCGTGACGCGGTGGTGCCAGCGGCCGCCAAAGCCTTCATTCCCTCGGTCAACCTGTTCGAAATGCTGACCCTGTTGGCCAAGCCGGACAAAAGGCTGGGCACCGACCCTGCTGCGGCGCGCGATGCCCTGATCGACGGGGCGTTGGCGGCCGGGTGGAAGAAGGCACAGGCACAGGCGGGGGGCGACCCGGCAGCGTGGCGCTGGGGCGACCTGCACCGGGTCAAGATCACGCATCCGCTGGCGTCGTCGCTGCCGGCGATCGCGGCGGCGTTTCCCCCAATCGAGGGCGGGCGTTCGGGCGGCGACAGCTACACGCCCATGGCGCGCGGATTCAATGCCAAACGGGGTTATCATGTGTCGCACGGCGCCAGCTACCTGCTGGTCGCAGACGTAGGAGCCTGGGACAATAGCCGCTTCCTCCTTCTCCCCGGCCAGTCTGCCGATCCCCGCTCGCCGCGCTACCGCGATTTCTATCCGCGCTGGTTGGCGGGACAGATGCAACCGCTCTGGTTCAGCCGGGAGGCGGTGGAGCGCCATGCCGTGGCGCGCACGCTGGTGACGCCCGGCTGATCGTTACATCGCGTCGGCAAGAGCGACGAGCGCCCGGTCCACCGCGGCGCTCGCCTGCGCATCGGTGCCGTCGGGCATGTCGTTGGCGAGGGCGGAGAAGACCAGGGTACGGCCGCTCCTGGTGATGAGATAGCCCGACAGGGCGCGCGATGCGTTGAGCGAGCCGGTCTTGGCGAAAAGCTTGCCCTCGAGCACGGTGCCCTTGAAACGGTTCCGCAAAGTGCCGTCCTGCCCTGCAATTGGTAGCGTGTCCCGCCATGCGGCGCCCCAGGGCTGTCGCGCGATCCAGGCCAGCAGGGTGACGGCCGCCCGCGGGCTGACGCGATTATAGGAAGACATGCCCGATCCATCAGCGAAGCTGTAGCTGGCCTTGTTCACGCCCGCCTGGCCCATAAGCCGGTCGAGCGCCGCCTGCCCATCGGCGATGGAGCCGCTGCCCTGCGCCCGCGCGACGCGGCGCAGCATCAGGTCGGCATGGAGATTCTGGCTCTGTTTGTTAATGATGCGCATGTCATCGGCCAGCGGGAGTGCTGGCAATTGCGCGAGCAACGATGCTGCGGGCGGGCGGGCGGCAGGCGCGCCGCCCCGGATTGCGGGATCGTCGGCGGGGCTGAGCGACCGATGGCGGGTGCGTATGTCGCCGGTGACGATTACGCCCCGTGCGACCAGCAAGTCACGCAGCCGCCATGCCGCATAATGCGCGGGGTCGTCGACGCTGAAATGCAGTGTTTCGGGTGATGCATCGGCGCCGATGGTGCCTGTCAGCCGGACCAGCCGGCCATTGGGCGCGCGGTCCGCGACGATCGCCTCGCCCTTACCCGGCACCGTGACGATGCGGTTGTCGATGGTGTAATAGCCCGAGGCCTGCACCGCCGGCGGCGCGCCTATCGTGCCGGGGGCGATCGTTGCCGTCAGGTGATTATCGTCCAGTGTCAGCGCGGAAATGCCGGTGCCGTAGCGGGACTGGATATTGTTCCAGCTCATGCCCGGCCCCCACCGTTCATCCGGATACCAGCTGTCATCACCAACCACATCGCGCACGCGCCGGGTGCGGGCGGCAATGGCGTCGGCCAGCGTTGCAAGGCAATCGACCGTGCAATCGGGTGCGCTGGAAAGGCGCGCGTCGCCGCGTCCTTCCAATATGACGTTCCCCTGGTCGATACGCACGCCCGTGCCCTGCGCCGCCCGGTCGAGTGCCGGCAGGTCGGCATAAGCGGTGGCGGTGGTGAAGATCTTGGTGTTGGAGGCGGGAATGAAGCGTTCATCAGGCGCAATGGCGAGCACGGGCGCGCCATCGAGGGTTGCGACCAGCAGGCCGTATCGCGTTCCCTCGGGTCCCTGCTCCAGCTGCTGTTCGATCCCGGCCAGCAGGGGTGGTGGCGCGTTCTGCGCGGCGGCGCCGGCGAGTGGCAGGACGAGGGCGACGAGGGGAAGAAGGATGCGCATGAACCCGATCCTAGACCGCAACCAGACCGGTTGAACAGACGCAGGCGCGGTCCAATCCATAACCTTCGGCAATGCCCTTGGCACCAGAAATCCATTCCCGAGTGAGTCGCCTCTTCCGGCACCGAAGTTCACAGCGTCGCTGGCCTTTTCCGGTACGAAGCGACCAGTTGGCGACAGGAACGCGACCACGAAGCGACCACGAAGCGACACGGGGCAGGGGAGACCGTGGGAAGAGCTTATGGGTGCGAAGAGAGCGGCAGTGGGGTCCATTTCACAGGGTAAATCAGACAAAATCCAACTTTGACAGGGGAATAGGCGGGTCGGCATTGCGTGAACGGCCGACACTGTAATTTTTCGCAGGAGGTATAGGATCGTGGAGGTAGGACAATTTAGCGTAAGGTATTGCCTTCCCAGAAAGCAAGGCCATGGCAGCGGTGGCATCCATCAAATTCGATGATGCCCTGAAAGGGCGTGCCCGGCAGTTGGCGGAAGTCCGTCGACGCAGTTCGCACTGGATCATGCGGGAAGCCATCGCGCAATATGTCGAGCGCGAGGCCTTGTGACAGGATGCCATCCGCGCCTGGGAAGAGTATCGTCGGACCGGCCTGCATCTGTCTCATGAGGAAGCCGATGCTTGGTTGGCGAAGCTGGAAGCCGGCAAGGATGTCGGGCCGCCAGCGTGCCACGGCTGATCGATTTTGGCAATAGCAGTTATGTCGCCCTATATCGCGTCGATGGGGAGACGGTCGCGATATTGGCTGTTCGCCATCAGAAGAAAGCCGGTTACGGCCAGACGTCCTAGCCGGTAAGAGCGGTCAGTCAGGCAGGCCTGCGCCATCATTCCTGATCCCACGCCCTGATCAGCGCATCTCCCACGGCGGGGCGCAGGGTGAAGATACCGCTATCGGCGTGGCGAGAGGGGTGGACGCGGTTGGTCAGGAGGGTCCAGGCGAGGCCGCGATCGAAGTCGATCCACAAGCCGGTGCCCGTGAAGCCGGTATGGCCGATCGTCTCCGCAGAGCAGGCGTCGCCGCCCGACCAGCCGGGAAAAGCGCGTTCCCAGCCGCAGGTGCGGTGTCCTTCCTGTGCGGTGCGAACCTGCGCCATCATCTTGGGCGACAGGATCGACCCGTCGAGCATGGCGCGCGCGAAGGCCAGCACGCCATCGACCGTGCCGAACAATCCGGCATGACCGGGCGCCCCGCCCAGCGCGTAAGCGTTTTCGTCATGGACTTCGCCCTTCAGCACCCGGCCGCGCCAGCTGCACGCTTCGGTGGCAACGGCGGGGCCGGGCGGCGGGCCGAAGGAGAGGCCTTCGCCCAGCGGCGAGTCCGACAGCGGCGCGCCGGTGATGCGTTCGATCGCGATGCCGAGCAGGATGAAGTTGATGTCGGAGTACACGGCCGGTCCATGGCGCCATTCGCGTTGGAGCACGAAAGCGCGCAGGCGGGCGGGATCGTCGCCATAAGTATAGATC
Organism: Sphingomonas sp. SKA58; assembly: GCF_000153545.1. NCBI lineage: Bacteria > Pseudomonadati > Pseudomonadota > Alphaproteobacteria > Sphingomonadales > Sphingomonadaceae > Sphingomonas > Sphingomonas sp. SKA58. The sequence continues at coordinate 214,172 of NZ_CH959308.1, forward strand.
GGCTCGACAGCCGGCAGGAAAGTGCGATGGGCGAGGCAGTCGCGAAAGGTCAGGCGGCGCTCCGCCGCATGGGCGACATCATATTGGCGCAGGTCGGGAATGGCGTCGGTGAGGGGGCGGTCCAGATCAAGCCGGCCCTGCTCGGCCAATGTGAGGATCATCGTCGTGGTCGCGATCACCTTCGACACCGAGGCGAGGTCGAACCAATGGTCGCGGGTCAGGGCTTCGTGATCCGGCACGATCGCGGCCGATCCGGTGATCCGCACGGCGCTGCGCCCGTCGGCGGTGACGAGGCCAAGCGCCGCGCCGGGGATGCGGCCGTCCGCCACGGCCTGAGCGGCGGGCGCGAAGGCGGCGTCACAATATTGTTCGATCATTGTCATGGGCCTCAGGCAGTGCGCGCGCGCGCCCGCATTACGAAGGGCAGGAAGAAGATGGCGGCAAAGCTGAGCGCGCCCGACAGGATGAAGAAGCCGTCATAGCCGATCTGTTTCTGGATCGCGCCCGCCGCGCCGCCAATGAGGCGGGGCAGCAGGAAGGCGAAGCCTGACAGGAAGGCATATTGCGTGCCCGGATAGCGCGGGCTGACCAGCATGGACAGATAGACGACGAACACCGCCCCCTCCAGGCCATGGCCGAACTGATCGACGCCAGCCGCGACATAGAGGACGAAGGCCGAGGGTTCGGCATACCAGAGCCAGACGAACACCCAGTTACCAATCGCCGATGCACAGGCCCCGATGATGAGCGCGACGGTCATCGGCAGGCGCGCGGCGCACAAGCCGCCCACCGCCACGCCCGCCATCGAACAGGTCAGCGCGACGAGCCCATCGGCCATGCTGATCTGTTCCAGACTGTAGCCCGCAGCATTCCAGAGCGGGTGCGACAGGGTGAGGGTCAGCACGTCGCCCATGCGATAGAAGGAAACGAAGGCGAGAACCGGCAGCACCGCATAGCCATAACGCCAGAAAATTTCGACATAAGGCGCAATGAAGCCAGGCATTTTCGCCGGCGCGTCGGCGGGCAGGCGGCGGATGCGCGGCAGGGCGATGGCGAGCGCGACAAAGGGAAGCAGCGCCACCGCCAGAACGATGGGCGTGACATTGGTTTCTGCCGAAAAGCCCGCGCCCTGGACCGCAGACAGCACGCCCCATCCTATGACCGCCGTGGCGATGCCGGTGCCGGTGAGTATCAGGAGCGCGAACAGCGTACCGCCGATGAGTGCGCCGGCGCGGCCGCGCGCGCCATCCTCTTCCGGGCGCATCGCCGCGAGAATGGGGAAGGGAAGAAAGGCAGCGGCAGCGATGACGAGATAGGCCCAGGTCCAGTCCGCCCAGGCGGCGACCAGCACCGCACCGCTGCCCGCCGCGACCATGGCGCTGCGATAGCCCCACAGGTTCGCCGCGACGATCGGTCCCTGCTGCGCCTGCGTCGGCGCAAGCTCGATGCGCCAGCCATCGGCGGCGACCTCCAGCGTGGTGGTCCAGAAAGCGAGCAGGATGGCGAAGAGAGCGGTGAGTGGCAGGCTCTGGTCGCTGGAGGTGAAGGCCATGGCGACCATCGAAAGAAAAATGCCGAGCTGCGACAGCATGATCCAGCCGCGCCGCCGGCCCCAGAAGCGGGAGAAGCCTGGGACGCTGTAGCGATCAAGCAGCGGCGCCCAGACGAATTTGAAGGTCGGCAGCAGCGCGATCCACGCGAAGAAGCCGATGATGACGATGTCGATGCCATGGCGGGCAAGCCGCAGCGTCAGCACCGCGTTAAACATATAGAAGGGGAGGCCCGCGGAAAAACCGAGCAGCAGATACAGGGCGAGCGTGCGCATCGGGGGCCGTGGGCCATCGTGCGATGATGCTGGCGCGGGTGCGGACTGGGCCGTGGCGGGCGCGCTCATCCGTCGATCTCCTTGAGTTCAGTCACGAAGTCATAGCGGTCGCCGCGATAGACGGAGCGGGTGAATTCCACCACGCGGCCGCCGGGAATGCGGGTCAGCCGCTCGATCCGCAGGACTTCGCTATTCTGGCGGACGCTGAGCAAGCCCGCTTCGGTCGGGGTAGCGAGCGAGGCGCGCACCCGCTGCGTGCCCGATGTCGGGCGAAAGCCGCTGCGGCCCATGGCTTCGTAGAGAGAGTCGCCGATGGTCGACAGGTCGGGCAGGCAATCGGCGGGCACGACGGCATGTTCGATTGCGAGCGGTTCGCCACCAGACAGGCGCACGCGGCCTAGGCGGGCGACGCGGGCCGACAGGGAAAGGGCGAGCGCGGCGGCTTCCTCCTCGGTCGGCTGGGCGTAATTTTTCATCATCCAGATGACTCCGGGATCCTCGCCGCGCGACCGGGCGTCATGGGTGAAGCTGGAGAGGACGGAGGCGGGCGCCTCGATCCGGCGGGCGACGAAGGTGCCCGAACCCTGTTTGCGGAACAGCACGCCTTCCTCGATCAGCTGCTCGATCGCCTTGCGCACGGTGACCCGCGAGATGCCTGCCATTTCGCTGAGGTCGCGTTCGGAGGGCAGGGCATTGCCCGGGCTGATGCCGCCGCTGTCGATATGGTCGCGCAGGTTGCGCGCCAGTTGCAGATAGAGGGGCGTTCCATCGTCGCTGCGCGCCACCAACTTGTCTCGCATCGCTTATGCCCCCCCTTGCGCCGCTCCGATCGCGTCGGCCAGATTGTCGCCATACGCCGCCAGCAGGCTTTCGGCGGCCTGGCGGTCTAGCCCCCTGGCAATCAGCACCGCCAGCTTGATGTCCTGTCCGGCCATGTCGAGCGCCTGCGCGGCGGTGGCCTGGTCGACCTGCGCGATGTCGCATATCATCGCTTCGCCACGCTTGCGCAGCTTCGCGTTGGATATGCGCATATTGACCATGCGGCCCCGATACACGAGGCCCATGCGCAGCATGATGGCAGTCGATAGGATGTTGAGCACCGCCTTTTGCGCCGTGCCCGCTTTCATGCGGGTCGATCCGGCGATGATTTCGGTCCCGGTTTCGGCGAGGATGCCATGGTCGGCGGCCTCCAGAAGCAGGGTGGCGCCATTGTTGGCGACGCCGACGGTGAGCGCGCCGGCTTCGCGCGCGGCGGCGATGGCGGCGCAGGTGAAGGGGGTTCGGCCGCTGGCGGCGACGCCGATCACGACATCATGCGGGCCGATATGCGAGGCTGCGACGGCGGCGCGGGCAGCGTCGGCGTCATCCTCCGCGCCTTCGGCCGCTTGCGTCAGCGCGTCGAGCCCGCCCGCCATGAGGAAGAGCAGGCGATCTTCCGGCCAGTTATAGGTAGGGTAGAGTTCCACGCCATCCTGCACCGCGACGCGGCCGGATGTGCCCGCGCCGACATAAACCAGCCGCCCCTGGCTGCCCAGGCGTGCGGCGGCTGCTTCGGCCGCCTGCGCGATGGCCATGGTTTGCGATCCTATGGCGGCGATGGCGGCCATCTGCCCTTCCAGCATTGCCTCTACAGCGAGCGCGGTCGGCCATTGGTCGATGTCGACATAGCGGGGATCGATGGCTTCGGTACTCATACATGCTCCTGAAAAAGGGCATCGATGCGGAGCGGCGGGACTACCACCTTGTATCCGTTCGTTCACTGGTATCATCATTTGGGCAGGACGATGCAACCAAATTAAATCCAATTGCCCTTGGGCGGTGATTTGGTATGGTTGCCCCATGACTGATCCTTCGGACTTATTCGCAACGATCATGGCGCGCGAGACGGCCCAGGCGCCCGAACGCTGCACGCAGCAACTGGCGCGCAATGCCGACCTGATGCGGGAGGCGGGCGCAAGATTGCGCGCGCTGGCCCCGCCCTTTGCTGCAACGCTGGCACGCGGCAGCTCGGACCATGCCGCCGCCTTCGCCAAGGTGCTGCTGGAAACGCGCGCGGGCGTGCCGACGCTCAGCCATGCGCCGTCGATCGGGTCGCTCTATGGCGTGACGTCCGCGCATTTCCGGAACGTACCGCTGATCGCGATTTCGCAGTCGGGCCGCAGCCCGGACCTGATCGCGGCCGCGCAGGATGCCAAACGCCAGGGCACGTTGCTGATCGCGATCGTCAATGACGCTGAATCACCGCTCGCCCACCTGGCCGATATCTGCATTCCGATCCATACCGGGCCGGAAACCAGCGTGGCTGCGACCAAAAGCTTCATCGCGACGCTGGTGGCGCTCACGCATCTGGTGGCGGAATGGAGCGGAGACAACGGGTTGTGCGATGCGCTGCCGGCCATCGGCCCGACCTTGCAGGGCGCCCTGGCGGCGGACTGGAGGGGTGCTGTGCCGTTGCTGAAGGATGCGCGCGCCATGCTGGTGCTGGGGCGCGGGCTGACTTTGCCGATCGCGGGGGAAGCGGCACTGAAACTCAAGGAAACGTCGCGCGTGCATGCCGAAGCCTTCAGCATCGCGGAAGTGGCGCATGGCCCGATGACCTTGATTGGCGAGGGCGACCCGGTGCTGGCGTTCGGACCGATGGATGTGGCGCGCGAAGGAATGCGCGAGCGGCTGGCGGATTTCCGCGCGCGCGGGGCGCATGTCATCGCGGCTGGGCTGGATGAGGATATTGTCGATGCAACGCTGGCGCTGCCAGGCGTGGCGGCGGTTGATCCCGTGCTCGCGGCCATAGCGCAGGTGCAAAGCTTCTATGGTCTCGCCAATGCGCTGGCGCTGGCGCGGGGGCTCGATCCCGACCAGCCGCCGCATCTGGCCAAGGTCACGCGGACGCTATGAACCTGACGGCCCTGGTCGGCGCGGCGATCGTGCAGCCGCATGTCATCGCGCAGGATCATGCCTTGCTGATGGAGGGCGCGCATATTGTCGATGTGGTGCCCAAGAATAGGCTGCCGTCCGGTTGCGCGCACATCATGCTGGAAGGCGGCTGGTTGCTGCCCGGTTTTATTGACACGCAGGTCAATGGCGGTGGCGACGTGCTGCTCAACGATCGTCCCGATGTCGAGGGCATGCGCGCGATCGCGCAGGCGCATCGCCGCTTCGGCACCACCGGGATGACGCCGACGCTGATCAGTGATGTGGCGGATAAGGTCGACGCGGCGATTGCGGCTGGCGAGGCGGCGATGGCGCAGTCGGTGCCGGGCATTTTGGGCGTGCATGTCGAAGGGCCGCATTTGAACCCCGGCAAGAAGGGCATTCATGACGCGGCCAAGTTCGCGCCGATTGATTCCGCCGCGCTGGCGCGATTGACACAACCGACGCGCGGACGGCGCATTGTGACGCTGGCGCCCGAACTGGCGCCGCCCGGCGCGATCCGGGCGCTCGCGCAGGCGGATGTGATCGTGGCTGCCGGCCACAGTCTAGCCGATTATGACCAGACGGTTATGGCTTTGAACGAGGGGCTGGCGGGCTTCACCCATTTGTTCAACGCAATGACGCAGATGGGCAGCCGGGAGCCGGGTATGGTTGCCGCCGCTTTGCTGGATCGGACCAGTCATTTCGGGCTGATCGTCGATGGTCTGCATGTGCATCCGGCCGCGCTGCGCGTGGCGCTGGCGGCGCGGGGGATCGACGGCGCGATGCTGGTCACCGACGCGATGCCGCCCGTTGGTGGCAGCAATGCGCGCTTTTCCCTGATGGGCCAGGATATTCACGTGGTCGACGGCACATGCCGCGGCCTAGATGGCACGCTGGCCGGGTCTGCGCTCAACATGGCGCAGGCCTTTCGCAATGCGATGGACATGCTCGGCTGCTCCATGATGGACGCGTCACGCATGGCAAGCGGCAACCCCGCAAAATTCCTGCGGCTGGAGCAGGAAACCGGCGCGATCCTGCCCGGCTTGCGCGCTGATCTGGTCCATCTGGACGTGCAGCGACGGGTGCGGCGAAGCTGGATTGCCGGCGATATCAGCGAGCAAGGCGAGTGAGCGACCTGCTGTCCCGGTTGCGCGCCATCGTCGGGTATCGGCATGTGTTGACCGGCGCGCGCAAGACGGCGCGCTATCGGGCGGGATACCGAACCGGATCGGGCGCGGCGCTGGCGGTGGTGCGACCGGGCAATCTGTTGGAACAATGGCGCGTCGTACAGGCCTGCGTCGCGGCGGACATATCGATCGTCATGCAAGCGGCCAATACCGGGCTCACCGGCGGATCGACCCCGGATGGAGACGATTATCCGGGCGGCTGCGTCATCATCAGCACGACGCGGATTTCGACGCTGCACCTGATCGACGGCGGCCGGCAGGCCATCTGCCTGCCCGGCACGACGCTGCATGCGCTGGAACAGGCGCTGGCACCCCTGGGCCGCGAGCCGCATTCGGTGATCGGATCATCCTGTTTCGGTGCGTCGGTGGTCGGCGGTATCTGCAATAACAGCGGCGGTTCGCTGGTGCAGCGTGGCCCCGCCTTCACGCAGCTCAGCCTCTATGCGATCGTACGGCCCGATGGCGCGCTCGATCTCGTCAATCATCTGGGCGTGGCGCTGGGCGATGACCCCGAAACGGTGCTGCGGCGTCTGGATGCGGGTGACTTCGACGCCTCCGATGTCGAGGATGCCAAGGATCGCTGGGCGCATGATCATGCCTATGCCGCCCATGTGCGCGATATCGACAGTGCGGAGCCTGCTCGTTTCAACGCCGATTCGCGACGGCTGTTCGAGGCGTCGGGCAGTGCAGGCAAGGCGATCGTCTTCGCCGTGCGGGTCGACAGCTTTCCCAAGGAGGAAGGCGCGGTCACTTTCTATGTCGGCACCAATGATCCGGCCCGCCTGACGCGGCTGCGCCGCACGATATTGCGCGATTTTTCCGCCCTGCCCATCGCTGGCGAATATATGCATCGCGATGCGTTCGATATTGCCGACCGCTATGGCAAGGATATGTTCGTCGCGATCGAACGCATGGGCACCGCCCGCCTGCCCAGATTATTTGCTGCCAAATCGTGGGTCGACAATTTGCCTTGCATCAGGCCGGGCTGGAGCGATCGGATGATGCAGCGGTTCGGCCGCTTGCTCCCTGACCATTTGCCGCCGGAGATGCGGCGCTTTCGCGATCGGTTCGCCCACCATCTGCTGCTGAAAATGCCCGCGCGCGCCGCGGCCGAAGCGCGCGAGCTGCTGGCGGCCGATTTCGACGGAGGTGAGGCCGATCATTTCGAATGTACGCCCGCGCTGGCGGCCAAGGCCTTTCTGCACCGCTTCGTCGCGGCGGGGGCGGCCGTTCGTTATCGCGCGGTGCATCGACAGGCGGTGGCGGATATCGTGGCGCTGGACATTGCGTTGCCGCGCAATGCGACCGCGTGGCAGGAAATATTGCCGGCGGACCTGGCCGCGCAATCCATCCACAGCCTCTATTATGGCCACTTTTTCTGCCATGTCTTTCACCAGGACTATATCGTGCGGCGCGGCGTCGATCCGCTGGCGTTCGAGCATCGTATCTGGGCGTTGCTGGATGAACGAGGCGCGGAATATCCGGCCGAACATAATGTCGGGCATCTGTATCGCGCAAAGCCGACGCTGGAGCGCTTCTACCGCAGTCTCGATCCGCGCAATCAGTGCAATCCGGGCCTTGGCCAGACCACGCGACAGCGCTACTGGGGCGGGCAGCAGAAGGGGGCGGCGCGTCCATGACCTATTATCTGGGGATCGACGCTGGCGGTAGCCATTGCCGCGCGCGCCTGGTGCGCAGCGATGGCGCGGTCATCGGCACCGGGCAGGGCGGGACCGCCAATGCGCGGATCGGCCTTGACGCGCTGTACGATACACTGCGCGCTGTGTGCGACCAGGCGGTGACGCAAGGCGGGCTTGGCGCCGATGAGATTGCGACGATCCGTGCGGGCATGGGAATTGCGGGCATATCGCGGCCCGGCGTGCGCGATGCGCTGGACGGCTTTGCCTTTCCCTTTGCGTCGGTGGCCTATGAAACCGATGCGTTCATCGCCAATCTGGGTGCGCATGGCGGCCGAGACGGGGCGATTTTGATCCTGGGGACCGGCAGCATCGCGCAGGTGCGTGCAAAGGGGCGGGATTTCACCATCGGGGGATATGGTTTTCCGATTTCGGACGAGGGCAGCGGCGCGGCCCTGGGATTGAGCGCGATGCGCCATGCGCTGCGCGCGCTCGACGGGCGAACGCAGGCGACGCCGCTCAGCCGCGCGGTGACGCAGCGGTTCGACCATGACACCGCGCGCGCCATTGCATGGATGGATCAGGCCAGTCCGAAGGACTATGGCAGTTTCGCGCCGCTGGTCATGGACCACGCCGAAGCCGACGACGCCATCGCCCGATCCATCGTCGAGGATGCTGTCCAGCATATCGAGCAGTTCATCGAGACGATCTTTGAACGCGGCGCGGAGCGGTGCGCTTTGTTGGGCGGGCTGGCGCCGCGCATGCAGCCATGGTTGCGGGCGCGAACGGTCGCCAGCCTCAGTCCGGCAGCAGGTGATGCGCTGGACGGCGCGCTGTTCCTGGCAGGGTATCAGGCCAGCAAAGGCTGACGCTTTCGCGCGCTATTCCGCGTCCGGCTGTCGTTCCGGAGCGGCATCGGCGAAGGCCGGCAGGGCAAGGCAGGCGCGTTCGATCTCCAGCAGCCGGGGCCAGCGCAACTGGGCGCCAAAGCGGCGGGCATTGACCAGTTGCGGCACAAGGAACAGGTCGGCCAGCGTGACCTGTGCCCCGAAGCAATAGGGACCGGGTTGGTCCGCGATCATGGCAGCGCAGGCGTCGAGTCCGTCCTCGATCACGGTGGCCGCCCATCGCGTGACGGCGGCCTGATCCAGGCCAGCGTCGCGCAGCCGGTCGAGGATCCGCAGATTCTGGATGGGATGAATGTCGCACGCGATGATCTGGGCAAAGGCGCGGACCCTGGCGCGCAGGATCGGCCCGGACGGCAGAAGCGGAGGGTCGGGCTGGCGCTCGTCCAGATAGTCGCAGATAGCGAGGCTCTGCGTCAGCACCGCGCCGTCGATTTCCAGCGCCGGGACCATTCCCTGCGGATTCAGCGCGCGATAAGCGGGATTCTTCTGCTCGCCCTTGCGCAGATGATGCGATTGCTGGCGATAGGGAAGCGCCTTCAGATTGAGGGCGATCCGCACGCGATAGCTCGCGGTCGATCGATAATAGCCGTGGAGAAGAATGTCACTCATGCGCGCTGCGGATCATGGCCGGGTCTCATATCTGGCGGGGTGGCCGGCAAATGTCGGCCACTCGCCTTTGTCGCAGCGCCAGAGGCGCAATTCAACCTGCCAGGATGTCAGCCGCGTGGCTTGAGCCAGCCATGCATGTCCATCCAGCGGGTGAAGGCGTCGAACCAGCCGGTGCTGGTCGTGCTCTTCTGATACATGCCAAAACCGTGGCCACCCTGTTCATAGAGATGGAATTCGACGGGCTTTCCCGCTTTTTTCCAGCTGTCGATGAGGCCAAAGCCGCCATTGGCGAAGAAGGGATCATCGGCGGCCAACGCGACGAACATTGGCGGGGCATTGGCGGGCACGGTGACGGGAGAAAGCGGACCGTAAATGTCGCCGATGAAGGCGGGCTTTGCGTCTTGCCCCTTGAGCGCGGTCGCGAGGGTCAGCATGGCGCCGGCCGAGAAGCCGACCATGCCGATGCGTTGCGGGTCAATATGCCACTCCGGCGCGCGGCTGCGGATGAGGACGAAGGCGGCGCGGGCGTCAGCAATTTGCGGCGCGATATCCTCCATCGCGCGTTCCGGGTCCATCCGGGGGCGGCGCGCGACGCCCGAGAACATCTCCGCCATGGAGCGTTCGAAGGCGGGCATGTCGGCGGGCGTCTGGTTCAGACGATATTTGAGGACGAAGGCCGCAACCCCCTTGGCCGCCAGCGCGCGCGCGACGTCCCAGCCCTCATTTTCCATCGACAGCGTGCGGAATCCGCCGCCTGGCGTCACCACGACCGCCGTGCCGTTGGCCTTGGCGGGATCCGGCAGGAAGGGCGTGAGGGTTGCTTCGGTCACATTGCGGGCAAACACGCTGCCATATTGGCTGTGCCAGCTTTCCTTGTTCTTGGCGCCGGGCAGTGGGCCGGTCTTGAGGGGAATGGCATCGGGCTGAGCGGGAATCGCGATCGGCGTCATCTTGTCGTCCTGCGCGCGAGCGAGCGGAACGGCGATGACGGGTTGAAGCGCCACGATCCCCAGCGCGATGGCCGGCAAGGCGGCGCGCCGAAGCGAATGCAGGGACAGGCTGGGAACCCAAGACATGGACGGCATAAGTCACTCTCCCACTCAATCCGGCCAATTGGCGGCCGATTATGTCAATGGCTATTTCGGCAATGGCATGGCCTTGCCGATCGTGTAGCGCGCGCGTTCCACAGGCGCCTGCGTGCCCGGCTGGCCGCCGCCGACACTGAGATCATAGTTGCCCGGGATCAGCATGCGATCGCCTGCCATGGTGACGAAGCTCAGATCGCGGGGCGACAGGGTGAAGGATATGGCGCGGCTTTCGCCAGCTTTCAGCGACAGGCGCTGAAAACCGCGCAAGGCGGTGCGCGGTGCGCCTTCAAAGGCAGGCGGGGTTATGTAGAGCTGCGCGACTTCGTCGCCCGGCCGCTGCCCGACATTGGTGATCCGGGTCGTCACGCGCAGCCCTTTTTCCACTGCGCCATCGATGGGTTCGACCACGAGCGGCGCATAGCGAAAGCGCGTGTAGCTGAGGCCATGGCCGAACGGATAGACCGGCGCGCCCCTGAAATAGCGATAGGTTCGCCCTTCCATGCTATAGTCGGTGAAAGGCGGCAGATCATCGACGCTGTGATAGAAGGTCAGCGGCAGTCGGCCGCCCGGATCGGCCTTTCCCGACAGGACATTGGCGATGGCAAGGCCGCCCGACTGGCCGGGATACCAGGCCTCCAATATGGCGGCTGCATTGTCCTTTGCCCAGCCAAGGTCAATGGCGCTGCCATTCATCATCACGAGGATCAGCGGTTTGCCGGTCGCCTTCGCCTTTTCAAGGAAAGCGATCTGATCCGCGGGAAGGGCCAGCGTCGTGCGGTCGCCGCCCTCAAACCCCTCGACCTTGACCGGCATTTCCTCCCCTTCCAGGTCGGAGGTGAGGCCCATGACCGCAACGATGACATCTGCGTCCCGCACGCCGGCGGCAAGATCACGGTCCAGATCATCGGTGACACGCTTCCAGAAGATGGCGGGCGCGGCCGCTACGCCGCTTTGCCCCTCCAGACGGATGGGGTAGCGTTCGCCCTTGGTGAGACGCACGTCGACCAGTTTAAGCGGTTCCGCCCAGCGCGAAAAGTCGGTGGCGGACACGATCGGCTGCCCATTGCGGGAAACCTGCCCCTTTACGCCCGTCAGCGCCAGGCGATAAAGGCCGGTTTCCGGCGCGACGAGATAGCCGGTCCAGACGATTTTATGGTCATCGGCGACCTGCCGATATTCCGATGCGCGCGAGACGATGCTGTCTTCCGTCCGCACCAGTGCAGGCTTGGTCCCATATTGGTCGTCGGTAGCGCGATTATAATATTCCGCGCGGATGCCCGGTCGGCCATCGGGTGTGCGAAGCGCCGAGCCGGGAACGGGATCGCCATCCGTGATGGAGGGTGAGAAGGGGAGGAGCGTGACCGTGGCATCCGGCATAGCCTGTCGCAACCCATCGGCCACCGAGATGGGTGGCGCGCTTCGCGTCGAGCTGTAGTTGCCGCGCAGCACGCGTGTCGCATCAGCCAGGGGGCCGGCAAGCACGATCCGAACGCCGGGTTTGAGCGGCAGCGCGCCCTCATTTTTGAGCAGCACGAGGCTTTTGACGGCGGCATCGAGCGCTAGCGCCCCGTGGGCCGGCGTCCCGATTGCCGAGACGGGCGTGCTGTTGGGTTTGCGGGCGGAAAGGCCCGGCAGGTCGCCATTGCGCAGTCGCGCGGAAAACAGGCGAACCAACGCGCTGTCTATGTCCCCGATGCTGATATGGTTGGCCGCCAGCGCATCCTTGTAGCGATCGCCAAGGCCCGCCTGACCCGAAAGGGTGGCGTTGTTGCATTCGCTGTCGACACCGCGCCGCAGGGCGACGGACACGCCGGTTGCGGGGCTGGGCGCATATTTATGATGGGCGTAGATGTCCACGACGGCGTCGCAGTCTGACACGACATAGCCTCTGAAACCCCAGGCATTACGCAGATAGTCAGTGAGGAGCATCGCACTGCCGCAGGCCGGTTCGCCATCGACGCGGTTATAGGCGCACATGATGGAACCGGCTTTGCCTTCGACAATGGCGGCGCGGAAGGCAGGAAGATAGGTGTCCTCCAGATCGCGCTTGGTCGCGAAGATATTATCGGTGTGGCGGCTGGGCTCTGGCCCTGAATGGACCGCAAAATGCTTGGGCGTCGCTACGACATCGGGAAGATCGGGATTGTCGCCCTGCATCCCTTGGATGAAGGCGACACCCATGCGCGCGGTCAGATAGGGGTCTTCGCCATATGTTTCCTGGCCCCGGCCCCAGCGCGGATCGCGAAAAATGTTGATATTGGGCGACCAAGTGTCGAGCCCGGTGCCGATGCGGCCCAGATGGCCGGTCTGGCGGCCGAGCGTATGAAGGGCCTGGACTTCGGTGCTGATGACGGACGCAACCGTGTGGATCAATGGCGCGTCGAAGGTGGCGGCCAGCCCGATCGGTTCGGGGAAGTTGGTGGTCGGCACCGGGCCGATCGCGCCATGGAGCGATTCCGTCCACCAATTATAGGCTGGTATGCCAAGACGCGGAATGGCGGGCGCGGTGTTGAGCAGCTGCTCGGTTTTTTCCTGAAGAGTCAATTGGCGGACGATAGCGCGCGCCTTGTCGTCGGCTTGCGCCCACGCATCCGGTTCTGGGGCACCCCATGCCCCGGAGCATGGCGCAGCCGCAATGGCGATCGTGATGGCAAGCCTGCGCTTCATCCGTCCTCCCCAATCGTTCCGATGCGCCTGTGCGCACCCGAAATTTCTGCCCCATGCGCGACTGGTGCGCGCCGAAGAGTAGTTCTGTTTTCCTGAAAAGCGATAGCGCTAACAACATGACCTGGCAAGACTGCATTCGCCATTGCTAAGCAACAATCCAAGTGACAGAATGTCGTCAGAAAGTGCGCTGCAACATAGTGATAGCGCAATCAGGGGGGATGGCATGAGACAGACCATGGGTTCGCTGGCTGCTTTCGTTGCGGTCATGATGAGTGGATCGGCAGCCGCGCAGGCGGGTGCGCCGGACGGTTTCGAAATCAATGACAAGGGTTATTTCGAAGCGCCGGCGGTCAACATCCTGGCCTTTTCCAACTGGTATGACGGCCTGTTCGCCGATGCCAAGATTGGCGGGGTGGAGATTATCCAGCGGGGTGTTCGCAGCGCGACCAACGGCGACGTCAGGCTATCCGCCACACCCGGACAATGGGATCCGGCGGCCGCGCTGGTCGAGCGCAAAATCAACGCCAAGTCGGGAGTCATCGAAACGCGCTTGCGCTACGCGGCGCAGGATTTCACCTATAAGGTGCGCGCCGAGCGGCAAGGCCATGCCATGCAGGTGCAGGTGATCCTGGACAAGCCGCTGCCCCGATCGCTGGTGGGGAAGGCCGGTTTCAATCTGGAGTTCCTGCCGTCGGCCTATTTCCGTCACGCCTATATGGCCGATGGTCAGAGCGGGCTGTTTCCGCTGTATCCCGCCAGCGACATGACGCGCACCACCGAGCGCAATGCGGCGAGCGGACGCAGCGAAGGGTCGGGGGCGGAGCCGCTGCCGATCGCGCGCGGCCGACAGTTCGTCCTCTCGCCTGAAGATGCGGCGAAACGGATCACAGTTCAGAGCGATCAGCCGATCGCCTTGTTCGATGGGCGCAATCAGGCGCAAAATGGGTGGTTCGTCCTGCGATCGCTGCTGCCCGAAGGACGGACCGGGACGGTGCTGCAATGGACGATCACGCCGCAGGCTGACTCCGGCTGGCTGCGCACGCCTGTGATCGCGCATTCGCAACTGGGCTATGCGCCCGACGCCCCAAAGATCGCAACGGTCGAACTGGACCGGAAGGACAAGCGCCGGCCGCCGATCAAGCTGCTGCGCATTGGCGCCGATGGGGCGACGCAAGCTGTGTTGACTAAAAGCGCGCGGGAATGGGGCGATTATCTGCGGTACCATTATCTGCAACTGGATTTCAGCGCGATGCGTGAACCGGGCCTCTATATGTTGGAATATGGCGATGTGCGCACCGCGCCCTTCCGGATCGACGCGGCTGTCTATGATGATGCGTGGCACCCGACCAACGACGTCTATTTCCCGGTTGCGATGGACCATATGTCGGTCAACGAAGCCTATCGCACATGGCATGGGGATTCCCATCGCGACGACGCGCGCCAGGCCCCGGTCGATCATGAGCATATCGACCTTTATCGGCAGGGGCCGACCACAGACACGCGCTTTGCGCCTGGCGAGCATATTCCGGGCCTCAATGTCGGGGGATGGTATGATGCGGGTGATTTCGACATTCGCACCCAATCCCAATATCAGGTCATCCGGTCGCTGGCCGATGCGGCCGAACGCTATGGCCTGACGCGCGATACGGTGAGCGTCGATCAGGCGCGGCGGCATGTCGAAATGCATGTGCCCGACGGCAAGCCCGACATTGTCCAGCAGGTCGGCCATGGAGCCTTGCAGTTGCTGGCGCAGTTCGATGCGGTAGGTCATGCGATCCATGGCATCGTCGAACCGGATGTGGCGCAATATACGCATCTGGGCGACGCGGTGACGAAAACCGATGGCCTTCCTTACGATCCCACGCTGGAGTCGGGGCAGGTCCGTGATGGCAGGAGCGGCACGCCCGACGATCGCTGGGCCTTTACCAGCAAGTCATCAGCGCTGAACTATGGATCGGTCGCCGGGCTGGCGGCGGCGGCCCGCGTGCTTGCAAGGCAGGACGATGCGCTGGCGCAGCGCGCGCTCGCCATGGCCGAGCGGGTCTGGACGCAGGAACAGGGCCATGCGCCCGATCTGTTCAGCCACGGCAATACCACCGGCGGGCCGCTCGACGCCGAAATGTTCGCCGCGGCGGTCGAATTGCTGAGGACCACGAAAAAGCCGATCTATGCGCGCGCGGTCATGACATTGTGGCCCAGGATCGAACCGCATCTTGCCGCCAATGCGCAGACGGCGGTAGCGGCGATCCCCCTTATGCCGGCCGCCTATCGCGCGGCGATGGTCCCGGCCGTGCGCCAATGGCAGGCGCGGAGTGAGGTAGTGGCGAAAGCCAATCCCTTCGGCGTGCCCATCACCACCGGGGGCTGGGCGGGGTCTGGCACGGTGCTGGGTCATGCGTTGACAGCCGATGCCCTGCACCGCGCCTTTCCGGAGATTGTCGACCGCGACGCCATGTTTCGCGGGATTGCGTTTCTGACCGGGCACCATCCCGGTTCCGACATCAGTTTCGTGTCGGGCGTGGGCGCGCGGTCAAAGGAAGTCGCCTATGGCAATAATCGGGCGGATTTTTCCTTCATCGCGGGCGGCGTGGTGCCCGGCGTGTTGATCGTCAAACCCGATTTTCCCGAAAATCACGAGGATTGGCCCTTCTTCTGGGGCGAAAATGAATATGTGATCCCCGAAGGGGCGGCCTGGATCGAACTGGCCAACGCTGCGAGCAGCGCCAGCCGGCAAGCGGAGTGAAGGGGCACCTGCGGCCCGTCAGACCGGTTGCAGGCCCTGCGCCACAATCCGGTCGATAAGGTCGCGATGGCGGGGGAGGCCAGCGCGCAACCGCGCGGTTGCGGCGGCATTTTCCCGCATCGCCCGGCCGGCGAGATGGGCGTCGCGCGCCAGTGCGGCCGTCGGGACCTGCGTGCGGAAGCCCATGCCATAGAGGACATATTGATAGCTGGCGGCGGGAAATACCTCCTCCGCGCGGTCGAATTCATCGTGAAACCAAGGCGACTGATAACGCCACAGATGCAGAAGTTCGCGCAAGCGGTCGGGCATGGTTTCGGCACGCACATTGTCGCGCCAGAAGTCGCTGTCGGTGCGCTGCGTCAGCACATAATGGAGCTTGAGAAAATCGATGATCCGGCCCCAGCGATAGTGGGTCGTCGCGTTGATGCGCGACGCGATGATGTCCATCACCTCGCGACAGGCGGGCATTTGTTCGGCAATGATCTTCGCAGACAATTCGATAAGGACGATCGCGGATGCTTCGAGCGGTTCCAGGAAGCCGGCGGCGAGGCCGACCGCAACGCAATTGCCCTTCCAGAAGGTTTCGCGGTGGCCTGAGCGGATCTTGATCTTGCGAACGTTTAGCCCGTCGCTGGCCGGGCCGACATAGGCGCGCAGCTCGCGTTCGGCCTGCTCGTCTGAAATATGGCTGCTGGAAAAGACATGGCCAACGCCACGCCGCGTCTGGATGCCGATGTCCCAGATCCAGCCGGCGCTCTGCGCAGTGGAAATGGTGTGCGATGCGATCGGGCTGTCGGGCGCGGCATAGGGCACCTGCATTGCAAGCGCCGTGTCGCAGAAGAGCACGTCGTTGCAATCGCGGAAGGGCACGCCCATCGCGCCCTCGATCAGCAATGCCTTGAAGCCGGTGCAGTCGACGAACAGGTCGCCCTCCACCAGCCCGGCCTGCGTCGTGCGGACAGCGGCAATGTCGCCATCATCGTGCAGGACCACCTGCTCGACATCGGCCAGAACATGGCGAACGCCCAGTTTTTCGCAGCAATGGCGCTGGAGAAAGGGCGCGAACTTGCCCGCGTCGAGATGATAGGCATAGTTGGCGAGCGCGTCATATTCCGCCGTCGCCATCGTCTTGGGCGCGAGGCCATCGTCGCAGATGCGCCCCTGCGCGCAGACGGCGTCGCAAAAACTCTCGTCTCCATCCCGCGCCAGCCAGTGCGGGACGAGGTTCACCTGACCAAAATTCTGCGGAAGCATGAGCGGGTGATAATAGCCGTCGGAGGCTGTGCCGTCCGTCCAGCGCGCGAACCAGGCACCTTGTTTGAAGGCGGCGTCACATTGGCGGAACAGGTCGGTTTCCGAAATGCCCATGCGCGACAGGGTAGTGCGCAGGGTGGGCCAGGTGCCTTCGCCCACACCGATGATCGGGGTATTGGGCGATTCGACCAGCGTCACGCTCAAATCCTGACCGATGCGCGTGCGATGGCGCGCCGCGATGACGCCGGCGGTAAGCCATCCGGCGGTGCCACCGCCGACGATCACGATGTTCCGGACGGGTCTGACCATATGTTTGTGGGACCATTAAAAGGGAAGGGATGTCAACCGACATCCCTCCCAGGGCGAGAACCGTCAGAAGCGGTAGCGCACGCCAGCGGTGAAGCGCCGGCCATAGCCATAGACATCCAGCAGCTGGTTGGAGAAGCGGCCGTGGGTGCTGTAGGTTTCGTTCGTGATGTTGAGCGCTTCGCCAAAGAGACTGAACTGTTCGGTGAGGCGCAGGCTACCGCTGAGGTCGATCTGCAAGGCGGAATTGACGAAGGTCGGCTCCGCGCCGAAGGCCGAATTATTCTGGGCCTGGCCGAATTGGAGCAGATATTTGTCGCGCCAGTTGACTGCGGTGCGGAATTCGATGCCGTCCTTGTCGTAGAAGGCGACGAGGTTGGCCGAATTGGCGAGGCCCGTTACCGCAAAGCCGCTCTGCGACAGGTCGCTTTCGTCATAGGGCTTGTTGGTTTCGACGAAGGTGGCGTTGGCGTTGAAGCCAAAGCCGCTGTCTCCAAACACATGCTGCCATGCGAGCTCAATCCCCTTGACGGTTGCTTCCGGCCCGTTGATGCGCCGCGATACGGTGAAGACGGCTTCCTGCCCGGTCGACGGGTCGATGACGCCGTTGATCGTCTGCCGATCCGTGCCCGCAACGATGAAGTTGGACACGTCCTTGAGGAAGAGGTTCACCGCAGCATAGGAGTTGGGCTGATAATACCATTCCAGGCCCAGGTCGAAATTGTCCGCCAGATAGGGTTTGAGGAACGGGTTGTTACCTGTCGCCGTCAGCGCGCCGACACGCTGCCCTGCGCCGACATTCAACACCGGCCCCAGATAGTCGAGGCGCGGGCGGGTCATGGTGCGCGACGCGTCGAACCGCAGGTGCAGGCTGTCGGTCAGTTCCAGCTTCATGTCCAGCGCGGGCAGGAAGTAGGAATAGCTGCTGCTTTCGGTCACGGCCTGCGAGTCCGAGAAATTGACCGTCAGGAGCGTGGGGTCAGCGGTGCTGGGCGTGATCGAAAGTGGAACGCGGCCGATCCCGCGCGAAATCACCTTGACGATTTCCTCGCGCGCGCCGGCATTGAAGTGGAAGGGCATGCCGGCAACGTCAGCCTTGAAATTAACGCTGACATAGGCCGACCAGTTCTTTTCGGTGATCCGCTGGACAGTGCCGGGGTCAAGCGCGAGGTCGAACGTGCCATTGAAGCCCGTGCAGCAGCCCGCATTATAGCCCGGCGTGTCGGGCCCCTGCCAGAGTCCTTCCAGATAACGCTGATAGGCGCGCGCGTCATATTTGAGCAGCACCGGCGGGAGATTACCGGAGAAGCCGGGCAACCAGTTCTTGGTGCTGATCGTGCCGTCGATCAGGCTGGCCGGGATGGGCACGCCGGTGTCGCGGCCCGACGGTGCGCCATAGCCCGCATAGGCCTGCCAGAAATTATTGGCGAAGGTGTTGCGGTTTTCGAGGGCGAATTCATCCTCCATATAGCGGCCGCCCAGCTTGATCGTCAGATCATCCTGCTTCCAGGTCGCGCCGAGGCGGAACTGCTTGATCTCGTCACTGTTGAGCTGCTGCTGGCGGACAGTGACGTGCGATCCGATGATCGCCTGATCGGTCCAGGCCGCTTCATTGCCGGCAGGGCCATAGGTGGTGAGCTCAGGGAAGCTACTGCTGCTGTTGCCATTGACCCGAACGCCCAGGGTCGTGCCGATCAGGCCGCCATAGCCAATGTCGCCATTTTCGTTGCTGATCTGGCCATCGGGATTGAGCCGGCTTTTGGAATAGCTGGCGTCGGCGTCGATCTGGAGATTTTCCGTCGCGTCCCATTTGACGTTCAGGCCGACCTGGTTGGTTTCCAGAACGGAGGTTTCCGTACCTGCGGTGAAGTCGGTCGGCGATCCGGCCTGCAGGAAATTGATGGTGGTGCCATTGCTGTCCTGCTCCACATTGCGCAGGTCGCCTTGGTTGAACCAGATACCGAAGCCGGCAATATCCGTGACGACCTTCTGCCGCGAATAATTGTCGTCAATCGTGAGCACCACATCGTCGGACGGCTGCCACTGGAAGGCGATGCGGCCGTCGATGCGCTCATCCTTGGTATAGCGCTGGTCAGCGCCATATTGCTGCGGATACCAGCCGACAACGCTCTTGCGGTCCGAGGCCGGTGCCAAAGCGTCATCCGTAGGGGCGCAACTCGCTGCCGCGCCTCCGGCCAGTTGGCATGGCGCAAAAAGCCCGCCCCTGCCAGCCCGAAACATACACACGGTTGGCCTGCGTGTCGCGGCGGGTATAGACCGCGTCGACGAGGATCCCCATCGTGTCGTCGGCGAAGGTGGTGCTGAACAGGCCGCCGATGGTCGGCACGACCTTGCCCGCTTCATCCTGCACCGATCCGGCCGCCGTGAAAGCCATGCGGGTGCCCGGCTTGTCGAAGGGCTTGGGGTAGGAGATATTGAGCGTCGCGCCGATCGAACTGCTGGACAGCGACACTTCGGGCGTCTTGTAGACAGCCAACTGTCCGACAAAGTCCGCGCCTACGGTGGTGAAATCGACCGAACGACCGCCCGACGCGGTCGACAGGCGCCGCCCGTCGATCAGTGTTTCGTTGAAGTCGCCGCCAAAGCCGCGCACCGAAATGCCTTGCGGTTCGCCGCGTGACCCCGACCGCTGGATCGACACGCCGGGCAGACGCTGAAGCGACGCGGCGACGTTCGAATCCGGGAATTTGCCGATATCTTCCGCTGAAATGACGTCAACGACGCCGGAGGATTCCCGTTTGATGTCGAGATTGCGTTGCAGCGATCCGCGAATGCCGGTGACGACGATGTCGGCTGTCGTGACATCATCTGCGATGTCATTCTGGCCCGCCTGTTGGGCGGAGGCGGGCATTGCCACCGCCAGCGCCAAGCAGCTGGCCGTCATAGCCAAACCGATACGGGTGCGCATATGTGCAGCACCAAGTTGAATTGACGTCATGATCCTCCCCTAGTCCAGACAATATCTCGCCCGAACGCCGCGACAACAGCGTCGCGACGATCATGTATTCTTTATCAGGGGTGATTTTATTCCGCCGATTCGGCGGCTGTCACCCTCACCCAATACTTCTCTTTATGTTGCAAATGGTAGCGCTATCGAAATGGCTGTTCAAGCGAAATTATATAGGCCATGATCATGCCGGTTGGACTGGCCGAAAATCGCGGGAATATGCGGGTCGGTGCAGCAGGAAGCATGTGGGAGGATGAGCTTGGAACTGCTTAATAGTGACACGCATGCAACAGTGCGCATGCACTTGGGTGAGGCGATGGCTGACCCGCTGGTGCGCATTGTGACCAGTGAAATTGCGGCCGCGGCAGCGGCGTGCCCTTTGTTTTTTTCCAAACATGCCGAAAGCGGCGCTTTCTATGTCGGTGCGCTGACCGGTTTTCGACGGGGCGAACCCCTGATCGATTCGCCCGATGGCCGCTGGGCATTCCGGCCGTCCGAAATCGACCGGCTAGGCTTCTTCGCGTCTGGAGACAGCATTGCGCTCGACCCGGATCACCCGCGTTTTGCTGTCGGCGGCAGCGAAGCGCTCTTCTATCCCGATCAGACGCCAACCGCAGCGCTGCGCGCTGTTCAAAAGGCGATTGGCGGACTGATGGCGAGCGCCGCCGCCACCGAAGCATTCATCGCGGCCATGCTGGCCCATCGTCTGATCGAGCCGATCGATATCAGCCTGGCGTTCGACGATGGCGAGACACTGCGTCTGGATGGCCTTTATACTGTAAGCCTGGATGCGCTGAGCGAATTGCCGGACGCGGCGGTGATGGGTTTGTTTCGCGCCGGTCACTTGCAACCGGCGTTCGCCCTGGCTGGGTCGCTGCATCATGTCGCCTTGATGGCCCGTCGGCGCAATGCCCGACTGACGCAAATCGGCTGACGGGGCTGGAGCGCGCGATGCAGATCGAGGAAATAGAGGGCGCGCAGATCCGGCAGCCTGAGCATTTGCTGCCTCTGATTGAGCAATGCCGGCCGATCGTGATTCGCGGCATCTGCAGGGACTGGCCGATCGTGAGTCTGGCGCAAGGCAGCGGAAATGGCGCGGCGCTCGATCATCTGCGGCGCTATCACAGGGGTGGCAGTGTCGATTATTTCGTTGCCGATGCGAAGCTGGGCGGGCGTTACGCCTATGGCGAGGGGCCGGACGGGTTTAACTTCGCACGTCAGCGCAGCGAGATGGGCGCAGCGCTTGATCGCATTGCGGCGAACGCGGATGATGGCGCGCAGACATGCTATATTGGCTCTTTGCCCGTCGATACCTATTTCCCCGGTTTCGCCGAGGATCATGGCTGCGCGCTGCTGCCGCCTACCGTCCGGCCCCGCCTCTGGATCGGCAATGCGTCCGACATTGCCTGCCATTATGACAGCTTCGATAATCTGGCGATCGCGGTTGCGGGGCGACGGCATTTCACGCTGTATCCGCCCGATGCGATTGGCGACCTGTATGTGGGACCGATCGACCATACCATGGCGGGCCAGCCGGTATCGCTCGCAGCGATAGACCCCGGCGGGCAAGAGCGCTTTCCGCGTTTCGAGGCGGCAGCGCAGCGCAGGCTTCACGTCGATCTAAACCCGGGCGACGCATTGTACCTGCCTAAATTATGGTGGCACGGCGTGAAGGCGCGCGATGGCATCAATATCCTGACCAATTATTGGTGGGATGCGTCCGCAGCAGGGCCTGATGCGCCCTATGCTGCGATGTTGCTGGCGATGATAGCCATTGCCGAGCGGCCGGAGCCGGAACGGGCGGCGTGGCGCGCCTTTTTCGATCATTATGTGTTCAGGCCGGACGGCCATCCGCTGGCGCACCTGCCTGCCGAGCGGCACGGCATATTGGGGCCGCTGAAAGAAGGCAATTATCGGCGTATCCGCGCGCTTGTCATGCGGATGTTACGGGGCGGATAGCGGGTTATGTGATAGCGATACCATGTTTACAAACTTGGAATAGGGAGAAGGCGATGCGCAAGGCGCGGACGATATCATTTCTCTTGGCCGCGGCGATGCCATCGGTCGCCTTGGCGCAGGGGGGCATATTGCTCAACATTGACCCGATGTTTGGGAGCAATGCAGTGATTCAGCGGGACGAGCCCATCACCATCACCGGTTCTGCGTCAGCCGGGAATCTGGTAACGGTATCTATAGGTGGCGTGGAGCGTTCGGCGAAAGCGGAGAAGGATGGCCGCTTTGCAGCGACTTTCCCTCCCGTCACTGCAGGTCAGCCGTTTGATATCGAGGCGCGCAGCCCATCCGGTCGCGTCGTGTCGCATGATGTGCTCGCGGGCGACGTGTATCTCTGTTCCGGCCAATCCAACATGGAGCTGGAAGTGCGGCATGCGCAGGATGCGATGGGGCAAATTCGGAACTCGGCCGATCCGGCGCTCCGGTTGATGACGATCCCTCGCGCGGTTGCAGACCAGCCCCGACAGGCGTTCGCGCAAGCGCCGATTTGGAAGACCGCCGGGCCAGACAGCGTCCCCGACTTTTCAGCAGCCTGCTATTATATGGCTCGGGAGTTGCGCAAGAGCGCAGGCGTGCCAATCGGCGCGATTGCGAGCAGCTGGGGCGGATCGCAGATCAGTCCATGGATGGGCGAACGCGCGCAAGCGGCGGTCGGCAACAGCGCGCAATCTGACTTGCTGGCGCTCCACGCTCGCAACGCGACAGAAGGCGAGCGGGCGGCTAGTGCGCAATGGGAAAGTTGGTGGCGCAAGGCAACCGGCGACCGCGCCGGCGCAGAGCCGTGGCAGCCCGGCGCGAAGATGGATTGGGCCGATGCGCCGGCGATAAGCGCGTGGGAAGATTGGGCCATCCCCCGATTGGCGAGCTATAATGGCATGGTCTGGTTTCGCCGCGACTTCACCCTAAGCGCGGCACAGGCCAAGGGCGACGCGGCGCTGTCGCTGGGGACACTGGACGATGTGGGCCGCGCCTGGATCAACGGTCAGCCGGTCGGGATGGGTGCGCGCGCCTGGCAGCCCACGACGCTGAGTGTGCCTCCAGGCATCCTCAAGGCCGGGCGCAACATGCTGATCGTCAATGTCGTCGACAATTATGACAAGGGCGGTCTTCTGGGGCCGGCCGACGATATGGCGCTGCGGCCAGCCCAAGGCGATGCCGTGCCGCTGGGCGATGGTTGGCGCTATGCGGTCGCGCGCACCTCCCCGCCCGGCGCGCCGCGCGTGCCGTGGAGCGACGTCACGGGCACCAGCACGCTCTACAACGGGATGATCGCGCCGCTTGGCGGCATCAAGCTGAAGGGGGTCGCCTGGTATCAGGGCGAATCCGACACCGACATTCCCGGCTACGCCGACCGACTGGCAGCGATGATAGCGGATTGGCGACAGCAGTTCGGGCAGCCCGACCTTGGCTTTGCGATCGTCCAGTTGGCCGGCTATGGCAAGCCGGCGACCCGGCCGGGCGAGAGCGGTTGGGCGCAGTTGCGGGACGCGCAGCGAACAGCCGTGGCGGCCGACGCCCATGCGGGGCTCGCGACCGCCGTTGATCTGGGCGATCCCTTCGATATCCATCCGGGCGAAAAGCAGGAGCTGGGCCGTCGGCTGGCCAGGGTGATGGGGGCGGTTGCCTATGATGCGCCCATCGCGAAATCAGGGCCACAAGCCGCCGGCGCGATCAGAAGCGGCGATGGCGCTGTCATCGTGCGCTTCACCGGCGTCGAGGGTGGGCTGCACCTTAGGAGCGGTGTGCAAGCGCTGGGGTTTGAAATGTGCGGTTCAGGCGACGACACGTGCCGTTACGTTCAGGCGCAGGTGCAAGGGGATCATGTCATCCTGACCGGCGATGGCAAGCCGGTGGAGCGCGTCCGCTATGCCTGGGCCGATTATCCTGTCATGAACCTTTACGATGGAACGCCTCTGCCGATCGGACCATTTGAGGTGCCGATCGCGCGTTGAGGCCGTGGGAATAGCGGACCAAGACGGGCATGACGGACAATGAGCTATTTCTGCTGATCCTCATGCTCGTCATGGGTCTGCCCTGGCTTATATGGCGGCTGCTGGGCGATGCCGATCACGCGCCCTTGGTGGTCGTGCAGATTTTCGTCGGTGTGCTGCTGGGACCGGGCGTGCTGGGGGCAGCCGCTCCCGCGCTCCATGCCCAGATATTCCCGTCGGTCGCGATCACCATGCTGAACGGCATCGCGTTATGGGCCGTGATGCTATTCGTATGGCTGGCCGGGATCGAACTTGATCTGGGCGCGGCCTGGGCGGCGCGGCGGGACAGCTGGACGGCCTCCGGGCTGGCGCTGCTGACGCCGCTGGCTCTCGGCAGCGCCGCAGGTTGGTTGATTCTGATCAATCCGGGCTGGATCGGGCCGAAGGGTGAGCCGTGGCAGGCGATCCTCGGAATCGGCATGGCCTGCGCGGTGACGGCCCTTCCGATATTGATGCTGCTGATGGACCGGCTCGCGATTTTGCGCACGCCGCTGGGGCAGCGGGTGCTGCGTTATGCCAGTTTGGACGATATCGCCATTTGGGCAGTGCTGGCGATCATCCTGCTGGACTGGTCGCGGATGGAGCGGCAGCTTGGCTTCATCTGCGTCTTTCCCGTGGTGGCGTGGACCGTGCGCATGGCTATGCGCCGGCTGGCGCAGCCGGAACGGCTGCGCGCATCGATGGTCTGGCTGGCGGCGGCGGGGCTGGCAGCGGACTGGGCTGGTCTGCATTTCATGGTGGGTGCATTTTTGGCGGGGGTGATCCTCGACCAGTCCTGGTTCGATGGAGCGGCGCTGGATCGGCTGCGCGACATGCTGCTGTTGACCGTAATGCCCATATTCTTCCTGAGCACCGGTTTGCGCACAAGCTGGTCCATAGGTGGCGTGGACCTGATCGCCGTGGCCGCCCTTCTGCTTGCCGCTTCGGTTGGCGGCAAGCTGATCGGTCTGCGCATCGCCGGACATCTGCTTCGATGGCGGCAGGGGGAGGCCAGCGTCATCGGCTGGCTGTTGCAGACCAAGGCGCTGATAATGATCATCTTCGTCAACATCCTGCTTGACCGGCAGGTTGTCAGCAGTGGCAGCTTCACCGCGCTGTTGCTGATGGCGCTGGCGAGCACCATGCTGACCACGCCGATGGCGCGGCGCGGATTGCGCAGGCTGACCGCTCCGGAGGAGCCGGGTGATCCGCCGGTTCGCCCGCCGCTCAGCGCCGCAGCGCCGCGTCCCCCCAGCTGATTGGCAGCATTTCACCGGGCGCGTTCGGCGCCAGCGCGACCAGTTCGACAATCGCAACGCCGCGCACGTCCACGTCGATCGGCTTGGCAGCCTCGCCCCGACGGGCGGTTTCGCTCGCCAGCAGGCGACCGTCGCCATAGACGGCGAACCGAACGGGATGGGTGGCATCGCGGGCGCTGTCGTCAACGCCGACTTTCGCCGTGAAGCGGCTAAAGCCCTGATTGCGGACCTCCAGGCGTGAATTTGCGAGGACGCCGATGCCCGATCCGAAATTCTGCCCCGCGATCGCCAGGGGTTGGTTATAGGGTGTGGCGTCCGGCATGGCACCGCCCCAACCGGCATAAAGGGGGCGCTCGCCCATGCCGCGCGTGCCGCGCCAGCCGGGGATTGATCGATGAATGGTCGGATTCGGTTCGGGATGGCTGACGCCGTCGACCGCCGGGTTCACGCGGCCGGGTTGTTCCGACAAATAAAGGCCGTCCGCAAGTTGTCTCTGGCCGGTGGCCCTGAAGACGAGCGTCTGGCGCGGCGCAAGATTGAACGCCTGCTCGCCCGTGAACCGGCTGACGGCGCCGGTCCACATATCCTTGAGCGCGATCGTCTTGTCCGCACCGAATTTCAGATGATCGGCCGTCAGCACGGCCTGTGCCGCCGTGGCGGTGCGGTTGAACAGCGCGACGGCCTTGTCGCCATTGGCCAAAGCCTTCACCAAAATCTGCACATCATCGCTATCGAAGGCGATTGTGGCCTGATTGCCGGCTGCATCCTGGTTGATGGCGATAAGGTCGCCATTGCCAAAAATGTCGAGCAACGATTGCGGCACGGTGCGCAGGTCGGCGCCGATCAGGAGCGGGGCATTCATCATCGCCCATAGCGCAAAATGCGATCGCGCCTCGGTAAGGTGCGCGGCATCGAAATCGCCCTTGCCAATGAACAGCATGTCGGGATCATTCCAGCTACCTGGATGCGCATAGAAGGCCCGGCGCACGGCGCTGTCATAATTGGTCAGCATCCGGCTCCAGTCCGGCGAAATATCGTCGCTGGTCCGGGAAATATTGCCGACATCCTTGCCCCAGGCGCGCACATTGGCGCTGCCCCAGATGCAGAGCGAGAGCATATAATCGCCATCGGGATTGTAGCGTGCGAGCGACCGGTTGATGTCAGCGAATAGCGCCTTGACCGCCGGGATATCCGATCGCGTGACGCTATGCTGGTCAATGAGCGGCGGCAGGGCCCGATATTGACCATTGCGCACGCGCGGCGCGTCGGCGGCGAAGGCGCGGATACCGCACCCATCGACCTTGATCGCGTCGAAACCCCATTCCGCAAAGAACAGGCGAAGATCCTGATCGCTATGGTCATACAGCCCGACCTCCCGTTCGGCCATGTTGCCTTCGGGCAATTGCGCGGGGCCTTCCGAATAGGCC
Organism: Sphingomonas sp. SKA58; assembly: GCF_000153545.1. Lineage (NCBI taxonomy): Bacteria > Pseudomonadati > Pseudomonadota > Alphaproteobacteria > Sphingomonadales > Sphingomonadaceae > Sphingomonas > Sphingomonas sp. SKA58. Next base: position 240,946 of record NZ_CH959308.1, read on the forward strand.
TGCGAGCAGCTGTTGCGGCCAAGGTCGGAATATATGCCGGCCTTGAAACCCATGCCATGCAGCCGATCTGTCAGGGGCCGAAAGGTCGGATCGCCATTACCGACGCGGGCCGACGGGAATTTGTCGGCGCGGATGATGAGCCGCCCGTCGCTTGCGCGGCGCTTCAGCCACCAGCCGTCATCGATATTGATGTAGCGATAGCCTTTCTTCGCCAAGCCCGTATCGACGATGCGCTGGACCGATCCCATGAGCTTTTCCTCATCGATTTCGGTGAAAAAGGCATTCCAGCTGTTCCACCCCATCGGCGGTAATTGCGCGCGGCCCCCTTGATAGGCGGTCCATCGCGCGGTTGGCGCAAGGGGGTCGGGGCTTTGCGCAGACAGCGCGGTGCCTGCTGCCAGCAATGCGAGCGATAAGACAGAGCGAAGCAGCGTCATGCAGGGTCCTTGGTATGGGACGGGGCGAGAAGTCATGGCTGGACAGTTCCGGCAAGGGGCGAGACGGTGACGCTGTCGATGTCCATATAGCCCCCATCCGGGCCGGAATTATAGCAGGACAAAGCGATCTGCTGGCCCTGAAATGTGCCCGTGCGCCAATCGAAGGCGAGCGGGAAGGGGGTGCCCACATCACGCCATTGCCGGTTATCGATGCTGTAGGCGAAGCGGCCCAGATCCGTCTCGAAATCGAGGTCGACGCGCAGCCACATGGTGGGCGCATCGATCGCGAGCGAGGGCACGCGCACCTCGGTCTGCGGCCCGTCCTGCGTGCTGTCCGTGACCTGCATCCGCACGCTGCGATGCCCGACGGCGGCTGCCGCCACCGACAGTTGCGCGCTATATTTGCCGAAACTGCCAAAACCGCAAAGATCGCCCGGCTGGAGGCCTTGCACATCAACCTTTGCAATCGCACGCATGAGCGGTCCCTGCGCCTTTTGCGTCAGCGTATTGCGCGCTGTCCAGATGCCGTCGGCCCGCGTGGCGTGAAGCCGCAGAAAGCCGGGCCGCTGCGTCAACGACCATTTGCTGTCATCTGGATTATGATTCCATTGCCATTGCGATCCCAATACCGGGTTCGAAAAATCGTCGGACGAGGGCGGCTCGGCAAAACCTTGCCCCCTGATCGGCTTGGGCGATCGGTCGGGAACGAAATCGGGTCGGTCGGGCGTCCCCCACCAGGGCCAGCCATCCTTCCAGAAAATCGGGCTGATATTGGTCATCCGGCCGATCGCACCAGCATCGACCATGACGAAACCATACCAGCTGCCGTCCGGCATATCGACGATAGCGCCTTGATGGCCGCCGCTCTTGTCGTCGATGGACGGCTTCGTCTCCCATGGACCCCATAGGCTGCGCGCGCGCGACACGGTCATCGCCAGCTTGCCCGGGATGGCGTTGAACAGATAATAATAGCCATCGCGACGGATGATCTTCGATCCTTCCGCGCCTTTGTTGTAATAGGCTTTCCGTGCGGCGGTGACGGCGGTCAGATCCTTGTTCAATGTCAGGAGCGTGACGGTGCCGTCGCTGCCGATTGAGGTGCCGAGATAGGCGGTGCCATCATCGTCGATGAACAAGGCAGGATCGAAAGCCTCGCGATCCAGTTCACTGTAAGTCCAGGGACCTGCGATCGTCCTTGCGCGATAGATGCGCGTCTTGTGACCGACGGGCGTCACGGCGACGTAAAAGAGTCCGTTATGGTATCGCAAGCTGGCGGCATAAAAGCCACGGCGGTACGCATCGCCCTGGGTCAGATCATAGCGCGGGTCGCCATCAAGCCGATCGACGACATGGCCTGCGATCCGCCAATTCACCAAATCCTTCGAATGAAGAATGGTCACGCCGGGTGCATTGGCGAAGGTGGTGGATACGAAATAGAAATCCTCGCCAACGCGGATGATGTCGGGATCGGGATAGTCAGCGTAGAGTACCGGATTGCGATAGGTGCCGTCGCCCTGGTCCGATCGCCAGACCTGCGCAGCCAGCGGGACAGCGAATCCGGCCAAAAGCAGCAGCGCGCCGAGGCGAAACCATGTTCGGCTGCTCATGACGCGGGCGTATAGTGATAAGGCCCGACCACCGTGCCGACAAAGCCGCCGGCCTTTTGGGTGCTGAGCAGCGTCGCGTCGATATTGTCGGCCAGCGTCTGGACATGGCCACCGACGCTGTAGTCGAATCCCATCGTTCCGCCGGTCATGCGGATGGTGAGGGTGATTGGACCATTGGTGGCGACAGGGGCGGACTTTACCAACATATCGGCGTCCGCCGCATCGCGCGTATAAAGCGCCACCACCGGACGCCCTGCAATCTGGGTCAGGCCGAAAAAGACGTGGCTGCGGTCACTTTGCACCGCCGCCAGACCTGCGCGGTCGCCATCCCGTTCCGGGACATAGCGCAGGGTCGTGGAAAAGGTGGCATTTGCATGTTGTTGCCGTCGCCCGATGAACGCCGGCACGCCATCGAGATTTCCGAGCGGCGCGCCGCTATCAAGTTCCAGCATGCCATTGGTCAGGCGATAGAATGGCTGTTTGGGCGTGCGAATGCCGATCCACTGCATCGGCAGCGCGGGGCCGTCGAATGTTTCGGTATAGGTGATATCGCCGCTGGTCGGCAGCGCCGGCGCGGGTTGCCGGGCAAGGTTAGGGGCTCTGAGCGTCCGTGGAATGACCTGCCCCTTTGGGAGAATGACCGGCCAACCGTCCTTCCACGTCACCGGCAATAGGAATGTTTCCCGCCCGATATTGTAAAAATCATCCGCATAGGGCCGGACCGCCAGAAAGGTGGCCCACCAGTCGCCCTTTTGCGTTTGCACCAATGTGGCATGCCCGGCCGACCCGATGGGGTCGGGCCGCGCGGGATTCAGATCGCGTTGCGTCAGGATGGGGTTGCCCTCATATGGCACATAAGGCCCGCGCAGCGACTTGGCGCGCAAGACGACCTGCGAATGATTGACGCTGGTGCCGCCTTCCGCTGCGGTCAGATAATAATAGCCATCCTTGCGGAAAATATGCGGGCCTTCGATCCACACCGGCTTCTTGCTGATATCGACCCCACCGTTGATCAACTGGGCGCTCTCGCCCACCATTTTGCCCGCGCGCCAGTCATATTCCTGAATCCAGATGGCGCGATGCCCGTCATAGCGAGGTGGTTCGTCGGGCGCGCGATTATTGACGATATAGGCCTTATCCCCCTCCCAATAAATGGATGGGTCAATGCCTTCGAAGGGGAGCCAGACAGGATCTGACCATGGCCCGGCAGGATCGTCAGCGGTGATGACGAAGTTGCCGCCGCATTCAACGCAGGTGTTGACGATGTAGAAACGGCCGTCATGCCAGCTGATGTCAGGCGCGAAGACGGCCTGCGAAATGCGCCGGCCGGTAAAATCGAGCTGACCGGGGCGGGCGATCGCGTTGGCGATCTGGGTCCAGTGCACAAGGTCTTTCGACCTGAAAACCGGAAGGCCGGGAAAATGCGCGAAAGAACTGTTGACGAGATAATAGTCATCGCCAACGCGGGTTACCGAGGGATCAGGATAATAGCCGGCCAGGATGGGATTGCGGAATTCCCCGGCCTGCGGTGCAACGCGTTCATCCGCCTGTCCGCTGTAGCGAAACATATCGAACCGGGCAGGGGCGGCATTGAGTGCGCTCGAAACCCCCAGCAACAGCGCTCCGAACATGGCTTTCCTGCGATGGCGCATTGACATTCTCTCCCCTGCTTGCCGTGCCCCCGTATGGAAAGCCGCCGAATTGTAGAACTGATAGCGCTATCAGTACCAGCTGTCGAGCCTTGGGCGTGAATGCAGTCGAACCCGTTCAGCTTGTGCGCAAAGGCACCATCGCCAGCATGTCGGAGGAGGTGAGGAATAGCGTCCGGCCCATTTCCCCGATGCAGCAATTGGCGATTGCCTTGCCAGTGCGGATGATGCCAAGCCGCTGGCCATCAGGCGCGCAAACATGCACGCCGCCCGGGCCGGTGGCAAAGACATGGCCGTGGGGCCCAACGTCCATGCCGTCGGGCAGTCCCGGATCGCCGGTGGCAAGCTCGGCATGCATATCCAGGAACAGGCGAGGCGTGCCTGTCTGTCCTTTTGCGTCGAGCGGATAGGCCAGCAGCACAGGGCGCTTTTCATCGGACAATGCGAGATAAAGGGTGGTTCCGTCAGGCGAAAGGCCGACGCCATTGGGACGCCGATGGCTGCGATCGAGCAAAGTGACACTGCCGTCCGGATCAAGTCGGTAAAGCCCGCATAAATCCAGTTCGCGCAACGGCGAATCATCCGCCTGCGCCAATCCATAGGGCGGATCCGTGAAATAGATCGCCCCGGACGGCGCGACGCACAGGTCGTTGGGGCTGTTGAACCGCTTCCCCTCATAACGATCCGCCAAAATCCTGCGCTGCCGGGTGCGCAGGTCGATCTGAACGATTGCGCGCGTACCGCTGTCCGCGCCCACCAGCATGCCGCTAGCCGTGATCGCAATGCCGTTGAGACCCGGTTCCCTTATTCCTTCCGGTACGGATGTCTGCAAACCTGACGGGGATAGAAAGGGCGTCACGCCCTGCGCCCTGGTCCAACGATATAGTATATTGGAGGGCGGATCGTTGAACAGCAGATAGTTGCCCTGAGAGACCCAGGCCGGGCCTTCAGCCCAGCGATAGCCCCGTGCAATGATGTCGACCCGCGCGTCCGGCGCGAGGATGCGATCCAGTGCGGGATCCAACCGGTCGATTCCGGGCGTTGTGGCATCGTCCGCCGCGCGTGCCAGCGTATGCGCCAGTGGCAGCATCGCCAGAGCCGTGACGAATGTCCGACGGCCTATCATGCAGTCATGGCGATGGTGCGCCCCTCTGCGGCCGAGCGATAGATGGCTTCGATGACGCGCAGGTCGGCCAGGCCTTCCTCACCCGGCACGATCGGGGTCGTTCCGTTCATGATGCAATCCGCAAGATGATCAAGCTGGCCGGCGAACTGATTTTTAGACGGTGCTGGCAGCACGCGCGGGCTGACCACGCCGTCCTTCCTGATACGCATGGCATGGCCTTCATAAGGGGTCGCCGGTTCCATATCGATCCAGCCCTGGGTACCAATCACGCGATAGGCATTATGCGCCGAACTGTAGCTGGACACGCAGGTCGCCTCGATCCCCGAAGGGAAGCGCAGCAGAAAACTGATCCTGTCTTCCACGGTGCGAAAACGCGGATCGGATCGATCAGTCGCCTCGATCGCGCTGACCGAAACCGGCTCTTCGCCGCTCAGATATCGCGTCGCGTTGAGACTATATATGCCGATGTCCATGAGCGATCCGCCACCCGACAAGGGCCGATCGAGCCGCCACTGATTAGGCTTTATCGGGAACCCATGTTCGGAAGTGATGATGCGCGTCGGCCCCACATGACCGCGCCGCGCCAGATCAATAGCCAAACGGTTATAGGGCTCGAACCGTGACCGATATCCGATCATCAACAGCTTGCCCGCCTTGCGGCTGGCGCCGATCATCGCCTGACATTCGGCGACCGACATGGCCATGGGCTTTTCGCACATGACATGCTTTCCGGCCTGCGCCGCACGGATGCTATATTCGGCGTGCATACTGTTGGGCAGCACGACATAGACCACGTCGATGTCTGGATTGTTCCGGATGCGATCATAGTCGGCGTAGCTGTAACGGTGCGTCGCAGGGATATTATATTGCTCGCCATAGCGTTGCAATTTTTCGGGCGTGCCGCTGACCAGCGCCACAAGTCGGGCATGGTCGCAGCCGGCAAAATTGGGCATGATCTGCCGTGTCGCATAAGAACCAAGCCCGACAATGGCATAGCCGATCGGTCGCTGCGCTGCGCGGACGCGCGTGGCGCCAAGGCCGGAGAGCGCGAGCCCTGCGCCGACAGTTTTCAGTATCGACCGTCGCGATCCGTCCATAACCCATCCTCCCCTGGCGTCGCGCGTGCCCCTTTCGAGCAGCGAATAGTGGCCTTCGCGTTCAGTCCGAGACGTGGTCAGCGGGCCGTTCTGATGCGTCCGGCAGCCAGGCGAGCGAACTGGCGACAATCGCTACCTGGGTGCGGTTACGCACGTTGAGCTTGCGCATGAGGGCGGTCATATGCACCTTTACCGTCGCTTCGGCCATGCCCAATTCATAGGCGATCTGCTTGTTGAGCAGGCCGGAATAGACACAGCGCATGACCTTCATCTGGGTTGGGGTGAGCCGTGGCGGAGCCAGGGCCGCGGGCGCAGGCGGCCCCTTGTCCTGAACGCGATAGCCGTGCGGATTCGAGGCGACGTGCATCTTCCCTCTCCCTGTTCCGATCCGGAAATTTTCAATGAGCTTCTGAATAGGACTCGTTAGCGGTATCTTATGAGGACTAGTCATACAGGTTCAAGCATAAATATTGCATATTACCATATTTTGTCTGGATATCGGCTTGAAATGGACTAAACCTGTCTAACAGATTCAGAGGCAAGTTCCAGATTTGCAGCGAGTCTCAGGATAGCGACAACATGGGGGGAGAGGATGACGATAGCGTTGCGTCGGCTTGATCGCGGCTTTCACGACCTGAGGGAGTGCCGCCCATGACCCCCGCCGATTATCGCCTGATCGCTGCCGCCATCGTCGGCATTGCACTGTCCATCATCCTGATTATACGCGGGCGGTTGCATCCCTTCGTGGGATTGCTCTGCGGCGCATTTACCGTGGGCCTTCTGGCAGGACTTCCGATGGAGGAAACGGCCAAGGCGGTCGAAAAGGGCGCGGGCGCCATCCTTGGCGGCACCGGACTGGTGGTCGCGCTTGGCCTGGGGCTGGGAGCAATGTTGCAATTGTCCGACGGGGCGGGCGGCCTTGCCCGTGCGGCATTGCGGCTGTCAGGCGCGCGCGGGGCGCCCTGGGCGAGCCTTCTCACGGCCATCGTCATCGGCCTGCCGCTGTTTTTCGAGACGGGCCTGGTGTTGTTGCTGCCGATCGTCGCGTCGGCTGCGGCGGCACTGCCAGCGGGACAGAATGGCGATACGGCTAAGCTGCGCCTGATGCTCCCCGCCCTGTCGGGCCTGTCCGTTGTCCACGCACTGGTGCCTCCGCATCCGGGGCCATTGCTGGCGGTCAATGCCCTGGGCGCCAATCTGGGCCTGACGCTTCTGTACGGCCTAATGGTTGGCATTCCGACCGCGATCATCGCGGGACCATTATTGGCGCGCTTCACCGCGCCGGGGGTGAAACTTAGCCCCCCGCTGTTGGACCCGGTCCGCGCCGATGTACCCACGCCATCGGTGGGACGGGCGCTGACGGCCGTGCTGCTGCCCGTGGTTCTGATCGCCGCGGGCCAGGCGGTCGCGCTGATGCCAGCGTCCGTTGCGGTTCATTTTGCCTGGCTTGCCTGGGTCAGCGACCCGGTGGTCGCGTTGCTGGTGGCCACGCTCGTCGCTTTGCCCTTGCTGTTTGGCCGGCGCATCACCGAAAGCCGTATCCAGGGCGCGATCTGGACCGAGGCCATGACGCCGGCCGGCGGCATCATCTTGGCGATCGGTGCGGGCGGTGCGCTCAAGCAGGTGCTGGTTACCGCCGGCCTGTCCGACCTTCTCGTGAGATTGGCCGACGGCGGCGCGATTTCGCCGCTGGTGCTGGCCTGGGGCGTATCGGTCTGCATCCGCCTTGCGACCGGATCGGCGACGGTGGCAACGATCACCACGGCGGGCGTGATGCAGGGGCTGGTCGCCGCATCGGGCGTGGAGCCCGAATGGATGGTGCTGGCGATTGGCGCAGGATCGCTGTTCTTCAGCCATGTCAACGATCCCGGCTTCTGGCTGGTGAAAAGCTATCTCGGCACCGACATGGCAGGGACGTTCAAGACCTGGTCCATCATGGAAACGGTGGTGGCGGTGGTCGGCCTGCTGCTGGTAATGCTGGCGAGCAGCATATTTTAGGGAGCGAAGCCGCCATGGCCATCGCAGCGAGACGAGCGACGTCATGAGCCAGATCCGGTTATCCGATCAGGCCTATGCCGGCATCGTCGAGATCATCAAGTCGGAAAATCTGGAGGTTGGCGCGCGGCTGCCATCGGAGGCGAAGCTCGCGGAAACCTTTGGCGTGTCGCGCGCGATCGTGCGCGAAGCGCTGGTGCGGCTGGCGTCAGACGGCATCACGGAGGCGCGGCGAGGCGCCGGGTCCTTCGTCAAGAGCCGGCCTTCCGAGCGGCTGGCGGCCTTCATGCCGATGAGTGAATTGTCCACGACGCTGGGCAGTTATGAAGTGCGTTTTGTGCTGGAGGCGGAGGCCGCCCGGCTGGCGGCAACACGCCGAACCGCGCAGGAAATGGCGCATGTGGAGGAAGGCATGGCGTTGCTGCGCGAGGCTTTGCTGTCCAGTGAGCCGGCTCATGCCGAAGACATGGACCTGCACCGGCGGATCGCGGCGGCGACCGGTAATCTCGCCTTCATTCAGGCGTTCGACGCGCTGTGGCCCGATGTGGAAAAGATCATGCGCGCGGGCGTCGACATTTCGCGGTCCCGCCCCCCGGAAGTCGTCGAAACAATGCTGCGCGAACATGAAGTGATCGTCGCCGCCATCCGGGCGCAAGACCCCGAGGGTGCGGCGCTGGCGATGCGCTGGCATTTATGGGAGGGGCGCCGGAGGCTGATGCCCTGACGCCGCGACGACTCAGCGCAGCCAGCGCAGCGCAGCATCGCGCAGGGCGCACGGGTCGGCATCCGTCGTCAGGATCATGGCGCCCTCGTCCTCGTCGGGGCGCTCCAGCGTAGCCAGCTGGCTGTCGAGCAGGCTAGTCGGCATATAATGGTCCGCCCTGGCCGCCAGTCGCGCAAGCAGGCGTTCGCGGCTATTTTCCAGCAGGATGAACCGCACTGGCGCTGCAATGGCGGCGCGCAGCCGAGCCCTGTAAGCCGCGCGCAACGCGGAACAGGCTATTACCGTTCGGCCCCGATCGGTAATAGCGGCATTGGCGGCCACACCAATGCGATCCAGCCAGGGCCAGCGATCATCGTCGGTCAGCGCCTGGCCCGCCCGCATCTTGGCTACCGCTTCGGGCGCGTGAAAATCATCCCCTTCCAGAAAGGGGGCGTCGAGAGCCGTTCCCAGCAGCGATCCAAGCGTGGATTTACCACAACCGCTGACCCCCATGACGATGACGGCAAAATGCGGGGCGGTGTCAGAGGCGGATAGGGGCGGCAAAGCAGGTCCTCGCAATCGGTGCGACAACCCCTGCACAGGCATCGCCATGGTCGACCATGCTATAGGATTGGGGGCCAACCCCTGAAAACTACGACCTTTGTCGCAAGTGCCCCAGCCGCCATGCTCCTTTAGCCCTTATCCCTGGATGCAACGATATTTGGGAGAGGCGATGATGATCCGACGCAACATCATGGCGGCGCTGCTGACCGCAACCGCGATGGCAGGCGTGAACGCGACACATGCCGCCGAACCTTCGGTTTTTCCCACCGCGCCCCAGGAGCCAACCGCCGTCACCGTCGCGGGCAAGGGCGACGGTCGGGCGGATGACAGCGACGCGATCCAGCAAGCGCTCGACAGCGCGCGTGACAAGACCGGCCACGGCATGGTCTTCCTGCCTTCGGGCACCTATCGCATCACCCGCACGCTCATCGTGCCGCCAGGCGTGCGCATCTATGGCGTGGGGCCGACGCGGCCCGTCATCCTGCTGGGGGCCAGAACTCCCGGTTTCCAACAGGGTGTGTCGACGATGATCGTGTTTGGCGGCGGCGATCAATATCGCGTCGGCGACGTGCCCGTGCCGGTGCCCACCATCGTTCCGCGCGACAAGGTCGTGCGCGATGCCAATTCCGGCACTTTCTATTCGGCGATGAGCAATGTCGATATAGAGATTGGCGCGGGTAATCCTGCGGCGGCCGGGGTGCGCTTCCACATGGCGCAGCACGCCTTCCTCAGCCATATGGAATTTCGCCTGGGCGATGGATTTGCCGGCGTCTATCAGGCCGGCAACATCATAGAGAATGTCCATTTCCAGGGCGGCCGCTACGGCATCGTGACGGAAAAGACCTCCCCTGCCTGGCAATTTACCCTGATCGATTCGACCTTTGATGGCCAGCGCGACGCTGCGATCCGCGAGCATGAGGTCGACCTGACCATGGTCAATGTCGCCATCCGCAACACGCCAGTGGGGATCGAGATCGACCGGGGCTATGGTGATAGCCTGTGGGGCAAGGATGTCCGGTTCGAAAATGTCAGCCAAGCAGGCGTGGTCATCTCAAATGAAAACAATGTTTTCACCCAGATCGGTTTCGAAAATGCGCTGGCCAAGAACAGCCCGGTCTTCGCGCGCTTCCGCCAGAGCGGGCCCACGGTCGATGGCAAGGGCGATGCCTATAAGGTCGCATCCTTTTCCTATGGCTTGATGGTGCCGGATCTGGGTCATGTCGGCGAATATCGCACCGATGCCGAGATCGAGGCGTTGCCCGCCCTGCCGGCGCGGCGCGCGCCTGCCATTCGCGACCTGCCGCCGATGCAGGACTGGGTCAATGTCCGCACGTTGGGGATCGTAGGCGACGGCAAGGCGGACGATACCGCCGCTATACAAAAGGCGATCAATGCCCATCCGATCCTTTATTTTCCGACCGGCTTCTACAAGGTCACGGACAGGCTGACGCTGCGGCCGGACAGTATTTTGATTGGCCTGCACCCTGCCATCACTCAACTCTATATTCCCGACGAAAATCCGCGTCATGCCGGGCTGGGGTCGGTGCTGCCGATTCTGGAGAGCCGCAAGGGCGGGGACAATATCCTGTCGGGCCTGGGGTTGTTCACGGGCCGGGTCAATCCGCGTGCGTCGGCCCTTTTGTGGCGGTCGGGCGAAAAAAGCCTGGTAGAGGACGTCAAGATCATGGGCGGGGGCGGCACTCCCACCGCCGATGGCAGGATGCTGGGATCATTGACGGTGCATACCGGCGACCCCGTGACAGACCATCGGCTGGATGCGCAATATCCCAGCATCTGGGTAACGGATGGGGGCGGGGGAACATTTGCAGACGTCTGGAGCCCCAACAGCTTTGCCCAGGCCGGCTTCTACATCAGCGATACCAGCACGCCCGGTCATGTCTATGAAATGTCGGTCGAACATCATGCCCGCAATGAGTTCGTGCTCGACAATGTGCAGAACTGGGAATTTCTGGCGCCCCAGACCGAGCAGGAAGTGGGCGATGGGCCGGATGCCGTTTCGCTCGACATCCGCAATTCGAAAAATCTGCTGTTCGCCAATTATCACGGCTATCGCGTCACCCGCACCTATGCGCCTGAACAGAGCGCGGTGAAGCTGTATAACTCCAGCGACATTCGTTTCCGCAATGTCCATGTGAATGCCGAAAGCGGCTATGCGACCTGCGACGATGAAGGGTGCGGAACGTTCCTGCGTGCGAGCAAATATCCGTTCGACAACGCAATCGAGGATGTGTCTCGTAAATTGTTCGTGCGGGAGCGGGAGTTCGCCAAGCTCGACATCGGCGCGGCCGGCCGGACGATTCCGACACCTACTGCGAGCATGGCGCCGGTCGAGAAGCTGGAAGATGGCTTCTGGTCCATTTCCGGGGCCTCGGTGGACACCAAGGGCGCGCTCTATTTCATCGACCGGCGGTTCCAGCGCATCCACCGCTGGAGCGAGGCGAAGGGACTGGAGATCGTCCGTGACCAGGCGCTCGATCCGGTCAATCTGGCGGTGGACGCATCGGACCACCTGCTCGTGCTCTCTTCGCTCGGTCCTAAGACCGGAGTCTATTCGATAGATCCCGAAGGGCCGCTCGACCAGCTGACGCTCATCCAGCCGACCCCGGTTCGGGCTGCCGCCCGGAAGCGCACGCTGCTGCCAGTCAACTGGTGGAATAATGGCGAATTTCGCGATCAGCTCGATCACAAAAGCTACGAGTTCACGACTTTGGCCGAAATGTTCGCGCGCGACGTCAGCACGCCCAAGGCACAGGAATATGTGTCCCCAGACGGCAGCCTGGCGCTGCCGGCTTTTCGCGTGTGGCAGCAAGGGCCGATCGATCACACCGGTTGGCGCTGGTCCGACGGGCTCAATGCGAACGGCTTTGTCAGTGGGAAAATGGGTGAGCGGATATTCGTGACGAACGCATCCGAAAATGTCACCTATAGCGGGGCGATCGGAAAGGGTGGGGCGCTTGTGGACCTCAAGCCCTTCGCCAATCGCGGCGGGGAAAGCGTTGCGGTGGACGGACAGGGGCGCATCTTTGTCGCCAATGGACAGATTTTTGTCTACGGTCCCGACGGCGCGCAGATGGGTCGGATCGATGTGCCCGATCGTCCACTTCAGATCCTGTTCGGCGGCCCGGACAAGCGAACGCTTTTCATCCTGACGCATCACGCGCTGTACGCGGCAAAGCCATGAAATCAGGCGCTTTCGGGGCGTCTACGACCTATGTCGTAAGTGCCCTGGAACCGCAGCTGCGATAGGAACACCGATAATCGCCGCACAAGGCGAGGCCGACCCTGGGAGGGCGGCTGACAGAGGGAAGGATCAAGGAAGGTGAGGAAGTCCATCAGTCGCCATCGCATGGGCGCAAGTCTGGTAGCGGTAACGTTCATGGCTTTGTCGAGCCTGGCGCACGCACAGGCCGTCGCCGACGTCGCTCCCCAGGACGAAGCTGAAACCACGTCCGAGCAGAGAGCGGCGGATATCGTAGTCACCGGATCGCGTATCACGACGAGCGGCTTCACCGCGCCCACGCCTACAACCGTGATCGGCGAGGAGCAGATCGCCAATAACGCGCAGCCCAATGTGTTCAACACGATCGCACAGTTGCCGTCGCTTCAGGGATCGACGGGCGCCGCCACCGGTACGTTCAGCACGTCGAGCGGCCAGCAAGGCCTCAGCTCCTTCTCCCTTCGCGGACTGGGGACCATCCGCACCCTCACCCTGCTGGATGGGCAGCGTGTCGTCGGCGCGAACGTGACCGGCGTTCCCGACATTTCGATGTTCCCGCAATTGCTTGTCAAGCGCGTGGACGTGGTGACGGGCGGCGCATCGGCTTCCTATGGGTCGGACGCGGTTGGCGGTGTTGTCAACTTCATCACCGACACCCGATTTGAAGGGTTCAAGGGCAACATCCTGGGCAGCATCACCAAATATGGCGACGATGAAACCGCGCTGGTCCAGGCGGCCTATGGTACATCGGCGATGGATGGACGGCTGCATTTCGTCGTCAGTGGCGAATATGACCATGAAGGCGGCGTGGACGCAGGAGATTTCGGCACCGACCTTGCCGGCAGCCGCGACTGGTATCGCGCAACGACGCTGTTCAATACGGGGCAGACCAACAATGGCCTGCCACAATATGTCTATGGCGACTATGCGCAGCCATACCAATATGCTCGCTATGGCCTGATCAACAATGGCCCGCTCCAGGGCATTGCCTTCGATGCCAACGGCACGCCCTATAATTTCCAATATGGATCGAATGGCCAGCCACTCGGCAACGGTCGGGTTAGCAATTGTTTTCAGGGCAACAGCTTCTGTCAGGGCGGCGACCTTTCGGGCGCGCCAGGTTCTGGCGCATCGCTCAAGTCATCGCTGGAGCGGATCAACGGCTATACGCGCCTCGGCTATGACTTTGCCGACAACAATGAAGCCTATCTGACGGTCAATATCGCGCAGGTGAAGACCAACAACCAGCCAAGCCCCGGCTATGGCCGCGCCAACCTGACCGTCCAGTGCGACAATGCCTTCCTGCCGCAGACGGTCCGCGACCAGTGCGCGGCAGCAGGCATCACCAGCTTCGGTTTCGGCTCTTCAAACGCGCAACTGCCCGATCCGCAGGTCTATACTGACCGCAAACAATATCGCTTCGTCGGCGGCCTCAAGGGACAGTTCGGTTTGGGCGGGACTGACTGGAATTACGACGCCTATTATGAACATGGTATCACCATTTCCGACATTCGCGTCCGCGATATCGTCCTGCAAAATCGCTATGTCGCAGCGGCCGATGCCATTAACCTGAACGGCGCAGTCGTGTGCCGTGATCCGGTCGCCCGCGCCAATGGCTGTGTGCCGATGAACATCTTCGGCAACTTCACACCTTCCGCGTCAGCGCTGGCTTATGTCGCGCCGCATGAAAATGGCCCGTTCCAGCACACCAAATTGACGCAGGACGTGGTCAGCGCCAACTTTTCGGGCGAACCGGTCGAGCTATGGGCAGGCCCGCTCGCAGTCGCGTTCGGTGCTGAATATCGGCGCGAATTCTATCGCGTCAACGCCGATCCCTATGGGGCGGGCGTGTCGCCGCTCAGCCCTAATGATGAAAATTATCCGGCCGATCCGCTGCTCAATTCGGAACTCGGCAGCAACTGGGCGGCGGGCAATTACAAAAATGGCCGCGGCAAATATGAAGTTTATGAAGGCTTCCTGGAAATCAATCTCCCGCTGTTCGACAGCCAGGGGGCGGGCCGCGCGAACCTGAATGCGGCGGGCCGCGGCACCCACTACAGCACGTCCGGCACGGTCTGGGCGTGGAAGGTCGGCGGCACATGGGACACGCCGCTGGACGGCATTCGCCTGCGCGCCGTCACATCGCGCGACGTGCGGGCGCCGAACCTGTCGGAACTGTTTGCCGCGCCGACCGTGACGACGCTGCCCAACTTCAACGACCCGTTCCGCAACGTCGCCGTATCGACCTTCCAGAACACGATCGGCAATCCGAACCTCAAGCCGGAGATTGCGCGCAACACCGAAGTCGGCATCGTCCTTGCCCGGCCGTCCTGGGCGCCTGGCCTGAGCCTGTCCTTCGACTATTACAACATCAAGCTGAACGGCGTCGTGTCCAGCCTTTCCGCGCAGCAGATCGTGCAATTCTGCTTTGAAGGCAATCAAGCCTTCTGCGGGGGATTCAGCCTCGACAATGCGAACCAGCAGCAGAATTTCGTTAACGTCCAGCCGTTCAACCTGGCTTCCTGGAAGACCAGTGGCTTTGACATAGAGGCAAGCTACCAGTGGCAACAGCCGTTCGGCCTGCCCGGCACTTTCACCGTTCGCGCGCTGGGCACCCACATCCGCAAGTTCATCGTCGATGCGGGCATCGCCGGGGTCGATCCAGTCGATCAGGCCGGGGCCAATAATGGCGCCACCCCGGATTGGAAATGGCTGGCCGTCCAGACCTACGACACCGGCAAGCTGACGCTGACGGTGCAGGAACGCTGGTTCAGCGACGGCACTTTTGGCAACCAATATGTCGTCTGTCAGTCCAGTTGCCCCGTGTCGACCGGCAACCACCCGACGATCAACTATAACAAGATGAAGGGCGCCTTCTACATGGACGTGGGCGCGACCTACAAGATCACCGATCAGGTATCGATCTACGGCAAGGTCGACAATCTGTTCGATAAAGATCCCGTCGCATCGCCGCAGACCAACACCGGTCTGGACATCAACCCGGCGATCTATGACACATTGGGCCGCATCTATCGTGCGGGTGTGCGCTTCAACTTCTGATCTGATATTCCCAGTCCCCACCCACCTGTCCCGGCCCTGCACGGCCGGGACATATTTTTCCCAGTGGAGAGCGTTGCATGAAATACGGATTGAGTGGAGCTTGCGCATCCATGCTGTTGTGCCTGGCGGGCGCGCAGCCGGCGCTGGCGTCGCCATCCGTTTACATGACGGCCCCGGATGAACCCCGCGCCGTCACAGTGAAGGGCGTAGGCGACGGTCGTACCGACGACAGCGCCGCAATCCAGCAAGCGATCGACCAAGCCGCGACTGCCGGGGGCGGTATCGTTTTCCTGCCCGCCGGCACCTATCGCATCAGCCAAACATTATTCCTGTATCCCGGCGTGCGAATTTTCGGCATTGGCGCGCAACGGCCGATCATCCTCCTTGGCGCGAATACGCCAGGATTCCAGCGTGGGGTCGCCCATATGCTGATGTTTACCGGCAGCCAGCGCCAGACCGACAAGGGCACGCCACCAGCGGCGTTTCCGCCGGCAGGCAGCGTTCCGTTCAACAAGGATATCGCCGACGCCAATCCCGGCACTTTCTATTCAGCGCTCGCCAATATCGATTTTCGCATATTGGACGGCAATCCAGCCGCCACCGCGATCCGTTTTCATTCGGCACAGCATAGTTTCGTCTCCCATGTCGATTTCCACATCGGATCGGGCCTCGCCGGCCTCTATGATGTCGCCAATGAAGCGGAAGACCTGCATTTTTATGGCGGCCGCTATGGCATATTGGCGGAAAAGACCTCTCCAGCCTGGCCTTTTGCCCTGGTCGATTCAAGCTTTGAGGGCCAACGCGATGCCGCCATTCGCGAGCACGAGGCTGGACTGACCATGGTGAACGTGTCGATCCGCGACACGCCGGTCGGCATTGAAATCGACGAAGGCTACGGCGATTGGCTGTGGGGCCAGGACATGCGCTTTGAAAATGTCTCCAGGGCCGGGGTCATCATTTCCAACGAAAATAATGTCTACACTCAGGTCGGCTTCCAGAATGTCGTGGCTGCCAACATGCCGGTGTTTGCCCGTTTCCGCGAAAGCGGCCGAACGCAACAGGGGTCCGGTGCGACCTACAAGGTCGACAGTTTCACCTACGGACTGACGCTGCCGGCCGCCGGGCGCATGGGCAGCTATGAAACGGCCATGAAGGCGGTAGCGCTCGCCGCCCTGCCAGAAGCGGCCGACGCCGCGATCCGCACGCTGCCCCCGGTCAGGGACTGGGTCAGCGTGAGTGCACTGGGCGCCAAGGGGGACGACCGGACGGATGACACCGCCGCATTGCAAAGGGCGATCGACACGCACCGTGTTGTTTACCTGCCCGCCGGCTTCTATCGCGTCAGTGATACATTGCGCCTGCGCCCTAATACGGTGCTGGTCGGCCTGCACCCCAGTCTGACGCAGATCGTCCTGCCGGACGGATCGCCGGGGTTCCAGGGCGTTGGCGCGCCCAAGGCTGTCATCGAAAGCGCGCAGGGCGGCGATGCCATCGTCCAGGGCATCGGCATCAACAGCAATGGCGCCAATCAGCGGGCGACCGCCCTGCTGTGGAAGGCCGGCGAGAAGTCGATGGTCAATGATGTCAAATTCCAGGGCGGGCATGGCACCAACCTGTTCGATGGCACGCGCGTCAATCCCTACAACAATAACGCCACGGGCGACCCGGACGCGGCGCGGCGCTGGGACGGGCAATATGCCAGCCTGTGGGTGACGCAGGGTGGCGGTGGCACCTTCGCCAATATTTGGAGCCCCAGCACCTTCGCGCATCCCGGCATCCTGATTTCCGATACAAAAACACCCGGACGCATCATCCAGGCGTCTGTCGAACATCATGTTCGCAGCGAAATCACGCTGAATCGGGTGTCCAACTGGGAATTGCTGGCCCCGCAGACCGAAGGCGAGGGGGGTGAAAGCGGTGACGCCACCGCGTTGGAAATTCGCGATTCCGACAATATCCTTGTCGCCAATTTTCACGGCTATCGCGTCACCCGAACGCGCAAGGCCGCGCCTGCGGCCGTTACCTTGTACAATGCGCGCGACATCCGATTCCGCAATGTGCATGTGAACGGCGAAAGCGGCCTTGGCACCTGTGACGAAAATGGCTGTGCCACATTCCTGCGCGTTACCAAATTTCCCTATTCCAACGCGATTCAGGACGTGACCCACGGCATCGACGTGCGGGAGCGCGAATTTGCCGTGCTGGATGTGACGGGTGCGTCTGCTGCCGCCGAGCCGTCCCGCTTTGGCGCTGCGGTCGAGAAACTGGCCGATGACTTTCATTCCATCGGCGGCGGCGCGGTCGATGCCGATGGTAGGCTCTACTTCATCGATCGTCAGTTCCAGCGCATCTGGCGCTGGTCCGACGCGGGGCGGTTAGAGATCATCCGCGACGCCGCGCTCGATCCAGTCAATCTGACGATCGACAAATCCGGCAATCTGCTCGTGCTCTCGTCGCAAGGGCGAAATGGCACAGTCTACAGCTTCAAGCCCGGCACGCCAGACACGCAGATGACCGTCATCGCGCCGACGCCTGTCTCGCGGGGCAAGGACGCGATTGTCACCATGCCCGTCAATTGGTGGAACAACGGCGAATTTCGCGATCAGATTGATCCCGCCACTTATCGTTTCACCACCCTGGAAGAGATGTTCGCGCGCGACATGGCCAAGCCCAAGACGCAGCAATATGTCTCGCCCGATGGGTCCGTCGCGCTTCCCGCATGGCGGGTTTTCTCACAAGGACCAACGGACCATCGCGGTCGGCGCTTTTCCGATGCGCTCGACACCTATGGCTTCGTTCAGGCGCGCCCGGGGGAGAGGGTGTTCGTCACCAATGGATCAGAGAACCGCTCCTATAGCGGGCTAGTGGGGGCCGGGGGCACGCTGACCGATCTCAAGCTCTTTGCGAACCGTGGCGGGGAAGGGGTGGCGACCGATGCGCAGGGGCGCGTCTATGTCGCCAATGGACAGGTTTTCGTCTACGCGCCCGACGGCGAGGAGATTGGCCGGATCGACGTGCCCGAACGCCCGTTGCAACTGGTCTTTGGGGGCAAGGATGGCAGGACGCTCTACATCCTCACACACCACGCGCTGTACGCCACGCAGACGCCCCAGAACTAAAAAACAGGCTATAGTGCCGAAGCGTTGATCACATTTGAAACCATGCTGATTACTGCACCGGATAAGCCGCAGAGGGACAGAGTGATGCATCGTGCATTTGGCCGTGCTGTCATGGTGCTCCTCATTTTCTGCGCTGCGGCTGCACAGCCGGCGGATGGAGTGACCTCAGTACCGCGGCTGGAACACCGGGACGGCAGGCATGCCCTGATGGTCGATAATGCGCCATTTCTGATACTGGGTGCTCAGGCCAATAACGCCGTCAACTATCCTGCCATGCTGGATACCGTCTGGCCGGTGCTGGAAGAAATCCACGCCAATACGCTGGAGATTCCGGTTGCATGGCAACAGGTCGAGCCTGTCGAAGGGCGGTTCGACTTTTCCTATCTCGAGACGCTGCTGAAGCAGGCAAGGGAGCATGATAAGCGGTTGATATTACTCTGGTTCGGAACCTGGAAAAACACTGGCTACAGCTATACCCCAGACTGGGTGAAGTTAGACAGCAAGCGTTTTCCGCGCATGAAGACGAAAGAGGGCAAAGACCATGATGTGCTGAGCCCCCATGGCGGGCAAACGCTGGCGGCCGACCGAAAGGCTTTCGTCAAGCTCATGGAATATCTGCGCGATCACGATGCGCAGAACAGCGTCATCATGGTGCAGGTTGAAAATGAAACCGGCAGCTATCGTGTCCCGCGGGACTATGGCCCGGAAGGCGATCGTCTGTTCGCCCATTCAATTCCGGGACCCTTGTCGCGTGCAACGGGTAAGCAGGGCACGTGGGCGCAGGCTTTTGGAGACCAGGCAGACCGGGCATTCAACACATGGTATGTTGCAGCCTATGTAGAGGCCATCGCGCGAGCAGGAAAAGCGGTGAAGCCACTTCCCATGTATGTCAATGCATCATTGGCAGGGCCGTCAAACGTTCCCGACCCTGCCGGCGTTGCCAGCGGCGGGCCGCAGCAGGACGTGCTCGACATTTGGAAAGCCGCTGCCCCATCCATCGATTTTCAGGCACCGGACATCTATGACGGCAAAAGCGCCAACGTCGTCCAATATCTCGATAAATATGCGCGGCCTGACAATGCGCTGATGGTGCCGGAAATCGGCAATTCCCTTCTGTTCGCGCGGTATTTTTACGAGGCGATCGGGCGAGGGGCGATCGGCTTTGCGCCTTTCGGCATGGATCGCAGCGGCTATTTTAATTACCCGCTGGGCGCCAAGGCGCTGGACGAAAAGGTGATCGGCGCATTCGCGCTGCCCTATGCAATGATAGGGTCAATCATGCGGGACTGGGCACGTCTTTCCTATGCCCATCCCACCTGGGGTAGCGCCAAGCCCGATGACGGATCGCCCGTGTCTACCATCATGGGCAACTGGAAAATCACTGGAGAATGGGGCCAGTGGCAGTTCGGTATGAAGGAATGGGAAATGTTCGCGGCCGAACCGCCGGCTGCCGCCGCTGAGCCGGTTGGCGGTTTTGCCCTGATCCAATTAGCCGCCGACGAATTTCTGCTGGTCGGCGATCATGCGCGTGTCACGTTCGAACCCGCGCCCGACTCTCCGCCTAACGGCATCATGCTGCGTGTCGAGGAAGGCCGGTTCGAACAAGGGACATGGAAAATGACGCGGATATGGAATGGCGACCAGACCGACTATGGCCTGAACCTTACGGATCGGCCCCAGGTCCTCAAGGTCACGATGGGCCATTATCGATAGCGGGACGGCAGCGAGCGGCGCCAAAGCCAGTCCCTATCATCGCGTCGCGATATGCAATTACATCCACGCCCCCAGTTGCCAGGGCACGAATTCGAAGTCGCCGACGCCGATTATTTCCGAACGGGTCGGTGCGCCGGACGCGGTGGAGAGGATGCGGTCGTAGATCAACGCACCTGCGTCCTCGAGCGACATGCCGTCGAGAACAGGCGAACAATCCATGTCGATGTCGTCCGCCATCTTTTTGGCGAGCGCGGCATTGGAGGCCAGTTTCAGACAAGGCGCAGGCTGTGACCCGAACACCGACCCGCGCCCGGTCGTGAATGCAAGGACATTAGCGCCTGACGCGATCTGGCCGGTCGCCGAACAGGGGTCATAGCCTGGCGAGTCCATGAAACTCAGGCCATGCGTCCGCCGCGGCTCCCCATAGAGCAGTATGTCGACCAGCGGCGAACTGCCCGCCTTTGCGATCGCGCCCAACGACTTTTCGAAAATGGTCGTTAGCCCGCCCGCCTTGTTGCCGGGTGATGGATTATTGTCGAGGCTGGCGCCGTTGCGAGCGGCATAGCTTTCCCACCAGGCAATCCTGTCTTGAAGTGCGCGGGCGACGGTCGGATCAGCGGCCCGAGCCATCAAGAGATGCTCTGCCCCGTAAATTTCCGGGGTTTCCGACAGATAGGCCGAACCGCCGGCTGCGATCAGCAGGTCGGTCGCGACGCCAAGCGCCGGGTTCGCGGTCACGCCCGACCAGCCGTCCGATCCCCCGCATTGGAGGCCAAGGACAAGGTCGGACACCGGGCAGGTCTGTCGGTGATCGGCAGCAGCCTCCTCAATCAATTCCTGGACGATGGTGGTGCCTTGATTGATCGCCGCCGCCGTGCCGCCGGCGTCCTGGATCGTCAGCGTGCGCAGGCGCGGGCCGATATTCAAGCCGTGACGGTCCAGCAACGCGTCGATTTGCGCAACTTCGCATCCCAGTCCCAACATCAGCACACCGCCGAAATTCGGGTGTCGTGCATAGCCGGCCAAGGTCCGTTCCAGGACTGCGAAGCCATCCCCGGAATTGGCCATGCCGCAGCCGCTGCTGTGCGTAAAGGGGGCAACGCCGTCGATGGAGCCGGGAAGGTCCTGCTCGAACCTGCGCGCGATCCGACGCACCGCCGTTGCGGCGCAATTGACGCTTGCGATGATGCCGATGACGTTGCGCGTCCCAACCTGGCCATCGGCGCGCCGATACCCTTCGAACGCCGTTTTGTCGGGGCTAGGGCGCGCAACAGGAGCGGCGATGGTGGCTGCGAGCGAAGATGATGGCGTGTGTGAACGGTCCCCTACCGTCAAATTGTGGGAATGGACATGCGCGCCCGCCGGGATAAATTGCGATGCCTGGCCGATCACCTGCCCATATTTGCGAACCGGTTCACCATCTGCAAGGTCGCGCAGCGCCAGCTTGTGACCGGCCGGAACCGGATGAAGCACGGTCACGCCCAACACCGCCTCTCCCGGAGTCATGGCACTGGTCAGCACGGCGACATCGTCATCAGGCGCTATGAGCAACGCAGGAACCACGTTCATCGTCCTCCATATGGGATCACCAGTCCACATATAGGCAGGGTAAGCGAGTGCGCTACGCTAAATCCCGTTTTTCCAGATAATGTCTTGCCCATGGGTAATTGCATTGAACGCCCGCAATCACGCCTAGATGCAGCGCATCTCCGCCGACATCTGATCTCGGATATGGTCGATAGCAGCGCGAATTTTTGGCATCAAATGCCGGCGCCGGGGATAGACGGCCCAAATCGGTTCTTCGTCCGGCCGAAGGTCGGGCAGGACGAGCCTCAACTGACCGCTCCGAATATGCGGTAAGACATAAAATTCCGGAAGCTGGCAGATACCCATGCCCGCCAGGCACGCATCCACCACCGCCAGGCCGCTATTGCAGCGAAAACGAGCCTGGGGCCTGTATAGCAGCGCCTTGCCATCGACCTTGAAATGCCATGTCGGGCTTGTCCCGGCGACACAGTCATGACGGTCCAGGTCCTCGACGCAAGTGGGCGCAAGCGCGCGGTCGTCGAGATAGGCCGGGGCCGCGCATGTCAGAAAAGACCGATCGCCGATCTTCGTGCCGATCAGGCGCGTGTCCGTCAGCGCGCCCGTGCGGATCGCAAGATCATATCCCTCCACGATCAGATCGACGACCCGGTTGGTCAAATCCAGGGTGACGCTCAACCGGGGATGCCGCATGGCGAAGCGGCGCATGATGGGGGCGAGAAACCGTTCGCCCATGGCCGTGGAGCAGGTGAGCTTCAGCTCCCCTTGGGGTTCGCTTTCCTCGTGGATAAGCGCCAGCATGTCCTCCCGGTCTGCGATCAGCTGCCGGCAATGGTCGAGCAGCGACCGGCCGGTGTCGCTCAGTCGGACGACGCGGGTGGTGCGGTGGAAAAGCTGAGTCTCCAGCCGTTGCTCCATATCCTGTATGGCCCGGCTGATATGCGATGTAGACACGCCCAATGCCCTCGCTCCACCAATGAAAGAGCCGGCGGTCGCGACTGCGACAAATTCGTCGATTCCGTCCCAGCATGACATGCTATTATCCCATATGCGGCATGATGAATTTCCTGCCCAAGGCCTTATCGCATCGGCGGGATATTGATAACAGGACTTCAACATGTGAATGAGGCCGAGGGTCGCCATGCCGGCCCTCGCCCAAACCGAAATCCAGGAGTTGAGCATGAAGACGAGAGCAGCCGTAGCCTTTGCCGCCAAGACCCCGCTGGAAATCGTCGAGGTCGATCTGGAAGGACCGAAAGCCGGTGAGGTTCTGGTCGAGATTATGGCGACGGGCATTTGCCATACAGACGCCTACACGCTGGACGGCTTTGACAGTGAGGGCATTTTCCCGTCGATCCTGGGTCATGAAGGCGCGGGCGTCGTCCGGGACATCGGCCCGGGCGTCACCAGCGTCAAGCCTGGCGACCATGTCATCCCGCTTTACACGCCCGAATGTCGCCAGTGCAAAAGCTGCCTGTCGGGCAAGACCAACCTGTGCACCGCGATCCGGGCGACCCAGGGGAAGGGGTTGATGCCTGATGGCACGACCCGCTTTTCCTACAAGGGCCAGCCGATCTTTCATTATATGGGTTGTTCCACCTTCTCCAACTTTACCGTGCTCCCCGAAATCGCGGTCGCGAAAATTCGCGAGGACGCGCCCTTCGACAAGAGTTGCTATATCGGTTGCGGCGTTACGACCCGGAGTGGGCGCTGTCATCAACAGCGCCAAGGTCACGCCCGGTTCGAACGTGATCGTTTTCGGTTTGGGCGGGATCGGCCTCAATGTCCTGCAAGCCGCCCGCTTGGTCGGGGCGGACCGGATCATCGGGGTCGATATCAACGCGGACAAGGCCGAATGGGGCAAACGCTTTGGCATGACCCATTTCTACAATCCGGCAGGCAAAAGCACCGCGGATGTGGTCGCCGACCTGGTTGCGCTGACAGATGGTGGGGCGGATTACACGTTCGATTGCACCGGCAATACCGAAGTCATGCGCCAGGCGCTGGAGGCATGTCATCGCGGTTGGGGCGTTTCCACGGTGATTGGCGTGGCGGAAGCAGGCAAGGAGATTTCCACCCGTCCATTCCAGCTCGTGACTGGCCGGGTTTGGCAGGGTAGCGCCTTTGGTGGTGCCAAGGGGCGCACGGACGTGCCCAAGATCGTGGACTGGTACATGAACGGCAAAATCGAAATTGATCCGATGATCACCCATGTCCTGACGCTGGAAGACATCAACAAGGGGTTCGATCTGATGCACGCGGGCGAAAGCATCCGATCGGTCGTGGTCTTCTGATCCGACAGGGTCGGGAAGGGCAGGAGCGCCTGACCATCGGTGCGGCGCCCTGGCCTGGATCTGACCTCTTTTCCAAGGCTTATCTTTCCGGAGCGACAAATCATGACCATCGAAACCGTCTCCACCAACCAAAGCTTTGGCGGGGTGCAGGGCGTGTACAGGCACGCGTCGTCAGCCACTGGTACGGACATGATGTTTTCGGTCTTCGTGCCCCCGCATGAGGAAGGCGCGACGCTGCCCGTCGTCTGGTATCTGTCGGGCCTCACCTGCACGCATGCCAATGTCACGGAAAAAGGCGAATATCGTCGGCTATGTTCGGAACTTGGCCTGATCTTCGTCGCACCCGATACCAGCCCCCGGGGCGAAGGCGTGGCGGACGATCCTGATGGGGCTTATGATTTCGGCCTTGGCGCGGGCTTTTATGTCGATGCGACGCAGGAGCCTTACAGCCAGCATTACAGGATGTGGTCCTATGTGACGCAGGAACTACCCGATATCGTCGCGGACCATTTTCCCGTCGATCGGGACCGGCAATCCATCATGGGCCACAGCATGGGCGGCCATGGCGCGCTGACGATCGGCCTTGCCTATCCCGATCGATTCAAGGCCATTTCCGCTTTCGCGCCGATTGTCGCGCCATCACAGGTGCCCTGGGGACAGAAGGCGCTTGACGGGTATCTGGGAGACGACAGGGCAGCGTGGCGCAAGCATGATGCGGTGGCGATGATCGAGGATGGCGCGCGATGCGGCGCGCTGCTGGTGGATCAAGGGAGTGCGGACAATTTCCTGGACGATCAACTCAAGGCACACCTGTTGGCGGCAGCTTGCGAAGCAGCGGGAATCGACCTGACACTGCATTTGCAGCCGGGTTATGACCATAGCTATTATTTCATCTCGACCTTTATGGCCGACCATCTGCGCTGGCATGCAGAACGCCTTTAGCTGCCTCTAGTTTGGCGCATTGGTCAAAAAGCAAGACGGCGCGGGCTGATCCCCCTTCGCATCACATCATCCGCTCGCGAAGATTCAGGAGGATCACCAGGGTGCCACCCACCATCAGCGCAACAACAAGAGTCGAAAACAGGATGAGTTGAAGATCGTCCCGCGCAGATCGTCTGAGGCTGATGTGCAGAAAACAGCGAAATTGGAGCACGATCTGCGTAAAGGCCAGCGTCAGCACCGCCGCGAAGGTAAGTTTTGGCGAAGCAATCGGCCATTGCACGATGGCGAAGGCGACGCCCGTCATCACGATGGCCCCTGCATATCCCACAAGGTAGGAACGGACTTCCGCCCGCCTTTCGTCGTTCCCGTTCATGGCAGGAGACCCGGCAAGTAGACTGTGGAAAATATCGCGATCCACACGATGTCGAGGAAATGCCAGAAAAGTCCCAGCCGAAGAAGGTTGATCTTGACCCGCGCGTCGAGTCCGAAGACGCGTAACTGCACCATCATCACCAAAATCCAAACAATGCCGGCGATGACGTGCAGGCCGTGAAGCGGAACCAGTCCGAAAAAAGCCGATAGAAAGCCGCTTCGTGTCGGGTAGGCTCCTTGCGCGAACATGTCAGAAAAATCGTGCCATTCAAAGGCGAGGAAGATCAGGCCCAGCAGAAGAGTGACCGCCAGCCAGCGATGAATTCCGCCTAAAGGCGAACCATGCTTCATCGCTACCGAGGCCATGCCATATGTCAGGCTGCTGGTCAGGAGCAGCAGCGTTTCCGCGAATGTCGGCCCAATTTTGAACACACTCGTTGGCGTTGGTCCTCCCGCCGTGGCAGGCAGCATGACGCCATAGGTAGCGAACAGCAGAGCGAAGATCACAGCGTCGCTCATCAGGAAGATCCAGAAACCGAATATGGCATGTTCGGCTTCCGCATGGGTCTTGGCGTCCGTTCCGCCAAGGTTCAGGCCGGCATGTTTGGTTTCGCTGGCGCTCATGATCGCACCAGGGCCAGGCCTTGATTGGCGGGGCTGGTTTCGATTTCCCGCGGGACCGGCTGCGCCCTGGCCGTCGCCTCGCGCCAGCTTTCATCGATCCTCGCCACTTCGGATGCAGGGATGACGCGATGGGTGTCTCGCACAAAGCTGCGTGCGACGACCGCAGCGAAAATGACAATCAGGCCGAAAATCGCCAGCCACCACATGTGCCAGACGAGCCCGAAGGTCGCAGCGCCGCTCGCGATACCAATGACGGGCGCCACGGCGCTGTTCCTGGGCATCCATATGTCATGATAGGCAATCGGCGGGGCGTAGGGCGCGTATTTGCGCTTCGCGTCGTAAAACCAGTGCGCCTGATCCACATGAGGAAGGCGGGCAAAGTTGAATTCCGGCGGTGGGGCGGAAACGGACCATTCCAGCGCGCGGCCATCCCATGGATCGCCCACGAAAACATCATTGGCGCCGCGGCTACGGATGCTGACCCAAAGCTGGACTATCAATGCGGCAAAGGCGCACAAGAGGATCAGTGCGCCAGCTTCGGCCATAAAGAGCCAAGGCCGATAGGCCGTCTCCATGACGGCCTGGGTACGGCGCGCCATTCCGCTTGCGCCGAGCACATAGAGCGGCATGAACGCCAGGTAGAAACCAACTATCCAGCACAGGCATGAGATACGGCCCCAGCGTTCGTCCAGCCGATATCCAAACACCTTGGGAAACCAGAATGTGTAAGCTGCCAGCAGGCCGTAAAGCGTGCCGGGTATCAGCATATTGTGAAAGTGCGCCACCAGGAACAGCGTGTTGTGGACGATGTAATCGAGGGGAGGAAAAGCGAGAATGATCCCGGTCAGTCCGCCCAGAACAAATGTCATCATGAAGGCTAGCGCATAGATCATGGGGGTCGTGAAACGCACCTCGCCCCGGAACATCGTCCAGATCCAGTTGTAAATCTTCACGCCGGTCGGCACTCCGATAGCCATGGTGGCAATGCCGAAAGCCGCATTGATACTGGCACTTTGGCCCATGGTGAAAAAATGGTGGAGCCAGACGGTGAAGGACAGCACGGCGATAGCCATGGTTGCGATTACCAGTGATTTATAGCCGTACAGCTCTTTGCTGGAAAAAGTGGAAACGACTTCTGAGTAGATGCCAAAGGCTGGCAGAATGACGATATAGACTTCAGGATGCCCAAACATCCAAAAGAGATTGGCGTAGTGCATCATGTTGCCGCCAAGTGCATTCGTGAAGAAATGAAAGTCCAAATAGCGGTCCAACGCCAGCAGCGCGGTGGCGACCGTGAGGGGAGGCATCGCAAAGATCATGAGGATGGCGGTGCAAAGGCTGGTCCAGGTGAAGAGCGGCATGCGCATCAGCTTCATTCCCGGGCAGCGCATCTTGTAGATCGTGACGGCAATGTTGATCCCCGTCATCGTAGATGCCAGCGAACCCAGAGTGACGGCCCAGATCCAGTAGTCCGGGCCAACGCCCGGATTGAAGCCGATTTCGGTGAAGGGCGGATACCCGCTCCAGCCCCCCGTCGAAAACCGACCGATGACCAGCGAGGCCATCATGAGGGCCGCCCCCGCGGCTGTCAGCCAAAGACTGATCG
Organism: Sphingomonas sp. SKA58; assembly: GCF_000153545.1. Lineage (NCBI taxonomy): Bacteria > Pseudomonadati > Pseudomonadota > Alphaproteobacteria > Sphingomonadales > Sphingomonadaceae > Sphingomonas > Sphingomonas sp. SKA58. The sequence goes on from NZ_CH959308.1 coordinate 268,637, forward strand.
CGTTCAATACAGGAAAGGCGACGTCACGGGCCCCTATCTGAAGCGGAACCAGATAGTTGATGAGACCGGTCAGAAACGGCATCGCCATGAAGAAGATCATGATCGACCCATGGGTACTGAACAGCTCGGCAAAATGTTCAGGCGCGACGAAGCCGGGATTCCCGATGGCAACCGCTTGCTGCAAGCGCATGAGATTCGCTTCCACCAGCGCGCGCGCCAACATGACCAACGCGATCACTATGTAGAGAATGCCGATCTTCTTATGATCCAGGCTGGTGAGCCACTCCGTCCACAACCAGCGCCATCGCCGCAACACAGTGATGAGGACAAGAACCGCGATGCCGCCGACCACAACGATTCCGCCCGCCGCAGCCGCGATCAGTTCGTTAGTCGTCGGATTGTGCCAAGCCCGCACGAAAGGCAGCGAATCCCAGGTGAACCGCCCCAACAGCATAGGCCACACCGGGTCCGTCATCGGATAGCCTCTTCCTTCTGCATATTTGCCATCATCAGATGTTCGAACAGGCCAGGCGGCACTTTGGAGAAGAAAAGGGGGCGTTGCGCCACCGATTTTCGCATGAGGCTTTTCAAAACATTGTCGTCAAACGGCTGCCCATCGGCGGCCCGACGCGTCAGCCAGTGTCGATACTCACGGTCCGGCATGGCGACGACAGAAAACTTCTGATGCTGAAAGCCGGCACCATTGAACTGGGTATTAAGGCCGCGATAGACGCCCGGTCTGTCCGCGGCAAAGTTGAGTTGCGTGCGCATCCCCGCCATCGCATAGATCTGCCCGGCAAGCTGGGGAATGAGCAGGGACTGCATGACTGTTCCGCTCGTCAGGCTGAGATGCACAGGGCGTCCGACTGGCACGGCAAGCTGATTGACGGTCGCGATGCCATCGTCCGGGTAGATGAAAAGCCACTTCCAGTCGAGCGCCACCACCTGAACCTCTAGCGGCGGCTGTTTGGAGGGCAGCGCCCGGTAGGGGTCAAGCTGGTGCGTGGCGTCCCAGAGCAGCACGCCAAGACCTGCAACGATCGCAATGGGCGGTAGCCAGATCAGCGCCTCTAACGACCAGGAGAAGCCCCAGTTGGGCCGATAGGCGTCATCCTTATTGTCCAGTCTATAGTGATAGGCAATCAGCGGCACGAGCAGCAGCACCGGGCCAGCCACGAAGATCAAAACCACCGCAACGATCTTGTAAAGACGCCACTGTTCGGCCGCCACCGGACCTGCGTGGTTCATGACCCCGAGGTCCAGCGCCCCGCAACCGCCAAGCAAAAGCAGAAGGGCCGCCAAGCACGCCATCCGCCCCCACCGGAGCAATCCCCCACTTGCCGACATGCTGGTCAGGGTGCGTCGTCAGCGACGACGATCCGCACCGGGACGCCCTTGGCAGCGGGCGTCTTGGACAGCTTGTCGTGATACCAAAGCGGGATGAGCGGGTTCATCTCCGGATAATAGGCGCCCACGCAGCCGTCGGGCAGGTCGAACGACGTCACGGTCAAGCCATCCACCCGCCGTTCAACTCCGTCATCCGCATCGCTTGCCAGTCCGACTATCTGCCCCTCGCTCAGTCCCGCAGCAAGGATTTCGCGAGGGCTCATCAACAAGACGTCCCGCGTGCCCTCAATGCCGCGAAGGCGGTCCGAATAGCCATAAATGGTCGTATTGAACTGATCATTGGATCGCATGGTGATCAGGCGATAGCGCCCCGGCTTGTCGGGCACGCCCATGCTCGTCAGCGTGGTGGGCGTCGTGAATTCCGCCTTGCCGCTCTGCGTCTTCCATATCCGTTCGCGGGCTGCATTGCCCTTGAAAAAGCCGCCCGGCGTAAATTTACGGGCTTCGAAATCTTTGAACTTCTCCGGATAGGTTGCCTCGATCAAGGCCCGGACTTTGGAATAGTCGGCGACCCACTCGTCCCATTTAACAGACGGTCTGGGCGGGAGCGTGGCCTTGGCCATGCCTGCGACGATCGCGAGTTCCGACAGCAGATGCTCACTGGCGGGCTTGCGCTTCCCTACAGATCCATGGATCATCGACAAGGAATCCTCCATCGTCACGACCTGGGGGCCGCTTGCCTGCATATCCTCCTCGGTTCGGCCCAGGCAAGGAAGCAGATAGGCAATTTCTCCATTGACGAGGTGGCTGCGGTTGAGCTTCGTCGCGATCTGGACGGTAAGCCGCATTTTGGTCCATGCCGCCTCCATCTTATCCCGTTCCGGGATGGCGCGCACGAAATTCCCGCCAAGCCCGACAAATGCCTTTATGCTGCCGTCGATCATGCCCTCGCAAGCTTCAACCGTGTTAACGCCTGTTTCGGGTGGCGGCTCGAAGTCGAAAATGGCTCTGAGGCGGTCATATGGCACAAGCTCCGGTTTTTCGGAGATGCCGACCGTGCGCTGCCCCTGGACGTTCGAATGCCCGCGAACCGGCGATATTCCCGCGCCATCGACCCCAATATTGCCGCGCAGCAACAGCAGGTTAACGAGCATGCCGATCGTCTGCGATCCGTGGACATGCTGGGTGACGCCCATGCCGTAGATGCCAATGACCTTTTCGGCGTCGCAATATATCTGTCCGGCTATCTCCAAGTCGGCCCGACTAAGGCCGGATTCCTGCTCAATTTCATCCCAGCCGGTGGCCCGCACCTTTTCCACGAGCGCTTCAAAACCCTGGGTATGCTGTTCAATGAAGTCGTGGTCGATCACATGCCGTTGCTGCTCGGCCATGAGACGATCCTCGACGGCCAGGACATGCTTGATCATTCCCATGATGGCGGCGATGTCGCCCCCTGGCTTCACCTGATAGTAAAGAGACGATATCTGCGTCGGCTTTTGGGTAACCATCTGCACGGGGTTTTGCGGGTCGACAAATTCCAGCAGCCCTTTTTCCCGCACGGGGTTGAAGGTCACGATCTTGCAGCCGCGCTCTACAGCGGACTTGAGCGTGTGGAGAAAGCGCGGACTGTTCGTGCCCGTATTCTGCCCGAAGAAGAAGATGGCATCGCACAGGTCGAAATCCTTGAGCTGGCACGTCCCGACTGGCGAACCCGTCACCTTCTTCAGCCCGACAGACGTCGTCTCGTGACACATATTCGAACTGTCTGGCAGGTTGTTGTGCCCGTACAGGCGGGCAAAGAGCGCATATAGATAGGATGTTTCGAGACTGGCGCGACCGGAAGCGTAGAAGACGGTCGATTTCGGGTCCAGCGAACGAAGTTCAGCGCCTATCGCGGAAAAAGCCTCGTCCCAACGGACGGAGACATAATGATCGGTGGCGCGGTCGTAGCGCATCGGGTGCGTGAGGCGGCCGGCCTGCTCGAGATCATAATCACTCCATCGGCGAAGTTCCGTGACGCTGTGCTGTTCAAAGAAAGCAGGCGTGCATGTTCGCGTGGTCAGCTCCCACAGCGTGGCCTTGGCGCCATTCTCGCAGAATTCGGCGGGATGGGGATGCTCTGGCTTGGTCCAGGCGCACGAAACGCACATGAACCCGCCCGGCTTGTTCTGCCGCGCCAATGTTTCGAGGGCCATCGGCGTCGCCCACTCCTTGCCGAAGATGCGCGCGACCCCCTTTAGCGAACCAAATCCGCCGGAAGGCCCATCATAGTGAACTGTGTCGTCATCTTGCGCCATGGAACAGTCTCGTTTTACGGCGCCCCCTGTAATGTTTTGTTACATTTCGCGGCGCGGGGCGCAACCCGTTGAGGAGCAATGTCCTATCCACACATGCCAATTACCCATGCTGGGCTCGTCGGGCACCCGGGACGCATGCGGCAACGCGCGATCGGCTCGTCCGTCATTCCGGGCGGAAGGGATTCCCTGAATCTCCCTATTGAACCCTGAAACGGACCGAGCCCATGTGATCGCCCAGCCATGGCACGAAGAGGCCTGCGGATGGTTCTGATGCGGAAGGAGGATTGCGTGGATCAACCATATAGTGACGGACACGCTCCCGATCTGCTGCCTGGACGCTTGCTACGGCGCCCCGGCGGCATCGCGCAGGATGAAAGTTTCGAAGGCGTCCGGATTCTTGATTCAAGGCTTGCGTATCAGATATCGTCAGAGGCTCCCATGCTGGTCCTGCATGAGGGCGCAATTCATGCCGAGGGGCCGGTATGGCAGGCCTCGCACCGGCGCCTTCTGTTCTCCGATGTGCCCAACAGACGCCTGAACGCCTGGTATGAGGATGATGGCCGTGTTGAGACTGTCCTTGAACCAACCTGGTTCATGAATGGCAACGCCATCGCCGCAGACGGTTCGGTATGGCATTGCGAACATGGTCGCCGTTGCATCAGCCGATCAGATGCCGACATATCCGGCGTACCCGTACCCATCGTCACCCATTTCGAGGGCAAGCGCCTCAACTCGCCCAATGATGTGGCTGTGGCGCCCGATGGGGCGATCTGGTTTACCGATCCCATCTTCGGCATTGCGATGCCCAGCCAGGGGGCGCTCGCCCGACCGGCCCTCGATCATCGCAGCGTCTATCGCTTCGACCCTAAGACGTCTGCGCTCGCGCGCGTAGCCGATTTCGAGCAGCCGAACGGCGTTGCGCTTTCGCCGGAAGGTGGGGTCCTCTACGTGTCCGACACGTCTGTGTCCTTGGGCGAAGTACCCGGCTTCAAGGCGGGGTCAAGGCGCGAGGTATTTCGCCTTTGCGCCGATCATGAGGGAAAATGGGGGGCGCCCACACGCTTCTGTCACACCGATAAAGGCTATCCGGATGGCTTCAAAGTCGACCAGCGCGGCTGGCTATGGGCGAGTGCCGGCGACGGCGTCCATATCTATTCAGAAGCAGGAGTGTTGATTTCCACTGAGAAGTGACCCGGGTAGGGCGTAAATTTCCACTGAGAATTGACCCATGTTGAACTCGTCCCTGGCTTTGACAAGCGAGGGTATATGGAGTGTTGGACATGGCGTTATTGAGCGTTATCCGGCGCTGGCATTTTCGCGATCATCTACCGATCCGGGAGATAACGCGGCGCACCGGACTATCACGCAACACGATCCGCAAATATTTGCGGTCCGAGACGATCGATCCGCGGTTCAAGGTGCCTGATCGACCAAGCAAACTGGACCCATTTGCTGAGCATCTGGCGGCCTGGCTGCGGCGCGATATGGGCCGATCGCGCAAGCAGAAGCGCACGATCAAGCAGTTTCACGCCGATTTGGTGAGCCTGGGTTATGAAGGATCCTACAACCGGGTTGCCGCTTTTGCTCGGGACTGGCGCGAAGATTATCGGCGCCAGCAACAGATTGGCGGGCGTGGGACATTCGTGCCCCTGTCGTTCGCGCCGGGGGAAGCTTTCCAGTTTGATTGGAGTGAGGACTGGGCAATCATCGCCGGGGTTCGGACCAAGCTGCAGGTCGCGCATTTCAAGCTCAGTTACAGCCGGGCATTCATCGTGCGCGCCTACCTGCTGCAAACCCATGAGATGCTGTTCGACGCCCATAATCACGCCTTCCGCGTGCTGGGCGGCGTGCCGCGCCGGGGTATCTATGACAATATGCGCACGGCCGTCGACAAGGTCGGGCGTGGCAAGAACGCACCGTCAACGCACGCTTCCTGACGATGGTCAGCCACTATCTGTTCGAAGCTGAGTTCTGTAACCCGGCTGCGGGATGGGAAAAGGGGCAGGTCGAGAAGAATGTCCAGGATGCGCGGCACCGTCTGTGGCAACCCACGCCGCAGGTCGAAAGCCTTGATGCGCTGAACCTGTGGCTGGAGGAGCGCTGCAAGGCGTTATGGGAGGACATCCCTCACGGGATCGAACCCGGATCGGTTGCCAATGCCTGGGCCGATGAATCTGAGTGTCTGATGGTTGCGGGCAGGCCCTTCGATGGTTTTGTGGAATATCGCAAACGGGTATCGCCGACGTGCCTCATCCACTTTGAGCGCAATCGCTACAGCGTACCGGCCTCTTTCGCCAATCGCACTGTCAGCCTGCGCGTCTATCCTGATCGCTTCCAGGTCGTCGCCGAGGGGCAGCCAATCTGCGCACATCAGCGCATCATCAACCGCTCTCACGACGGTCCAGGTCATACGGTTTATGACTGGCGCCATTATCTGGCGGTCGTGCAGCGCAAGCCCGGCGCCCTGCGCAACGGTGCGCCCTTCCTTGAGCTACCCGATGCGTTCCAGCGTCTGCAGCGACATCTGTTGCGCAATCCCGGCGGCGACAGGGAAATGGTCGAAATACTGGCGCTGGTTCTTCATCATGATGAGCAACTGGTGCTGACGGCGGTCACCATGGCGCTGGAGGCTGGCGTTCCGACCAAGACCCATATCCTCAATCTGCTCTATAGGCTGGTCGACGGAAAACCGATCTCCACGCCGCCGGTGACGGCGCCCCAGGCGCTCAAGCTGGTCAGCGAACCGATGGCCAATGTCGAACGCTATGATGATCTGCGCAAGGAGAAGCGTCATGCGTCATGACCCTGCCAGCGGCGCCATCGTCGTCATGCTCCGCAGCCTCAGATGCATGGCATGGCGCAGGCCGTCACCGATCTCATGGAACAGGGATCTCCAGCGTTCGAAGCCGCCATCCCGATCCTCTCCCAGTTACTCAAAGCCGAGACAGCAGAACGGGAGGTTCGGTCTGTGGCCTATCAGCTCAAGATCGCGCGCTTCCCTGTCTATCGCGATCTGGCCGGCTTCGACTTTACCAGTAGCGAGGTCAATGAAGCTCTGGTGCGTCAGTTGCATCGCTGCGACTTCATCGACATCGCCGACAATATCGTGCTGGTCGGCGGTCCTGGCACCGGCAAGAGCCATGTGGCAACGGCGCTGGGCATCCAGGCCATCGAACATCATCGAAAGCGCGTCCGCTTCTTCTCGACGGTCGAACTGGTCAATGCGCTCGAGCAGGAAAAAGCACAGGGCAAGGCCGGTCAGATCGCCAATCGCCTCCTGCACTCCGATCTCGTTATCCTGGATGAGCTTGGATATCTGCCGTTCAGTGCTTCAGGTGGCGCGCTGCTCTTCCACCTGCTGAGCAAACTCTACGAGCGCACCAGCGTCATCATCACCACAAACCTGAGCTTCAGCGAATGGGCCACCGTGTTCGGCGACGCCAAAATGACCACGGCGCTCCTCGATCGGCTTACCCATCACTGCCACATCCTGGAGACCGGCAACGATAGCTTCCGCTTCAAAAACAGCTCTGCCAAGCAGGCCAGAACCCAAAAGAGAAAACCACGGGTTGACCCACCCGTGACACCCGAAACATAATCCGCAGACGGGTCACTTCTCGATGGAAAACCCGGGTCACTTCTCAGTGGAAATCAACAGCCTGATGATGGAAGAGGCGGTCCTGGCCAGTGACGAGAGCATGGTCGTGCGGAGCGCTTCGCCCGAAGCCGAGGCGTCGATGGAGGACGACGCGATGGCGCGCCTGTCCAGCGCGGACCTCATCATGGCGGCGACCCAGACGGAAACTGGCGAGATCGATCCGGGCGATCGGCCCCTCCTGTCCGATGCCGACGCGGCCGCATCCTTGCCATCCGATGACATACTGGGCGAACTCGCCTATGAAATGTTTGAGGGACAAGGCCAGCTTGAAGATGTGCTGACTGCCTATCTCGACCGTCAGCCAATGCCGGAACAGGTCGCACTGGCCGCGCCAGTCGGTGAAGGGTCGCCTCATCCAGACGATCTAACGTCGATAGATGTGCCGCAGGATCCGCTCGCCTATCTGGCGCAACCGGAAGATTTGGAGAAGCATACAGCCAATAGCACCTCCCAAATATGACAGTGTTTGATAACATAAATCATAGAGTTTGGATGACAATGGTGGCAAATCATTAGCTTATCGGTAATCTGTGTCGGGCATGCTGTTCATCACTGGATGAGGATGTGACCGACATGGGAACTTGGTTCCATAGCGGCAAAGCCTGTCTCGTAGCGACGGGCAGCTGGATGTTCTTCACCGCTGCTGCGCCCGTCGGCCCGGCAGCGCCCCAGGCCGCCCCCCTGACGCTGGAAGCGGCGGCGCGCGAGGCCATCGCCTGGCATCCCGCGTTGACCCAGGCCGCTGGTGAACTCAACGCGCGTGAAACAGAAGTGGATGTCGCGCGCGCAGGCTATTCGCCGCAAATCAGCGCAGGGCTGGCGACCGGGCTGGACAGCCGGTTGACGGCAGACTGGCGGCCCCGTCCGCAGATCAACGCATCGCAGATGCTTTTCGATTTCGGGAAGGTGTCAAGCGCGGTGGATCTGGCGCGGGCGGGAACGCGCGTGGGCGAGGCGCAAATGCTGCTGGCGATCGACCAGCTGGTCCGCGACACCGGCTATGCGCTGATCGAGGTGCAGCGCGGCGAGGCGCTGCACGCCGTCGCGCTCGAGCAGCTGGAACGGGTGCGGGCGATCAGCGAGCTGGTCGGAAATCGCGTCACCATGGGCGCCGCCACCAAGTCGGACCGGTTGCAAGCGCTTGCGCGCGTCGAAGCGGCGGTCGCGACATTATCGCAGGTGGAGGCAGCGCGCCGCCGGTGGTCGAGCAATCTGGCCTATCTGTTGGGACGTACCAAACCGCCCGACGAGGTAGCGGAAAATGCGCCTGGCTGGTTGATGTCGGCGTGTCGGCAGCCGCCCCCCGATTGGGGACAGGTGCCCGCCGTGATGGTGGCAGAGGCGCAACGGGAAGAGGCGTCGGCCGACCTCAAGCGCCGCCGCGCGGACCAGATGCCAACCGTATCGATCGGCGGAACTGGCACGATCGATGTGTCTGATCCCTTTTCCGATCGCCGCAGTGCCTATTCGCTGGGCCTTAACGTGACCGGCAATGTCTTTGGCGGCGGTATCAGCAAGGCGCGGGTGCGCGGCGCGACCTTTGCCTTGGAGGCTGCCGACGCCGCCGCCGAGCGCGCGCGCAACGAAGCCGAGCAGCGGCTGGCTGAGGCCCAGCAGCAGATCGACAGCCTCAACGCCCTCCTGCAGACGCTGGCGTCGCGCCAGGACAATATGGACGAAACGGGCAAGCTCTATCGCATGCAGTATCTGCAGATGGGAACTCGGACGCTGGTCGACCTGCTGAACGCCGAGCAGGAATTCCAGCAAGTCCGGTTCGAGGCGGTCAACAGCGCCCATGATCTGCGTCGGCTGCAACTGGACTGCCTTTATAATTCCGGACGCACCCGCGCAGCCTTTCACCTGAGCGGCACCGTCGTGCGCGGGGTGACGTTGTGAAGATGACGCCGCCGATCAGTCCGGCCGACGCCACGCCAGTCGATAGCTGGCTGGACATGCTGCAGCAGGTCGCGCGCCATTATGGGCTGCCCAACAGCGGACAGGTCGCCAAGCTCACAGGCCTGTGGGCGGGACTGGACGGAGAACAGGCCCGGGTACGCGGCATGGCCCGGGCGCTGGGCCTGTCGGTGCGTTTTCGTTCGGTGGGCGGACGCGAGCCGCTGACAGGGTGGCGCTTGCCGATGATCGTGCGGATGGCGGATGGCGCGTTGGCCCTGGTCACGGCGATCGGAGAGGATGGCGAGGCGACACTGACGCTGTCGGGGGAAGCGGGACTGATGGCGCACCGCCCGATAGCCGACATTGCGCGCGAAGCGTCCATGGTCGTGATCGCCCGGCCGGCGCGCGCGGCTCCGGACATGCGGGTGGACCCCTATATCCATAAGCAGGAGGAGAATTGGCTGCGCCGCATATTGTGGCAGGACAGCCGATCCTATGTGCATGTGATGGTGGCATCGTGCATCGCCAATCTGCTGGGGTTGGCGGGCGTCATTTTTTCCATGCAGGTCTATGATCGCGTGGTCCCGGCCGAATCCTATCCCACGCTCTACATCCTGGCGTTCGGCGTCGCGCTGGCGATCGGGTTCGATTTCCTGCTTCGGCGGTTGCGCATGAACATCGTCGATGTGCTCGGCAAGCGGGCAGACCTGCGCATGTCGGACAGGGTGTTCGGCCATGCGCTTCACGTCCGCAACCGCGCGCGGCCGACATCGACGGGCACATTCATAGCGCAATTGCGCGACCTGGACCAAGTGCGCGACCTGCTGACCTCCACCACCGTGGCGGCGATGGCTGACCTGCCCTTCTTCCTGATTTTTCTGGTGATCCTCTGGTCGATCGGCGGGCCATTGGTGCTGGTGCCGATCGGCGCGCTGATCCTGCTGATCCTGCCCGGCTTGCTGGCCCAGCGGAAATTGCGGGTCTACGCCACCGCATCGATGCGAGAATCGTCGCTGCGCAACGCCATGCTGGTAGAAGCCGTGCAGGGCATCGAAGACATCAAGTCGCTACAGGCGGAGGAGCGGTTTCGTCAGCACTGGAACCGGTACAATGCCGAAGCAGGAGAGGCGCAGCTGAAACTGCGCGGCCTTACCAACAGTCTGACCGTATGGACGCAGAATGTGCAAAATGGCGTTTACGCCGGCATCGTGTGCGTGGGCGCACCGATGGTGATCGCCGGGGACATCACGACGGGCGCCCTGGTGGCTTCCTCTATCCTGGGATCGCGGATGATGGCGCCCATGTCGCAAGTGACGGCGCTGCTCAGCCGGTTTCAGCAGTCGCGTGTCGCAATGGGCAGCCTCAACCAGATCATGCGCCTGCCGGTGGATCGGCCCGAAGCCGAACATCGCATCTCCGTCGACGCGATAAAGGGCAGCTTCAGTGTCCGCAGCGGCGTTTTTACCTACGCGGATCCCAACAGCCCGCCGGCGTTGACCATCGATGCGCTGGAAATCGGTGCAGGGGATAAGATCGCGCTGCTGGGCCGCAACGGCGCGGGCAAGTCGACGCTGCTGCAAGCCCTGTCCGGCATGTTGCCGCCAGTGTCGGGAGAAATGCTGATAGACAATTTGGCGATGCACCATGTGGACCCTGCGGACCTGCGCCGGGACGTCGCCTTCCTGTCGCAAAGCAGCCGCCTGTTCCACGGCAGCATCCGCGAAAATCTGACGCTGGGGGCGCCCGATGCGTCCAATGAGGAAATCGTGTCGATGCTGGCGATGTCCGGTGCCCTCCAGTTCGTGCGCCGCCTGCGCAGCGGTCTGGAGCATGTCGTTCTGGAAGGCGGGCAGGGGCTTTCGGGCGGGCAGGTGCAGTCGCTGCTCTTGGCCCGTATGTTGCTGCGCCATCCGCGCGTGGCCCTGCTGGATGAGCCGACTGCCGCCATGGACGAGGTGTCGGAGCGCAATTTCATCGACGGCCTGAAGGGGTGGGCCGAGGGGCGGACACTGGTGGTGGCGACGCACAGGATGCGCGTGCTGGAACTGGTGGACCGGGTGATCGTGATCGACAATGGCGCCATCCTGCTGGACCAGCCGCGCGATGCAGCGCTGCGCACCATGCAGGCCAACCGGGCGAGGGTGGCATGACCAGCACGGTGATGGACGATGACTGGCAGTTCGACGATGAAGGGCGTGGCCGCATCAGGAGTGCGCGGCGGCTGGTCTGGCTGCTCGCGGCGCTGTTCCTCGTCGCCTTTTGCTGGGCCTGGTTCGCCCGGCTGGACGAGGTGGCCAGTGGCAGCGGCCGGGTTGTGCCCACCAGCCGCGAACAGGTGATCCAGTCGCTGGAAGGCGGGATATTGGCCAAACTGATGGTCCGGCAGGACGATATCGTGCATCCTGGCCAGATCGTGGCGCAGCTCGATCCGACCCAGGCGGGATCGACAGTGGAGGAAAGCGCCGCGAAATATCGCGCAGCGCTTGCCAGCGCGGCGCGGCTGCGGGCGGAGGTGACAGGTTCGGCGATCGACTTTCCAGCCGAACTCGATGACTATCCGGACCTCAAATCGGCGGAAAGCCGGTTGTATCATGACCGGCGCAGCAGCCTTGCCAGTTCCGAACGACTAATCGACGAATCGCTCGCCCTTATCAGCAAAGAGGTCAAGATCGGTGAATCCCTGATCGAGGTGGGGGCGGCCAGCAATGTCGAGGTGCTGCGGTTGAAGCGTCAGCGCGCCGAGCTGGCGCTCAAGAAGGCGGACCTTCGATCGCAATATCTGGTCGAGGCGCAGCAGGAACTTGCCAAGGTCAGCGAAGAAGTGGAAGCGCTCGGGCCGGTGGTGCGTGGTCGGTCCGACACGCTGGAACGATTGACCATCCGATCGCCCGTGCGCGGAGTCGTGAAGAGCATCGAGGTATCGACCATCGGCGGCGTGATCGCGCCCAACGGCGAAATCATGCAGATCGTGCCGCTGGACGACCAATTGTTGATCGAAGCGCGCATTTCGCCGCGCGATATCGCGTTCATCCACCCGAACCAGCGCGCGACGGTCAAGATCACCGCCTATGACTATTCCATCTATGGCGGGCTGAATGGCGTCGTGTCGAGCATTTCGCCCGACACGATACGGGACGAGGTCAATCCAGACATATATTATTATCGCGTCTTCGTGCGGACCAATTCCGTTGCGCTTGTCAACAAGGCGGGCAAGCGCTTCCCGATCGTGCCGGGCATGATCGCGACTGTCGATATCCACACCGGCAGCAAGACCGTGATGCAATATCTGATGAAGCCGCTAAACCGGGCGCGCGAAGGGCTGCGCGAGCGATGAGGCCGCCCCTGACGGACAGGCTGGCGGTGATCGGCGATCGGCTGGCGCATATCGACCCGATCATGATCGACGGGACGCCGGGCGTCGTGCTGTTCCTGTCCTACACCGACGGCGAAACGCGTGCACGCACGCTCCGCTTCGCCGGCCCGAACGCGCAAAGCTGCTGGGCCGCCGCCGAGACTGCGCTGAAGCGGGCGGCGCCTGAAGGCTGCTGGCTGCGCGTCGACTGGGTGCGGGCGGTAGAGCAGATCGACTGGCGCGACCTGCGCGCGCGCATTGGGCGGACGAAGCGCAATTATTTCCGCCTGGGCATCGCACTGGACGGACGTCTGGAGCGCGCCTTCCTGGAGACGGAGATCAACGCCAATGCCATGCTCTATGGTGGCAAGGGGCATCCCACCGCGACCCTGAACGAGGCGAATTTTCGGCGCTATGCGCGGATCCGCCATGGCGTCGACGCACTCGATTTCAGCGATGACGCGCCGGTATGGCTGTTTTCGACGGCCGGCCTGTTCCAAGGAGAAAATGGCGTCATTCATCCCATCCGGCAGCAGGGACGCAATGCCGGGCGCCGGACTGTCGAGCAATTGGATCCCGAACTGCTCCAGCAGATGATCGCCGACGGCAGCGCCTATCTGGCGTCGCAGGCGAGAGAGGATGGGCGCTTCCATTATGGCTGGCATCCCTGTTTTGACAGGCCGATCGCCGCCTATAACAGCCTGCGCCATGCCAGCACGCTCTACGCCATGCTGGAAAGCTGGGAGGTGACGCGTGCGCCGGACGTGCTTGCAGCGATCGAGCGCGGACTGGGCTATCTTGAGCGCGCACTGATCCGGGAGGTCGCCCTGCCCGACGGCTCACCGGCCGCGTTTCTGATCGACGCGGGCGAGGAGATAAAGCTGGGCGGCAATGCGGTCTGCGTGCTGGCGCTCGTGAAGTATAGCGAGTTGTTCGCATCCGACCAATATCGCCCGCTGCTCGATCGGCTGGCGCAAGGAATAGCATATATGCAGGATGCGGCCAGCGGCGGCTTCGTCCATGTCCTCCAATATCCAACCTTGCGCGTAAAGCAGCCCTTCCGCATCATCTATTATGACGGCGAAGCGGCATTCGGGCTGATGCGGCTCTACGGGTTGACCAAGGATCCGCGCTGGCTGGCGGTGGCGACCCGTGCAGTCAGGCACTTCATCGCGGCCGGTCATGCCGCGGCCCACGATCATTGGCTCGGCTATTGCGCCAATGAACTTACCCGCCATTGCCCCGAAGAAGCATGGTTCCGCTTTGGCCTGGACAATGTCCGGGATTATCTGGATTTTGTCGAACATCGGATCACGACCTTCCCGACGCTGCTGGAATTGATGATGGCGGCGCAGGGGATGATCGATCGGTTGGCCCAGGATCCTGAACATCGCCATCTGCTGGACGATTTCGATCGCGAGCGGTTCGACAGGGCGCTGCACGCGCGCGCCCATTATCTGCTCAACGGCCATTTCTGGCCGGAACTGGCGATGTTTTTCGCCAATCCGCGCCGTATTGTCGGCAGCTTTTTCATTCGCCATCACGCTTTTCGCGTGCGGATCGACGATGTCGAACATTATCTGTCGGGGCTGGTCGCCTATCGCCAGCATCTGCTGCGCCAGCGCACGGCAGATGCCAAGGAGATCGGCTGGACCGCGCACAATGTAGCGGGCGCAACGGGCGGGACATGGGTTCGGTCTCCGCCCGAAGATTGGCGAGCGACAGGCTTGTGCATCTATCGTCCGAGCCTTCAGGACGGCGATATGGTCGTGATGCGCGGAGAGGAGGACGCCGAGCGTGGCATCCCGCCGCGCCAGGTTAACCGGGTAAAACCACAGGCTCGGGGCATCATTACCAGCGCGCCGCAGGCATTTGCCGATGCAGAATTGCCGGTTTTGTCGGTGCGCAACAATGGCGACGCGGTGCTGGCTCTAGGTCGCTACGCTCGGTCGATGATGCGCGGCAAGTTGATCGGCGTCACCGGGAGCGCCGGCAAGACGACGATGGTCGCGATGCTGGCGCAGGCTCTGCGGCCATGGGGAAAGGTCGGCACAAGCCGGCTGAACGCCAACCTGCCACATGGCATCGGCTGGAACCTGGCCTCGATCGCCTGGGATACGCCGCATGTCGTCATGGAGTTGGCGATCGGGCGCATGAAACAGAATGCGGCGCTGGCGCGGCCGGACGTCGCCGTCTTTACCAACATCGCAGCCGCGCATCTGGAATTTCATCATGACCTCGCGACGGTGGCGCGCCGCAAGAGCGCGATTTTTGAAGGGATGGCTGCCGGCGCGACGGCCATCCTCAATGCCGACATGGCGGAACTGGCGCGGGTGCGCGCCCTGGCAATGGCGCGCGAATTGAACATAGTGAGCTATGGTGAGGCCCCCCAAGCCGACATCCGCCTGATCAGCCGTAAGGGCAACTTTCTGGAAGCCGAGACGCCTTCGGGACGCATGGGCTATCATCTGGCCACGCCCGGCCGGCACATGGCGGTCAACAGCCTGGCGGTACTGGCCACGCTGCATGCGCTGTCGCTCCAACCCCATCGCGGAATGACCGCGCTGGAAGATTTCCGCCCGCTCGCCGGCCGCGGAGACGTGGCGGCGCTGTGCGTTCAAGGCAAGCGCATCCTGCTGATTGACGAGGCGTATAATGCCAACCCGGCATCGATGGCCGCCGCGCTGGAATTGCTGGGCGCGCAGGCCGGCGGCCGTCGCGTGGCAATATTGGGTGAGATGCTGGAACTGGGCCCGGGGGCGGAGGGCTATCATGCCGATCTGGCTCCGCTCGCCACGGGCCTTTCCATTGATGTCGTCCATGCCGTGGGGCCGCTTTACGCACGCTTCTGCGCCGACCTGCCGCCCCGCCACCGTGGCATCCATGCGCCGGATCTCGCGACGCTGCACGCCCTTTGGCCAGAGCTGATCCGCGATGGAGACATTGTGCTTGTCAAGGGATCCCACGGCAGCGGCGTTCATGAGATTGTTCGAGCCATCCAGGCGGAGGCTGATACGACCGCGATGCCGCGTTCGCCGGCATTGCTGGCGTCATGAAACCAAGTTTTTCAAGGAATTGACATATTCTTAACTACTCATCTTCAAGCTCGACCCTGCTCCACGAGAACATAATGCAAGGAATTCTGCATGGGCTCGCGTGATTACAGCATGGCCAAGCGGGGGAACGGCACCAAGCCGAGCCGGTCCTTGGTGGCGCTGGCGCGGCAAACCCAGCAGGCGCGGATCAATTGCTCGCAACATTTTCCCAAGCATGTGTTCCGCGATGCAGCCTGGGACATCATGCTGGAATTGTTCATCGTCGCCGAGGAAGGACGCAATATGTGCGTCAAGGAAACCATGGCCGTATCCGGAGAAAGCGCGACCAGCACCATGCGCCGTATCGAGGGGCTGGAGGAGGCCCGACTTGTTGCGCGACGCTACGACCCGATTGATCATCGCCGCGTCATCGTCGAACTGAGCGAGAATGGGCGTCAAGCGATGATCGCCTTCCTCGTGCATTTGTTCGAAGCAGGCGAGGCGGCATCCGAGCAGGGAGGGACGACGAAACCTGTATCGTTCATCCCGATGGCGAATAATCGACAGAGAGGGCTTGGCGAGATGGAGTAAGAAAGCAAACGCTCCGACATCGCCTTACAACGTTGCGCCGGCCGGCCGCGGCGCGTCAGGATGCGAAGAAATCCCCCTGGCGGGCGGGCGCGTTCGTCCTGGGTGGGGCAGGCCGGCTGGAGACGAGTGCTCTGGCGCGTCCGGTCAATGTGTAGACAGCCTGACGCTGGGCGCCGCGATTGAGATGGTCCACGCGATAGCCCTGATAGTGTCGCTTGAGCAATCCGGCCTTTACCAGTTCCGATGCTGCCCGACTCAAATTGGTCTTTCCTGAAGCGCGCACGCGCACCTGTACTTCATCGTGAACCAATTTTGCGTCCGCTTCTGTGTCTCCGAGGATCTGACCGTTGGCCCGCAACTCTTCCCGCACGCGTTCGATCAATGCCAACCGGCGCGGATCACGCTGGCCCATTGGCGTCAGTGCGTCACACAACCAGTCGCGCAAAGGCACGAGGCCGTCTTCGACCCGCACCACCGGTCCTGCGCTGCCATCGGGCCGCGCCACATCGGCGATCAGCGTCAGCAGCATGAAGGCATAACGCGGGCGTGAGCAGCAATGAGCCAATTGGTCGAGCAACAGCGAAATGTCGCTGCCGCCCACCATGCGGGACGGGACGGATGCGTGAAACATATCGTGAATCAAGCACAAAGCTTTGCAGATGGGAATCCCGTTTTTCAGCCGAGTCGCGCTTTGTCAGCTGTGACACTTTACCCACTGGCAAAGTGTCACAGCTGAAACATCATAAGCGGATTAGCCAGCACCTAAATGTGGGCCAGTAATTGCGGCCCGGCGTAAACGGACACCCGCTGGTTGGCGTGACCAAAATGGTCCCGGTCGAAATGCGCGCTAGCGCAGCTTGTCGAGCGTGAGCGGCAGGTCGCGGATTCGTTTTCCCGTAGCGTTGAACACCGCATTGGCGATCGCGGCGGCTACACCGGTGGTGCCGATCTCCCCAATGCCGCGCGCGCCGAGGGGGGTACGGGGGTCGGGGATGCCGGTCCACAGGACATCTATATCGGGCACGTCCAGATGCACCGGGACATGATAGTCAGCCAAGGACGTGCTCATGATACGGCCGGTCCGTTCGTCGAGCAGCGTTTCCTCAGTGAGGGCCATGCCAAGACCCATGACCATGCCGCCTTTAAACTGGCTGGTCGCCGTCTTGGCATTGAGAATGTGGCCGCAGTCGAAGGCACCCACGAGCCGGTCCACGCGAATTTCTCCGGTCACGTCGCTGACGCGCAATTCGCAGAAATTCGCCGAGGTGCTGTGCATCGCATATTTCATGATCTCAAGCGGCGCTCCGCTTTCGCCCACGACGCTTAATTCCTCCCGCCCTGACCGGCGGAGGATGGAAGCGAAGCTCTCACTGCGGGAGGGATCCTCAACACTGCGCAAGCCCCCGTTGGCGAACTCGGCCTCAGCGGGCTTGAGGCCGGCCAGCGGCGTGTCGTTGCCCGCGAGCCGCAGCAATTCGGCGACAAGCTTCCCGCTCGCCGCGCTGATCGCGGCGGCCAGCGATGCAGTCTGCGACGATCCACCGGCAAAGCTGGCGAAGGGGAGACTTGAGTCCCCGATCGTCACCGTGACACGATCAAGCGGAAGGCCGAGGCGATCGGCAGCGTGCTGGCGCTGAACCGTCGCCGTGCCCATGCCCATTTCATGCGCGGCGCTGGCGACATGGGCGTCCCCGCTGGTGTCGATGGTGATCCGCACCGAGGTGCCGGGCATCCGCATGAAAGGAAAGGTGCCGCTGGCGCAGCCCATGCCGATCAGCCACTCACCCTCGCGCCGCATTCCCGGCTGGGCTATGCGCCGGTGCCAGCCGAAGCGCGCGGCGCCCATATCATAGGCCTCCATCATCGCGCTTTGCGAATGTGGCGCGCCACTGACCGGATCGCGGGTCGCAACGTTGCGGCGGCGCAGTTCGATGGGGTCCATGCCGATGGCATATGCCAGCTCGTCCATCGCGCATTCGATCGCGAATGTGCCTGGCGTCTCTCCCGGCCCGCGCATGAAGCTGTTCGCCAGCAGATCAAGATCGACATAATGCTGGACGATGTCGAAGCTTTCGCAAGCGTAGAGGGATCGCCCGGTAAGGGTGAACCCTTCATCGCAGATGCTGTGCAGCGGTTTGACGCCGTAGCCATGGTGAAGCAGCGCCTTGAGCTTGCCGTCCGCATCCGCAGCCAACGCCACCCACTGCTCCGTCTGCGTTCGCCCGCCGATCAACCTTTGCATATTGGCGCGCGTGAGAGCGACGCGCACGGGACGATCGGCGAGCTTCGCAGCAGCCACGCCGAGAATCTGGTGGTCCCACAGGCCCTTGGCGCCAAAGCCGCCGCCCACATAGGGCGAGCTGACCTGAACATCGCCTTCCTTCAGTCCGAATATCTTCGCGAGCGAACCGGCAGTGCCGTGGATCATCTGGGTCGCGTCGTGAACGACCAGCTTGCCGTCTTGCCAGACGATCGTGGTGGCGTGCGGCTCGATCGGATTATGGTTTTCCCATGGCGTCGTGTAGAGGGCGTCGATCTTGAACGCCGCTTCCGCAAGCTTCTTGGCGGCGTTGCCCTTGTCGAGCCTGTTCTTTTCGACAAGCATCGATTCCGGCGTATAGGCGCCGGCCTTGCCTTCCTCGAACCGTGTGCGCGCCGGCGCGGTGTCGTAACCCACGCGGATCAGTGTCGCCGCATGGTCGGCCTGTTCACGGGTTCCGGCCAGAACCACCGCCACGACCTGGCCATTCCAGCGTATTTCGGCATCCTGCATGATCGGCAATGTGTGATTGCCCGCGGCCTTCAGGTTTGTCATGCCGATTGGCGGCGGGACCGCCATTTTAGGCGCGTTGCGATGGGTCATTACCAGCGCGACGCCCGGCGCCGCCTCGGCTGCGGACACATCCATCAGCGATGCGGCCGCGCGCGATCGTGGAATGAACAAAGGCGGCGTAAAGCAGATTTTCCATTGGCACTTCGGCGGCAAACCGAGCAGCGCCGCGCACCTTGTCGGGTCCGTCAACGCGCGACTGCTGCCCGCCAAGCGCCACCCGCTTGTCGATCAGCGGATCGGGCGTGCCGCCCGGCAGCCAGCTTGCAGGGACATGGCCGATCACGGCGCGCACGCCGCCGACGATGGCGTTTTGAAGCTTGGTCATGCGTTCGCTCCTGCAAGGGCGGTCAGGACGGCGACCGTCGTTCGTTCTACGAGGCCGATCTTGAAGGCGTTGCCGGACAGCGGCTGGGCATCGACGAGTTCTTCGCGGATCGCAGCCAGGAAAGCGTCGGGCGTCGGCGCACGGCCGAGCAGAGCGTGCTCGGCCCGGCTTGCTCGCCAGGGCTTGGCGGCGACGCCGCCCAGCGCAATGCGGATTTGCGTGACCTGCCCGTTGGCGAGCGACAGGCCGCCCGCGACGGAGATCAACGCGAAGGCGTAGCTGGAGCGGTCGCGCACCTTGCGATATTCGGAGTTCGCGATCGCATCCGATGGCGGCGGCAGTTCGATGCCGGTAACCAGGTCGCCGGGCTTCAGCACTGTCTCTATTTGCGGCATATCCCCCGGCAAGACATGGAAATCCGTCAGCGGCACCTGCCGTTCGCCGGCCGGCCCTGATAGATGAACCACAGCGTCAAGCATGGCGAGGGCGACGCACATGTCGGAGGGGTGCGTTGCGACACATTGGTCCGACGCGCCCAGTATCGCGTGATAGCGATTGAAGCCGTCGAGCGCATCGCATCCGGCCCCAGGCTGCCGCTTGTTGCAGCGCGCGCCATCGACATCGTAGAAATACATGCAGCGTGTGCGCTGGAGGATATTGCCCCCGACCGTCGCCATGTTGCGGATTTGCGCCGAGGCGCCGGCGAGCAAAGCACGCGCGAGTACGGGATAGCGACTGCGGACGATCGGATGGGCTGCAAGTGCGGCATTCTTGACCGATGCGTCGATGAGCAATCCGCCGCCTTCGATTTCGCGGATGGCACCGTCCAGGCGGCTGATGTCGACCAAAGCGCTTGCTTGTTCGACATTCTGGCGCAGGAGGTCGACCAGATTGGTCCCGCCACCCAGAAATCGACCATCAGTGCCGACACGCGCAAGGGCGTCCGCCCGGTCCGACGCTCGGATGTAGGTCAGGGGGGTCATGCCGCGGTCTCCGCCAGCATCGCCTCGATGGCTTCGACGATCCCATTGTGCGCACCACAGCGGCAAAGATTGCCACTCATGCGCTCGCGTATCTCCGCGCGCGTCGCGACCGGTGGCCCGGCGGCGAGATCATGGGTCACATAGCTGGGATCGCCGCGGCGCAATTCCTCGGCCATGGCGATTGCCGAGCAGATCTGGCCGGGCGTGCAATAGCCGCATTGTAGCCCGTCATACTCGACAAAGGCGCGCTGCAACGGGTGAAGATCGTCACTTTCGCCTGAGAGGCCCTCGATCGTCCGAACGTCGCGGCCTTCCGCCTGCGCGGCCAGCGTAAGACAGGACAGGACGCGATCACCATCCAGAAGAACCGTGCAGGCGCCGCAGGCGCCTTGGTCGCACCCCTTCTTCGTGCCGGTAAGATGCAGATGCTCCCGCAAGAGATCGAGCAGCGAGACCCTGGCGTCGTCCGGCTGTGAAATCTCGATGCCGTTCACGCATATCATCATACGTCGCTCCATTCCTGACGGTTTGCCAACCATGCCGCACCGCTTACGAAGATACAACGACGATCGGACTATTCAACTATCGTTGTAGACGATTTTGGTAATCATTGCGATGAACCGGTCCCTTTCATCGGGCGACAGCCGCGAGAGCATGAGCATATATATCTGTCGATAGGCCTCGACCTGCGCTTTGGCATAGGCTTCGCCGTCCTTGGTGAGCGTGAGCGCTACGGCGCGGCGATCGACTTCGATCCGTTCCCGCTTAAGAAAGCCGCGCCTGACAAGCCGGTCCGTCGCCGAGGACAATGTTGTCTGGGGCACGCCGAGAAAGCGAGCAACATCAGTCGGGCCGCAGCCAGCGTGCTCAGCAATATAAAGCAACACTGCTTTATCCAGTTCGGCAAGCGGCCGTTCGGCGCGCCGCGCCTCGGCCAGCTTGTAGCGGCGCGTAAAGGTTTCAAACGCACTGCCGAGCGTGGCAAGCTGGTCTTCAGTCGGATCAGTCATTCGCTCCGCATATCCCGCCTAGGGCATGATGCGCCAGTCTTGTTCATTGGCGAAATGCGACAGTATAAACCGGGGCGCGAGAAGGAAAGCAAGGGCGTGTTCGATCAAGGGCGCATTCGATATAGCGACCCCTGGCCCGTGCCGGGGCTTAAGGGCGACGCTTGCCTCGGTGGACTTCCCGCAGCTGTCGCGACCGCGCTGCACGGTTGGCACTCAAAGCACGGACATGAATCTTAAGTAATTGATAACAAAAGAGTAAGACTGATAATATATCTTATGTTAAGTTGGGAAAAATTTGTCCGGTAGGTGGGGGCAGCAGTCGATCAGATATTGCCGTCACGTGTATTGTCCGAACGTCCGGATCTGACGGAAGCCGCCCATCGAGCGACTCGGATTGCCGGACAGTAAGCGCTGCAGCCATTGCGGTACAATCGATCACTTCCCTTTCCGGAACCGGGCCCGCTTGGAGGAAGTGCGACCGTCTTAATTTCCCATCTCCAAAGCGCCATTTTGAGAAAACGTAATCGGGAACGCCGGATTAGTGCGCATCCCTGGCTTCAACGAATAGCGGTTAAGCCTCGACGTTGTCGGGCGTCGACAGATATCTACGCACGGTGCGACGAACTCGCACTATGAGCGGCGCTTGTTCCTCCTCGTTCCGTTCGCCGGCGGCATCGAGCATCCCCCGGAGGATCGCCAGCACATCGCTCGTGGCAGATGACATTTCGGGTTGCCGAGGGAGGTCTGGTCGGGCGAGGACGTCTGCCAGGAAGGATTCTTGCTCTCACAAGATGCGTGTCACCATCGAGCGGCAGGCGGGCTTCCTCGAAATTGAGCAACCGTGCCAGGCGAGGGCGACGCACTTGGTGCCGGACAGCGGCTTCGATGACGCATCGGGAGCCCCCCGTCCGGTAACCACCATGCTCGCAGCCCTGACTTTCTCGACGAGGATGGGATGTTCGCGGGCGATCAGCGCGCCGAGCAGCGCATCCTTGCGGGGAAGTATTGGCAGAGCGTGCCGATGCTGGCGCTGGCCCGTTCAGCTGCCGCATTCGTCGTGAAGCCACGATGCCCCTGCCCCTCCAAAATGCGAGCAGAGGCTTCGATGATAGCGTTCGCAGGGTGCTGCGCGCGCCTGCCGTGGCTGTTTTCGTGGGCGGGTGCGCTGATCTTGAGGCTGTGGGATCACTGAAGCCAATGCGTGTAGCTAAGGCGAGCATACGCTCGCATCGTCCTAGGCGGCAATCGTCGATGCCATCCATCCGATGCGCCACAATCCCGGCGCCAATGAACACGCCCTGTTCGAAGCCTTCAGCCAGAGCGTCCTCGAGAACGCGATCTCGACCGGGGCCTGAACTCCAACCCTATAAACACCTTCGAAAATACGAAAGGAAACGACCATGTCGCGTATCACCATACCCGAAACCGCAACGGCCCCCGAAGGTTCGCAGGCTACGCTGGCCGCCATCAACGGCAAGCTGGACCGGGTGCCCAACTTCTTCCGCGTTCTGTCCAACAGCCCGGCGGTTATTAATGCCCACGCCGCGCTGAATCAAGGCTTCGGCAAGGCGCTCGACCTCAAGACCCGCGAGCGCATTGCCTGGCCGTGGCCGCGGCAAACGGCTGCGAATATTGCAATGCAGCCCACAGCTTCACCGGCTACACTTTCGCCAAGCTGAGCAAGGAGGAAGTGGAACGCGCCCGCCAAGGCACTTCCGCTGACCCTCACGCCGCAGCGGCCGCGACCTTTGCCCGCAAGGTCGCCGAAGTGCGCGGCAAGGTTACCGCCGATGACCTTGCAGTGATCCGCGATGCCGGGTTCAGCGAAGGCCAGGTCGTGGTGGTGGCGGCCGAGAACTTCTTCACCAACCTGATCGACAATGTGGCGGAAACGGAAGTGGACTTCCCGGCGTTCTAGGCGGCGTGGACAAATTTGAGCCAGTATCTGGCGGTAGCGATATGGACCATACCGAGGAAGCTGTTGGCCAGTTGGTCGTATCGGGTGGCGATCGCCCGGTTGATCTTGAGTTGGCCGAACATGCGCTCGATTCGGTTGCGTTGCTTGTAGAGCGCCCGGTCGTGCTCGATTTTCACGCGCCGGTTTGACCGTCCGGGGATGACGGCCTCGATATTCCGTTCTGTAAGATCGGCACGGATTGCGTCGGCGTCGTAGCCCTTGTCGGCGAGCAAGGCGTCAGGTGCGCGTTCTGGTAGGCCGATCAGGACGTCATAGGCTTTGCAATCTGCCGCCTCACCGACCGTTAGATCGCCGTAGCGGGGTCGTGCAATACTTCCCCGGCGAATTTCAGCCTGAGGCGCCAAGGTCCTCAACCTGGGCGCGGCCAATCGCCCACAAGTTTCTTGCGTTGACCGACGGTGGTATGCTGCCGCATCATCAAGACCTCGTTGCCGGCGCGGCGTAAAATGCAGTCTCCCGTTCGCAGGGCCAACGCCACGATGGTATAGGTGGGGTTCGCCCAGCCCGATGTTGGGAACACCGAACTGCCGGCGATGTAGAGATTGTCCATCCCGTGTACTCGGCCATTGGCATCGACGACGCCCGTGGCCGGAGTATCGGACATACGAGTGGTGCCCATGTGATGGTATCCGCCAATGGGATGAGCGCTTACCAACGGGTCGGTGCACCAGCGGCGATCGGGGGCGGAAAGCCAGTCGGCAGGGATCAGACGCCCGGCGTCGAGCCTTGCCATTTCCCGGCCCAGCACATGGACGAGACGATCGACGGAATGGATGTCCAGTTCGTTGATCCGCCAGTCCAGCTGGACGCGCGGCATGCCAAGGGCATCGCGTTCGCCCGATAGCATGACGCGGCTGTCCGGGTTGGGCGCCTGCTCGGCGCGTATGACCAAGGCCATTTCGTTGCACCCCAGCTTTTGCAATAGCCAGGGCCGCGCTGGGTCGGTGACCTTCTGGATCAGCATCGCTGCCTTTTTGGCTTGCAGCCACAGCATGCGTGCGCTGCGCGAGGGATTGAGGTCGTGCTTGACGCGATTGTAAGCGCGCATGCCCATGAATTGAGCTGCATCTGCAGGTTGACGCGAGGCGATGGTCAGCGCGGTGTTGAGCATGCGTTCACGCTCCTGTGCTCTTTCTCCGGGTGACACGAGAGCAGCAACCCTCTGCCTCCTGATGGTGTGGCGATTGCCGAACAGCCGCAGCAGCGACCACGCCTGCGGGGAAACGACCTTACCGCCCCGGGCATGCGGATGCTCCATGAAGAATCGGCCTACCAGATCGCGACCATTACCCAGGCCTGCGGGTTGGACAGACCGGGACGCCAGCAGCAGGCGCGGGTTTTCGATCCCGCCGGCTGCCAGCACGAACGTGCGCGCGCGGATCACGGCACGGCGGCCGCCTGGACTGCGGGCCTGGACTGACGTTGCGCTGTGTCCCGCATCATCGACGTCGATGGCGGTAACGGTCGCATGGGTGAAGATGGTGCAGCGTGGATGGGCCACAAGATCGGCGCAAGCCTTCAGGGTGAACCGGCTGGAGTTTGGATCGAACGACCACAGCTTGATCGCGATCTCGCCCGGATCGAAGGCGGGCATCGCGACGCCTGCCTGTTGCAGGGCCTCGGGCGAAGGGCGCTTGACCGGCAGGCCGAACACGGCAGCCGCCTCATCGTAATAGGGTTGCAGCTGCTCCATCGTGATCGGCCAGCCTGAATGGGGCACCCAGTCACGCTTCTCCAGATCGATGGCATCGAGTTGCGCCACGCGGCCACCCCAGATCGCGGTGGTTCCGCCGAAGAAGCGCAGGCGGGCATGGTCGAGTTCGTAGTAGGACTCGCCGACATTGCTGCCCGCGTTGAGGGCGGCCGTAGCCGGTTCCCAGTCGACGCCGCCGGATTCCAGGATGGTGACGGTTCGCCCGCCCGCCAGCAGGCGCCGTGCCATCGTGATGGCGGCGACCCCGCCCCCGATGATGCAGATGTCCGTGGCGTAGGTGGAAAAGTGGGTCTTTTCGAAATCCAGATGCATGTTGTCACTCGCTCGGAGCCGACGGGAGGGCCCATGAGGCGCTAGAACCGCCAGGGGCTCCGTCAGCTGTCGCAGAAAAGGGCTGGCGTTGGCTTGCACATAGGTTCCGGGTCCCCATCATTCTGCCCTGCGAAAGATTGATTCTTCCCAATGTTTAGTCTCACAGACTGACAGAACTGCCGACCGGGTCACTATAGCGCGCGTACTCCACGCTGACGCTCATGACTTCCGTTCGATGTTCCTCAACCGGCGCGCGACTGGGTCGGCATAGGGAATAATTTCATGGAAGATGTCATATCCCCGGTCACGCAATTCGTGGCGCTGCACGGCGTCTGGGCAGGCCCCATCGTGGGCGTGCTGTCCTTCCTTGGCGGTAGTCAGATTGTTCATCCCGGCAACCGCCGTCATGCTGGCGATCGGCGGGCTGGTGGGGAGCGGCGTGCTCGATCCCGTGCCTGTGGTCCTGTGGGCCGTCGGCGGTGCCGTGGCAGGCGACTGGGTATCCTATGGCATTGGTCGGGGGATCGGGCCGTCCGTTTATCACCGCTGGCCGCTGAGGCGGCATCGGCCGCTGGTGGCCGGCACCCGGCTGTTCTTTCGTCGCCACGGGCTCATGGCAGTGCTTCTGGGACGCTTTCTGGGGCCAATACGCGCTACAGTGCCGCTGGTCGTACGGGTCATAGCAATGCCTCGACGACCGTTTCACGTCGCCAACATAGCGTCGGCCGTAATCTGGGTACCGGTCATGTTCCTCCCAGCCATCGCCGCAACTTATATCGTGCGGGCGGGCGTCATCGACCTCGGGGCCGGGTTGAGCGAATGGCACCTGCTTGCCTTCGGGGCAGGGATCGTGGTCATAACTATGATCGCGATGACGATTGCCTCGCACGGAATGAGGCGTATCCGCCGAGCGCGGAACGCCGCAGAACCGCGCAGGACTTCGCGCTAGGTCAGCAGCCAAGCGGGTTAAGACGGCCGGGACAGGCAGGATGATACTCGATGCGCACTATGTAGAAAGACAGGAAACAAGGCCGCCATGCGGATATTGCTGATAGAGGATGATGCCGAAATGGCCGGCTTCATCGCCGACGCGCTTGCAGCGCAGGGCCAGGATACGGTTATCGAGGCGGAGGGCCGGCAGGGCCTGCGCCGTGCGCAGAGCGAGAATTTCGACGTTCTGATCGTTGACCGGATGCTGCCCGATATGGAGGGTGCGCAGCTGGTGTCGCAAATGCGCGATCTTGGCCTGTCCGAGCCAATCCTGATGCTTACGTCGCTGGGCGCGATAGAAGACCGCGTGAAGGGACTGGCCAGCGGGGCCGACGACTATCTGGTCAAGCCGTTCGCCATAGCCGAACTGAGCGCGCGTCTCGACGCCCTTAGCCGCCGGGGCAAGAGCGGGCTCAGCGACACCGGCGCTTGCGGGACGATCAAGATCGACCGCGTACGGCGCGAAGCCTGGCGCGAAGGGCAAAGGATTGTCCTGCAGCCCCGCGAATTCGAGCTGCTGGAGCAGCTCATCCGCCAGCAGGACCAGGTTGTGTCCCGTGCAATGCTGCTGGAACAGGTCTGGCATTTCCATTTCGATCCCCAGACCAACATTGTCGAGACCCATATGAGCCGGCTGCGGCAGAAGCTGAACGCCGGGTTCGATTGCGACCCGATCCAGACCGTGCGCGGCGTCGGGTACAAGCTGCGCAGCGATGCCTGACCGGCGACGCCGGCGCCTCGGCGCGATCACCCGGATCGCTGCGTCCTTCGTGATCTTCTACACGATCGCAACGTTGGCGCTGGGCGCCGCGATCTTCGTCATTGGCGAAAATGCACTGCGGGAACAGCTTGACGATCGGATCACGGCGGAAAGCGACTTTCTGCTGGACGTTCACAGGCTACGCGGCATGCAGGGCGTCGCGGGCACTTTGCGGCGGCGCGACGATCGCGGCGTGAATGCCCTGGGGTATCTTCTGACCGACCGTACCGGCCAGCGGCTGGGTGGCGAATTGACCACCGACCGCCCCCCCGCTGGCTGGGCCCAGATCGAATTTCGCGATCAGGACGGCAAGCGCAACGTGGGGCGCGCGCTGACCGTCGATCTTGCGGGCGGCGGCAGCCTTACCGTGGCGATGGAAATGGCACCGGAGCGTGCGCTGCGCCGGACCACTTTCCTGCTCTTGGTGGCGGGGGTCGGCGCGACGCTAATGGGCGGCATAGTGGGCGGCATATGGTTGACCCGCGCTATCCGCTCGCGCCTCAAGGCGATGAACACGACGGCGCAGGGGATCATCTCGGGCGACATGAACCTGCGCATGCCGGTCGTGCAGCCCCGGGACGAATTCGGGCAATTGGCCGAAACTCTCAACACCATGCTCGACCGACACAGTGAGTTGATCGAAAACCTGCGCGAGGTATCGAGCGGAATCGCCCACGACCTGCGCACGCCTTTGACCAAGGTGCGCCAAAGGCTGGAACGGATGGCCGCGCTGGTACCGGGGGGAGGCCTGTTGCACGAGGAGGTGGAGCGCACGATCGCCGAAGTCGATGCTACGCTTTCGATCTTCGCCGCGCTGCTGCGCATCGCCGAGGTAGAGGCCGGCACGATCAGGCAGTACTTTCGCGTGTTCGACCTCGGTGCGGCGGTCACCGATCTGTGCGAAAGCTACACTGCCGTGGCCGAGGACGGCGACAAGTCGCTGACATGCAGCCTTGCGGCAGACGTGAACATACTGGGGGACATGGAGCTGGTGGCGCAGGCCCTCGTAAACCTGCTGGAGAATGCGCTGCGGTATACGCCGCCACAGACCGTGATTGAGGTGATACTGGCTAATGCCGGTGGACGGGCAGTGCTGTCGGTGATCGACAATGGACCTGGGGTGCCGACAAACCGGCGCGACACGTTGACGCGGCGCTTCGTGCGCGGCGACCAGTCTCGTGCAAGTCCCGGCCACGGCCTCGGTCTCAACCTAGTGCAGGCGGTCGCGAAAGTGCACGGCGGGTGGTTGCAGCTCGAGGATGCACGGCCCGGTCTGCGTGTTGACATCGTGCTGCCTTTGTCGTCGGCGGACTGAACTGTGCTCAGAGCTCACGGATGATCCTCAGCCCGGCCTGCGGCCGCCAGCCCAGCTCGGTCGCGTGAGCCGCCCCGATTCCTGCCTGCATGGAAAGATGCTTCCCAAGATTTTGGTGCAACTGAGGCATGATGAGGGCCGCCTTGTTACCGCCTGACTTGAAGTTTACCTCGACGCCGACCCGGCTGGCATCCGACAGATCGTAAAAGGTCGAATGGTTCAGCAGCAGACGCCCTCCGCCGTCGTGGCCAGAACTGATTTCGCCGACGCCTGCCATTGCCAGCATGCTCCACCGGGCGTTCAGATGCATGCCGACGATATAGAGAGCACTGCTTTCCAACGCCCGTTCTCGCGGCTGTAGAGCCCCAGGTACTGGACCACAGACATGCGCTTCGGGAGTCCGCGTGAACCCGAGGATAGCACCCTCGGTGGCGGCATAACCGGAGCACCCTTCCAGACCGTAAAGCGAGGTGGACGTGGTATTGACGATGCGGCCATAGACGTGATGCCTCATGGCATCAGTGCCTGACACCCGGGCTTGTTCGAAACAGCCTTTCGTAGATTGGATATAGAAGGAATGAAGTCGCAATGAGAGCAGAAACACGACTTGCACCGCGCCGATCAGCATTGACGGCAGTCGGGCTGGCGCTCGCCGTCGCAGCTTCGCCCGCGCATGCTGCAACCTGCGCTGCCGAGGGCGAGACCCGGCCCGGGGCCGAAGCGCCGCTGGTGATCGACGCGGATTGCACGGATCCCGACTACAACGAGAACAACTTCGTTATCGACAGTACCAAGTCGCTCACCCTCGCGTTGCCGGATGGTTCGTCGATCCCCTACACCGAGGTAAAGGGGCACTTTCCCGCGACGCACACGGCGGGGCAGCTTGCCCAAGGCGTGACCGGAAGCCCGACCACGGCGAGCCATGCCGTCACTTGGGCTTTCCCTGACCGGGCAAACTGGCACAATCGCTTCTTTCAGCAATCCTATCCGCTGCCATTCGAGTCGCTGAATGTCGTCGACAGCGTGTTCGCGTTCACCCACGGCGGCTACACGGTAAGCGTCATGCCGGGCAACACCGTGACCGGCTACCGCGTCAGCGCCGCCGCCGCGAAGCTGGCTAAGGCCTATGCCGACCGGCTCTACGGCAACACCGCGCGCATCTACGGCTATATCTACGGCCAGAGCGGCGGGTCGGTGCAGATGATGGGTGCGAATGAAGGCACCACGGGCGTGTGGGACGGCATCGTGCCCGTGGTGATCGCCACCGACGGCCTCAACATGCATTCGTTCCAGTGGGACGCGCTCTATGCGCTGGCCGTTCCTGAGGCGAAGCGCCTCGCCGTGGCAGCTGCGGTCGCGCCGGGCAGCGGGCGCGATCTCTATGAAGGGCTGACCGTTGAGGAACGTGCCGCCCTGGACGAGCTTCTGAACGCCGGCTTCGCGCGCAAGGCGCTGGAGGACTGGACGTTCGAGGTGGGCGCGGCGCTGCCCTTGTCAGGCGCGCTCGCGCAATACGACCCCGGCTACGAGGACGATTTCTGGTCCAAGCCGGGGTACGAGGGCGCGAACCCGCCGGCCTATCTCGCCGCGGCCAAGGTCGACGGTTTCGCGACCATCACGGGCGTACAGCATGACAGCAAGGGTGCGGTGACCGCCATCCGCTTCGATTCGGCGAGCGTCCCCAAACTCGGCTCGATCGGCGCGGAAGGACTGCAATTCTACGTCTATGGCGCCGACGGCGTCACGCAGGTGACGAAAGGCGACGCGCGCACGCTCTCGGCCAAGCTTGCCGGCAACACGCTGACGCTCGAAGGCGACAACGATCCGGTCCTGCTCGGCGCCTTGTCGATGGGCTCGAAAATCCGGATCAACAACCGCTTCGTCTTGGCGGCCTGCTTCTACCCACGCCACTCGATCCTGGACAACGGCAGCCCGGCTTATAACCAGTACAGGAACCCGGATGGGACGCCGAAATACGTCCAGCGCGACATCCAGACCGCCTATAACGCCAATATCGGCGCTTCTGGCGGGCGGCGGCAGACCGGCAACATCAAGGTCCGCACGATCGTGCTCGAAAACCTGTTCGACCCGGCATCCTACCCCTATGTCGGCGGCTTCTATGCCGATCAGGTGCGCCGGGCGATGGGCCCGCGTGCGACCGATGACATGTTCCGCCTCTATTATCAGGACAATGCCCCCCACGGCGCGTTCCCCGCGATCACGCCCGGACCGGAGGCGGCACGGCAGGCGACCATGACCGCGAGCGTCGGCGGCCTCCTGAACCAGGCGCTGCTCGACATGGCGGCATGGGTGGAGCGCGGCGTCGCACCGTTGCCGTCCACGCGTTACAGCCGCGATGCGATGAACCAGATCGTTTTGCCGGACAGCGCCGCGGCACGCGGGGGCTTGCAACCCGTGATCGACCTCACCGCCAATGGTAGCGTCCGCGCCGAGGTGGCCGTCAACCAGCCGGTGACGCTGTCGGCGCGGGTCGTCATGCCTCCGCACGCCGGCAAAGTCGTCCGGTACGCCTGGTATCTGGGCGCGCCGGATCTGGAGTTCGAGCCTGTCGTCCCCGTCCCCAACCCGGGGAGGGTCGCAAAGGTGCAGCGCACGGTTCGCTTCAACGCGCCGGGCGACTATGCAATTACGCTCCGGGTCGATGGGCAGCGCGACGGCCGAAACGACGTCAACGGGACCACCTTCCTGCAGAATGTGGGCAGGGTGCGGGTCGTGGTCCGCTAGCGCTTAATCGAACCCCGACCGCTCCGTACCGTCATAACGAGCGGTCGGTGATGATCTTCGGATCGCTGGATCGCGGCATGGTCTTCGCTGACCAGCCAAGCCTCGACGTCGTTCATCGAGGGGAAGGCAAAGATAGACACCGCGTCGATCTTCGAGCGTTCCGGGTCCTTCTGGGTCAAGCCGATGATGTGCATCTGCGTATAGCGTCGCACGAACTTCTCGGTCGCCCCTTGGGCAAGCACAAAGTCGGCATGGCCGTGCAGCAATTGAGTAAGCGCCGATGGAAGGCGGCCTTGTTGCCGGCACCGGAATAGGAAAGCTCGCGGCCTTTGAGGAGGCGTGAGCATGGACATCGAGCAGTCAAACGAGCCTCGTATGAGCGGTCGCGGAGATGGCGGAGCGCTTACACGGGTGGAGCGGCGTCGGAACTGGAGCGACGAGGAGAAGCTGGCGAGCTTGAAGGAGACGACGGTGCCGGGGGCGATCGTGTCGGCCGTGGCTCGGCGGCACAGCGTTGGAACAGGCCAGCTTTATACCTGGCGCAAGCAGCTGCTTCGCGGAGCGATGGCGGGCTTCGTGCCTGTCGAACTGGCAGCATCATCGCCGTCGGCCAAAGCTCGAGAAGCTGGGCGGATCGAGGTTGGAGGGCGGTGTTGGTTGATGGCGATGTTGATCGGGCCGCCCTGAAACAGGTGGTGATGGCTAGCAGCGCCTTGCTGGCTCACCTTATCGTCAATCGCTTTGTCGATCATCAGCCCTAGCACCGGCAGTCGGTGATCTTCCGACGGGTGGGGCTTCATATCGATCGGGATGTGATGAGCCGTTGGGCACGGAAACTGGCATGGCTGCTCGCGCCACTGGGTGAGCGGCTGTTCGCCTATATCCGGGAAGCCGCCAAGATCCACGGTGACGACACGCCGGTCACCTTGCTGGGCAATGGCGACGGCAGTCGGACCAGGCACTTCTGGGTGTATCTGCACGATGATCGTTCAGGCGGTGACAAGAGCCCGCCTGCCGTAGCCTTCCGTTTCAGCGCAGATCGTGGCGGAGCGCATCCGGCAGAACATCTCGCCGGCTATCAGGGCTATCTACAGGCAGACGGCTTTGCCGGATACAATGCGCTTTACCGTGACCCCAAGACCAAAGCGCCCAGGGACATCGTCGAAGTAGGATGCTGGAGTCACAGCCGCAGGAAATTTACCGACATACTGGAAAAGAGCCCGTCACCGATTGCGGCGGAGGCGGTCGTGCAGATCGCCGAACTCTTCGCCATCGAGCGCGACATCAAGGGGGCGCCACCCGATGAGCGAGGACGGGTCCGCCAGATCAAGGCGGTGCCGAAGCTGGAGGCTTTGCGCGTCTGGCTCGAAACCCAGAACCGTGGCCTGTCGTCCGACAGCAATCTGGCGCGGGCCTGCCGCTATCCGCTCAATCGCTGGCAGGCCATATTCCGCTATTGCGATGATGGTCGGCTCAAGATCAGCAACAATCTGGTGGAAAACGCGCTGCGCGGTGTCGCGCTCGGGCGCCGGAACTGGATGTTCGTCGGCTCCATGAAGGGTGGAGAGGCCGCTGCGCTCTTCTATGCCCTGGCCGGCACATGCCGGCTCAACGGCGTCGAGCCTGAGGCGTGGTTCACCGACGTCATCGAGCGCATCGGCAACCACCCGATCAATCGGATCGATGACTTTTTGCCGTGGAAATGGCAGGCATCAAGGCTGACCAACGATCTGGAGAAGGCTGCGTGAGCAACGGCACAGTCGTGCGGATGAAGATTACGCTGGACGATGTCACACCGGCCGTCAGCCGAACGCTGGAGGTGCCGCTCAATATCCGGCTCGACCGTCTGCACACCGTCTTCCAGACCGCCTTCTCGTGGACGGACTCTCATCTGTGGGAAATGAGCTTCGGGCAGACCGGCTTCGGCATCCCTGATCCTGAATATGGCTTTGACGGGCCGCTCGACGCCCGTAAGGCCACTCTCGCCCAGGTCCTGGCGGATACGAGGCGCAAGACCTTCCGATATCTCTACGACTTTGGCGACGCCTGGGAGCATAGCGTCAAGATCGAGCGCGTCAGCGCGGCCAGCCCGCACCTGACATATCCGCTCATCCTCGATGCGGTAGGCATGCGCCCGCCAGAGGACAGTGGCGGACCATGGGGCTATGCCGAAAAGCTCGAAGCGCTCGGCGACCCCCAGCATGAATATCATGAAGAAGCGCTCGATACCCTCGGCGACGACCATGATCCCAACGCCCAGCCCGATATCCCCCTGATCGAGGCAAGGCTGGAAGCGCTCGCGAAAAAATGGGCGCCACGGACACGCCGGAAAGCCTGACAGGCCGCGTCAACGCCACCTTCCGTCGGCGCTTACCCGCAATTGACGTGAAACTCGTCCCGGTCCAGGCCGGGCCGACGCATGTTGATCTTGACGAGGCTGATCGGGTCGCGGTGCAGCTTGGACGGGATCAGATGAACTCGCGCGTGATCTCGCGCCTCACCATGGGGAATGCGGTCTGTTCGTCGGGGATGATGCGTTTGGCGAACTTCTCCTGGTCAAGCGTCGCCGCGATGTCATCTTCGTCCGCGTAGGTGATGTACGCCAGCCCGTCCCAGCGTGAGCGGCCGAATGGCGGCACCCGCTTCCACGGATCGGACGTCAGCCGTCCGCTCTCGTCCATCATCGCCCGATAAGTCGGCCTGAAGAAGGAAGAAGGACTGGGGGCAAGCGATGCACCTGTTCGTAGCGCAGCACCGTTCGAAACAACTGCCCGGTCCGTCCCAGGCGAACTTGTGACGATGCACCTTGCGCCAATATTCGCCTGCCTGCCTGCCTGCCTGCCTGCCTGCTTGCGCCGCATAACGGTCTGCTGCGCGCAGGCCTCAACGTGCCTGCGGCAATGGTATGAGATATCGGCTTCCAGATATGCGCCGTTTCCCGATCGATGAGAGTGGCTTTCAGGCGCCGGCCCTGAGCGTTTGCCCGCGAGGTGCGTGGCGATGTGAAGGCCAGCGATGCCTCCGCCTAAGATCACAAGATTATGGTCTGACTCCATAGGGATACCCCTATAGCCGTGATCGGTCTGGATCGTCCTAGCCGGAACAGTGCACCGGCCGGGGCAGTTCCGCAGGTTGCCTTATCGAGGATCGCGAGTGCGGCGAAAGAGTCACGTCCCCACTCAATCC
The DNA here is from genome assembly GCF_000153545.1 of Sphingomonas sp. SKA58. Lineage (NCBI taxonomy): Bacteria > Pseudomonadati > Pseudomonadota > Alphaproteobacteria > Sphingomonadales > Sphingomonadaceae > Sphingomonas > Sphingomonas sp. SKA58. The sequence continues at coordinate 302,964 of NZ_CH959308.1, forward strand.
GCCGCTGCGGGCCTGCTCTTGTGCTGGGCAAGGGTCGAGACCAACTGGCGCACGCTTTCGCGCAACGCATCCACGTCGTCGGGGCGGTATCCGTTGGCCATCGTCTCGGGTACGTGGAGCGCCTGTGCGCGCAGGGCCGTCCCAGCGAGCGTCAGTTCCACCAGCACGCGCCGCTCGTCCGTCGTATCGCGCCTGCGTGTCACGAACCCTGCCGCTTCCATGCGCTTGATCAGCGGGGTCAGTGTGCCACTGTCCAGATAGAGGCGGGCACCCAGTTCCCCCACCGACTGGACCCGGTGTTCCCACAGCACCAGCATCACCAGATACTGCGGGTAGGTCAGGCCCAGCTTGGCCAATACCGGGCCGTAAAGCCGGTTAAGCAGGTTCGTGGCGGCGTAGAGCGGGAAACACACCTGCCGATCAAGCAACAGCGGATCGTCTTCGCCCGCCTGCGTCGCCACGGCCTTGCTCATCGGGTGGTGACGGTCAGTGCGACGTCGACATTGCCGCGAACCGCGTTGGAATAGGGACAGACCGCGTGTGCGGCCTCGACGATCTCTTCCGCCTTCGCCTGATCGAGCCCGGCGATCGCAACGTCAAGCTTCACCGCCAGCTTGAACCCACCGTCGCCGTTGGCCAGCATGCTGACCTCGCCCACCACTTCGATGTCGTCGTCGCGCACCTTGTCCGACTGGCCGCGCGTGACGTGAATCACCGCGTTCTCGAAACAAGCCGCATATCCGGCTGCGAACAGCTGCTCGGGATTGGTGGCACCGCCTTTGCCGCCCAGTTCCTTGGGCAGCGCGAGGGCCAGGTGAAGAATGCCGTCCTCGCTCCGGACGCTTCCGCTCCGGCCGCCGATGGCGGTTACCTTGGTCGTGTAAAGATGGTTCATCGTGTCATACTCCATTCAACATGCACGAACATGTAGATTGTAAGCAATCTAATTGCCAGCAATAGATTTGCATTTTGCGGCTAGAAGCCGTGGCCGTGGGAGGCGACGAGCTTCGATGGAGGCGACAGCAGAATAGGGCGTCGGGGGCGCGACGCGCCTTTTCGAAACAGATTGATTGACAATCGGACGATTTTGTCCGCTTAAGGTGTGGTGACTTTCCGGATCGATGCACAGCGCCACCGTCAGGCATTGTTGAAAGCTGCGCGAGAGGTGTTTCTCTTGCATGGCATCACCGCACCTCTTGAACTCGTTATCTCCCGGTCAGGCCTTGGCCGTGCCACCTTGTACAGGCATTTTCCGGACCGCGCATCGCTCGCGCTGGCGGTAGGATCGCAGAGCCTCGATAGCCTCGCGGTGTTGGTGGAGACCGGAAATGGTAGCGCCTCCTTGCAAGACATTTTCGATCACCTGGTCCGGTCCCTCACGGCAAACCCGTTTCTGGCTGATGTCTGGCGGGTCGCTTCGTCCCGAACGGAAGAAGCGCGGCAGCTTATCGATCGGTTTTGCGCGGTGTTCGAGGCGCCGATCCGGCAGGCGATCGCAGAAGGCACATGCCGCCCCGATCTCAAGCCCTCGGACATGTTCCTGGTCATGGCCATGCTCGGCAGCTCCATCAGGGAGCCCGACAGCGAGGCACGGCATCGGATGATCGAACGGATGAGGGAACTGATAGGGGAGGGACTATGGCCGCGCCCACTGTCATGAACGCGCCGTTGGAACCCACCCCCAACTGGACCGACGACGAAAAGCCGTCGATGCCGGGATCGCCATCGACGCCGAAGCATAGCACGCCGGTCCGTGCGGCCTACATCGCGATCGCGTTCTTGCTGGGAATTACCGGTGGTCTGGGCAACGCCCTCGTCAGCGCCAATCTGCAGAACATACAGGGCTCTCTGGGTCTGACGCCAGTAGAAGCCGCCTGGCTTCCCGCCGCCTATCTGATGGTCAACATTTCGACCAGCTTGATCCTGTTCAAGTTCCGCCAGCAATTCGGGCTACGCCTGTTTGCCGAGATCGGCCTGCCATTGTACGTCGCGGCGACCATCCTGCACCTGTTCGCGGATAGTTATGCCACAGCGTTGCTGGCTCGCGCGGTCAGCGGGTTCGCTGGCGCGACGATCAGCACGCTCGCAATATTCTACACCTTGCAGGCGTTTCCCAAGGCCCAGCTCGGTCAGGGCCTGGTAATCGGGCTGGGCATTTCGCAATTGGCGACGCCGCTGGCCTGGCTCCTCTCGCCAGCCTTGCTCGATCTGGGCGAATGGCGGACGCTGTACCTGTTCGAAACCGGGTTAGCGCTTTGCTGTCTGGCCGCGGTGGTTTCGCTCAAGCTGCCACCCGGTATCCGCATCAAGGTATTCGAAGGACGCGACTTCTTGACTTTCGCCCTGCTGGCGCCTGCGCTTGCGCTGATCGTCGCGGTGCTGGCACAGGGCCGGACGCAGTGGTGGACCGCGCAGCCCTGGATAGCCGGCGCCTTGGTCGCCGCCATCGTGCTGCTGGTCGCCGCCGTCGTGGTGGAGCACCACCGCGCCAATCCGTTGATCCAGACGCGCTGGCTGGGCACGGCGTCCACGATCCGCTTCGCGATCGGTGCGCTGGGAATCCGCTTCCTTCTTTCCGAGCAGACCTATGGTGCAACAGGCCTTTTGCGGACGCTGGGCATGGGCCCAGATCAGTTACAGCCGCTGTATGCCGTCATGTTGCTCGGCCTGGTGGTCGGGATCGGCACCAGCGCGCTGACCTTCAACCAGAAGGCGGTGATCCCGCAGATCCTGGCGTCGGTGGCGCTGATCGCGATCGGCAGCTTGCTCGACTGGAATGCCACTAGCCTTACCCGCCCGCACGACATGTTCCTCAGCCAGTTCGTGATATCCACGGCCGCCGGTCTTTTCATGGGTCCGCTGCTGCTCGTCGGCGTCATGAGCGCGCTCAAGAACGGGCCGAACTATATCGTGAGCTTCGCCGTGCTGTTCGGCGTGAGCCAATCCATCGGCGGCCTGGCCGGACCCGCGATCTTCGGCACCTTCCAGCAATTTCGAGAGCACGAATATTCGGCGACGATCAACGCCGGTGTCGATCCCACCCGCCCGATCGTGGCGCAGCGGCTCCAGATCCAGGGCCAGGTCTACGGCCAGGTCATGTCGGATCCCGTGCTGCGCCAGGCGCAGGGTACAGCCCTGCTCGCACAGACATCGACCCGCGAGGCGAACGTCCGGGCGTTCAACGACGTGTTCCTTTTGAACGGTATCCTGGCGCTGCTCCTGTTGAGTTGGTCGCTGTTCCACGTCCTTCGTATCGCCATCCAGGCAAAGGCCAATCCCCCAGCTCCCGCCGGTCCGTCGACCGGCGCGGCGGCCCCGATCTGAAAGAACCCCAATGGCAGACACGCCGATCATCCGTCCGGAGGAAGACGAGCCCGACGAACACACGTCCACATTGGTGGATGCGAGCGGTCAACCGTTGAATGCGGACGCGGCAGCCGCAGCAACCGAGCCTCCCAAGACCGTCAAGCCACGGCGCCTTACCGTCCTGATCATGGCTGGCGTCGCGCTGATCGGGGTGCTCCTGATCCTCGCGGCGTGGCGGATCTGGCCATTTACGACCACCGTCGTCGTCACCGAGAACAGCTATGTCCGCGGTCAGATCACCGTCATGTCCCCGCAAGTGAACGGTTACGTCGCCGAGGTGCTGGTGCGCGACTTTCAGCATGTGAAGGAAGGTCAGCCGCTGCTGCGGATCGATGACCGCATCTACCGCCAGCAGCTCGAACAGGCGGAAGGCCAGCTCGATGCGGCCGAAGCCAACCTTGCCAATGCCGCGCAGACGATCGCGCAGAACCTTGTCGACGTCGAAGCCCGCCGCGCCGACCTTTACGCTGCCGAGGCCGAGCGCGACCGGGCCCGAGCCGACGAGGAGCGCGTCAACGACCTGGCCACGCGCGGATCGGTATCACTGCGAGAACGTGACCAGATCCGCGCGACCGCGCGATCGGGCGCCGCGAACGTGCTGAAGGCGCGCGCCGCCATTCGCATCGCGCAGGAGACGGTGAAAGCCACGCGCGTGTCACGGCTCGGCCTCGAAGCACAGGTAAAAACCGCCAGGGCGCAACGCGATCTCGCGCGGATCAACCTCGCCAACACCATCATCTATGCGCCCATGGCCGGACAGCTTAGCGAGGCGAGTGTCCGTCAGGGCCAGTACGTCTCGGCCGGATCGCAATTGCTGTTCCTGGTTCCCGAAAGCCTCTGGATCATCGCCAATTACAAGGAAACGCAGACCCGCACGATTCGGCCCGGCCAGGTCGCCACTTTCAAGGTCGATGCGCTGGGGAATGAGCCGCTCGCCGGGCATGTCGAGGGTTTCGCACCGGCGACTGGATCGGAGTTCAGCGTGCTCAGGCCGGACAACGCCAGCGGCAATTTCACCAAGGTCGTGCAGCGTATCCCGATACGGATCACGATCGATCCGGGCCAGCCGCTAGCGAAGCGGTTGCGCCCCGGCATGTCGGTCGTCACGCGAGTCGAGACGGCGGGCGCTTCGGGTGAGGGCAGCGCCCGATGAGGGGCCCGATGAAGGGTACGCGTCAGACCGCAGCGACGCTGGTCATCTTCGCTCTTGCAGGGTGTATGCCTGCCCATGTGCCTCCGCCCGCTTCGGCAGCGATCACCGAGCCAGTCGCGTGGCGCAATGGCGCGACTGGGAACGCCACCATCGACCCACACTGGTGGGAGGCGTTTCACGATCCCAAGCTGACAGCCTTGATCGATCGCGCTCTCGCCCGCAACACCGATGTCCTGTCGGCCGCGGCGCGGGTGCAGGAGGCTCGGGCATCAATCCAGCTGGCTCGCTCGGCGGTGCTGCCCACACTCGACGCCGTCGCTGGCGGGCAGCGTGAGCGGACGCTCAGCGCCACGGGAGTGACCACGAGCACCGCCTTGCAGCCCGAGGCTCAACTCAATTGGCAGGTCGATCTCTTCGGTCGGCTTTCGAGGCTCACCGACGCCGCGCGGCTTCGCTACGTCGCGAGCCAGGCGGATAGCGACGCGGCTGCCCTGACGGTCTCCGCCGAGGTCGCTCAGGCCTATATCGGCCTGCTCGCACTTGATGCCCAGTTGCTCGTATCGGAACAGACCGTCACGTCGCGCGCCGAAGCCCTGCGGCTCGCCGCCGACCAGGCGCGGGTCGGCTATACCTCACAATTTGAACTCACTCAGGCCGAGTCCGAATACGAGGCGGTCCAGCAGTCGATCCCGCAACTCCGGCTTGCGATCCAAGCGCAGGAAAATGCATTGAGCCGGCTGACGGGGGATTTGCCGGGCGCCATAGTCCGGGGAAGAAGCCTTCGTGATTTCTCACTGCCGGAAGTGCCGGTTACGCTGCCTTCGGATCTGCTGCGTCGTCGCCCCGACATCGCCAGCGCGGAACTCACCGTTGCCGCCGCCGATGCGGCGCTGGCATCCGACCGCGCCGCGTTCCTGCCGCAAGTGGCCCTCTCGGCTACTCTCGGGCAGCTCTTCGTCAACGCATTCGATTATGATCCGATCACGGTTTGGAGCGTTGGCGGCAGCGTGCTCGCACCGATTTTCGCCGGCGGCCGCCTGACCGCGCAAGTCGATGCCACCGCTGCGCAGCGCGACCAGGCCGCGTTCGCTTATCGCAGCACGGTGCTTACCGCGTTCGCGGAAGTCGAAACTGCGATGACCGGAATCACGCGCTATGCCGAGCAGATCGAGCGGATTCGTAATCGCCTGGCCATTCTGCAAAGCTCGGTGACGCTCGCGACCGATCGCTATCAGGGGGGCTACGCGTCCTATCTCGAGCAGCTTGACGCGCAACGAAACCTCTACGCGACCGAACTCGACGCCATCTCCGTGCGCCAGTCGCAGCTTGAAAACGTTGTGATGCTGTACCGGGCGCTCGGAGGCGGGTGGCAGCGGCCTAGTCCGGCCGATGTTGCAACCCGCCGGTGAGGACCTAGAAGGAACATTGCATTGCGGTGATGGTGTTGGAGCCAGCCGTGGACCGCCCTATCATCGTCGGGCTGCTCGAGACGGCCGAATCCACATCTGGTCTGGCCTTGGCGGGATTGAGGTCGTTGTGGTCGCTCGAGAACAGCGACGGCCCGCCGCCTTGACCTGGCTGCAATCGGAATGGCCGCTTATTGCTAAAGCGTTAGCGGTGCAAGCACCCCACATGGGCAGCCATGTTTTGATGGCCTACGACACTGCCATTGTTGGCAGTGGGATTTTGCTGATGCTCAACGAGGTGGCGCAAGCCGATTTGACCGCAGGTATGAACAGTGCGGCACCGTATGCGAATTGTACGCATCCGGTGAGGACCGCGGTTATTGACGGTTTGCTGGGGGATTTGGCATCTTACTTGCCGAGGAAGGCCTCGACGCCTTCTTGAGCGAGCACATCGCGAAATGCAGCATCGGCATCGCGGTCGGTGGCGAATAGATTGTCCCAGACCGTCGAGGTGCCGTGCTGGTTGACGACCTCGAGGGACCAACCGCGCTCGGTGACGGGCCGCACGATGTTGATGGTCAGCCGTACGCCCGCCTGTTCGATGGACCGGCAGAGAGAGGATTCAATCAGTTCGGGTTGCGGGCCAAATTCCATGCCGTGATGCTATTAGATCACGACTCCAGCTTCAACGCTATTGGTTTCCAATTCCATGGGAGTAGATCGCCAAGCCGATTAGCCGGATGACCGGCGATGCGGGCGAGGACGTCAGCGAGCCAAGCCTGGGGATCGACGTCGTTGAGGCGACAGCTCTGAATGAATGAAAACATGATGGCGGCGCGCTGACCGCTGCGATCGGAGCCGCAAAATAGCCATGCTTTCCGCCCGAGTGGCACACAGCGCAGCGCCCGTTCCGCTGCGTTGTTCGTGGGGCATACCCTGCCATCGATGAGGAAGCGGGTGAAGGCGTCCCAGCGCCGGAGCATATAGTTGATGGCCTTGGCGAGATCATGGTTACGCGACAGCTTGGCGAGTTGGGCGTTCAACCAGTCGTGCAGTTCGGCCATCAGCGGCGCGCTCAACTCCTGACGCGCGGCAAGCCGCTCCGCTGGTGTCTTGCCGTTGATACCGCGCTCAACGTCGAACAGGGCGTCCAGCTTCTGCACCGCCTCCAGCGCAATCGGATAGATGGGGCCAGTCCGCTCGCCGCGGCTCTTTTTGCGCGCAGCGCCCTCGACGTGAGCAAGTTCGAAGAACTTCCTGCGCGCGTGACGCTGGCCGAGGTCATGGCGGACAGCGGCCACTACAGCATCGACAGCACCACAGTCCGCGCCCACGTATCGGCAGCGGGCGGAAAAGGGGGACTCATCGACGCGCTCTTGGCCGCTCGCGGGGGCGGGTTCACCAGTAAGCTTCACTGTCTGGCTGATGCCCTCGGACGACCGCTCGCCTTCCATCTAACGGTTGGCGAAGCGGCTGATTGCAAGGCCTATGACGCCCTGATCGGCCTGCCTGAGCGCACGCCGGATGCTTTGCTTGCCGATAAGGGCTACGATGCCGACGCCATCCGCGCCGACCTTGCCCAACGGAAAATCGAGGCCGTCATCCCCGGACGGTCAAACCGACGCGTAAAAATCGAGCATGACCGAGCGCTCTATAGGCAGCGCAACCGCATCGAGCGAATGTCCGGACAGTTCAAGATCAACCGCGCTATCGCCACCGCCAGGTACTGGCTCAAATTTGTCCACGCCGCCTAGTCCAGCAGGTCGTGCAAGACATGGTTGACGGGACGGTCGCCGCGCCGTTCCATCTGCGCCAGCGTTGCCTGGGCCATGGCGCGATAGGCGGGCAGCAAATCGGGACAGGCCCGCGCCAGCGCAGTCAGATGATGATGGATGGTTTGCGCATCGCCACGCAACAAGGGACCCGACAGGGCGTCAAATCCTTTTGACAAGCTGTTATCCAGCGTCGCGCGGACGAGCGGCGCAAGCAATGCGGCGGGATCCTGGACCCCGGCCGCAGCCAACGCGTCGGTCGCGCCAGCCAGCAGGGTCACCATATGATTGGCGGCATGCGACAGCGCGGCATGATAGAGGGGACGGTGATCTTCCTCGACAATCTCGACGACGCCGCCAAGCAATGTCACAAGCGCGCGGCCCTGTGCAATCGCGGCGGGTTTCGATGCCGTGATTGCGAAGCTCGCGCCTTTCATGAGCGTGACTTCCGCCGCGGCATCGCCGGTGAAGGTCATCACCGGGTGGATCGCTGCGGTCAACGCGCCTGCCGCGCGCAGTGGGTCAAGCACCGACACGCCGCTCCCACCGCTTAAATGAATGCAAAAGGGTGCAGGTGAAGGACATGGCGAAGATGACAAAGTCTGCGCGACCGAGGCGATCGCATCGTCCGAGACCGCCAACAGCACCAGATCGCAGCGTTGCATCAGTTCGGCAGCGTTGCTGACCACATGACCGCCGACAATCGCAGCAGCATTGCGCGCCCGCATTTTATCGCGGCCCCAGATGCAAGGCGGATGGGCGCTGTGGACGGCGAGCGCGAGCCCCATGGCGCACGCGACCCTGCCGTTGCCGACGATCCCAATACGCTGATAGATATGACTTGTCATGGCGCTATCATTATCACAGCACCCGCGCGGCGCGATGTCAGATAATTGCCAGCACGCTGGTGAAGATGATGCGCACGAGGTCAGCCTGCCCCCCCGCCCCCGTCTTGGCATAGATTTTCTTTGAATAGTTGCGGGCGGTTTCGGTGGTGAGGCCAAGATCATGCGCAGCCTCCGCAATGCTGCGCCCTTGCGCCATGGCCCAGGCTAGACGGGCCTCGCTTGGCAGGAGACCGAAAAGGTCGATCAACTGCTCGCACCTATCATCACGGGACCAGCGATCGCCGCTCAGATACAGCATCGCCACCGCTCGCGACGCGCCCGAAGGCTGGCGATCGGGTATGGCGGTCACGAACATGTCCATCCAGGGGTCCTGACACAAGCGAAAGGCGCGGGGGCGGATGTGGGGGTTTTGCGCAAAGGCCTTGGCCAACGCGGCCACATCCCTGTCGATCGCGGCCGACGCAAAGGTCAGCCGGTCATAGCGTCCATGACGCAGCAGCGCGGTGCGGCGCAGTATGTCCTGGACATTGGCCGACTGGTCGATGATGCGGCAACGCGCGTCGATAGTGAGCCATCCGAAATTCAGGCGTCCGATCATTTCGGACGAGATGGAGGCCCGCCGTCTTTCCCGCTCCAGCGCCGCCAGATTGTTGAGGGCAATCTTAAGATGTGGTCCCAGGCGGCTGAGCAGGGCTGCGCTTGCCGCGCCCATGTCGCGGGGTCCGGCGATCGTCAGCCAGGCGTGCGCATCATTTGCATCCGTCAGTCGCAGGGTCCGCAAATGGCGAAAGCCAAATCCTTCCAGCGTCGCGAGGGTTGGCACGCCCTGATCGGCGGCGGTCAACTCGTCCCAAGCATAGACGCGCCCTTCCCGCAAAAGCCGGGCGGCATCATCATCCCTGGTAAAATACTCTTGCAGCGCCAGCGGCAGGCTATCCCCGGCATGGAAGTGCACCGCGGGTCCTTCCTTGGGGCGCACAATCAGGCTGGCCGTCGCAGCGCCCGCGGCGCCTTGTAGCAGGCCAAGAAAACGGCTCCATAGCGGCTGATCCGACAGGCCGTCATGCAGTGCGGCCAAAAGGTCCGCTTCACCAGTATTCATCATCCGCATCAACATTTTCTGCCACACTCCCATATGGGAGGTCAAATAGGTGCAGGATGATGCGACAGGGGGCCGTCCTTGCCGTGGAGATACCATGCTTGATAAGAAGACCCTGACTCATCTGGAACGCCTCGAAGCAGAGAGCATCCACATCCTGCGCGAAGTGGTGTCGGAGGCGGAAAAGCCGGTGATGCTCTATTCAGTAGGCAAGGACAGCGCGGTGATGCTGCATCTTGCGCGCAAGGCCTTTTACCCCTCGCCGCCTCCCTTCCCCCTGCTGCATGTCGACACCACGTGGAAATTCCGCGCGATGTACGATCTGCGCGATCGGATGGCGCGTGAAAGCGGGATGGAATTGCTGGTTTACCAGAACCCCGAGGCCAAGGACCGGGGGATCAACCCCTTCGATCATGGACCGCTGCACACCGACATGTGGAAGACGGAAGGGTTGAAGCAGGCGCTCAATCTGTATGGCTTCGACGCGGCCTTTGGCGGCGCACGACGCGACGAGGAAAAGAGCCGCGCCAAGGAACGTATTTTCTCGTTCCGGACGGCCAGCCATGGATGGGACCCCAAGAACCAGCGGCCTGAATTGTGGAACCTCTACAATGCGCGCAAGAACAAGGGCGAGAGCATCCGGGTTTTTCCGATCAGTAACTGGACCGAACTCGACATCTGGCAATATATCCATTTGAACGACGTGCCGATCGTACCGCTCTATTTTGCCGATAAGCGCCCGACGGTAGAACGCGATGGCATGTTGCTGATGGTGGATGATGACCGCTTTCCCCTGCAGCCGGGCGAGGAACCGGTCATGCGCTCCGTCCGGTTCCGCACGCTGGGCTGCTATCCCCTGACCGGCGCGGTGGAGAGCCAGGCCAAGACGCTGCCGGAGGTGATCCAGGAAACGCTGCTCACCACGACATCCGAACGCCAGGGTCGCGCCATCGACAAGGATGCCGGCGGCGCGGGCATGGAGAAAAAGAAGCAGGAAGGATATTTCTGATGCGACCCGTCATCCGCAACGCGGATGACGACACGGCCAATCCGGCGCAGGCCGGTGCCTTACGCCTCAGGCAAACCTTTCCCCCCGAACCCCGAGATGCCAGCGCCTGCCGGCACGACGGAATAGAATGACGGGACAGACGACATGACCGACACCGTTGCAGAACCCATCTACCAGACCGACGCCCTGATCGCGCAGGATATCGACGCCTATCTTGAAACGCACCAGCATAAGACCATGCTGCGCTTCATCACCTGCGGGTCGGTGGATGACGGCAAGTCGACGCTGATCGGGCGGCTGCTCTATGACAGCAAGATGATCTTCGAGGATCAGCTGGAAGCCCTCCAATCGGACAGCAAGAAGGTCGGCACCCAGGGAGCGGAGATCGACTTCGCCCTTCTCGTCGATGGCCTGGCCGCAGAGCGCGAACAAGGCATCACGATCGACGTCGCCTACCGCTTCTTCAACACTGAGAAGCGCAAGTTCATCGTCGCCGATACGCCTGGGCACGAACAATATACCCGCAACATGGTGACGGGCGCGTCGACGGCCGACCTGGCGGTGATCCTGATCGATGCGCGCAAGGGCGTGCTGACCCAGACGCGCCGCCACAGTTATCTGGCGCATTTGATTGGCATTCGGAACATCGTGCTGGCGGTCAACAAGATGGACCTGGTCGGCTATGACCAGGCGACGTTCGACGCCATTGTCGAGGACTATACCGCATTCGCCAAGTCGATCGGCATCGCGGCGTTCACTGCCATGCCGATTTCGGGATTCAAGGGCGATAATATCACGACACTGTCCCCCAACACCCCCTGGTATCAGGGACCAAGCCTGATCGAGCATCTGGAAACGGTGGAGGTCAACAGCGCGACGGACGCGGACAAGCCGTTCCGTATGCCCGTGCAATGGGTCAATCGTCCCAATCTGGATTTTCGCGGCTTTTCCGGCCTGATCGCCACCGGGACGGTGCGGCCCGGTGACAGCGTGCGGGTGCTGCCATCGGGTAAGACCAGCAGCGTTACGCGGATCGTGACGTTGGACGGCGATTTGGACGAAGCGGTGGCCGGACAATCGGTAACGCTGTGCTTTGCCGATGAAATCGACTGTTCGCGGGGCGATGTCATCGCCCTGGCGGACAACCCGCCCCAGGTGGCCGATCAGTTCGAAGCGACCATCGTGTGGATGGCGGACGAGGAAATGCTGCCCGGCCGGGCCTATTGGCTCAAGATCGGCACGCAGACCGTGACGGCGACAATCCAGCAACCCAAATATCAGGTCAACGTCAACACGATGGAGCATCTGGCGGCCAAGACGCTGGATTTGAATGCCATCGGCGTCGCCAATCTGTCGACCGACAAGCAGATCGTTTTCGAACCCTATGCCGACAACCGGACGCTGGGCGGTTTCATCCTGATCGACAAGATCAGCAATGCGACAGTTGCCGCCGGCATGCTGCATTTCAGCCTCCGCCGCGCGCAGAATGTTCATTGGCAGGCCACTGATGTCAGCCGCGACTTCCACGCGCGGCTTAAGAACCAGCGCCCCGCCGTGCTGTGGTTCACCGGCCTGTCGGGCGCGGGCAAATCGACCATCGCCAATCTTGTGGAAAAGAAGCTGGCGCGAATGAACCGCCACACCTTCCTGCTGGATGGCGACAATGTGCGCCATGGCCTGAACAAGGATCTGGGCTTTACCGATGCCGACCGGGTGGAAAATATCCGCCGGGTGGGTGAGGTGGCCAAGCTGATGACGGACGCGGGCCTGATCGTCATCACCGCCTTCATCTCCCCCTTCCGGTCGGAACGCGACATGGTGCGGCAGATGATGCAGCCTGGCGAGTTTTTCGAGGTGCATATCGACACGCCACTCGCCGAGGCGGAGGCCCGCGACGTCAAGGGTCTCTACAAGAAGGCGCGGGCGGGCGAGCTCAAAAATTTCACTGGGATCGACAGCCCCTATGAGCCGCCGCACGACCCGGAAATGCGGATCGACACCACCGCCATGACTGCCGACGAAGCCGCCGATGCGATTGTTGCAAGGCTGATCCCATGAGCCAGGCTCCCGATCCCAGGGCGATGAGCGACGGCGATCTGGCCGCGCATCTGGCGCAGGTGGCCGGGCGCATATTGGTCGAGGTTCGATCGTCGGGTCTGTTCAGCCCCAAGGCGCTGGGCAAGGCGGGCGATCAGACCGCCAACCAGTTCCTGTGTCACGCCTTGCGTGAAGCCCGGCCCGATGACGGCCTGCTGTCCGAAGAGGAAAAGGACAATGAGGCACGGCTGGGCAAGAGCCGCGTCTGGATTGTCGATCCCGTCGATGGCACGCGCGAATATGGCGAGGCGCGGTCGGATTGGGCGGTGCATGTCGGCATGGCCGTTGATGGCGCGCCCGCTCTGGGGGCGGTGGCACTGCCTGGGCTGGATGGCGGCACGGTGCTGCGATCCGACCAGCCCATAGTGGTGCCCCCTGCCCCCGAAAAGCTGCGCATGGTGGTCAGCCGCACTCGCCCGGCCGCCGAAGCGGTCGCGGTCGCGCAAGCGTTGGACGCTGATCTGGTGCCCATGGGGAGCGCGGGCGCCAAGGCCATGGCCGTGATCCTGGGTCAGGCCGATATCTACCTGCATAGCGGTGGCCAATATGAATGGGACAGCATGGCCCCCGCCGCCGTCGCCATCGCCCATGGACTGCACGCCAGCCGGATCGACGGCAGTCCCCTCCTCTACAATCAGCGCAACGTCTATCTGCCCGATCTGCTGATCTGCCGTAAGGAGCATGCGGATAGGGTGCTGAGCCTTGTCGCAACACTACCAAAAGCCTGAGCGGTTCCATCAAGCAAGGCGAGCCGCCGGCTTCAACCGTCGCTGCTGCGTCGCACGACCAGGCGGGTCGGCAGCACCATTGGCGGCGGCGGCCGATCCTCCACCTGCGCCAATATCGTGTCGACCAGCAATGCCCCTGCCCCCTTCATGTCCTGCATGATGGTTGTGAGTGGTGGGTTGGTCAGATTGGCGGCCGGAATGTCATCGAAACCGACGATCGCAACGTCCTGCGGGATGGAAAGGCCGGCCTCCCCAAGGGCGCGCATGGCGCCGATCGCGATCAGATCACTGGCCGCGAAGATGGCGTCGAAGGGCGTGTCGCGCGCGATCAGCGTCCGCGCCGCGGCATAGCCTGCATCCTCCGCCGTGAGCGCATCGACCTGCAACTGCGGATCGAGCATGATGCCGCGCTCTTCCGCTGCGGCACAAAGACCACGATAGCGATCGGCAAATTCGGGATAATGTTCGTCGGCATGACCCAGAAAGGCGATGCGCCGCCGGTCCATTGAAAACAGATGATCGCCCGCCAGACGACCCGCGCCGACATTGTCCGACCCGACCGTCGCGCCGATATTGTCGTCGCTGACCGACCCCCAGCGCACGAAATGCGTACCATGGCCCACCAACTGCTCCAGCCGCTGCGTGTAAAGCTTATAATCGCCATAGCCGAGCAGGATAAGGCCATCGGCGCGGTGACTGTCCTGATAGCGGACGTGCCAGTCATCCTCCATCTTCTGGAAGGAGATCAGCAGGTCAAGCCCGCGCGCGGCGCACTGGCGCGTGATCGAACCCAGCATCGACAGAAAAAAGGGATTGATGTTGGATTCGTCCGGGGTCGGGTCCTCGAAAAACAGCAGCGCGATCGTATTCGACCGCTGCGATCGGAGCGATGACGCGTTCTTGTCGACGGAATAGTTAAGTTCGCGGGCGATCGCCTCGACCCGCTGGCGCGTCGCGAGGCTGACCGAGCGCGAGCCGCGCAGCGCACGGCTGACGGTCGGCTGCGACACGCCCGCCAGATAGGCGATATCGAAGCTTGTCGGCTTGCTGCTTGGCTGACGTCCCACATTCCCCTCCCGCCCCGAAGAAAGGGCTTGTTTCTTGGTAGGACCGTCATGCGGATTAGGCAATTAGGCAGCGTTGCCTGATGGCCACAGTGAGTCACGTCCGGCCGCGGCCGCATAATATGCGTATACGTATGCCATCTGGCGACCCTGGCCAGCCACAGCGTAAGGAAACGGCCAACGCATACAGGTGGCCGCATCGCCACGCTGCATTCGAGAAGGGTTTGCACCGGCCGGGACAAGAGCCGACGGTGACAAGGGGAGAGGATAATGGCTAATCACACAGACCGCGCCCACTGGCTGGGCGCTTCGATGCTGGCGATCATCGTCGCGGCGACGGCCGTTCCGGCCATGGCACAGGACGCGATTCCGCAGGCTGACAGCGCGCCGCAGGATGATCCCGCCAGCACCATCGTCGTCACCGGTTTCCGCGCCGCACTTGAGAACGCCGTCAACGTCAAGAAGAATGCGCAGACGATCGTCGAGTCCGTGTCGGCCGAAGATATTGGCAAACTGCCCGACGCGTCGATCGGCGAATCCATCGCCCGCCTGCCTGGCCTGACGTCGCAGCGCCTGTTCGGCCGCGCCAATTCGATCGCGATCCGCGGCGCCAGCGCCGACCTGTCCTCCACGACGCTGAACGGACGGCCGCAAACCTCGACCGGCGAACAGCGCAATGTCGAGTTCGACCAGTATCCCGCCGAAGTCGTCAGCCGCGTCGACGTCTATAAGACGCCGCAGGCCAATCTGATCCACCAGGGTCTGGTCGGCACCGTCGATATTCGCACCATCCGTCCTCTCGATTATGGCAAGCAGTTGATCGCTGTAGGCGCGCGCGGCGTCTATGCAGACCTGGGCAAGGTCAACGCCGACAGCAACGACATGGGCTATCGCCTGACCGGCACCTATGTCGACCAGTTTGCCGGCGACCGTATCGGTGTCGCCCTCTCGGTCGCCTATAGCGACGAACCCTATCAGTCGAAGGAGTTCGAAGCCTGGGGCTATGCCGACACGCCCGATGGCCAGAAGATCATTGGCGGCATCAAGCCGTTCGGTGTGTCAACGCAGCTCAAGCGCTTGGGCATTCAGGGCAGCCTGCAGATGCAGGCGACCGATACACTGATGCTGACCTTCGATGGCTTCTACGGCGATTTCAAGGACAAGCAGATCAAGCGTGGCGTTGAATTCCCGCTCTACTGGTCGAGCGCATCGCTGGTCCCCGGCAGTGCCATGAGCGACGGCAATTTCATCAACAAGGGCACTTTTACCAATGTCGAGGCCGTGGTGAACAACCATGGCTATGAACGCACATCGCAGATATTCTCCGGCGGGTTCAACGCGAAATATACCGGTGACGATGGCTGGTCGGCCAGCTTCGATTTTGGTTATTCGCGCACCGACCGCAGCGAATTGTCACTGGAGACCAACGCGGGCACGGGCTATGGTCCCGGCGTCGGCGCGACAGACACGCTGGATTTCGTCAGCACGAAAAAAGGCACGCGTTTCACCGGCAGCCAGCTGGACTATAGCGACCCCAATCTGATGGTGCTGACTGATCCGCTTGGCTGGGGCGCGGGCGCGCCGCTAGGGCATCAGGAAGGCTATTATAACGACCGGATCATCGACGATGAGCTGAAAAGCTACCAGGTCGAGTTCGGCAAGGAAATTGAAAGCAGCTTCCTGTCGAAGATCACGGCGGGGCTGGGCTATACCGATCGCACCAAGTCCAAGACGCCGGAGGAATCTTTCCTAAACCTGGCCAATGGCGCGACGTCGCTCGTGCTGCCCGAACAATATCGCATGGACGGCACGGACCTAAGCTTCATCGGCGTGGGGCCGATCCTGTCCTATGATCCCTTCAAGCTGCTGGAGGATGGTGTCTATGTGCTGACGGCTAACCCCAGCAAGGATGTGCCGGCCAAGGCCTATTCGGTAACGGAACGGGTCATGTCCGCCTATTTGATGGCGGACATCAAGGCGGACCTGGGGTCGGCCGAACTGACCGGCAATGTCGGTGTTCTCGCGCAGAACACCGAGCAGAAGTCGCGCGGATTCCAGAATCTGGCGGCGGCCGACCTGGTGCCGACGACGCGGGGCGCGACCTATTGGGACGTGCTGCCCAGTGCCAACCTGTCGCTGCGCTTCCCCAGCGACTTCGTCATCCGCCTGTCGGGTGCGCGCGAAATCCAGCGTCCCCGCTTCGAGGACATGAAGGTCAGCCTGGATTATGGATATAATATCAACAGCGGCGTCATAACGGGCACCGGCGGATCGCCCACGCTGCGCCCCTATCGCGCTTGGGCGGCGGACATGAATTTCGAAAAATATTTCGGCAGCAAGGGCTATGTGGGCCTTCAGCTATTCTACAAGAAGCTGCAAAGCTACGTCTACCGGGAGACGGTGCCGTTCGACTATACCGGCCTGCCGGTCATCCTGCCGCCCGGCGTCACCGACCTGCAAGGCACCATCACGCGCCCGGTCAATGGTTCAGGTGGCAAGCTCTATGGCTTTGAAGTTGCGGGCACGGTGCCGTTCGAAGTGATCACGCCGGCGCTGGAAGGCTTCGGTCTGACCGGAGGCGCAGGCTATACCAAGACCAGCATCCGCCCGGGGGTCGGGGCGTCAGCCGAAGACCTGCCCGATTATTCGCGCTGGGTCGCCAACGGAACGCTCTTCTTTGAAAAATGGGGCTTTTCGGCGCGTGGATCGGTGCGCTATCGGTCGTCCTTCGTGGGCCAGTTTGTTGGTTTCGGCGGTGAGCGGGAATTGCGCCGGGCGCTTAGTGAAACCATCGTCGATGCCCAGATCGGCTATGAATTCCAGAAGGGCAGCGCACTGGAAGGCCTGTCCTTCTTCCTCCAGGGCCAGAATCTGACCGATGAACCGTTCGTGTCGGTCGACACCGGGGCGTCGATCCAGATCCGCAATTATCAAAGCTACGGCGCGCGTTACATGGCGGGCTTCAACTACCGCTTCTGATGTGTAGACTTGGCCTGGCGGTGTTCGCGCCGCCGGGCCGTTTGGCGCTTTTTGCAGCAGGGAGATTTCCCGATGGGACGAACGGCCACGGCGATTTGCGTGACAGCCGCCACCATGATCGCGGCCCTTGCCGGCGGGGCGGCCATCGCGGACCCCCTCACCAAATTAAGGGCGCGCACGCCAGACCGGGAAATCGTCTATTTCGTCCTGCCCGACCGGTTCGCCAATGGGGATCCGCGCAATGACAAAGGGGGCCTGCGTGGCGGCCCGCTCCAGACCGGCTATGATCCGACATCACGCGCTTTCTATCATGGCGGGGATCTCAAGGGCCTGACCGCCCAGCTGGACTATATCCAGAGGCTGGGCGCGACCGCCATCTGGCTGGCGCCGATTTTCAAGAACAAGCCGGTACAGGGCGGCCCCGGACAGGAAAGCGCCGGCTATCACGGCTATTGGGTGACGGACTTCACGCGCGTGGACCCGCATTTTGGGACCGACGCCGATTTCAAGGCCTTGGTCGAGGCGGCGCATGCACGCGGCATGAAGGTCTATATGGACATCATCGCCAATCATACAGCCGATGTGATCCAATATAAGGAAAGCCGCGACGCCGCGCCCGTTTATCGCAACAAGGCGGACTATCCCTTTTCACGCAAAGGCGGCGTGACAGGAGCGGCGATCAACGTAGGATTTGCCGGGGATCAGGATGCAAATGCCGGCAATTGGGCAAAGCTGAACGACCCATCCTTTGCCTATACGCCGGTCATCGCCAAGAGCGAGGAAACGGTCAAGCTTCCCGCCTGGCTCAACGACCCGATATATTATCATAACCGGGGCGATACCGACTGGCGCGGTGAGAGCGCGCAATATGGCGATTTTGTCGGCCTCGATGACCTTGCCACTGAAAATCCGCGCGTCGTCGCGGGCTTCATCGACATTTACAAGGGCTGGATCGACCGCTTCGGGATCGATGGCTATCGGATCGACACGGCCAAGCATGTGAACCCGGAATTCTGGCGCGCCTTCATCCCGGCCATCCGTGCCCATGCGGCCGCCAGGGGCATTCCCAATTTCCATATCTTCGGCGAAGTCGCTACCGGCGATTATGACCCGGCCTTGCTGGCGAGCTGGACGCGCAATGCCGCTTTCCCTGCTGTCCTGGATTTCGCGTTCATGCGGGCAGCGGTCGATGCGGCCAGCGGTAAAAGCGGAACCGATTTGCTGGCGCGGCTGACCGATGACGATGCTCTGTACGAAGGCGGCAAGGCGGCAGCGCTGCAATTGCCGACATTCCTAGGCAACCACGATGCGGGCCGCTTCGCCTATTTCCTGCGCGAAGCGAAACCTGCCATGTCGCCCCAGGAGGAGTTGGCCCGCATGATGCTGGGCCATGCGATGCTGCTGACGCTGCGCGGCGTGCCGACCATCTATTATGGCGACGAGCAGGGCTTTGCCGGCACCGGCAATGACCAGCAGGCGCGGCAGGATATGTTTCCGTCACAGGTTGCCGAATATAATCGGGACCGGCTGGTCGGGACGAGCGCGACCACAGCCGCCGACAATTTTGCAACCGACCATCCGCTTTATATGGAAATTGCGCGGCTGGCCCGCCTACGCGTCGCTACCGCAGCCCTATCGCGGGGTGCTACTCTGGTACGGGCCAGTTCGGACCAGCCAGGCTTGTTCGCAGTGTCCCGGTTCGACCCTGACACTGGCCGTGAAATTCTTGTTGCCTTCAACACCAGCGATGCCCCTGTCACGACGCAAGTCGCCATCGATCCCGCAAGCCGGACTTTTTCAAGCCTTTCAGGTGATTGCCCGGCCACAGTCACCGCGCCGGGAAGCCTGACCCTACGCCTGCCCGCCTTCGGCTATGCCGTTTGCGCCGCCCAACCTTGACCCTTTGGAATATGCCATGACCCCTGACCCGCGTTCGACCGACCTGCCCTGGTGGAAGGGCGCCGTTATCTACCAGATTTATCCGCGCAGTTTTCAGGACAGCAATGGCGACGGCATTGGTGATCTGGCCGGCATCACCCAGCGGCTGGACCATGTTGCCCGCCTGGGCGCGGACGCCATCTGGATTTCGCCCTTCTTCACCTCCCCCATGCGCGACTTTGGCTATGACATTGCCGATTATTGCGGGGTCGATCCTATCTTCGGCACCCTGGCCGATTTCGATGCGCTGGTGGCGCGGGCGCATGAGCTGGGCCTCAAGGTCACGATCGATCAGGTTTACGCGCACACTTCCGATCTGCACGACTGGTTCGTGAACAGTCGCGCTGGCCAGTCCGGTGACAAGGCCGACTGGTATGTCTGGGCCGACCCCAAGGCCGATGGCACGCCGCCCAATAACTGGCAGTCGGTCTTTGGCGGTCCCGCATGGACATGGGACGCGCGGCGCGGGCAATATTATATGCACCAGTTCCTCGCCAGCCAGCCCCAGCTCAACGTGCACCACCGGGCCGTGCAGGATGCGCTGCTGGACGCCATGCGCTTCTGGCTCGACCGGGGCGTCGACGGCTTCCGCCTCGATGCGCTCAACCATTCGATGCACGACCCGCAGTTGCGCGACAATCCCCCAGCGCCGGACGATGGCAAGCCGCGCACCCGGCCGTTTGATTTCCAGATCCGGCGCTATAACCAGTCGCATCCCGACGTCGTAGGCTTTGTCGAGCGCATCCGTGCCCTGTGCGATGACTATGGGGCGGTCTTCACCATGGCGGAGGTCGGCGGCGATCTCGCGGAAAAGGAGATGAAGGCCTATACCGCAGGCGACAATCGCCTGAACAGCGCCTATGGGTTTAATTTCCTTTATGCTGACCGGCTGACGCCTGCCCTTGTCAAGGACACGATCGAACGCTGGCCCGATGCGGCCGGCATGGGCTGGCCGAGTTGGGCGTTCGAAAATCATGATGCGCCCCGCGCCCTGTCGCGCTGGTGCGCGCCGGAGGATCGCACCGCCTTCGCCCGGGTGAAGATGGCGCTGCTGATCGCGCTGCGTGGCAATCCGATCCTCTATCAGGGCGAGGAATTGGGCCTCACCCAGGTCGATATTCCGTTCGAGCGGCTGCAAGATCCTGAAGCGATCGCCAACTGGCCGCTGACCCTGTCCCGCGATGGCGCGCGCACACCGCTGCCGTGGACCGCAGAGGCCGCGCAGGCTGGCTTTTCAAGCGCCGAGCCCTGGCTTCCCCATGGCGACGATCATCTGGCGCTGGCCGTGGATGCGCAGGATGCCGATCCTGCGTCGCTGATGAACCTCACCCGCCACTTACTGGCGCTGCGCAAGGCCAATCCGGCGCTGCATCATGGCGCGCTGGACATCCTCATCGCCGATGAGCGCACCCTGGCGTTTCGCCGAACGGCAGATGGGCAATCTATGCTGTGTTTGTTCAACCTGTCGAACCAGCCAGTGCAGTGGCCGGATGAGATCGCTGCTTCCAATCATGTGCTGTGCACCATCAACGACGCCGCGCCCGGCGCCCTGCCCGCCTATGGCGCCTTGCTGATCGAGGAATGAAAGGACCCCCATGCTGAACGTGACTTTGCGCGCCTGCGCGCTTGCCCTGCCCATGATGGTCGCATTTCCGGTAGCGGCCCAGGACAGCCGACCCGCGGTGACGGCAACCTCGCCCGATGGCAGCATTGCGCTGACAGTGTCCACCGACAGTGACAGCAGGCCCGTCTGGTCGCTGTCGCGCAAGGGCAGGCTGCTGATCGCGCCCTCCAAGCTAGGTTTCATCCTGACCGACGACCTCAACATGGTGCGCGGCTTTGCCATTGCAGGGTCTGAAAAAGGCAGCGGCAAGGATCGCTGGGAACAGCCCTGGGGCGAGCGGCGCTTCGTCACCGACAATCACAACGACCTGCTGGTCCGCTTCAAGCAGTCCGACGTGCAGGGCGCACGGCTGATGAATGTGCGGTTTCGCCTGTTCGATGACGGCGTGGGCTTTCGCTATGAATTGCCCGAGCAGCCCGGCCTCAAGACGATGCGCATCGCCGACGAGACGACGGAGTTCGACATCGCGCCGGAAGGCACGGCCTGGTGGATACCCGGCGGCGAATGGAACCGCTACGAACAGGTGTACCAGAAGACCCCGATTGATGCGGTTTCCACGGCGCATACGCCAATCACCATGCGGTTGGCCGACGGCACGCATCTGAGTTTTCATGAGGCTGCTCTGGTCGATTATGCGGGCTATTGGCTGAAACGCGCGGACGGCCGAAAATTCCGCACCACGCTCGCGCCGTCTTCCCAGGCGGCGCGCGTGACGCGCAACCTGCCCTTCAACACGCCTTGGCGCACCATCCGCATTGCCGACGATGCAGCGGGGCTGGTCGAGAATGACCTGGAACTCAACCTCAACGAACCCAACAAGCTGGGCGATGTCAGCTGGTTCACCCCGGCCAAATATATCGGCATCTGGTGGGGAATGATCCGGGGAGACTGGTCATGGGCGGAAGGTCCCAAGCACGGGGCGACCACTGAGAGGACGAAGCAGTATATAGACTTCGCCGCAAAGAACGGGTTCCGCGGCGTGCTGGTCGAAGGGTGGGACAAGGGCTGGAATGGCGACTGGTTCGGCCATGGTGATGACTTCAGCTACACGCAGGCGACGCCCGATTTCGACCTCCCCGCCCTCGCCGCCTATGCCAGGCAGAAAGGCGTCCGGTTGATCGGGCATCATGAAACCGGGGGCAATATCGCCAATTACGAGGCGCAGTTGGACAATGCGATGGCGCTTTATGGACGGTTGGGCGTCGATGTCGTCAAGACCGGCTATGTCGCGGACGCAGGCGGCATCATTGCGCCGGGCAATGCTCCGGGCGAAACACGCATGGAATGGCATGACGGCCAGCGCATGGCGCAGCATCACCTGAAAGTCGTCGAAGCCGCCGCGCGCAATCATGTCGCGGTGAATGCGCATGAACCCATCAAGGATACGGGCCTGCGCCGCACCTATCCCAATTGGGTCGGACGCGAAGGCGCGCGGGGGATGGAATATAATGCCTGGGGCGCCTTCGCCAACGGGCCGGACCATGAACCCACCCTGGTCTATACCCGGATGCTATCGGGACCGATGGACTTCACGCCGGGCGTGCTGAGCCTGGAGGGTGCGCAAAAAGCGCCGCTTGCCTCTACCCTCGCCAAGCAATTGGGGCTCTATCTCGCACTCTATTCGCCAATCCAGATGGCGGCCGACTTCATCGAGACATTGGCGAAATATCCCAAAGAGTTGGCTTTCATCCGCCAGGTGCCGGCGGACTGGTCGGAAAGCCATCTGGTCGCAGGCGAAGTCGGCGATTATGCGATCTTCGCGCGCAAGGACCGCAACAGTGACGACTGGTATGTCGGCGGCGTCAACGACGCGACCGCGCGAACCGTGCCCCTGAGCTTCGATCATCTGGAGCCGGGCAGAGCCTATACCGCCACCATCTACAAGGATGGAGACGGCGCAACCTATCTGACGGAGGCGCGCCATCGCATCGCCTATGAAACGAGAACGATCCGCAAGGGCGACCGCTATGACCTGTGGCTGGCTCCCGGCGGCGGCGCGGCAATCCGCCTGACCCCACAACGATAAACGGCTTCCGGCCTTGAAGGTCGGTTCCCCCGCCGCCGGGCTGGACTGCACGCTGGCCCGGCGGCACCCTCTCTCGCAAAGTGGCAGGGCAAGCGTAAGAAAATGACGCCTGCGCGCGCGAAAAGGAATAATTTGTTTCAATATCCGGGCCTAGCCGGTAGAGGAGCCGCCTCTCCCCTTTGAAGGACCCTGAGTCATGCCTGCCTATCGTTCCCGCACCACCACCCATGGCCGCAATATGGCGGGCGCGCGTGGCCTTTGGCGCGCGACGGGCATGAAGGATGGGGATTTCGGCAAGCCCATCATCGCGATCGCCAACAGTTTTACCCAATTCGTGCCAGGCCATGTGCACCTGAAGGACCTGGGTCAGCTGGTCGCGCGCGAAATCGAGGCCGCCGGTGGCGTGGCCAAGGAATTCAACACAATCGCGGTGGATGACGGCATCGCCATGGGTCATGGCGGCATGCTCTATTCGCTGCCCAGCCGTGATCTGATCGCCGACAGCGTCGAATATATGGTCAACGCCCATTGTGCGGACGCGATCGTGTGCATTTCCAATTGCGACAAGATCACGCCGGGCATGCTGATGGCCGCGATGCGGCTCAATATACCCGTCGTGTTCGTATCGGGTGGGCCGATGGAAGCCGGTAAGACGGTCATGCGCGGCAAGAAGGTCGCGCTGGATCTGGTCGACGCCATGGTCGTCGCCGCCGATGAAAGCTACACTGACGAAGAAGTGCAGACCATCGAGCGCTCCGCCTGTCCCACATGCGGCAGCTGTTCGGGCATGTTCACCGCCAATTCGATGAACTGCCTGACCGAGGCGCTGGGCCTTTCACTGCCCGGCAACGGATCGACGCTCGCCACGCATGCCGACCGGGAGCGGCTGTTTCGCGAGGCAGGGCATCTGATCGTCGACATCACCAAACGCTATTATGAGCAGGACGACGAAAGCGTCCTGCCCCGCAGCATCGCCAGCTTCGCCGCTTTTGAAAATGCCATGAGCCTGGACATCGCCATGGGAGGATCGTCGAACACGGTGCTGCATCTGCTTGCGGCCGCCTACGAAGGCGGCGTGGATTTCACCATGGCGGATATCGACCGATTGTCGCGCCGCGTGCCGTGCCTGTGCAAGGTCGCGCCCGCCAAGAATGACGTCCATATGGAAGATGTCCATCGCGCCGGCGGGATCATGGCGATCCTGGGCGAACTGGAACGTGCCGGCCTGATCGACGCATCGCTTCCCACGGTCCATAGCCGCACGATGGCCGATGCGCTCGCCCGATGGGACGTCGGCCGCACCAACAGCGAAGAGGTGCGCAACTTCTATCGCGCCGCGCCCGGCGGCGTGCCCACGCAAGTGGCCTTCAGCCAATCGGAACGCTGGGAAGAGCTGGACACCGACCGTGAACAGGGGGTGATCCGATCCGCCGAGCACGCCTTTTCGAAGGATGGCGGCCTTGCCGTGCTGTTCGGCAACCTCGCGCCCGAAGGCTGTATCGTCAAAACGGCGGGCGTGGACGAAAGCATCCTGGTCTTTCACGGCACCGCGCGGGTCTATGAAAGCCAGGACGCGGCGGTCGCCGGCATCCTGGGCAATGAAGTCAAGGAAGGCGATGTGGTCGTCATTCGCTATGAAGGGCCAAAGGGCGGGCCGGGCATGCAGGAAATGCTCTATCCCACCAGCTATCTGAAGTCGAAAGGCCTGGGCAAGGCCTGCGCGCTCATCACCGACGGGCGTTTTTCAGGTGGCACATCGGGCCTGTCGATCGGCCATGTCTCACCGGAGGCGGCCGAAGGGGGCCTCATCGCGCTGGTGCAGACGGGCGATCCTGTCATCATCGACATCCCCGCACGCGTCATCAAGGTCGATCTGGACGACGCCGTCCTGGCAGAGCGCCGCGCCGAGATGGAAGCGCGCGGCGCGAAGGCTTGGAAGCCGTTCGGCCGCAAGCGCGACGTGTCACCAGCGCTGCGCGCCTATGCCGCGATGACCACCAATGCGGCAAAGGGTGCTGTACGGGACGTCAGCCAGATCGAGCACTGAACCAATGTCTCTGCGCGGCGTCCATCATATCGCGATCATCGGGTCGGACTATGCGCGCTCCCGCGCCTTCTACCACGAGGTGCTGGGCTTGCCGATCCTGCGCGAAGTCTATCGGGAGGCGCGCGACAGCTGGAAATGTGATCTCGACGCGGGCAACGTGCAGATCGAGTTGTTTTCCTTCCCCTCGCCGCCTGAAAGGCCGACGCGGCCCGAAGCGTGCGGATTGCGCCATCTGTCCTTTTCCGTCGATGATCTGAACGCCGAGATTGCTCGGCTGCTCGAACGAGGCGTTGCGTGCGAACCGGTTCGTGTGGACGAATATACCGGGCAGCGTTTCACCTTCTTCCGCGATCCGGACGGATTGCCGTTGGAGCTTTACGAGAATTGAGCGCCGGTTGGCGACTAGCTACCGTCAGGCGATTGTCACGATCCGCGCGCTGCCCGAACGTCCCAGCGGACGAACGACGACCTTGTCGTCCATTCGGTCGAAACCGATATCGACCGCGCCCGCGCCGATTTGCAAATCGCTTACTGTCAGATTTTGCAGGAAAGCAGGCATGATCGGTTCGCGTAGGCAAATTTCCTCCTTCTGGACGTCGAACCCCAGGCCGAGGCAGGACTGAACCAGCGACAGCGGCGTTGCCGCCGACCAGGCTTGCGGGCTGCATGCGACCGGATAAAAGGTCGGCCCTTGCGAACGACGACGGGGGAAACCGCAAAAGAGTTCCGGCAGCCGCATGAGATCGACATAGGTCGCCGCGCTGAACAACCCTTCGAAAATGCGCGCCGCCTCGCGGCGAAAACCGTAACGCGAAAATCCGGCCGCGATCAGCGCATTGTCATGTGGCCAGATCGACCCGTTATGATAGCTCATGGGATTATATCGTGCCTCGGTGGACGCGATCGTTCGAACGCCCCAGCCGGAGAAGGACGCCGGCGCCATCAGGGTCGAAACGACGCTTGCCGCGCGCGCATCAAGCGCCAGGCCGGTATAGAGAACATGGCCTGCATTGGACGCACGGACGCGACAGGGCCGCTTGTCCCCGTCCAGCGCTAGCACATAGCTGTTGAGCTTCGCGTCGAAAAAGGCGGCGTCGAACCGATGGCGAAGATCCTCTGCGCGGGCGCGATAGCCCGTGGCGCGGACCATGTCGCCGGTCGCTTCGAACAGATCGGCTGCTGCCCGCCAAGCACCATAGACATAGGCCTGAACTTCAGCGAGCGCGATTGGCCCGCGCGCGATCTCACCATCGGCATGGAAGACAGAATCGTGGCTGTCCTTCCAGCCTTGATTTTGCAGACCCTGATCTGTCAGCCGGCCATATTCGACGAAGCCGTCCCCGTCCCTGTCGCCATGGTCATCGATCCACGCCAACGCCGCTTCGATCTGCGGCAGAATACCCCGCAGAAAGCCGATGTCGCCCGTACGGTCCAGATAGGCACCGGCCAGCATGACGAAGAGCGGGGTTGAATCGATGCTGCCATAATAATGGCGGAACGGCACTTCGCCCAGTTCAGCCATTTCACCGCGACGCACTTCGTGCAGGATCTTGCCTGGCTCGGCATCGGCCGCCGGGTCGAAACTGGTGGCCTGATGCGCGGCAAGATACCCCAGCACGCCACGCGACAGCGTTGGGTCGAGCCACAGCATTTGCAGCGCTGTGATGATCGCGTCGCGGCCGAACACCGTGCTGAACCAGGGGATACCGGCATAGGGATAGGGACCATAGTCCGTGTCCGTCGATAGCATGGCGATGTCGGAAACAGAGCGGCCCGCGACTTCGTTGAACAAGGCGTTGGACGAGCGCAGGGTTCCGCCCCGCTTTCGTGCCTGTTTGGCGCCCTGCATCGCTTCCCGCAAGGTTGCGAGATATTCGAACGGGAGGCTTTGGGCCGGTTCAGCCGCGTTGCTGCATATGCGCATGAACAGGGTGCACCGCTTGCCCGCCGGAACGGTCATATCAAAATGGGCGCTGCCTTCGGTCAGTTTATCCGGGACCGGGTCGAACTGGATATGCGTGAAGCGCTCCACGTCATCCAGCCCCACATAGGATAGTCGCACCTGCGCTTGCGAAATTTCCGGTGCGCGCACTGTCCCCTTATGCTTGCGGGTCATACCGCGAATTTCGAAAAGGTCGGCAAAATCCGCCGCAAATCCGACGTCGATCTGAATGGCGCGGTCCTTTGCGTCGAAATTGCGCACTGTTACCCGCTCATAAACGGCGCCTCGCCACAAGAAGCGGGTGCGCCGCAAATGGATCAGGTCATGCTCAACCGCGAGACGACCGTCTTCATCGAAAAAATCCGGATTGGTCAGGTCGCACGTCAGCATGGTATTGTCATCGCGCACAGCGGAGCTGAGCAAGATCGGACGAAGACCGTTGATGGTCAGATACAGGTGCGACAGGTGCCGGGTATCACGATAATAAAGGCCTTCGGGACTGCCGGGCCCGGCGATCGCGTCGCCGCTATGGTCAAAGACAGCGAAACTTTCACCATGTTTGAGCGTGCGGGGACGTCGTTCGGCCAGCGATGCGGTGGCCGGGATAAAGAATTGCGTTTGGCCCTGTGAGAGCATCTGCCCCGGATCGAGTTCTGCCATAGGGGAATTGGGCTGGACTGGCGTCATGCGGGATCCCTCAAGCTATCGTCAGGTCCGGCCCTTCGCCCGCCATGGCGGCAAGACCTGGCGATGCCCGGCCGGTAATGACATCCTCGTAAAGACTGACATAGTCTTGCGCCATCCGGGCCGCCGTGAAGCGTGCGTCGAACACGGCGCGTACGCCCGCGCGGTCGAGTGAACGCACTGCGTGTACGGCGGCGATGGCGTCCGCTTCGCTGTCGACGATGAAGCCGGATACGCCATGATCGATCACTTCGGGAACCGATCCGCAGCGGAAGGCGATAACCGGCGTGGCGCAGGCCATGGCTTCGATCATGACCAGGCCAAATGGCTCAGGCCAATCGATCGGGAACAGAAGTGCGGTGGCATTACCCAGAAATTCAGCCTTCTGCTGCTCGTTGATTTCCCCGATATAATCGACATTGTCGTGCGCCCGAACCAGCGGCTCAATCTCCTGTTCCCAATAAGCGCGATCGACCGCGTCGATCTTTGCCGCCATCTTGAGCGGCATTCCGGCCTCCACCGCGATCCGGATCGCGCGGTCGGGGCGCTTTTCCGGCGATATTCTACCAATGAAGGCGAGATAGCCATCCTTCGTTGATGTCCTTGGCGGCAATAGGTCGGCAGGTAGGCCATGATAGATGGTGCCGCCCCAGTTCACCGGCGGCATCGGCAATCGTTGGTGATCCGAAATCGAGACAAGGCAGCTGTCCGGAAAGGCGCGGTACAGGGGTACAAGGTCGGGAAGGTCAAGCCGACCGTGCAGCGTCGTCACAGCACGGTCCAGCATATCCCGCACCATGGGCATATGCAGCACGTCAATATGGAAATGCAGGATATCGAATTCGTCGGCCCGGCGGCGCACCTCATCTAGCAAAATCATGTGATGCGGTATTGTATCCCGGACATGCGGGTTAAGACGCAGGGCCATTTTCGTGACGGGGACGAGCTTGGCCGAAGTGATGGAATCCCCGCTGGCGAAGAGCGTGACGTCATGCCCCTGCTGCACGAGCTCTTCGGTAAGGTAGGATACGATACGCTCCGTCCCGCCATAAAGTTTGGGAGGGACGCTTTCGGCCAAAGGCGCGATTTGGGCAATCTTCATGCGATGATCCTTTTTCGACGAAGCGCCGCCCCCGACGCGCCTGCGGGGGTAAAAATCCTACCGGATCGGGAAGTTGCATGAGCGTCCAGCGGCTGGTCGCAAAAAGCCTTAAATGTCCGGCAGTGATTGCGCTGCAAACCCCCAGCCCTTAAGGTGCGTGGCACGCTTCAGCAGTTGGTCGGCATCACCAATGTCAAATGGGTGCGCGTCCTTGAACCGGTCCAGTTCATCCCATGCAATTGGCACCGCAATAGGCGCTCCTGCGCGCGCGCGGGCGGAAAATGGCAGTACGGCCGTGCTACCCCGCTGGTTGCGCAGCCAGTCGATGAAGATGCGGTTCTTCCGCTTGGCCTTGCTCATGGTCGCTACAAATGTATCGGGGTTGGCCGTGCTGAGCGCCTGAGCAAAGCGGGAGGAAAAATCCTTGTGCGCTGTCCAGTCATGCCCGGGCGTAAGGGGCACAACGACATGAACCCCCTTTCCCCCCGACAGCATGGCAAAGGACACGAGCCCAAGATCCTCGAGCGCGCCGCGAATATGCTGTGCGGCGTCGCGAACCCGGCCAAAATCCATCCCTTCATCGGGATCAAGGTCGAAGATCATGCGATCGGGCTGCTCCACGGCATCAGCGCGGCTCCCCCAGGCATGAAATTCAATCGTCCCCATCTGCACGCAGGTCAGCAGGCCTTCAGCATCTTCGACAAAGAGATAGTCCTCCGTACCGCCGTCTTTTTCAGCGATGGGGACCTGATGCACTGCCTTGCCGAATCCGCCGCTGTCATGTTTCTGGAAAAAGCATTTGCGTGCCCGGCCCTGGGGGCAGCGGACCAGACTGATGGGGCGATTGGCGGCAAAGGGTAGCATCAGGGGTGCAACGCGTGCGTAATAATCGGCCAATTCTCCCTTGGTTTGTCCGCTGTCCGGGAAAATGACGCGATCAGCGCTGCTGATCTTCACATCGATATGCGCCTTTGGAGTGCGCGCAGGTTTTTCCGGCGTCACGTCCTTGGCCTTCTTGTCCGCCCGCAGCCCGAGGAAGCTGGCATGGCGGACGCGCCCTTCCCCGGTGAATTCGGCAAAGGCAATCTCTGCAACCAGCGTCGGTTTGATCCAGCATGCGCCGCGCGCATCGCCCTTCGGCACGTCGAGTGGCGGCTTATCCACGGCGAGAGGCGCCATGGCTTCAGCCAAATCGCCCATCGTGTCGGCGTCGAAACCAGTGCCGACCTTGCCCTTGTAAATGAGGGTGCGCCCTTCCTTCTGGGCCAGCAGAAGCGAACGGAACGGCCGGCCCTTTGCACTACTCTTGACCCAGCCGACGATGACGAATTCCTGCCGGCGCGTGCACTTGACCTTGACCCAAGCGCGTGTGCGCCCCGATCGGTAGGGGGCATCCGCCCGTTTGGCGATGATGCCTTCCTGATGGGCATCGCACATGGAACGATAGAGTTTTTCGCCGGCGCCGATGACGTGGTCAGCAACATGGACAGGTGGCGCGGCGTCGCGCAGCAAGGCTTCAAGCCTTTCCTTCCGCTCGATCGTCGACAATGGCCGCAGATCCATACCATCGAGCGACAGCAGGTCGAAGGCGAAGAGGTTGAGCGGGGCATCTTCCCGCTCCGCGCCATGGCCACGCTTGAGCACCGTTTGCAGCGCGGAAAAGCTGGGATTGCCGTCCGGGCCGAAGGCGACGATTTCGCCGTCTATCAGCGCCGGTGGCAAGTCCAGCGCAGCAAGGCTGCCCACCAGCGCAGGGAATTTTTCCGTCCAGTCGAGCCCATTGCGCGTGAAGACACGCACCTTGTCCCCCGCGACAGAGATCATCGCGCGATAGCCGTCAAACTTGATTTCGTGCAGCCAGTCATTGCCGGTCGGCACGTCATCGACCAGCGTGGCAAGTTGCGGGTCGACAAAGGCCGGGGGTTGCGCGCGCTTTCGCCTGTTCTTGCGCCGGACATCGGCGTTATGATCCCGCGCCGATTGCATCGACTTTGCAAAGTCATCGCTCTTCGCGCCGGACAGTGAGTGGCTGGCCTGCTTGTCCGCCGCGATTTGGGCCATGGACCGGCCCGTGAGGACGCTTGTCAGCGCCTGGTCCACCAGCGAGCCGGACGGATCGGCCGCGTCATCATCAATCTTGCGCAGCAGCCAATTTTCGCGCTTTTCGCCGGGACGCCCCTTCATCCGAACGAGCAGCCATTCCCCTTTCATCCGTTCGCCATGAAGGATGAAATGCAGATGCCCCTCGTCCAGATCTTTCGCACTCTTGCCCGGGACGGCTTGCCAAATTCCCCGGTCCCAAAGCATCACTGTCCCGCCGCCATATTCACCCTTGGGAATGACGCCTTCAAAATCGCCATAATCCAGCGGATGATCCTCGGTCCGCACGGCAAGCCGTTTGTCGGCAGGGTCGAGGCTCGGCCCCTTGGTGACAGCCCAGCTTTTCAGGACACCGTCTATTTCTAGCCGGAAGTCCCAATGAAGTCGCGTGGCGGCATGTTTCTGAACCACGAAGCTGTTTCCGGATTTTTTACCGACAGCACCTTTGGGCTCGCGCGTGCGCCTGAAATCGCGCTTGGCATTGTAGGTCGCCAGTGGGTCTTTGGCCCGCGTCACCGGCCATCCCTCTGGCGGGCCTTTTTGAACCAATGATCCTCGGCTACACCGGTCAATGTCAGCATCAACACCGCTATGATCGCCGCGCTAATCACAAGTGGCCACTGCCCTGCTCCACAGGCGATACCGATCATTGCCGCAAGCCAGATATGGGCTGCCGTCGTCAGGTTCTTGACCTCTCCCCGATTGAAAACGATCAGCCCAGCCGCGATGATCCCCGTGAGGGCGGCCGACGCTTCGAATATCCGCAGCGGATCGATATTGCCGTCGTGGCTGAGCCGGTTATGCAGCGCGATCGCACTGATCGTCATCAGCGCGCAGGTGAAGCACAATATGCCATGCGTGCGCAGACCGGCGGCATGGCCGCGCAATTCCCGGTCGAGACCAAGCAACAGGCCCAAAAATGCCGCCGCGCCCAGCCGCAACAGGATCGGCCCGTCGATCATGTGCAGGGGTGTGGCGGCATTCAGCACCATTAGGTCAAGCGCTCTTCTTGCCGGCGCTGGTGGAGCGGCCGCGCGATGTGGTGGATTTGCCAGTGCTGCGCGATGTGGTTTTTTTCGTCGCACTTTTCTTTGAAGACGCGCCGCCGTCTCCCACCGACTTTTTGAGCGCGGCCATCAGGTCGATGACATTTCCGCCGCGCGACGGGGCATCCTCCTCGACATCTTCGATGACGCGCTTGCCCTTTGCCTTCTTCTTCTTGTCGATCAGCTGATGGAGCGCATCGACATAGCGATCATGAAATTCCTCCGGCTTGAATGGCCCTGTCTTCTTGTCGATGATCGTGGTCGCAAGATCGAGCAGGTCGGTGTCAGCTTCCGTTTCGGGGAGGCCGCGAAAATAGGTTTGCGCCCGCGTCACTTCATCGGCGTAGCGCAGCACTTCGAGCACAAGGCCGCGGCCACAGGGTTTAAGCGAGACCAATTGCTCCCGCCCCCGCACCGACAACTGGCCAAGCCCCACCTTTTTCGTGCGTCGCAGCGCGTCGCGCAGGACTGCATAGGCCTCTTCGGCCAGGTCATCGGCGGGCAGCACGAAATAGGGCTTTTCATAATAAAGCACGTCAATGGCGTCAGCCTCGACGAATTGGACCAGTTCCAGCGTCTTGCGACTTTCAATCTTGACCGCCTCGATCTCATCCTGCTGCAATAGGTGTAGCGCGACGATTACGGAGTCCGGTCGGCGTCAATTATGATGGCCGATAGGTGGCCGCGCCGGTTGGTGAATTCTGGCTACCATTTGCTGTTGCGGGGAGCAACCGTCGAGCGACAATTACGACGCTGGGTAATTGTCGCTGACGCTGGCCGGAAGCGAGGGTCTGAAGCGCATGGGATGGTTGGCATGTAATTGCCGCTGGCGACAATTACCCGTTGCCTCAGCAAGGGTGCTCCCGAGCGCGAAGCCAGCGACAATTATGATGGCCGGTCCGGGGCGCCATTCGGCGGGTCGTAATCGCCGGCGTTGATACGGGCGACGGCGGAACGTTTGCGGTAGCTTTCGCCGTTCATCTCGATGATGATCGAGTGGTGCACGAGGCGGTCGATCGCGGCGACAGTCATAGCGGGATCAGGGAAGACGTTGTCCCATGCCGAAAATGGCTGGTTGGCGGTAATGGCGAGCGAGTGGCGTTCGTAGCGGTGGGCGATGAGCTCGAACAAGGCGCTGGTCTCGACCTGGTCCTTGCGGACGTAGGACAGATCGTCGAGCACGATGAGATCGAACTTGTCGAGCTTGTCGAGCATGGCGGGTAGGCTGAGGTCGCGGCGCGCGGACTGGAGCTTCTGGACCATGTCGGTGGTGGAGCAGAACAGGACGCGCCGCCCCGTGTCGATGAGGGCATGACCAATGGCAGCAACTGCGTGCGTCTTGCCGGTCCCGCTCTGGCCGAACAGCAGCAGGTTGCCGCCGCTCTCGATCCAGTCGTCACCGGCGGCGAGGGACAAGAGGTGCGGTTTGCGGATGCCGGGGGCTGCGTCGAAATCGAAGGTGGCGAAGGTCTTGCCTGCGGGCAAGCCGGACTGGTCGCGATGGCGCTGGATGCGCCGGGAGGAGCGATCGGCCATCTCGATCTCGAGAAGCGAGGCCAGCAGGTTGGCGGCCGGCCAGCCATCGCGATCGGCGGTGTCGGTGAGGCGCTTCCAGTTGCGGTTGATACTCGGCAGGCGCAAGGCCTTGAGCAGGGTAGGCAGCACGGCGGCGGCCTGGTCCTTGGTGCGGGTCATCAGTACACCTCCCCGCTGGCGATCAAGCTGTTGTAGCTGTGCAGATCGGGAGGCGGGATAGTGACATCGCGCTGCGATCTTGCGGTTGGCAGGAACTCGTCCCTGAGCGCATCGACATCGGGCAAGCGCCCTCTGTCGAGTGCCTCATCGATCCGCCGGGCCAGCACGTCGACACAGTCGCCCCTGGCGGCGATATCGAGCAGCGCGACGGCATCGCGGCAGGCCTGCCGTCCATCGAGTTGGGCATCGAAGGCTTGCCAGGCCCGCCGGTAGGCGTGATCGGGGAACAGGGCTTCGCGGTAGACGAGGTTGCGCAGCGCACCAGGCTTGCGGCGCAGGTTACCGATCATGTGCCGGAAATCGATGCTGTGCCCCCGGTGGGGATGGCTGATCCGCACACGCGGCGTGGACATTACCCTGTCCGGACCGAGGAAGAGCTCAATGCGATCGTCAAAGAGATGCGCGTTGAGGCGCCGTCCGACGAGGCGGGAAGGCACCGAATAGGTAACCCGATCGATGGCGACGGTGCCGTTGCGGGTGACATCGACGGTGACCATGGCGAAATCGGTGGTTCGCCTTGCGGGCAGCGCCTTGAGTACCCTGCGTTCTGCATCGATGTGCGCAGCATGCCGCCGGTTCTGTCTGGCGACCTGCGCCTCAACGAACTCGCGCCAGGCCTCGATGCTGACGAAATCGCGGCTTCCCCGCCGGCGTAAGGCCTGATCGAGCCGTCGCTTGAGATGGGCATGGGGACCTTCGATCGATCCGTTCTCGTGCGCCTCGCCGCGGTTGTTGCGGGTAGCGAGCATGCCGTAATGACGGCACAGCTCGTCATAGCTTCGGGTAAAATCCCGCTGCGCATCGGCGTCGAGGTTTTTGTAGGCGGCTGACAGGGAATCGCTGCGGTGTTCGGCCGGCGCGCCGCCCAGCTTCCACAAGGCATCCTGCAGGTGCTCCGAAAGGGCGGCAAAGCTCTCCCCGCCCAGCACGACAGCCGCATGCTCCCAGCCACTCGCCGCCAAGCGGAAGTGGTAAAGGCGATAGGCCAGGGTCTCGCCGGCAACGGTGACCTTGAGACTGTCGCATACCGTGAAATCCGACAGGCCCTGCCGACCGGGCTCATGATGCTGCGGGAAGAAGATCTCCTTCTCGCCGCCGTGCAGTGCCCGCCAGCGGGCGATCCGGCGTTCAAGTGTTCGTCGTATCGCATCGGGAACAGCATCCTCGCCGAACTCGTCCTGGAGCGTCTCGAAGACCGTGACGGCAATGATACCGTCGATCTGGAGCAACTCCTCGACGCGTGGCCAGAATGGCTCGAGCGGATCGGCGCGGGTGCGCCAGTGGCGCTCCTTCTTCTTCTGGGACGGAAGCTGCGGATCGTTCTCGATCCGGCGTGCGCTGCGCTCGCTGATACCGGCCTTGGCAGCCGCGACGGCCTGGGTGTGTTGGCGACGATGGGTCATGAAGAGAAATACCTGCTGATCGGAAATGTGGTGGCCCGGCATCGCAAACCCATCGCTCGTTGTTCGATGAGTGTTCCGATACCACCGCCCGCCACAGCCCCGATCAGCCCCCCCGAAAGAAGGGGAAAAAGATCGCCACCGGTTGTCTGGTCCGCTCTCCGGTCGGGGCTACGCCCCTCCCTACGATCAGCCCAGACAACCGATCCTACCGGCCATCATAGTTGCCGCTCAACCGGCCATCGTAGTTGTCGCCACGCAGCAATAGGACATAGTTGCCCTTGGATACCTCATAGCCCTTGAGGATTTCGTCGGGATCGACCGGCCCGACGCCGGTCACGACCTTCTCATATTTGATGGGCTTGCCACTGGGTTCATGAATCTGGCGGAAGGAAACCGCAGCGCCAGACTTGGTGGCGGGATAGATTTCCACCGGTATAGAAACGAGGGCCAGCCGAATCTGGCCCTGCCAATATGCGCGTGCGGCCATGGGGGAACCTCCAACGGCACAGCGCGCTACGCCCTTGAAAAGTTCCAGGGGCAGCGGGCATCTTTGGCGCGTGCCGCATGGGAGCATCCATATCAGTCATGGAACATTCATGCTGTAGGGCTATTGTAATCCCGTCACTCCTTCCCCCCTTTGGAGTGACCCTCCCTGAACCTCGGCTCCGCCGGCCTATGCCGGTGGAGCCATTTTGTTAAGCGCGGGCCGGCAGGATGCAGGCCCGGCATTCGCCAAAGCCAATGGACGCAAAGCCGTCCCGGTGCGCACGCGCCTCCAACATCACTTCGTCGCCATCCTCCAGGAATGTGCGGCTTTCGCCAGATGGCAGGGTGATTGGGCTCTTGCCGCCCTGTGTCATTTCCAGAAGACTGCCGAGCGATTCCCTGTCCGGACCGGAGATCGTTCCTGTGCCAAGCAGGTCGCCCGGCGTCAGGTTGCAGCCATTGGACGCGTGATGAGCGACAATCTGCGCCGCGGTCCAATACATGGCGCTGGCCCGACTGTGGCTGAGGCGGAAGGGTGGCATAGCGGCGTCCCGCATGCGCGCGGTGCGGATGGTGACGCCAAGGTCGAGCGCTAGTCCGCCCCATTCCTGATCCTGCGGGTCCAGTAAATAGGGCAGGGGCGCGGGGTCGCCCTGCGGCCGGGCGGGCTGAGCCTGACGGAAGGGTGCGAGGGCTTCGGGCGTTATCACCCAGGGGGAGATGGTCGAATGGAAATTCTTGGCCAGGAAAGGGCCGAGCGGGACATATTCCCACGCCTGGAAATCGCGCGCCGACCAATCATTGAGCAGGCAGAAACCACCGATATGGCTGCCCGCATCTTTGATGGGGATAGGGTCGCCCAAGTCATTGCCCTGCCCGATCCAGATGCCCAGTTCCAGTTCATAATCCAGCCGCGCGGTCGGGCCAAAGCGCGGTTCGGTGGCATCGGGCGCCTTCGACTGCCCGTTCGGACGAACCACTGGCAGCCCCGAGGGACGCACGGAAGACGCGCGGCCGTGATAGCCGATCGGCACATATTTATAATTGGGCAGCAGCGGATTGTCAGGGCGGAACAAGGTGCCAACATTGGTGGCATGATGAATGCCGACATAGAAATCGGTATAGTCGCCGATCCGGGCGGGCAGATGGAGGGTACAATGTGCCTGGGCGTGAAGCGCTGCGGCAAGGACAGGCTGCGCATCCCGATCACATAGCAGGCGGGAGAGCGTGCGGCGCAGGACGACCCGGTCAGTCGCGGGCAGCGCAAGCATGCGGTTGAGGCAATCATCGCCCAGCAGGGGCCGGACGGCATCGGGCAGATGATCGCCGATCGCGGCAAGATCGAGGATATGGTCGCCGATCGCGACGCCGGGGCGGGCCGATCCATTGGCAGGAGAAAATATGCCGAGCGGCAAATTCTGAACCGGAAAATCGGGGTGGCCCATGGCGTTGTCGACCCAGCATGGAAGATCAATGGCGTGGGTTTCGTCGATGGTCGTCATCAATCATCTCCTTGGACGGGGAGGCGCGCTTTGGCGAAGCCAGACCAGCATGCGTCATAATCCCGCTGCGCGAAGTCAGCCTCAGCGGCGAAACGGGTGGGGCGAAAAGGCAGCCGGCCCTCGAACATGAAGGCCATGGTCGCATCGATCTTGTGCGGCGCAAGGGAGGCGGAAATGGCGGTTTCGTAGCTGGACCGGTCGGGACCATGGCTGGCCATTTGATTATGCAGCGACGCGCCGCCCGGCGCAAAACCGCCAGCCTTCGCATCATAGACGCCCGCCACCAGCCCCATGAATTCACTCATCACATTGCGATGGAACCAGGGCGGACGGAACGTATCTTCGGCCACCATCCAGCGCGGCGGGAAAATGACGAAGTCGCAATTGGCGACGCCGGACGTATCGCTGGGACTGGTCAGCACCGTGAAGATGGAGGGGTCGGGATGGTCATAGCTGACCGTGTTGATGGTGTTGAAACGGCGCAGGTCATAGCGGCACGGGGCTAGGTTCCCATGCCAACCCACGACATCGAAAGGTGAATGCGGCAAGGTCGTCGACCAAAGACTGCCCTGAAATTTCTGGATGAGTTCAAAGGGCGCGTCGACATCCTCGAACCAGGCCACCGGGGTTTCAAAATCCCTGGCGTTGGCAAGGCCATTGGCGCCGATCGGCCCCAGTTCAGGCAAGCGGAAAAGCGCGCCATAATTTTCGCAGATATAGCCGCGCGCGGATTCATCCAGGAGAGAAACCTGAAAACGGACGCCACGGGGGATGAGCGCGACCTGCTGCGGCGCGACGTCGAACCGGCCAAGCTCAGTGGTAATCCGCAGTGCGCCTTGTTGCGGCACGATCAGCATTTCGCCGTCGGCATTGAAAAAAGCGCGGCCGTCCATCGGGCGGTTGCAGGCATAAAGATGGACGGCGAAACCGACAGCTGCAGCGATATCGCCATTGCCGCAATAGGTGACGATGCCGTCCAGGAAATCCACCGGTTCGGACGGCATGGGTAGCGGGTCCCAGCGCAGGCGATTGGGCGAGGGCGGCATGTCCATAAAGGGGGCGGAGGCGAAGCGATGCGCCCCGGCATAAGGGCGGTAAGCCTCATGCTGCGCCGTGGGCCGCAGGCGATAGAGCCAGCTGCGGCGATTGTCGGCGCGCGGCGCGGTGAAGGCCGTGCCGGAAAGCTGCTCGGCATAAAGGCCAAGGGGCGTCTTTTGCGGCGAATTGCGGCCGATCGGGACAGCGCCAGCCACAGCCTCCGTCACGACATGATTGGCAAAACCGGGTATCATCGCGGCCGTTGCGCCATCTTGATCCGGAATGGGCATTGCCCTCTCCTATAGTTTCATTTGCAACCAGTATAGACTTTGCCCGATCGGTGTCAAATGATAGCCTTCGCCATGACCACCTCCTCCCTGCTGCTCGATGCGTTCCTACCCTATCGCCTGTCGTTCACCACCAATCTGGTGAGCGATGCGGTCGCCAGCGCTTATGAGGAGGCGTTCGGGCTGCGCATTCCCGAATGGCGCGTAGTCGCCGTGGTGGCAGAGCATCCCGACGGCGTGACGCAGCAGGCTATCGGCTGGACGACGCGGATGGACAAGGTAACCGTCAGCCGCGCCGCAGCCGCCCTCATCGACCGCGACATCTTGATCCGGGGGCCGAACCCGGCCGACCAGCGGTCGCATCTCCTGACGCTGAGCACGGCCGGCATAGCGCTGTATCAGGCGATCGTGCCGCAGGCGCTGGCGCTGGAGGAACAAATTTTCGGGTCCTTTACCGAGGCAGAACGGACACAGCTGGACGCGATGCTGCGCCGGATCGATGCAATCGTGCTGGACGGACACATGACAGCGTCCAAGGCGTAGCGCGGGCGGTCACAGCCATCGATGACCTACATATGTTGGACGGTGCGTCCACATTGTGGCAGGGCAAACTTGCTTACACATCACGCCTAGATCAAATATGCGATGTTTGAAGAAGGCATAGTCGGGGGAATGGACATGCGCGCACGGATCGGGACCCTGGCGGCGAGCAGCCTGATCGCCCTGTCCGGCGGGGCCATAGCCCAGGGTCCGCCACAGGTGCAGCCGGTGCAGATCGATCCCGCCCGGCCGGACTGGGAAAATCCGGCAGTTTTCGCCATCGGAAAGTTGCCCGCGCGCGCCACCGCCTTTCCCTTCGAAAGCCGCGACGCCGCGCTGGCCGGCGACCGTTCCCGATCGCGCCGCTTCCTGTCACTGAACGGGCCATGGAAGTTCGCCTTTTCGCCTAATGCCGACAAGCTGCCGAACGGGTTCGAGCGCCCCGATTTCGATGTGTCGGGCTGGAAGACGATACCCGTTCCGGCCGACTGGCAGGCGGAAGGCTATGACCAGCCCCGCTACAATAATATCACCTATCCCTTCCCCGCCAACCGGCCGCTGATCCCCCATGCGACAAATCCGGTGGGGTCCTATCGCCGCGATATCGACATACCGGCGGACTGGGCCGGGCAGTATATGGTGCTGCACATCGGCGCGGCAGGTTCCGCTTATTATGTCTGGGTCAATGGCCAGAAGGTCGGATATGCGCAGGATAGCAAGCTGCCGTCGGAATTCGACGTGACCCGCTTCATGCGCCCCGACCGCAACAGCATCGCCGTCCAGGTCTATCGCTGGTCGGACGGCTCCTATCTGGAGGATCAGGATTTCTGGCGCGTGTCGGGGATCGAGCGCGACGTGTTCCTGATGGCGGCGCCCAAGACGCGCGTGCGCGACTTTTTCGCTCATGCCGGTTTCGATGCGGAGGCCGGTGCGGGCCAGCTGGCGGTCGACGTCACTGTAACCCCGGGCGCGGCGACGAGCGCCCGCTATGTGCTGATGGATGGCACGCGCATCGTGCTTGAAGGACGGCAAGCCGTTGCCGCCGGAAATGCGGAACGCACCGTGACCCTGACCGGCAGGATCGACAGGGTGAAACCGTGGACGGCGGAAACCCCCAACCTGTACCGGCTGCTGGTCGAACTTTATGACGCAGGCGGACGGATCATCCAGTCGAGCGACGCCAGAATCGGTTTCCGCACGGTCGCGATGCGCAATGGCGTCGTCACGGTGAATGGCAAGCCGATCACCCTTCGCGGCGTCAACCGCCATGAGCATGATCCCGAAAGCTTCCATGTCATTTCGCTGGCCTCAATGGAGCGCGATATCCGGTTGATGAAGCGCAACAATGTCAACGCGATCCGCACATCCCATTATCCCAATGATCCGCGTCTCTACGACCTGGCCGATCGCTATGGCCTCTATGTGATGGATGAGGCGAATATCGAGAGCCATGCCTATATGGATTATGGCAATCGGCATGGCGATCAGCGCGCCAAATATCAGATCGGGTTCGACCCGGCGTGGAAGGACGCGCATGTAAGCCGCGTCACCAACATGGTGGAGCGGGACAAGAATCATCCATCGATCCTCTTCTGGTCGCTGGGGAATGAGGCAGGAATCGGCCCCAATTTCGCGGCCGCGGCGGCCGCCGCCAAGGCGCGCGACCCCGATCGGCTGGTCAGCTATCTGGGCTGGGGCACATGGGACGGGATTGGCGACCATCGGCCCAATTTCTACGCCGACATCTACGCGCCCATGTATGATCCGGTCGCCAAGCTGGTCGATTACGCAACCAACTGGAATTTCGGGCAGCCGCTGATTCAGTGCGAATATGCCCATATGCAGGGGAATAGCGGCGGCAATCTGAAGGACTATTGGGACACCATCTATGCCCATCCCGACCGGCTACAGGGCGGCTTCATCTGGGACTGGGTCGATCAATCCATGTATCGATACACCAGGGATGGCACGCGTTACTGGGGCGACGGCGGCGAATATGGGCCGAACCCGGGAGGCGACATAGAATTTGGCGACGGGTTACTGCAGTCGGACCGAACCCCCAATCCGGCACTTTATGAATTGCGCAAGGTCTATGCGCCGGTCCAGTTCGATGGGTTCGACCCGGCGAGCGGCCGCGTCACCGTCCGCAACCGCCATGATTTCATCGATTTGTCCGGGTTCAGTTTTGATTGGGCGATGATGGAGGATGGCGTGGAAATTGCCCGGGGCGCGCTGACGATGGCGGACGTGCCTGCTCGCGGTGCTGCGGCAGTGACGGTGCCCATTAGCGCTATCCCTCGCAGGTCCGGATCGGAATATTTCGTGACGATCAACGCCCGGGCCAAGGCCGGCGCCATCCCGTCGGTGGCCGCCGAAACGCTGATGGGCTGGGAGCAATTTGCGCTGCAATCGGACGCCCCTGCCCTACCCGCCGTCGCCACTGGTCCCGTGGCCGTCAGCGAAAAGGGCGATGCCGTCAGCCTTAGTGCCAATGATGCAACGTTGGCGATCGACCGGACGAGCGGACTAGTCCGGTCCTACAGCAAGGACGGACGTATGCTGGCGCGCGGCGGTGCGCCGCATTTCTGGCGCGCGGTCACCGACAATGACATCGGCATTGGCACGGCCAGACAGTTGGCGGTCTGGAAGACGATGAGCGAACAGCGTAAAGTGGCCGCCATTCGAATTCTTCCAGCGGAGAATGGCGGACGTTCAGTGGAGGTGCGCTATATATTGGGTGAAGGCGCGGCCGACTTTACCAGCATCTACCATATGGCAGGCGATGGATCGGTGTCAGTCACTGGCGATTTTCAGCCGGTCAGGGACGACCTGCCACCCCCGTTCCGCATCGGCCTGGCCTTCAGCCTGCCGCGCGCCATCGACACCGTTCAATGGTATGGCCGCGGCCCGCACGAAAGCTATGTCGATCGCAAGACGTCCGCACCCATCGGCTTGTGGCGCGGCGGGATCGCAGATCAGAACCACGACTATATCCGGCCGCAGGAAACCGGCAACAAGGTGGATGTTCGCTGGATGGAGGTGTCGGGCGATGGCGCGGGGCTTCACGTGCAGGGCGCGCAGCCGATGATGATGAACGCGCTGGCCTTTCCCTACAGCGACCTTGACCGGCATGCGCCGGGAACCTGGAAATCGTCGGACATTCGTCCGCGTGACGAAGGCACGCTGCTGATCGACGCCGCCCAATGGGGCGTGGGTGGCGACACGGCCTGGAGCGAATTTGGCAAGCCGATGGCCGCCTATCGCACCGCCAGCATGCCCATGCGCTTTTCCTTTCGCCTGACCCCTTTCACCGGATCGGGGACGCACCCTGATCAGGCGATACCGGCGCGCGCCACACAGGAGGAATGACGAAGGGCTCCGGCTGGAGAGGATCCGTCAGCCCTCGCCTTCGGCGAAAAATGGGACACCTCAAAGTGCCTCATGCGTTGAGCGCAGGATATTGTTTGAAAGGACCAACATGCCCCATCACAAGGAACGCCCCGCTCGCAAGGCGACGTCCCGTCTGGCCATCTACCTGTTCTTCGCCTTCATATTGGCTGCGCTTCTGGCATTTGCATGGGTGAACATGCACGGTTGAAGCCGACAGCATGGTGGTTGAGCCAGGCCATTCCGTAAGTCATCGGGGGGCATCGTGAGGAGGACCGTTTGCCGTCTTGTTGCGGGATTGCCCTATAGCGGCGGCCAGCGAGTCGACGTCAGACAGCGGAATGCGCCGGGCGATCATCGCCATCGTTTCCGGTGACTGACGCGCGTCAACGACAGCTTTTTCCTGCTGCCAGCCTTTCAGCCGCGCGGCGACATAGGACGATCTTTGCCCCGCCAATATAGGGCCTGCCTTTCCGGGCGCATGGCAGTTGACGCAGGCCGGGACCGGAATGCCGGCCTGATCCTTGAGCATCGGCAAGTCCGACAAGAGAATGGTCGGCTTCAGTCCCGGCAGGGCGGAAAAATGGTTCGCGAGCCGTTGCATTTCCGCATCGCTCAAGCTGCTGACCGCTGTTTGCATGACCGCGCTGGACCGCTCACCCGACGCATAGCGGCGCAGGCTGGCCAGCAGATAGGCTGGATCCTGCCCCCCTAAAATCGGGATATCGGGCTGTCCCCGCCCCTTCCCATCCACGCCGTGGCAACCGGTACAGCCAGCGAGCGTGCCAGGGGCGACCCCCGAAAGCGGCCTTTCCCCGGCCGCTTGCGTAAGGGCGCGATATTGACGGGGCGTCATACCGGGAAGCCGACGGACAAAGGCTGCCATATGTTTTACTTCGTCCGGACGGTCGGACACAGGCCAAGCGGGCATGCCCGTAAATTTGACGCCATGGCGAATGATCCAGAATAGCTCGCGATCCCGCCATTCTCCTGCGGTTTGTGCAAGATCCGGGGCAGGCGGCGTCGCGCCTTGCATCACGGGCGACGGTCGAACGCCGGGGGCGCCATGACAGACCTGGCAGGCCTGGCGGAAATGACCTGCCGCGCTGACCAGGCCGGTATCGGCCAGCGGATCATCCGGCGCCTGGAACGCGGAATAGGTGCGCACCGAATTGCGCATCACCCAGTGCAGAAACCAGTCGGTGATGCGCCAGTGGCCAGAGGATGCTGAAATCTGCACCGCGCCCGACCATACAAAGAGCATGGCGAGAGTGCCCAAGCCGATAAGCGTTAAAATCGCGCGCAACCACGTGATGCGGATGGTCATGCAATACTCCGCTGACGAAGGAGGCTGGCCAGCAACGCGAGTCCCCCCAGGAAATAGCTGGCGGCGCCCAGCAACAACATGATGACGCCGCCCAGTTGCTGATCGACCAGCGCATCTACGCCGGCCAATCCATGATGTGCCATCGGATAAAGGGGCCGGGGCGCAAGGCCGATCAAGACCCCCAGCAAGGTCATATGCATGGATGTGAGCAGGAGCGCGCCTATCCCCGCGGCGCGGCGCGGCGCGTAGCATACCGACGACCAGAGCAGCAGGCCGGCGGCGAGAAAACAGAATTGTTCGATCACCAGGACTGGAAAGGATCTGGCCGCCGCGCGCAGCACTGGAAGATGCCAAAGCCACACGACCATCAGTTCAACGAGCATCATCGCCATTGGCGTCACGATATGGGGCCAGCGGCGGGCAGGATCGGCCGCAGTTCCGGCAAGACCGAATGCAAGCAGCGGCGCGGCGATGGCAACGGCGATCATATGCCCTGCCATATGCCCGATCATGCCCAGTGGCAGCCCGGCCAGCAGCCAACCCGCGGGCAGCAACGCCAGGCCGGCAAGCAGGGAGGCCCGCTTCACAGGCAGTTCCGGAGAAACACGACAGGCAGCGCTGTGAAGAGGACGCCGACGAAACTGAGGCCAGCCAGC
This sequence comes from Sphingomonas sp. SKA58, assembly GCF_000153545.1. Lineage (NCBI taxonomy): Bacteria > Pseudomonadati > Pseudomonadota > Alphaproteobacteria > Sphingomonadales > Sphingomonadaceae > Sphingomonas > Sphingomonas sp. SKA58. The sequence goes on from NZ_CH959308.1 coordinate 347,375, forward strand.
AGCAATGTCGATTTGGCCAGAAAGCGTAGCCGGTCGATATCCGTGGAATCCTGGTGCGGGGCGCTATCACCCGGGCGGCGCGTCTGCTTCCAGGCGACCCAGCCGGAAAGGGAGATGAGCCCCAGAGCGACCAGCGTTCCGATCACGAACAGGGTCGGAAAGGTTGCGAAGGTCCCCGCCTTTGCGCAGGAGATCGCGGCCCATAGATACGCCATCAGGAAATGCCCGGCCCAGATGGCGGGCGGAACGATCAGCGTCCAGAGCGTGACCCGGAGGCGCTCATGCCATTTGCCCCGCTCCGTCATGCGACCTCCGGAAACAGGCCGATGGTCGCGTAGGTGACGATCGCCGTCAGCGCGTAGAAATGCATATAGACGCTGACGTTGCGCAGATCCGCATCATGGTGCGGATCCATCTTTCCGGCCAGACTACGCGCGAGCGCGTAGCTTTGCATGATGGCCGCCACACCGGCATGGGCGCTGGTCCAGATCGCAAGCGTCCACACGATCGCAGGGTAGCTGTGCAGCTGGGGATCAAGGCCGCTGATCCATGGCCCGGCCAATCCCGCACCAGCCCCCGCTATGCTGAGTACAATGCCGCACGCCAGCAGAACGCGCGCCGGTGCTACGCCACCGCGGGCATGGATGTTACGCGCCGCGATCGTCGCAAGCCAGCCGACCAACCCGGCAATCAGCGCGATCATCGGCCACATCATGCCCGGCCCGCTCGCCATATCCGCAGGAGGGAAATCGGCATGGCGCGTCCAGAAGAAGAAATAGCCGAAGACCAGGCCGGAAAAAGCCGTGGCGTCGGCCATCATCGTGATGAACATCGCCCACCAGCCAGGCGCGGCGGGGCCGGAGAGATAGAGCGGCAACTCTATGCCATGACCCACCGGCTTGCATGGCTTTTCGGGGATTTCGGCGGTGCCCGTCCACAGCCACCAGAGCGTACACGCCAAGGTCGCCACACCGCAAGCGAGCGCAGCCCAATAGAGGTGATATGTGGTGAAGATGAACACCCCACCCAGCGCGATGGCGGTCAGCATCGGTTTGACGCTGGGCGTTCCGAGCCGGATGACGGCCAGCGGCCGCGCGTCGAGGGCAGTGGTCACGATGGTTTCCCTGCGCCCCTCCTCCGCATCGGGCAGAAAAAATCGTCCTTCGTCCACTTTCCTGACAAAGTTCGGCTGGTCCCATATGGGGTAGCGGCTTTCGATCAGGGGCACAGAGCGGATGCCCCAATCCTCATCATCGGGATGCGCCAGCCATTCAAGCGTGCCCGCATTCCAGGGATTGCGCTGCGCCTTGGATCGACGGGGCGACAGGCAAAGGTCAACGCAGATGACCGCAACGCCCGCCGCGAACAGATAAGCGCCCATTGTCGATAGCAAATTGAGACCGCCAAGGCCCAGTTCCGCCGGATAGGTGAAGACGCGGCGCGGCATGCCCATCAGGCCCGACAGATGCATCGGAAAGAAGGTCAGGTTTGCGCCTGCAAACAGCATCCAGAACGCAATGCGGCCCAGGCGGTCAGACAGTTTCTTGCCAGTGATCAACGGCCAATAATAATAAAGGCCGGCAAAGAGCGGCATCAGCGTCCCGCCGATGAGGACATAATGGAGATGCGCGACGATGAAATAGCTGTCGTGCGCCTGCCAGTCGAAGGGCGCAACCGCCACCATGACGCCGGTAAGGCCGCCGATCACGAAGATCGCAAGGCTACCGGTGGCATAGAGCAGCGGCGTCGACCAGGTGACGCGCCCGGCCCATAGCGTCGCGATGAACACGAAAATCTGAACGCCGGTGGGAATGGCCACGGCTTCCGACGCAGCCGAGAAGAAGGCCAGGCTGATCTTGGGCAACCCGGTCGTGAACATGTGGTGCACCCACAGGCCGAAGGACAGGAACGCCGTCCCCACCGCCGCCAGCACGATCCACGGATAGCCCAGCAGATGTCGGTTGGCGAACGTCGGCACCAGCATGGCGAACAGGGCGATCGACGGCAGGAAGATGATGTAGACTTCGGGATGGCCGAAGATCCAGAAAAGATGCTGCCACAGCAGCGGATCGCCGCCCCGGTTCGCGTCGAAAAAGGGCCAGTCGAGCAGCCGCTCCATTTCGAACAATATATCGCCCGCGATCAGCGGCGGGAAGGCAAAGAGGATCATCACCGCGACGACCAGGATATACCAAGCATAAAGCGGCATCAGATTGAGCCGCATGCCGGGCGGCCGGCATTTGAGCACGCCGACGATCAGTTCGACGGCGGCGGCGACCGACGACACTTCGATGAAAGACAGGCCCAGCATCCATATGTCCGCGCCAAGCCCTGAAAGGTCGGTTCGGGTGGTGAGCGGCGGGTACATGAACCATCCGCCATCGGGCGCGGCATTGAAGAAAATCGAGCCGCTGACGAAAACGCCGCCGATCAGGAAGGACCAGTAGCCAAATGCGGACAGCCGGGGAAAGGGCAGATCGCGCGCGCCAAGCAATTGCGGCAGCAGGATGATCGACACGGCCTCGAACATCGGCACGGCAAAGAGGAACATCATCATCGAGCCGTGCAGGGTGAACAGCTGATTGAAGCTGTTCGCGCTGACCAGTTCATTGTCGGGGACGGCCAGCTGCGTGCGCATGATGAGCGCCAGCACGCCGGCAAACAGCATGAAGCCGAATGCAGTCAGCACATACCAGACGCCGACCCGATTATTGTTGGTGTCCGTCCAGCGCAGGAACAGCCCCTGGGGCGGCTTCCATACGGCCCGCAGCCGTTCTTCCTGTGCAGCGCGCAGCGCGGGATCGTCCTGATCATGCAGGCTCATTTCAGCCCCTTGAGATACTGCGCGATCGCCTGGGCATCGGCGGCGCTGATTTGCGGGAAGGCGGGCATCCGGGCGCCGGGCTTGGCATCTTGCGGCGCGCGGATGAAAGAGGCGATATTGGCGGAGGTCGGCGGCATGATGCCAGCCCCCATTGTCCGCCTTTCCCCAAAGCGGCTGAGATCCGGGCCGATCCTTGCGTCATGGGACGTACCGCGTATCGCATGGCAACCGCCGCAGCCATGCGCATCGAACAACGTCGCCCCGCGCGACGCGATCGCGCCGGCGCTTGCAGCCCTGCTCCGGCGCAGCCAGGCGTCGAAATCCGTGGTATCCATGGCGATCACGTCAAAGGCCATCAGCGCATGGCTGAGACCGCAAAATTCCGCGCATACGCCGCGATAGCGGCCCGACTTTTCCGCCTGCACCACGAGCCGGTTGGTGCGTCCGGGGATCATGTCCATCTTGCCGGCCAGCCCGGGAATCCAAAAGCTGTGGATGACATCGCGTGCGGTGAGTTCAAAGACGACGGTTCGTCCGACGGGGATGCGCACTTCATTGGCCGACAGCAATGGCGACAGGTCGCCAGCAGGGTCGTAGGCGACCCGCCACCAGAATTGTTCGCCATCCACCCGCACGACCAAATCACCAGGGGCGGTAGCGCGAGGCCGCATCGCAGGCAGCGCATAGATCAGCAAGGCTGTCAGGATAAGCGTCGGGCCAATGGCGCCCATCCACAGGACCATGCGCATGCCGCGGTCATGGCTCAGCTTGCCTTCCGGCGCGCGAACGGCGCGCACGTAGAGGACGGTCATGATCGTGACGATAATAGCCGCCCCTATGGTCAACAGGAGCGCCATCTGCCGCACGGCGCGCGCTTCTGCGCCAAAAACATGCAGGGTCGATTGCTCTGCATTGCAGGCCGTCAGGCCTGCCAGCACCAGCAGCCAGAACCATGGATTGCGCATAGCGCGACTTTACCCCTTTCATGCCGCATCGACCGTGCGCGTTATAGGCCGAACACCTCAAGCGCGGTCGGGTTCAATTATTTCTCTTTCGTAACAAGTGCATCCAACCGGACGCCCGGCGCAACCAAAGTGCTCGCCGGGGATTGCACAATCGTCAGTCCTTCGACCGGGAGTTTCCCCTTTGCCCAGTGCTCCGCCACGCCTCAGACCCTTGCTTCATCCGCTCCATGGCCTTCTCCTGGCGTGGCCTGTCGCGATGTTTCCCGCAGCGCTGGCGAGCGACATCACCTATCTCAACAGTGCCGAGATCCAGTGGACCAATTTTTCCGCCTGGCTGATCACCGGCGGCTTGCTGGGCGGGGGATTTGCCTTGATTTGGAGCATTGTCGCGCTCTTGCGCCGCAAGGGCAGCGCCAGGTCGCGCCTCGCCATCATTTCGGTGCTGCTGCTCATGATGATGATAGCAGGCCTTATCAACGCGTTTCAGCACAGCCGTGATGGCTGGAGTTCGGTCGGTACAACAGGTCTCATCCTGTCAATCATCAGCAGCATTCTGGCGGTCGCGGCGGGTTGGATCGCATATGCAGCCTATCGGGAGGACCGGCCTTGAAAAATCATGCATTATGGCTGTGCGCCAGCCTCCTGACCCTGGCGGCATGCGGCAAAAGCGAGCCGGGACTGGACCAGACCGGTCCGCAGCCCGACCTGCCCGAACAGCGGCAGACCTTGCTGCCGCCGATGAAGATCGCGACGCCGGCCGGATGGGACGGCGAAAAGCCGACTGCACCCAGGGGCTTCACGGTGACGGCGTTGGCCACCGGCCTCGCCATTCCGCGGCAAACGCTCGTTCTGCCCAATGGCGACATATTGGTCGCCGAAGGGTCAGGCGGCGGCGCCCCCGCGCTTCGGCCCAAGGACGTTATCGCCACCTATATCAAGGCCATGGGAAAATCATCCGTCAAGGGCGGCAATCGCGTGACCTTGTTGCGCGATGCCGACAATGATGGCCGCGCGGAGTTGCGCACCAGTTTCATCACCGGCCTGAACGCCCCCTATGGCCTCGCCTATGTCGATGGGCAGATCTATGTCGCCGATCAAGATGCGCTTGTGCGCTTTCCCTACCGCGAAGGTGTGACGCGCATAACCTCCCCGGGCGTCGAGCTTCTCAAGCTCCCCTCCCACATCAATCATCACTGGACCAAGTCGCTGACTGCGGGACCAGATGGATCGAGGCTGTATGTCGGCATCGGCTCCAACAGCAATGTCGGCGAGCGCGGCATGGGGGTAGAGCAGGATCGGGCGGTCATCTGGGAAATCGACCGACAAAGCGGCATGCATCGGACTTATGCATCGGGAATCCGTAACCCCACCGCCCTCGCCATCGAACCCCGCACGCAGCGCCTGTGGGCGGTTGTCAACGAACGCGACGAATTGGGACCGCAGTTGGTCCCTGATTATCTGACGAGCGTCCGCCCTGGCGCCTTTTACGGCTGGCCCTACAGCTATTGGGGCCAGAATGTCGATCCGCGCGTTCGACCGCAAAAGCCCGATATGGTCCGTCGGGCGATCCGTCCGGATTATGCGCTGGGGTCTCATGTCGCTGCCCTTGGCGTCAGTTTCACCACTGGCGGCGGTTTTGGCGGCGGCTTTTCCGAGGGCGCGTTCGTCGGGGAGCATGGGAGCTGGAACCGGCAGGATCTGGCGGGCTATAAGGTCGTCTGGGTGCCCTTTTCGAACGGTCGCCCGTCCAGTGAACCGCAGGATTTCCTGACCGGCTTCATCAAGGGCGACCACGCCCGGGGCCGCCCCGTCGGCGTCACTTATGACCCTGTGCACAAAGCGCTGATCGTCGCCGATGACGTGTCCAACACGATATGGCGGGTCGCGCCCGATCGCCGGTAACGGCCCTGCGCGCGCCTGGTTGACGCGCGCAGGACTTTGATGACGGGGGAAATTCGCCGCTGATCAGCCTGGTCGGCAATCGCCTGCCGCTGGCGTCCAAAATGAATGTCACTGCGCGACTGTCGCAATGGTTCGACGCCGGCCCGGGACGCCTCGATTGGCAGGCGCTACTGAACTACCGATCCTCCTATTATCTAAGCCAGTTCAACGAGGACGACATCGTCTTCCTTGATGGAACGCGTCAGGACGCGTTGCCAGCAGGTTTTCCCGATCGGCAGAAAGGGCTAGTCACTCTCAGTCTGAGCATCGGCTACACAATCAAGAATTTTCGCTTTGGGCCGGGACGCGGACATCGCGGCCAGCGCCAAGGGGCGTAGGCAATGGAGAAGCGCTCCTGTCAGAGAGAGCGGCGGTAGCCGTCGCAGCAGCGGCGGCACCCTTGATCAATTGGCGCCTCGTCGTCTTCATTGCACCCTCCCCCTGCCTCATCTGTATTTGACAATCCTACGAGATCACCATGACGCGTGACGATTGACCGATATATGGATCGATGATCCATTTTTTGGCTACGCGCATCAAGCGGCATTTTCTGGCAGTCACGGTGCCGCTGGATGATCTGGCAACGTCGAACAATGCGCGCTCTTTCCAGTCAGCGGTGGGCTATCCTTAATTTGACCGAGATCGACGGGATACCATTTTTTCCACCAGCAGCCCTCAGGCTTCCCCCATCAAGCGATAGCCTACCCCCAATTCGTTGATGATAAGCGCAGGGCGCGACGGATCGATCTCCAGCTTCTGGCGAAGGTTGCGTACGACGATACGGAGATAGTCGATTGGACGGTCGATCCCATGGGGCCATGCAGCCGCCAATATGCGCTGATGCGTGACGACCCGTCCGGGATGCAGAGCAAGCTGGCTAAGCACCTCGAACTCCTTGCGGGTAAGATGCACCTCTTTGCCATCACGGCGAACCTCTCGATTGGCGAGATCGATCGTCACGGTGCCGGCCAGCACGATCGGTGACGCGCCCTGCGCCTCGATGCGGGCGCGCAGGGTCGCGCGCAATCGGGCAAGCACTTCTTCGCTATCAAAAGGCTTGGTTACATAATCATGCGCGCCCAGGTCGAGCGCGGCTACCTTTTGATCCGTGGATTCACGCGCCGACAGAATGATGATCGGCGCAGGGCATCGCTGCCGCAGGAGCGTCACGATTTCCAGGCCGTCGCGATCGGGCAGCCCCAGGTCGAGAAGAATGGCGTCCGGTGCGCCATTTTTCGCCTGCTCCAGAGCCTCGGCCGCCGTCCTAGCTTCGATGGGCACATAGCCCGCGCGCACCAGCGCGCTTTCCAGCAGGCGGCGAATGTGAAGGTCATCGTCGACGACCAGGATGCGGTTTGCGGTCATATATCAAGCGTTTCCTCCGGTGGCCGCACGAGCAATCGTTCCGGAAAATCAATGCTGAAACACGCGCCATGGCCATCGTCGCGGTTCTGCGCCTTTACAGTCATGCCCATTGCCTCGGCAAAGCCCTTGACGATCGCCAGCCCCAGACCCGTGCCACTGGCGGACCGATCGGAACCCTCCAGGCGGCGGAAGGTTTCGAATACCTCTGCCTCTCGGCCCGCCGGAAGCCCCATGCCGCAATCGATGACCGACAGGACGAGCCCGTCGATGGTCCGCTTCGCGTGGATGATGATAGCTGTTCCAGGGTCGCCATAGCGCCCCGCATTGTCGAACAGGTTGAGCAGGCAATGATGGAAAAGCTGCGGATCCACCATCACCAGCGGCAGGTCGGGCGCGACATTGAGTTCTATAGGATGCCCATCAAGCGAACGGCGCGTGTCATGGACGGCGCCACTGACCGCATCGGTAAGATCGACCAGTTCGAGATGGAGTTTAAGCGCGCCAGCCTCGACGCGGGCCATATCGAGCAGATTGGCCACGAAACGATTGAGGCGGGTCGCCTCGCCCTCCAGCGTGTCGAGCAGCGGATCGGGATATTTGCGGCGCAGTTCGCCCGCCGCCGCCAGAACCGATGTCAGCGGCGTTCGCAAGTCGTGACTGACTGAAGACAAAAGCGCGGACCGCAAACGTTCGCGCTCCTGCATGGCGTCGATATCGCGCATCTCGCTTTCCAGCCGAAGGCGCTCAAGCGCGAGGGCAGTCTGATCGATGAGACTGCCCAGCAATGGCAACTGGTCAGAGCGAACCGGGTCCCTGCCATCTTCCTGCGCGAGGCCCAGGACCGCCAATATACGATCGCCTGCCTGGACTGGCTGAAATCGCCAGTCGGACGCGGTAAGCGTGCCGGTGCCACGGCCTGCCGGCTGGCCAGTATCCTTGACCCACTGCGCCGCCGCCATTTCCATCGTTTCAAGATTTGGTCCGGCATGGCTCGAAGCCTTTATGGACAGTCCGGCGGACCCCTGTTCGAGCATGACGACGCGGAGGGACAGCAGGCGCGCAATCTCCACGCAGGCCGCATGCGCCACTTCTGCGGGATCCTTGAGCGATGTCAGGTGGCGCAGATAGCCGGCCAAAGCGGCGTTGGTCCGCGCGCTTGCAGCGGCAAGGTCTGCCTGCACGCGAACGTGGGACGTGAGTTGGCTGGTAACGAACGCAACGCCCAGCAGCACGAAGATCGAGATGATGTTTTCCGGATTGCTGATCGTCAGCGTGCCCGTCGGGGGCAGAAAGAAGAAATTATAGGCAAGACTGGAAGCCAGCCCGGCAAAGAGGCCCGTGCGCAGGCCGAACAGGCTCGCCGCCGCCATGACCGGGACGAGATACAACATGCCGACATTGCCAAGATCAAGGATGTGGAACAGCCCAGACCCGATCAGCGTCACCGCCACCACCCACGCGAATGTCCAGAGATATCCCGATGGCGCGCCCCAGGGAGACATTGTTGAGCTTGGAAGTTGCGAGCGCCCTATCGCGCTGGGCGACTCTTCTTCGAATGGCAACACATGCACGGCAACGCCGGGCGTTTCGCGCACGAGTCGGTCCACCACCGATCCGTGTCGCATTTCGAACAGGCGCGACCGGACGGATTTGCCGACGATAAGCTGGGTCGCGCGAGCATCGAGCAGGAAAGCTTTCAGCCCTTGGGTAACAGTCGAAGCGGGCACGGTGGCAACCTGTCCACCCAACTGGGTGGCAAGAGCAAGCACGGCCGCGATACGCTGATGCTCGTCCGGACCAAGCTGGCGCGTGCGCGCCGTTTCGACATGCACTGCTGTCCATGGCGCATGCAGCGCGTCCGCAATTCTTTTGGCCGCCCGCACAAGGCCGGTTGAGCCGGCAATTTCGCTGACAGCCACAACGATCCGCTCGCTACCCGCCCATGTGCCACCCAGCGCATTGGCGCGAACATGATCGAGCATCTGGGCGTCGACTGCCTGCGCCGCGCGGCGGAGCGCGAGTTCTCGCAGGGCGGAGAGGTTCGATTGCGAGAAGAAATGACCAAGTGCGCGTGTCGCTTCCTGCGGCAGGTAGACCTTGCCTTCCTTCAGCCGTTCGATCAGTTCGGCGGGCGGGATATCCACTACCTCAATCTCTGCCTGGTCAAGAATTGTGTCAGGCACCGTCTCACGCACGCGAACGCGGGTGAAGGAAGCAACGACGTCGTTCAGACTCTCGATATGCTGGATGTTGACGGTCGAATAGACATCTATGCCGGCGTCGAGCAGTTCTTCGACATCCTGATAGCGCTTGGGATGGCGGCTGCCGGCAGCATTGGTGTGCGCCAGTTCATCGACCAGTGCGAGTTGCGGGCGGCGCGCGAGCAGTTCGTCCAGATCCATTTCGGTCAGCATGTGACCCTGATGGTCTATCGCGCGGCGCGGCAGGATTTCGAGCCCGCGCGTCAGGGCTTCGGTTTCGGTGCGGCCATGGGTTTCGACGATCCCCACGACGACATCGACGCCGGCCTTGCTGCGGGCCATGCCTTGCGACAGCATCTCAAAGGTCTTGCCGACGCCGGGCGCGGCGCCAAGGAAGATTTTCAGCTTGCCCCTCCCTTCCTGCGCGGCTGCGCGCAGGAAGGCTTCGGGCGGAGGTCGATCCCGCTGCGTCAACGTGTCCCGCCGGTCCGCCGGTTCGCCAGTTGGTCAAGCTGCCGGTTGAGCGCCAAAAGATTCACGCGGTCTTCCCCCAGGAAACCCAGCAGCGGATGGTCGACATTCCGGTTCACCAGATCGCGTATCTGCGTTTCGGGCAATCCGCGCGCCTGCGCCACGCGTTTCACCTGCACAAGAGCGGAGGCCGGCGATAGATGAGGGTCGAGGCCCGATGCGCTGGCCGTCACGAGATCGATCGGTACTGGCCCGGTGATGCCAGCGTCCCGTTGCTTATCGATGTCCGCGCGGACACGGGCGACCAGCGCCTTGGACGTCGGGCCCAGGTTCGAACCAGACGAGGCAAGCCCGTCATAGCCTTTCCCCGCGGCCGATGGCCGCGTCTGGAAATAGCGATCGCTGACAAACGCCTGTCCGACCACGCTCGACCCGACCACATGGCCCTGTGAGTCGCGGACCAGGCTGCCATTGGCCTGAGAAGGAAAGATAGCCTGTCCGATGCCGGTCATGACCAGAGGATAGACGATGCCGAGCAAAAGGGCGAACAGGATCGTGAGAATGATCGCAGGCCGCAATGACGTGACGAAATCCTTATTCATTGGAGCGCCTCCTCAGGCGAGACCCAGGCCGCCAACGGCCAGGTCGATGAGCTTGATGCCGATGAAGGGCGCGACGAGCCCGCCCAGTCCGTAGACAGCGAGATTGCGGGCCAGCAGCGGGCCGGCGCCCATGGGTTTGTAGGCCACGCCCTTCAGCGCCAACGGCACCAGCAACGGAATGATCAGCGCGTTGAAGATGATGGCTGACAGGATCGCGCTTTGGGGGGTCGCCAGCCCCATGATGTTGAGCACGCCGAGGCCAGGATAAAGGGCAACGAACATCGCGGGAATGATGGCGAAATATTTCGCCACATCATTGGCGACCGAGAAGGTCGTCAGAGCCCCACGGGTCATCAGCAATTGTTTGCCCAAGCCGACGACTTCGATGAGCTTGGTCGGGTCGCTGTCCAGATCGACCATATTGCCCGCTTCGCGCGCCGCCTGCGTGCCGGTGTTCATCGCCACGCCGACGTCGGCCTGGGCAAGCGCCGGTGCGTCATTGGTCCCGTCGCCGCACATCGCCACCAGGCGTCCGCCCGTCTGTTCCTGGCGGATCAAGTCAAGCTTGTCCTCAGGGGTTGCCTGGGCCAGGAAATCGTCAACACCCGCCTCGGCCGCGATCGCCGCCGCGGTCAGCGGATTGTCGCCGGTAATCATGACCGTGCGGATGCCCATTTCGCGCAGTTCGGCGAAACGCTCGCGGATGCCGGCCTTCACCACATCCTTGAGGAAGATCGCGCCAAGCAGCTTGCCGTCCTTTGCAACCGCCAGAGGCGTGCCGCCGGCGCGGGCAATTTCATCCGTCACGCGCCGAAGTTCGGTCGCGGCCGCCATCTCGCTTGATCCGGGATTGGCCTTCAGAATCGAATCAACGGCGCCCTTCTGCACCAGCGAACCGGCGACCTGCACGCCCGAGATACGGGTTTGCGCAGTGAACGGGATGACCTCCGCGCCCTCGGGCAATCGGGTCGTATCGATGTGGAATTTTTCCCTGGCCAGAACAACGATCGAGCGCCCTTCAGGAGTTTCATCCGCCAGGCTGGCCAACAACGCCGCCTCCGCCAATGTTTCCGGCGTCGTGCCTGCCACCGGGCGGAACTCGCTTGCCTGGCGGTCGCCGACCGTAATCGTGCCGGTCTTGTCGAGCAGCAGGACATCCACGTCGCCGGCCGCCTCCACCGCACGCCCCGACTTGGCGAGCACGTTGAACCGCACGAGGCGGTCCATGCCGGCAATGCCGATCGCGGACAACAGGGCAGCGATGGTGGTCGGGATGAGCGTGATCAGTAGCGCTGCAAGGATAGCGACGGGTATGCCGCCGCCGGCATAGCTGGCGAAGCTGGGGATAGTGCCGACCGCGATCAGGAAGATGATCGTGAGGCCGACGAGAAGGATGGTCAGGGCAATTTCGTTCGGCGTCTTCTGCCGTTCGGCCCCTTCCACCAGCGCGATCATGCGGTCGAGAAAGCCCTGCCCCGGCTCGGCCGTGATGCGCACCTTGATCTGGTCTGAGATGACCCGGGTGCCGGCGGTGACCGCCGACCGATCCCCGCCTGCTTCACGGATCACCGGCGCGGACTCGCCGGTGATCGCTGCTTCATTGACACTGGCGACGCCCTCGACGACTTCGCCATCGGCAGGGATGAGATCGCCCGTTTCCACCAGCACGATGTCGCCGGCGCAAAGCTGGCTTGCCGGCACCTGCTGCAAATGGCCATTTTTCAGCCGTTTGGCGCTAAGCTCCGCCTTGGTTGCGCGGAGCGAGGCTGCCTGCGCCTTGCCGCGTCCCTCCGCCAGCGCCTCGGCAAACGTTCCGAAAAGCACCGTCAGCCACAGCCACATGGCAAGTTGCAGCTTGAAGCCGATGCCTAGGCTATCACCTCCCACCACGAGCAGGATCGTCATCAGCAGCGCGACGCAAGCCGTCACGAACATCACGGGGTTCCGGATCAACGCGCGGGGATGAAGCTTTTTGAACGCGTCGCCGATTGCCGGGATAATCAATTCGGCAGTGAACAGGGATTTGCCCGTCTGGGTCTTTGTGGTTGCGCGAGCCATGCGACGCCCCCCTTAAAAGAGTTGCCCGTCGATCATCGCGAGATGATCGGCGATGGGACCGAGCGCGAGGCTCGGCAGAAAGGTTAGGCCACCGACGATCAGGATGATTCCTACCAGAAGGCCGACCCAAAGAGGCCCGGTCGTGGGGAATGACCCCGCGCTTTGCGGCGTGTATGTCTTGGCCGCCAAACTACCCGCGATCGCCAGCATCGGCACGATCACGAAGAAGCGGCCCAACCACATCGCGATGCCGAGCAGGCTGTTGTAGAAGGGTGTGCCCGCAGTCAGGCCGGCGAAGGCAGAACCGTTGTTGCCTGTAGCCGAGCTAAACGCGTAGAGGATCTCCGAAAAGCCATGCGGGCCGGCGTTGAGGGGGCCGACCAGACCGGCGGGTAGGACTGCGCTGACGGCTGTGAAGCCCAAGATACATAGCGGGAGGATAGCGATTGCGAGCACCGCCAGCTTTACCTCCCTCGCCTCGATCTTCTTGCCGACATATTCGGGCGTGCGCCCCACCATCAATCCGGCGACGAACACCGCAAGGATTGCGAAAAGCAGGAAGCCATAGATGCCCGCGCCCACGCCGCCGATGACGATCTCGCCCAATTGAATGTTGAACAGCGGGATCATGCCGCCCAGCGCCGTGAAACTGTCGTGCATCGCGTTGACCGCGCCGCAGGAGGCCGCGGTCGTGATGACCGAAAACAGGGCGCTGGCGGCGATCCCAAAGCGGACTTCCTTGCCCTCCATATTGCCGCCGGTCGTGCCGAGCGCATGGAGGACCGGGTTGCCGGCAGCTTCCTGCCAATATGTTACCGTGACGCCAGCCACGAACAGCACAAGCATCGCAGCCAGGATCGCCCAACCCTGCCGGCTGTTGCCGACCGCCTTGCCGAAGCACCAGGTCAGGCCGAAACCGATCATGAAGATCGACAACATCTGAACCAGATTGGTGAGCGCCGTCGGGTTCTCGAACGGGTGGGCCGAATTGGCATTGAAGAAGCCGCCACCATTGGTGCCCAACATCTTGATCGCTTCCTGGCTGGCCACCGGACCAAGTGCCACGGTCTGCTTTGCACCTTCGAGCGTCATTACGTCGACCGACGCGGCCAGCGTCTGCGGAACGCCAGACGCTATCAGGAACAAGGCGTAGACGAAACAGATCGGCAGCAGCAGATAGAGGGTGACGCGCGTCACATCGGCCCAGAAATTGCCAAGCGACTGCATCTCGCGTCGCGCGAAGCCGCGAAACAGCGCGAACGCAAGTGCGATCCCGGTTGCTGCCGACAGGAAATTATGGACCGTCAGGCCAAGCATCTGGCTGAGGTTCGACAGTGTCGCTTCACCCGAATACCATTGCCAGTTGGTATTGGTCGTGAAGCTGACGGCGGTGTTGAAGGCGCCGTCGGCGCCAATGCCAGCATAGCCCAGCTCATTGAGAGGCAGCAGTCCCTGCAGCCGCAGAACCGCATAGGTGAAGATCATCAGCACGAAATTGAACAGCAGCATATGAACGGCATAGCGCCGCCAGCTCTGTTCCTCTGTCGGATCGATGCCGGCGAGTGTGTAGAAGCCGTTCTCGACCGGACCAAGCACCCAGTGAAGCGGCGTGCGCCGGCCTTCATACAGCGCAAACAGCCAAGCGCCGACCGGCTTGGTCAGCACCAGCAGGATGCCCACGAAGACAAAAATCAGGATCCAGCCTTGGAAAGTCATGATATTGACCTCCCTTTCTAATATTTTTCGGGGCGGAGCAGCACCGCCACCAGATAGACGAGAAGACCAAGTGCGGTTACCGCAGCGAGCCAGAGATCAAGCGTCATCGCGTCACCTCACGCATGATCGCACAGTCGGGCATAGGCCAGCGTCGCCGCCAGCAGCCCCGCCATGGCACACAGCCAGAACAGATCCTGCATATGTCATCTCCTTCAAAATGCTGTGGAAAGTGACAGGAGGATGACGCCATCAGCGATGGAGCCCGAACCGTCCTGACCCTTGCTGAAACTGGGCAACAGATAGGCTGCTTCGCGCCGCCCGATGTCGGTATCGACATAGGTGACGCCCAACGTCAGGTTGCGCCAGACCGCGTCCATCCCCACCGACCAATCCCAATAAGCGCCCGTCGGCGCGACGCTGGTCGCATTGGGTCCGAGCCCGCGGTTGCCGTCGGAATGACCGATATGCGCTTTGGTACTGAGCGGCGTGCCCTTCAGCGCGACGGCTGCATCTCCCCAGATGTAAAGATTGTCTCCCCTCGAGCCTGGATGGGTATAGGTGCCCGACACAGCATCAGCGCCGGTCCGATACCAGCGTCCCAGCGCTTCCTGTTTCGGAGCATAGGCCACGCCCGCCGTCAGCGACGTCGGGCCGGCGGTTCCAGAGAATTTGACATAGGGTTCGGCGAAGTCGGACTTGTCTGCTCCGCCGGGATACATGTACCAGGTCAGACCGACGTCGAGCGCCAAATTTCCGGTGAGCGACCGTTTGTAGCCGGCGAGGAGATCCAACTCCATATTGGCGCCGCCAAACGTCCCCCATCCAGACAAATTTGATGCCCAGGCGCCCGCATAAGCGCCATCCTTGTGCGTTAGGGTGATGCCGCCCTGGAGGGCCATGCGATCGTCGCTCTGTGATACACCACGGAAGCGGTAATCGGATATGAGCATTGCAGAACCGCTGACAGCGATGTCGGGTGCCGGCATCGCAGCATCCTGTGCGAACGCTGGGGCGACCGAAAGCAGACTAACAAATGCCGCAACAGGAGCGGGCAAGCGATGCATGATATCTCCCCTTCGAAGGGCGGCGGAGGCGTTCCGCACGCGAAATCGTGAGGTGACGAGATATTAGCTGACGGCGTTAAATATCGAGATGGGCGCCTGCCCATTTACATAGTATTTGCATATAGAATGACGGGGCAGCACATCCGGCATTTCGGGTCGGGTTGCCGACGAATGACGGAGCAGCAACAGCAGGATCGACAAGGTTGTGGGCAAGCGCGGGTCCTTGCCGCAACAACGCCTTAAGTTTGGCGAAGGCCATCTCGATCGGGTTCATGTAGCGGCTGTAGGGAGGCAGGTAGAAGAGCTGGGCGCGCCGGGCGGTGATCGCTTCACGGATGCCGGGGACCTTGTGGGCGGGCAGATTGTCGAGCACCACGACATCGCCGCGCCGGAACGTGGGTGCCGGGACGTTGCGGACGTAGACCTGGAAGGTATCGCCATCCATCGGCCCGTCGAGCACCCAGGGCGCCGTCATGCCCGTCAGGCGCAGGCCGGCGAAGTGGCGACGCAAGAGTTTGGTAGGCCCGGCATCTCCTTAAAATAACAAATAACCATTTAAAACTATTACATATTATTCATCTCCTTGCCGACGGTACCCCAATGGATACCCCTATCACCACGTGACTGGCTTTAATGCTTTTTTTCATTATGCTTCACTCTTCTCCATTCAGTAAGTACAGCATGGCCAACAAATGGACCTTATACAGGAATCAATTAATTGGGCATGAGGGTGATGAAGGCCGATTAATCACGAGCAAAGGCACGGAGGAAAATATCCCGCACCTCATTCACATCGGAATCAATAACTTCAGCGCGATAGATTTCGGTTGCCCCAGACAGCAAGAAATCCTCGACTTTTGATATGCAAAGACCTCTCAATGCCTGGGCCAATCTTAGCGGGTTGCCTTCGCGTAATGAACCACAGCTCATGGCTTTGGCGAAATAATGGGCGAGTATCTTGTTGGTAACTGACTGTACTCGGGCATGATAAATTTGACCAATCTCCGGAAATCGGGCTCCCTCGCCTACGACCAATCGGTATAAGGATAAGGCATCTGCCGACGTTACCGTTTTCAGGAAATTAAAGAAAAAACGTTCGACCGCCGTGGCGACATCCTCAGAGGGATCAAGTATCAAGCAAAGCCGTTTGTGATACTCGGAGGTTGCTTGGTCAAGGACGGCGGTAAACAGCTCTTCTTTCGAAGGAAAATAGCGCCACAAGGTGCTCTTTGAGCCACCGAGCGTTGCAGCTATTCCTGACATGGTAGTCCGGGCATAGCCATCCTGCAGAAAGGATCGGCAAGCCACGGCAATGATGAACTGCCGTCGATCGGACTGACGCTCTTCCCTTCGAGAAGGCACCCCCTTAATCTTGGACGGCATAACCACAACTACAAGTTCGCCCTGGGATCAGAAAGGATAGGTCGCGGGTAGTGGAATTATCAATACAAAATCGCGCCCGTAAAGCTTTGTCCTCGAAACCTTATTTTTTGCGAATTTTTGACAATCTAGCTCTCACAGATTGCGAGCAGCGTTTTCTTGATCAACGTCTTAGTATGGCTGGTGATTGGCGACGGGGCATCGGCACCAGCCGCCAGCTCTTCGGCCAGCGCAAGGTCCTTTTCGCCGATGCCGGCCTGGCTGGCGAAAAAGGCGCGACGGGCGGCGTCTCCCGGATTATTGCGAAAATCGATGAAACCCGCCATCGGCGGGGTGAGATTGCCGTTGCGCTTCATCACGGTCAGCAGCTTGTCCATCGGCACGCCGGACGCCTCTGCCACATTGGCGACTTCGACACCCAGCATGATACCACACCAAGATATGAGATTGTTGCAGATCTTGAGGGCCATCGCCGATCCGAGCGGGCCGATATGCATCGTGTTCGTCGAAAAGGCGTCCAGTACGATCTGGACGCGCGCGGCGACGGCTTCATCGCCACCCGTCATGCAAAAGACGAACGGGCCGTTCTTGGTCATTTCAGTGCGCGTAACTGGCGCATCGATAACATCGACACCCACGGTGGCAGCTCGTTCGGCTATCTGCTGTGCAGTTTTGGGCTTGATCGTGCTGTGGATGAGCAGGCTCGCCCCCCGCTTCATTACAGGCAGCAGCGCATCAACACATTCCAGCACCTGCGTGTCGTCCCGGACACAAATCCCGACGGCGTCGGCGTCCTCGCCTACCTCCGCTATGGAGGCGGCGAGCTTCGCGCGGCCTTCGAATTTCGCAAGCGCATCGGGAAACACATCGTAAACAGTCAGGTCGAGCGGCAATTTGGCCAACTCCCGCGCCTGATCGCCGCCCATGCTGCCGAGGCCGATGAACCCAATTTTCCTGATACTATCTGTCATGAAATATCCCTCAGGCTTCGTCCAAGTTCGCGAATGAGCTAATCACTCCGAACGTCTTTCGTAAATCCCCGACGGGGTCCGCCTGACCGCCAAACCATTGCGGGAGCGCCAAGGCCGACAGGTCACGCCTAGCTTTTCGGCCCGAAACGAAAGGTGGCGCCGATGCCCCATGTGAAGGGATCGCCGATATAGTCGATCGCCGTGCCCAGTGTCGGCAACTGATCGGCGAATGCGCGGGTCACATATTTCTTGCCGCCGATGTTGCGGCCGAATACCGACAACTCAAGATTGGGATCTTCGATCTGCAGCGCGATACGCCCATTAAAGAGCCCGTATCCCGAAATGGTGTTGATCCGGTTGGCGATGGCGACCGCATCACGATAAGCCTGCGGACGACGCGGATCGGCGGTGAACAGACCGAAATTCTGTCGACCGATATAGGCGTAGTTCACGTGGATCGAGAGTTCCCCGACCGAAGTGGCGAGTTTCTGGGTCACCGAGATGCCGAACTGCTTTTTGGGCATCTGCGGCAGAGCCTCGCCGCTGCGGACGACCGAACAGCGGACTGAACCCGCAGCGGTGCCAGCGACGCAATCGGACACATTGGCGCCGGCGACGGGGACGAACTGCTGCTGCTCAACGAAGGTACCGGCGACATATTTGCCCTCGAGCAAGGCAAGATTGCCGGAGACCAGCATTCCTCCCCAAGGAACAGCGCTTATTTCGAGTTCGCCGCCATAGACACGCGCGTTACCCGAGTTGCGGAGGAATTGCGTGGTTGTACAAGCGAGCGCGCCCGGTGGAGTGATGCAGTCGGAAGCATTGCGCTGCACCTCAGACTGCCAGGAATGGAAAGCCGCAGCATTGATACGCAAACGGTTATCCGATGTACTGAACTTGACGCCGAGTTCAACGTCCCTGACCTTCTCCGGCTTGAACGGCGGCGTCGCGGCCGAACCATTACGCATGTTGAAGCCGCCGGCCTTCGATGCGGCGCTCGTTTTCACATAAGCAAACAGGCCGTCGGTGATCTCCACATCGATGCCTGCCGTCCAGGCGGGATAATCATATTTGACCGAACGCGGTAGGCTGCAAGGCGCAATGAAATCCGGATTTGAGAGCAGTTCAGGCGCGCAGCTATTAGCGGCCAGATTCGTTCTGTTCAGCAGAACAACCTCTCGCTTATCCCATGTCCAACGGACGCCTCCTGTAAGACGGATCGTATCGGTGAGACGGTAATAGCCCTGGCCGAACAGGCCGACCGAGATATTCTTCACTTTGCCGTAATTCAGGCTGAAACCGAAATTGGGTGCCGGGGCTGCGGGGGTAAAGGAGCCGAACGTCTGCGCCACCGACGATTCACGGCCGCTTTCTGTCGAATAATAGCTGCCGAGAATATAACTGAACCGATCGCCAAGCTCTCCGGACAACTGAAGTTCCTGGGAGTATTGATCGGACTTGTAGGCACTTTCGGCCGCCAGAATCTGAGCAGGCGTACCATCGAGTTCGTTCAGACCTATTGCGTTGCTGTAGCGATAGGCAGAGATGGATTTCACCGTAACAGAACCGATTTCGCCATCTATCGTGAGATTGCCGCCATAAGCTTCCAGCCTGTTATAGGCACTCCGGCTGCCCGCGGTCAGAAACCCATAATTGGACCCGACCGGCGGATTGGTGCTGAATGGAATGCCATAGGCATTATACCAATGGGCTTTGTTGTGCAGATATGCCGCAAGAGGGGTTGCGGCGTTGATCGCGCCGATTGCCGCGCTGGTGCCCGGATTGACCGCTGCGAGGCCGACGAACTGACCATGATCCTTGATGATATTGTAGTCGCCGCTGAGCGTCGCGGACCAGTTGCTGCCGGCGGGCGCCCAACGCAATTTAGCACGGGCATAATGGCTGTTACGGTCCTTCAATTCGCTGTTCGAGGTCACATTGCGGGCGTAGCCGTCGTGATCCACGAAATCATAGACGAAGCGCGCCGCCAATTCATCGCCCACCAATGGTACGTTGAGCACCGCGTCGATATTGCGATAATCATAGTTGCCGCCTTGAATGCGGAACTGTCCTTCGAAATCGCCCGTAGGATTGACCGTGACGATGTTGAGCGCGCCGCCGGTGGTGTTGCGACCGAACAACGTGCCCTGGGGGCCGCGCAGGACCTCGACCCGCTGGAGGTCGATGAGATCGGCCGAACCCTGCGAAGGACGCGGAATATAAACCCCGTCAACATAGGTCGCGACCGAAGGGTCGTTGGCGACGCCCGGGTTCAATGCCGGCATGCCGCGAATGGAGATATAGACGAAACCCGAACCGCCCGGGGCGCCGGTCGCGATCGACAGGCTGGGCGCGGTGCGCTGCAGACCAGCCACATCGCCGACCTGCGCCTGTTTGATCATTTCAGTCGAAAGAGCGGTGACGGCGACCGGCGTCGTCTGGATATTTTCCTCGGTCCGCCGGGCGGTGACCACGATGTCCTCTATTCCCACAGAACCGATCTGATCCGCCGCCACCGCCGGCGCAGCGGCCGTGACAAAAACCGACAAGCTCGCCAAGGCGCTTGTCCGAAACCATTTCTCTGAAGCCATATTATCCCCTCCCAGAGCCATTGCATACGGGCAGGACGTTTTTCTATCTCTACCCATCCCCATCGACGGCTAGCATTGGCAAGGAGCCCGGAAAACCGGCTTCCGCGCCATGTCCTGTCTGCGATCAAACCAATGTCCGCTTCGCGATGCTTTGGAATTTTTCGACCGTCGGGCCATGAACATGATGACGGTTTCGCGATGGGATGTCCGGTTTGCGCAATATGATTGAGCATCGACCTGTTTTGGATGAGGCCCCATAACATCGCTTATAAAAAGGGTCGACAGTAGGCTTTGAAAAGGGGGAGCGGACCCAATGGCGATGGCGAGCGAACGATCCAAGATTCAGCCGACTGGCACCATTCTCCCATGCCAACCGCTCACAACCGCCTATTTCCACGTCGAGGACAGCATCATTGCCAACGGCATTCGGGCCGACATCCGACATTTTGCCTGGGATCGCAGTTGTGACGCCATATTCGAGCCGAACAGTCACTATCTCGACTATTCGCTTGGCCCACGCGCGCGCGGCTCACGCCTGTTCCCCGACGGCCGTCGTCATGCGCCGCCCTTTGGCGAGGTGTCCTATCTGCCCAAGGGGAGCCAATTTGCGGCGCGCTGCGAACCCAGCGAATATCGCATTTTCTGTTTGACGTTTGAAAGCCACGCAGCAGATCAACTCTTCGAGAATGACACGCTACCTTCCTCATTGCCCCCCTGTTTCGATGTGAAGGCACCGTGGATACTGAACGGTATGTCCCGGCTTGCACACGAGGTGCGCCATCCCGGCTTCGCTCCCGCCATCATGGTCGAGACCATTGCGTTGTCACTGGTCATCGACCTCTGTCGACACCTTCAAATTCCACACAAATCCGATGTTGAAACCGATCAACGCATGGCGGACTGGCGCCTGCGCCGTCTTCAGGAACGGATCGAGGCGGAACTGGCGGGACCATTGTCGGTCGTCGACCTTGCGATAGAATGCGGTGTCAGCTCACGGCATCTGGCGCGGATCTTCAAGAACACGGTCGGAAAGACGCTCGGCAGCTACATTGCCGATGCGCGGATTGCGCGGGCCAAACGGGAATTGATGCAGGATGGCGCTCTCATCAAGGTCATCGCGGGCAATTGCGGCTTCCAAAGCGCTGCAGCCTTCAGTGCCGCCTTCCGGAAGGCGACAGGCCTCAGCCCAGGGGCATTCCGGAAGGATATACTATACAGCTAGACCGCACCAGAGCAGGGGCCGACGCCATCGACCCCGCTCCAGATTCCCGTTTCAGGCGCTCACTCCCCATATCGGTGGGCGTGAGAGCCTTGGGAATATTCAGCCCCATTGCAGGTGGAGGTCCGGCACATGCAGGATATTGCCCACATAATATGGCACCCGGAAACCGTCTTTGATCCGGAATTCCGGTATGGCCTTGACGAATTCCTCGACCGCGATCTGCAGTTCCAGCCGTGCCAGGTGCATCCCCAGGCATTTGTGGATGCCACTGCCCAGCGACATGTGCGGCGCCTTGCGATCGAAGCGGATCGCTTGGGGATCTTCATAGAAAGCCGGGTCGCGTCCCACCACGGGGGAACTAAACGCCACATAATCGCCGGGCATTATTTTCTGCCCATGAATCTCGATGACCTTGGTTGCGATACGGAAGGCCGTAACC
This sequence comes from Sphingomonas sp. SKA58, assembly GCF_000153545.1. Lineage (NCBI taxonomy): Bacteria > Pseudomonadati > Pseudomonadota > Alphaproteobacteria > Sphingomonadales > Sphingomonadaceae > Sphingomonas > Sphingomonas sp. SKA58. The sequence goes on from NZ_CH959308.1 coordinate 369,185, forward strand.
GGCGCGAAGGCGCGCAGGAATTCTTCGACTGCCAGGACGATCAGCGATGGATCAGCGCGCAGCTCGTTCTGTTTGTCCGGATGCGACGCCAGATAGTTGAAGATGTTGCCGAGCAGGGACGTAACCGTGTCGAGGCCACCAATGTACAGATTGAAGCAATGGCCGAACACCTCGTCATCATTCCACAAACGGCCATCGACCTCGAAGGTCAGCACCTTGCTGATATAGTCGTCGCGCGGCTGCTGGCGACGTGCCTCAATCTCTTCCAGCAGATAATCCTTCACGCAGCGTACGGCGTTACCGCGCACTTGCCAGTCGTTGGAATGGAGCATTTCCTTTTCCCATTTAAGGAATTGCGTCATTCTTTCCTGCGGAAGGCCCAGCAGATCGAGGACGATGAAGATCGGGAATTTTTCCGAAAACTCATCGATGAAATCGCATTGTCCGCGATCCTTGAAGGCATCGATCAAGGCCTGCGCTCGCTCGCGCACCTGTTCCTTCATCGCGAACATCTTCTGGGGTGCGAAATGACTGTTCAGCGCCTTGCGATAGCCGGTGTGGATTGGCGGGTCGGCCTCGGTCGGAATGACCAGCCAGTTCTCGCCGATATTCTGCGCCCATTTGCCCATGCCATTCTTGGTGAAATTGTCGGCATCGCGCAGCATCGCCTGTACATCCTCGGCATTTTTGAGCAGCCAGCCAGGTTGATCGCCCGGGAAGATGTTGGTGACATAGGTGATCGGCGGCAGCTCCGCATGCATCGCGGGGATCAGCACTTCCTGTGGGTTGTCATAGATCACCGTCCGCGAAAAGAGCGGCAGCGCCATCGCCAGTTCGGGCGGCACGTGATCCGGCAGGGGCTGTTGTGCGACTTGGGTCATCATAGTCTCCGAAGCAAAAAGAGATAAATTCCACCCCTGCCAAAGACAGGTGCGATCGTGGGCGTCCGTCTGAGACTGGTGAGCATGCGGACGATCCGCAATGACAGGAGGCGATGCACATGAGTGAGGCAGACGTGCTGGATCTGGAACAGGCGATCCGGGACAATTACCGGCTGTGGAACGAAGGGAAGCGCGACGAACTCGATCGCCTTTTCCGGGCGTTGGGGCCAGAGGGGTTTACGATCGAATATGTCGGATCGCCCGCCGTGGACGGCGACGCCGCGATGGCCGACATGTGGGCGGAATATGGCGGAAAATGCACGACGGAACCGCTCGAAGTGATCGTCAACGGCGCCGAGGGTGCCGCCTATGTTGCCAACCGCCTGCAAACCAAAGATGGCATTGTCACTCTGCCCAGCCTCGAAACCTACAAGGTCGCCGATGGCCGGCTGACGATCCGCTATTTTCATCGAACCGGTCATTAACCTTGCATGTTCCGACGTGCAGGCGCTGGACACGGCTCAGTCCTTCGCCTGCATGAAGGCCAGCAGGTCGGCATAATGGGGTTGGTGGACGAGGCCGCCGCCCGAAATCGAGATATTCTCGCCCGTGATGTAGCGCGCTTCGTCCGAAGCCAGGAACGCGACCAGCGCCGCGATATCATCCGGCGTTCCGAATTCCGGCGTCAATATGTGCCGATGGATGATTTCCTTCAGCCCCGGCACGGTCTTTTCGAGGGCTTCGGTCAACACGACACCCGGCGCGATACTATTGCAGCGGATATTCTCCCGCCCATGCTGGGTCGCCACATATTTGGTGAGCCCGATGATCGCCGCCTTGGACGAACCATAGGCGATGCGCGCCAGATCCCCTGCACTGCCCGAATTGGATGCGGTGTTGATGATCGAACCGCCGCCGCCCGCGACCATATGGGGGATGGCATATTTGCATCCGAGCAGATAGCCGGTGAGATTGACGTCGAGAATTTCGCGCCAGATGCCGATCGGGATATCGACGGCTGTGGTATCCTGCGGGCTTTTGTCCGGATCGGTCATTGCCGCGTTGTTGTGCAATATGTCCAGCCTGCCGAAATGGTCTACGGTGCGATCGACCATCGCCTTTACCGATTGCGGATCGGCAGCATCGAACTGTACCGGCAGTGCCTTGTCGCCCAGCGGTTCCGCCGCGCGAACGGCGGCAGCCTCGAACAGGTCGGCGATCACGACGCGCGCGCCCTCCGCGACCAGACGTCGGGCGACCGCGGTACCGATACCGCCGCCGCCGCCCGTGACGATCCCTACCCTGTCTACCAACCTCGTCATCATGCGCCCGTCCCCGGTGATGGCTGGCGAGAGAAAGCTGCATCGATTGCAGATTGTCCCGCCAGCCGCTTATCCGATCAGAATTTAAACGTTGTTTCAACGCCATAGGTAGCCGGCTGGCCAACATAGGCGGCTGCAATTCCCAATGTCCGATAGAGATCGGGGAAGCGGCGCAGCAGATATTTCTTGTTCGTGATGTTGCGGCCATAGACCGCCACTTCGACATTGGGATTTTCAAGCTGGAACGCGATACGCCCGTTGAAAATGCCATAGCCAGGTACGAAGCCGAGGCGGTTTTCCGTCTCGTAGGCCGCCTTTGTCGCCGCCGACGCCTGATCCGCCGCCCGGACCGCATCGAAATGCTGACCCCCGACATAGGAATAGGCGCCAGTGACGGCGAGCGTGCCGCCGCCGACAGGAATCTTCTGCGTGGCGCTGACGTTAAGCTGCTTCTTGGGCAATTGCAGCAGCGGCAAGCCGCTCAGATCGACGACGCAGCCGTTGGCGACCCCGGCGCTGTTGGTGCAGCCGCTGCCGGCCACCACCTGGATTTCGCTGAAGCTGCCCTTCGCATATTTGCCATCCTGCAGCGAGCCGTTGACGCTGAGCGTCATGCCTTCCCAGGGCACGGCGGTGATTTCATTTTCTATGCCCCAGATGCGGACCTTGCCGTTGTTCTGGATATATTGGGTAACACCGATACCGGTCACGAAGCTGTTGACGATCGCCTGATTGTCATCCTTCCAGGTATGGAAGACCGCCGAGTTGAAGCGCAGGCGTCGGTCGAAGAGATCGACCTTCAGACCGGCCTCCACATCCTTCACCTTTTCAGGAGAGAAGGCAGGCAGGCCGCCTGCACGCAGGTTCCAGCCGCCGGCCTTCGCCGCGCCGCGGGTCGCAGCATAGAGGAAGATATTGTCGCTAGCCTGCCAGTCGATGCCCAGGTTCCAGGCCGGATAGTTGAATTTGGCATTCTGCTCCTGATTGCAGGTGGTCGCCGTCACGGGGCTGGTTGGCGTCACGGTGCAGTTGATGCCAGTCGGCGTACCCGCCACGGCGACGTTATAGGGCAAACCATATACCTGCGCATTATGCAGCACGCTGTCGCGGGTGTCCCATGTATAACGGAAGCCGCCGACCGCACGCAGCTTTGGGGTCAGTTCATAATAGGCCTGAGCGAACAAACCGAAGGTCTTGTTGGTGACGTCGGCATTGGAATCGCGGATGAGTCCGCCAAAAATCTGCGAGCGGCTGAATTCATAGCCGCTTTCCTTGCCGGCATAAGCGCCCGTGATGAAGCTGAGGCTATCGGTAATATTGCCGGAAAGCTGGAATTCCTGAGAAATATAATAGGATCCAGACCCTGCAAAAGTCGCCAGCAACGGGACGGCCGTACCGTCCGTATCATTCTGGCCATAGTTCATCGAATGGCGATAGCCCGTGATCGACTTGAAGTTCAGGCCACCCAGTTCGACGTTGAGCGTACCGGAAAACCCATATACTTCCAGCGTATTGAATGGCTTCACACCGTAGAGAGCCTGCGCTTCCGGGGTCAGCGCACCGATCGTGGCCGGGGTCGATGTCCCGGTCGCGGTGTTGCCCCACCAATGATCCTTGGTCAGCAGACCGGCCGTGAGGCCCGGCTGGAAGGCGGCGGGGACGATCGCCGGATTGAAGGCCCAAAGCGCGATCTGCTGACCATGGTTGGACTGGCGGTTCCAGTCGGCCGAAAGCGTCAGGTCCCAGCCATTGCCTTCATATTTGAGCTTGCCGCGTAAGAATTTGCTGTTGTTATCGGAAAAGTCGCGATTGGTGGCGAGATTTTCGCCATAGCCGTCCCGCTCGTTGATCGCGCCGCTCAGGCGGATCGCGAGCCCCTCTGCGAGCGGTACATTGATATTGGCCTGCGCACCCAACGTGCTGTAATTGCCAAACTCCGCCTTGAAGGTGCCGCTGAGCTCGTCGTTCGGATCGTTGGTGACGATGTTGATCGCGCCGCCGGTCGTGTTGCGACCAAAGAGCGTACCCTGCGGCCCGCGCAGAACCTCCAGCCGCTGAACGTCCTGAATATCGGTCATGCCCGTTGAGGGACGAGGGATATATATCCCGTCAATATAGGTGGCCACGGCCGGATCGTTGGCAAGGATCGGCTGGAGATTGCCCTGGCCACGAATGGCCACGAAGACGATGCCGTCGCCCCCCGCCGAACCGCGGCCGATGACCAGGCCCGGCGCGGTGCGCTGAAGATCGACGACATTTTCCACCTTGGCCGTCGCCAATGCTTCGGGCGTGAGCGCCGTGACAGCGATCGGGGTCGTCTGAAGACTTTCTTCAGTGCGGCGCGCAGTGACGACAATATCCTGAATGCCTTCGCTTGCACCCGATTGCGCCTGCTGCGCAAAAGCGGGCTGCGCCAGAGCGACGACGAGCGCGCCCATGCCGATCGCGCCCATGGTGACGGCCTTATCCATGTCTTCCTCCCCTAGATTTAATCATATGTCGATTTGACGTATGGAATATGTTTAGCTTGGAGCCGATTTGCGCCATAGTGGCCGAGCCCGGATTGACTGCGCGGCGATAGAATTTGGCCGCTCACCGACAGTTTCCTGCTGCCGCGGTCAGTGGACCTGCGTCGGATGGCAACGGAAATCCTTCGGCGTCTGGCCGGTCGCTGATCGGAAGGCGGCGGAGAAGGCGGACGTGCTGTTGAAGCCACATCGCCAGCTGATTTCCTTTATGCGGGAGTTGTCGCTGCGTAGCAATTCCTTTGCCAGGGCGATCCGGCTGCGCGCGACGAATTCACCCAGGCTGCAGCCCGTTCCCTCCTTGAAGACGCGTGCGACATGCCGCACGCTCATGTTGCAGTCGCGTGCGATATCGGCGACGCCGAGCGGCGCGGAGAGATTCTCCATCACATAATCAATGATGTTCTGGACCTGTCGCGTGCTGCGCGAGTGCAGGCCGCGCCGTTCGCAAGGGCCCATGTGCCGGGTGAGTTCGACCGCAAGACCCATCAGCATCGATTCGACGAGCGTCTGGCTGGCAAATCCGGGCGTCCGCAGTTCCGCAGCCAGTCCCGCAAAGAGCCGGCGCATGGAAATATTCTGGACGTCGGCGCAAGGCTCCACCTTGTTCAGCGGCTGCTCTCCGTCGAACAACTCCTCCAAAAATTCGTCTCCGAGCGCCACGCAGACGAGATGGCGCTCCTGGAGCGCAGGCTCGCCGAAATATTGGCGATGCGGCGGCATGTAGAGGATGTCCCCCGACGCGGCGCGCCGGTCCGGGCGGCCCATGCTGACCATGCTGCGCCGCGGCTGACCATCGAGCGAATAGTCGAGATAGTGTTTCTCGGGACTGAAAACGCCGCTGCTGGGCTGGACCCAGTCGAAATGCCGCACGTCCACATGTGCGTCGCGAACGGTGGCCGCCGCTTCGATGTAGAAATTCTGGACGCCAAGCCTTCCTTGGCCGGTCCAATCGCTCTCCGGACGAAACATCTCTACCTCTGCCATTTTATATTTTGTCTGCGAGCCAGATAGGCGCGCCACCCGCTTTTTACCTCTATCTTCGGATAGGTGGTCAAGACCCCGCCTACAGGCACATCCATGGCGCGTGCCCGATCGAGGCGCGGCATGGGAGCATGGGCGATATATTTGTCGTGCCCCCGTTTCTATGTTCAAACAGGAGGCGCTCAATGTCCATCGCACCGCTCTTGCAGCAGCGGACGCCATGAGAGCGCCATCGGACAAACCTGCCGCCGCCAGCCATTATCCCTGGTATGTACTGGGCATATTGACGCTGGCACAGACCTGCCATGGCATAGACCGCGCCATCATCGGGCTGGTGTTGGCGCCGGTCGGACATGAATTTGCGCTCTCCGACGGACAGTTGGGGATATTGGCGGGTTTCGCCTATGGCATATTCTTCGCGCTCGCCGCCCTGCCCTTCGGCGTGGCCGTGGATAGCTGGAACCGGCGCAACCTGATGACCGCGGCGCTGACATTGTGGAGCGGCGCGACCGCCTTGTGCAGCCTCGCGACAGGATTCTGGACGTTGCTCATCGGCCGGGCCGCGGTAGGGACCGCCGAAGCGGGGGGATCGCCGACCGGCATGTCGCTGCTGAGCGATTATTTCGGCGAAGACCGGCGCGCAACCGCCATCGGCATCTGGTATCTGAGTTCGGGAATCGGGCTCGCCATCGCCTTCATCGTGGGCGGCGCAATCGTGCAGAGCGCCGGATGGCGCTGGGCGTTTGTGGCCGCCGGCGTGCCGGGACTGGTGCTGGCGCCGCTGCTGCTGCTCACGGTCAGGGAACCCGTGCGCGGGGCACATGACGGGCCGGCCCCGCAGCAGGAGGAAACGCTGAGGCTGGTGCAACGCATCCGCCTGCTCGCGGCGCGGCCGGGACTGCTGTACTGCATCTTTGCCATCGTCCTGATCGCGGCGGGCATCTACGGCATGAGCACATGGCTCACCACTTTCCTGATCCGGGTCCATGGCATGCCCATTGCGAAGGCGGGCATCCTCATCGCCATTGCCTATGGCGGTCTCGGTTCGCTGGGCGGATTCCTCGCGGGCTGGGTGATCGACCGCGTCAATCGGCGGCGGGGTGGCTTCGATCCGGCAAGGACATCCCTGTTCGGCGCGGTGATACCCTTGCTGACGGCCGTGACCGGGGTCGGTACGGTCCTGTTCCACGACGTCGATCTAATGCTGGCGCTGCTGATGGCCTGCGGCTTCCTCAGCGCGTCCTATAATGGTCCGATCTACGCCGTCATCGTGACAATCGCCGGACCGCGCCTGCGGGGCCTTGCGGTATCGCTGGTGCAGTTGGGCGCGAACCTGATCGGCGTGGGCGCGGGCACCTATCTGATCGGCGCGGTCAGCGACTTTGTCGGGGGAACGGCCGGTGTCGCCTGGGGAATCGGCACCGCCATGCTGTTCACATTCGCCGGGGGCATAATGCTGCTGCTGGCGTCGCGCGCGATCCGCCGCGCCAAGGCTAGCGGCGACGCATAAGAAAAGGGCGGCCTGATCTTTCAACCAGGCCGCCCTTCATCCTGCACGTCCCATCACTTCGCGGCGTTGCGTTCCTTGCGCCGTGCCTTGGCGGCTTCGATCCCCCGGAATACGGTGGTCGTATTGCCCGCCCCGGCATAGAAGAGCACGAAGAGCGGCAGGAAATCCAGCTCCTCATCGGTGAATTCTTCGTTGATGAGGGCGCCGTTCATCTGGATCTCGACCAGATCGGCGCGGCCCAGCATGGCCGTGGCGCCCAGCACCAGCAAGCGCTTCTCTCGCATCGAGAAAATGTCGCTCGCCCACAGATTGGCGAACTGATTACCGACGATTTCCTGGTTGAAGGACGATTCCCGATACGGGAGCGTCATTTCCGACGATCCCGGTCCGTAGACCTTGTCGAAGACTTCCAGCCCCTTCTGCCACTGCGCTTCGTCGATGCTCATGCCTTTTCTCCCATTACATTTTCCAAGCCCACGACCGTCTGATCGGTTCGGCGCGTCAATTCGACCAAGGGCAGCGCGATGCCGTAGCTGCGCGCCAGATCGATGGCGGCATCCAGATCCTTGACCATCAGGCTGCGGGTATATTCGCGCACTGCCGCTTCCTGCTCGCTGGACGACGGATCGTCGCGCACCGCCAACATCAACGGTCCGCCGACGCTGTCCGAACTGGCGTCGATCACTTCCGCAAGCTGGCGGATATCCACACCGGCATTGCGACACAGGACGGACGCTTCATGACCGGCGCGAAGGCAGCCGAAGACGATGACGTTGCGGGCGATCTTCGCGGCCATGCCCGCGCCGGGGCCACCCATATGCGCCACCAGCTTGGCAAAGCCGTCCAGCACCGGACGCACCTTTGCGATTGTTTCATCCGTACCGCCGACGAGGCAAACGAGGCCATGCTCGCGGGATTTAGGGCCGCCCGTCACGCCGCAATCGACCAGTTCCACGCCTGCCGCGTCGGTCAGGGCGCGAATGGCGTCCAGATCCTCGATCGAGACGGTCGCGACCAGCACCACGATCATGCCCGGTCGCGCGCGCGACAGCACGCCGTCGGGGCCTGACAGCACATCAATCGTCTGCTTTGCGTTGACGACGGCGATGATTACGACATCGGACTGCGCGGCCAGTTCCGCTGGACTGGCGACGACGGACGGCACGCCTTCCAGCATGTCGGCAGCGTCCGCGCGAATGTCGTAAACCGCAGCCAACTGCTGCGTCCGCGCAAGGCATATGGCGACGCCCGCGCCGATCTGCCCCAAGCCGATAACGCCTGCTCTTTCTTCCATCCTCACGATCCTTTCCGCCGCTTGGTTCGCGGTCCTGTCATATCCAGACCGCAAGGGTGGCATAGCCGGGGATGTGCCGTCATCCCGTCAACTGCTGCGTGGCCGAACCTCGACAGATTTACCGTCTTTCACGACGCATTTGTTTCCAGCGGCAGATTTTTTGCGGCCAGGCAATAATGGAGAACCGCGATCAGGAGCACGGATGCCGACAATTGCATACTCAGTTGCAGGCCGCTTGCCGATGCCGAGAGACAGGCGGGTGGCAGCGATGCCTTGCCCGAAACGAGGCAGTCGGCGGCATAATTGCCCTTATAGAGAAAGACAGCGAGGCGATCGCTGAGATAGCCCAACACCACCGATCCCAACCCCAGCCCGGCGACGGTCTGGCCGAAGGCATGAAGCGCCGCAGCCGACGCCCGCATGCGCGGTTCGACCAGCGATTGGGTGATGGTCATGATCGCAGGCGTGAAGGCGTAAAGCAGGGTGGTGGCGACAAAGAGAAAGGCGACCAGCAACCGCCAGTCCGATTGATGGATCGCCAGCAGATAGAAGGGCAGGGCCAGCCCCACCGCGATGGCAGGCGCCCACCCGCCCCAGCGTATGTCCCGCTGGATAAGCCGTCCGATCAGATAGCCGCCACTGACCTGTCCGACCATCGTCGCCAAACTGAACGACAGCGCGAACACGAGGCCCGCATGCGCCAGCGGGAGATCGAACCGGCGAACCAGCAAGGGGATTAGGAACAGATTGGTGCCGAACCCCACCAGCCCGACGAAGCCGCTGCCAAAGGTCAGGTGCAGGAAGGCAGGCGAACGGGCGAGCCGCCGAAGCACCATGGCGAAGGGGGGCGTATCCGCACTCTGCCCAGCATCCTTCCGTTCAGGTTCGGGAATGGTCGCAACCAGTAGCAGCGCCAGCAGCAGGCCGGGCGCACCAACCGCCACGAGCGCAAGCCGCCAGCCGAACGCCTGCGCCACTGCGCCGCCCGCGATCGCGGCGACGGCGCCGCCCAGTGGTACGCCTATCGCGATCAGCGAAAAGACGACCGCGCGGCGCCCGGCATCGAACCGGTCGGAAATCATGGAAACGAGCGCTGGCGTGAAGCCCGCTTCGCCTATGCCGACGCCCATGCGGCAGAGCAGCAGCTGGACATAGCTCCCCGCCGCGCCGGACAACGCGGTCATCAGCGACCAGAGCATGGTCACCACGGCAATGATCCGAACCCGGCTGTAGCGTTCGGCCAGCCGCGCCAGCGGGATGCCGAGCACGGCATAGAAGATGGAGAAGGCCAGCCCACCCAGCATGCCAAGCTGAAGATCGCTCAGGCGCAGGTCGTGGCGAATCGATTCGCCGACCACGGCGATGATCGTGCGATCGATGAAATTGAACATGTAGATCGCGCCCAGCAGCAGCAGGAACCATCTGTCGTGCGGCCGAAACCCGCCTGCGTCCTTCATTCTCTCTCCCCCGCATCTGGCGGCTTTCATTCTACATGTGGGACAGATAGAACAGATTCTTTTCGATATGTATCGGTTTTCTCTTGAAACCATAGTGGTACTGCGCCAACAGATCGCCATCTTCGATAAGGGAGTTTCAGCATATGAAGACGATCATCATTGCGCTGGCCGCTCTGGGCCTGACCGCCCCTGCATTTGCCCAAGCGCCTGCGGTGAATCGCAACGAGGCGATCTACTCCGCCGACGGCACCAAAATCGGCAAGGTGGATCGCGTGCTGACGGCTGCCGACGGCGCCGTATCCGCCGTTCGCGTCATCTATCGTGGCAAGTTCATCTCGATCCCCGCCACCACATTGACCGCAGGCGAGAAGGGCGTGACGACCAGCCTGTCGAATGCCGAGCTGAAGAAGCTGTGACTCCTTTCCCTGCGGTCTTGACGGGCCGCGGGGCATGGACCCAAGACGCGCCTCCGCTTAAAGCGGAGGCATGAGCGCAAACCAGCAACAGCCTGCACGGACTTCACGGCGGGGTCGGCCACCACGATCCGAAGGCCCCGCGCTTGACCGCGCGCGGCTGATCGCAACGCTGCTGGATATGGCGCGGTCCGACGGGATCGAGGCGCTCAACATCCGACCTGTCGCGCAGCGGCTGGGTGTGTCCCCGCGCCTGCTCTACCATCATGTCCGCGACAAGGAGGCGATGCTCGCCCTGCTGACAGACGAGATATTGCGCGGCCGGATGCCTGACCTGTCGGCGCCCGACTGGGAAAGCCGCCTGCGCAGCATCGCCCGTGCGGTGCACATGGCCTATCGGGATTTTCCGGGCTCCGCCGCCTTCATCCTGTCACGCAGCGCGAACCGGCTGGAGCAGCCCAATGCGCTGACGATCCGCCGCGCCATATTCGAGGCGCTGGCCGAGGCCGGGCTGACGCAACAGCAAAGCGACGAGATGCTGGTGATCTTCTCCGTCATCGTGCTGGGGAACGTCGTCGTGTCGGAAAGCCTGGATGACAATGACGACCGGCTGGCGATGCAGCGCAATGTCGTGGAAGCCGCCCTCACCCGCGCGACCGACATGCTGCTCACCGCGATCCGTACCGTCGCGGGAGCAGCCTGAGCTCCAGCCCCAGATTCAGCCCCAGATTCAGCCGAGGTCGGCGATGGACCGGACGGGGCGATCGATCCCGTCCCACGCGCAATGAGCGGCGTGCATCCGGTCGAGCAATGCCTCCATTGCGGTAGAAATCTCCATCAGTTCGACATAGCCGCCATTGCCTTCGCGGGTATCGAACAACGCGAAACGCTCGCCCGACGGCATCCGGCCGCTGAAGGCCATGGCATAGCCCTCGCCGGACAGCCGCGCCACGCCGTCGTCATAGGGAATGCGCAGCATGACATGATGATAGCCCTCACCATAACGGTCGAGCATTTCGGTGAAGACCGAAGGTCCGTCATTGGTCTGCTGGAGCAGTTCGATCAGCAATCCGCCGGAAAAGCCGAACGCGACCTTCATCGCCACCTGCGTTGGCGCGCCGCGATAGATCTGGCCCGGCAGCACGGGCACGTCGAACACGAAAAACGGCCCCGCGCCCATGACCCGCGTCCAGTGATCCAAGGCAAGCTCCATGTCGCGCACCACCTGGCACAATTCCAGTATAGAGCCCTTGGGCTGCATCATGCATCTCCCCAGCTCGCGCCATGGGTTCGCAGGCCATGCTGGCGCGCGCGGTCCCGCAACTGCTGTCCCCGCGCGGCGATGTCGACCCGGGGCACCCTTGCGTCCAAGTCGCGATCAATGGCCACAAGATCGATGACGCGCACGTCGCGGATGAAGCGGGCGGGATCGGCGCCGTCGGGTACGCCCTGCCAGCGCAGAAGCACCCAACCTTCTTCAAGGCCTGCCGTATCGATCCAGTTGGCGATGCCTGGATCGACGCCCGCCACCACATAGCTGATCATGCCATCGGTCGCTGGCGTGACCTGAGCGCTGTTGAGGCTGACCAGGCGCAGCATCGGATCGGGGGAGATGGTCCACGGATCGGCAATCTGGATGCCGGTATAATAGCTGCCCCCCGGATCGATCGTCACCAGCAACCCCTGCCCTTCCCCAAGGGCGAAACGCCCGCCAGCCAGATAGCCCCAGCCCCCGTCGCGGCCATTGGGTCCGATCAGCCGGTTGGGTTCGGGATGACCGAGAAAATCATTCTTGAACCCCGACCAGAAGGCGACCCAGGCTGGCAGGTCGGCGACGACGGTCCGGGCGATCTCCTCCTCGTCGCGCGGACGCATGTCGGCTGGCGGATCGAGGCGACGGACGCTGACCTGCGCCGGCACCTGCCGCCAGTCGCGCTGACTGTCGCGAGTATAGACCTGGATTCGTGCGCCCGGCTCGGTCCGTAAATGAGTCGCGCCGCCCTCCTGCGGGCCGACCGTCACAGTCACCTGCCCGTCGGCATCGCAGAAGGGCTTGAGTTGCTGGAGCGTCAGCGCGCCCAGATTGCGTCCCAGTCCCGCATGATGCGCCGGTTCGACCTCGGCCACGATGCTGAACTGCGGTGGATCGGCGGAAAAGCGGATGTCGACGGCATAGCGCCCGTCGCCGTCGATTGGAATCTCGCGGTTGAAATTGTCGGGATTGTCGATCGCCACCGCCGCGCCCGGATAGATATGGCCGAACCAGCGCCGCGGGGCATTGCTGATATTCCACACGACCCTGGGATCGGCGGGATCGCCATTGGCTTCGCGCATGGCCAGTCCCAGCACCCACTGATCAAGCGCCCGATCCAGCCCCAACCGTCCGTCGAGCGCGCCTGCGAGCGGGTCCGCGAGCAGCATGAGGCGCGCTTCTTCGCGCGCGGCACGGATGTCAGGCCGTTCGATGAGGCGCAGCGCCAGCTTTTCCGCCGCTGCCTGATCGTCGGTCCAGAGAGGGTTCGCGGTCATGAAATGGTCCCCACCCGGCCGCCTTCGGTGAAGATGGTGCTGCCGGTCGTGTAGCTGGAACCATCCCCCGCCAGCAAGATCGCTGCGCCGACCGCCTCGTCCGCCGCGCCGAAACGCTTGATCGCGTTGCGCTCGGCAAGGCCCAGCCCTTTGTGGATCGCGGCCTCTTGCCCGTCCGGGCTCATCGATCCGACGCACAGGCAATTGATCCTGGTGTGCGGCGCCTGCGTCTTAGCCAACTCGCGCACCAGGAAAAGCAGCGCCGCCTTCGACACGCCATAGGCGACGGCGGGCGGGATCGGCGTGAAGCCGCCGCAGCTCTGGACCGAAATGATGCTGCCCTTGCCATGCGCCTTCATATCGGCCTCCGTCAGTTCGGTCAGACGCCAGGTCGCCATGACGTTGACGTCCATCGCTGTCTTCCAGACTTCATCTGTGTTCGCCCAGAGCCCGCCATCTGCGGCATAGACGACGCCCGCCGCCGCATTGTTGAACACGATATGGATGGGACCGAAGGCGGCGCGCGCGCCCGCCACCAGCCGTTCAAGATCGCCCTTCTCGCCCGCGTCGGCGGCGATGGCGATCGCCCGGCCGCCGTCGCGAGCGTTGATCTCTGCCGCAATCCGGTCGAGCCGGTCCTGCGAGCGGGCCGAGAGAACCACGTTGGCGCCCAATTCGGCATAGGCCTTGGCGACATGTTCGCCGACGCCCGGCCCGACCCCGGTCAGGATGGCCGTGCGCCCGTCGAGGCGGAAACGGTCGAGAACACTCATGCTGGATACTCCAGAAGATAGGGGGTCAGGCGCGGTCGAACAGATGGCCGTAGCGCGCATAATAGTCGGCGAGCCGTTCATGCACCTCGCCCGGATCGATGCCGAACTGGTCGGGGCTGTGCCTGTGCTTACCGAGGCGGCTGGCGGCAGGATTGTTCGTCAGGAACTCCACGATGCGGTCACGATGGGGGTCGGTGAATGGCAGGCCGAACCGGTCGTAGATGCGCTCAATCGTCGCCATCGGGTCAGCGACGATATCGCGATGGGCGAGGTCCAGGATGCGGCCCTCGATCGCTGCATCGTTGGCACGGGCCTGCGTCGCTCGCGCCAACCCCGCGCACCAGGTATCGACGACCGAGCGGCCGATCGCCTGAAGATCATTGGCGCCGCCGACCGCGGCCAAGAAGCCGGCGATCATGCTCGACAGCGAAGAAAGGGTCAGCACCGGATCGCGATGCGTCCACACCAGCATCGCGCCCGGATAGGTTTCCACCAGGCCCGGCAGGTCCATGAGATGCTGCGGCGATTTCAGCGTCCAACGGCCCCTTGGCCCTTTCCACTGGAAGTGCTGGAGCATCCGCTTGTGGGTGCGATATTGCCCTTCTGGCACGACGTCCTGCAGCCATCGGGCAAAGGCGGGCACGCCCAGTTCGGCCGGGAAATTGGTGCTGGCGAAATGCAGCATCATGCCATGGTTGCACTCGCCCGGCTGGGTGCAATCCATCCGCTGGATGTCGGCCAGTTGCGGCGCGTGCTTCAGCCAGTTTTCATAGATGGCCTGCACCTGCGCGATGCGCGGATCGCTGTCGAAACTGGATATTTCCGGCGCCGGCCAGGGGATATACCATTCCCATTCGCGCGGCGCCCGGGCCGCCGGATCGAGGCAAAGCAGGTCGTATGTGATCGTCGTCCCGGTGCGCGGCAGGCCGCAGACGATCAGCGGGTCGCCCACATCCTGCGCCACGATGTCAGGATGCAGCCGTTCGTCTTCGGCGAAGCGCAGCCGGGTCGCGAGCAGGCCGACGATTTTGTGATGCGCGGTCTCGCGTAACTGGGCGGACGGGTCCATCGCCTCGACTGCATCGACCAGCCGACGAAAGCCGGTCATGAAGGACAGGTCCGATCCAAAGTCCGACAGTCCGGTCACGGCGCGCGCTTCCGCGATCAGTGCATCGGCGGAAAGCGGCGCGCGCTCTGCGACAGCGCTTTTCATGAATGCCCTTCGACCGGCCACTGCCGCATGACTCACCTCTCCATTTTATTATTCCACACTGTATATTTATTGATTGGGGCATCGGTCAAGCGGGCAATTCGCTTTTACACGCAGCGGCCCGTTTTCAGGCCGCCTTGTCTTCCACCGGCGTTAGATTCTTCATGAAGACTACGAAATCCGGTCCGAGTTCGGGGATAGGCAGCCCCAGCTTTTCAGCCAGATACAGGGTCATGAAATTGTCGTTGAGCGATTTGTTGGTCGCGGGGATATTGCCGATGCCGACCTGCCGGTCGAAGGCGCCCACGGCGACCAGCGCCATACGGAGCGCCGCAACGATGTCATAGTAATCGAGATGCCCGGCCTTCTGGCCGCTTGCCGCTTCCCAGATGGCGATCGTCTCGTCCCTGGTCGGCAGGCCTTCCAGCCGAGTGATGCCGAAGCGACGGCCGAACAGATCGTCGAAATAGAGCCACCAGGCGAGGTCAAGCTCGGCCGGTCCCAGCGCCGCGAGTTCCCAGTCGATCAGCGCGTTGACCTGACCATCGGCGGAAAACATCACGTTCGATGGCGTGGGATCGCCCCACAGCACATTCACCCCCGCAACGGCCGGCATGTTGGCGCGCACATAGGCCATGGCTGCATCCACGATGGGCATGGCGCGGCCTCGGCCGGCCGCCTTGTGCCACGCTTCGAGCGCGCCGACATATTGATCAAGCCCTGGCTGCCCATTTTCAGGCTGGGCGAGAAATTCAAAGCCATCGCGCCAGTCGATCTTCGCCAGGCTGGCAAAGGCGTTGACGGCGTTCGTGAAGCTTTGCCGTCGCTGCGCCGGGCTCATCTCGACCAGCCAGCCCTCCAAATTATAGTTGGGCTTCTGCTTGGCGCATTCCCCTTCCACCTTGCCCATAACGAGGAAAGGCAGGCCGAGAATATCGGGGTCGAGATGCATGCCGATCCAGGGCGGGACGGGCAGGTCGCCCCGCGCATCGAGCGCCGCCATCATCTTGCCCTGTAGCGCCAGACTGCTGCCGAACACCACTTCCAGGTCCATCGGTTGACGGCGAACCACGAGCGTCTGGCTCTGGGGACCGGCCGGATCGACATAGTCGACGTCGACGAAAAAGATGTCCGCCGAAAAGCCTGCGCCCAGCGTCACATCGAGCGGGCGAACGCGAATGTCGTGCCATTCGGGCTTTTCGCCCGCCAGCCAGTCTTGTAACTGGACGGTGAGACGATCGGGGGTCAGCAATTCCATGATTACAGCCCCTTCCCCGCCAGCGCGCGCTTCAGTTCTGTGGTGAGCGGCCCCATATCCTTGGGCGACGAGCCGTGCAGCAGGATTTCATCGGCGCCCGCGTCCAGAAAGGCCATTAGCTGGTCGGCGCACTGGGCTGCGGTCCCCACGGCAGCGCCTTCATCCAGCCATTGCTGCGGAATGAGACGACTGACATCGACCAGTTCCTGCCGTGTATAGGCCTGATCCGCCGGCTTGCCGTTGAGGCCGGCGATTTTGGGATGGGCGCGGATATCCTCCAGCACCTTCGTGTCCCATCCATTGATGTCGACGATCAGGTCGCCAAAGCCGGGCAGTTCGAAATAAGTGATGGCGCGGCCGCCGACGACGGCCTCCTCCTCCTCCTTGGGCAGGTCCGGGGCGACGATGATATTGTGATAGATGCGCACGGACATGGGATCACGGCCGGCCTTTTCGGCCGCGTCGCGGACAATCTTCGCGCTGTTCTTCACCCCCTGCGCCGACACGAAGGGATGCAGCAGCACGCCGTCGCAATGTTCGCCGGCAAATTCCAGGCTCTTGGGACCGATCGCGGTAAAGATGATCGGCGGCGGCGTGCCGCCATGACGATCGGTGAGGCTGATGGCGGGGAATTTGCCCAGCACGCCCTCATAATTGATCTTCTCGCCCGCCCAGAGACGCCGACAGATCGAGATCAGATCGGCCAGCCGTTCCATGGTGATCGGCGGCGAACCGAGCATTTTCATATAGGCCGGCACGGCCCGCGCGAACATCAGGCGGAACCGATCCCCGCTCATCGCCTGCATCATGTCGGCAACGCTGGCGGTGACGAGCGGATGGCGCATCGTCGCATACATGGTGCCGGTGATGCGAATCTTC
The DNA here is from genome assembly GCF_000153545.1 of Sphingomonas sp. SKA58. Lineage (NCBI taxonomy): Bacteria > Pseudomonadati > Pseudomonadota > Alphaproteobacteria > Sphingomonadales > Sphingomonadaceae > Sphingomonas > Sphingomonas sp. SKA58. The sequence goes on from NZ_CH959308.1 coordinate 386,220, forward strand.
GACGTGGCCTCGGCCACCGCGCCCGCCAGCACCGCCGGCTCCTTGAGCGCATAGCGTTCGGAAATCCACACGCAACCAAGGCCGATGCGCTCCGCTTCCTTCGCTTCGTCGATGCCGCGACGCGGATCGTTGACGCGGCCTGGCAGAATATAGGTGCCGAACTTGTCGAAAAGCGCCCGTGCGCCCGGTTCCACCGCTTCCGTCATTCCCATGTCCTCTCAAATATTTGCCATTGCATTGCCGTTGGGAGGAGCATTGGCAACCTGTCAAACGACAGGTCCGGGGTGCACCTCGACATAGAGGCGGGTGAGCTTGAGCGCCGCGATTTTCCACTGACCGTCCCGACGCACATAGCGTTCGGTATAATGGCCGAAACCGGTGATCGACTGGCCGCCGGGGATCGGGCATTTGCCCGGCGCCCAGACCACCCGGTCCTGCATCGCCGTGATCATGTCCGCCTCGTCGCCGCGCAGGTCGATCTCCGAGGAGTGGATTTGATGCGCCGACCGCGCATCGATGACCGCGGAGCGCACCTGCTCCAATATCGCGGCGTGCCCGCTCATCGGCGGGTTGCCGGTATCCTCCTCGACGTCCAGCACCGCATCGGGAGTGAACAGAGAGAGAAATCCGTCCCAGTCCTTGGTATCGAGAAAGCGGCAATAGCGCGCCTTCACGTTGCGGATCGCTTCATAGTCGAGCAACCTGGTCAGTTCTTCGCTCATTTAGTCCTCCATCACCAGATGATGCGCGTGTGCGCGCGGAGGGTGCGTTCGCGGATCGCTTCCGCGCGTGCGTCCGGCGTCACCAGCGCGGTATCGGCGGGCAGATGGCTGCGCACGTCGGCCAGCTTGACTTTCTTCATCGTCGGTGTGGGCCGCTCGTCGGTATTGAACCAGCGCCCCTGTACCGCGCCGCTGGCATAACCCGACGTGTCCAGCCAATTGTGGACGCCAGGGTCGCGCGCGGAAATGACCGCACGGAAATAGCCGTCGCCATCGAGCACGGCTTGCGCCGCGTTGAGACTGGACTGGTTATGATACCAGTCGGTCGTCTCATAAAGTTCGTTGGTCAGTATCAGCGACCAGTAGTCGACCTCCTTGGGGATCTTCACCTCGGTAATCAGCGCCTCGTAATCGGCGAGTTCGTAAGCGCCCTCATAATAGGACTGTCGGGCAAGACCGGTCATCTGTGAGAAGTCGACCACCTTGAGCGTATTGATCAGCCCTTCGTCGCGCAGCTTCTGCACCTTGTCTGGAAAGGCCAGCGCGCAGACGGCGGCCGTGGCGGGAATTTCGGCAAAGCGATGCGCCAGTTGCGCCAGCGTGGGGCGTCCCTTGGCGGCGTGATCGGCGTCCAGGCGCACGATGCCGAAGCGCGGTTCGCGCTCGACGCCCCAGTCGCAGGCGACGATCCGAACCATCAGCTTCTCGGTCGCGGGTTTCAGTTCCCACCAGTCGCCATCATAGTCGGCCGGACGGGTCGGTGAGAGGATGACATCGAACGTCCCGTCAGCCCCGATATGCAGATCGTTGAAATCATTGGCGTCCTGCGCGGGATGATGCTGCCCTGTGCGCAGCGTGTCCGGGCCGAGCTGGGCCAGGATCATCATTCGTGTCGTGCCGCGATCGCCCCGGATGCGATAGGTGCCGCCCTTTTCGATCAGCGCCGCCTTGTAAATGGTGTCCGCATTGGGCTGAAAGATATTCTGGCAGATATTGAGTTCGGGTACGAAGATCGGGTGACTGCGATCATGCATGATCGCGTCGTTGCTCGTGCGCAGCACGCCCGACAACAGCAGCCGCATCGATTCCTGCATGACGCGGGGATCGCTGCGCAACCTTTCCGGGATACGATCGCGCATCAACTGGCCCAGCGGACGAAGCTGGTCGAGCAAATCTTCCCATTCGAAAATGCCGTTGTCGCTCATCTCATTCTCCACCATATTCTTCCGGTCGACGGCGGACGCCCGGGCGATCCCGCCCGGCAGCAAAAGCCCGGCGAGGACGGCTGGCAGCCCAGCGCAGATTTCCCGCCTAGTCTGTGGCAAGCAATTGCCTCAGCGCAGCACGCCGTTCCGCGTCGACGCCTGCCGCCTCGAAATACCCTTCAATGCCGCCCCATCGCGTCGCGACCATATCGAGCGCGCTCAGGAGAAAATCATCCTGAACGCCGATCAGGATGGCCACCATGTCGTCGGGCGGCACGAAGCCGAAGGTGTTTTGCAGATCGCGCTTGAGATGACCCGACACGCGCAGATTCTGGCCGAATATGTCGGACTTGCGATAATCCTCCATAATCATGGGACGCGGCACGGCGAGCAGGTCGAGAAACAGGGCGACGACGACGCCGGTCCGGTCCTTACCTGCGGTGCAATGGACCAGCATCGGCGTGTCCTGCGCCAGCAGCGCATCGACCATCCGCGACAGGTGTGGCAGAAAGGCCTGCGGCATTAGGCCATAATTGTGCGTCATCACCTCGACGGCGCGCGCGGCGGTCGGCTCACGACCGAGCGACAGCCACATGTCCTCGCCCTGCGCGCGCAGGTCGGTGTTCATGTCGAGGTCGAGCATACGGCAATCCGGGCCGCACCAGCCATGCGGCGCCGCATCCCTTTCGATCGTCGATCGGAGGTCCGCCACCGAGCGGAAGCCCAGATCCGACAGCTCCGCATGATGATCCTCGAAGAAACTCGCCGGCCCTTCGGAGCGGAACAGGATGCCGGACCGGACCTGCCCTCCGTCCGCGGTCGGCAGGCCTCCAATGTCGCGGAAATTGAGGCGGGACAGGGCGATGGTCATACAGTCAGTCCTTCACGGGCGGATAGGTAGGGACGACGGCACGCATCTGCGCCAGAAGGCCGGGCGCCATCCAGACATGCTCGACATAATGGCCCAGCGTCGCGCGCTCGTCTGTGTAAATATAGCGCAGCGAGTCGCCCAGCGCGCCTTCGAACACGACCGGGTGCCGCGTCAGGTCGAGCGAAGCGACATGGGCGTCCCAATGGGCAAGCGGTCCGTCGATCCGGGTCGCGACATGATGAAAGCGAATGGCCAGATCGTTGCCCTCGGGCAGAAAATCGCTGAACAAGGGGGCCGTGTCGCCCACCGGCTCGATCAGTTCGACCTCGACGCCGCCGACCACCGCCAGCGCGATCTTGAGCACTGGCTTGCCGGTCGGATCTTCGCCGGGCTGGATGTTCGATAATTCGAAGAAGCCGGGTGTGCCATAAGCGTCCTTGAGCGTGGCCATCGCCGCGTCGAGATCGTTGGTGACATAGGCGACCTGGCAATGCTGGCTGTGGGGCCGGGCGAACATGCATATCTCCTGCTAATATCGACAGTCAGGCCGTAAAAGCCCGGCGCGGCACCTGCCGCTCGGTCAGTTGGCGGACATCTTGCCGCCGTCCACGACCAGTGTGTCGCCGGTGTGGTAGGCCGCCATATCGCTCGCGAGATAGACGACCGCGCCTTCCAGATCGGACGGCTTGCCCGCCCGCCCGAGCGGGGCCTTCGCTGAGACCACGTCTGCGATCATCTTGCCGACCTCCGGATCGGCAAATGTCATTTCGGTTTCGATGAAACCCGGCGCGATGACGTTGCAGCGCACGCCGATCGGACCGAGTTCGGCCGCCAGCGCCTTGCCAAGGGCGTTGAGCGCGCCCTTGGCGATGCCGTAATGGGCCATGGTCGGCACGCCCTGGAAGATCGAGCCGCTGCCGCAGATGATCAGCGAACCGCCAGGGTCGCCGGCTTCCGCGCGCGCCTTCATGTGCCGCGCGCCCTCCCGCAGGGTGAAGACGGCGCCGTCGAGATTGACGTCGATCAGCTTGCGATAGGTGGCGACGTCCATGTCGGTGAACGGCACCCGGCTGGCAATGCCCGCATTGGCGACCACCGTGTCGACCCGGCCCATGGCATCGAGCGCGCGGGCGAAGCCGGCGACGATCGCGGGCTCGCTGGACACATCGACGACATCGGCGAAGACCCGCACCCCATGCGCTCGCAACGCCGCCGCCGCCTCTTCATTCCTGTCGGCCCGCCGCCCCCAGAGGATGACGTCGCTGCCGGCACGGGCAAGGCCACGGGCAAAGCCGAAACCCAGCCCCGAATTAGCGCCCGTGACCAGCGCCACCTTGCCGCTCAGATCGAACAGATTTTCCGTCACGTCCATTCTCCCGATGGCCGCTCGAACGGCGGCGGCGCTTTGGCGCAACATTGCTGGCGACCGGGCCGATGAACAAGCGGCCCCAGTTTCTCGATCGTGCCAATGCCATCGCGAAACGGCCTTGGCTTCAATGCATCACGCCCTCTCGGAATTGCCGCGGCGTCAGTCCGGTCGCCTTGCGGAAGGCCGCCGAAAAGGCGGCCGGGCTGTCGAAGCCGCAATCCCAGGCGATAACCTTGATCGCCGGACTAGCCTGACGCAACAACTGCTTCGCCCGGCTGATCTTGCGGTCGGCGACGTAGCGGGTGAGCGTCTGCCCTGTGGCGATCTTGAACTGGCGGAAGAAATGGCGGGTGGAAAGGCCGCATTCGGCAGCGAGTTCGGCGACGGACGGGGGTTTCCCCGGCTGTTCGACGCGATCGTCGATGCGTTGAAGCTGAGTACGGGACATGCCCCCTCCCCTCGTATCGCTAGCGCGCACCGAACCGCGCAGATAGCGCTGCAATTCGATCGCGGCCTGAAGCCATATCGCCTGCGTCAGTATCTCGCTGCAAAAGCCGGGTTGCGCAATCTCGCCCGCAATGCTCCGCAGAGCTTCGCGCACGGCGGGGCTGCGCACGTCGAGCGAGGCCTGCAACGCGTCGCTCGACAGGTCCGGCTCGTCATGATCGAAGCCCATCCCGTCGAAGCCGCAGCATATGGATGTCTGCTCACCCTCGCCCCACTCGGTATGCAGTTCGCTTCGCGCCGGAACGAACAGCACGTCGCCCAGGGCGCTGGCCCTGCCCTGTTCCATCCCGCCATAACCGCCGCAAGGACGACCCGGGCGAGGGGATAGCGCAAAATCGAGAAAGCTGCGCGGCGACGAAAAGACCCCGCCCTGCTGGCCGCGGAAGCGATAATGATGCAATTCCATTACGACGCCGGGCAGCGCGATCCGACCCCGGACCGTGCATTCCATGGTCGGCGTGACGGGCAGATCATAGACGTGGGAAACAGCGTTCATCCAACCTCTCCGAACAGTTTCGCCTGTCGCGATACCATCGCTGCATAGCATGGCGCTTTTGGGGACCATTTGGCGCAGCGGCTATGGCTACGCACCTTGCGGAAGAAAGGGTCCGCGCTTCTAGATGGCGCATCGAAAAGAGGAGAGCAGCATGGGCAGTGCCGTGCAGGAAGAGGCCGCGAGCCGTATCATCATCGACATTACCGACCTGCATCACCCCGTGCTAACCGATGTCCAGAAGCAGGTAATCGCCGGGGCCGAAGCGGTGGCGGACCAGATCGTGCTGAAGCCGACCGCAATCCTAACTGCGGCGCAGGCGCAGACCGGGCTGTCGGATTTCGGCGCGGAGGATTTTCGCGAGCGGCTGGCCGTCTGGTGCCAGGCGGTGGACGAGGACGACAACGCATCCGCCGTCACGCGCGCCAACCTGTTCCAGATGATGATCCGCTTCGCCGCGACCCGCCTGCGGATCGAGGACATGGTGAAGCGCCACCCGGAGATATTGGACATCCAGATCGACCGGCCGATCATCGTCGCGGGCCTTCCCCGATCGGGCACGACGCATCTGCTCGGCCTGCTGTCGGCCGATCGCCGCTTCCGCTCGCTGCCCTGGTGGGAAGCGATCGCGCCGGTTCCCGCCCCGGACGAAACCCCGACGGACGAGGACAGCAATCCGCGCTGGACCAAGGCGGAACAGGGCTGGCGGATGATGGAATCCATCCTGCCTTATATGGCGATCATGCACGAATTTTCGCCCGATCATATCAGCGAGGATATCGAGCTTCAGGCGGTCGATTTCTCCTCCTATCTGATCGAGTGGCTGGCGCATGTGCCGCGCTGGCGCGACTATTATCTGAGCCACGACCAGTCGGGCACCTATGCCTATCTGAAGAAGGGCCTCCAGGTCCTGACCTTCCTGAACGGACCGAACCGCTGGGTCATTAAATGCCCGCAGCATATGGAGCAGTTGCCCGCCCTCTATAAGACCTTTCCCGACGCTACCTTCGTCCTGACCCATCGCGATCCGGTCGGGTCCATCCGGTCCCAGCTCACCATGTACAGCTATGCGGCGCGCATGTTCCGCAAGACGATCGATATTCAAGAGCCGCTCGGCTACTGGCCCGACCGCTATGAAAAGCTGCTCCGCGCCTGCGTGCGGGATCGCGACATCCTGCCCCCCGACCAGACGATCGACGTCTATTTTCATGACTGGATCAGGCATCCTGATCCGATCCTGAAGGAGATTTATCGCATTGCCGGCATCCCGCTGACCGATGAGGCTCTAGCCGACCTGCACGACTATCTGGCCGAACATGGCGAGCAGGCCAAGGGCAAGATCGTCTACGATTTGGAGCGCGATTTCCATGTGACCGGCGAGGAATTGCGCCGCCCGTTCGCTTTCTATTTCGAGCGGTTCCCGGTGCAGGTCGAGGTGAAATAGCAGAGTTCATGACCTGCCTTTCGACAGGATAGAAATCACCGCCCCCTGATTAGAACGGGGTATTACTTTCGATTCCACCAGAGGAATGCCATGCCCGAATTGAATGTCATTACCCGTGACGGCGCACAGCAGACGATCAATGCATCCGCGAATAGCTCGGTAATGGAAGCCATAAGAGATTCCGGTTTCGATGAGTTGCTGGCGCTGTGTGGCGGCTGCTGTTCCTGCGCGACATGCCATGTCTATGTCGACCCCGCCTTCGCTCAATCCCTGCCCCCGGTATCGGACGACGAAAGCGATCTGCTGGATGGATCGCCGCACCGCAACGACTATTCACGCCTGTCCTGTCAGGTCATGATGACGGAAGCCCTATCGGGCCTTACGATCACCATCGCTCCTGAAGACTGAGCACAACACCAATCCTGAATGTATGAGAGAGGACTATCGTGGCCTGGAAAGAAGATATTCGTGAACAGCTGGACGTGTCGGATTCGACCGTGCTGACCGACAAGCAGAAGCAGATGGTCAAGCATTGGACCGACCTGCAGGAAACCCTGAACGCCGGCGATTTTGACGGCATGGATCGGTTTTTCCATCCCGATTTCCGATACGGCAACCCCAACCGGCCGGATCTGGGCACCTATGAAGAGTGGAAGACCTCGCCGGTCGCGCTCTACAAGACCTTCTTCCCCGCCGCTTACAAGACCATCGACGCGGTCGGCAAGGGCGACGACGAGATCTGGATCTACGCCACCCACTATTGCAAGCATGTCGGCGGTCCCTATATGGGCGTGCAGCCGACCGGCAACGAGTTCCAGGTGAACTGGTTCTCGATCGTCAAGTTCAAGGACGACAAGATCGTCAGCATCTTCAGCATTTCCGACGTGCTGACCATGCTGAAAGACATCGGCGTAGTGGAAGTCCCTCAGCCGGTCGACCCCTACAAGTAAACAACAGATGTGCTACTGTTCTTCTTCCGCTCCGGTCAGGCGATCGGCGGAAGGAGGGCAGCGAGCAGGAAGGCGGCCAGCCTGTCCGCATGTTCGGCGGCATGGACATCATCCACTTCCCGCCCAGCCCCCAGCCGTTCCTGCATCGGCACGGCGCAGAAATAATAGCCGACCCCCTGCACCAGCAACGCCATCAATGCGGCCGTCGACAAGCCATGAACCGGCCGCTGGAGCCGCACCGCGTCGAGCAGGCCGTCGAGCCGTTTCTGGAACGGCAGCACGAAATGTTCGACGATATGATCCAGCCGCCAGGTCGAACGGCAACCTTCCACATTGGTCAGCGACACGATATCGCCATTGTTCGTCGCCCAGAGGCAGAAACGCTGGATCAGATGGCGCAGCCGAACTTCCGGATCAGCCGGTTCGTCAAAGGCGGCTTCGACGAAGGGCGAGGCCTGCGCCATCCGCCAGTCGACCGCGCGTACCCACAAATCTTCCTTCCGGCCAAATCGGACATTCAGGAGATTGTGACTGACCCCCAGCCGCTTCGACAGATCACGCAGCGTCGTGCCCTCATAGCCGCGTTCCGCGAAGGTCGCGAAGGCCAGACCCAGTAGCTTGTCCTCGTCCACGGCCTGGGCGGCATTGAGCGCGGGGCGACCGCGTGTGCGCTGGGGGCGATCGAGCATCAGCAAATCCATAGCGAAAAGACGTTGACATATAAATTGTCATCCGTCAATTTAATCGAAAGGAGAGTGGATAGCGCTATGAGTCTCGATTCTGATCTTTGGTGGGCTGTCGCAAGGTCCGAGGAAGTGACCTCTCAAAAGCCCCTGTCCGTCGACATCGGCGATCAGCCGGTCGTGTTGTGGCGCGACAATCAGGGTATCGCCCGCGCGCTGGAGGATCGCTGCCCGCATCGTCGCGCGCCTCTGTCGCTCGGCTGCATCCGGGACAATGGCCAGATCCAGTGCGGCTATCATGGCTGGAGCTATGACGGCGAGACGGGGCGGCTCAAAGAAATCCCGAACATGAAGGATCAGCAGAAATTCCCGCCGATCTACAAGGCCAATGCCTTTGCGGTGACCGAACAGGCCGGCTTCGTGCGGGTCTGCCTCAACCCCAAGGCGCAGGCGCCGCTGAGCGCCGACCCGAAATATACCTATGTCGGCACCGTCAACGTCAGTTGCAGCCATCAGGAATATCTCAACGCTCTCTATGATGACCCCAGCCTGATCCTGTCGATCCGTGGTGTCCGCTTCAGCCCCTATCTGATGTCGGAACTGCACGAGGAAAACGGCCTGCTGGTGATGGAGCGCAACTGCCAGTGGCATCCGCTGCATTGGCCGTCGCACTTCGTGGCCGAATTTCCGCTCACCCTGCTGACGCGCACCCATCCGCTGACCGGCGAAACGCAACTGACGCTGCGTGACGACCAGTTTAACGATCTGCTCCATGCCGTCCTCTCGCCCGTGCCTTCGGCGCGGGGCGTGACGGCGGTACGCTGGCGCGCCGAACTGGGCGTGCGCCATCCAGGTGTGCGGGGCGCCGTGCTGCGCGGGATCAATCCGTTGTCGGTTCTCGCGTCGGTTGACGGATCGAAATTGCGCGCCACCAAGCCCACCGTCTCGCTGCATGGCGAGGATTTGCGCAAGGTGATGCTGGAAACCACGCCAGCGACCCATGATCAGACCGTAGCGGCCTGAAGGAGGATTTGAAGATGCTCGAAACCGCCGATCGTCCCGTCTCGCACGACGACAATTCCGCCGCGCCATCGGGTGGCAGCCCGATCGCGCTGAATGCCATCAACCGCTGGGTGCCGCATAATCTGGTGATGCGCGACAGCTGGTTTCCGGTAGCGCATGATTATTCCGTGACCGGCAAGCCCGTCCGTCGCGCCGTCTATTCACACCCCATCTTCCTGTGGCGCGACAATGGCGTCGCCGGGGCGAGCGAGTTCCATCCCAATGAGCGGATCGCCCGCGACAAGAGCGAGTTCACCAACGCCCAGGGCCGCTATCCGGTAATGGAGCATTATGGCGTCGTCTGGGTATGGTTCGGCAATCCGCTGGCCGCCGATCCCCGCCATTTGCCCAGCCTGCCCTTCCTCCCGCCCAAGGGGGGCCTGCCGCGCCACATGACCGCGACCGTCCGTTTCGAAAGCTCAGCGCCGATCAGCCTGGAAAACCTGATCGACCTCACCCATGCCGACTTCCTGCACGCCGATGTCGTCGGCGACGAACGGTCGGACAGCGAGACAGTGGAAACCTTCTACGACAGCGAGACCGTCACGATGGTCCGCACCTGCGTCAACAAGTCGGTCGCGCCGGTGATGAAGTTCTTCAGCGGTATCAAGCAGCCGACCCAGAATGTGCGGCAGGTGATCCGCATCTATCTGCGTTCGCACTGCGCCATCGCCTATGGCCGGTTCAGCCCCGGCGACGATGTGCCGCTGTTCCACCCTTGCACGCCTGAAACGCGGGACCGCACGCGGATGGAAATGGTCATGAACACGTCCAACGCGGGACTGATGTTCCGTCATGTCATGCCCAAGGCAGGCTACAAGGTGTCGCGGCAGGACAGCTATATGACGTCCCCGCAAAGCCCGCGCTACATGCGCCATACCGACCGCAAGGACCTGCACAGCAAGTTCGACCAGGCCGGGCAGCGCTATCGCATGGCGATGATGGAGCTTGCGGACCGGCAGGCGAATGGCGATTTCGCCTATCGTGACAATGTCAGCGCCGATTGCAGCGACATCATTGGCCTGCGCAAGGAACTGTTCCAGTTCTGATCTGATCTCTCCCCATGGGCGGACGGCAGCGTCCGCTCTTTTTTCTTTTCGGAGACGCCATGTCCACGCTCGTCAATGCCGTCGGCGGTGAACGCCGCTGGTGGGCCGTCATGCCTACCCTGCCCGCCCCCGCCATGGCGGGCATCGGCCAGCAAATGGAACAGGCGGGTTTCGAAGGCTGCTTTTCGCTGCAGATTTACGGGCCGCCCTTCGTGCCGATGGCCGCTACCGCCGCGCTGACCGACAGCCTGAAGGTCGGCACGGGCGTCGCCATCGCGGGAACGCGCAGTCCGGTGGAGACCGCTTATGCGGCGATGGACGTCGATCGCATTTCCAATGGCCGTTTCGTGCTGGGGCTGGGCTCCAGCATCAAGAGCTGCGTCACGGGCATGTATGGGGAGCCGGAACGCAAGCTGCTGTCGCACCTGCGCGAAAGCGTCAAGGTCATCCGCTACGTCATCGCCAACGCGCATAAGGGGCTCGATCCGGTCGCAGGGGAATATTTCTCCGCCGATTTCGAGGAAATGATGCTGACCGCCCCGCCGGTGCGGGAGGAAATCCCGATCTGGATCGCAGCACTGCAGGACAAGATGACCGCGCTGGCGCTGGAGGTCGGCGACGGCCTGATGGTCCATGCCCTCTGGTCGGCAGCCTATACCAAGAGCCGCCTGCCTTTCATCACCGACACGCTGGCCCAATATGGCCGCAAGCGCGGGGATATCGAAATCAACGCCTGGCCGTGGATCGCGGTCAATGACGACAAGCAGAGGGCGATCGACGACAGCCGCGCCACCGTTGCGGCCTATTCGGGCTACAAGGAATATGAGCCCTTCTTCGAGGCGATCGGCTTCGGCGATCAGGCCCGCGCCTGCCAGCTCAGCCTGGGCGAGCATGGCGACATCGGCAAGGTCATCGGCAATGTTTCCGACGATATGGTCGAAGCCTTCGTGACCTGCGGGCCGGTGGACGAAGTGCTCGAAAAGATCGAGCCGTTCTGGGATGTTGTGGATTCGCTTTGCCCGATGACGCCCTATCGGGACCTGACCATGGAGCAGTTGACCGACTATAATGCGGGCCTGTTCAAGCTGGTGGCGACCGCCCGAGCGCGCGCGGGCATGGTTGCCGAACCGGCGTAGCAGCCTGCGGCCCTCTCAGAAGTTGAAACGGCAGAAGCCGGGATCGGGATATTCCTTATCCCGGCTTTTGCCGTTAACCCGCCCGAAAAGGATCATGCCAGCACCAGTGTCTCGGCCATGGCTTTGCCCGCGATGAAGCCGGTCACCATGGCCGGGCCGACATTGCAGCCATGGGCCGGCGACTTGCCGCGCCAAATGGAATTGGCGTCGAGTCCTGCGGCGAACAATCCCTCCACCGGCGCGCCATCGGTGCCGATCACGCGGCACTGCGCGTCGATCTTGAGGCCCACGGTCGTCGACCCGTCGCCCGGATGGATTTTGATGGCATAGAAGGGCGCGGTTTCCACCCGGCCCAGGCACGGGTTGGGCTTATGCTTGGGATCGCCGATCTCGATGTCGATCTGCGTGTCGCCCTTGCCGAAATCCGGATCCTTGCCGGTCTCGGCATAGCGGTTCATCTTCGCGACCGTCGCCATCAGGCCATCGACGTCCACCCCGATCTTGCCGGCCAGTTCGCGCAGGCTGGGCGCTTCCGTGACATAGCCCGCCGCGATCAACTTTTTCAGGCCGCCACCGCCGGGATAGACCATGCCCATGCCATATTTCTTGATGAAGGCGGCGTCGCCGATGATGTGGGCGGGCACGGTGCCGCTCTTGTGCATGGCCTCCACGAAATGGACCGAAGCCTCGTTCCCGAACCGCTCGCCCTTGGCATCGACCGCGATGCAGCCGGGCTTCGACATGTCGATCAGATGGGCATAGCGCGCGACATAGCCGTCCGGCCGCGTCATCTTCGACACCACGGCCCAAACCGCATTGACAAGATTGTCGCCGTCCAGCGAAGCGCCGGCATCCAGCCCCATATTCATCCCGTCGCCGGTATTTTCATAGGGGAGGATCGAGACATGCTCCTCGGCATAAGGGATGTAAGCCTTGCGCAACTGCTCGCTGGCGGAAAAGCCGCCCGACGCCAGAAGCACGCCGACCCGCGCCGCGATATCCTCGCCATTAACGCGCACACCGGTCACGCGGCCGGCCTTCACCAGCAACCGATCGACGGCGGCGTCCTTGCGGAGCGTGACGCCGGTATCGATCGCCGATCGGATCAGCCGCGCCGCCAGCGCGTTGCCCATGGTCAGCCGCGTACCGCGCGGATAGCGACGAACCTTATCCAGGCCGAACTTCGCGGCCAGCTTGCCGAAATGGAACAGCGACTTGGGCGAGGGCATTCCCGCCAGATAGGGTAGATCGAACATATCGATCATGAAGCCGCCCGGCGCATTGAACTCCTCGCGCGCGGGACGAAGATCGGCGAAATGATCGCCCAGTTTCTTACCGTCATATTCCTGCGGCGACAGCAGGCGGCCATGATCGGCCGCACCGGGGACTTCCGGATACCAGTCACTACTGGGCGGCGAGAGCAGGAAATGCACCTGGCTGTTCTGGTCCAGCCATTCCACCATTTCCGGACCGGCATCGAGATAGGCGTCGATCAGCGCGGGATCGGCCGTCGGTCCGATGACGTCCAGCACATATTGGCGCGCCACGGCGCGGCTGTCCTCGACACCGGCCGCCCTGGCCTGCGGACTGTCGGGGATCCAGATGCCGCCGCCCGAAACCGCAGTCGTGCCACCGAAATGTGCGGCCTTTTCCAACACCAGAACCGACAGCCCGGCAGACGCGGCCCTGATCGCTGCCGTCATGCCGGCCGCGCCCGATCCCACCACCACAACATCATATTCGGCCATCAAGTCCTCCCGATCCTTCTTTCGAGAACCAAGAGGGAAAAGCGCAGCCTTCCGCGCCTTTCCCCCGGCAGGTTTTCAGATTTTGGGCATGATTTCCTCGGCCACCCATTGGAGCCGATCGAGATATTCGGTCAGCCCGGATATCCCCGGCGGCAGAGGAACGATGGTTTCATTGACCCCCAATCCCTTCAACCAGCCCACCTGATCGATGACCTTCTGCGCATCCCGCGTTCCGGGCGCGCGCGGGTCATCCATGATCTCGTGATGGGCGCCGACGTTGAGCATTTCCAGTGCAAAGAACAGATCGATCGGCCGCCCGTCATATTCCGGCTGCGAACGGATGAAATCGAGGCATTCGGGGAATTTTTCCGGTGGCGTACGGAAGGGCGACCAGCCATCGCCGAATTTCGCCACCCGCCTGAGCACCGGTTCGGCGTCGCCCCCGAGCCAGATCGGCAAGCGCGGCTGCTGCACCGGCTTGGGCGCGAAACCGACATTCCTGAACCGAACGAATTCGCCTTCAAATTCGGGCTTTTCCGACGTCCACAATTCGATGATCGCGGCGATATACTCGTCGGCCATGCGTCCGCGCTGGTGGAAATCGACATTCAGCATGTCGAACTCTTCCTTCAGCCAGCCGACCCCGAACAGGGCCGTGGCCCGCCCGCCGCTCAGCCAGTCGAGGGTCGACCAGGCCTTGGCCTGAACGATCGGACTCTGCAGCGGCAGGATTGACACCGAGGAGCTCAATTTCATCGTCTTGGTGCGGCCGGCCAGGAAGGAGAGGGCAACCGTGCCATGGACATAATGGTCGCCTGACAGGCCAATATGATCTTGCGGAATGATGAAATGTTCGCCCAACATGCACTTGTTGAAGCCCAGTCGATCAGCCGTCGCCATCGCCTGTCCGATGTCGTCCCCGGTCAGGCTGTATTCCCAAGCTTGCGTCATTGCCGCGACATGCATGCTGTTGGGCACGCCCACGTTCAGTTTCATCGACCGATCCTCCCTGATTTCCAGATCGGCAGGTAGAATGGCCGGGATCGGTTCGACCACACCTTCCCTTGGGAAGGATAGCGCCGGTCAAGATTTCAGTCTTGCCGCGCACATATCATGCAGTTCAGCCAAATCGGCGGGCGTGTCGATATCGAAGCCAAGAGCGGCCCGTTCCACGATCGCGGCCCCCGGACGCTGCTGCCTGTGGGGCGTAAGGCTGTCCCGTCCGAAGGCGAAGCGGAAGGGGTTGGCGTCCCGGAGTGCCACCGCATTTGTGCCGCGGCCGTGCCGATCCGGCGCGAAGGCACAGCCGCGATCGTCAGCGGCAGTCAGCAAGGCCTGGACGTCTTGCACCGTCAGATGCGGCAAATCGGCATGGATCACGAGCAAGGGGCGATTGCCCAATTGCGCCCGCGCGCTCTCCAACTCTGGATTGAGGCCTCTGCCGCTGTCGGGCAACCAATGCGACGGCCATTCGGATACTTCCGTCGGCGCAAGAAGGTATAGGGAATTGATCGCATTCACATTGGACAGACAGGTCATGACCCGCGCGGCCATCGCCGACGCCAGCGCCATGCGTTCGGCCGGTTCCAGCGCTTCCCGAAGTCGCGACTTACTTTCCACACCCTGTTTCAAGGGGACGAGGGCAGCCCAGTCCGTCACGAACGAAAGCTGATCGCGAGATCGAGCGCCGCCTGCGCCACGCGAATCTTGTCATCCGGAGTCGTCATCAGGGTCGCACAACGCCCAACGACAATGTCCGGCGCCTCGCAACGGTCTCCGTTATCGATCAAGATGGCGTCGATCAGCCCGGCATAATGCCGGGCGATGCTGTCATTATCGACCGCCATGCTCAATTCCTGCATCAGCTTGGCGGTCGGGCCCTTGACCGCCGTGCCGCCGACAAGTGGAGACACGGCGATGACGGGCGCCTTGGTCTGTTTGATCGCGGAGCCTATGCCGGGCACCGCCAGTAACGGATCGATACTCAGAAATGGGTTTGATGGGGCCAGCAATACAGCGTCGGCCGACTGGATCGCCTCGATGACGCCCGGGGCTGGAACGGCGTGCGTGGCGCCCTCGAACATGATGTGTCGCACGGCCGGCGCGCAACGCTGTTCGACGAAATAGCGTTGAAACTCAAGCCGTCCCTGGTCCGTAACCAATATCGTCGCGAGCGCCTGGTCGCTCATGGGCAGTATCCGGGTGGCGATGCCCCACTGGGCGGCAAATCGCGCCGTGATCTGCGACAGGCTCTGCCCTTGCGTCAGGGCATGGGTCCGCGCCACATGCAGGGCCAGGTCGCCGTCGCCAAGCTGAAACCAGTCCTCCCCGTCCAATTCGCGAAGGGCCGCCATGAAGCCCCAGCTTTCGCCTTCCCGCCCCCAACCCTGCGCGCCATTCGCCTTGCCGGACAACGTATAGAGCAAGGTGTCGATATCGGGCGAAATGTGCAGCCCCATATGCCGGAAATCATCCCCGGTATTGACGATCGCCGTCAGCCCCTCGCCCGCCACGATGCGCGACAGACCCAGAACCAGCTTCGCGCCGCCGACGCCACCGGTCAGAACAACGACGCGCTTCATGCGAACAGATCTTCGTGAACGGGGCGCACCAGATCAGCGGCGGGGCGAGCCGGGCCGGTCAGCGGGCAACCCCGCACCAGCGCTGCCGGTATGCCTTCCGCGCCTTCCCCGGTGGCGAGACAGGCGGCCGTCGCGACGATATCGGCCAGGGCGACCTGGGTAACTTCAAGCGTCCGCCCGTCGCGATCCAGTTCGCCCCTTCGATCCTGCAACGCCGGCAATCCGGCGGCGCCGATGGCGACCGCCACCACGCCCATCCGCCAGGGTCGGCCAAAACTGTCCGAGATGACGACGGGCAGGCCCAGTCGGGCGTGCAGTTGCGACGCCGTTCCATCGGGATCGACCGGCAGGAGCAAGGCGCGATCGCCCTCCCCCGCCCCGATGTTGGACCGATCGATCCCGGCATTGGCCATGACATGGCCCAGCCGGTGCCGCGCGATCAGGACGTGGGGCACGGCGCGCAGGATGGCGCTGGATTCATCCAGCACCAGTTGCACCAGCCGCGCATCCTTGCGCGTGATATCGGCCAGGCGCTGCGCCTCTTCTCCAGGCTCCACATCAGCCAGCGACATGAAACGCCCCTCGGCCTTGGACACGATCTTTTGCGTCACGACCAGAAAGTCGCCGGCGTGGGGTTCAATGCCGCGCCGATCAAGCGCCACATGCAGAATGTCCGCCAGATCATCGCCCGGTCTGACCTCCCCAATTCCGGTCAACGGTACGATTTCGATCATCAAATACACCTCAAGCGTCGAGCGGGATCAAATCTCCTGTGATACGAATGCCCGCGCCGTCAACCTTATAGGTCTTGTTCATGAAAATGAGGATCGACGTCAGCGCCTCGGCGGCGGCGGAGTTTACCAGCGCGCCGCCGTGAAGCCCCCTCAATCCCATGGCATCGGCCAGCGCCACGATGCGACCCCGGGCATCCTTGTCGTCGCCGAAGACCAGTACGTCGCAGCCGACATCGATATCCTTGGCCAGCTTGTGCGCGGCGACATTGTGGAACGCGGACACGAGCGTCACGCCCTCTCCCAAAACCGCCTGCGCCTTTTGGGCGGCGGAGCCTTCGTCGGGCAACTGGACCCGCATCACCTTGGGCGGGACGAGGGGAACGGTCGTATCCACGACCAACTTGCCAACAACATGCGGTGCGATGTCGCGAAGTGTCGCCTCCTGCGCTGCGAAGGGCACCGTCACGATGATGATGTCCGCATTCGCGACGACATCCACATTGGCGCCGCCCCGCAGGCCATGCCCCAATTCCGGAGCGGCCTTTTCCGCACTTTCGGCGTTGCGCGATCCGATCGTAACAGGATAGCCGGCACGCGCCAGCCGCCAGGCGATTGCAGCGCCCAGATTACCGGTGCCGCCCACGACGGCGATGGCGGGAAGAGTCATATATTTTCCTTCAATGAAACTGGCGAGCGACGTTGCAGGTCGGTCACGATGGTTCAGCCAATACGGCGCGACGCGGCAGCACCGGCTCATAAAGCGTTGTGCGCTGGCGCACCGGGCGCCCGACGGATGCCGCCAGAGCCTGCATTTCCCTGGGACCGAATTCCTGCCCATTGACGCCACCGGCGGCCCGGGTGATCGATTCGTCCATCAGCGTGCCTCCCATGTCATTGGCGCCCGCCTTCAGAATCGCAGCGGCGCCCTCCGGCCCCATCTTCACCCAGGACACCTGGATATTGGGGATCACCGGATGCAGCGCGATGCGTGCCACGGCGTGCATCAACACCGCTTCGCGATAGCTGGGCCCCGATCGCGCCAGCCCTTTGCGCCATATCGGCGATTCCATATGGACGAAGGGCAGCGGCACGAATTCGGTGAAGCCGCCCGTCTCCTCCTGCAATCCGCGAATGCGCAGCAGATGGCGCGCCCAATGCTTATATTCCTCGACATGGCCGAACATGATCGTGGCCGTGCTGCGCAGGCCCACCCCATGGGCCACGCGCATCACCTCGATCCATTCGTCCGCTGTCACCTTGTCCGGGCAGATGATGGCGCGAACTTCGGGGTCCAGTATCTCCGCCGCCGTACCGGGCAGCGTGGACAGCCCCGCTTCCTTCAACCGCGCCAGATAATCCTCCAGCGGCAGGGCGAGCGTGCGGGCGCCATGCGTCACTTCGAGCGGCGAAAAGGCATGGATATGGATGTCCGGCGCGGCCTCGCGCACCGTCTTGAGGACATTGAGATAGGTATGCCCGTCATAATCGGGATGGATCCCGCCCTGCAGGCAGACTTCGGTCGCGCCGCGATCCCAGGCTTCGGCCGCGCGGCGTCCGACCTCTTCCATGTCGAGCCTGTAGGCCGGACCGCGCATGGCCTTGGTGCTGCCCTTGGAAAAAGCGCAGAAGCCGCATTTATAGAGGCAGATATTGGTATAGTTGATGTTGCGGTTGACCGCATAGGTCAGCATGTCACCCACGGCCTGCCGCCGCAATCGGTCGGCCCGCTCGACGATGGCGGCAAAATCATCCTGCTCGGCATCGAACAGGGTCACGATGTCCGCTTCGCTCAGCCGTTCACCCTCCTCCGCAGCGTCAAGGATGGACAGGATCGATCGGGAAGCGAGAACCGGCTCCATCACCATGGTGTCGGGCGCGGGATCGCCATGCCCCGCGGACCATTCGTCCACCTTGGGCAAGCCCCGCCCGTCGATGGCGCGCAGGATCTGGGTGGCAATGGCTGGCGCAGCCCAATCCCGCGCAGCAAGCGCATAACGCGGGCCGATGGCGAGCCGCTGCATCAATATGCGGCCTGCGGCCTTTGTGGCGTCCTCCAATATCTCCAGATGCGGCCAGGGCGCCTCCGGGTTCACATGGTCAGGAGTGACCGGCGACACCCCGCCCCAGTCATTGACGCCGGCCCGGATGAGCGGCGCCAGATCGACGCGATCATGGAGATTGGGCGGCGCCTGGATCGTCATCTGCGGCCCCAAGATGATCCGGGCGGCGGCGATGGACCAGAGATGATCGTCGAGCGACGGTTCGGCATGATCCGCCATGCGCGTCCCCGGCTTTGCCCGGAAATTCTGGATGATGACTTCCTGAATATGCCCGTAGCGGCGATTCAGATCGCGAATGGCGACGAGCGCCTCCACCTGTTCGTCGCGCGTTTCGCCGATACCGATCAGCAGGCCGGTCGTGAACGGCACGCGCGCCCACCCGGCTTGCTCGATGGCGGCCAAGCGCAGGGCAGGCGTCTTGTCGGGCGATCCGAAATGCGGGCCGCCGCGCGCGCACAGGCGATCGGAGCTGCTCTCCAGCATGATACCCATGGAGGCGGCATGAGGCCGCAACTGCGCATAATCCTCGCCGATCATCAGGCCGGGATTGAGATGCGGCAGCAAGCCCGTCTCGCGGAACACCAGTTCCGCCATTTCGGCCAGATAGGACAGGGTCGAGTCATGCCCGAGCCCGCTGAGAGCCTCTCGCGCGGCGGCATAGCGGGCCTCGGGCCGATCGCCGAGCGTGAAGAGGGCTTCCCGGCAACCGGACGCCGCGCCAGCGCGGGCGATGGCCAGAACCTCGTCTCTGCCAAGATAGGCATCACCCGCGCGGGCCGGCGTGGTGGCGAAGGTGCAATAGTGGCACACGTCGCGGCACAATTTGGTGAGGGGAATGAAAACCTTGCGGGAATAGGTCACGCGACGGCCATGCGCCGCCACCGTCATCGCCTCCGCCGCCTCCATCATGTCGCCGAGCGACCGGGATCGCAGCACCGTCGCGATGGCCACTGCTTCGTCTTCGCTCAGATACAGTAGATCCAGTGTCACATCATACTCCGCGCTCGGGCAAGCCCGCGAATGGTTTCTAGCGGCGCGGCGTGCCCGGGCAAGGCCGCGATGAAGGTCGAGACACCCATCGCCTCCATGCGCCGCAGCATGTCCACCGCCGCATCGATTGGTCCCGCCAGCGTATCGAAGTCCGCCAGAAACTCGGTCAAACCCAATTCCTCCATCAGGGCCACATTCCTGCCGCCCACGACCACATGCTCGGTCGGATCATAACGCGCGTGCAAGGCGTCGATCTTGCCGCGAAACTGCGTCGGGACACGCGCCAGGGTTTCGGGCGTTCGGAAGGCCATGCCGTTGACGACGATGAACGCCTTGAGATCGTCTATGGCCTCGGCCCGTGTGGGGCGGATCGAGGCGAAGGATACGACCCAGATATCGATCGACAGGGGATCGCGGCCCGCCGCCTGCGCGGCATCCCGGACGGTATCGATCCGGTCCTTCAGCGCGTCGAGATGGCGTTCGCCCGCGAACAATATGACGCCGTCGGCCTGCTCACCCGCCAGCGCCAGCGCCTTGGGACCGAAAGCGGAATAATAGATCGGAATCGGGCGAGCGAAACGGAGCGGTGTGATCTGCATGCCGTTCATCTGCGTTGGCCGTCCGGCGAACAGATCCCGCAGCGCCGCCAGTTCCGTTCGGATTTCCCGCTGCGTGGCGGGCGGGCGGCCGATCGCCATGACCGTGCTACCGCCCGTCGCCAGGCCCAGCGCCACGCGCCCGCCGGAGAGATCGTCGATGGTGTTGAGGGCGGAGGCCGTCACCAGCGGATGTCGCATGAAAGGCGAGGTGACCAGTGGCGCCAAAGTCGCTTTCGGCGCGTCAAGCGCGGCGAGGGTCAGCGACACGTAGAGTTCATGCCAACCCGCCGGCGAATCGCCCACGCTGATAAGCTCAAAACCAAGATCGGAGGCAAGACGGACCTCTTCGCGAAATCCGTCCAGCAGATCCCCCCACATGCTGCATATGCCGAGCTTCATGGTCATCCTCTCGAGAACTCCCTACGACCTGTCGTCTCGCTGCAAACCTGTCCTTGTAGAGGGGGAAAGGCGGGCAGGTCGCTCACCCCCCCCCTCTCACGGGCGCGTCAGAACGTGTATTTGGCCGTGACGCCCCACGTCCGCGGATCGCCGGCATAGACCGAACTGGTTGGGAAGGACGGCAGCAGAACGCTGGAAGCCGAGACATATTTCTCGTTGAAGAGGTTCTTCACATAAATGCCCAGATCAAGGCCCGTACCGCCTATCCCGCGCCAATCCAAACGCGCGTTGGCAAGTTGGTAACCCGGCAGCTTTTCGCCATTCTGACCGCCAAAATCGTCGGTCATGAACAGGTCGGCGTTGACCACCACATCGCCGTCTGCCGGGCGGATCGGCAGTGTCCAACTCACGCTGGCCGTGCCGGAGAAACTGGGCGAATATTTGTTGATCTGGCCCTCGCCCAGCACGATGGTCGAAGGCAGTCCGGCAGGAACGGTCAGGCTTTCCACCTTCACATTGGTATAGGCGGCATTAAAACCGACGGTGAGGCTGCGCACGGGGCTGATGGACGCCTCCAGTTCGACACCCCAGATCCGCAGATCGGCGACATTCGCGGCCAGGGAGCCGTTGGTCGGCGAATCCGGCGTGCCGTTCGGAACGGTCGTCTGCGTGTTCAGGAACTGAAGTGCATTCTTATATTTGCTGTAATAGGCGGCCAGATTCAGGCGCCCACGCGCGGACCCGACATGATAGTCATATTTGGAGCCGATCTCGACGTCGGTGATTGTTTCCTCACCCGTCTTCTGGAAGGGACGAAGGTCTGCGCAGACGCCTCCGGTCCCCACGCAGGCCGGATTCGTGCCGCCCGTGGTAAAGGGTGTTTCGAACAGCGGCGTGTTCACATTGACGCCCCGATAGCCCCGTCGCGACACGATATAGAGCAGCCAGTCCGGGGTCGCTTTATAGTCGAGGCCGATGGTCCAGCTCGGCTCCTCGCCCTTGTTGGATACGGTGCCGACGCCGTCGGCCAGATTGAGGGCCGCCGTGCTTAGGCAGGTGGATTCGTCGACATAGGTCGTGCCGATGGTGCCGCCGCAGGCCGACACCTTGTCCCAGCTGTAGCGAGCGCCGAGATTGAGCTTCAGCTTGTCGGTGAATTCATACCCGATCTGGCCATAGACCGCCCAGTTCTTGTTGCGGACGTGGGCCGTCACCGCAGGCGCCGGGACGCCGCCCACCGAAAATGCCGTGAACTGCGATCCACTGGGACCATCGGGCTTATCATTATTATAGAAGGCGCCGACGATGAAGTTGAACGAGCCAAAATCGCCTAGCAACTGGGTTTCATTTGTTAGATATTGCCGATCCAGCACGGAAGACGCCGTGAAAAGGGTAAACGGCACGGCCGAGGGCGCGGGAGACGGCAGACCCGTGGGGATTTGCAGTTGCGGCAGCCCGCCGGTGTTGATCAGCTGATAGCTGTAGTTCTTTCGATAACCGAAAATGTTGCGTAGCGTCAGATCGCCGAAGCTGAAGGACGTGTCATTGGTGATCGCCCTGGTCTTGCGATAGGCCGCGCCGCCGTTGATGCCGCCGTCGAACGACCCGCGACGATTGGCTTTCTGTGCCTGCAAAGCTGCCTGCACCTGTGGCTCGACAACCCCCAGGCCCAGCGCGGCAAAGGGGAAATTCTCGCGCAGCAGATAGAGACCGCCGGCGAGTTCGTCGCCTTTGAAATATTCATAGATGGTGGTGCTCTTGAGGCCCTCGAACGGCTCGACCAGCAGCGAGAACCGGTAGGCGTCCTGATGGATATTGTCGAATCCCGGGCCGCCGTCGAAGGCGATCGTCCGGGGGTCTTGACGACGGATCTGGCCTGCAGCGCGGAAAGCGACCTTATCCTCGATAATCGGGATATTCACCGCGCCTTCGAGTTCGCGATAATCGAACCGTCCATAGGTGCCCTCGACATAGCCTTCGAAGGCGTAGCTCGGCTTCTGGCTGCCGATCACGACCGCGCCGCCCAAAGTGTTGCGGCCGAACAGCGTCCCCTGAGGCCCCTTGAGCACCTGAATGCTGCCAATGTCATAGGTCGGGACGTTCGAGCCGACCGAAGGCAAAGGGGTGTCGTTGAGATAGATGACAACACCGGGAGTCACCTCGCCCAGGGGCAACTGGCCAATGCCGCGCAGGGTCAGCGCGACATTGTCCTTGCCCCCTTCGGAGGAGAAGGTGAAGCCGGGGGCGATCGTTTTAACGTCGCTTACCGTCTGGACGGTGCTGCGCTCCAGCGCCTCTGATGAAAAAGCGGAAATGGAAACCGAAACGTCCTGCAGTCGTTCTTCCCGGCGGCGAGCCGTGACAACTATGTCGCCGGCATTCGCACTATCCGCCTGCGGCGCGGGCGAAGCGACGGACTGCGCCCATGAGGGAAATGCCACCGCTGCGGCACTCGCAACCAATGCCAATTTCAGTGCGGCCAATCGCATAAAAATCCTCCCAATCAATTAGTTTTCCCGTGCGACCTGCGTGCGGCGCAGGTCTGGTCGCCTGTGGCAAAATCGACATTAGTCGCGATTTACCACCTATCGCTGGACAGGATTTCTATGGATCGGATGTAATTGATCTGGATGTGGTATTTGCACCGCAGTGGCGCGACAAGCCGCCGCGCACCGGTCTTGCCGTTCGACATAGCCAGCGACCCGGCGAACGCCCCGCCCTGATCCGAGCACGTTTTCTACGGAGGCGAATGCCGCTGTCCTGGCGCGATCCGCGCCTTAAGACCAAGCCGCGATCAGGTCCGCCGCCGACGCGACGGACGGCTCGCCAATGGCACCCGCGTCGAGAGACAAGCGGGGCGCCGGCGATGGCTGGACCACTCCATGACGCTGTACGAAAGTCGCCCGCGCTTCATTATGCGCGTGCCGGGGCGCTTCCTCCATTGACAGAACCGGCGTCACGCAAGCGTCGCTCGCAGCAAATAGAGCGGCCCACTCATCCCGGCTTTTGGCCAGAAATGCCGCGGCAAATTCAACCTGCATCGCGGGCCAGCCTTCGCGGTCGTTCTGGTCATAACATCTGTCGGAGAGACCCAATCCGTCCACCATCTGGGCAAAGAATTTCGGCTCCAGACATCCTACCGCGACGTGCCGTCCGTCGGCGCATTCGTAACAGCGGTAGAAGGGCGCCGCACCATCCAGCAAATTGGAGCCGGGCGCATCTTCCCACAAACCCTTGGGCTGCCATGCGTAAAATAAGCTCATCAACGACGCGACGCCATCCGTGATACAGGCGTCGACGACCTGCCCCCGGCCCGTCCGTTGCGCCGCCAGCAGTGCGCTCAACAGTCCGAAGATCAGGAACATGGCGCCGCCGCCATAATCGCCTACCAGATTGAGCGGTACTGGCGGCGTACCCTGTCGCTCTCCCATCGCGTGGAGCGCGCCGGTGATCGACAGATAATTGATGTCATGGCCGGCCCGCAGCGCAAGCGGCCCGGACTGGCCCCAGCCCGTCATCCGCCCGAACACGAACCGCGGATTGCGCGCCAGGCAGACATCGGGGCCAACGCCGAGGCGTTCCATGACGCCGGGCCTGTATCCCTCGATCAGCCCGTCCGCCCGCTCGATCAATGCGAGCAACCGTTCCCGATCCGCGTCCTGCTTGAGATCGAGATAGGTCACGACCCGGCTGCGGTGCAGGATGTCCCCACCGACATCATCCCAGTCCCCCGCCGCGACCGATGGCGGCCGGGCGATGCGGACGATCTCGGCGCCCATATCGGCCAACAGCATCGCAGCGAGCGGTACGGGGCCGATCGCGTCGATCTCCAGCAGGCGAATACCGGCCAGGGGCCCGTTTTTTTTCGTCATCAGATATTCGTCCGGTCCGCGCCCTTGAGGTCCAGCATGGCACGCGCCTCATCGGGCGTGGCGATTTCAAGACCCATGCCTTCGACGATCTGCCGCGCAGTCTTCACCTGCTCCGCATTGGTCTCGGCGAGCCGGCCCGGGCCGCCCCACAGCGAATCCTCCAGACCGATACGGACATTGCCACCCATGGACGCCGCCATGGCGACAATGCTCATCTGACGCGCACCGGCCCCCAGCACGGACCATTCATATTGGTCGCCGAACAGCCGGTCGGCCGTTCGCTTCATATGCATGATATCGTCGGGGTGGCTGCCGATGCCGCCCAATATGCCGAAGCAGGTCTGGATGAACAGCGGCGCCTTGACGAGGCCGCGATCGAGAAAATATTTCAGGTTATAGAGATGGCTGGTGTCATAGCATTCGAATTCGAAGCGCGTGCCCAGCGGCGACAATGTGGTCAGTAGATGTTCGATGTCGGCATAGGTGTTCTTGAACACCAGGTCGCGCGATGCTTCGAGCGCGGCGGGTTCCCAGTCATGCTGGAACGACTTGTAGCGATCCAGCATCGGGAACAGACCAAAGCCCATAGTCCCCATATTGAGGCTGGCCACTTCCGGGGCGAAAGTTTGGGCGGGACGGATCCGTTCCTGCACCGTCATGGAGGGGTGCCCGCCCGTTGTCAGGTTCAATACGGCGTCGGTACGCTGCTTAATGACTTTAAGAAAGGGTTCGAACAGGTCGGGATTCTGGTCCGGCCGCCCATCGACGGGATTGCGCGCATGGAGATGGATGATGGCGGCGCCCGCCTCCGCCGCGCCGACCGCCGATGCCGCGATCTCCTCCGCCGTCACGGGCAGATAGAGCGACATGGAGGGCGTGTGGATTGCGCCTGTAATCGCGCAGCTGATGATGACCTTGCGTTTTGCCATGATATTTCCTTTCGCGCACATTGCGCCGGTCGCAGGTTGCGCGAACGGTGCAATCTATCCTTCGATAGGATATGGCGTGCGCTTCAGGGCAGGATGCCGAGCTGCCGCGCCCGCAGAACCGCCTGCGGCCGACGGCGCACGCCCAGCTTGTCGTAGATTTGCTGCATATACCATTTGACGGTGCCTTCGGTCAGGCCGAGACGGTCGCCGATTTCCCGGTTGCGCAGGCCTCCGCTCACCATCGTTAAAATGTCGACTTCCCGGTTGGCGAGGCGCCCGGTCAGGCCGAAATCATCCTCCTCTTCTTCGTCCGCTTCGATCTGTGGTCCCCGCCTCAACATCGACACAAGGCGGACGGCGAAGCGATCAGCGGGCGTTTCCAGTTCCGGCCCCTGCGAATAGGCTTCGATGATGAGAGACGCGATGACTTCTCCCTCATCGACGAAGACCCGCACCCAGGCGGCCGGTTCGGCCATCTCTACGGCAGCGCGAACGGCCCTGCGCGCCTCGGACCGGTTGCCCTGAAGCACCGCGATTTCCGCCAGCAGCAATTCGAAGATCACGGCGGACCGGACCGCTCCCGCGCGTTTGACGAATTCCAGCCACCGATAGGCGACCTTGCGCGCTCGGCCCAGCCGATGGCGCTGCATCTCGATCCTGAGCCAGGCAATCGCGATATTCTCATTGCGCCGCGTCGGGTGCAGGGTGGGAATGGGTTCGCCGTCCAGTTGCGGATCGCCCGCCAGGAAATGCTGCTCCGCCTCGTCGATCTGCCCCGCCTTGATCAAAAGCCGCACCTCTTCAGCCACGATGAAGGAGCGCAGACGATCAAGCCCACATTCGATCGCCACGAGATGGGCATCGTTAAGCGTCGACAGCGCGCTGGGCAGATCGCCCCTTGCCGCCCGCAGGCGCGCGCTGACCAGATAGCCCGACGCCATCTGATCGGAAAATCCCCATTGCCGCACGACTGGCAGATACTGGTCCGCCAGTTCCGCCGCCTGTTCAAGGTCGCCTGCATCATAGAGCAGTTCGGCCAACGGCAACGCGGGCAGCGCGGCCAGACCGGAACCTGCGCCATGGATTTCAACAGCTAACGCGAAGGCCTCTTCCAGAAAGCGTCGCGCCAAGGGAATCTTGCCCTGCGCCATCATGGTCGGCGCGACCGAGGCCTTCAGGGCGATGGATGCGAAGGCCGAGCCGGGACGCGACAGCGCGCGGCTGGTTTCCGCCTCCAGCTTGAGCATGTCCTGAAAATGATAAAGTTCGCGCCGCGCCGACATGAGCTGCGCCAGCAAGGTGCAGCTGAGATAGGCATGGCTGTCGGCCAGTTCGGCGAGCAGCGGCTCCGAATCGGCCTCGACCCTGACCATGTCGTCTCGCGCCGCCGCAAGCATGACGAAGCGATGGCGGATCAGCAGGTCCAGTTGCTCGATTTCGTGCGCGGGCAGGGACTGGGCCTCGCGCTTCGCTTCACAGGCCTGCCGCGCGGCGGAAATCAGCCTGTCAGCCGAGGAAAAGGCCAGTTGGCGGATGCGTCTCCAGGCCAGCGCCAGGAGCAGATTAGGCCGTTCGGCCAGGATCGGCCAGGGCAGTTCCGCGCCGAGTTCGTCGATGCGGTAGAGATAGCCCGAATAGGTCAGTCCCTCCGCCAAGCGATCCAACTGGTCGGCGAGAAAAGCCTTGTCCCCGCTCAGCCGCGCATGTTCGATCGCCAGGGCAAGCTGGCCGGCTTCGGCAAAATATTCGCTCGCCCGTCGATGCATGACAGCAGCGCGGTCCGGTGCCCGATCGATCAGCCGGCCCAACACCATTTCGCGGAACAACCGGTGATAGGCATAGCGGCTATGTTCCTGATCAATCGCGTTCAGAAACAGGCCTTCACGAAAGACATGGTCCAGCATCGCGCGCGCATTTTCGTCGCCGATTACCGCAGCGCAAGCGGAGGGCGTCAATTCATCGAGGATCGAGGTGTCGACGAGGAAGCGGCGGACGTCGTCCGGCTGCAAACTTAACACTTCATCATGGAAATACTCGGCAAATTCTGGGCGCAGGCCAGTCAGCCGGAGCTTGGCCGCGCTGTCGCTGGTGCGGCGATAGAGATCGCAGGCAATAACGATACCGGAAACCCAGCCTTGGGTATCGCCCACAATGTCCTGAAGTTCGCGCGAATCCACCGGCGTCCCGATAGACCGCGTGACCAGTTCCGTCGCTTCCGCCAAGGTGAAGGACAGATCGGCGACGCCCACTTCGACCAGAAATCCGAGCGCACGCATACGCGCCAGCGACAGGCCGACCGTACCGCGTGCGGCGATGATGATGGTCAATGCGTCGCGCGCGCTCGACGATAGTTGCGCCAGAAACTCCAGAATCGGCTTTGCCAGAAACTGCGCGTCATCCACAATGATAACCGGCTTTACGCTGCCCATCGTCGCGAGGGCAGATAGCCAGCTTTCGTCGGCAGCGTCACTGTCCAGTGCATCCCACGGCATACCCGCGGCAATACCTGCGGCCTTGAGCGCTTGGAGAAAGGACCGCTTACTTTCTATGCCTGCCCTTGCCGCGAGCCACAAAACGGGGCGCCCCTGCGCCCTGAGTTCATCCGCCCAGAACAGCATTGCGGTGGTTTTTCCGCTCCCTGCCGGCGCAGACACCACGGTCATGCGCGACTGCGCCACTCTTTCCGTCAGCGCCACCAATGCAGCACGCCGGATCGGCATATGAGTCGAACGCGGCGGCAAGATAGCTGTGGGCACAACGGTCATGCTCTTCTCTCCTAGCGCGGTTGGCGCGATTCGTTTGTTATGCGAAATATATTCTGCGCGATGAATCTATAACGCAATCCCTTTTTCCTATCGGCAGATAGGTTCCCAATGAGATGGAAAAATGTCCAGCTTTCCACCTAGGAAGCCGAGGTCGTTATGCAGCCAGCGTTGCCATACAGACCGCGGCGCGAGCAGGATATTAGGAAAGGTTGACCATGAAGGCCCTTTATCTCGAACGGATCGACGGCCCTGAATCCGTCGTGGTGGCGGAAGTCGACACGCCAGTGCCCGGTCCGGGAGAGGTGCGTGTTGCGCTGCGGGCCGCATCCATAAACCATCGTGAACTGTTCATCACCCACGGGCAATATCCCGGCATGACGGTGCCGATCACGCTGGGCTGTGATGGTGCGGGCGTCGTCGACATGATCGGCGAGGGCGTCACCGGCGTCCGCGAGGGCGATGAGGTTGTGCTCTATCCTGCACGCAACTGGGGGTCGAACCGCCACGCGCCAGCCGCCGATTTCGGCCTGCTCGGTATGCCCTTCGCCGGCACGATCGCCGAATATATCTGCGTGCCGGTCGACAATCTGGCGCCCAAGCCGGCCTTCATGAGTTTCGAGGAAGCCGGGGCCATGCCGCTGACGGCGCTGACCTCGTGGCGCGCGCTTATGTTCAAGGGACGGCTGGAAGCGGGAGAGACGCTGCTCATCAGCGGCGTAGGCGGCGGCGTGGCCACGTTCGGCCTGGCCTTTGCCGTGGCCAAGGGCGCCAATGTCTATGTCACCGGTGAAAACCAGGACGTGATCGATCGTGCCGTGGCAATGGGGGCCAAGGGCGGTCTGCTGTACACCGATCCCGACTGGCGCAAGCAGGTCGGCAAACTTACCGGCGGCATCGACGTGGTGCTGGACGGCGCGCCATCGCCCAGCTTCGCCAATTATGTCCGCGCCATCAATCCGGGCGCGCGGATCGTCATCTACGGGTCTACCGCCGGCAACGAGATCAAGTTCAACGCCACCGACATCTTCCTCAAGAGCGCCAGCATCGTCGGCAGCCAGGTCGGCGATCCGCAGGACTTCAAGGAAATGCTCGCTTTTGCCGAGCAACATGCAATCAAGCCGGTGATCGAGGCGACCTATCCGCTTGCCCAGGCCAAAGAGGCGCTTCTGCATCTGCGCGACCAGCACAAGTTCGGCAAAGTCGTGGTGACGATGTGAGCGATCTGTTCAGCCTGACCGGCAAGAAGGCGCTGGTCACCGGCGGCGCGCAAGGTCTGGGCCGCATGATCGCCGAAGGTCTGCTGCGGGCTGGCGCGACAGTCGCGATCACATCCCGCAAGGCCGACATCTGCGAAGATGCCGCCCGGGAGATGGCCACGCTGGGATCGTGCATCCCCCTCCCCGCTGACCTGTCGACGCCCGAGGCGGCGGTCGACCTCGTCGCCCGTTATCGCGAAGCGGTCGGAGAATGCCATATATTGGTCAACAACGCGGGTAAGACCTGGGGCGGGCCGATCGACAGCTTCCCCGACAAGGCTTGGCCGGGCGTGATGGCCGTGAACGTCCAGACGCCGTTCACCATGGTCCGGGAACTCCTCCCCGAACTCAGCGCGTCCGGAAAGGCTGGCGATCCGGCGCGGGTGATCAACATCGGTTCGGTCGCGGGGATGAAGACAGAGCGGCTCAGCGCGTACAGCTATGCCGCGAGCAAGGCTGCAGTCCATATGATGACGCGCGATCTGGCCGGCGATTTGGCGGCGCGTAACATCACCGTCAATGCGGTCATTCCCGGCTTCTTCCCAACCAAAATGACGGCGCATATGCGGGATGAGGATCAGGTCGATCCTGCCCTGCTGGCGCATATTCCGCTCCAACGTCTAGGTTCGCCGGACGATATTGCAGGCATCGTCATTTTCCTGTGTTCGCGCGCGGGCGCTTATGTCACCGGCGCACAGATTCCGGTTGACGGCGGGGTCGTTGGCTGCGGCTGAAATAAGCCCCCCACCCTCGCGGCCGGTAAAGAAAGATATTCGCCATGATGATCGACCTCGCCATGCTGGCGGACCGCCTCGCGATCGAGGAATGCCTCTATCGTTACGCCCATCTGGTAGATTCGATGCAGTTTCACCGCATTGCGGAGGAAGTGTTCACGGAGGATGGATCGATCGACTTTGGCAGCGCGCGTTCCGTGGGGCGGGAGGCCATCCATGCCCAGTGCATGGGTTATCAGGGCGCTCTAATGGGCTGTTCGCATAACATCACCAATGTGGTGATTGAGGTGAACGGCGACGAAGCGCGCGCAGCCAGCCGCGTCATGGCATGGCAGTGGTTCGATATCCCCGATGCCGATCCGCTGCGCCCCACCGACCTTCTCGCCGTGGGCGGCTATGAGGACAGGCTGCGGCGCACGGCCGAGGGATGGCGGATATATGAGCGGCGGGGGATCAATTTCGGCACTGGCATCGGCGCCGGATCCGTACCCGATCCCATGCGTTCCATCTTTCTGGCCATGCAGGGTCGCACGCCTGGCTGGCCCGCCTGACCGAGGGCGGCCGCCAAGGCCCGCCCATCATATCGTCAGAGTTTCCAGCCCCCGCCCGCGACGATCACCTCGCCGGTGATATAATCGGCTTCGGGCAGGCATAGCAGGTAGACGGCGCCGGCGGCTTCCTCCGGCGTGCCGGCGCGGCCCAGCGGAATGCCCTTTTCCATGGCTTCCAATATTTCGTCGCTGACGCCGGCCTTGATGTCCCGACCCTTGACGCTGATGGTCGTGCTGCCCGCCTCGCCCGCGGTCATGCGCGTCATGATGGCGCCGAAAGCCACCGCGTTGACGGTGACATTATGTCGCCCCCATTCCTTCATCACCGTCTTGGTGAGACCGACGATCCCCGCCTTGCCCGCCGCATAGCCCGACTGACCGGCATTGCCGCCAAGACCTGCCACGGACGATATATTGATGACCGTCCGGCGTGTGGCCCGACCATGTTCGGCGGTCTCCTTCTTCGCCGCGGCGGCGATCACCGGTTGCGCGGCGCGCAATATACGGAAAGGGGCATTGAGATGAACATCGAGCATGGCCATCCACTGCTCGTCGCTCGTCTTTTGAAGAACCGAATCCCAAGCATAGCCCGCATTGTTCACGATGATGTCGATCGTGCCGAAATGCGCGACCGCCGCTCCCACAAATTTGTCGCCGAAATCGGCATCCGTCACGTCGCCCACGCACACCACGGCGCGGACGCCAAGGCTTTCGATTTCACTCGCCGTCGCATTTGCCACATCCTCGTCCAGGTCGTTCACCACGACATGGGCGCCGGCGCTTGCCAGTTTCAGTGCGATAGCCTTCCCTATGCCCCGTCCAGAGCCGGACACCAGTGCGACCTTGCCATCCAATATATTCACGTCAATACGTCCCGTTCTTCCTTGAAACCACCGATGCGGGCTTCGCCGCCATCAATAACGATGCTATTCCTGTCGGGCACGCTGGCCCGAAACCATACGGTGTCACCAGTGCGCCAGATTTCGGTCCGAACCGTTTCACCCGGCCAGACCGGCGCGGTAAAACGCACCCGCATGTCGGTCAACAAACCCGGATCGCCATCGCAGCACAGATGGATCAGCGCGCGACCGACCAGCCCCATGGTGGCGAGGCCATGCAGTATCGGCCGATCGAAGCCCGCCGCCTGCGCCGTGCCCCGGTCGATATGCAGGGGGTTACGGTCGCCGGTCAGGCGATAGAGCATCGACTGATTGGCGGCCGTCGGCAGGTCGAGACAGGCGCCTGCGGGCGCATCCGGCATGACAATCGGCGCAGGCCCATCAAGATTTGACGGCCCGCCAAAACCGCCCGCGCCTCGCAAGACCCACACTTCCTCCATTTCGGCGATCGGCCGGTCCGTCGGCGTGGTTATGACACGTTTTGCCCGCACGAGAGCGGACTTGCCTAAACCCTTGTCCGCGAGACCGATAATTTCGATCCGGCCGTTGACCAACTGGTCCAGTTCGAGCGGCCGAACCAGTTTCAGCGTCTGCTCGCCATGCAGGATGCGCGGCCAATCCCAGCCCAGTTCCGGCGCCATCGGCCAGAAGCCGGGTGTTCCCAGAACCAGCGCCATGGTCGGCAAAACGGCCTGATCGCGTTCGAAGACCAGATGCCGTTCATCGATCGCGCCCAGCCCGGCGCCGACACCCAGCGCGTAGAGAATAGCGGATCGCGGATCACAGACATCCTGCGCTTCCGGCACCCGGAAGCCGCGTAATTGTTCGACATCAAGCATTCGACTCATCCCCGGCTTTGCGGTCAGGACAGCTTGCGCTCGTCCAGGCCCAGTCCGCGACCGATGATTTCGCGCATGATTTCCGACGTTCCAGCGAAGATGCGGCTGATGCGGGCGTCGGTATACATGCGGCTGATGCGATATTCTTCCATATAGCCCGCCCCGCCATGAAGCTGGACGCATTCGTCCATCACCCGGCCTTCCAGTTCGCTGGTCAGCAGTTTGGCCGCCGACGCGTCTTCTGCGGTCAACTCGCCCGCGTTGAGCAGCATCACGCACTGGTCGACATAGGTCTGAAGCGCGTCCAGTTCGGCCCGCATCGAAGCCATCTTGAACCGCGTATTCTGGAACGCGCCAATCGGCTTTCCGAAGGCCCGGCGTTCCTTCACATAGTCGAGCGTGATGTCGAATGCGGTCTGCGCCGTCGCCATGAAGCCGATGGCCGCGACCAGCCGCTCCTGCGCCAGGAAGCGGGCGAGATATTTGAAGCCTTGGGCCGGATCGCCCAGTACATTCCCCTTGGGCACCCTGACATCGTTGAAGAAGAGCTCGGCCGTGTCCTGCGCCTTAAGCCCCATCTTCGCCAGCTTGCGCCCCCGTTCGAACCCTTCCATGCCGCGTTCGACGACCATAAGGCCCAGGCCGTGGCGGCTATTGGGGTCGGTCCGCGCGGCCACGACGACCAGATCGGCCAAAATGCCAT
The DNA here is from genome assembly GCF_000153545.1 of Sphingomonas sp. SKA58. NCBI lineage: Bacteria > Pseudomonadati > Pseudomonadota > Alphaproteobacteria > Sphingomonadales > Sphingomonadaceae > Sphingomonas > Sphingomonas sp. SKA58. Next base: position 419,371 of record NZ_CH959308.1, read on the forward strand.
TGGAAATATAGGTCTTGGCACCGTTCAACAGCCAATGGTCGCCCTTGTCCACCGCGCTGGTGCGCATACCCGCCAAGTCGCTGCCGGTGGACGGTTCCGTCATCGCGACGGCCAGAATCTTCTCGCCGCTGACGATGCCTGGCATCCAGCGGTCCTTCTGTTCGTCGGTGCCGAGCTTGGCGATATAGGGCGCGACCAGATCATTATGCAGATTGATGTAGAAGCCTATGTCGCCATGGCGCATATTCTCCTCGATGATGATCTGCTCGAAGCGGAAATCGTCGATCCCCGCCCCGCCATATTTCTCGTCCGCCCAGGTGCACAGCAAGCCCTGCTCGCCCGCCTTCAGGAACAGCTCACGGTCGACCATGCCCTGCTCGCGAAAACGTTCGGCGTGAGCGCCCACCTCCGTCGTCATGAACTTGACGACGGAGTCGCGGAACTGCTCATGCTCCTGCTCGAAAATCAGGCGCTTCATGCCGGCATCGGCTCCTTGACCCTGGTTTCGCTCGCGGGCGTGTAGAAATCCTCACCCTTTGCCGCCTTGTCGCGCAGCCATGCGGACGGCAGGAAGCGCGGGCCATAAAGCTGCGCGAGCCTATCGGATTCCTCAACGAACTTCTTAATGCCGATCGTGTCAATGTAGCTGATCGTCCCGCCGGTCCAGGCCGGGAAACCCCAGCCGTAGATCGCACCCAGATCGGCGTCCTGCGGAGTTTCCAGCACATTTTCCTCCAGGCAGCGGGCGGTTTCCATCGCCTGCGCATAGAGATAGCGCTTCTTCAGTTCCTCGACATCCCAGTCCTGCTTGACCGGGAAATGATCGGCCAGGCCCTTCCACAGATGCTTCTTGCCGCCTTCGGGATAATCATAGAACGCCCCGCCGGTCTTCCGGCCGGACCGGCCGATCTCGTCCTTCATCCGCCGCATGACGGCAGTGCCGGCGGGTGGCGTATATTTATCGCCTTCCTCGGCGATCGCCTGGTCGACAATCTTGAGCGGCAGGTCGAGCGTCAGTTCGTCCAGCAGCGCCAGCGGCCCGACCGGCATGCCGACGGCCTTGGCCGCGTTTTCGATCACCGCGGGGGGAACGCCCTCCGCCAGCATCGCCGCGCCTTCGTGGATCAGCATCTGGAACACGCGGCTGGTGTAGAAGCCACGGCTGTCGTTGACGACGATCGGCGTCTTGCGCAACTGCGCGATGAAGTCGAGGCCCTTGGCCAGCGTCTCCTTGCTGGTCTGCTTGCCCATGATGACCTCGACCAGCCCCATGCGGTCGACCGGCGAGAAGAAGTGCAGGCCGATGAACTGATCCGGGCTCCGCGACGCCTGGGCGAGCTGCGAGATCGGCAGGGTCGAGGTGTTGGACGCGAAAATGGCCTGTGCCGGCAGCACCGCTTCGGCCTTCTTCGTGGTTTCGGCCTTGATCGCCGTATCCTCGAACACCGCTTCGACCACCATGTCGCAGCCATCGAGCAGCGCGAAGTCGTCGGTCGGGGTGATGCGGGCGAGCACGGCGTCCGCCTTGTCCTGCGTCAGCTTGCCCTTTTCGACCAGCTTGCCCAGCACCTTGGCCGAATAGTCCTTGCCCTTCTGCGCGGTCGCGGTGTCGCGGTCGATGAGAACGACGTCGATACCCGCATTGGCGGACACGAACGCAATGCCCGCGCCCATCATGCCCGCGCCCAGCACACCCACTTTCTTCGCTTCAAACTTCGGGAAGCCTTCGGGACGACGCGCGCCCTTTTCGGCCGCCTGCTTCGAAATGAAGGTGGTGCGGATGATGTTGCGCGCCACCGGATCGGTCAGCAGCTTGGCGAAATATTTCCCCTCCACCGCCAGCGCCTTGTCAAAGGGCAACTGCAAGCCGTGGAACACCGAGTTTAGAATCGCGGCCGGCGCGGGTTGATTATAACCCCCCTTGGCCAGGCCACCTGTATACATCATGTAGGCGGCCGAATCCTCAGGAACGGTTAGGCCCTTCTTCTGCGGCGGCGTCCAACCCTTGACGTCCCAGGGCTTGACCGGGTCAGGCACGGTCGCAAGCCACGCCTTGGCCGCGTCGATCAGCTTGTCCGCCGGGACGACCTCGTCCACGTTCTTGAGCTTGAGCGCTTCCTGCGGCCCCACCGAGCGGCCCGACAGCAGCAGGTCTAGCGCGATCTTCATTCCCGCGATGATGCCCAACCGCACCGTGCCGCCCGATCCGGGCAGCAGACCGACATTGACTTCGGGCAAACCGACCTGCGCCTTGGCATCATCCACCAGGATGCGCCGGTGGCAAGCCAGCGCCAACTCGAAACCGCCGCCCAGCGCCAGGCCGTTAATCGCCGCCACCCAGGGCTTGCCGGATTGTTCGATGGCGCGGTGCATGTCGGTGGCGCGCTTCGAAAAAGCATAGGCTTCCTGCGGCGTCAGCGTGCCGAACCCATTCACCAACTGCTTGAGGTCCGCACCGGCCATGAACGTCTTCTTGGCCGACGTCAGGATGACGCCCTTGATGCTTTCGTCCGCGACAATCTGCTTCGTCGCCGCTTCCATGTCGGCGATGAAAGCATCGTTGACGACGTTCATCGAGCCTTCGGCATCGAGGGTCAGGATCGCGAAGCCGTCCTCGGCTTTTTCCAGTCGCATAGTCTTCATGGGATGTCCCGCTCTATAGTTCGGTAGGCGCGTTCAAACGCGCTCGATGATGGCAGCCGTGCCCAGGCCGTTGGCCGCGCACAAGGTGATGAGGCCGGTTTCCGCGTTGCGCCGCTCCAGTTCGTCCAGCACGGTGCCCAGGATCATCGCGCCGGTCGCGCCAAGCGGATGACCCATCGCGATCGCCCCGCCATTGACGTTGATCTTGTCGTCGGGAACGTTCAGCTCCCGCTGGAAGCGCATCACCACGCTGGCGAAGGCTTCGTTCAGTTCCCAGAGATCAATGTCCTTCTCGGTCATGCCGGCCGCCTTGAGCGCCTTGCGCGACACCGCCGCCGGCGCCGTCAGCATGATCGTCGGCTCAGACCCGATATTGGCATAGGACCGGATGCGACCGCGCGGCTTGAGGCCGGCCTTTTCCCCAAATTCCTTCGACCCGACAAGAACCAGGCCGGCGCCATCGACGATACCGGAGCTATTGCCGCCATGATGGACATAGTTCAGCTCTTCAATTTCAGGATATTTGGCCTTCACCACTGCCTCGAACCCGGCCTTGCCGAACCCTTCGAACGCGGGCTTGAGCTTGGCGAGGCTTTCCAGCGTGGTGCCGGGCCGCATATGCTCATCATGATCTAGCACCACGTCGCCCAGCACATCCTTGATCGGCACGATCGAGTTTTTGAAATAGCCGTTTTCCCAGGCATGGGCGGCCTTGCGCTGGCTCTTGACGGCGAAATTGTCGACATCCTCGCGCGTGTAGCCGTCCAGGGTAGCGATCAGGTCGGCGCCGATGCCCTGCGGGGCGTAATAATTGCTGAAGGCGACCGACGGATCGGACGTCCAGGCGCCCGAGTCATACCCCATGACCGTGCGGCTCATCGACTCAACGCCCCCGCCGATGCCGGCCTGGATCATGCCCGAATGGACCTGCGCCGCGATCAGGCTGACAGCGTCCAGCCCGGTGGCGCAGAAGCGATGGATCTGCTGGCCTGCGACCGTCTGGGCATAGCCGGCCTGCAACACCGCCGCGCGCGCCAGCACGCCGCCCTGTTCACCGACGGGCTGGGCCATGCCGATGATCACATCGTCGAGCAGTCCAGTGTCGAGATCATTGCGGCTCTGCAGCGCCTTCAACAGCTGCGTCGCCATTTCGACAGAGGTGATCTCGTGCAGCGCGCCATCGGGGCGGCCCTTCCCGCGCGGCGTCCGGACATGATCGTAGACATAGGCTTCCATCGTGAATTCCCGCACAGTGATACAAAATCTCTGCCCTTGCTCTTGGACCCGGAAGGCAAAGCTGCACCTATCCAACGAAAGGCGCAGGCAGAGGCGATGGCTGCAATCTGATCATCATCGACAGCTGACCGGCATTTTAGGAGCGGACATCCGTGGTCACACAAGGCGAAGATTGCGCCCCATTCCGTATTTCTGCAACCACTCTGGGCGATCTGCTTCTCAAAGGGTGGGACAAGGCATCCGACAAGGAAGCATTGGTATTCCCGGGAGAACGCAAGACATATGACGATGTCGTACAGAGCGTCCTGAAGCGCGCGCGCGGCCTGAAGGCGCTGGGCATCGCGCGCGGCGACCATGTCGGCATCCTGTTGCCGTCCAGCATCGAATTTGTCGAGACCCTGTTCGCCAATGCGATGTGCGGCGCCGTGTCAGTGCTGATGAACGCACGGTACAAGGCGCCTGAAATGGCCTATGTCGCGCAAAATGCCGATCTGGCGGCGATCATCACCAATGATATGATCAGTGAGCATATCGATTTCGGTCGACGGCTGGTTGAGGCTTTCCCCGACCTGCCCGATGCCGCGGACTCCTCCTCACTCACGCTTGCGGGCGCGCCTCTGCTCAAGCGGATCGTGATGCTGGGTGGCCGTTCGGTCCCCGGTTTCGTCGATCAGGCAACCTTCGATGCGGCGGTGCAGGAAGTGGAGGAAGCAGAGATACATGCATCCCGTCTGACCGTCAGGGTCCGCGACACCGCGATGATCCTGTATACGTCAGGGACATCGGCCAACCCCAAAGGATGCCTGCTCAGCCATGAGGCCGTCACTCGAGAGGCATCGAATCTCGCTCGCTATCGCTGGTCCTTCCAGCCCGACGAGCGCGCCTGGTCGCCGCTGCCTTTATTCCATATCGCTGCGATGCTCTGCATGCTGGGCGCGATCGACGTGGGCGGCACCTTCATCGGCCAGCCGCATTTCGATGCCGGGGAGAGTCTGCGGCAGATCGAGGATGAACGGGTGACGATGATGTTCCTGCCCTTCGTCACTTTCCATCAGGCCATGATCACCCATCCCGACTGGGCCAAGACCGACATGTCGTCGGTGCGCCTGCAAAATAGCTGCTTCGCCTTCATGCCTGATCGCGTAGGCCAGGCCTATCGGGAGAAAGCCCCAAACATGCTCCAAGTGGGCACCATGGGCATGACCGAGGCGACCGGCATCGTCACCACGGGCGGCTATGCGATGGAACCGGAAATGGGCTTCAAGAAACTTGGTTTCCCCCTTGCGGGCATAGAGATGAAGATCGTCGATCCCGAAACCGGCGAGGAAAAGGGCGTGGACGAACGCGGCGAAATCCTCATTCGCGGCTACAATCTGTTCGACGGCTATTACAAGGACCCGCAGAAGACCGCAGAGGCGCTCGATGCCGATGGCTGGTATCATAGCGCCGATATCGGCTCGATCGACGAACATGGCCACGTCATGTTCCACGGCCGGTTTAAGGATATGCTGAAAGTGGGCGGGGAAAATGTCGCGGCGGCCGAGGTCGAAGCGGTGCTGGCCACCCATCCGGCGGTTCGTCTCGCGCAGGTCGTCGGGCTGCCGGACGAGCGGCTGGCGGAAATCCCCGCGGCCTACATCGAACGCGAAGGCGATGTGGAGGTCGAGGCGGAGGAGCTCATCGCCTATGCCCGGCAGCGCCTCGCTTCCTTCAAGGTTCCGCGGCATATCCGTTTCATCGACGAATGGCCGATGTCGGCATCGAAAATCCAGAAGTTCAAGCTGCGCGGCGCGTTGATGGACGAACTGGGCCTGAAGGACTGAAACACGGCGCATCGACGCCATGAAAGTGTAGGGAGAGTGACATGCGGGTGATCATCACGGGTGCTGCAAGCGGCATCGGCAGAGCCTGCGCCGAACTGCTGGCGGCCGGGTCGATGATTCCGGGTGAACATCGGATGCTGCTCGCGGATCGGGATGCCGCCAATCTGCAGGTGGTGGCCGATGCGGTCGGCCCCGCCGCCGCGACCTGCGTGGTCGATCTGGCCGAACCGGATTGCGGCGACCGGATTGTCGCGGCGGCGCTCGCGCATATGGATGGGATCGACGCCGTGATCAGCAATGCCGGCATCATCATGGGCGGCGCGCTGGTTGAACTGCCGATCAGCGATTTCGATCGCATCTTCGCCATCAACACCCGCTCGTCCTGGCTGCTCGGCAAGGCCGCCCATCCGCACCTGAAGGAGAGCAAGGGCGCCTTCGTCGCGACCGCGTCCATGTCGGCCACCCAGCCTACGCCCGCGCTTGGCTTTTATTCCTCCAGCAAGGCCGCCTTGTTGATGATGATACGCCAGCTCAGCATCGAATGGGGGCCGGACGGTATCCGATGCAATACGGTGTCGCCCGGCCCCACCTACACGCCGATGACCGCTGCGGGATATGAAGATCCGTCGCGGCGCGACCAGCGGGAAGCCAATATTCCCCTGCGCAAACTTGGCGTGGCCGAGGATGTCGCGCAGGCGATCCTGTTTCTGATCGGCCCTCATGCAAGCCACATCAGCGGTGTCGACCTGCTGGTCGATGGCGGTATGAGCAACATGCTGATGCCCGCCAGCGGCGGTGGCACCGGTCAGAACCGGCAGAGCTGATATGGGATCAGAGGGCCCGATCCGCGCCAGCCGCCCATTCGATATCGGTCCCGCCCCGCGCATTCTGCGGGTCGATCAGCAGCCGCGCCGTCGCCATCAAATGGTCCGTCAGCAGCGCCTCGGCGCGGTCGGCGTCCCGCGCGAGCGCCGCGTCGACGATCTGCGCATGTTCATGAACCAGATCCCGGTCGCCATGGGCCAAAGGCACGGTGAGATAGCGATAGCGTTCCGACTGGGCATAGAGCCAGTCGCGCATCTTGAGCAACCATGGACTGTCGCACGCGGCGACCAGGGCGTGATGGAAGGCCGCATGGGCGTCGGCATAATCCTCGTTCAGACGGGCCGCCTCTCGCGGGTCGCGGGTCGGGGTCTTGCCCAACTTATGGGCCGCGCTGACGATAGAGGCTTCCCAGTCCAGGCCTCCCTTCTCGATCGCGCGGCGGAGGCATTGCCCCTCAATATCGCTGCGGACCCTGACCAGATCGGTCAAATCGCCGATCGATATCGGCGTCACCCGAAATCCCCGCGCATCGTCCTGCGTCACGAAGCCCTCGGACGTAAGCCGCGACAGGGCTTCGCGCACCGCCCCGAGACTGAAGCCCTGCGTTTCCGTAATATCCTTGATGTTGATTTTCGCGCCCGGCACCAGCCGACAGGTCAGGAGATCGTCGCGCAATTGCCGGTAGGCGCGTTCGGTCAGGCTCAGCTTTTTGATCATCGCAACAACTATATCAGCTTCGCCACCCATGGCAATTCGACAGGATGTATTTTATAGCTTGAAATATATTTCATTCAATCCCATGCCTTCGGTTCAGTGGGTGGGACAGATTCTCAGGAGGTTTGCATATGCGGTTGGCCAAGGTAACGAAGAACGGCGCGGTCGGTCTGGCAGTGGACACGGGCGCGGGCGTCAAGGCGCTGTTCGGCGACGCTGCCCTCTATGATCTGGATGTGTTGATCGCCAGCGGCGGCAGCGCCCTGACGGATGCCGGCGCGAAAGTCAGCGCAGAGGGCGAGGAAGTGCAGGTTGAAGACCTCACTTTCCTGCCGCCCCTCGTCAAGGCGCCCAAGATCCTCTGCCTAGGTCTCAACTACAAGGATCACGCGGCTGAAGGCGGATTCACCGTGCCCGAATTCCCGACGATATTCGGCCGTTTCAATTCGAGCCTCATCGGCCATGGCGCACCGATCATCAAACCGCCCTGTTCCGATCAACTCGATTATGAGGCGGAAATGGTCGCGGTCGTCGGCAAGGGCGGCAAGGATATCAGCAAGGACGACGCGCTCTCGCATATCGTCGCCTATTCGGTGTTCAACGACGGTTCGATCCGCGACTATCAGCTCAAGACGCCGCAGTGGACGGTCGGCAAGAATTTCGACGATACCGGCGCCTTCGGTCCCTGGCTGGTAACGGCCGACGAGCTGCCTGCGGGCGGCGCCGGCCTCAAAATCGAAACCCGTCTCAACGGCCAGGTGGTGCAGAGCGCGAACACCTCCGACATGGTGTTCGATGTCGTGGACACGGTCGCCCTCCTCTCCACCTGCTTCACGCTGGAAGCGGGCGACGTTCTGGTCATGGGAACCCCGTCGGGCATCGGCCTTGCCCGCAAGCCTCCGCTGTTCATGAAGGATGGCGATGTGTGCGAAGTGGAAATCGAGAAGATCGGCCTGTTGGTGAACCCCATCAAGGCAGCATGATCGAAAGGCCGGGCGCCGTTCTGTCGGCGCCTGGCCAGCCAAGGAGGGAAGGATGAACCAAAACAGCCCGTCGGGACGCCGCGCCAATAGTTTGGGCGTCCATTCCATCGATCATTTCGCGGTCGAAGTGCCCAATCTGGAAGCCGCGCGGAAATTCTACACGCTCTTCGGGCTCGACGTCCGCGAGCGGGATGACACGCTGGAATTATATGCGGTCGGCAATCCGCATCGCTGGGCCGTGCTGAGCCAGGGCGGCGACGCCAAGCGGCTGCGCTATCTGAGCTTCGGCATCTATCCGGACGAAGCGGACGCCTTTGCCGCTCATCTCGACGGCTGCGGCATCACACGGATCGATCCGCCCGAAGGCGCGGAAGCCGACGGCATCTGGTTCGCAGGCTTCGATGGCCTGCCGATCAACGTCCGCGTCGCAGACAAGGCGACGCCATCGGAAAAGAGCCATTTCACTTTCGTCAGCGCGGCGCCGGGCCAATCCGGCGCGATCCCTAACAGCAAAGCGCCCAAGGTTCACCCCCGCCGCCTTTCGCATTTCGCGATCTTCGCGACCGACGTGAATGCCGCGATCGACTTCTATGAGAAGACGCTCGGCCTGCGCCTGTCCGACAAGAGCGAGCCGGCCGTCGCCTTCCTGCACGGCCCCCATGGCAGCGATCATCACCTGCTGGCCCTCGTCCTGTCCGATCGGCGAGGCATGCATCACAATAGCTGGGACGTCGGGTCGGTGATGGAAGTGGGCCTGGGCGGCGCGACCATGGCCCGGGCGGGCTATGGCCCCAACTGGGGCGTGGGCCAGCATGTGCTGGGCGCCAATTATTTCTATTATGTGCGTGATCCCTGGGGCAGTTTCAGCGAATATTCGGCCGATATCGACTTCATTCCGCATGATGTCGACTGGCCGGCCGCCAACCATGCACCGGAGGACAGCATGTTCCTGTGGGGACCCGATCCGTTCCCCGAATTCATCCAGAACACAGAACCGGCGGAGGCCTGATCGTCATGACCACATTCCTACTTCTCCATGGCGGCGGCATGGGCGGCTGGACCTGGAAATATGTCCGCGAAATTCTGGAGGCCGGAGGCCACAAGGTCTACACGCCGACCTTCACCGGCTTTGGCGAGCGCGAACATCTGATCGGCCGCGATGTGGGCAATGCGACTCATGTGCGCGACATCGTGAATGTCTTCAAATATGAGGATCTGCGCGACGTCGTGCTGGTCGCGCACAGCTATGCGGGCACGGTCGCGCCCGGCGTAATTGCCGAGGTGGGCGACCGCATCGCATCCATCATCTATCTTGACGCCATCGTGCCCCGTTCGGGGGAACGGATCGGGTCCCTCATGGGCTATGTCCCGGAAGACCAGCTCGCCGCGCTGGATGCGATGCTCGAAGCAGGCGAAGGCCCGGTAGGGTCGGGCGTGCATGAAATGCAGCGGGCGGCGGCCAAGGAGCATCCCCATCTCATGGACCCGGCGCGGGAGAAATGGCTGCTCGACAATTTGTCGGACCAGCCGATGAAGGCGACCGCCTGCGTCATCCCGGTAGGTGCGGAGGCGATCGACCGGCCCGTCGACTATATCGCGGCGGCCGTCACGGTGATGACGGCGATGCACGACCGGGCGCGCGAGCTGGGCTGGACCATCCATGACCATCCGGGCGATCACGCCCTGCTGGTGGGCGATCCAGAGGGAACGACCGACCTTATTCTGAAGATTTCCGGCGCGGGAGCTCCGGCATGAATGCGGCCGAGCTGTTCTCGGTACAGGACCGCGTCGCCGTCGTCACCGGCGGGTCGGCCGGCATCGGCCGCCATATCGCGACCGGCCTGGCCGCGGCGGGTGCCACCGTCTATATCTGTGCCCGCACGCAGGCCAAGGTGACGGCGGCCGCGGCGGAGATTTCCGCTACGACCGGCGGTCACTGCACCGGCATGGTCGCCGATCTGTCGACGCTCGCGGGGATCGAAACTCTGGTCGCGGCGGTGTCCACCCGGGAACAGGCCGTGCATGTCCTGGTGAACAACGCCGGGACCATGGCCGACGCGCCCATCGACGATTATGGCGAGGACGAATGGGATCCGGTCATCGACCTGAACCTGAAGGCCCCTTTCTTCACGCTTCGGAAATTTCTGCCCCTGCTCCGCGCGGGCGGCACGGCGGAGCGTCCCGCATCGATCATCAACATCGGGTCTGTCGGCGCGCTCAAGGTCGGGCCCAAGGAAAATTATGCCTATCAGGCGTCGAAGAGCGCAATCCACTGGATGGCGAAAGGCCTCGCCAAGCGGCTGGGCCGGGACAACATCACCGTTAACGTCATCGCACCCGGATTCTTCGAATCCGAGATGACCGTCATCACCTCCGACGAGATGCGCACGATGGTGGAATCGATGGTGCCCCGCGGCCGCGTCGGTACGCCGGAAGATCTGGCGGGCGCAGCCATCTATCTCGCCTCGCGCGCGGGCGCCTATGTCACCGGATCGGTCATCCCTGTCGAGGGAGGATTGTCGATCTGATATGACCCAACTTCATTTCGTCGCCATTGGCGGCACAATGCGCGCCTATTCCTCCACTGAGCGAGCGCTTCGCAAGGCGCTTGCCATCGCAGAGGAACGCGGCGCACGCACGACGCTGCTTGCCGGCGCGGACATCGACTTCCCGTCTTACGCGCCCGAAAATCCGGATCGTCCAGATGCGGCAAGACGCTATGTCGACATCCTGCGGTCGGCGGATGCCGTCATCATCGGCTCACCGGGTTACCACGGAGCGATCTCCGGCTTTGTGAAAAATGCGCTGGATTATGTCGAGGATATGAGCCGCGACGAGCGTTGCTATTTCGATGGTCTTCCCGTCGGCTGCGTGGCGACTGCGGCCGGCTGGCAGGCCGCGGTCGCCACGCTCCAGCAACTGCGGGTGATTACCCACGCGCTGCGGGGATGGCCGACGCCGCTGGGCATCGCCATCAACACCATCGGCGGCGAAGGCGACCCGATCGAAAACGCGCCTATCCCCGACCAGTTGGGGATGATGGTGGACCAATTGTTCAGTTTCTGCCGACGGCCTGCCCTATAGTTGGATAGGTTCGCAATGAATCTGCCGGGCGCTTAGTCGCAGTGCCACTAACGGGAACGACGATGGATTTTTCACTCACCGAGGAACAGCAGGCGTTCAGGGACATTGTCCGCCGCTGGGTCGATGCGGAAGCGCCCAAGGACTGGATGCGCGCGCTGGAAGCCGACGAAGAAAATTATCCCTATGCGCTCTGGGACAAGATCGCCGAGCAGGGATTTTTCGGGATCGGCATTCCAGAGGAATATGACGGCCTGGGCGGCGACGTCATGATGCAAATGATCTTCGCCCGCGAATTCGCGCGGACGGCCGGCGGCCTGCTGTGGGTTTGGGGCCTCACATCTTTCGGCGGGGCGAAGACGATCGGCGCGGTCGGCACGGAGGAGCAGAAGAATCGCTGGCTGCGCCCCATGGCGCAGGGCAAGCTGCGCGTCTCGCTGTCGATGACCGAACCCGACGGCGGCACCGACGTTTTGGGCGCGATGAAGACCCATGCCGAAAAGGTCGACGGCGGCTGGAAGATGAACGGCGCCAAGATGTGGACCACGGGGGCAAAGGCGGCCGACAGGCTGCTCGTCCTCGCCCGCACCGATAAAAATGCCGAGAAGAAGCATCATGGCCTCACCATGTTCTTCGTCGACGCCAAATCGCCCGGCATCACCGCCTCGCTCCTGCCCAAGCTGGGCATGCGCGCCATGGGATCGTGCGAGGTTCATTATGAGGATGTCTTCGTTCCCGACGAGGACGTACTGGGTGAGCCTGGACAGGCTTGGTATGCGATGTTGCCCACACTCAATAATGAGCGGATCATGGTGGGCGCGCAATGTCTGGGCGCGATCGACGGGGTGCTGGAAGACGCGCTGGAATATATGCTGCAACGCAAGGCGTTCGGCGGCATTATCGGCCGCTTCCAGATTTTGCAGCATTATGTCGCAGATATCGCGACATGGCAGAAGCTGACCGAGCTGTTGCTTTACAACGTCGCCTGGATGCAGAGCAACGGCATGCCGTGCGGAACCGAGGCCAATATGCTCAAGATGGTCGCCACGGAGAATGCCGTGAAGGCCGCGGACCTTGGCATCCAGATATTGGGCGGCATGGGCTATTCGGCGGAAACCGACATGCAGCGTTACTGGCGCGACCATCGCATCCTGCGGATGACGCCGATCAGCAACGAAATGGTGCGCAACACAATTGCCGAGAGCCTCGGCCTGCCGCGTTCTTTCTAAGGACAGACCATGAGCGATCTTGACGATCTCCCCCCTGCTCCCGACGCCGCCGGCACATCGCTCGATGGCGACAAGGTCTTCACCATCACGGCGGAAGAGAATGCCGCCCTGTGCCGGTCGACCGGCGTCGAACCAGCCACCGACGGTAGCGCTCATCCCATCTACTATTATATCGCCACCCAGGTCGCCATGGGCAAGACGGTGGCAGGCGTCTGCGAAGCGTGTGAATTCGATGTCGAGGATGGCCCGATGATGGGCAGCAGCGGCGTACGGCTCGATGCGCCGCTGAAGGTGGGCGAAAGCTACAAGGTAACAGGGGAGATACTCAGCCTGGTCCGCAAACGCAGCCGCAAGCTGGGCGTCATGGACGTGCTGACCTATCGCCTCCGCCTGCACCTGCTTGATGGAACGCAGGTGCTGGAAACCGATAATGTGTGGGTATTGCCCCGCAAGGAGTTCGCCGCATGAGCCAGGCCGTCGGAGACACGCTGCCGCCCTTCACGATCGAGAGCGTTAGCCCGCAAGCCATGAAGCAGTGGGCGGGGTTCCTCGCCGATCCCAATCCCATCCATCTCGATGTCGAGGTGGTGAAGGCCAAGGGTCTGGGTGACCGGGTCATCAACCAGGGTCCGATCAACGTCGCCTATATGATGAACATGCTGATGCGCGCCTTCCCGGGCGGGCGGATCAAATCGATGGATTCGCGCTTTCTGGACAATGTTTATGGCGGCGACCGAGCGGTGGTGACGGGCAGGATCGCGGCGATCGAAGGCGATACGGTGACCTGCGAATTCTCGCTGGATGTCGATGGCCGGGGCACGGTCAATTCGGGCACGGCGACGGTGGAAATTTAAAAGATCAGAGGAGAATATCAATGCCTAGCGGACCTTTTGCCCATGTGTGCATGGTCGTGCGCGATCTGGACAAGGCTATCGAGGATTGGACCAAGATCCTGCGCGTGCTCGATCCTGCGTCGCTGGAAGAGCGCCTCGTCAAATATGATGAATTTTCCAGCGGCGACGACGCCGGTATGAAGTGGGCGACCTTCGTCAACAATGGCGGCACGGAAATCCAGTTCATTCAACCGGCCCCTGGCACCCCCATGGGCGATCGCCTCGAGAAAGTGGGCGAGCATGTCCACCACCTCTGCTACGCGACCGACGACGTGCCGGGCGCGATGGAAAAGCTGAAGGCGGAAGGGCTGCACCTGCCCGGCGGCGGCCAGACCTTCAACGATCCGGACATGACCTGGCAGAAATGGAGCTGGGTCGGCCACAAGAGCACGCACGGCGCGCTGATCGAGGTCGCTTCGCCCTATGAGAGCCGTAACGACGGCAAGTGGCACCATGCACCCGGCAAATTCGCCTATAAGGGTCCCGGCGAGCATCCGTCATTCGCGGAAATCGTTCCGCCGGTCGCCGCTGAGTAATGCAGGCGCCCGGCATGACTGTTCCCACGCGGATAAGCGTGCCGGGTGACGGGCTGGAGATGGTTGCGGACGCCTATGGCGACCCTGCCGCGCCGCCCGTCTGCTTCTTCCATGGCGGCGGCCAGAGCCGCCGATCCTGGGCCGGGTCTGCCAGGCGGGTGGCGCAGGCGGGCTATTACGGGCTGACCTTCGATCTGCGCGGCCACGGCGACAGCGGATGGGCCGCCGACGGCGACTATCTGCTGGAAGCCTATGGTCGCGATGTCGAGTCCATCATCCAGGCCTTCGACAGGCCGATCGCGCTGGTGGGGGCCTCGCGCGGTGGCCAATCCGCGCTGGTCGGTGGGTCGCGCCGTGCCGATCTGGTGCGCCTTATCATGCTCGCCGACGTCGCGCCCTATATGGTCGACGACGGCGTGGATGACATTCGTGGCTTCTTTCGCGCCAGCGACTCCGGTTTTGCATCGCTGGAGGAAGCGGCCGACGTCCTCCACACCCATCTTGGCCAGCCCCGCCTGCCTGACGTGTCAGGTCTCGCCAAATCGATGCGCGAAGCGGATGGACGCCTGTTCTGGCACTGGGATCCCCGCACGACGGCGCCGGAATTTCTGCATCCCCCTTCGGAAGGGGAAGCGCTCATCATCGCAGCGCGCCGCGCGCAATCGCCCCTCGTCCTCGTGAAAGCTGAACTGAGCGAGATTGTCTCGGACGAAAGCGTCCGGCAATTTCGTTCGCTCGCCCCGCAACTGGAGGTCGAGATCGCCCACGGCGTCGGCCATATGTTCACCGGCGACCGCAACGACGCCTTTGCCGATCGCCTGCTCCACCACCTCGCACTTCATCTGCCGCTATGACGAAAGGCGCGGCCTTCGTTGTCGGCGGAACCGGCGGGCTTGGCAGCGCGATCTGCCGACGCCTGTCGACCGAATGGGATCAGCTCGCCATCGGCTATCGGTCCAGCCGGGACAAGGCGTTGGCGGTTGCGGCATCCCTGCCGAACCGTTCTTGCGAGACGCTGTCCGTCGCCTGCGATCTTTCCGATCGCGCCTCGATAGAGACCGGCATCCGCAGGACGGTCGAGCAATTCGGCGCCATCGGCACGATGGTCTTCGCCAGCGGGGTCGACATAGCCCAGCCCTTCGTCAGCCAGATCAGCGAGGAGCGATGGCGTGAAGTCATCGAGATCGAACTGGTCGGCTTCACCCGTATCGTGTCCGCCACCCTGCCATATTTCCGCGCCCAGGGGTTCGGCAATTTCGTCACCGTCGTTTCAGTCGCGAATTACTGCTTCCCACCCGGCGACGCCCTGTCCTCCGTGCCCAAGGCCGGGATGGAAGCGCTGGGCCGCGCCATCGCCAAGGAGGAAGGCCGTTACGGCATCAGGGCGAACATGGTCGCTCCGGGAATCATCGACGCCGGGCTTGGCGCAGAGTTCCTCACATCGCTCTATTCGCCGGAAATCTGGGAAACGCAGCGCAAACGCATTGCCCTGCAACGCTTCGGCAGCGGCGAGGATATTGCCGAGGCCGTGGCCTTCCTGGCTTCGGCCAAAGCGCAATATATGACTGGCCAGACCCTGATCGTCGATGGCGGCTTCAGCCTCTGAAATCGGCGGCTGCGCTCAACCCAGTCGCCGCTGCGCCGCGACGCCATCGCCCCAATTGTGAATGCGCTCCCAGAAGCGGACGCGGGTCGGCGCGAAATTATGCATGTGCGCCATTTGGGGACATATGAAGAGCTGGATGTCTTCCGCGCTCTTATAGGCCCGGGGTTCGCCCAAGGGATCGGGGATGACATCGCGCTCGCCCATCGCGATCAGCACGGGGACGCGTATGACCGCTGCTTCGAGCGCCACCGCGCCCGGCGCGACCATGTAGACGCCACAAGGCGGCGTGGTCGCCGAACGCCATTCGGGCAGCGGATCGACCAGCCCTGCCGACGCCATCATGTCGAGCGTGACGATGTCCGCAGGCTCGTCATCATGATGGAAGGACCATTGGAAAGGATGCTCGCCTGCCCTTGCCGCCGCCTGGAGCGCTTCGGCGTCGCCCAGCGTCACCCCAGGCGCTTGCGCCAGCGCGGCCGCGTTCAGGACATGCGGCACATCGAGCGATGAACGGCGCGAAATCCACGGCCACGCGGCGGGCAGCTGGCCCGGCCGGGTCGGCACGACAGTATGGACGCCGCTATAGCCCAGCACGCCGATGCCATGGAATGTCTGGTGATTGCCCTGCGCGACGACCGTGAAGCATCCGCCCATCGACTGGCCGATGCCAAGGCATGTGGCGTCGACGATCGGGTCCAGTCCATCGACGAGCGTGCCCGCTTCCAGCCGGGCCATGACCTGGCGCACCATCGCGTCATTGGCCGCCGCCACATTATCGAGATTGAGGGCATTGCCTTCCGGGATAGTGGACTCGCCAAATCCCAGATGATCGCAGGCGATGAAAATCCACCCGCGATCGCAATGGAAACCCGCTTCCCCGCCGCCCGACCCATCCGGCATGTCGAAGCTGTAATAGCGCCGGCAATAGCCACCGCCGGGAAAAGCGAAGCAGACGGTCATGGGATTGGCCAGTGCCGTCATATCCGGAAGATGAACCGTGATCGCCACATGGGCGGTCATGCCGAGGGCTGCCGCCTCGCTGACATCGATCTTCAGTTCGACCGAGCGCTTCATGCCCTTGCTCATCCTTGCATGCCAAACACCGACGTCCTCCTTTGCCGAACCGGCGCGCCCTCGCCGCGCCGGTTCGGCCTGTCGGTCACTTATAGGGGTCGACGGGCTGGGGAACGTTGATGACTTCGAGATCCTTCAGCATCGTCAGCACGTCGGAGATCGAATAGATGTGATCGATCTTGTCGCCCCGGAAACGCAGCCACGAGAACCACAGGACGTTGAGGTCGTTCCCGGTGGGCTGGACGCCCATATAGGGGCCGCCGGTATGCTTGCCATGATGATGGCACAGCACGCAGATCTCGTCCTCGCCGCGTCCCCACGCCTTCAGCGTGCGATAGATGCTGGGCGGGAAGGTCTTGTAGAGGCCCTGCGGCGAGGTCTTCCACACATGATAGGTGCCAAGGTCGGGCCGGTTCGGGTTGTCGTAGGTCATCGTGTCGGTATTGAAGAATGCGTCCATTCCGTCCCAATCGCCGCGATTGATGACTTCATGCAGGTCCATCCAGTGATTGACCATGAACGCCTGCCGCTCGGTCAGCCCGGCTGTGATGTCTGCCCGCTTCTCCTTGGACAGGACGAAATCGGCTTCCGTGAACGGGGCGAGGCCCATAATAGTCTCCTTGATCAAAAAACGGTCCGCGGGATCGATCCCGAGGGCTGTGGTTTCTTCCCCCTAGCCACCGCGCTCGGCACCTACCTAATGGAAGGCGGCGAACCTCCTCCCCTGTGCCAGCAGAGATTCTATAGAATGAGTGAGACGGAGGAGAGGCCATGACACTGACCCTGCAGGAGATGTCGGACCGGTTCGAAATTCAGGACCTGATCGTAGGCTATTGCTACGCAGTGGATACGCGCGACTGGGACGCGCTGGACCGCTATTTTACCGACGATGCTGTGATCGACTATTCCGAAATGGTGGGCGTCGTCGGAAGCCTTGCGGACATCAAGGCATTTCTCTCGGCAAGCCTGACGCCAATTCTCGCCTTTCAACATGCCGTGTCCACCACCCAATATCAAATCGCCGGCGACCGGGCGCAGACCAAAACCGCCTGCTACAATCCGATGACGGTCAGCAATGGCGAAACGACCGATACTTTGGTCTTCGGCCTTTGGTATCATCACGACTTCGTCCGCACCGCGCAGGGCTGGAAGATCAGCCGCCTCTACGAACAGAAATGCTATCGGATGAATGTGCCGGACTGGCTGGCGGCCCAATTGCCCGCCTGAATTCCTGCCACGCCTTTCCGGATTCCGAGGGGGAGCTCGATGCGCCGCTTTCTGAACATGCTGTTCGTTCTGCTTCTGCTTCTCGCAGGTCTGTCGCTGCTCTGGCTGGGCGGGCAGCTCGCGCTGCTCGGCGGGTCGATCTGGTATTGCGTGTCCGGCCTCGTCATGACTGTCACCGCGTTTCTCGGCTGGCGCCGTTCGCCGCTCTCGATCACCCTCTATTGGGCCTTTCTCATCGCCAATCTGGGTTGGTCGCTCTGGGAAGTCGGACTGGACGGCTGGGCGCTGGCGCCTCGGTTGGCCATGCCCGTCGCCATGGGCTTCTACATGCTCACCCCCTTTTATCGGCAGCATGTCGGTCTTGGCCGCCCCCTGCCCGGCGGCCGCGTCCTGTGGCCGGCTCTTCCGCTGCTCCTCATGGGGGGGATCGGCAGCGCTTTCTGGGCGGATCGTTCGTCCCCAGCGGCCAGCGCGCGCTGGGGAGCGGGACCGGCAAGCCCGGCCGAGGGCGACTGGGTCGCCTATGGCAACGACCGGGGCGGGTCGCGCTACTCGCCATTGGCCCAGATCACGCCCGCGAATGTCGGCAATCTCGAAAGGGCATGGACTTACCACACCGGCAAGCTGACAGATGGCAAGCAGGGCACTGCCTTTCAGGTCAACCCCCTGAAGGTGGGCAATCGCCTTTTCCTGTGCGCGGGCAATAATGATGTGATCGCGCTCGATCCCGAAACGGGCCGGCAATTATGGCGGCACCAGCCCAAGGCCGATCTCGCCGGCGTCTATGGCCTCGTCTGCCGCGGCGTCACCTATTATCGCGTCCCACAAGCCCAGGGCGATTGCGCCGAACGCATCTACACCGCGACACTCGACGCCCGGCTGATCGCACTCGATGCCGCCACCGGCAGGCTATGCCCCGGCTTCGGGCAGGGCGGACAGGTCGATCTGAAAACGGGACTGGGCACGGTCGACAAGGGCTATTATTTCGTCACCTCGCCCCCCGCCCTCGTTCGCGGCCGCCTCGTTCTGGGCGGCTGGGTGATGGACGGTCAGAAAATCAGGGAGCCTTCAGGCGTGATCCGGGCGTTCGATGCCGTCACGGGCGATTTTTCCTGGGCCTTCGACATCGGCCGCCCCGACGATCACGGCCCGCCGCCGCCCGGCGGCGTCTTTACGCCGGGCACACCCAATAGCTGGGCGCCGATGAGTTCGGACGACAGGCTGGGCCTCGTCTATGTGCCGACAGGAAACGCGACGCCGGACTATTTCGGCGGACATCGCACCGCGAATGACGATCGCTATTCCAGCGCCGTGCTGGCGCTCGACGCGGAAAGCGGGGCGGTGCGCTGGTCCTTCCAGACGACCCATCATGACCTTTGGGACTATGACGTGCCTGCCCAGCCCACGCTGGTCGACCTGCCCGGCGGCGTGCGCGGCCTGCTCCAGCCGACCAAGCGCGGAGAAATTTTCTTCCTCGACCGGGCGACTGGCAGGCCCATTCTGCCGGTGGAGGAACGCCCCGTCCCGCAGGGCGCCGTTCCCGGCGAAAGCCTTTCGAAAACCCAGCCCTATTCGGTTGGCATGCCCAATTTTGGCGGTCCGCGCCCGACGGAAAAGGGGATGTGGGGCCTGACGCCGATCGACCAGGCGATGTGCCGCATCCGCTTCCGCCAGGCCCGCTTCGATGGGGACATGACCCCGCTGTCGACCGAGCATCCAACCCTCACCTGGCCCGGCTATCTGGGCGGCATCGACTGGGGCGGCGTATCGGTAGATCTCCGGCGCGGCCTGATGATCGTCAACAACAATCAGGTCTGCAATTATAACCGCCTGATCCCTCGCGCCGTTGCGGACCGGCAGGGCATCAGGCCGATGACCGCCGCCCATATGAGCGATGTCGGCGGCCCCGTCGCCCAGCAGGGCGTGCCCTATGCCGCCCATATCGCGCCGTTCCTTTCCCCGCTCGCCATTCCGTGCCAGCAGCCCCCCTATGGCCGCATCAACGCGGTCGACCTGAAAACAGGGAAGCTGGTGTGGAGCCGGCTGTTCGGCACCTCGCGTGACAGCGGCCCTCTGGCCCTGCCGACCTTCGTGCCGATCCCCATGGGCGTGCCCAATATCGGCGGATCGGTCGCGACCGCGAGCGGCCTAACCTTTATCGGCGCGACGCAGGAACATATGTTCCGCGCCTATGAAACCACCACCGGGCGGCTGCTCTGGAAGGCGCGCTTGCCGGCGGGCGGCAACGCCTCCCCCACCACCTATTGGTCGAATGCCAGCGGCCGACAGTTCGTGGTCATCGCAGCGGGCGGACATGGCGCCATGCTGTCAGGTGCGAGCGATGCGTTGATCGCCTATGCCCTGCCTAAGCCTAAGCCTAAGCAATAGCGGGGAGCGAGAAACGGGTGCCTCAACACTAGCCAAGTAAACGCGACGAGTCGCGGGAAGATGCCGCCCAATCCTATCCTTTGGCGGGCAAGATTGGCCAAAGGGGCTTTATGTTTCTTCGGGAAACAAGGGGAGGAAAACATGTCTGCACATGGCAGTCTGGTGAGACGCTTGCCCGTCGGCGCCGACGATGAACGCGCGATCAAACATGTGCTGCTGCGTTACGCCACCGGCATAGACACGCGGGACTGGCCGCTTTTCCGGACCTGCTTCGCCCAGGATTGCGAGACCGATTACGGCAGCTTCGGACATTGGCGCGGGCCGCGCGAAATCGCCGAATATATGGCCGATGCGCACCGCCACATGGGGCCGACGCTGCACCGCATCACCAATATCGTGATAGAGAAGCGCGACGACCAAGTGCACGCGCGCAGCTATGTCGACGCAATCCTGCCGGAGGCGGCCCAAGGCGGCGTCACCCATCGCGCGTCCGGCTATTATGACGATTGCCTGGTCCGCACATCGGACGGCTGGAAGATTTCCCGTCGGAAATTCACCATGGTCAAGGCGGGGCTGGATGACTGAATTCAACCGTCAGGTCCTGTTGACGTCGCGTCCGGCGGGAATCGCGCAGGCGGAAAATTTCGCGATCGGGCATGCGCCGATCCAACAGCCTGCGCCGGGCCAGATCCTGGTGCGGAATCATTATCTCTCGATCGAACCCGCCATGCGCGGCTGGATCGCCGATGCAGGCAATTACGCCGCGCCCGTCGCCATCGGTTCGGTCATGCGCAGCCTTGCCTCGGGCGAGGTCGTGGCCTCCGCACATCCCGACTATACTGTCGGTGAGCATGTATCCGGCTGGTTCGGCTGGCAGGACTATGCCTGCGTCGCAGCCGATCAGGTCGTGCAGCGCACCACCGCGGCCGAGATGCGGGCGTCGCTCGGCATTCTGGGCATCAACGGCATGACGGCCTATCTCGCGCTCACACTCGTCGGCCAGCCCCGCGCGGGCGAGACCATCGCGGTATCGACGGCGGCCGGCGCCGTCGGTTCGGCCGTCGGCCAGATCGCCCGCATCCTGGGTTGCCGCACGATCGGAATCGCGGGCGGGCCGACCAAGGTGCGGCGCTGCGTGGAGGAATATGGCTATGACCACGCCGTCGATTATCATGCCGGGAATGTGGAGGCAGCGATCGCCGAGCACGCGCCGGAGGGCATCGACATCTATTTCGACAATGTCGCAGGGGCGATCAGCGATTCGGTTCTGCCGCATCTGGCCCAACGCGCGCGCGTCATAGTGTGCGGAACGGCATCGATCGACCGCTGGGATCCATGGCCGATGGGGCCGCGCGTCGAACGGCATCTGCTGGTCAAGCGCGCCCGCATGGAGGGCTTCGTCATCTTCGACCATCTCGATCGCTATGCCGAAGCGACGGCCCAATTGCGGACATGGATCTCGCAGGGCCGCCTCACATGGCGCGAGGACATATTGGAGGGGATCGAGGCCTGCCCGGACGCGCTGGCCGGTCTTTATCGCGGCGAAAACGACGGCAAGCGGCTCGTCCGTCTCGTCTGATCTGGGAAGAGGACACCACGTCATGGAGAATCTGGAAGGGCAAATCGCCATCGTCACCGGCGCATCGTCGGGCATCGGCGCGGCCAGCGCCCGTGCGCTTGCTGAAGCGGGCGCAACCCTGGTGCTGGTCGCACGCCGCGCCGATCGCCTCACCGCACTGGCCGATGAACTGGGCCGTGGCAGCACGGCCTACGCAGCCGATATGGCGGATCCGGACGCGCCGCAAAGGTTGCACGATTTCGTCTTTGGTCGATTCAGCCGGGCCGACATATTGGTCAACAATGCCGGTATGCTGCATGCCGCGCCGATCGACGCATTCGACCTCGACCAACTCCGCCCCATGATCGCGATCAACTATGAGGCAGTGGTGCGCGCCAGCACCCTTTTCGCGCGGACAATGAAGGCGGCCGGCAAAGGCCAGATCATCAATATATCCAGCATCGGGGCGAACATCACCGCACCCGGCGTGGGCGTTTATGGCGGCCTCAAGCGCGCGCTGGAGGCCTTTACCGACTGTCTTCGCGTCGAGCTTGCCGGATCGGGCGTCAAGGTAGGGATCGTCGCGCCGGGCACGACCAGCACCGAGATTTTCGAGGATATGAAGGCCAGGGGGCAGCCGTCCTGGGACAGCTTCATCCCGCCGATGCAACCCCGCGACATTGCCGAAGCCGTCGCCGTCATCGCGCAGCAGTCCGAACGCACCAATATCGCGCGCATCCAGGTCTATGCCGCAGCGGACAGCCATTGACGCCCCGGCCCATGCCGGAGCGTCCTTCCGTCAGTCAAGCGTGGCGTAGGCGTCCAGCCGGAACGGATTGACCGCGCCGCCATCGCGCATCTTCGCCACCCATTGCGCGTCCATCAGGAGGGCGCGGCCGACCGCGATCAGGTCGAATTCACCCCGCGCCATCCTGTCGGCCACCAGCGCCAGATTGTTGGTCATGACGGTCGGCTGCGCGAAGGAGGATTGCAGATCCTTGCTGAGGCCCACGCCGCCGACCGCTATGGTCGGCTTGCCAGTCAGCTTCCTGATCCAACCCGCCAGCCCCATGTCGGAACCCTCGAAGGCCGGCGCCGTGAAAATGCGGGTGCTGGCGTCGAATATATCCACCCCCGCCTCAACGAGCGGAGCAAGCATCGCTTCCAGTTCCGCCGGCGTCTCCGCATTGCGCGCGTCATAATCCTGCAGCTTCCACTGGGAGAAGCGGAAGATGACCGGAAAGTCGGGCGCGGTCACGGCCCGGATCGCCCGTATCAGTTCGACCGCGAAGCGCGCCCGCTCAGCGATCCCGCCGCCCCAGCGGTCGTCCCGCACATTGGTATGGCGCCACAGGAAACTGTCGATCAGATAGCCATGCGCGCCATGCAGGGCCACGCCATCGAAGCCCACCGCCTTCGCATTGGCTGCGCTGCGGGCGAAGGCGGCGATCAGGTCGCCGATCTCGCTTTCGGTCAGCGGGGTGGTGGGCGTGCGCACCTGTTCCAGATAGTCGGGAGAGACCATCGCCCTGTCGGTCGGCCCCCAAATGCCCGAGGGGCGCGCCGAGGGCGCATCGGGATGATAGCCCGTGCCCGGCACGCGTATGACGCCCTGATGCCACAACTGAGGGATGATGAGGCCGCCCGCCGCATGCACGCCGTCCACGATGGTGCGCCAGCGCGCGAGCGCTTCGTCGCCATGCAGGACGGGCGAAGCACCACCCCCCATGGTTTCACGTCCCACGGCGGCGGGATGGTCCACGCCCACCCCTTCGGTAATGATCAGGCCTACATCGGCTTCGGCCCGTCGTCGATAATAGCCCGCCACGCCGTCCGAGGGGATGCCGCCCGGCGAGAAATTGCGCGTCATCGGCGCCATCACGAACCGGTTGCGCAGGTGCAGCGAGCCCATCGTGAACGGTGTGTATAAAATCTCGGCCTGCCCCATCAAAGCGATCCTCTCCTCTGCTTGTCAAAAGACCGTGCATCAGCGGATGGGCGCCGAAAACCTATCCTGTGACAGGACATCCGCGCCCAGTACCCGCGCATGCTCGGGTCGACTCAGGCGGCTTCGACAGCAAGGGCGGACTGCGGACAGGCCTCGGCGCCTTCCCGGGCCTGCTCCTCCAGTCCTTCGGGAACGATTTCGTCGTCAACATATACGATGCCATTGGCGTCAAGCTTGTACACTTCGGGGCAAATTTCGGCGCACACGCCATAGCCGCAGCATGCCGCCTTATCGATTACCACTTTCAGTTTCTGGCTCATCCTGCCTCTCCTTCTTCTTGATCGCACATTACATCTTGAACAGATTTAGTTCAATATGTATAACACGACTCAATCAAGGAAATTCTTCAGGAGAGCAAGATGCTGCACAATGCCGGGCTGACGCTGAGCGACGGAACGACGCTTGACGATCTCATCAACCGCGACATGAACGAGGTGTCGCTGCGCGTGATGAATGACAAGGAGCTGTATGAGCTGGAGATGGAGCGCGTGTTCGCCCGCACTTGGCTGCTCCTTGGCCATGAATCGGAAATTCCCAAGGCCGGCGACTATGTCATGCGCGACATGGCCGAAGACAATGTGATCGTCTCGCGCGACCGCAGCGGCGAAATCCACGTCTTGCTGAACGTCTGCCCCCATCGCGGCATGAAGGTGTGCACGGCCGAAGCGGGCAATGCCCACGCTCATCGCTGCATTTACCATGGCTGGGCCTTCCGCGCGGACGGCAGCTTCATCGGCGCCCCGATCGAAAAGGAGCAGATGCACGGCAACAAGCGCTCCAAGGATGAACTGGGGCTCAAAAAGGCCCGGGTCCATCTCTATGGTGGCCTGATCTTCGCCACCTGGAACAAGGATCTGTCGTTCGAGGATTATCTGGGCGACGCCAAATTCTATCTCGATCAGCTTTTCTGCCGTACGGACAATGGCCTTGAGATGCTTGGCCCGCCACAGCGTTTCGTGCTGCCGTGCAACTGGAAGATTCCCGGCGAACAGTCCGGATCGGACGGCTTCCATACCCTGACCCTGCATCGTTCGCTGATGGAAGGCGGCATCATGGGAGGCACGGCCGAGTCGATCTATGACACCGCGCCGGGCATGTATGGCGTCGACCTTTCGGTGCCGCAGGGCCATACGCTGCGTTGCCTGGAGGCGGCCCAGACCTTCAAGATGTTCGCCGACGTCAGCTTCGAAGGCAAGTCGACCGAAGAGCGGCTCCACCTGCTGCCGCCGCCGGGCATCACCAAGGAGTTGATCCCACAGCTTTTCAAGAATCTGTCGGAGGACCAGGTCAAGCAGTTGGCCAACATCCCGCCCCAGGTCGGCGGCATGTTCCCCAACATCCTGATCGCTTTCATCTTCGCCCCCCGCACGGATGGCGGCGCCTCGGGCGCTCTGTCGCTGCACACCTATGTGCCCAAGGGGCCGGACAAGGTGGAGTTCGTGAACTTCATCTTCGCGGAAAAGGATGCGCCGGAAGATGTGAAGCGCGACATGCTCCAGAACGCCATCTGGTCGACCGGCACATCGGGCACGATCGAGCAGGATGACGCCGATACCTGGCCGCACATCATGCGCAACTCGCGTGGTCATATGAGCAAGACCGTCACGCTTAAGTATCAGGCGCTGCACGGCCATGAGCGTCCCGAAGGCTGGGTCGGCGGCGGCGATCTCTATCCTGGCTTCACCAAGGACGACACGCAATGGGCCTGGTGGATGGCCTATTATAATCTGATGGCCGAAGCCTGAGCCGTCGCGACGAGAGAGGACAGATATCATGGTGAACTACGCGACCGCCGCCATCGACAAGACCAGCGTGCTGCGCGGTCTTGTTTCCACCAAGCGGGTGCCGCTCGGGTCGGAAGTCTATAACCGCCTGCTCGAAACCCTCTATGACGAAGCCGCCGCGCTCGACGAACGCCGGTTCGACGACTGGGTGGCCCATCTGGAACAGGATCTGAGCTACACCGCTCCTCTTCGGCTCACCCGCAACGGCCCGAACAAGGACCGCGACGTGGTGCGCACGATGAAGCATTTCGACGAGAATTACGGCTCCATCCTGATGCGGACCGGTCGCCTGGCGAAGAGCGCCTGGGCCGAAGATCCACCATCGCGCACGCGCCGCTTCGTCACCAATGTCCGCGTCGCCGAGAGCGAAACGGCTGGCGAGTACGAGGTGGTGAGCTACCTCTATGTCGAGCGCAGCCGCCTGGACAATCCGGATAACGAGACGATCAGCGCCGAACGCCGCGACATCTGGCGGCTGGTCGACGGTGCTTACAAGCTGGCCAGCCGTGAAATCATCGTCGACCAGTCGACGCTGGGCATGTCCAACTTCGCCATCTTCCTCTGACCGGAGCGGCTTAGGTGACGGGAACCCCGCATATCGTGGTCGTCGGCAGCGGCCTTGCCGGCTATGGCGTTCTGCGTGAGCTTCGTAAGCTCGCGCCGGACGCCCGGCTGACGCTGGTCACGCAGGATGACGGGCATTTCTACTCCAAGCCCGCTTTGTCGACCGCACTCGCCAAGGGCAAGGTTGCCGATACGCTTATCACCACGCCGGCGGAAAAGATGGTCGCGCAGTTGAAGCTCGACCTTCGGGCCGGCCGTATCGTCGAAGCGATCGACCGGCAGGACAAGGCCGTCCTGACGACCGGCGGGCCGATCTTCTACGATCGGCTGGTGCTGGCGTTAGGCGCCGATCCGGTTCGCCCGCCGATCGATGGGGACGCCGCGCACCGCGCGCTCGCGGTCAACAATCTGGACAATTATCGCGATTTTCGCGAGGCCCTGCCTGGTGGCGCGCGCGTGCTAGTCATGGGCGGCGGCCTTGTCGGCACCGAATTTGCCAACGATCTGTCCGCAAGCGGCTATCAGCCGGTGGTCGTCGACATGCTCGGCCATCCCCTCGCCCAACTCGTGCCGCCGGGCGTTGGTCAGATGATCCGCGACGCGCTGGCCGAAAAGGGCGTTGAATGGCATCTGGGCCGCAAGGTTCTGGCCATCCACAAGGGCGGAAAGGGGATCAGAGCCGAACTGGACGACGGCCTGGTGATTGAGGCTGCGGCTGTTCTGTCCGCCGTCGGGTTGCGCCCGCATATCGCGCTTGCGCAGGAGGCCGGGCTGGAGGTCGCGCGCGGCATCAAGGTCGATCAGACCGGCCGCACCAGCGATCCCGCCATCTATGCCATCGGCGATTGCGCCGAATATCCGCAGGGACTGGCGGCCTATGTCACCCCGATCATGGCGGCGGCCCGCGCCATCGCGCCCAGTGCGTTGGGCACGCCGACGGACATCCGCTTCCCGCCGCTGTCGGTCCAGGTCAAGACCACCGCCTATCCTGTCGTCCTGCTGCCCGCTCCTGTCGGCGTGGACGGGCAATGGCAGGAAGTCGCCAATGACGAGCGCGGGCTGAAATATCATTATAAAGACGCGGACGGAGCGATCCGCGGCTATGTTTTCACGAAAGACTATTGCCAGGACCGCATGGACATGGACCGTGCCCTGAGCGAGCAGATGACAGGAGTGGCAGCGTGACGGGATTGGTGAAGGACAAGGTCGCAATCGTCACGGGCGGCGCGAAGGGGCTGGGTTACGGGATTTCCCGCTGCCTTGCACAGGCGGGCGCGCATCTCCTGATCACCGGCCGGGATGGCGCCGCCGCTGAAACGGTCGCCGCGGACATCACGCAAAGCTTCGGCGTCCGCTCCGTCGGCATGTCCGCCGACATGGGCGTCAAGACCGAAGTAGAGGCGATGATCGAGCGCGCCGTCAGCGAATTTGGCGGGCTGGACATATTGGTCAACAACGCGTCGCAGCTTTCGCCCAACGTCCTCCTCGAACAGAAGACGGACGAGATGCTCCAGCGGACGCTGGAGATCGGTACCTGGGGCAGCTGGTGGGCCATGCGCGCCGCCTTCCCGCATATGAAAGCGCGCGGCGGCGGTTCAATCATCAACTTCTATTCGATCGACGCTCAGACCGGCGCCTGGCTCCACGCCGACTATAATATGAACAAGGGTGCGATCCTGGGGCTTACCCGGACCGCCGCGGTCGAATGGGGACGCTTCAACATCCGCACCAACGCCATCGCGCCGACCGGCATGGGGCAGGTGTTTGCAGACCTCGCGGAAAACGTCCCCGGCTTTCTTGAGATGGCGACAGCCAGCAACCCGCTCAAACGCGCGGGCGATCCCGAAAAGGACATCGGCCCGGTCGTCCTGTTCCTGGCGTCCGAGATGTCGCGCTTCGTCAATGGCGAGCTGATCAATGTGGATGGCGGTCAGCATCTACCGGGCTATGTCAGCGTTCCGCACAACCTCGCCGAGATGGAAGCCCAGACATGAAATTGATGCCGCACACCGACTGGAGTGAAATCGTCGCGACGGATCAGTCCGGCAGCGTCCAGAAGATCATGGACGGCACGTTGCGCGCGATCAACTCCATCGGCGCGCGGCGCCTGTCGATGAGCGACATCAGCGAAAGCAGCGGCGTTTCGCGCGGCACGCTCTACCGTTATTTCGCGTCCAAGGAAGAAGTGCTGGCGGCCTTTAGCGAATATGTTTGCAGCAGCTTTGAAAAAGGCATTGTGGAATCGGGCGAAGGCATCGCCGAACCGATCGAGCGCTTTCGCGCGGTGATGCGCTTTTACGGCCGCTTTACGATCGAGCGTTCGCCCGAAGGCATTTTCGAGGTCGAACCTGCCTTCCATCTCAATTTCCTGCGCAGTCATTTCGGCCGCCACAAGGCCGCCGTCCAGCGTGCGCTAGCGCCCGTCTTCGACCATTTCGACAGCCTGATCGGCCAGCGGATCAACCGGGACGCCTTCTGCGACACCATGGTCCGCCTGCAACTGAGCACGCTCATCATTCCCGCCACCCCGGATTGGCTGGCCATCTGGAACAGCGCCCCCGATCGATTGTGCGACTGGGCATTGCAGATCGCCGGACACCATAGCGAACATGAGAAAGGATGAACTGATGGCTACTGCCCCCAAGGTGGATAATGAGATCCAGTGCGGTTTTGCCGAAAAGGCTGTCGCTGACGCGATGGTGGAAAAGGCGCGCAGCTTGCGCGCTTTCCTGCAGGGCGAAGCGCCCGAGGGCGAAAAGCGGCGCAGCCCCACGCCCGCTGTCGACAAAATGCTGAAGGAAGAAGGCTTCCTGCGCATGCTGCTGCCGCAACGGCTGGGCGGCATGGGCCTTTCCCCGACAGATTTCTGCCGGGTGCAGATGGAAATCGCCAAGGGCGATCCGGCGATCAGCTGGGTGATCCAGATCATCAACGGCACAAGCTGGATCACCAGCCTTGCGCCCGACGGCGTGCAGGACGCTGTGTTCGGCGACGGTCCCCAGCCGGTCTGTGGCGCCTACAACCCGCCCGGCAAGGCCCGCAAGGTTGACGGCGGCTGGATCATCAACGGCTCATGGCCTTATATGTCCGGGTCGCGGCAGTCGAACTGGGCGCAACAGGGCGTCGTGCTGGAGGGGTATGACGGCCCGGTCGTTCCGGGCATCAGCATGTGCTATCTGCCGATGGACAGCATGACCATCCAGGACACATGGTTCGTTTCCGGCATGCAGGGCACCGGCTCCGACACGGCGGTCGCCAAGGATGTATTCATTCCCGAAGCCCAGATGGTGCTGATGGATGAACGCGCCGGCCAGATCGACCGGACCAAGCGCCATTTCGGCGCGCCCTCCGATCTGCTGCCCGCCGTCCCGGTCGTCCGCACCACGGGCATCGCTCAGTTGATCGGCGCGGTCGAGGCCATGTTGGAGATCGTCACCGCCGAGGCTCCCAAAAAGCCGGTGCTGACGACGATTATCGGCCCGCGCACCAAGTCAGGCGCCTATATGCGCGATCTGGGCGAGGCGGCGGCGATGATCGACACCGCAAAGCTGATCCTGTTCGACCTGACTGCCAAGTTGGATCGCGTCGGTCTGGGCGAAGAATTCACCCTGGCGGAAAAGGCGAAGCAGCGCGCAGGCGGCGCGCAGATGATCGAACTGGTTCATGGCGCCAGCGAGTCGCTGATGTTCCAGGCCGGTTCTTCGGGCTTCGCACTGGACAAGCCGATCAACCGCTACTGGCGGGACATTTCGATGGCGCTGCGGCACATCCAGAATATCCCGACCATCGGCTATGAAATCTATGGCCGGAACCTGACCGGCGCCGATCCGATCTCTCCGCCGGGCGCCTATTGAGGTCGAAAAAAGGGTCGCCCCTTTCCCAGTGGGCGACCCTCTCTTTTCCGCGGCCAGGCCGCATCCATCACTACCATAGGGGAATGCCATGCGGGCCGCCCTGATCGACAGCGATGGCGGCTTCGCGCTGGCCGATCATCCCGAACCGACCGCGCAGCCCGGCCATCGCGTCATCGACGTCGCGGCCGCCGGAATCGGACCCACTGACCTCATGCGCGCGAAGGGCTTTTTCGGTCCCGTCGATGCGCCCTATGTGCCCGGCGGCGAGGGTGTCGGGCATCTGGATGATGGAAGCCGCGTCTACTTCGGCCATAGCAGGCCGCCCTTCGGCGCGATCGCGGAACGCACGCTTGTGGCCGAGGAGGAAATCTGGCCTGCTCCCGACGGCCTTTCCGACGACCAGCTGATCGCCCTCGCCATCTCCGGCACCGGCGCGCTGATCCCTCTGGAAGAGGCGCGGATCGCGAAGGGCGAGTCCGTCCTCATTCTCGGCGCGACCGGCCCTGTCGGGCAGATCGGCGCGCAGGTCGCCCGGCTGCTGGGCGCGGGCCGCGTCGTGGCGGCGGCGCGCGGCCGCGAACGGCTGGAGGCCATGCAGGCCGCCGGTCATGCCGATGCGATCGCCCTGTTGGGCGAGGGCGATGACGAGGCGGCGCTGAAAGCGGTCTCGGAAGGCGGCTATGACGTCGTGCTCGACATCATCTATGGTCCACCCGCGCAAGCGGCAATGCGCGCCACGCGGCCCGGCGCGCGCATGACGAGCATCGGTGTGCAGGCCGGACCAACGGTCACGCTGTCCCTGCGCGATCTCGTCTTCCGCAGCCATATCGGCGTCGGCACCGGACAACTGCCGGCCAGCGAGCGCCGCGCCGCCTATGACCGGCTGATCGCCATGGCGATGACACAGGGCCTGACCGTCGACACGCGCCGCTATGCCTTTGCCGATGCCGCCGACGCCTGGGCGGCGCAGGCCGGCAGTCCCCATGGCAAGATCGTCATCACCCGCTGATCCCATGAGGACTCCCGCCTATATCGATCCCACCGCCCGCCTGTTCGGCGATGTGCGGCTGGGCGACGATTGCAGCCTCTGGCCCTATGCCGTCGTCCGTTCCGAACGGGCCTATGTTTCGATCGGGCGCTGCGCCAGCGTGCAGGACCATGCGATGGTCCATATCGGCTGGGATGATCCCACGATCATCGGCGACTATTGCACCATCGGCCATCGCGCGGTGGTCCATGGCTGCATCATCGAACCTGCCTGCCTGATCGGCATCGGCGCGACCATCATGGAACGCTGCGTCATAGGGCGCGGCTCGATCGTCGCCGGACACAGTTTCCTGCCGCCAGACAGCGTGATTCCACCCCATTCGCTTGTCATGGGCACGCCCGGCCGTGTTGTCCGCCGCATCGACAAGCTGCGCGCGAACATCGTCGATGCGTTGCTCTATCGGGACAATGGGCGCGCTTATGCCACAGGGGCGCATCGCATCTGGGAGCATGCCGACATGGCGAAGCTGGGTGACGAAGCCGATGCTATTCTTGCACGCGAAGCTGCAGGCTGGGATGACCGGGGCATCGGCGAAGCCACCACAGGATAAGAGAGCGATCATGCCGGACACGCCCGATATTGCCAGAGACGCCATGCTGGACCTGCTGTTCCGCGACGCTCGCACCCATAATCAATGGAGCGCCCGGCCGCTTTCGGACGAGACCGTCCGACGCCTGTACGATCTCGCCAAATGGGGGCCTACGACGGCAAACAGCAATCCGGGCCGCTTCGTCTTCGTCCGCTCGGAGGCCGCGAAGGCGCGCCTCAAACCCCATCTGAGCGCGGGCAATGTGGACAAGTTGATGCAGGCGCCCTGCACCGTGATCATTGCAGGCGATACCCGGTTCTACGAATTTTACGACAAACTTTTCCCCTCCCACGACATGCGCAGCACGTTCGAGGGCAAGGACGCGCTGATCGCGGACACAGTGGCGCGTTCTTCGACACTGCAAGGCGCCTATCTCATCATGGCGGCGCGGGCGCTAGGCCTGGATTGCGGCCCGATGTCCGGCTTCGATCAGGCTGGCACCGATGCGGAATTTTTCCCGGACGGCCGGTGGAAGAGCAATTTCCTGTGCAATATCGGCTATGGCGACCCCACCGGGCTCTTTCCCCGCAACCCCCGGCTCGATTTCGAAGAGGCCTGTCTCGACCTCTGATGTCGGGCGAGGCGTCCGCCACAAGGCGAACGCCTCCCGCCATTCAGCTTGCGGGCGTCCACACCAGCGGCAGCGCGACCGGCTGGATCATCCCGAGATGGCATTCCACCTGATGGCCGGGCGCGATGCGGAAGTCGGGAATGCGGGCGAGAAACTCCTCCATTGCGATCCGCAGCTCGCGCCGCGCCAGATGCATGCCGACGCAGGTATGGATGCCGAAGCCGAAACCGACATGCCGTGGCCGCCGGTCGAGCCGAACCTCGGCAGGCGCGTCGAACTCGGCCGGATCACGGCCGGCGAGCGTGGTCGACATCGCCACCTTGTCGCCGGGCATGAAGCGGATGCCGGCCACTTCGGTTTCCTTCTTGCAGGTTCTGAAGGTGGTCACCGCGCCATAAGCCCGCATCAGCTCATCTATGGCGTGCGGGATTTCCGACGGATTGGCGCGCAGAAAGGTCTGATCCTGCGGATGGCTACCCAGATGCCGGAAATGCAGGCCCATATTGGTCGAAACCGTGTCCAGACCGCCAATGAACAGATTGAACATGAAGCCCAGCAGTTCGTCGTCGGTCAGCGCCCGGCCATTGATCTGTCCCTTTACGCCGAAACTGATGAGGTCTTCGCGTGGATTGGCCCGCCTGTCCTCGATCTCTCCGCCCAGATAGGCAAGCACGCTACGCGTCGCCTCCGCGATCTTGGACAGGTCATGATTGTGGAGCAGGTTCATTTCCCATTCCATGAACTCGCTCATCCGATCGTGCGGCAGGCCCATCAGTTCCATGAACACCTTGATGGGGAATTCAAAGGCAAAATCGCCCATGAATTCGCACTGGCCGCGCGGGGCGAAGGCATCGATATATTCCACCGCATAGAGCCGGATCTTGTCTTCCAGCGCCGCCATCGCCTTGGGTGTGAAGGCCGGGTTGACCATCTGGCGAAAAGGCCCGTGGGCAGGCGGGTCGAGTTCCGCTGGCGAGTTGATCCAGTTCCCACCCACCAGCTTGGAGAAAGGCGAAAAGTCGGTCGAGGAGAAATGATCAGTGTCGAGATATATCTCGCGCAGATGCGCCATGCGGCGTGGCACCCAGGCGGGCGTGCCCCCCGGATAGGCGTGGGTGGCGTAGATGATGTCAGGCCCCTTATGCACCTGCATCGCCAGATCGTCGAACGGATCCTCTGTCGTCGTCATGCCGAAGATGAAGGGGAAATCCTGGCTCACCAGTTCGGGCGGCACATGATCGGGGATCGGTTGCTCGGGAAACAACATCGCACTTGCTCTCCTTGTCGTCTTTGCCGGAAATTTCGGGCGGACATTGAGCCACCGCCCACGCGCCAGACACCTGTCCTTCAGAAGGATCGCGGCAGCCCCAGGCTTTCCGCGATGCCATTGCGCACCATTTCGTTGGTGATGGGACCGATGCGCCACAGGCGGCTGTCGCGCCAGTAACGCTGCATGTCGGTTTCCGCCGAATAGCCCATGCCACCCAATATCTGGATGCCCATGTCCGCCGCGGCATTGGCGTTTTCGGAAGCCATGAGCTTGAGCATATTGGCCTCGACGCCGACATTCTCGCCCCGGCTCTGCTTGTGCGCGCAATAATGCAGCATCAGTTCGGTCGTCTTCTGCATGGTCGCGATGTCGGCGACATAATGTTGCAGGCTCTGGAAGCGGCCGATGATCCCGCCAAAGGCCTTGCGCTGTTTCATATAGTCGAGCGCGTCTTCCAGCACGCCATCGATGACGCCCAGGCAGAAGGCGCCTACCATGATGCGCTCGTTGTTGAGCGTGGGCAGCAGCATGTACCAGGCCTTGTCGGGTTCACCCAGAACATGCTCGTCCGCGACGAGCGCATTCTCGAAATGAACGGAGCAGCTGCCCATCGACCGCATACCCAGCTTGGCCAGTGGCGTGATCGTCACGCCCGGCGTCTTCGTCGGCACCCAGAAGAGGGTCAGGCCCTGATGCTTCTTCTCGACGCCCCTGTCGCTTCGCGCGATCACCAGCAGATAATCGGCGACATGGGCAGAGGAGGACCAGATCTTCTCGCCATTGAGCCTCCACCCGCCATCGACCCGGTCAGCCGTGGTGGCCATCGCGCCGAGGAGGTCCGTGCCGCCGCCCGGCTCGGTGAAGGCGATCGCAGCCTTCAGCTGGCCCGTCGCGATCAGCGGGAGATATTTCGCTTTTTGTTCGGCCGACCCGTAAAGCCCGATGGATTTGGACCCTGCAAAGCTGGTGATGCCCCATATCCATGCCAGTCCGCCCAGCGACCGGGCCAGTTCCCGCGCCAGCAGCATCTGCATGACGACGTCGCCGCCCTGCCCGTCATAATCCTCCGCTATGCCGACGCCGTGGAAACCCGCTTCGGTGAACTTGTCCCACAGCGCAAAGGGATAATGATGCTCGTCCTTTTCCAGCGCGCGCGCCCAGTCCTTGGGCACTTCGCTGTTCACCCAGCGGCGCACCATGTCGCGGAAAGAGCGATATTCTTCGGGCAGTTCGAAATCCATTGTCAATCCTTTTGGAGTTGGTCCAGATCGCCGCCCGCCATGGCCTCGGCATCGCACAGGGCGATCAGGCGCGCCGCCATCCGGTCGAGGCAGGCCAGCACGCCATCCTGATCGCCCGCCAGAAAGGCCTGCAGTATCGCCTCATGCTCGCGGAGGCCGCTTTCGCGGAGGGTCGTGATGCCATGCAGAAAAATGAAGCGGGCGATCAGCCCGCGCCGGTCCAGCGTCGACCGCAACAATTCACGGCTCTCCGAGGCCTTGATGAAGATCGTGTGGAAATCGAGCCCGGCCATGATCGCGGCCATATATTCGCCGCTCGCCAATGCCGCGCTATAGCGCGCGATCGCTCGTTTCAGCGTCCGGATATCCGCAGCGCCGATGCGGGGCATGCCCCAGGCATAACCCAGCCGCCACAGTTCGGCCTGCACGCGGATCAGGTCACGGGTCACGTCAGGGTCGATCGGCGTTGCCCGCTTCAACCGGTGGGTTTCGACTTCGACCAGCCCTTCGGACGCCAGTGTGCCCAGCGCTTCCCTGACCGGCGTCGCGCTGACATTCAGGTCCTGCGCCAGCGCCGTTTCCCGCAGCAGCGCGCCGGGCGGAATGACACCCGCCACGATCCTCGATCGCAACACCGCCGCCACGGCCTGGCGCCGCGTCGCCGGGGATTGCAAAATCTCGGGCGAGTCAAGCCGTTCAAGAGCGGATGTCCAATAGACCATGGATGTATCCTGCGATTCCATATTCTATAGAATGCAGCACGGTGAAACGGTCCGTTCCTCTCCAAGGATAGGGTGTCGGGACAGCGAACCGCTATAGGGTCGCTGCATGAAATGCCCGAAATGCAAAACGCCGCAGAACGGTTATTGCGGGTGGTGCCGCGCTTGCGGCCATGCTGGCGGCAATGTTCGCCGGGCGATGCTGTGGACGTTGATACCCACATCGATCATCGCGGCCCTGTTGCTCGCCCGAATCGGCTATGCCGAAGTCACGCGGCAGGGCAGCAGCCGTAACAGCTACAGTAACGCCATCGAAACCCAGAATGCGAGCGGCCGCAGCGCTGCCTTTGCCAAGCTCATGCATGATGCAGGGCAGACATGCTCGCGCACGTCCAAATCCCTGTTCAGGGGAGATATCGGCACTAACGCGGCCTGGGCGCTACGCTGCGAGGATAGCGGCGACTGGCTGGTTCTGATCGCGTCCAACGGCGCGACCCGCATCGCGAGCTGTGGTCCGCTGAACAAGGCCGGGACGCCCTGCTGGACCCAGCTCTAGCGCCTCGGCTTTTTCTGAGTTGACGCTCTCCGATTGCAGTCCGGGTAGGCCGGTCAGCCGAACCCCTCCCCGCTCCGCCACCAGCCAAGGCCGCGCGCGGCCCGCATCATCATATCCCATCCCTGCGTGCTGGCCGCTGCAATGGCGGCGGGGTCTGCTCCCAGACCGGCGAACGTGCGCTCGATCATCTCGTCGATATAGGCGCGTGGCTCGACCGACCGGAGCATCAGGCGCCGCCGCGCCTCGATCGTCATGCCGACGATCAGATCCACTGCCACGTCGATCGACCGGAACTGCATCTGCCCGCCATCCCGCGCGGCCTTCAGCGCATCGCGCACCAGCAGGTCGAACATGCTCGCCCGCGCGAAATAATCGACATAGTCGACGCGGCAGGTAAAGCCGCCCCAGCGCGGATCATGCCAAGCCCGCGCCATCGCCATCACCGCGCCGCCGACCGCCCGGACCAGCGGGTCCGTCACATCGTCGAACAGCCTGCGGAAATCGGCTATCAGGTCCGCGGTCATCCGCTCGCCCAGTTCATTCACCGCAGCGTCGAGGGACTCGAAATATTTGTAGAAGCTGCCGCGCGATACGCCCGCCGCGCAAATCACGTCATCGATCACCAGACTACCGCTGCCCTGCCCCGGCTGATACAGGTCGAGCACGGCGTCCAGCAGCCGCTCGCGCATCCGGGTGCGCCTGATCGCAGCCGCCGCCGTGCGCGGATCGACATCAGCGGGAGCAGGCGCGGCGTCGGACATCGCTTCCCTATTGCATCGGGTGGAAATAGCGCGCAAGTAGGCTGCCATCCTCGCCGAATATATAATGTTCGATGCTGTGCACGCAGACAGGATGCCCGTCATATTCACCTTCGTTGCGGACATAGATGACGGCTTCGTTGCCGCTCACCTTCACATCCTCGACGAACAGTTTCCATCCGACATATTGCGCGCACAGGGCCTCCAGCTTGTCCCATCCTTCCTGCACCGGGCCGGTGGCCGGGTCCTGCACCTTGAATCCGCCCGGCGCGATTGCGCGGAAGGCCGCCATGAAATCGTCGATACGGCCCTCGCTGAACATCTCGGCCTGGGTCTTCAGGAATGTCGCGATTTCCTGTGCGGTCGGTTGTGTCATGATATGTCCTTCTCCTGTCATTTCGGTTCCGCCCAGATCGGGGCCGGCGTGATGTCGGGCAGCAGGGCGATATTGGATCGCAGGCCGGTAATTGCCCGGCCATATAGCTCGATGGAAAGCTGTCCGTTCAACGCATTGTGACGGGTGCCGACGCTCAGGTCGCGCCAGATCCGCTGCAAGGGGCTGGAAAGGGCGAAGGCGCCCGGCCCGGCGATATCCATCAACCGGTTGCCCGCCGCGCGCAACAATTCCATCGCATAGCCGCAATCGGCCTGGATCCGCGCCTTGTCGAAGCCGGTGAGTACGCGGTGCTGCGCGGTTTCGTCCAACATCCCGGCGGCACGGCGCACATGCAACCAGGCCGAATCGATCTCCATCGCCGCGCGGCCGGTCATGCCGACCAGAGCCTCCGAACCGCTCTGCCCGGCATAGGTCCAGCCCACTATCTGTCGCCTGGGCATCGCCTGAACCACGCCTTCGAGCAATGCCGTCGCCGCGCCCAGCATCGGCGCGAGCACGCCCAGCGGGAATAGCGGCTCCATCGGCCATCGGTCGCGCGGTTCCAACCCCTCCATCGCCAGGATCGCCTCGGCCGGCGGCGTACGCGATGACCAGAGGATCAGTTCCTCCGGCACGAGCAGATCCCGCGCGACGATCATGTTGCTGCCGGAACCGGCCATGCCAGCGACATGCCAATTGTCCTCGATCGAACAAGCAGGGTCGCGCAGATCCAGAAATACCAGAGCCGGTTCAAAACCCGCATCCGTTTCGATCATGACGCCGTTCAGCGCCCAATCGGCGTGCAGGCACCCCGATCCATAACCCCAGCGCCCCGACACGCGATAGCCGCCCGACACCGCAACCGCTTTGCCCGAAGGCGCGGAGGCACTGCAAAACAGTTCCTCGCCGGTTTGGAACAGCCGCTCCGTCATGGCCGGCGGCAGCGCGAACGCCGTTCCGGTAATTCCTGACAGCAGACCATAGGCCCAGGCAGTGCCGACGCAGCCCTTGGCCAGTTCGGCAACTGTCTCGATATGGGTGGTCAGCCTGTGGCCTGGCCCACCGGCGCGTTCGGGCGCCGTGATTTGGAACAGGCCGGATGCGCGCAACGCCTCCATCACCGCCGGAACGATCCGCCGCTCGCGTTCGCACGCGGCGGCATGGTTCTCCAGCAAGGGCCGCAGCGACGCGGCGATGCCTACGGGGTCGGCCACGAAGGCCACGGGCCGCTTGTGCGCCGGAGGTTCTTCTACCGTTTCAGATCGCATCCGAATCATCGCTCCTCGCCGTTTCCAGATATAATGACGTTATTGTCACTATATGGCAAGCACGTGCGGGCGGTCCTACCCGTCCCGCCATCCTGCGGACCGTTGCCTTTTCGTTTCGACGCGCCCTGCCTCCCGATAGGCTGTTGGCGAACGCTCCTCTTCTAGGGTCTGCGCAATCGCAAACCGCGCCGATAAGGCCGGCTCCAAGAGAGGACTTGCACCGATGCGTAAAATCGACCTTCCGCCCTTCGACCGCGCAGCTTTCGCCGACAAATATGGTCCCTGGGCCATCATCGCCGGCGCGTCCGAAGGCACCGGCGCCTGCTATGCGGAACAGCTGGCCGCCATGGGCATCCATCTGGTGCTGGTCTCGCGTCGGCAGGAAGCGCTCGATGCGCTGGGTCAGCGGCTGGCAACCGAGCATGGCGTCGAATATCGTGCCATCACCGCCGACCTCACCGAACAGGGCGCCGGAAGCCGATTGGTAGACGCCACCGCCGATCTGGACATCGGCCTCTACATTTCCAATGCCGGCGCGGACGGCGCAGGCAACAGTTTCTTCGGCGAACCCGTCGATCGCTCGCTGCGGCTGCTGACCATGAATGCCGCCAATGTGCTGGAAGCGGTGCATGGCTTTGGCAATCGCTTCCTGAAGCGCGGCAAGGGTGGCGTCGTCATTATGTCGTCCGGCGCGGGCCTTGGCGGGCAGCCCTGGCTGGTCATGTATTCCGCGACCAAGGCGTTCGAGCTCAACTTCGTCGAATCGCTCTGGGCCGAGCTGGAAGGACAGAATGTCGATATCGTCGGTATCGCGGCCCCCATCATGGATACCCCGACCCTGCGCCGCGCGACCGAGGGGCTGGGAATGGATTATTCCATGGCCTATGATCCGGCCGATGTCTGCGCGCTCGCCCTTGCCAGCCTGGGCAAGGAACCGTTGGTGATCGTTCCCGATGGTCCGGACGAGGAGAAAATCCCGCAGATCCAGGCCGACCGCAAGACCCGCCTCGTCGCGCTGGCCGAATGGGGCAAGGCCTATACCGCTGCGGCGAACGGCTGACCGGGCAAAAAAGGGGAAGAGGTAATGACGGATCAGGTCGACGTCGTCGTCATCGGCGCAGGACATAACGGCATGGCCGCCGCCGGATATCTGGCAAAGGCCGGCAAGAAGGTCGTCGTGGTGGAGCGTCTGGCCAAAGTCGGCGGCATGACCAGTTCGGGCTATATGATCCCCGAAGCCCCCGACCATCTGGTGACGCCCTGCGCCGTCGAACTGCTGTTCGCCCGTAAATCCGGCATTATCGAGGATTTCGACCTGCCCAAATATGGCCTGCGCACGGTCGATCCCGATCCGACCTACGCCTATCTCCATCCCGACGGCAGCTCGATCGCGCTCTTCTACGACTATCACCGCACGGCGGAGGATATTGCCCGCATCAACCGCAATGACGGCAAGGCCTATCTGGAGTTCATGAAGACACTGAACGTTATGATGGACATCGGCTTTCCGCTGATGATGGCGGAGCCGGGGCGGCCGGACGTCAAGAACCTGTCGAAGATGATCGGCAGCGCCGTCCGCAATGTCCGGTTGAAGGACGAGCTGATCGCCATGTCGAAGGCGACGGCGGACCAGATCGCCTGCGAACGGTTCGAGCATCCGGCGACGATCGCCCTGCTGCTGGGCATCGCGGCGGGGGCCGGCCCGGTCGATGACGACGGCAATGCCGCCGCCTACATGATCTTCGCCGTCACCCACAAATATGGCACCGGCAAGCCGATCGGCAGCCTGCAATCCTTCGCCGACGCGCTCGCGCGCAGCATCGAGGCGTCGGGCGCGAGGATCGAACTCAATGCGCCGGTGGCGGAGATCATCGTCGATGACGGCGCGGCAAAAGGGGTGCGGCTGGAGGACGGCCGGGTCATCCGCGCGAAGATGGTCATCGCAACCTGCGATCCCCGTACGGCCATGCGCCTCACGACGCCCGGTGGCGTGCCGCGAGCGCTGACCCAGCGGATCGAACATGCCCCGGCGAACCGCTCGAACGCGGCGCCCTTCCTTGCCAATATCGCCATGTCGGGGCCGCTCAGCCTGAAGAAGCATCAGGATCTGCGGCATGACGACGCCGATCTCAACAAGGCGGTGGGCCTGATCGGCACGCCGGAGGAAGTGCGCGAGTCCTTCGCCATGGCGCGGCGCGGCGATATTCCCGACCGGCACGCCATGTCGCTCAGCCCCTTGTCCAATTCCGATCCGACGCAGGCGCCTCCGGGCGGCTCGCTCGCCTATGTCTATCTGCCGGGGGTGGCCGTGGACGCGCGGGAGGGCTGGTCGCCCGCACTCAAGGACCGGACCATGACATCTGTCATCAGTCATTTGGGTGAATTTTATGAAGGTTTGGGCACGGAGGTCGGCCGCTTCGTCGAAACCGCGCGGGAACGCGAGACGCGGCTCAACGTGACCAATGGCTGCGTGACCCATATCGATTTCGGCGCGCTGCGTTCGGGCGTCCATCGGCCGGCCACCGGTTTCGGTGGTCCCAAGCCGCCCTTCCCCGGCTTCCTGATCGGCGGCGCCGGCGCGCACCCGGGCGGGGGCGTGTCCGGCATTGCTGGGCGGATCGCCGCCAACCGCGCGCTGCGCGAACTCAAGAAGATCAAATAAGCGATGTCGAGCAAACCTAATCCTGTCGGCATCCCCGCCCATCTGGACGATGTGACGGCGCAATGGCTGACCCAGATCATGCAACCGCGCTATCCCGGCATCGTGGTCGAGGGGATGGAGAAGGTATTCCTCCGCAACAGCCACACCACCAAATATCAGGTGAAGCTGACCCTCAACGACGTCGGCAAGGCGGCCGGCATCCCCGAAAATGTCTGCCTTAAAGCCAATTGGGCGCAGTTCGACAGCCAGGGCATCTGTCGCCTCGAAGCGCGTTTCTACGAGGATTTCCGCCGCCACGTCGCCTTCCCCGCCCCGCGCTCCTATTTCGAGGCATGGGATCCGCGCCCCGACAGCGGTCAGGGACTGGTCGTGATGGAGGATCTCACCGTCGAGGGCGGTCATTTCGGCATCAGCACCGACCATATGGGCGTGGAGGAAGCGGCGCGCGGCGTCGCCAGCCTGGCGCGCATTCATGGCGCCTTCTGGGACAGTCCGGTCCTTCACGCGGCCGACTGGCTGCCTGTCTCCATGGCGACACCTGTGGACACGCAGCAGCTGACCATGATGTACGGCTTTGCCGAGCAAAACCATGCCAAGCCGGACTATCAGGCTTTCCTGCCGGGCTGGATCAAGGGCGATCTCTCGCGCCTGCATGGCGTCTACAACGCGCTGATCGATTTCGCGCAGACCAAGGAACAGGGCCCATGGTGCCTGGTCCATGGCGACAGCCATCAGGGCAACAGCTATGTCCGCCCCGATGGCGAGCGCGTGTGGCTCGACTGGCAGCTGGTCCGCAAGGGACGGCCGATCCGCGACTTCACCTATTTCATTCTGGGAGCGCTCACGATCGAGGAGCGGCGCGCCCACGACCGCGAATTGCTGCGCCACTATCGGAACTGCCTGGTCGAAACGGGGGCGCTGAGCGTGCCGGATGACGACACGCTCTGGGAATATTATCGCCGCTGGCCGCCTTATGCGATGCAGGCGTGGATCGCGAACATGGACGAATGGGGGCAGAAGGGCATGCACATCGTCGAGCGCATCTTCGTGGCGGGCGAGGATCTGGGCACGGTCGCCGCGCTCGGCGTGCAATTTTGACGTAAGGATGACCGGATGAGCGACGCCGTCACGGCTTTCCGCGCCGATGTTCCGCAGGCGGCACTGGACGATCTGCGCCTCAGGTTGCGCCGTACGCGCTGGCCCGAGGCGGAGACGGTCAGCGACTGGGGTCAGGGCGTCCCGCTGGCGGCGCTGCGCGATCTGTGCGCCTATTGGGCGGACGGCTATGACTGGCGGCGGTGCGAAGGGGCGCTCAACGCCCTGCCCCAGTTCACCACCGCGATCGATGATCTTTCGATCCATTTCATCCATGTACGCAGTCCCCGACCGGACGCGCTGCCGCTGATCCTGACCCATGGCTGGCCGGGATCGGTGCTGGAGTTTCTGAAGGTGCTCGGCCCGCTAACCAATCCCGCCGCCCATGGCGCGCCGGACGCGCCAGCCTTCCATGTCGTCATCCCCTCGCTGCCAGGCTACGGCTTTTCGGACAAGCCGACG
Organism: Sphingomonas sp. SKA58; assembly: GCF_000153545.1. NCBI lineage: Bacteria > Pseudomonadati > Pseudomonadota > Alphaproteobacteria > Sphingomonadales > Sphingomonadaceae > Sphingomonas > Sphingomonas sp. SKA58. The sequence goes on from NZ_CH959308.1 coordinate 462,012, forward strand.
GCCGCAGGCTGGGGCGTCGAGAGGATCGCGCAAAGCTGAATCCAGCTCATGCGCCGCCTCGGTTATGACCGTTTCGCCGCGCAGGGCGGCGATTGGGGCGCGGCGATCACAACCGCCATCGCTATGGCCGCGCCGCCCGAATGTATCGGCGTCCATCTCAACATGCCGCTGGTATTCCCGGAGGAAAGCGACTTTGCCGACCTGACCCCGGCCGAGGCCAGAACGGTCGAGCGGATGCAATATTATCAGGAGCATGATTCCGGCTACGCCAAGCTACAGGGCACCCGACCGCAGACGATCGGCTATGGGCTGGCGGACTCGCCCGTAGCGCAAGCCGCCTGGATCTACGAGAAGTTCCAGGCATGGACCGACAATCGGGGCGTGCCGGAGAATGCGCTGACACGGGACGAAATGCTGGATGTGATCAGCCTCTACTGGCTCACCAACAGCGGCGCGTCGTCCGCGCGGCTCTATTGGGAAAGCGCCAATGCGTTTCAGGCGCGTCAATTGGACCTGCCGGTCGGCGTCAGCATCTTCGCGGAGGAGATTTTCCGTCCATCACGGCGCTGGGCCGAACGCAGCTACCCGCGCCTCATGCATTGGAATGAGCTGGATGCCGGCGGCCATTTCGCGGCCTTCGAGCAGCCGGCGCTGTTCGTCGCGGAATTGCGGGCCTGTTTTGGCGCGATGCCAAGATAGCGCCTGCCGCAATCTCCCTACCACCCGGCAGGCTCGACTCGTCTTCCGTCGATCAAAACTACCTCCGCATCGGGATCGTGCCGGATGACTGCACAGATGCAGAGCGGCGGCGCGGTCCAAAAGAGAGAGGATAATGCATGAGCAAGCCTGCCGTCGCCCCCCTTGCCGTCATCGATCGGCATCTTGTCCCCCGTCCCTATCCCGCCCGCACCGCGTCCCTGCCCCACGGCCGCTTCACGCCGGACGCCGCATGGCTGGGATCGTTGTTGGCCAACAAATATCCGGGCGTCGTCGCGCAATCGATGGAGGTCGTGCAGCTGTTCGACAGCCACACCACCAAATTGCGCATCGCGGTGGACTGGAACGAGGCCGGACGGGCCGCCGGCTTGCCGCGCAATCTGTGCGTCAAATCGAACTGGTCGGGCATGTTCGACGATGTCGACATCCATGCGCTCGAAGCGCGCTTCTATCATTTCCTGACGGACAAACTCACAGCCAAGACAGCCACATGCTATTATGCCGACTGGGACGATGACGGCTCGGCGCGAGGCGTCATCGTGCTGGAAGACCTCATGGATCGGGGCGGCACGTTCGGCCACTCGACCCAGCATGCCGGTGTCGACGGGGTCGCGACCGCGCTGGCGGACCTGGCAAAGCTGCATGCGGGCCTGTGGGAAAGCCCGTTGATCACGCCCGAAGCGGCGCCCTGGCTGCCGACATCCATGGCGGTGCCGGTCGATTATGACCAGGTCCGCATCATGTGGCACTGGATCGAAGAGAATCTGAAAGACCCCAATTTCCGCGCCATCGCGCCCAGACATTATCTGGACGACGCGCGCAGGGTCGAGCGCGCCTATGACCGGCTGGTCGCCTTCGAGCGCGCCTTCGACGCGCCCTATTGCATCATCCTGGGCGACTGCCATCAGGGCAACACTTACATCCTGCCCAATGGCGAGCGCATGTGGGTCGACTGGCAACTGGGCCGGCGCGGGCGGCCATGGCGCGACCTCACCTATTTCACCGTCGGATCGCTGACGATCGAGGAGCGTCGCCAAAATCATCGCGACCTGATCGCCCATTACCGCGACTGCCTGATCCGGGAAGGCGCGACCAATGTCATCGACCTCGACACCATCTGGAAGGAACAGGTGCCGCGCTGGGTGATGTACGGCATCCAGGCGTGGGTGGCGAACATGGACTATTGGGGCCAGAACGGCCTTCCGATGAACGAGCGGTTCTTCGCTGCGGGCGAAGATCTGGGCAGCTGGAAATTGTTGGGCCAATGACGATCATGCCCCTGCCGCGCTCGAACCGCGGCAGGGGCATCGATTTAACGGCGGCGTTTAGGCGCGGTCAGGCGCTGCGCGGCGCCATGAAGGACGCGATGCGCGGCTGAACGCGCAAGTCGGCCGGCACATGGTCCGGCCCGATGCGCCGATCGATTTCCTCCTCGAACCAGTAAAGCGCGCGCTCCTGATAGCCGGCCCAGATCGAAGGGATCGTCCCGTTGCGCAGCGATTGCTGGATATTTTCGAACAGGCACAAATCCTCGGACAGGATATGCTCGGTCGCCGCGCGCATCCCCTGCCAGTAGAGCTTGTCCTCCTCGCTGTCGGTCGCCCATCCCATCTGGCGCACTTCCATGACAGACCGATCGGACCCCATCGGCCAGAAGCATTGCAGGTTGAACCCTACCGGATCGAGCGAGAAAAATGTGTTGGGAAAGGTCGGCAGCGCAACCGTATTTTCGAGGAAAACCGGCGCGATGTCGTCCGGTTTGACCGGCGGGGTCTTGAACAGCGACTCCCCGCCCTTCTTCCGCGTTCCGAACCGCATATGACCGCCTTCATAAAGCGCGATCACGAAACTGCGCGAATCCAGATGCGGCGCTAATGTCGTGGGATGGACGGTGTTGACATGATAGATCTCAAGGAAATTATGATAGGCAATCTTCCAGTTGCACGCCATTTCGACGAAGAAATGATCCTTCACCACCATGCGTTCCAGCGGATATCCTTCCGTCAGCGCCACGAATTCTCCCAGGAAATTCTGCAACGGCTCAGCGTCATCATCGAAATTGATGAAGATGAAGCCGCGATAGGTATCGCACTTCACTTCGATCAGACCGTTTTCCGCCTTGTCGAGACAAGCGAAATCATGCTGGCTGGGAACCGATTTGAGGGTGCCTTCAAGGTCGTAGCCCCAGGCGTGATAGGGGCAGATGAAGCGCATGGCGCGCCCCTGTGGCTCAAGCAGAAGCGGGGAACCGCGGTGCCGGCAGGCATTGTGAAAGGCCCGGATTCGACCGTCCTTGCCGTGGGAGAGAATGACCGAGCGGTCCAGATGCTGGAACAGGCGGTAGGAACCGGGTGCCGGCAGGTCGGATGCAATGCCGGCCAGCAGCCAGGTGCGATTCCAAAGCCTGTCTTTTTCCAACGCTTCGAAACGCGGGTCGGTGTAGCGGCCGGCTGGAATCGGAGGAAGGGCCGGAAAATCGCTGGGATGCTCGGATCGCTTCAACTGCTCCTCCATCGTCCGGTTGAGCAATTCCAACGCAGCTTCACGCATAGCTCTCTCCTGTAAAAGCCCGCAGGCTCCGTTTCAATCAGACTGGCCACATCACGGTTCAAGGAACCTGCAATTGGATAGGGTCATCACTGTCATAGTCCCGGCAAGCTGATAGCCCTCTGCTCCGATGAGTATGCTTATGGCCTTGAAACATCCTACATCCACGGACGGAATCACCGTCCATTATATCAATCAGCTACTGGCCACGGCGGGCACGGGCGCAACCGTCACCGACATGCGCATCATCGACGCCAAAACCTATGGCGAGCAGATGGTGTCGACGGCGGGGCGCGTGGCAATCGAGGTCGATTATAGCGATGACACGGCCCCTGACCTGCCCAACCGCCTGGTGCTCAAGCTGACCCGGGCGGTCGATGAGATCATGGCCCCCTTCTACGCCAATGAAGTGGCCTTCTACCGGGGCATTCGGCCGGAACTCGCGATCGAGGCGCCGCGCTGTTTCGGTGGCGACTTCAATGCCTCCACCACGCATTTCGGGCTGCTGCTCGAAGATCTGGGCGTGCGGGGCGCGACCTTCCCCAATACCACCATGCGGACCGGGCCGGACGATGTGCGGGCCTTGCTGGATCAGCTGGCCCGGCTGCACGCGCGCTTCTGGGAATCACCCCGCTTCGGCGCGGATCTGACCTGGGTCGAAACCCATGTCGAAGGCGCGGTCGCAACGATGATGAATGAACTCGCGCCCGCCTATATCGCGCATGAGGTCGAGACGGAAAATTTCAAACGGGAAATGGTGCAGCGGTTGCGCACGACGCCCGACAGGCTGCTTGCAGGGGTGCAGGCGGTGCAACGACATCAGTCGACCCTGCCTCAGACGCTGCTGCATGGCGACACCCATCTCGGCAACAGCTACCGCCTGCCCGACGGAACGGCGGGCCTGCTCGACTGGCAGCTCATGGTGCGCGGCTACGCGATGCACGACGTCAACTATATCGTGACCACCGGCCTTTCCATTGCGGACCGGCGGGCGCATGAGCGCGATCTTCTGGGCTATTATCTGGATCGCCTGGGGCAGGAAGGCGTCGCACGCCCTCCTGCCTTCGACGATGCCTGGGCTGAATATCGGCGAACCCTGATATGGGGCGTCTATATCGGCTGGCTGACGACCCCCGTCGTCAATTATGGCTGGGAGATCAACGTCATGAACCATCTCCGGCTGACCACCGCCTATGAGGATCTCGAAACCGCAAAGCTTGTCGACGCGCTGTTTTGACGGCGCTGACCGACTATAACTGATTGCTCCCCGATGCGGTAAACAGTCGCTGAAAATCGACCATCGTGGGCTGATGCGCGGTAAAACCGCCGTCCACCGGGATCATTGCGCCGTTGATGAAGCGGGACTCGTCCGACGCCAGGAAGGCGACGACATGGGCGATGTCGCGCGGGCTGCCCAGCTCCGGGTTGAGATGATGGTCGAGCAATACATCCTTGACCGCTTGCGGCGTCGTTTCGACGGCCGTCTCGCTGAGGACGAAGCCGATGGCGATGACATTGGAGCGGATGCCCTGCTTGCCATATTGGGTCGCAAGGAAGCGGCTGAGGTTGATGAGCGCCGCCTTGGACGCGCCGTAGGCCGTGAGCGTCATTTCCCCCAGCAGGCCGAAACCGGACGCGGAATGGATGAGCGACCCGCCGCCCCCCGCGATCATAACCGGCAGCGCATGTTTGCACAGCAGCATCGGTCCCCGGGCATTGACGGCAAAGGCCTTGTCCCAGGCGCCGGTGTCGAGATGGACGACATCGCGATCGAGCCGGCGCTGCTCGGTCGTCTGATAGGCGGCATTATTGTGGAGTATGTCGATCCGCCCGTGCCGGCCCGCGATCCGCGCAACCGCAGCGGAAACGCTGTCCTCGTCGGTCAGGTCGAACGTCTCCGCTTCGGCACGGAGATTCTTGCCGCGCAACGAATCCGCCGCCGCCTCCACCCGATCCGCCAATATGTCGGAAAGGATCACGGTCGCCCCCCTCTCGGCCAGCACGGTCGCCACCTCCAGGCCGATGCCCTGCGCCGCGCCCGTCACGATCGCTACGCGACCAACCAAGGATCCCACCATTTCGCTTCCTTCTATCCACGTGACAAACGCTGAGCGCCAACCAGCGATACCTAACCGCCTAGGGCGGATCGAAACAATAGGCGCAGATCTTGTTGCCGTCGGGGTCCAGCAGATAGGCGCCATAGGCGTGGGGCACGGCGCCGCGGGGCCCCGGCGGCCCGGCATCCTCGCCGCCCGCAGCCAGACCAGCGCGATGAAAATCATCGACCGCGCGGCGATCCGGCGCCTTCAATCCCAAAGTCGCACCATTGCCCCATGTCGCCGGGCCCTGAAGCGGGCGCAGGATCAGCAATTCGGGCACCCGTCGCCCATAGCCGACGCCCTGATCCAGAAACGGACCGAGATTGACGATCCCCAGCGGCGCAAGCACCGCATCGAAGAAACGGGCGGACCTTTCCAAGTCGTTGCTGCCAAGGCAGATATGCGTGAAGATGCCCATCCCGCCCTCTATCTGCTCAGTGCGCCCGGCTCATGCCTTCCAGCATATCGGCGACATAGGGCGTATGATGAACGATCCCGCCATCCACGCCGATCACCTGCCCGGTGATGAAGGCCGCGCCATCCGACGCCAGGAACAGCACCGCACCGGCAATATCCTCCGGCACGCTCTCGCGCGGGAGCAGGACATGCCGCTGGATCATGGCGATCTGCTCAGGGGTCATCATCTCCCGGGCCAGCGGGGAGAGCACGAGGCCCGGCGCGACCGCGTTGACCCGGATGTTAAACCGGCCGAACTGCACCGCCGCATTGCGGGTCAGCGCGTTCACGGCTGCCTTGGACGCGGAATAGGACGGATTGTTGATGTCGCCGGTCAGCGCCACCCCGGTCGAGGTGTTGATGATGGAGCCGCCGCCGCCCGCAATCATGTGCGGCGCGACCGCCTTGATCATCAGCATCGTGCCCCGCGCATTGACATGAAAGGCGCGATCCCAGGTCGCGGCGTCGAGATCGAGAAGCGAGCCATCGGCCGCCATCTGCTCCAGCCGCGTGTCGGCGGCATTGTTGTGGAGGATGTCGATGCGCTGATGCTGCCGCATCACATCTACGACCAGCGCCGTGATGCTGTCCTCCTGTGCGAGATCGAGGGCCATCCCATGTGCCTGCCCGCCCGAGGCCCGAATAGACTGGGCGACGGCTTGCGCCCGTTCAGCCGCAATATCCGCCAGGATCACCGTCGCGCCGGCCCTTGCCAGGGCCCGTGCGCAGGCCTCCCCGATATTGGCCCCCGATCCGGTGACGATAGCGATCCGTCCCGATAAATCCGTCATGGGCATCTTCTCTCCTGTCTGTCATGGGCGCGGCACCATCGGGCTTCCGCCGCAGCGGGACGCTGCCACGGCAGGTGCCCGGCGATACCTAGACAAAGATAGGTTTGGCGGAATTGATAAGCCGCGCATCTATGGCGCTCCTCAAGCGGAGAGCCCTTTATGAGCGTCACCATCTTTCAACTCGACCGGTCCCGCTCTGAACGTGCGGTCTGGTTGATGGAGGAAGTGGAGTGTCCCTATGACATTCGCTTCTTTGCGCGGCTGGAAATGCTCGCGGCGGAGCCGGCCTACAAGGCTTTGCATCCGCTGGGTTCTTCGCCAGTGATCGAGGCCGACGGACAACGCATCGCCGAAAGCGGGGCGGTCATGGACTATCTCGCCACGACGCAGGGGAACGGTGCGCTCCGCGCCAATCCCGGCGACTCCGACTATGCTGACTATCTTTTCTGGTTCCATTTCGCCGAATCCTCCCTGATGCCCGCGCTGGTGACGGAGATCATGGCAGAACGGGCAGGCATCGCGCAGGATCATCCCTCCCGCGTCGCAGGTCGGGCTCATTCGGCGCGCCTGCTGAAACTTGTCGACGACCGGCTGACGCATGCCCCCTATATGGCGGGCGACCGGTTCACGGCGGCCGACATCATGATGACCTTTCCATTCACCACCACGCGATTGTTCATGTCCGTCGACGTGGAAGGGCATAAGAACATCGCGGCCTATGTCGGGCGGATGACGGCGCGTCCGGCCTATTGCCGGATGCGCGCCATTGTCGACCATCCCCCGATCACCTGACGGATCAGCGCATCGCCAGCTTTTCCGCGCCGCCCGTGCGTACCCGATCTCCCATATGCGCACGGGCACGCTCCTCCTCCGCCAGGCCAACGGCGGTCGGATGCTGGACATCGTCCTTGGTAAGGCGGGGTGTCGCAGGATCCCATTGAGTGATGCGTATCCCATCAGGCTGGAGCAGGCCGTTGGTCGCCAGCAGGGTGTCGGCGCCTCGCCACGCTTCCAGGGCCGCCGCCGGATCGTTGATCCTGTAGATCGCGACATAGCGATGGTCGGGCGTCATCGGGATCATCTGGCCAAAGGTGCGAAAGGTCAGGAAAGCAGCCGATTTGACGCCGGGTCGAACGGCCGCTTCACGAAAATAGTTTTCCGCATAAAATCGTCTGAAATGGTCGTCGCTGTCCGCAGGCGGGTTCAGTTCCTCCAGGATGACGCCGCCGGAATGCCCGACGTCCGGATCATTGTCCTGAAAGAGCAGCGGATAATAATGAAAGTCATAGAGCAGGCTGTCATCGATGGCGTCCGATACCTGCATCCGCGACGTCAGCGCATTGTCCAGATGTTCGCGACTGAAGCGCACCGGATCGAATACGTCGTAGAGGGCGAGATATTGCCAGTCGAAGCCTTCGGGCCGACAGGGTTGCTCCCCGGCAAGCCGGAAACGCAGCGCATCGCGAATATGGATGTTGCTGTACCAATCCTCCATATCGGCCTCCCGGCTCGGAACGGCTTTGGTCAGCACGACCAGCACGGCATCGATCATCGCTTTTGCCTTTCCTCTCCTGATTTCTGTTCTCTCAGTCCTGCCGGACGGGCGGCGCGAAAGGCGTCGGCGCCCCCATCGTCGCCCGATAGGACAGGGGCTGCTTCCCGTCCGTATCCCTGATGCCGTACCGCTCCCCCAGTTCCGCGCCGATCAGCGCCTGGCCCGAAAGGGCGGCAAGGTCCGGGTCCTGCGCCAAGCGATCGAGGACAAGGCCTGAAAATTCCGGCGTTTCCCAATGGGGCATGGCGGCGCGTAGGTCTTCGGGGATCATGTCGGGCGGCATGGCCTTCACCGCGTCGGTCAGGATGAAGCCCGGCCAGAGAGACACGACGGATACACCGTGCGGCGCAAGATCGACCGCCATGTCGGCGGTCATCTTGTCCGTTCCCGCCTTGGCCGCGCCATAAGCCGGCCCGTGGAAATAGGATACCGCGCCATAGAAGGAAATGCTGGCGATCAGACCCCTGCCCGCCGTCACCATCAACGGCGCGGCATGATAGGCCGCGACATAGCTGGAGCGCAGGCCGATGGTGATCATGTCCGCGAGCCTCAGCGGCTTTTCCCAGAAGCCGCCCGGCGCGACCAGATCGAGCCCGTAAACGGCGGTGGCATTGTTGACGAGCAGGTCTAGCCTACCATCCGTCCGCTCGGCCAGTTGCGCGAACGCTCTTTCGACCGCATCATCATCCCGGTGATCGCATAACAGCGAGATGCCCTTGCCGCCCGACTGTTCGATTTCTTCCACGACCGCGGCAAGCTGCACCTGATCGCGTCCCGTGATCGCCACCACATGACCGCGTGAAGCCAGGCCCCGCGCCATGCCGCGCCCCAGCCCGCGCGTCGCACCTGTCACCAGCACTATCTTTTCGCTCATGTCCTGCTCCTTTCCTCAATATTGACGTCGCCATGAGGGACAGGGACTGACCTGTCCAATGGCAAAGGCGCGACCGCCTTCAGTCGGAGCGCGTCGCCGGCAGGACGACATGGCGGGCGGCCTCGCCCAGCGCGGTCAGTCCGAACAGTTGCAGCCGCCGACCCTCGATGGTCGCGAGCAGAGCGATGAGCGCGGCGTCCTCCTCCGGTCCCGCTTCAAGGATATACGCTTCCAGCGCCTCGGCGGCGTCGGCCCAGCGGTCGAAGCGGCGGCCGAGCAGGGCGGACACATCGGCGATGTTGCGCGCCACCATGACCGCCCCATGATCATCGGCGCGCTGTACCCATTCGATCAGTTCGGCGACCTGCGCCTTGTGCGTCTCCGCCGCCTCCCCCGTCACCGGCAACGTCCCGAGCGTATCGACCAGCTTGGCCAGCAGCGGCGCATTGTCGCCCGTGCGCTGTTCCAGCGGCCGCAGTTCGGGCAGCGCATCGCCGGTCAGGTGCGACAGCGCCAGCAAGATGGAGCGGCGCAGCGCGAGATCGAACATGAGATAGACCGAATGCGGATCGCCGGGGCATGGCTTGCCGACCGTCCCGGTGAACTGCATCGTGCCGAGCAGCGAGAATTGCAGGACGTGGAAAACCACCGCGTCATGATCGACCGGCTCGCCCGTCGCTTCCTCATAATAGCGGACCAGTTCCGGCAGCGGCGCACCCAGCGGCTCATAGCTGTTGCGCATCCCCATGGTGGCGATGTCGACCAGCGGATCGCCGATCATCGAAAATTCGAAATCGTAGAGCTTGGTCATCGCCCCCTGATCGACCAGATATTGGCCCGAATCGAACTGGATGAAGCTGGCGCGATCGCGGTGCCGCGGTACATTGCGGCGCAGCCAGCCGATGACGAATTCCAGCAACGGCTCGGGTCGACTCTTCGTCCGCCGATAATGCGGCATATAGGCATCCAGACCGACCAGCGCGATCGCCTCTGCGCCCTCGGGCCGATGCACGCCAGCGGCCATAAAGGGTTCGACCGGCAACCGGTGCATCGCGGCGACGGCCTGCATATAAACGCGGCCGGTAGCGCTTTTCGTCGCGGCATCGAGCGCCGAGAAATCGCGCGTCCCTTCGATCGCCTCCATCACGATGCAGGGCGGATCGGCGAGATAGCCGTAAATCTCCGGCACCGGCAGCCCCTGGCCGTGCAGCACGGCGATAACATCCGCCTCGCGCTTGAGGTCGGGGAAGATCGATACGTCGCCGCCCCGGTCGCCGCGCAGGTGCAGGCGGCGGACCGTCCCTTCCCTTTCGACGTCGATGAACCAGGACGGGCGCCAGCGGACGAGGCGTTCAAGCCCGACGACCTTGCCGCCGGTCAGTTGCTCGACAAAGGCGGTGATTCGGCCGACCCCGGCATCGTCATAATTGTTGAGCGGCGCGGCAGTCGTCACTGCCCGCTCTCCCCGGCGGAAAAGGCCTCGGCCACGGCGCGGGTGTCCATATATTCCTTGCCGGATACGATCTGCCCGTCCCGGATGATCAGCAGATTATGATAGTCGTTGCGATAGACCCGGTCCGGAAAGACCATCTCGCCCCGGACTTCCACAGCCACCCGATCCCCTTCAGCGGTGATCGCGATCACCTCGGCCGTGCGCTTCTGCGCGCTCAGCAGTCCGCCCTTCACGCTGGCGATGAAGTCGGCCCGGCTCATGTCGCCGTGACCCAATATCCACCACTGGCAATCGGGATGCTGAAGCGCTTCGATCGTCTCGACATCGCCCTCTTCCACGGCCCGCATATAGCGGCGGGCCACTGCCTTGTTCGCCTCGATATCGCTCATCACCCTCTCCGATGCTTCTATGCCGAATTCGCCGACGGTCGTGGCGGACTATTGCCCTTGTGCAGGCGCAACCGCCGTCAGGAACCCTATCCATGGGCGGGTGGCCCTGGCGCGATCGCTCCACAATCTCGCTCGTACAAGAAAGTGGAGGGGGAAAGCGCATGACGACCAAGAGCATGACGATGAAGCTATGTACCTATATGGGCGCAATAGCCGGGACGATGATGTTCGTTGGCATATGGCCGGTCGCGCACATGTTCCCGCCGCTCGACCCGTCCATGCCCGCAGCAGAGGTCGCAGCTTATTATCGCAGCCACCAGATCGGCATATTGGCGGGCGCCATCCTGATCGCCTCTTCTTCCGTGCTGTTTTTCCCCTTCCTCGCCGCGATCGCCACCTTCATGAAGAAGATCGAAGGGCCGATTGCGCCCTTGACCTGGGCCTTCGTGATGGTCGTGGCCTTCGGCTTCGTCACCCTATTCTTCGCCGGGTTGATCTTCACGGCGGCCGCCTATCGGCTCGACCGGCCGGACGCCGTCGTCAGCACGCTGAGCGATATCGCCTTTCTGCTGTTCGTCATGCCGGCCGTACCTGCCTTCGTACAGAATCTGCTGACCGGCTTCGTCATTCTGGGCGATCGCCGCGCGCAACCCATCCTGCCGCGCTGGCTGGGCTATATGAACCTGTGGACCGGCGTGCTGCTGCTGCCCGGACTTGCGATCGGCCTGTTCAAGACCGGTCCCTTCGCGTGGAATGGCGCCCTGGCCTTCTGGCTGCCTGCGGTCGTGTTCGGCATCTGGTTCAACCTGATGATTGTCGCCATGCTCGGCGCGATCAAGCGCGACGCGCTGGGTGGCGAATAATGGCGGCGTCGCAAGCGGTTGCCTCGTCTCCGCGCGGCCATGTGCCGGGCGAGGAAGGCGTATGGGTGTTCATCGGCGGCGACCTCATCGTCTTTGCCGTCTTCTTCGTCACCTATGCGCTCGCCCGGCAGCAGGAACTGGCGCTATTCGAAAGTGCGCAGGCGCTGCTCGACCGGCGCCTTGGCCTGCTCAACACGCTGCTGCTGCTGACCAGCAGCCTGTTCGTCGCGCAGGCCGTCGCGGCGGTCCGCCGGGGCGACGACAGGGCGCGCCGGTTGCTGCTAGGCGCGATCCTGCTCGGCAGCGGCTTCGTCATCGTCAAAGCGTTCGAATATTCGGCCAAGATCGCGCAAGGCTTCACGCTCAACAGCAACAGTTTTTCGATTTATTATTATATGTTTACCGGCATCCATCTGGTGCATGTGCTGATCGGGCTAGGCGTGCTGTGCTTCACCTTGTCGCGCTTCGACCGGGCCGGCCGGATGCAGGGGGGCGTCGCCCTGATCGAGGGAAGCGGCGCCTTCTGGCATCTGGTGGACCTGCTCTGGATCATCCTCTTCGCGCTCCTCTACCTGCTCTAGGAAAGCTGTTTCATGGCCATGATCTGGCGTAGCCGCATCACATGGGTCTGGGCGATGCTGATCGCCGCAACCTTTCTGTCATTCGAAACGATGGCGTTGGGCAATGCCTTTCTGCTTCGCTCCGTGATCCTCGTCATCGCCTTCACGAAAGTTCTGCTCGTCGGCCGCGAGTTCATGGACTTGCGGCACGCGCCGCGCTGGCTGCTCTGGGGATTCCAGAGCTGGGCGATCCTGACCTGCCTGGTCCTGATCGCCCTGTTCCGCACCTGACGCGATCAGACCGGCACTTCCGTCCCGCCTGCCGCGGCTTCGTCAATGCCCATCTTGCGCGTGAGGTCAGCCATATCGAGATATTCGCGCCAACGCGAAATCAGCCCGGCGTCGTCAAACTCATAGATGGCGACCATCTGGTGCGGACACGGCCGTCCCATGATGATGGCGGTATCCGACCGCTCCTGCATCACCATCCGGTCGTTGGAGAGGATGTTCACCTCATTGCACTTGTTGTTCGTGGCGAAGGCCATTTGCCGCTCGATCTCAGCGCGCAATGCCGTCTTGCCCTTCACCACGGGACCGCCGGGAACCCAGAGCTGCCATTCGGCGTCCTCCGCCATCATCGACAGGATCTTCTCGACATCGGGCCTGCTGGCATCGCTGCCGTCGCCCCAGGCATCGCAAAATTCCCCGACCTTCCGTTCCAGTTCCACGCTCATCATCCTCTCCTTTTTCTGATTTCATCCTGCCTTATTTTGCCGTTCATCCGGGGGACAAGGCCCGCGTGACGCTGATGAACGGCACGGTGCAGCTCTGACCGCCATCCACCGGATACAACATGCCGTTGACGTAGCGGGATTCGTCGGACGCGAGGAACAGCGCCATGGCGGCAATGTCTTCCGGCTCGCCAATAAATGGCGTGTTGAGCACCTCCAGAAACAGCCGATCCATCTCGGGCGTGGACCATTGCATCTTTGCCGGCGTCTGCGTTGGACCGGGTAAGATCGCATTGCTGCGGATGCCCCGCTTGCCATAGGTGGCGGCGATCGCCTGCACGAACCAGTTGAGCGCAGCTTTGGACGATCCATAGCTATAGGCTGTGATATCCCCGCCCATGGAACTGCCCGATGAGGTGGAGATGATCGACCCTGCGCCGCGCTCCAGCATGTGCGGAATGGCGAGCTTGCTCGCCAGAACGGCGCCCAATACATTCACCCTCAGATTGGCGAGGAAGATGTCGGGATCGAAGGCCAGGAAATCCATGTCGCGCATGGCGTGGTCCTGATTGACGTATAGCGCATTGTTGAACAGCACGTCGATGCGGCCGAAGTCGGCGATCGTCTGGCTGACCATCTTCTCCAGATCGGCCTGTTCGCCGACATCGACGGTCATCGCACGCGCCGATCCGCCGGCGTCGACAACGGCCTGCGCGGTCATCTCGGCGGCTTCGGCGCGAATGTCCGCGACGATCACCGTCGCGCCTTCCCGCGCGAACATCAGCGCGCTGGCGCGTCCGATGCCGCTCCCGCTGCCGGTGATGATGCAGATTTTGTCGGCAAGGCGGGTCATGTGGCGTCCTCTCCCTTATGATTCATTGGCTCTTTGGCGATCCCGCCGCTTCGATAAGCGCCCTTCGCGCTTCAAACCGCCTTCCGGATCGACAGGATCAGGATAAAGGCACGGCTGCGCTGAGGATCGGCCTCGACACGGGTCGCGACCCGCTGCACCAGACTGGCCAACAACGCGTCCCGGTCGCGGGACGCATCGACCCGCGTCAGGAAGTTGGGGCCGTTGGCCGCACCCATCATGGCTGCCCACAGCCGCCCCAGTTCGGCCGCATCGCCGGATAGCTGATAAGCATCCCAATAGGGATCAGGGGACGGGATCGCGGCGAGATGCTCCAGTTCCAGTTCGGGCACCAGGCCGGCATCGAAAGGCGCTTGTATCTGATCGGGCGAACGCCCCGCGGAGGGCGCCGTCATCCTTAGCGTCTCCTCGGCGTTGAGCAGGCCTTCGCCTTCCATGTCGACGATCGACTGCCAGAAATTTCCGGCCATCCATTCGAAGCCGTGGCTGTCGGGTCCCCTGCCCATGAACTGACAGATCAGGCGTCCTCCCGGCCGCAATTCGACAGCGCGCGCCTTCAGGAAGGCCAGCCAATCCTCCGCCAGCACGGCCTCGACGGCGGCACGCGCCTGCGCGGACCGACTGAAGATCGCCCAGCCATGATCCGCGACATCGACCGGATTGCGGCTCATCCAGTGCAGCGCGTTGGAGGACCAGCCCAGGTCGACGCTGCCGGGCGGCAATATCGCATCGAAATAGGATCGGCCGATCGCGGATGGAAAGACGCCCTGTCGGCCATTCAGATAGCTGGCCGGATCCCGGTCCAGCAGGCCAAACAGCGAGGTGAAATCGTTCGAGGGCAGATCCGTATGCACGACCTGCACCGGCCGCTGCGCGTCGTGCGCGCGAACCAGATCGATAGCTGTCGCCATCGGCGCCATCGAATTGCGTCCTTGCGACGCGCCATAATCGACAATGGTGACGGGACCGACAGAACCGTCCCCAATGGCCCGCGCCGCTGCCTCCAGCAGGGGAAGCGCGGATTGCAGATTGGCCTGTTGCAGACCCGAATGGCGGTTGTAGAGCCCGTCCCCCGCCATGGCCGCGACAGCGGCGGGATCAGCCATAAAATGTCTCCGCGATGCGCTGCGTGTAGATCGCGCTTTTTTCGGGTGACAGGCCATAATGGGGGATCACCGGCGTAATCGCGTCGGCCAAAGCGGCGCGCCGCGCGACCCGGCTGCGCACCTCATCAACCGTTCCAACCACGGCGATGCTCTCCACCATTTCGTCGGAGCAGGCCGCCGCCATACCCGCCATGTCGCCCTGCGCGAAGGCGGCCTGGATCGCCGATGCCTCGCGGCCGAAACCGATTTCCTCGAAATAGCGCAGATATTGGGGTGACTGGCTGTAATAGGCCACGGTCCCCCGACAATCTTCGATCGCTTCGCGCCTGTCATCCGAAATCGCCGTGAATATCGAGATGTTGAGCGAGAAGTCCTTGCGCGCCCGCCTGGCCCGATCCAGCCCGGCCTTGATTTGAGCGGCCACTTCCCGCTCGATCCAGGCATCGTTCCACAGTGGGTGCCCGAGCAGCCCGTCGGCGATTTCCGCCGCCTGTGCGCAGGCCTTCTGAAACACCGCCGGCAGAACGATGGGAATGTCGCCGCGCACCGGCTTGTGCAGCAGGCGGAAGTGCGAAAGGTCGAGACGATGATAGTCGCCCGCCAATTCGGTGAGTTCGCCCGTATGCCCGCGTGCGACGATGGCGCGGATCATGCCCACGATCTCACGCATATGGGCGAGCGGCTTGCCATAGGCGCTGCCGAACGATCCCTCGATCTGGCTCTGCGCGCTGGATCCCAGTCCCAGCACCACCCGGCCGTTGCTGATGAGGTCCAGGTCGATGGCGCTGCAGGCGGTTTCCAGCGGACTGCGCACGAACGCCAGCGCGATGCCGGTCCCCAGCTTGATGCGCTGCGTAGCCGGGGCGACGGTAGCCAGCGTCGTAAAGGGCGCGCCGAACATCTGGGGCGCCCACACCCCTTCCACGCCCGCCGCTTCGTAGCTCTGTGCCAGCGCCGACAGATCGGCGCCCGGCATCGGGACGATCTGCGCCCAGACAGCCTTGCGATCGGTCATCCCCATCCCCCTTTAAAAGCCGCTTGTGTCGAAATAGTCACGCCAGGCGAC
Organism: Sphingomonas sp. SKA58; assembly: GCF_000153545.1. Lineage (NCBI taxonomy): Bacteria > Pseudomonadati > Pseudomonadota > Alphaproteobacteria > Sphingomonadales > Sphingomonadaceae > Sphingomonas > Sphingomonas sp. SKA58. Next base: position 478,090 of record NZ_CH959308.1, read on the forward strand.
GATATGGGACCCATCCATTTCCAGCGCACCCATCAGCCGCAGCGAGAGCATTTCCTGCCCATCCGGTCCGTAGAAAATATCGCTGCGCTCGGTCAGGACCACGTTGCCAGCGGCCGCCGCATGATGGACCACGACCTCGCAGCGTTCGAAAGGAATCCGGCCCAAAAAGCCCTCGACGAACTGCCTCGCCTGATCGATCCCGACAGTCGTCGCCACGCCGACATTTTCCCAACGCGTATCCGCCGTAAACCGGCGCTCCATGGCGGACAGCATGTCGTCGCGCGAGCCGCTGCTTTCCCGAAAAAACGCCAATGCTTCGTCAGTGGACCGGGCATGTCACCCCCTGCTCCTGTGTTGCGCGGGCATCATGGCGCGAGGCGGCCCCCTTCTGCCCTGCCGAAAGATAGCCATTGGATTTTGATGGAGGGATCGGCACGCCATCGGGCGGAAAGGTCATGCTGAGAATAGTATGTCCTCCCCATAACAGTGAATCGAGCGGCCAAATATCGGGCGTCGCCTATACTTCCCGGCAAAGCTGAGAGGAGTTTTCACTGATGAGCGCCGTTGACGAATTGATCGCCCTTGCCCGGTCGCCCGATCCGTTCCGTAACGCCCCGGACAATCTGGCCGACCTGCAACTGGAAGCGGCGCGCGAGCGCTTCGCTGAGCGCCGCCAGCAGATCAGGGTGCTCGACAAGCGGGCGAAGGAAGCTGGCATCGGCAGGATCGACAGCCTGGCCGATCTCGTCCCGCTCCTGTTCGCCCACACCAATTATAAGAGCTATCCCGAAGCGTTCGTCGACAATGGCCAGTGGAAGCATATGAACATGTGGCTCGGTACGCTGAGCAGCCATGCCACCGACAATATCGACGTTGCGGACGTGCGCGACATCGACGAATGGCTGGATCGCGCCAGGGCGGCGGGCCACCATGTCTTCGCGTCGAGCGGGACGTCGGGCAAATCCTCTTTCCTAAATCAGTCGACGCAGGACCGCGACCTGTCGCTCGCCGCCTGTCTGGCCGCGGCCGACCTGTCGACACCGGCCTATGCCCCCGATCATGGCCGCTCGGTCTTCACCATGATGCCGCCGCGCGGCACCCATAAGATGATCGAATTCTGCAACGTCCATTTCCCGCGCTGGGCCGCGCCCGGCGAATTTCATCGCCTGAGCGACTATCCGATGCGCGCCTTCGACGCCATGCGCCCCGCGCAGCTGCGCCGCCTGCTGGCGGCCGGCAAGGTCGGTCCCGGTGAGATCGCCGCCTACGAGGCGGAGATCGAGGCCCGTCAGCAGGCGCGCGCCGGCGAGTTCGACGCCTGGATGGACCTGCTTGTCAGCCGCCGGGATCGCCCGCTCTATATCGGCGTCATGTATGGCGTCGCCTGGCAGATCGTGCAGGCTCTGCGCGCACGCGGGATCGAGGATGGCGATTTCCATCCCGACACGCTGATGAGCTTTGGCGGAGGCACCAAGGGGGCAGCGGTCCCAGCCGACTATAAGGAACAGATTATGGGCTTTTTCGGCGTCACGCCGGACCGCATCACCAGTTCCTATGCCATGGTCGAAATGAGCGGCTTCTGCGCCAAGATCCAGCCGACCGAATCCTATGCAGTGCCGCCATGGATCATCCCCCTCATCCTCGACAAGCCTGGCGAAACGCTGCTGGGCACGACCAAGGATACGGGCCGGGTGGAAGGCCGCATGGCGTTCTTCGACATATTGGCGGACGGCCGGTGGGGCGGCATCATTTCCGGCGACAAGGTGCAGGTGGAATTCGGCTCCGGCCTGGAAGGCGTGAAGACGCCGGTCGCCCATGCCATCGCCCGCTACGCCGATCTGGAGGAGGGCGAGGACAAGCTTAGTTGCGCCGGATCGATCGATTCCTACGTGCGCGGATCGATCACCGCGCCCCAGCCGGTCGCGGCCTGAACGACAGGAGGCAGACATGCTGCATGAAATCATCGCTGATAATGATCGGCTGCTCGTTCCCCATGTGATAAAGGGTGTGGTTCAACTCGACGCCGCCGTGGAGCATCGTTCGCGGACCAGCGGCTCGACGGTCATGACCCCGTCGATCGATCTGGACTCGCTGATCTGGCAACGCAGCCAGCCCGGTCCCGCCTTCGACACGCAGCTTGCGGAGATCGTGGATTTCCTCGTCGAGGTCGGCAAGGCGCTCGATTTCGACCGGAATATCCATCTTCAGGAGGCCGCGGCCTATAATCTGCGCTGTAACAGCCTGGGCGCGCGCATTCTCGAGAATTGCTACCGCGACATCGCCTGGTTCTTCACCCGCGACTCGGTCGAGGCGGAGGCCGAACAGTCGCTGGGATCGCTTGACCTGCTGGATGGATGGGCGCGACGCGACATTCAGGGCACGGCCTTCGACATCCGCGCCTTCCCGCCGCGTATGGTGCATATTCTGGCCGGCAACGCCCCGATCGTGCCGCCGGTCACGATCGTCCGAGGGGCGATCAGCAAGGGCGTCCACCTGCTGAAAATGCCGTCCAACGACATGTTCACGGCGACCGCCCTGCTGCGGACGATGGCGGATGTCGGCCCCAACCATCCGGTGACGCGGTCCTTTTCCGCCGCTTACTGGCGCGGCGGCGATGCCAGCATCGAAAATCACATCCTGCGCTCGCAATATTTCGACAAGCTCGCCGTTTGGGGCGGCGAGGCGGCGGTGCGCCATGCCATGCAATATGCCGCGCCGGGCTTCGAGATCATGTCCTTCGATCCGAAGGTGTCCATCTCGCTGATCGGTCGCGAAGCCTTTGACGGCGTCCCCCTCTCGACCGTCGCCGAAAGAAGCGCGGCCGACATCATCGCCTTCAACCAGGATGCGTGCAGTTGCGCCCGCTTCCAGTTCATCGAGGGATCGGACGATCAGGTCGACCGCTATTGCGAAGCGCTGGTGGAGGCGATGGGCCAGGACATCCGCTATGGCGCGGGGTCCGACGGCCCGCTGCCGCCCGCCATGCTGATCGAGGAACTGAACATGCTGGGCAATCTGGAGCCCATCTATCGCCTGTTCGGGCGGCCCGACGGCCGGGGCATGGTCATCCGCTCCAGCGAACCGGTGTCGTTCAATCCGGGCGGCAAGCTCGTCAATGTCGTCACCGTCGATCGGCTTGCGGACGCGATCCAGCATGTCACCGTCGCGACCCAGTCGGTCGGCGTCTATCCCCCCTCCCGCATTGCCGAGGTGCGCGACGGGCTTGCCTCGGCGGGCGCCCAGCGCATCGTCGGCCTGGGCAACATCAACACCGGAAAATTCGGCGGCCTGCCGCACGATGGGGGATGGCCCGTGCACAAGATGATGCATTGGGTCGTCACGGAAGCAGCGAAAGATTGAACCAGATCATGACACAGACGACTATTCAGGCGCTGTCGCTCGACAGCTATCGCCTGCTCGGCCGCTCGGGCCTGCGCGTTTCTCCGCTGGCGCTGGGAACCATGACCTTTGGCGAAGAATGGGGTGCGGACGAGCAGGAATCCCGCCGTATCTTCGACAGCTATGTCGATCAGGGCGGCAACTTCATCGACACGGCGGGCTATTATGCCGACGGCGCGTCGGAGATATTGGCGGGCAAGTTCGCAGAGGCAAAGCGCGAACGGCTGGTTCTTTCCACCAAATATTCGCTGACCCGCTCAGTCGGCGATCCCAATGCCGCCGGCAACAGCCGCCGCAACATGGTGCAGACGGTCGAAACCAGCCTCAAGCGACTGAAGACGGACCGGATCGACCTGTTCTTCCTGCATGTCTGGGACGACATGACGCCGGCGGACGAGATATTGCGCGCGTTCGACGATCTGGTGACGCAGGGGAAAATCCTCTATCTTGGACTGTCGGATACTCCCGCCTGGCAGATGGCCCGGTTGCAGACCATGTCGGAATTGCGTGGCTGGAGCCAGCTGGTGGCCTTGCAGTCCGAATATAATCTGGTTGAGCGCACGGCCGAGCGCGACCTTATCCCCGCCGCCAAGGCGCTGGGTATCGGCGTCATGCCCTGGTCGCCGCTGGCGAGCGGCATGTTGTCGGGCAAATATGCGACTGGTGGCAGCGCCCATGCCGGCGAGGCTGGCGGCCGTGGCTCCCTGCTCGAAGCGGCAGGCCGCGTCGATGCGCGCGTGGTGGCCATTGCGGACGCGGTGAAGGCCGTCGCCGACGAGATGGGCGTCACCTCGGCGCAAGTGGCGATCGCCTGGACCCTTGCCAATCCGGCAGTCGTCTCGCCGCTGCTAGGCGCGCGGACAATGCGGCAATATGCGGACAATGTCGCCGCGCTTAGCGTCAGGCTGGAGCCCGCGCAACTGGAACGGCTGGATACGGTGAGCCGCACGCCGCTCGGCTTTCCGCATGATTTCCTCGCCTCACCCTTCATCCGCCATGGGCTGACGGGCGGCACAAATATCCGGCCGCGCGCTTGATCAGGCGGCGCGGATGAGCCTTCCGGGACGCGCGCCGGTATCGGCGCCGTCCCGCCGGGTGATGACCCCGCTGACCATCGTGGCGCGATAACCGGTGGCCTGCTGCGCCAGACGGCGCCCGCCGCCGGGCAGATCATGCACGACATGGGGGGCATGCAAGTGCAGCGCACCATGATCGATCAGGTTGATGTCGGCCTTCAATCCCGGCTTCAGCCGCCCCCGGTCCCGCAGTCCCAGGAAGTCGGCATTGTCCGCGCTCAGAACCTTGACCGCCGCCGGGATCGTTAGTTGCTCGCCAGCCCGATCGCGGGTCCAATAGGCCAGCATCGTGGTCGGATAGCTGGCATCACAGATGATGCCATAATGCGCGCCGCCGTCGCCCAGTCCCACGATGCTGTAGGGATCGCGCATCATGGCCAGGGCAGGGTTGAGCGACCTTTCCGCATAATTGGAAAAGGGCATCAGGATCAGCGCATGGCCATCCTGCTCCAGCATCAGATCATAGACCAGTTCGACCGGGCTGACGCCGCGCTGTCCGGCCAGCGCGGCGATGCTCTGGTCTGGTGACGGCTCATAATCGGGCTCGGCTCCCAGCGGATAGATATTGTCCCATGTCCGCAGCAAGCGATGCAGCGGCGTCGGCGTCTCGTCGGGCTCCTCCGCGATCAGCAGGGCGCGGAAGGCGGGATCACGCATGATGGCGACCTTTTCCGCCAGCGGCCGGTCGGCGATCGCACGATAGCTTGCACAATGGCTGAACGCGTTGGCCGACGTCGATAACCCGCACATCGCACCCATCGGCCGGGGGAAAACCTGCGCCAGCACTGGCGCCGCGCCGCTGCGATTATGTTCGGCGAGCGCATCCATGGTGCGCCGCCAACCCTGCGGATCGGTCGACCATTGGGCGAGCGAATAGGTCAACGGACGCCCCGACGTGCTGGTCATGCGCTTCATGAGGTCGAGATCGCTGGCCCAGTCGGCGGTATCGAGATTGGGGATCATCTGCAGCACGCCGCGCCCCGCATCCCCGACCGATCGGGCGATCGCCACCAGTTCGTCGCTGTCCGCTTGAAAGGACGGGATGAACGCGCCGTCGCCGCGCCGGTGCACCAGCGAACGGGATGTGGCAAAGCCAAGCGCCCCGGCCGCCATCCCCTCCGCCACCAGTTGCGCCATCCGCGCGACATCCGCTGCCGTCGCCGGCTCGCGATCCAGCCCGCGCTGGCCCATCGCATAGACCCGCAGGGGCGAATGGGGAATATAGGCGCCGACATCGGCGTCCCATGCGCGCGCTTCCAGGGATTTCAGATAGTCTGGGAAGCTCTCCCAGTTCCAGGGCAGGCCCTTGGCCATCACCGCTTCGGGAATGTCCTCCACCCCCTCCATGACGTTGACCAGCGCTTCGCGGTCCTTCGGCCGGCACGGCGCGAAGCCGACACCGCAATTGCCGATAACGACGGTGGTGACACCATGGTCGGTGGACGGCACCAGACTGTCCGTCCATGTGACCTGTCCGTCATAATGGGTATGAACATCGACGAAGCCGGGCGTGACGAGGAGGTCGCGGGCGTCGATCTCCTCTCGCCCCCGCTCGACGTCAACGCCGATCCTCGCGATACGTCCATCAACGATGGCAATGTCCGCCTCGAACGGATCGCCGCCCTGCCCGTCGACGATCGTGCCGCCCCGGATCACCAGATCAGCTTTCACCATGTCCCTGGCTCCTCTCAGCCTGCCAGCGCAGCCAGCATCTCGCCCGATGCCTGTTCTTCCGTGACCCACTTCACCATGCGGCGGACCGGCTCGATCGCGTCCTGCCTTTCCATATTATGCTGCATCGTCGCAGCCCCGCCCAGCGATACGATCCGCTGCGCGCCCTGAAAGGCGAGGCGGTCGCGCAGCTCGTCCTTGAGACTTTCGGGAAAGATGCCGATCGTCTGGGTATAGGCGTTGACCGCACTGACGGCCGTTTCCCGGCTGTCGATGGGCACGATATTGCCCACCCGGCAGGCGAGCGTGCGCGAAAAATCGACCGGATATTCTTCCTGGCTCACGATCACCGCGCCTTCGTTGGTGCGGCCGCCGAAGATGCGATAATCCTCGTCGTTGAGGCGGATGCCGTCGATCTCGGCCTTGAGCGCACCGTCAAACGCCTTGTGCGGCGTGCTCAGATGATCGGGCAGGCGCTGGAGAGCGTCGAAGGTCATCTGCCCCAGCCGATTGGCACACTCCAGCCCGGCTTCGTCCGTGCCGCATTCGACATAGATGACGCGTGCGGACACGCAGCCTTCCTGATTTTGCGCGCCGATATCGAGCGCCAGACGGCGCGCCACCTGCTCCAGCGTCTCCTCGTCGGCGAAGGCTTCGCGACCGATGATCGTCCCCGACAGCTTGGGGTCCTGGGTGATGAGGTCGATGCCCGGTTGCAGATAGCGCGTGATATGCTTGACCGAATCGAACCCGCCCCAGGCAACGATCTTCTCAACGCCGCGCGGATCGTAGATTGCCGACTCCACCTGATCGTCGCCGCCTTTCCAATAGGCGACGGAGACATGTTTCGACAGCGGATGGTCGGGGTCCATCTCGACCATGGTGCGCACCAGCGCGGCGGCCGTCAGCGGATCGTTGGACGGCAGCTTGATGATCGCGTCGGACCGGGTCAGCGCATTGCGGATCACCGTCAGGATCGACACGATCGGCGCATTGCCGGCAATGACGTGCACGGTCCGCGCACCGAAGGCGCGCGTGCGGGCGGTGAGACCCGGAAATCTGCCAGCCCCCTGATCCACCCAGCCTTCCAGATAGTCGATGCCGCAGGAGCGTTCCATCATCCGCCGCATTTCGGTCCGATCGAAAGCCGCGCCGATATGTTGGAAATGGACGCGCAATATGCTCTCCGACAGACCGGAGGTCAGGCAGGACAGGCGAAACGCCTCCTGCAAATGCCGGTTCTGACCGAAATCGAGCCGCTCCCCCAAGGCAACGAGGAAATCGAGTATCTCCTTGAAGCTCAGTGCATAGAGATCGGCCATGGCTGAAGGCGTGCGCAACGGCAATCGCGCGACATGCTTGGCGATGTCGGGCGCCGAAAAGCTGACACCGCCCCGGCGGCCGCCATAGTCGATGTCGGCATCGTCGATAATCTGGCCCCGGATGATCAGGGGCACGCGGAATGGATCAGTCATGGCTCTACTCACATCGACAGTTCGGCAAGAAATTCGAGGGCGCGATCATGCGCTTCGGGCGCACCGGCGCAGACGATGCGGTCGTCGCCGCCCTCTTTCTCGCTGTAACGACGCACCGGCGGAATGACGTGTGGTCCGGTGCGGCCGCAGGCGCAGGGCTTTTCCCAGCCCGCCAGCGTGATCTCATCCCCCGTCACCAGCCCGGCCCAATAGGTATTGGGCATCAGGTCGAACGAGGCGAAGCGGCCGGTCAGGCCGTCCTTGCGCGGCAAGGGCTTGCCGGTCGCTGGGTCGAGCAGGAATGGGATCTGGATCGGCGGGATGTGATAATAGCCATGCTCGCACATCATCGACAGACCCATCTGTTCGGATGTGGCGTACATTTCATAGATGGTATCGAAACCCAGAAACTCGAGCACGCGCTCGCGCCAGTCGTCGGGCAGTTCCTTGCCCTTATTGCCACCGCCGGTCAGCAGCACGCTGCCCTTGCCGAAGACGTTCTTGAGGCCACGCTTAAGCCCTTCCTCCGCCCAGTCGTAGAGGATCGCCCACATCGCCGTCACATAGACGTCGCGCCCCCCGAAGCGCCGCTGCGCCTCGCTGAAGAAATGTTTGAGATCGTCGGGCCGGCGGCGCTCCAGCTCCAGCAGCGCCTCCCGTCGTTCCAGCAGGACCGGCGGAATGTCGATCATGCCGGCCTCACCCCGCGCCTCCGCCGCGCGCAGGCGGCCGCCCAGCGAGGCGATGTCCGCGCTGAACCGGACGTTGGGATAGAGGAACAAGGTGTTTTCCTCGCCCTTGGCATAGAGATCGACCTGGATGCCGTTACCGCGCTGCATCGCGGCTGCGCCGTAGCGATAGCCCGGAATGATGATCGGCATCCCGTCCTTCACAATGTCCCGACCTCGGTCCGGCCACCAGTCGCGGATGATGACCCCGGAATGGACGATCGTCTCGCGCCACTGCTTCTTGCTGCGCGGGACGAAGCTCAGCTTACCGGTGGTGCCCGACGTATGCTGGACGGTCAGGTTTGTTTCCGCATCGAGCAGGTCGATCCAGTCGTCGATCGTCTCGATACCGCTGGCATCGACATGAGAAATGTCGCTGGTCGTCAGGCCAGCGAGCCATTTGGTGAGCTTGTCGAAGCGGCTGCGCTCCAGATAGCTGATCGGATAGGATTTGTAGACGGTGTGCGGAAACAGCAGCGGCGCCAGATCGTCGATCGTCTCGATGGTCTCGATGCCCTGCTCTCGCGCCAGCTTGTCCAGCACCGACAGGCCCGGCCGCAATTCGGCAAAGCGCTTGCGCGCGCCTTCCAAATGCAGCCTGTCGATCTCCTCGCGGCTGAGCGTGAAAGCCTGCGCATAGGGCGCGTCATGGAAACTGGTGGGATCGGCGATCAGTCGATCGAGATAGCTGGTCATGGAGAAAATCCGCCTTTCTGTCGGGGACGGATTGTGGCGGCGGCGGGGCGCTCCCCGCAATGCCGATGCCTACAGCCGGAGCGCCCAAACATCGTCAGGCGGACATGACGCGTTAGATGGGTTGAGGATGGACTATTGGTTGAGAGGCGGGCTCAACGCGATGCGCCACGCTCTTCGCGATATTCGCGTGGCGTCATGCCGGTCGCCTTCCGGAAGGCCGCCGAGAAAGCGGCGGCGCTCTGGAAGCCGCATTTGCCGGCGATTACCTTGATCATCGCCTCGTCGCGGACAAGCAGGTCTTGCGCACGCGCGATCCGGCGGCTGGCGATATAATCGGTCAGGGTTATGCCGGTGGTGGCCCGGAAAGTCCGAATCAAGTGACGCGGGCTGGTACGAATTTCGGCGGCCAGATCGGCGACCGAAAGCATCTCGGCCAGATCGGCCTCTATCTTATCCTTGATGCGACGCAAACGCCAGCCGGGCATCTGTCCATGTGCGCTACGATCATCATATGGGGCGTGGCGAAAATGCCGGCACAGTTCGACGACGAGCATCAGCGCCATACTTTCGAGCAATATATCCTGCCCAAAGCCCGGGTTGCGCAATTCCTCCACCAAACGGGCAAGCCCCTGACGCACCCGACCGATCTGAACATCCTGACATGCAGCCAGATCGGCGACGCTGTCATCCTCGAACAGTTGCATCGCCCGGTCGTTTTCAAATGTCAGACACAGCAGGCTGTGTTCGCCCGGTTCGCTCAGGGTCGCAAATGCGCCACCCTTGGGCAGGAAGACGACATCGCCTGGCGGATCTGCCAGTTGGCGTTCGCTGTTGAAGAAACGAGCAGTGGGGCAGCGCGGGCCGATGGAAAAATCCAGATAGTAGGAATCGGGTTGAAAAACCGATCGGCTGCTTTGAGTCCATCCGAAGTGACGGATATCGGCGAAAATGCCATTGGTATGGAACCGCCGTTCCACATGGAAATGCGACGCAGTGTGCGGGGCACAAAGCGGCAGACCAAGATCGGCTTCATGTCGCATCCTCAACCTCCTCGCCATCGATCAAATCTTGGCTCGATCCTAAAGCGCAGGATCATTATTTCCCTGTAGATCGCGAATGGCAAGTCAGTGTCGATCATGATCGTGCACGTCCGCGACTACCCATCGGCTCGCCAATGCAAACAGACCGGCGGCCAGTATGAAGAAGCAGGATCCCAGGCTGAGCGACAGGCGCAGCCCCTGCGCGCTTGCCGCCTCACAGGCCGCGACTGCCCGCTTGGCGCACTCGGCAAGGCTGATGCCTGCCGACACCCGCGCGCTTTCCCCCAATATGTCGCTGGCAAGACCGATCAGCGGCGGACCCAATCCATAGCCTAATATGGAACTTGTGGCGATAATCACGGCGGAGGCCATGGCGCGCATATGCGGGGGCGCCACGTCCTGTCCGTGCGCATACATGGCAGGCATGTAGAAGTGCTGCCCCATGGATCCGAGCACCATCAACGCCACAGCAAGGCCAACCGTCGGAATCTGAAAAGCGAAGGCATATAGCGCCCCACACCAGAGCAATCCGAAGGAAGGCAACCAGGCCTTGATTCGCGGGTAGCGACGCGCGCCCAGGTCCATCATCGGGCCGCCCAGCAGCGTGAAGACGATGCCGACGCCACCGATCACCAACCCCATCAGTGCTGAAGCATTGGCCAGGGACAGACCATGTCCGCGCATCAGAAAGGACACCATATATTGTTGATTGGCATAGCTGCCGATCCCGGCGACGCCCCCCGCGACGGCCACCAGGGCGAAGCTGCGCCGGGCCAGCAGCTGGCGGCCGGTGTCGATGAAAGACGCGGCATGGTGCGGTCGGGGCTCGCTCCGCAGCGGTTCCGGTACGGTGGCGCGGAACAGCAGAGCCATGACGATGCCTGCCATCCCGCAGATGAGGAAAGCCGTGCGCCACCCATAAGCGGCGATCAGAGCGCCCCCGCCCACCGCTGCGACGATGGCGCCGAAGGGGCCAGCGACCGCGAAGATGGCGATGGCGGTCGTTCGACGTTGCGCGGGGAATGCGTCGGAGATCAGAGAATGCGAGGCCGGCGTGCATCCCGCTTCGCCAATGCTGACGGCAGCGCGCCCGACGAGCATCTGAACGAAATTGGCCGCAATTCCGCAAAAGGCCGTCATTGCACTCCACAATGTCAGCGAAATTGCGATGATCCTGACCCGGCGACCGCGGTCAGCCGCGCGCGCGATCGGGAAACTGAAGACCGTGTAGAGTATGGCGAATGCGGGTCCGCCAATCAGGCCAAGCTGAAAATCGCTGAGATGGAGATCGACCTTGATCATTTCCTGGGCGACCGAGAAGAGCAGTCGATCAATATAATTGAGGCAATTGAGTAGAAACAGCGCCACAATTGTCCACGATAACAGTGATCGCCTGCCGGCGGAAAGCGATGCGTTTTCCGCTATCGATTGCGGACCTGCATCCACTATTGACGGATTGCGCATCACTCATCCTATTTCATCTTTATCGACTGTGATGAAGGCTATGCCAACACCGCACCCTACGCCCCCGCCACGACTATCGCCGGGACGACAAATGTCGCGCCGGAGACATGTTCCTTCCCCTATGGCTCCCCCGTCGATTCCCCGGTTATTGCACAACAAACACAGGCAAAGGGAGGATTTACGATAATCGCACTCCGCGCGCCCGCCATGTCGATTTGCAGGCCATCGCTTGGCAAAGTCGCGCCATGCAGGACCGCATCATGATCCAGTCGATCGGTATCTTACAGGCAGCGACGCCGTTTCCCGCCATATCTCTTCCCGCAATATTCGCCCAGATCGCGCATATCCTTCGCCGCTGCCGCGGCCTGTTGTTGCTCGCAGGGAAATTCCTTTTCACGCGCCTCGACGCGCTCGCATAATTCTTCGATATCGCATCGTGAAAGAATGTTCTTTTCACGCAAATAGCAGACCAGGCTCTGCAATATGATCAAAGCCTTGTCGCCACTGTCCACCGATTGACTGATATCCATTTTCGACCCTGTACCTTGAAATACGGCATAACTGCTCGTTCTTGACCGAGCAGTTATGCAGCAGATCAGCGATGGAACTCCTGACGAAAGGTAGGATCGTTCACGCAGGCCGGATCGGGTCCATGAGTGAAGTGGACGAAGCCACTTCACTCATGCCCCAATGTCAGAATCGATAGGAAACCGTTGCGCCCCATGTGCGCGGCGCTGCGGTAAAGCCGATCGCGGTGCCGAAGGTGCCATAACCGTTGAATATGGCGTTATAATATTTTGCCTGCGTCAGGTTGCGCCCCCAAAGGGTGAACTCCATTCCGCCGTCGAGCTTGAAATTCAGGCTTCCGTTCAGCACCCCATAGGCCTTGAGCCGACTGAAGCTGTTCTGCGTATCGATGAAGCTGATAGCCGCCGCACGCTCCGCCGCGTCGTTGACACCATCGTTGAGCGCCGGTGTCGTCAAATCCGCAGTGGCATAGTCCTGGTAAACGGCAGAAGTGTAGGCATAGTCGGCATGCAGCGCAATTTCCCCCCCTTTGACCGGAAAACGCTGCGTCGCGCCGATGTTCCAGGTCCAGCGCGGCGCGCGCGGAACAACCTCCCCGCTACGATCCACCGTACCGCCCAAGCCCGCCGCGGTGAATGATCCCGCAGCATATTTCGCCTTAAGCCAGGACAAGGCGCCGCTCAACTCCATGCCCTGCCACGGAATGAGCGTGCCTTCAAACTCGACACCATAGGCCTTCACATCGCCTGCATTCTGAACGAACTGGGTCAGATTACCGCCGACCAGGGCATTGACGACATTCTGGGCGCCGTTGCGCCAAATGTAGAATCCAGCAAAATTAGTTCGCAGATGCCGATCGAAAAAGTCGCCCTTGAAGCCGATCTCGGCATCCTTCACCTTTTCCGGCGCAAAGGAACTCGCATCGGGCGGGGTCGGACGCGAATTGAGACCGCCGGCCAGTGCGGCGCCACCCGTCTTTGCATAGATGAGCTTGCCGTCTCCCAGTTCGTAGTCGATGCTGGCGAGCCAGGCGGGATAATCAAATTTGGCCGTCACAGGATCCGTGCAATCCGGACCGGGGGCGACCAGATTTGCATTGGCACCCACGGCGCATAGCCCCGTAGCGGGCAACGTGATCAGTCGGCCGTTGGAGACGAACGAACCGGAAAAGCCCGGAATCCCTCCGATATACCCCATGCGGTTGATCGAACGCTTGTCCCAGGTATAGCGGAATCCGCCGGTCACGCGCAGCCGTTCGGTCAGGCTGTAGTTGACTTGGGCGAACAAGGCCTTCGATTCCGACTTGTATGTGGCCAGGTTGGTATTGGCCGGGGCCAGGTTGAAACCGAAGTCGGTATCCTGGAAGACGAGCGACTGGGACTGCTCATCGCCCGTTTCCTTGAAATAGAAACCGCCGAAAATGAACTCCAGCTTCCCCAGGTTACCGGAGAATTGCAGTTCCTCGCTACGCTGCTTTTGCGAATAGTCGCTCGCATAAGATGCGATCTTGGCGGGCGTGCCGTCAAGATCGGTACCATCCCCGGTATCCGCCTCGCGATAGGCCGTTATCGATTTGATCTTAACGTCGCCCAGATCATATTCAATGGTCGCACGGACACCCCACGTCTTGTTATAATTATATGGCGTATCGATGTTGGCGTTGCCCGTGTCGGGATCATTATATGTTCTGTAAAAGCGGCTCTCGCTCTGAAGGAAGCTGGCGATGTCGAATTGACCGGAATATAGTGCGAGCGCCGGTCCGGTCGGGTTGATACCGCGCAGAGCGACGTTATTGTATGTATCTTTGATATTGGCATAGTCGGCCGACAGGGACACAGTCATCGGGATCGCGGACGGCTCCCAGTTCAGCGTGGCACGGCCCGCGATGTCGTGATCGATACGGGCCGCATCGACCCCTCTTATCGGATTGTCGCCAAAACCCTTGCCCCTCTCGCCATAGCGGCCAGCCAGGCGCAAGGACAATTCATCGCCCGAAATCGGCAAGGTCAGCGCGGATTCGATGGACCAGCTTTCATAGTTACCGATACGTCCGGTTACATAGCCGCCGAAATTTCCGTCCGGCTGCACAGTTGTCATGTTGAGGGCGCCACCCGTCGTGTTGCGTCCGAACAAGGTTCCCTGGGTTCCGCGCAAGACCTCGACCGAAGCCAGATCGAGAAGTCCGAGATTCCCGGCGATAGGTCGCCCATAATAGACGCCATCGACATAGATGCCGACCGCAGGATCGGAAAATGAGTTAGGGCTATTCTGCGCATTGCCACGGATGGCGAGATATATGAGCGATGCGTTGCCGGTGCCACCGGATTGCACCGACAAACCCGGCGCCGCCCGGCCCACATCCGCCACTTCGACAATCTGCCGTTCAAGCAGCGCAGTCGGATCGAGCGCCGTGACGGCAACGGGAACCGTCTGAAGATTTTCCGACGTGCGGCGAGCCGTCACGATGATGTCGCGCACGCCGCTATTGTCATCACCGCTCGCACTTTGCTCGACCGCTTCTGCCGCGTGGCTTACGCCTGCACCACCGACACCCAATACCGTGCCGGCCATCAGGATTGCGCGGAATATTTTAACCATTTCATCCCCTCCACTATTAATATTATTAAATAACGGAATTTAATTACCATATATATTATTATTTTTATGCATTTATATTAATGGTACTAAGAGAGGAAATATTATATACTTATATTATATCACCGATCTAAGGCCGCGAATATGACCTTGAAAACTAAATCAGTGCGATATTGGGCAGTATATTAAGTACTTTACTGTTTCGCCGTGGCCGGTTATTCCACCCTCCGAATTTTATCGTTTCATACGCAGAAGACACATACCGTCGGATAGGTATCCTGACCCAGAGGCCCACGCACTTACCCCCGTAGCAAGGGCTCCATGGGCACCAGAACAAGATGATCGGCAGGCGCATCGGGACCTGCGATCACCAGGCATTGTCGCAGCATCCGCCGGTGAAAGAAGCGCGTCAGGGCGGCATGGTCGGCAGGCGTGCTCTTTTCGATGAAGCGAATCAATGCGGCCTCACCCGCGGCGGCATCGGCATAGGCCGTACCCAGCAGCGCCTCGACGTCCTTGCCATCCTCTTCCCGCAGCCAATCGCGATAGCGCAGCTGGTTCCGCAGATAGTGAGGGATCGAGGCAAGGATATTACGTTGCCAGCCCTGTAGCGATCCGCTTTCCGGCAGACGTTCGATCTCCGCCTGCAATTTATGAAGTGCCAGATCATTCTGGTCGACGGCGGCGGGCGGCGGAAGCGCAATGTTGTCGAGCGCCACGCCCAATATCTCGGCCAACGCCTCCATACATCGCCGTCCGATCATCGACACCTGTACCGCTGCCTCGACCCAATCGCCGCCGCGCCCCTTTCCGTGCATCCCGAACAGGGGGCCGTAAATGGCTTCGGCGAGGAAGGACACGGTGTGATAGGCGATCGCGTCAAAATCGAGCGGTACGCCGATCGCCGTTTCATAGTGACGGAACAGAGCGGCGACGTCGCCCATATTCTCGATCGGGTGGCGCCCCCGGAAGCACGCGAGATCGCGCATGGGATCGCCTAGATGACCGATTTCCACATCCAATATGCCGGTAACCTGGGCACCGTCCGAAAGGAACTGGCCGCAATCGCCCGTGACGAAGGAGATGGATTCTCGATGTCGGGGATAGTTTCGGCGCAGCCATCGCGCGCAAAATTCCAGCAGCGGATCGGTGATGCCCTGCTCGACCGTCATGGCATGAAAGCGTTCGAAATTATGCAGGGCGATCTCGCGCGCACCCTGCGGCAAATGGGCTCCGCCTTCGATGAAAGCCTGACTTGGCAGGCTGTGGATGTCAGCCAATATCTCCATATAGCGCAGCGATGCGGCCCACCGATCCTCGGTCATCACCGACGCGCTTTCGATCGCCTCCTGGACCAGGCCGGGATCCCGGCCGCCTTCTATCCATTCCATCACGATGGTGTTGGGTTGGTCGCACATGCCCAATATGGCGGGAATGGGAATGCCATTTTCATGCAGTGCGCGCTGCATGCGCATTTCATACACAAGCGGATAGGGATGGGTCGGCCAGGTGCGGTCGCCCTTGAGCAGAAAGTCGCGCTTCACACCATTTTGCTGCGCGCTGGCGCGCCAGACCGGGCGCCAGCGCCGCTGTTTTTCGAGCACGACTTCAGAACAACCCAAGACATCCTCAAGCCATCGGCTGAGCTGTTCGCGGCTTTCGGCCTGATCCTGATCGGCTTCGGTCTGCGCCATCGACGGTCCTCTCCATAGTCTTTTTCTGTCCATTATGGCCGGTGCGCCATCCGCCTTTTATGGGCCGGGCGGCCGTTGCGGAAAGATCGGGCTAACGCACCGTTTTTAGTGACTGCCCTCAATCACCAAACCGATAGCGAACCTCCACGCCATAGGTCCTCGGCGCGCCGTAGAAACCACTGAATATCCCGAGCGCCGCCGATCCGACATTGCTCGACGCCAGATATTTCTTATCGAACAGATTACGCACGAAAAAGCTGATGTCGGCATTGCTGCCGCCAACGCCGTTCAGGTCCAGCCGTCCGTTGACTAGGTCATAGGCAGGCAGGACCTGGTCGGAAGAGCGTACCTTGCTGGAATGATAATAGTCCAGGCTGAACACGGTTTCCGCCAGCGATGGCGGCACTGGCAACGTCCAGCGCACGCCAGCCGTGACCGTCGTCTTTGCAACCAGATTGAACGGCACCTTGAGCGCTGCAAGATAGGATTGGAGATCCGCAGGTACCGTCAGCGACCGCGATTTGAGGTCCAGGAAGGTCGCACCGGCGTCGAGGGACAAGGTCGATGTCGGCTGGATGCGGGTCGAAAGGTCGATGCCCGCTACCCGGGTCTTGCCGGCGTTGACCAGCAGCGTCCCGCCGCTTGGATCGTTGCTGGCGTCGCAATCGCCGTCCGGTGATTTTGGCGGATTGGTCCCGCCTGGTGTGATCGTGCTGCAACTCGCCTGGGTGTTGAGGCCCGAAATCGGCACCTGCACATTATTATACCAGCCGACAAAGGGTGATGCGTTAAACTGCAGCTTGACGTCGCCCACGGTGAAGTCGGAGCGGATACCGACCTCCACATCCGTCACCTTTTCCGGGGCGAAGGACTGGAAGGGCGCCAGCCGCCCGGCCAGCGTCGGGCTGTTAATGCCACCAGCGCGATAGCCCCGACGCGTGATCGCATAGAGGAAGATCGCATCCGACGCCTTCCAGTCGACGCCCAGTTGCCAGGTCAGCGCCTTGGACGAGGTCTTGTTGACGCTCGAATTGCGGATCGTTGCCGCGCCGTCCGCGCATTCTTCCGGTGAAACGACAGGCTGATTGCTCAGGCCGCCGCCAACGCAGGCCTCGATCTTGTCCCAGGTGTGACGTACGCCCAGATTGACGTGCAGGCCGTCGGCGATTTCATAATTGACATTGCCGAACAACGCCCGACTCTTTTCGCTGTAAAAACTATAGTTGAAGCGAGCATCGGTAATACCGGGTAGGGTGAAGACCGGAATATAGGTACCCGACGGCCCGAGCGGCTTGCTGTCCAGGTAGAAGGCCCCGACCAGCCAGTCGAGACGATTGCCGAGTGCCGATCCCTTCAATTGCACTTCGTCGCTGATCTGCTGGACGTCGGATGTCTGGCGCCCACCCACGATCGTCACCGGAAGCCCGGCAGGTATCGCGCCGCTTCCATCAGCGATCAAGGTGGGCAGTCCATCGACACTGGAATAATAATCGATCTTGGTGCGCCGATAACCGAAGATATTGATGAAGGTGATGTCATCGGACAGATCGAACTCCGTGCGGTTGGTAATACCGAAACGCTCGACCTTTTCAAACGCATCGACGTCCGAATTGATCACGCGCGGCCCGCGCGCGCGCTGCAATGCCAACTGCGCCAGAGCCGCCGCCGCCGTGCCCGTCGCCGTCAGTCCATTGGGACCGGGCAGCACATCGGTCAGCACCGATGCGCCGCCGACCGCGTCATTGTGATAATAATCGACAATAAGCGTGTTGCGGAACGCGGCGCTCGGCTCGAACAGGATCGAACCGCGAATCGCGCGCGAATTAAGATCGTCCGGGTCGCCGCCGATGCCGATATTCTTCGTCCAGCCGTCGCGCTTCTGGATCTGACCGGCGATGCGGATGGCCAACGTGTCGGACGTCAGCGGTATATTGACTGCGGCTTCCAGCAACCGGGCGTCGTAATTGCCGTAGGACGCCTTGGCATATCCTCCCAGCTTATAGTCCGGCGCCGCCGGATAATAGAGGATCGCGCCACCGGTCGTGTTGCGGCCGAACAACGTCCCTTGCGGTCCCTTGAGTACTTGAACGGACGAAAGATCATAGGTCGGAATGCTGGACCCGACCGTAGGAGACGGCACTTCCGCGAAATAGCTGATGACGCCGGGCGCGCTGTTGCCGGCCAGCGCCTTGGACTGACCCCGGATGGAGAAATTGGTGTTTTCGCGCCCGCCTGAACCCGCTAGGAACACGCCCGGCGTCTTGACCAGTAAATCCTGCGTATCACGGATATTGGCCTGCCGCAGCGAGTCCGCGCCGAAAGCCACGACCGAAACCGGCGTCTCCTGAATATTCTCAGCGGTGCGGCGCGCCGTCACCACGATGTCGCTGGTAGCACCCTGCTGCGGCGCGGCGTTCGACGACTGCGCCAATGCCATTTGCGATGTCGTCAGCAGCAACCCTATCGGCAGCATGAAACCGGTTATCTTCATTTTTCTTCTCCCTGGCGGTCAAAGGATGACCATTGCCTTTGAAAGCCGGTCTGTCGCCGGCCTGTCCTGTTCATGAGATCAACGATGGATAGCTGACGCCCTGCCCCGCGCGCCAATGCTCGACGATCGCGCTTTTCTGGCAGTTGAATATGCCGATCTGTCTGGACAATATGCCGCCATCCCCTCCGCATTTCCCCGATGGATCGGGTGTGCGGCGGATTAGACGCCAATCCGCGCTTTCAATTACCTGTCGAAAGGTGGGTCCGATGTCCGATCACGCCAATATCCACCAGATATGAGGATAAGGACGGTCCGCAGATACCTTCGGTCATATGGGGAGAGGACGAGATGACCTGCTTTGCAAACGGGCTGTTGATGCCTGAGGGACCGATTGCGCGGCCGGATGGCGGCCTGCTGCTGGTGGAGGTGCTCGGCGGTCGCCTGTCCCGCCTTGGCCCGGACGGTGCGCGCACCACCCTCGCCGATCTGGGCGGCGGTCCCAATGGCGCGGCGATCGGTCCCGACGGGCGGATTTATGTCTGCAACAATGGCGGTTTCGAAAAGATGATCCTGCCGAACGGCGACCTCCTGCCGGTCGAGGCGCCTCTCGACACGCCGCCCGGCATAATTCAGGTCGTCGATCCCGCCAGCGGCGCTTTCGAAACCTTATATGCATCGACCGAAGCGACCCCCTTCTGGGGACCGAACGACCTCATCTTCGACGAAACGGGCGGATTTTGGTTCACCGATTTCGGCAGGGATCGCGGCGCGGCGCGAATGCGGGGTGGGCTTTATTATGCCAAGACCGACGGGTCGGAAATTCGGCGCGCCGCCGGACCATTGGACGGGGCGAATGGCGTCGGCCTATCGCCAGATGGACGCACCCTCTACGTCGCCCTCACCTATGAAGCGCATCTGCTGCGCTATCGATTGTCAGCGCCCGGTATGATCGACACGACGGCGTCGCTGACCCCGGACGGGCACAGCATCGTCGGTCGGGCCGGGCCTGGTCAATTTCTCGACAGCCTGGCTGTCGATAGCGCCGGACGCATCTGTTGCGCCTCGCCCGGCCAAGGCGCCATATTGATTTTTCCACCCGAGGGCGGAACGCCTCAGCAGATCGAAACGGGCGATTTCCTCACGACCAATATCTGCTTTGGCGGCAAGGACGGGCGGGTGGCCTTCGTCACGCTGGGCAGTTCCGGCAAGGTCATATGTATCGACTGGGACGTCCCCGGCCTGCCCCTCGCATTCGGCTGAGCTCTCATCGTCAACAGCGCCGCCCTGCCCGCCGACAGGTCAAGCAAGGCAGCCATTGTTGTTCTCTCGCGCCATGCCCCGGAAAAGAGCGACCATGTCAGCTGATTGTTATGACTATATCATCGTCGGGGCGGGGTCTTCCGGCTGCGTGCTGGCCAATCGACTGTCGGCAGACCCGACCGTCAAGGTACTGCTGGTGGAGGCGGGACCGGACGACAGCAGTCCGTTGATCGCCATGCCGCGCGGTATCGGCAAACTGCTGGCGCCGGGCAATCCCCATGTGTGGGATTACGCCGTATCGCCCGGCGGCAGCGCACCCCAGGAAATATGGCTGAAGGGCCGCGCGGTTGGCGGGTCCAGTTCGGTCAACGGCATGGTCTATGTGCGGGGCGCTCCGGCCGATTATGATGGCTGGGAAGCGGCAGGCTGCACAGGCTGGGGCTGGCAGAATATAGGCCGATATTTCGTCTCTCTGGAGGACCATGCGCTGGGCGCCAAGGCGTGGCGCGGTGCCGGCGGCCCCCTCAAGGTCAGCGTCCACCCTTCCGGCGACCCGCTGTGCGAAGCCTTCCTGACAGCCGCCGAGCAGGCCGGCACGCAACGGGTGGACGACATGAACGACATGCCGGCCGTGACCCAGGGCGGCATGGGCTATCAGCCGACATCCACCTATCGCGGCAAGCGCTTCTCCGCCTCCCGCGCCTTTCTGAAGCCCGTGCGCGGCCGCCCGAATCTGGATGTTTTGCCGCAGACTGACGCCCTGCGTATCCTGTTCGACGGACAGCGAGCGGGCGGCATCCTGCTGCGCAACAAGGATGGCGTGCAGGAGGTCGCCGCCCGGCGGGAGATCATTCTTTCCGCAGGCGCGGTGCAGAGCCCCAAGCTGCTGCAATTGTCGGGCATCGGTCCCCGCGCCTTGCTCGAATCGCTTGGCATCCCGATCGTCGTTGATGCGCCGGGTGTCGGCACCAACCTTCGCGAACATCGCTATTTGGGTTTCAACTACAGGGTCCGGGGGAACAGCCTGAACCAGAAACTGTCCGGTGTCGGCCTTATCCTGTCAGCTTTGCGCTATGCCTTCGGGTCGACAGGGCCGCTGACCCATGCAGCGCATGAAGTGGGCGGCTTCGTCAAGACCGATGCCACGCTCGACCGGCCCGACGCGCAGGTCGGCATGGGCCTCTACTCCTTCCACACGGACGACAGGGGCGCGGTGGCGCTCGACCCCTATCCCGGCATGACCGTCATTGCTTATTATATGCGGCCCGACAGCCAGGGCCATGTCAGGATAAGTTCGGCCGATCCGGACGTCCCGCCGGTCATCGACGCCAATCATCTGGCGACCGATGCCGACAGGAGCCATTTCGTTGCCCTGTTTCGCTGGCTCCGTCGCCTGGCGCAACAGCCCGCGCTCAAGGACTGGATCGTCGAGGAAACAGGCAAGACCGTCGACATAGAGGCGGACGAGGACATTCTTGCCAACGCGATGGCCCTTGGCGGCACATCCTTTCACATTTGCGGGACATGCCGCATGGGCGCGGATGAAACCTCCGTCGTCGACCCCCAGCTTCGCGTGCGCGGCGTCACCGGCCCGCGCGTCGTCGATACCTCCATCATGCCGACGATCGTATCGGGCAACACCAATGCGCCGGCCATGGCCATCGCGCTCAACGCCGCGGACATGATCCTGCGGCCCAGACAGGAAACCATGCCATGACCGTGCCGTTCACGACGTTCGACAAGCTTTATATCGATGGCGCCTGGGTCGATGGCGGGAGCGAACGCGACGCCATCATCAATCCCGCCACCGAAGCGGTGATCGGCCACGCGCCGGTGGGTAACGCCGCTGCCGTGGACGCTGCGATCGCAGCCGCGCGCGATGCGTTCGACACGGGCATCTGGCCACGCATGGCCATGTCCGAACGCGCGACCTGTCTGCGCCGGATGCATGCCGCACTGGATGCGCGCAGGCAGCAGATCGCGGCGCTGATCATCGCGGAAGTCGGCTGTTCACAGGGCATCACCCAAGGCATGCAGGTCGCCAATCCGCTCGACCATCTGCTGGCCGCGGTCGAACATTCGACGCGCGACGACAGCGTTCGCCTGCCCATCGACATCACCCCCGATCCCTTCAATCCCGACGGGCCGAAGAAAATAGGCGGGACGACCGTGGTGCGCGAACCGGTGGGCGTGGTCGCGGCCATCACCGGCTATAATTTCCCCTTTCTCATCAATCTGGCGAAGATCGTTCCCGCGCTGCTGGCCGGCAATACGATGGTGCTGAAGCCATCGCCCTTCACACCCTTTTCCGCGCTGCTGTTCGGGGAGATCGCCGAAGAGATCGGCCTGCCCAAAGGCGTGCTGAACATCGTTACCGGCGGACCGGAGGTTGGCACGACCCTGACCTGCGATCCGCGCGTCGACCTCGTCACCTTCACCGGATCCGAAGGCGTAGGCGCCGCTATCATGGCGCAGGCCGCCCCCACATTGAAGCGCGTGCATCTGGAACTCGGTGGAAAGTCCGCACTGATCGTCCGCCAGGATGCCGACATCGCCCGCGCCGCGGGCATGGCGGTTGGAGTGCTCTCGGTCAATGCGGGCCAGGGCTGCGCCCTGCTCACGCGCCTCGTCGTCCATAACAGCATCAGGAAAGCGTTCGTCGAAACCGCCTGTGCCATCGCCAGCCAGTTCAAAATCGGCGATCCTGCCGATCCCACCGTGGCGATGGGGCCGCTGATCCGCGAATCCCAGCGGGAAAAGGTCGAAAGACTGATCACCATCGGCCGCGACGAGGGCGCGCGGATCGTGCATGGCGGCGGGCGTCCGGCCGGTCTCGACAAGGGCTTCTTCACCGACATCACGATCTTCGACGATGTCGACAACAAGATGACGATCGCCCAGGAAGAGGTGTTCGGTCCGGTCGACTGCGTCATCGGCTTCGATACCGACGAAGAGGCGATCCGCATCGCCAACGACAGCCGTTATGGCCTGAATGGTGGCATCGAAACCGCAGACGCTGCCAAAGGCTATGAGATGGCGATGCATATCCGTGCGGGCAGCGTCATGCTCAATGGTGGCACTGGGCGTATGACCTATGCGCCCATCGGCGGCTACAAACGCTCGGGCGTGGGCCGGGAATATGGTCCCGACTGGCTGCACGAATATCAAAATCAGAAGTCGGTCTTCTATCCTATCGGCGGATAGAGCCGCTGCCTAACCTGCGGTAATGCCGCCGTCGACCGCCCAGCAGGCGCCATGCACATGACGCGCCCGATCGGAAGCCAGGAACAGAAGCGGCTCGGCCACATCCTCGGGCGGACAGGGCGGCCGCATGCCGGTGTAGCGCGCGAGGAGCCGGGGATCGGCGAAATCGGGGAAGGACATGCCCTGTGTCATTTCCGTCCGCATCGGGCCAGGCGAGAGGATGTTGATCCGCACGGGACTGTCCATCATCTCCATCGCGAGCGACAACGTCAAACCGACCAGTCCGAATTTGGAGGCGGTATACGGCGCCAGATAGGCCTGCCCCATGAAACCGGCGGTGGAGGCCACGCAGATGATATTCCCGCCGCTCTCGATCAGGTGCGGCATGGCCGCCTGCATGAGAAAGAAGGGGCCGGACAGGTTGGAGGCAATGGTCCGGTTCCATTCCTCCTCCTTGATGTCCGCCAATCGGTGAAACATGACATCGGCGGCGATATTGCACAGCACATCCAGCCGGCCGAATGCCGTCATCGCCCCTTCGATAGCCTCCCTACAGCCATGCGGCTCGCCAAGATGGCAAGCCAGCTCGACACACCGGCCACCCGCGTCGCGGATCAACCGCCCGGTCTCTTCCAGCTTGGCTCGGCTGCGCCCGACAAGGCACAGTGCCGCGCCTTCCCGCGCGAAGGCGAGGCTCGCCGCGCGGCCCAGGCCCGACCCGGCGCCGGTGACCAGTACGACCTTGCCTGCAAAGTCCATCCGCATATCCTCTTCCAAAACGGGCCGTCGGCGGGGTTAGAATGCCACGCTGATGCCTGCCATAAGGGTGATTACGGCGTGGCCAACCTTTCCCCGGATGGGGTTGATCCCCTCACCAGCGCCGTCGCCATTGCGCGCCGCGCCGACGGTTACGGATCATCTCATCCCGCTGCTCCGGCGTGACAAGCGGCGTGTCGGCAGGAAGATGCGAACGGAGTTCCGCAGCCGGCACGATCCTGAGCGTCGGCTCCGGCCCGGAACTCGCGCCGGTCCAGCGCAGCATCAGCGATCCTTCATTGCGTCCGGCCGGATCAAGCCAGTTGGGCACGCCCGGATCGTCCAGTGCGATGACGGCCCGGAAGCGGCCGTCGCCGTCCAGACGCGCCTGCGCCGCGTTGAGGCTGCTCTGATGGTTCATCCAATCGATCGTGTTCCACAGCGGATCGTTGAGCTGGACGTTCCAGTAACGCACCTGATCGGGCACCGCCGTGTCGATGATCATCGCCTCCCCCGGCTCCAACCGGAAGATGCCCTGATAATAATGCTGCCCGGCCACGCCGCCGCGACCGGCCCAGTCATCATATTCCAGCCTGTTGACGAAGCCCTGCGCCCGCTGCCGTTGGCCATAACTCAGGGCGAATGCGGCATAGCGTTCGACGAACGCTGACAGGCTATCGAGCCGATGGACGATCTCGGCTGCGGGCACCGGACCGCCGCCCACGCGCCGGTCGACCCGTTCGATCGCGATGCGTAGATCGCGCCCCACGCCCCAGTCATAATAGGCATGGCGCAAGCCGATCGTGACCGCGCGCGGGTCTAGCGGAAACCAGTCGCCCGCATGATCCGGCCGCTCCCCGCCCAACACGATGTCGAACGCCCCGTCCGGTCCCAATGTGCAGGCATCCAGATCGATCATGCCCACCGAAGGCCCGAGATCCTCCATCGGTCCCAGACCGCCCGCGACCAGATCAAGGAACACGAAAACCCCGTCCCCCCGCGTGCCCGACAGCCTGTAGACGCCGCTGCCGTCGATCCGCGCCGCGCCATAGATGAAATCGGGATTGACCCCGACCGTGTTGAGGATGCTGCTGACCGAGGGTACGAAATCGGGATGATCGGGATCGGCGAAGGCCGTCTGATAGCCGGTGGCGAGGATAGCGAACAACAGGCGGTGCGCCTCGGCCCGGGCCTGTGGATCATCGGGATCGGCCAGCCTGTCCAGCATGCCTTCCGCCCCCACCATCCGCTCCAGCCAGGCGCGCCACTGGGACGTTTCAGAGATAGGCATGGTAGGTCTCGATATATTCGGCGAACCTGTCGCTCACCTGTTCGGCGGTCAGACCGTAATCGGCCAGACTATAGCTGCGCGGCCCATGCTTGCCCGCCGGATTCTCCCGCAGCCAGCCCAGCATGCCCTTTTCCGACTCCGGCGTGAAATCCCAGCCAAAATGGTCATAGGCGGCCCGGATGGTCGAGACCGGGTCGGCGACGAGGTCCTTGTATCGCATGTCGTAAATCGGCAGGTCCGGATGCGCCCTGCGGTAATCCATGCAGAACTTCACCCCATCCCACCAGAGTTGCAGGAACTCGGCGCCCAGCGCATGCAGATCGAGTTGGTCGTAGGACGGCCCACGAATGACGCTGATCAGTTGGGAGATCGAGGCGATGACGGTGGTCGGGTCGCGATGGGGCTGAATGAAGATCGCATCGGGATAGACGCTACGCAGCGCGGGGAGCTTATACATATGCTCCTGAATCTTGAGCACCCAATGCCTGCCGGGATGCCGCCAACCCAGATGCTGAAGCCACATCTTGTGGACCTCGTAGCGAAAAGTCGCGTCGATGCCCTTGAACCAGTCGTAGAAGCGCGGGAGATGCTGGAACATGCACGGATTGCTGCTCTGAAAGGAGGTCGTCATGAACGATCCGCATTCCTGCGGGATTTTGGCGCCCAGCGGATGGGCTTTGAGCAATTCGTCGGCATCACCGCCCAATTGCGCGCGCAAATGTTCGTCGAACCGGGAGATGCGCGGGTCCGTGTCGGCGGTTGCCGCTTCGGGAGGGGGCGATGGTTCGGCCACTTCCCACATCAGCGGCGTGCGGATCTGCGGGTCGCCTTCCATCAGGGCGTGCAGGAAACTGGTGCCGCACCGGGGGAGGCCGAGGATGAAAAGCGGCTGCCTGATTTCGACATCGGCAATGTCAGGATAGCGCGATCGGTCGTCGGCGATCGCCTTCAGCCGGGACAAGTCATCGGCAATGATATGCAGCGCACGCGCATGGCCATTGGCGTTAAGTGCCCGGTCTTCCGCCATTGAGGCAAGCAGTTGCTCCAGCCCTGGCCGCACATTGTCGCGTAAATAATCGGGCAGCGGATATTGCGCCAACAGTGCATCCGCGTCCGGAAATCCAAATGTCATTGCCATCCTCTCTCAAACCGGTCTGACGACCATTTTGGGCAGGATGACTGGTCCGGACACCGATGAAAAGCCCAGGTGTCATCGATGTCGCCTATCGGAAACAGATGTCGAAAATTGCGGCTACATCAGTGGAAGCTCAGTGGATCAAAAGCCGGTCACGGAACTGCCGCGGCGAACACCCTTCTATCTGGCGGAACGCCACACTGAAGCTTGCCGTATTGGCAAAACCACAGCGATAGGCGATCTCCTTGACCAGAAGCGATCGGTCCATCAGTAGGTCCTTCGCCAGAGCGAGCATATGACGGCGACAAAAGGCCGCGGGACTTTCGCCCGTCGCGGTGCGGAACAGGCGTTCATAATGACGGACGCTGATGCCGCGTTCCGCCGCCAACTGCCCGATCTCGACCCTGCCGGGCTGCTCCCGGATATGTGCAGCAAGGCCAGCCAGATAGCGCTGGTCGAACGTCCGGCGACTGGTGAACTCTGGTTGGCTTTCTGGACCGAATTGCTGCACCATTTCGGCTGCGAGGCCGACGCTGATCGAATCCAGAATGAGTTGCGAACACAGCCCCGGCGCCACCAGTTCCTGCTGGGCCCTTAGAAGCAGTGCTCTGACATGGGGATTGCGCATGTCTATGGTGTCGCGCAATTGTTGATTGGAAAGTTCCATGGGCAACCCAGTGATCGCGGGAATATCTATTCTGCAAAATAGCGATCTTTGCTCGCGTTCCTGCCAATGCATTTGGAACGGACACGCGGCGGGATAAAAGCGTACCTCGCCCTGCTCGCAAAAGTCGCGAGCAGATGCCAGATATCTGCCCATAGACGGGAAGCGGGTCAATTCGAAATAGCTGCAGGGCGGCGTGAAGACGATCTCGTTTCGTTCTCGCCAGAAAAACCGCCGGACTTCAAAGCGCGCACCAACTGTAGCCCTCGCCGCTTCGAGAGACGTTTCGAATTCCTGCGGGAATATGAAGTCCAGGCTTGTACCCTCAGGATGACGGTCAGAATCATAATGTCTTGTAAGCATATCAGCTGTTGCTCCCCCTCACTTTCTCCCAGCCGATCGCGAGAATAATATATCGATCATATCGAGAGAAGCTAATTTATTAGTGTCCGATTCAGAAGTTCTTCAATTCGAGCAATATCTTGCGGTTCGGCGCGTGATCATCGGATTGAAGCGATGAAGGGCCAGCGGTGGGTGAGGTGACGGACCTTTCCCAGTCGTTTAACCAAACCTGCGTCAAGAATAATTTTGGTTGCGTTTTTGCGATCTACGATTGCGACATCGTAGGGTTGGTGCGTCAGTGATCGATTAGCTGCTTCATGACTATTGGCTCACTGAAACGAAATCGACATCTGCGTCATGCTGGTCACGGCAATAGGACTGAGCGAAAGCTAAGTCAGCAATTCTTGGCACAAGCCTTGAAATGTTAGTTTCCAGTGATAGTCGGCTGCCTAACGCGCAAAAAAACTGAGTGAATACCAAGTGAATAGCGAAAAGGGACCCAGTGAAACGAGACCTCCTGCTCATGGATGTCCAGCGGTACACACTGAGTCAAAAGCTCGGCCGCTGCCAGCGGCCTGATCTGCCCCCCGCTGAGTGGCCCAGAGACTATGATAGTCTGGACCGTGAAGGGGACATTGAATGCCGAGCAAGAAGCACAAGCCAGAAGAGATCATCGGCAAGCTGCGTGAGGTTGAGATTGTGCTGGCGCAGGGAGCCTCGACTGCCGAGGCGTGCCGGCGGATCGCGGTCAGCGAGCAGACCTATTATCGGTGGCGCAAGGAGTATGGCGGCCTGAAGACCGATCAGGCGCGGCGGATGAAGGATCTGGAGAAGGAGAACCAGCGGCTGCGCCGGGCGATCTCGGACCTGACGCTAGACAAGCTGATCCTGCAGGAGGCTGCACGGGGAAACTTCTGAGCCCCGCGCGGCGGCGGCGCTGCATCGATCAGGTGCGACGGGATCTGCCAGTCCGTGTATCCGAGCGACGGATATGCCGGGTGCTGGGTCAGCATCGATCGACGCAGCGCAAGATACCGCGCGGGGCGGATGACGAACAGGCACTGACCGAGGACATCATTGCATTGGCGAAGCAATATGGTCGTTACGGCTACCGCCGGGTTACAGCGTTGCTGTGCCATGCGGGGTGGACGGTGAACCATAAGCGGGTCGAGCGGATATGGCGGCGTGAAGGACTGAAAGTCCCGCAGCGCCAGCCAAAGCGCGGGCGTCTATGGCTCAATGACGGATCGTGCATCCGGCTGCGGCCCGAGTATCCGGGGCACGTGTGGGCCTACGACTTCGTCGAGGGGCGCACGCATGACGGCCGCAAGTTCCGCATCCTGACGATCATCGACGAGGCCAGCAGGGAATGTCTGGCGCTCATCGTCGCACGGAAGCTCAAACACGAGGATGTTCTGGCGGCCCTGGCCTACCTGTTCATCTCGCGTGGGCCGCCAGCGCATATACGATCCGATAATGGTAGCGAGTTTATCGCGACCGCCGTCCAGAAGTGGCTGGGGCAGATAGGCGTGAAGACCCTCTACATCGCGCCGGGATCACCATGGGAAAATGGCTATAACGAAAGGTTGGGCTTCGCCCGGCCTGCGGCTCAACGGGTCGCTTCGCGACGAACTGCTCAATGGCGAGATCTTCTACAGCCTCGCCGAGGCCAGGGTGCTGATCGAGGCATGGCGGCGGCATTACAACACCGTTCGGCCCCATAGCAGCCTGGGCTACCGGCCGCCGGCACCGGAAACGGCGACACCGCCATATCCGGCCTCCGGTTCCGCTTCGCTCCACCTCCGTCCGGATATGGCGGCGATGAGCTTAATGAACTAACAAACCAATCGGTCCACTCGGTGGGGGCAGATCAGGCCGATCCATACGAAAAGGTGTGCAGATCGGTGAAATGACTGTGCCTGTACGACCCACGCCTTTCCAAAAGCGCCAAAGCACCCCAGCAGCCCCTTCGGAACTAGCAAGCTTTGCTCCATTGCACAGCCGTCGCTCCACCGTCATAGGTTTCGCGGATGAACGAAAAAATGAACGCTACGATCTTAAGAGTTATCGAGCGCACGCCGCAATGGCTGCGTCACGATCTGGGATCCAGGGATGCAGCCGCTCGCGGTCGCGCCGAGGAAACATTGGCGGCGATGATCAGCGACGCGCTTGCCAACGGAACCGCCGCGAATCAGGAGGAATAAGCGGGACACCTCCTTGTCTCATGGGGGCCGCGTACCGTTGAGATTACCGCGCCTGCCTCTCCGCCAAGGCACGGCCTCACATTGCGACATTCAGCCTCCGTTCCCAAGGAGGCTCTCCCCAGGAGGCAAATCAGGGAACTGGCCGCGCCAGCGTGACGGCCCGCCTCCCGAACACATCGGTCCCAAACCGCCTTTGCAGATGAACCGCAACCAACGCTGCATACCTGCGTTGGCGAATGCCGTTTGGGCTGTGATAGATGCCCACCGCCTTCCAATAATTGCCGCTCATCTTGAGTGCGTCGAGAAAGATCCAGCGCGCCACCTCGGCGTTGAAACAGGGATCAAATTGCAGCCAGCGCCGGATGTCGCCCTCGCGACGTGACAGCAACGCGGCGATCCTTGGCACCCACCAGCTGTTGATCTGAAGGGCCCCCAGGTCATGGCTTCCATCCTTGTTGAGGATTTCGGCGCCGATCCAGCCGGCTTCCTGATCGCGCAATCCCCAGAGCGTCTTTTCAAGCCATAGCTGCCCACGCGCCGCTTGTCGGATGCAGCGTGCGACCTCAGGTTCTGGGGGCCGTGCCGCTGACGCCGGCTCGCACCATGACAACAGCATCAGGAGAAGCGGGACCAAACAGGCGCGGCGCCGATCAGCGATCCAGGCCACGGCCACCCCCCTGTCCCCGATCGCCTGCTCGCTGCTCGACCGCGTGGACGGCGTCGGCTCTTTCGCTCTCTCTGCCTTTCAAAAAGGATTGCAGATGGCGGTCTAACGCCTCGAACGCCTTTTGCGCTCTATCGGCTAGGCGATCGGCCACACCCCGTTCCCTGGAGCCTTGGGCGCGAAGCTGCCGTTCAAGCTGGCGGTCAGCCCGCAAACGCCTTTCCCGTTCCTGGTCTTCCTTGAGCTGCTGGAGATGGCGCATATGACGAGTGGCGAGGCGATCACGATGGTCCCGCTCCAGGCGTCCGAGCCCTTCGAGGCCCGACGTCTTCTCTCCCGATCGCAGTTCAAGCTTCTCGACCAGTTTCTCGGGATCCTGGGTCCATAGCTTTACGCCGTATCGGGCGCGGGTGATCGCGGTGTAAAAATTCTGCCCGTTCACCAGCGGCGACCCGACCGGCGCCAGCACATAAACCCGGTCATAGGTCTTGGACTGCGCCGAATAGACGGTTTCGCTATAGCCATGATCCCATGTCTTGTGCTTCGACAGATCGACCGTCTGCACCCGCTTGCCGCGATCCCAACGGATCGTCGCCAGGCTGCCCTCGATCTTCTCGACCGTCCCCCGCTCCGCATTTTTGAGCTTGAGCTCTCTTGAGGCGAGGCGCCACTGGATGCGATCGCCTTCGCTCAGGTCCCTTTGCTCGTCTACGAACACATTGACCTGCGAGGATTTGGCCATGCGGGGATCCCAGAGATGAGTGCGTCCCTGCTCGTCCACCAATCGGACGCGTTGCCGCCCCTGCGCGTCCCGCACCACCCCGACAACGCGATATTCGGCATCCCGCTCGAGGCCCGCCCCTGTCTGATTGCGGCTGAAGGTCACCACCTGGCCGCCCGAATAGAAGCGCGCCAGCCGCTTCTCCTGGCCGCTATGTCCGCCCGGTGTCAGGACCGACAAACGGGTCTCCTCGGCCGCGACGACGCCTTCGCGCTGGAGGACCTCCCGGATCTTGCTGTTGACGATGAGGCGGGACGCATTGTCGAGAACGAGAATATTGGTCGCAGCGCGGCTCCTGGGGCTGAGCCGTGTCCACTCCGCGACCACGCCCTTGGCAAGCGTGGCGGCATCCTCGCCGCTCACCACCTTATCGAGCCGACCGATTGAGGCGGCATAATTTTCTGCCCGAGCATGCGCGACAGCTTCCTGCATTGCCTCTGTTTGCTGCCTCCGCGACTCGGTAAGCTCAGCAGTCTGCATTCCCAATTTCTGCATGAGCCAGAAGGCCTTTCCCTGCTCGATTGCGCCCGTTTGCTTGTTGTCACCAAGGAGAATGACGCGCGCGCCCGTGGCCCGGCTGATTTCCAGGACCCGCAAGGCCTGGCGGTTTCCGAGCTGCCCTGCCTCATCGAGCACCAGCACATGGTTGCCGCTGATCCCATAACCGCCGCCGGCCAGAAGGCTCGCCACGGTGCGCGACTCAATCTGCGCCTTCTCGCCCAGTTCCGCCGCCGCGGCGGATGTGGGCGCCAGGGCGATGAGGGTGGTGCCCGGCAGCGCAGCGTCCTTGAGCGAACGGACAAGCGTCGATTTGCCCGCTCCCGCAACGCCGTGAAGACCCGTAACCCGGTCCCTCGATGTCGCCATGTCCACCAGCGCCCGTTCCTGCTCCGGGGAAAGCCCCGCCTGTTCGAGCACAGGAAGCAGACGATCGGCGCTCGCCACAGGCCGACCATCCCCAACGGCAAGGGCAAGATGCATGGCAAGCGACTGCTCCAGACGCACCGTCCGGCGGCTCGTCCGGCCCCGCGTCAGTATCTCGTCCCCTGTTTGCCCGCGGGTCGCGAGGAGCTTGCGCCTTTCCTCATGGGCCTCGATCAGAGGCCGGAGATCCTGAAATCGAACCTCCCCGACATGGGACGCCAGCCCAGTGGTAAAAAGTCGGTCAAGCGCGTTGACCGCCTCCTTTCCCTCAGACTGCCTGATCCCGAACAAGGCGGCACGCGCGGCATCGACCCGGTCGACCGGGACAGCATGTTCGCCCACCTGTTCGGCGCCTCCCCGCACGGCTTCGAGCGGCTTTTCGTGAGGGCCCAGACGTCCACGCCATTGGATGAGCAGTTCGTCGATCCCGATCTTCACCTTCGCGCCACGGGTGGCATAGAAGGATTGCCGACGCGCCGCCTGCCCGGAAAGGCCATGCTGCTGGGCATGTTCGTTGATCTGTTGGGCTCGCTGCGACATTTCCTCAATGAGGGCCTTGGGAACGCCCCTGATTTCGAAAAGACCCCGGCGCGGATCGAAGTCGATCTCATAGCCGAGCTCGCGCAGACCATGGGCGAGTTCATTGCGATAGATCTGCCCGCTGGTCATCTGCACGGCATACATGGCCCGGGTCTCAAGGCTCGCCATGGGATCGCCCTCTTGCCCACTGGTCATGTTGAGGACGACGACATGGGTGTGGAGATGGGGATCGAGTTCGCGGCTGGCATGTTCGGTGAACCGTGCCCAGAGCAGCCGGCCGGTCGTCTCATGAACGATCTTGCCCTCGTCCCGTTTCCTCCGCTGGGCATGCTCCTCAAGATAGGCGAGCGTCACATCGACCGCTCGTTCATGGAGCTGGACGATCCGCTCGTCGCCCATGGCCAGCGCCATCATCGAAACGGACTTGGGCGCGCTGATCGCGAAGTCCCAGCCGGGATGATGCTCGATGCCCTCGGCGCGATGGCGGCCGAGCTGCTGGCCCGCGACCTTGCCGGCCAACAGGGACCGAAAGGTTTCAGGATCGACATCGCCCGAAAGGTCGAGTTCGCCCGCCAGGCTGCCGCCCCAGGAGGAATGCTCGGCCTCGCCCTTCGTATAATAATCCCCGATGGCATAATAGCGGGCGATATTGCCCGGTGAGCCCTTCAGGCGGCGCGGATGCATCATGCCGGCCTCGCATCGTTGCGGTCACCCGATGCGCGGCCATGCTGCCGGAGGCGAAAGCCGCTCGCCCGTCCCAGCAGCTTGGGAAGACCCCTGTCCGCGTTTCCAATGTCACCCTCCGCAGGACCGGATGATGGACCTTGCGGGCTGACCTCGTCCTGCGCGGGCGAGCGACTATCGTCCACTTCAAGAGGGAGTTCGGGGGCTTCCATTTTCTTCGGTCGACGCCGCTTGGGTGGCGATCCAGAAGGCTTGGAGGCGGACTCCCCTTCAGCTTCCGGGTCCAGTCGAACGGGCGGCACCAGCCGCTCGACAAACGCGGCCTGCGGGCTCGGCAAAACATTGTAGCGATCGGTGAAGCGCACCACGGGGAGGTTCCGGCCGAACCGGAGGAAACCCGCGAGATTAGGAAGGTTGGTGACCTCGGTATGCATCACCAGCGGACGGGTCACCTGCGTTCGGGAAAGATTGACCCCATCCCGCATGTCGTTGACGCCATAGGACATGCCCTCATTGGCTTCGACCTGTTCGACCTGACCGAGATTTTCCGAAACATGCTTGGCGGTGGGGGTGTCGTTGGCGCGCAGTGCCACCCAGGTCGAGCAATAGCCGGTGATCGCCGCGGCATCCTGAATGCCATAGGTCGCCTCAAGCTGCGGATAGGACTGGAACCCCAATATGCCGCAGCCACCATATTTGCGCGCGCGGGCAAGGAAATCGCTCAAGGACGGCAGTTTCTGGAGGGTGGGTAGCTCATCAATGACACAGTAGAGCCGCCGCTTGCGGTCTGGCGGCAGGCTCATGATGGCGCTGATCGCGATATCGAGCCAGACGGTCACAAGGGGACGCAGGGAAGGTAGCTGGTCCGCCTTCACGGTAATGAAGAGCCAGCTGTCATCTTCCTCGTTCGCGACCCAGTCCCGGATCGAGAAGCCGTCGGCGGTATCGTCGAGATAGGAAAAGCTGCGCATCACCGATGCCAGCTCCGCGCGAATACCGGCCGACGTCCGATCCCCTTCCATCGAGATGAACGCGGCGGCATCCGTCCCCTCGGCAAAGCTCGCCAGCGTCTTCAGGGGGGTGCGCAGCACAGTCTCCAGCAACACCGAGATGAGCGTCCGCTCATGCCGGGCAAGCTTACGGAGGACCGCGACCAGGGTGCCCCGCGCCGCCTTTGCCCAGAAGGGATCGCCGCCCTTTTCGGGAATCGTCGACTCCGCGATCTGGTCATAATGATAATCGCGCGGGACATCGACCCATGGCGACCAGCAGTCGGCGCGCGCGTCGAGAGGGTTCAGCAGAATGTCGTGATTGGGTCGGTAGAATTTCTCGACGAAGGTGCCGGCCGTATCATAGACGATCGCCCTCTTCCCCTGCTTGCGCATGCCATCCAGCATCTTGACGATGATGTTGGTCTTGCCGGTTCCGGGCGCACCGCAGATGAGGATATGCTCGGGCTCGAAGGCATCGGGAACGGGAACGCCGCCGATCGCAAAGCTTCCATTTCGGCTGCGCCACAACAGCCGCCGCAACTGCCGGGCCGTGCCGAAACGGGCGCCGCGCAGGAACTGGTTGGAGCCGAGACCCCTCCCCGTGCGGGTAAAATAGAACCAGGCCCAGGCGAGCATCAGCAGGGCAAAGGCGCCTGCCAGCGCCGCGCCATAAACCAGATGATGCTCCATTGCCTGAAGGGTCTTCTTGGCGATGCGGGAGCCGAGCAAAGCATCCGACGTCGTCCAATATTGCCGACCCGATGGGGTTCGAAAAAGCACCGGCGCGCCGCCGGGCACGTCGCTCTTGAGCGTCGCTTCGACGATCTTGACCGCGACGAAGCGCTGATAGTCGGTAGAGTTCTCCAGTACATACCAGATGGTGCCACCGACCCAGACGGCGATTCCCGCCAGCAGGGTCTGGAAGAAGACCTGCGTGGTCATGCGGACATTATGGACGATGGCCTGCCCGCCCCTCGTCCAGGAACCCAGCGTGTCGTTTCGGAAGATGCTCATGAGCGCACCTCCTCGGGATCGAGAAGGCCCCGCTCCAGGAGCAGGGCGCGCGCATCTTCCATCCCCTTCTGGAGGATATCGGGCCGGCGCGTGCCGACCGATGCGGCGAGGATAGCGAAGACCTGGATGAGGGTCGCCTGCACCTCATCGAAGCGGCCATGATAGCCCGCCGCGTCCATGCCTTCATAGCGATTGAGGATATCCCGGACATAGTCGGGAACGGTCGCGCCGGCCGCCTGAGCGCCGACGACAAGACGCCCGAAGAGCGCGTCCTTGAACCTGATGGTAATTCTGGGCAAGCGCCGAACTCCTGTTCGTCGCCTGGCCAATCGTGATGAAGCACGGCCCTTATAATCGAATTTCAGCCTGTTCTCAATTGATTACATGCAAGCAGAGCGGCAGCCAAACGGTGCCAAGGCAGAACAAGGACTTAGCCGCGCGCCCACGCCAAACGGCAGCCAAAGCGTGCCGGGCGGCGTCAATCAGTGCCATCAGGCGACGACGCGTATTCGCCCCGAAAATCCCGCAAATGCTGGCGATTCGCGCCCGCAGCACCCGTGCGTACGGTGCATTACAAAACGGCCTCGTGCCGTGCGTCCTGCCTTCGCTGCGGCTTGCCGCTGCGCCAGCCTCGACCGGGTACGGGCGTGGCTTCCCCGCAAGGGGATTTTCTACCCGGCCGCAAACGCCGCGACCAGAAAAAAGAGGGGGGCAAGCCCCCTCAGAGCGGTATCCAGCTCTCGCGTTCGACCAAGGTCTCGAGACGGTTCTCGAGCTCCCACAGTTCCGTGTATATTTCGAAGCTATACTCCCATCGGTCCCATTCCCGTTCCTGCAGCGTCATCGCGCTCCAATCGATCATCTCGGCATACATGTCGCGTCTGGCGAGGATCATTTCGAGATGCGAGCAGCGGCGCTCCAGTTCCTGGATGGTCATGTCGACGATGTTCATCTTGCGGCTCCTTCTTGCAATGAAGGCGCTCGCGGGTGGGCGAAGCAGAGAGGGTCAAGGATCGCGCAGCGACCGCGCAGCGGGCGACGGGGGTGCCGATTTTGTCGACGCCCAAGCGCAGCGCCGGGATCGGCAAAATTGGGGGTACCGTCGATCCTTGAGGCTCTCTGCTTCGTCCGCCATGTTGGGACTCATAAGAGAGAGTTTCCATATCGCGGCAGCAGCCTTCGGGCGCCCTCGATGGGCGCCAGGAGGCTTCTTAGGACCGGGCCTCCAAGCGCTGCGCTACGACATAGAAGCGATCATGCCCCTTGCCTTCCCAGCGTCTTTCGTCGATCATCCTGCCTGGCGGGCAGACCTTCCGAATAGTGAAGGATGACGCATGCCCAAGATGAACGAGCGTGAACGCCTTGCCGATCTCGAAGCAAGGGAGCGCAAACTCGCGCAAGAAGTTCTGGATGCCCGCCGCGCTCTGCGCGGCAGATATGCTACAATGATCGAAGATATCGCCGTCGAGCAACTGAGCGAGCGCGCCTTTCGCGATATTTTGGGTCACGCGATTCGCATCGGCGGCGACCGGGCAATGGAAGCCTTGCGTGCGATCGACGCGGTTGAACCCGGCAATAAACCCACCGCCAAACCAACCCGAAGGGTTGTCCCGGCAGCGAGCACGGCGGAGCCGCGCGCAGCTGGCCAGGGTCAGCCTGGCTGACCCTGCATCGTTGCGCGACGGGCGCGAACGGAGGGCGCTTGCGACCGCCGTCCGGGTCCCTGAGCGCGACGACCTTTCCCCCACTCGACAAAAAAAAAGAGGCGGCAGAGCCGCGCGCTCCACCGCCTCTTTTTCCTTTGCGCGACCTCTCCTATCGGGTTGCGCGATTTTGGTGCTGATCTGCGAGGGCGAAGAAATGCGCCGGAACCCCGAGCCTGCGCACCTCGCGCGCAAGATGGCTCTGCAGCCCCGACCCCTGACACACCACCGCCTCTACCGGACGGAGCCGGAGCAGCTGTTCATTGCGCGCGAACCCCGCCCGATTTCCGAGTTTCCGGTCGAGGCTGAAGGGAATGAGGTGACAGCCGCTGCGCGCCGCCCAGGCCGCCGCGATGGCATCGCACCCCTTATCCTGCCCTGTTGTCGCGAGAACCATCGTGGGCACCCGCACCTTGATGCTATCGAGCGCTGCATAGAGAAGCCGGTGATCCTCCCAGACCTGTCCGCCGGAGAAGATCACGACCGGCCCCTTGGGCGCGCGCGCATCAATATGCCGCTTGCGTCGCGCCGCCAGGAAGTCGGTCGCCGCCAGCACCGATGCCGTCCGCTTGGAGGAGACCAGCGAAGCGCGCGGGGCTGACCAGGGCCGTCCGGTTTCGGCATGATAGGTCGCGGCGGCATAGTCCCGCATGCACGCCAGCGCGTCCTGGGTCTCGTCGAGTGACTGGCAGAGCATCTGTGCCTCTTCCAGTTCGACGCTGCCAATCTCGCTCCCGTCATTCTGTTCGATGAGCCGACGGACGGCCATCGCCGCCTTGTCCGCTTCCCCCTCAATCTGGCCGGCGACCTTGTGAAAGCTGTGCACGATCCCCCATGCGATCCGGTCCGCCATGGCCTCCAGCCGGGTATCGCGCAGGGCGTCGAACAGGGTCGTGACCAGCAATTCGGTGGCGCGGGCGACCAGTTCGGCGTCGGGCATCGGCGCGCTCGTCACGTCGTCCCCGGGCGTGATGCGGTAGCCGTCAATCGTTTCGATAAAGGCGTTGGCGAAGCGATCCAGCGCAGCGTCGCGGTCGGTCATGTCAGTCATCGGAACCTCCTTCATTCGCTCTTCAAGAGGTTTCCTCTTCGACACGGGCTCGCCTCGGCGGGGTCAAGGATCGTGGCGCAGCCACGACCGCGAAGCGGCGATGGGGGTCACGATTTTTTCTTGCGCGCGAGAAGGTGGCACGGGCGTACCGACGCCCGCCCGCGAGAAAAAATGGTGGGGCCCCGTCGTCCTTGAGGCCGCCGGGGTTTCCCGTGTAAACTTATCCCGCTTGTTGAGAGAAGAAGAGAGGCAGCCTCCATGGGGGCTCGATGCCCCATGGAGGCTGGGTCCAGGCGCGGCGCTCGCCCAACAGGCTCGTAACGGGCGGGATGCCCTCTCCCATTGGATAAAAAAAGGGACCGACAGCTGGGGTGCTGCCGATCCCTGGAGGATATTTGTTTCGCGCCTGGCCCATCAGATCGGCGGGACATAGGCGTCATAAGGATCGCCTTCGGCCAGATGACCGAAGGGGGTCATCACATACTCGGGACCATCCCGGCCGACGGCACAGATGACGAAACGCGGTTCACCCGTTTGCGCATCCTGACATTCCATGAGGGCGAGATTGCCGTCCCCCGCCGCGCGCAGGAGGGTCTGGAAATTAGTGCGCAGATAGTCGGGAATAGCCATGTGCCGCCTCCCCTCGATTGCTCGCCTGACCGCGTTCCCGCGCCAGCACGGGGGTGTCGACAGCTTGGTCCGCCCGGTGGAAGGCGTGGATTGGCACGGCAGCCTCCCGCAGCAACTGGTAGAGGTTCGCCTGCACGCCCGATCCTTCGCAAAGCAGCGCCTCGACGGGGTTCAGTTCGAGAATTTTCCGGTTCCGTTTGAAAGCCGTTTTCCGCCCCGAGCCATACAGGCCGTAGACCACGACCGGGACGCCTATCTCCGTTCGCGCCGCCCAGGCCGCCGCAATCTGGTCAACGCCCCGCCTTTGTCCGGTGGTGATGAGGGTCATGTGCGGAAT
The DNA here is from genome assembly GCF_000153545.1 of Sphingomonas sp. SKA58. Lineage (NCBI taxonomy): Bacteria > Pseudomonadati > Pseudomonadota > Alphaproteobacteria > Sphingomonadales > Sphingomonadaceae > Sphingomonas > Sphingomonas sp. SKA58. The sequence continues at coordinate 517,123 of NZ_CH959308.1, forward strand.
CCGCGCCTTGATGAGGTCAAGACGATCCCAGATGAGTTTCCAGTCGTGCCAGTCGGCAGGTCCAGTCACGACGACGATCGGTCCCTGCGGCATATGCTTCTCGCGCGTGGCGAGGGTGCGTGCGCGCAGGAAATCGAGCGCCGCGATCTGGCTCGCGCTTGATGCGGTCGACGCCCTGGTGCCGCGCGCGGGCGACCATGGCCATCCCGACAGGGCACGATACATTTCGGCGGCATAGTCGCGCATGCACTCGATCGCATGGCGCTGTTCCGCGACGGACTGGCAGAGAAGTTGCTTTTCCTCCAGAGAGGTCGTGTACACCTCGCTGACGTCGGGCTGACGGGCCAGGTCACCCATCTCCTCGGCAAGCCGGTCCTCCTGCCGTTCGAGCTTCCCGGCGACGAAGTGGAAGCTGTTGACGATGCCCCAGGCAATTTCCGGGGCGAGCGTCTCGAGCCGGGTATCGCAGAACAGGTCGAAGATGGCGGCGACAATCCCGCCGCATTCCGCCTGCGCGGCGATGGGTTCGGGCATCTCAAATTCGGCCGGTTCCTCGCCCGGCGAGAAAATCGAGAGACCAAGCGGGTCGCCGAACGCTGCCTGGAATTCAGGGGTGGCGGTCATCTGGGCATAGAGGGTCGGCAGATCGGCAAAGCGATCGATGCTGCTGCGCGGGGCACTGGCCATGGCACGGTCCTTTCACGGTTGAGAGAGGGAAACTGGACGCAAAAAAGGCCGGGAAAGCGGATGCTCTCCCGGCCCATATTGGCTTCGCTGGATTCTCAGTATGGAACCTCGTCGTCGAGATCATTCCTGCCCATCAGCGAACCATCGGCGCCGGCGGTGCTGTCGCCAAAGCCGCCGGACATCCCGCCGCCACTCATTTCGCGACGCGGGCTGCGCTGGCTGCCGCCGAAGTCGTCGCGGTTTTCCCGCCGGCGCCAGGCGACCCGATAGCCTTCCTGATCCGAACCGAACAGGGCGATCGGCAGCGGTTCGGGGAGGCTCGGATCGTCCAGCGAACCCTGGAGGAAGCTCTCCCCGCTCACATTGGCGGTCGCTTCCCAAAGGGCGCCGATCTGGACCCAGCGCCCGCCCACATTGCGCGCGACGACTTCGAAGACGGGCGCACGCTCATTGGTGCTCTGGACGGGACGCAATCCCAACTTCGGCAAGTCCAGCAGACGGGTCGCGATATGTCCTTCCAGGCGGCCGTTCACGGGCTTGATTTCACCGATATTCATGACTTCAACTCCTTGGATGATGCCGCTCTCGACCATTCGAAAGCGACACCCTCCAAAATCCTCCTCCCCTCTGGTCCCTTCCCGCGCCCCCTCGCGCTGCCCGCGCATGAGGGCACGCCTTCACCGACGCCGCGCCCACCCGCCTCCGCGCCAGCGCGCGGAACGGGTGACCGACGGATCGACCGTTGGCGCAAGATCTGAAGTCGAAGTCGCGGCGCCATGCGCCGCAAAGGCGGGCGATTGCCTGTGTCGCGTTTTCAAAAGGCGAACCATTCAGGAACCGAGCCAGGCAACGTTACCCCGGGAGAGGAATAGGCCGCCTGTCAGTCCGGTCTGCCGGTGAGGGCGATATGCGCCGAGCGCATATAGTGATGAAGCTCAACGCCGCCCGGCATCAGGTCGTCCGCCAGCGCCTTCATGTCGGTGAGGTCCGAGCCGGCCTTGAACGGTCCGTCGTCCTGGCTCTCGATCGTGAGAATGCCGATGCACAGCGCCTTCTTGACCAGGTGCAGATCGCGTCCTTGAAATTCAGCCATGAAGCACTTCTCCGCCCCACCCGCGTGGCACTTCATAAACCTTTCCAGCCAGCCTTTCGACGCCTTTCACGCGGGCACGAACGATCCGCGCCGGTCCGAAAATTGCTCAGAACTTGCGGGGTCAGATCGTCGGCAACACCGGCTCCAGCTTGAGCCACTGCGCGAGATGTCGCAGTTCCGCGTCCAGCGCATCGCGCGTGTCCGCCGGGGCCTTCGGTTCCAGATGGACGGACTGCACCAGCAGTCGTCCGGTTTTTCTGTCGGCTTTGAGGTCGGTCCGGGCTACGATCCGGTCACCAAGCAGGAAGGGGAGATCATAATAGCCGTGGGACCGCTTGTGCGCCGGGGTGTAGATGCCGATCCGATAATGGAAATCGAACAGTTTTTCGGTCCGGGATCGCTCCCGGATCAGGGGATCGAAGGGCGAGAGGAGCGCCCGCGCAGCTATCCGGCGTGGTGCCTGGGCATCGCGATGCAGGAACACCGCCTGCGAGATACCGTCCACCAACACAGGAATGAGCGTTCCTTCGTCCTTCAGATCCTGGATGGCATCGCGGGCCTCATCGGGCTTCAACCGAAAATAGTCCCGCAGGTCACCGGCGGTGGCGATGCCGAGCGCGCGGGCGGATCGCTCGATGAGCGCCCGCTGGGCGTCGCGAGGCTCCGGTGTCGGGACGGCCAGGATGTCGGGCGGAATGACCCGCTCGGTCAGATCATAGACGCGCTCGAAGCTGCCGCGGCGGGTCGCCGTGGTGATGTGTCCAGCCCAGAAGAGCCATTCGAGCATCTGCTTGGCTTCGCCCCATTCCCACCATCCCGATCGATTGCACGAACCCTCAAAGTCGGAAGCTGCCAGTGGACCGTCGCTCCTGAACCGGGCGAGCAGCGCTTCGGCTTCAATCCGACGTTCGCCGGCAAACAGGCGCAGGCCCTTCCATCCCGCCTCCCCCCGATCGGCGCGCGCCATCCGCCAGCGAAGCAACGGGTGATAGTCCATCGGTAGAAGCGAAGCTTCATGCGCCCAATATTCAAACAGCCGACGGTCGCGGCCTTTGCCCCAGGCGGCCTGGTCAAGCCAGCCTGGATCATAATCGCCCAGACGCGAATAGGCCGGCATATAGTGGGCCCGCGCCAAAACATTGACGCTGTCGTTCTGGTGGAGCCCAAGGCGTTCGGTCGTCCGCCGCAAATGCGCCTTACCGACGCTCGCGGGCCGGGATCGGCCGAAACCCTGGGCGGCAAGGGCAATGCGCCGGGCCTCGCGAAGCGATATGCTGTTCGTCATGTCGCCCGTTGCTAGACCAACGAAGGAGACAATGACATCAGCGATCGGCAAGCTATCACCGGTGCTTGGCGGGAGGAGATCATCGACCTATCGAAGCTCGCATGAGTCGTCCCGACATGAACCTCGCCGTCGTTGGCGCCATCCATGAGAATAAGGACCGCAGCAATCGGCTGTTCGAGATCAGGCTCTGTGTGCCGGGCGAAGCTGTCGATCTCATACCCGAGCCAAAGAACCCGTTCGATCCGTCAGCCATCGCGGTCTGGAGCATGCGCGGCGTTCAGATCAGCTATCTGTCGGCCGAGCGCTGCGGCTGGATCGGGTCGCGCATGGCCCAGGGCGAGGAGATTCGCGCTATCTTCCAGGAAGCGACCAAAGGCGGCGCCATCATCCGCATCAGCTTCTCAGGGATTGATCCGGTCCTGCCCCCTGCGCGCCCGCGCGAACTACAGCCGTGTCCCCATGATGATGAGAGCGGCTTCTACCCAGACTATATCCCGCCTGACGATTAGCGCGCTGGCTGCAGGAATAACCATGAAAATGGTTGTTCCAGCGCTTTTTCCGCCGCTATTGCGGGCGCCTCACTTCTGAGAGGGATATCCAATGAACAATAGCGATCTGGCTGAAGCACTGGCCGCCGAGCATGACGTCACCAAGGCCGATGCCCGCAAGCTGGTCGACGCAGTCTTCGCGAATATCGCCGACGCAGCAGCGAAGGGCGAAGAGATTTCGCTGAACGGGTTCGGCAAGTTCAAAGTCAAGGATCAGCCCGCCCGCGAAGGCCGCAATCCCTCGACCAGCGCAACGATCCAGATCGCCGCGTCGAAGAAGCTCGCCTTCACGCCCGCCAAGGCGGTCAAGGATCAATTGAACGGCTGATCGATCCGGCGCTCCGCGCGTGAAGCGCGGGGCGCCTCCTCGACCAGCGCGCCTTCGCCACCGCCAACGGCACCATGCCCAGCGCCAGCAAGAAATAGCAGCCCACGGCATCGAGAATCGATGCAACGTCGTGGAGGCTGCCTATATGCCATCGGCATGGACGACTTCACCCCGCTCTTCGCCCGCCTTGGCCGATCGGCATTTCGCTCACGTTTTCGGCTGAATGCGAATGAACAGACCTATCTGGCCGAGCGGGGCCTCGATACGATTCTGGCGCATGGGGAAGAGTTCATCGCCCAGCGGCTGGCGCCCGCGCTGCCGCTCAATGACGGCAAACAGACACCGATGCGCGGGCATCCGGTCTTTGTCGCCCAGCATGCGACGGCGACCTGCTGCCGAACCTGCCTCTCCAAATGGCATGGAATCGCTGCCGGTCAGAGGCTCAGTGCCCAGCACCAGCGCTATATCGTGGCGGTCATCAGGCGCTGGCTGAGCGATCGCCATACGTGACAGAAAAATGGCCCAATCATCGCGGGGATGATCGGGCCAGGAAGAAGTCTCGTCAGCCAGAGCCACGAGCCTTCGGGTCGCAGACTCGCTGTATGTCCCCGCTCTGGCCCTGTCATACCCTGTTGGGGTGATCACATTGGCAGACCGTCGCGCGATCTCCGCCTCGCAGCCGCCTAAGTCAGCCTGTTTTCCAACTGCACCATCAAATCCATGCGCTCATGGAAGATGGCGACGATGAGCGCCGGTTCATCTCCCCTGGGCAAGCAAAAGACATAATGATGTTCGCAATGGGACATGCGAAGCCCCGGATGAAGATCGCTCATATCCCTGGACGCGGCCTGGCCCATCGCAAGACGTACGATGCCGCGTTCCAGCTTGGTCATATAGGAGCGCACCTGCGTGTCGCCCCACTGCTTTTTTGTGTACCGGACGATGGCGCGCAAATCGTCCGCAGCTGCCACGGTCAGGACATAGGGGGCGGTCAAGCGTGGCTAGCCTTTCCGAGTTCCTCGTCAACAATCGAACCGAAATCCTTGTCGGAAATGCCGCCCGCCAACCCTTGCGCGATCCGCTCGCCCAGAAGCGCCTTGAGCGCCTGCCAGGGTTCATCATCGCCCGCATCGACAGGGAAGAGGCGCTCGATCGCATATTGCTTGATCGTTTTGCCCTGCAACGCCGCCAGAGCCTTCAGGCTCTGATGCTGCTGCTCGGTAATGTCTATCGTCAGGCGACTCATGGGAACCTCGCAATTTTCACCACAAACCCACGTTAGCACAAATGTGGGTTTGTGGTTACCTCACTCTCTGAGGTTGGTCAGGCGCACCATATAATGCGGCGCAGATCCTTGGTCGGAGCCGAGATGGGTTCGGCAGGCATCGAGGATCCGCTCCCAGATGGGTGCAGGTATATCCGAGTCGCTTCCTTCGCCGCTGAGGCTCGGATCGACCATGACGATCACATCCGACCATTCATCCGGCTCGCCGCCGCGATGCCATGTGAATTTGGGCTGGGCATTGCCGAGCCAGTCCATGAACGCGGGATCGCGGAAATATTCCGGCGCATTGATGAGCAGGCTCCGGCCGACCAGCGGCCGATCCGCTGGATCGGGCGCAGGCAGAGCTGCGGGTAAACCTGTCCTGCTGATCGGGCGCTCCAGCGCCACCCTCAGGGCCTCGCCGGTGGACTGGATATCGATCCGGTCAGCAAAGATGACGCAGCGGCCGCCGCCAAATTCACCCGGCCGCGCCCGCGGACAGGTGACCGCCCATTCAAAGCAGACTGGCGCCTTCGCGAGCGAGGCCTGACAGCATCGCCGGACAAGCTCGGCGATGGGCCAGGGCTGGAAATCGACCGTGCCAGAAATCATGGGGGTCGAGACGGTCGGCTCCTCGAAACTGTTCCCTCCGGTGAGAACAGCCCCCAGGATCGGAAATTTCGCATCGTCGAATATGGCGAGGAAACCGCACCATGGGTCACTGCTCTGCGTCGGCGGGAAGGCAGCCAGCAATTCGCCGCTCGGTGCGGGCGGTTCCAGTTCACAGTTCAGATCTTCGGCCGCGTTGAACGCTTCCTCCAGCAACGCCATTTCGGCGTTGGTGCAGCAGAAGGTGAAGCAGGCGGAAAAATAGGTCTCAGCCATGGCGTCTACCTTTCTTGAGGGTCAGAAATGGGAGGGAGCGGCCGCTGCGCCGATGAGATAGCGCAGCTTCGCCCATGCGGCATCCTCGCCCGCCCGGACGCCCCGGTTGAGGCCGCGGGCATAGAGGCGGAAGGCGATCGCGGCCATTCCGGGCGACGCCTCGGCCGGGATGAACTCAAGGAAATTCTCCGCGTCATCGCGCAGCTCCAGCATGCCGGTGTGCCCGGCGATGCGCGTGAGGGCCACGCGAGCGGAGGAATTGAGCTGCATGAGGCGTGCATTGAAGCGCTCGACGAGCGGATCGTCGGGAATGGTTGTTGATTTCCACTGAGAAGTGACCCGGGTAGGGCGTAAATTTCCACTGAGAATTGACCCATGTTGAACTCGTCCCTGGCTTTGACAAGCGAGGGTATATGGAGTGTTGGACATGGCGTTATTGAGCGTTATCCGGCGCTGGCATTTTCGCGATCATCTACCGATCCGGGAGATAGCGCGGCGCACCGGACTATCACGCAACACGATCCGCAAATATTTGCGGTCCGAGACGATCGATCCGCGGTTCAAGGTGCCTGATCGACCAAGCAAACTGGACCCATTTGCTGAGCATCTGGCGGCCTGGCTGCGGCGCGATATGGGCCGATCGCGCAAGCAGAAGCGCACGATCAAGCAGTTTCACGCCGATTTGGTGAGCCTGGGTTATGAAGGATCCTACAACCGGGTTGCCGCTTTTGCTCGGGACTGGCGCGAAGATTATCGGCGCCAGCAACAGATTGGCGGGCGTGGGACATTCGTGCCCCTGTCGTTCGCGCCGGGGGAAGCTTTCCAGTTTGATTGGAGTGAGGACTGGGCAATCATCGCCGGGGTTCGGACCAAGCTGCAGGTCGCGCATTTCAAGCTCAGTTACAGCCGGGCATTCATCGTGCGCGCCTACCTGCTGCAAACCCATGAGATGCTGTTCGACGCCCATAATCACGCCTTCCGCGTGCTGGGCGGCGTGCCGCGCCGGGGTATCTATGACAATATGCGCACGGCCGTCGACAAGGTCGGGCGTGGCAAGGAACGCACCGTCAACGCACGCTTCCTGACGATGGTCAGCCACTATCTGTTCGAAGCTGAGTTCTGTAACCCGGCTGCGGGATGGGAAAAGGGGCAGGTCGAGAAGAATGTCCAGGATGCGCGGCACCGTCTGTGGCAACCCACGCCGCAGGTCGAAAGCCTTGATGCGCTGAACCTGTGGCTGGAGGAGCGCTGCAAGGCGTTATGGGAGGACATCCCTCACGGGATCGAACCCGGATCGGTTGCCAATGCCTGGGCCGATGAATCTGAGTGTCTGATGGTTGCGGGCAGGCCCTTCGATGGTTTTGTGGAATATCGCAAACGGGTATCGCCGACGTGCCTCATCCACTTTGAGCGCAATCGCTACAGCGTACCGGCCTCTTTCGCCAATCGCACTGTCAGCCTGCGCGTCTATCCTGATCGCTTCCAGGTCGTCGCCGAGGGGCAGCCAATCTGCGCACATCAGCGCATCATCAACCGCTCTCACGACGGTCCAGGTCATACGGTTTATGACTGGCGCCATTATCTGGCGGTCGTGCAGCGCAAGCCCGGCGCCCTGCGCAACGGTGCGCCCTTCCTTGAGCTACCCGATGCGTTCCAGCGTCTGCAGCGACATCTGTTGCGCAATCCCGGCGGCGACAGGGAAATGGTCGAAATACTGGCGCTGGTTCTTCATCATGATGAGCAACTGGTGCTGACGGCGGTCACCATGGCGCTGGAGGCTGGCGTTCCGACCAAGACCCATATCCTCAATCTGCTCTATAGGCTGGTCGACGGAAAACCGATCTCCACGCCGCCGGTGACGGCGCCCCAGGCGCTCAAGCTGGTCAGCGAACCGATGGCCAATGTCGAACGCTATGATGATCTGCGCAAGGAGAAGCGTCATGCGTCATGACCCTGCCAGCGGCGCCATCGTCGTCATGCTCCGCAGCCTCAAGATGCATGGCATGGCGCAGGCCGTCACCGATCTCATGGAACAGGGATCTCCAGCGTTCGAAGCCGCCATCCCGATCCTCTCCCAGTTACTCAAAGCCGAGACAGCAGAACGGGAGGTTCGGTCTGTGGCCTATCAGCTCAAGATCGCGCGCTTCCCTGTCTATCGCGATCTGGCCGGCTTCGACTTTACCAGTAGCGAGGTCAATGAAGCTCTGGTGCGTCAGTTGCATCGCTGCGACTTCATCGACATCGCCGACAATATCGTGCTGGTCGGCGGTCCTGGCACCGGCAAGAGCCATGTGGCAACGGCGCTGGGCATCCAGGCCATCGAACATCATCGAAAGCGCGTCCGCTTCTTCTCGACGGTCGAACTGGTCAATGCGCTCGAGCAGGAAAAAGCACAGGGCAAGGCCGGTCAGATCGCCAATCGCCTCCTGCACTCCGATCTCGTTATCCTGGATGAGCTTGGATATCTGCCGTTCAGTGCTTCAGGTGGCGCGCTGCTCTTCCACCTGCTGAGCAAACTCTACGAGCGCACCAGCGTCATCATCACCACAAACCTGAGCTTCAGCGAATGGGCCACCGTGTTCGGCGACGCCAAAATGACCACGGCGCTCCTCGATCGGCTTACCCATCACTGCCACATCCTGGAGACCGGCAACGATAGCTTCCGCTTCAAAAACAGCTCTGCCAAGCAGGCCAGAACCCAAAAGAGAAAACCACGGGTTGACCCACCCGTGACACCCGAAACATAATCCGCAGACGGGTCACTTCTCGATGGAAAACCCGGGTCACTTCTCAGTGGAAATCAACAGATTGCATTCCACTGCGTGATTGCGTTGGCCTCCTGGCCAAGACACTCACCGAGCATGACAGCCTGCTCTGCGCGGATATTCGCTATCTTGGCCCCGATGATGCGCGCGGATCTTGGGAAGAAACCGACTTGCTCAAGCATGGCCGGGCGCATCCCGTGCGGACGTTTCCTACCCAAGGCGTGCGTGAGGAAACGAATGCCGGGCTTTTCTGGTCGCTTGCCTTCGCGCTGCGTCGATCGACATTCGTGGCCCTGGGCGGGTTTGATGAAGGATTCACCGGTTACGGCGCCGAAGATACCGATTTTGGTTTCCGGGCTGCTGCTGCCGGATTGAAGCTGCTATTCGTCGGACAGGCGATTGCCTGTCATCAGTATCATGACAGCTACGAGCCACCCGTGCAGCACGTCGCTGACATTGTGCGTAATGCACGGGTGTTCCAGGCGCGCTGGGAACGGTGGCCGATGGAAGGCTGGCTTGCAGACTTCGAACGGCTCGGGCTCGTGCGCTGGCAGGGGAACGCTCTGGATCTCGTGCGTTTGCCGACAGACTGCGAAATGGCTGCCTCTCGCGTCGAGCCGGCAGGTTGGAGCAAGCTAGGTGACGATACCGGGACCATAGAAGTGCGCGGCAGAAAAAAACACCGAACACTTAGCCAATGCCTATCTCAACCATCAGGCAGGAGCCAAGGCCAAACGTTAGCTTCTGACGAAAGTAGACGTTCAAGCGGTCGCAATGAAACGACGGGTTTGTGCTAGGTCGCGTTGACAAAAGACTTCAACCACAGCCTTGCGGCGGCGAGGTTGAGGAAGCTCTCGAACGAGAGGACGGTTTTGTCGTATCGAGTGGCGATGCGGCGCTGTTGCTTCAGCTTGCCGAACATTCGCTCAATGCGGTTGCGATCCTTGTAGCGCCGATAGTCGGGATGGACTGGCGTTCTCCGGTTCGACCGGGGCGGGATGATGGGCAGGATGCCGCGCATGAGCAGGTTCTCGCGAAATCGGTCGCCGTCGTAGCCCTTGTCCGCGAGCAGCGCCTTGGGCTTGGGCAACCGTAGGGCCATCAGGTCATCGACCGCTGCATAATCCGAAGCCTCGCCGCCGGTCAGGATGAACCCGATAGGTAGTCCTTGATTGTCGCAGCGGGCGTGGACTTTGCTCGTAAAGCCGCCGCGTGATCGACCAAGAGCCTGCGCACAAGCCCCCCTTTTCCGCCCACTGCCGAGACGTGGCCGCGAACCGTGGTGCTGTCGATCATGTGCTGCCAGTCGTCGGTCAGGCCCAGATCGACCAGCGTTTGCAGGAGGGCATCCCAGACGCCTTGCTCGGCCCAACGCCGAAACCGGACATAGACCGAGTTCCACTTGCCGTAGCGCTCATGCATGTCCCGCCATGGGCAACCTACCCGCAGCACATGAAGCATACCGTTGAGAAAACGCCGGTTATCGCCGGCGGGTCGCGCCCAACGCCCCCGCTTAGATGGTAGCAGAGGGCCGATCAGTTCCCACTCAGCATCCGACAAGTCCCCTCGGCCCATAACTGCTCCCCAAAGAGCAGCCTTGAATCAAAACACGACCGGTTTGGGAATCCCTTTTGTCAACACGACCTAGGCCCTGCTTTCCGGTCCCGACCCATCTTTGCCGTTCAGCCTCGATTTCAAGGCCCCCAGCCGCGGACGTTCCGGTTCCAGGATCTCGCGACCAACATACGTCGTCTGCAGTAACGATTTAGAGCGATTTCCGGCCGACGTGAGTCAAAAGGGATTCACACGGGTGCGCTGATCTGATTCACGGTGCTGGCTGGGATGGAGGCCGGCATGGATGGGCAAGCCGTTGTCGATGGACCTACGGTCGCGAGCGCTCGCGGCGGTGGATGAGGGAATGAGTTGCCGGGCTGCGGCGAGGCGGTTCGGGGTGGCGGATGCGACGGTGATCCGCTGGCACGATCAGCGCCGCAGGACGGGCGACTATGCGGCGAAGGCGCAAGGTGGAGACACGCGGTCGCGGCGGATCGAGGCGCATGCCCACACGATCCTGGCGCTGCATGAGGCGCGGCGGGACATCACGCTGGACGAGTTGCGCCGGGAACTGGGCAAGGCGGGCGTGAGCGTGGCGATTTCGACCCTGCACCGCTTCTTCGCCGTAAGCGGGGCCTGAGGGCCGCCTTGTGCGGTGCCCCTTCGCCGGGATGATTGTCGCTCTTTGAGCGAGGTGGCGGGTGTCGGACGAGATCGAGGATACAGCAAGCGAACGGGCGAGTAGTCATACGAGTAATCGTATGAGTAGTCGGATCGAGGTCGTTAGCCGGGTATCGGGTCGTCGGCGCTGGACGGTGGAACAGAAGCTGGCCGTATTGCGGGATGCATTTGGGCCTGAGGGTTGCGTGCGGACGGCCTGTGAGCGCCATGACGTCGGCAGCGGCTCGATCTATACTTGGCGGCGGCAAGCGATGTCCGGTGAGCTTGCCGGGGTTCGCAAGCTGGCCGAGCCGGCCTTCGCTGAGGTCCAGATCGGCGAGCCGCCCGCTTTGCCTGCTCCGATTGTATCGCTCGCCACTGGCTTGATTGGGATCGAGCTGCCATCGGGCATCAGGGTGACGGTGGATGCCGCGATCGATGCCGATGCTCTGTCGCGGGTGATCGGCGTCCTGACGCGATGATCCCGCTGCCGCCATCGACGCGGATATTCCTGGCTTGCGGCGCGACGGACATGCGTAAGGGTTTCGACGGCCTGGCGGTGATGACGCAGCAGGTTCTGGAGCAGAGCCCACATTCCGGTGCGCTGTTTGCCTTCAGGGGCAAGCGCGGCGATCTGGTGAAGCTGCTCTGGTATGACGGCCAGGGCATGTGCCTGTTTTCCAAGCGTATGGACCGGGGGCGCTTTGTGTGGCCGTCGACCAAGACGGGATCGGTGGTGATGACTGCAGCCCAGCTTTCGATGCTCTTGGAAGGCATTGACTGGCGGCGACCGGAGCGCACTTTTACCCCTTCGCTTGCGGGGTAAAACGCCCATTTTCTGGCGCTTTCATTAGCGTTGTGACTACCGATCTGCTATGTAAATCCGGTGTCGGACGCAGGCCTTTTCACCCCTGATAAAGACGCTCGGATCGCCGAGCTTGAAGCTGCATTGGCGGTTGCCCACGCCGATATTTCCGCCCGCGACATCCTGATCGACACGCTGCGCGTGCAGATTGCCCGCCTCAAGCGGATGCAGTTCGGTAAGTCGTCCGAGAAGCTCGATACCCAGATCGCCCAGCTTGAACTGGCCCTTGAAGAACTCGAAGGCGAGGCCATCGTCGCCGCCGCGCGCCGGGCCGATCCGGCAGCCGTCGATCGGCCATCGCCTGTTCGCGCGCTGCCCGCTCATCTGCCGCGCGAGGAACAGCGGATCGAGCCCGAGCAGGGCAACTGCAGCTGTCCCGACTGTGGCGGCGCACTGCGGCCGCTGGGACAGGATAGCGACGAGATGCTCGATGCCGTGCCGGTGCAGTGGCGCGTCGTTCGAACCATCCGGCCCAAGTATAGCTGCCGGTCCTGCGAGAAGATCGTGCAGGCGCCCGCACCAGTAAAGGCGATAGCGCGGGGCAAGGCGACATTCGGTACCCTGGCCCATGTCGTCGTCTCCAAGTTCGACCATCACCTTCCGTTATACCGCCAGGCCGAGATTATGGCCGCGCAGGGCATCGAGATCAACCGCTCGACGCTGGCAGGCTGGGTCGGCCAGGCATCTGTCCTGCTCGATCCGATCATCAACCGCATCCGCGAGGTCGGACTGACCGCTTCAAAGATCCATACCGACGATACACCGGTCCCCATGCTCGATCCGGGACGTGGCAAGACGGCAACCGGCAGGCTCTGGGCCTATGCCGTCGACGATCGGGGCTGCGGTGCCATGACCCCGCCGCTGGTCTGGTATGAGTTCACCACCGACCGGACAGGCGCACATCCCCAACGGCAGCTGGCCAGTTTCACCGGCTATCTTCAGGCGGACGGCTATGCCGGATACGACAAGCTCTACGACACCAACCGCGTCACCGAGGTCGCCTGCTGGGCGCATTTCCGGCGCAAGATATTCGACATTCATGCGACCAAGCCGACACCGCTCACCACTGATCTGCTTGAACGCATCGGTCAGCTCTATGAGATCGAGGCGGAGGTTCGCGGCCACCAGCCCGATATCCGACGACGAAGCCGACAGGACCGCACCAAGCCGCTGATCGACGAACTGCGCCAGGCGCTCGACGATGCCCTGCGCCGCCTTTCGCCCAAATCCGAGATGGCCAAGGCCATTGCCTATGGTCGCAAGCGCTGGGTCGCTCTGACGCGCTTTCTCGATGATGGACGTCTGGAAATCGATAACAACATAGCCGAGCGCGCCATGCGCTGCGTGGCCCTGGGTCGCAAAAACTGGTTGTTCGCAGGTTCAAAAGCAGGCGGCGATCGCGCCGCTGCCATCTATTCGGTCATCGAGACCGCCAAGCTCAATGGCCTCGAACCACAGGCCTATATCGCCGACGTCATCGCCAGGATCGCTGGCAACTGGCCTGCTACCCGCTGGGATGAACTCATGCCGTGGAACTGGCAGCCCGATAATCAGGCAATCGCCGAAGCCGCCTGAACTGCGGTCCTCAGGCCACGCTTACTCTTCGCCCGGCACGGGATTACGCGCAAAAAACGTATGGCCCGCCCCGTTTGCAAGCATGATTTTGAGGTGATCTGATCAGTCTGCGTCAACGTATACGGTCTCACGAGCAAGCCCGTGGCCAAGATGGAGATCCGCGCATCTGGAGCCGCAATAAAGACGTCGGCAGCAAGTGCCATTTTTTTGACCGGGCTTTCCAGATGCTGGTCGACTGTCAGGCCATCTTTCCAATCCTTCCTGCAAACAACGTTGGCCTATGCCCAGATGAGCATCAGGCCGATCGGTTCAAACGGCGACGGGGTAGCTGCGTTCGAAGGTTGCGCCCTTGCGCAAAGCGGCCCAGGCGATCCGCGCCAGCTTATTGGCCAGGGCGACCACGGCAGCATTGCGGTGAACACCTCGTTCCAGCATCGCTTTGAGCCATCGCCCGAGCGGTGTGTCACTTCGAGAGATCGAGGGCAGGCTGGCCCTGGCACCATGGATCAGCAGGGTTCGCAAGTAGGTGTTGCCGCGTTTCGAGATGCCCAGCAGTCGTGGTTTGCCTCCGGTGGTATGCTGGCGTGGGACAAGACCAAGCCATGCCCCCAGATCTCGGGCCTTGGCGAAGCTACCGGCATTGCCGACCGCTGCGATCAGCGCGGTGGCGTTGAGCACCCCGATTCCGGGGATGGATGTCAGACGCCGGGCGGCGGCATCATTGCGGGCAAGTTCAACAAACTCGGCGTTCAGGCTCTCGATTTTCTCGTCGAGGTGTCGCCATTCTGTACGAAGATCGCCGATGAGCCGGCGAATTCGAGGGGACAACCCTGCCTCCCCCTGAAGGAGCAAAGCATCAACACCGAGTTCCAGCTTGCGGCGACCAACCGGAAAAATCGTGCCGCGCTCCAGCATGATGGCGCGCAACTGGTTGATCAGGCTCCTGCGCTCAGCCACCAAACGGGACCGGACGCGGTGAAGGGTCTGGATATCTAACTGATCCTGGCTTTTGAGTTCTACGAAGCGCATCGTCGGGCGTGATGCTGCCTCAGCGATGCCTTCGGCATCCCGGTCGTCATTTTTCTGCGCTTTCACGTAAGGGCGAACGTATTCCGGTGACATCAGCCGGATCTCGTGCCCATGACCGGCGAAGAGACGGCCCATATGATGAGCGCCGCAACACGCCTCCATCGCTACAATGCATGCTGGTAGCTTCGAGACGTAATCGATCAATGTTTGTCGGCGCATCGACCGGCGCAGGACAACCGCCCCGGTCGCATCCACACCGACGATGCTGCAAGCGTTCTTGCCCAGATCAACGCCAAGGATCACAATAGACATCGGTCCGTTCCTTTCCCTTCTCAAGCACCGGCATCATACCCGCTGCCGGGGAAAAGGGGCGGGCCATCCTATAAAGACCGGCCACGCGATCGAGCAGGACCGTGCCGACGTCCTGAGCCAGCGCGAGGCGTGGTTCGACGGCCAACTCGACCTCGATCCTGCGCGACTGGTGTTCATCGACGAAACCTGGACGGCGACCAACATGACCCGCAGCCACGGCCGCTGCCAACGTGGCGAGCGGTTAAGGATGGGCTACCCGCATGGCCATCGCAAGACGACGACGCTGGTCGCGGGCCTGCGCATGACCGGCATGGTCGCGCCCATGGTGCTCGATGGGCCGATCAACGGTGACTGGTTCGAGGCCTATGTCGACCAAGTGCTCGTGCCCGACCTCAGGCGCGGCGATGTCGTGATCATGGATAACCTGTCCAGCCACAAGCGCGCCAGCGTCCGCGACCTGATCGAGGCGGCTGGCGCCCGGCTCATATTCCTTCCGCCCTACAGTCCCGACTTCAACCCGATCGAGAAGGCGTTCGCCCGTCTCAAGGCGATGCTACGAAAGGCCGGCGAGCGGACCGTTGCCGGGCTGTGGTCCCTCATCGGCAAGCTGGTCGACCTCTTCCAACCGCAGGAATGCGCGAACTATTTCAGCTCATGTGGATATGACCCAGACTGAAAGAAAAACGCTCTAATGTCGGCTCACGTCAAACCGGACGGCTGCTTGAAACTTAAAAATGACGCACTGCGCCTCGGCCGTTCGGCGCGCCGATTTACAATCCGTGAAACTCCCCCCACGGTGGGCGAAACCCGCGCCTCACGGGTCGCAGGTGCTGGCTCCAACATTCGATCCTGACGAAAGAACGGATGCAGCGATAAGCTGACCAATCGCTGCGCTCAGTGTCTCGGCGCCATAGGGTTTTGATAATACAGAAAGATGCGCCTCTCCTTCCCCAACAAGCTGATCACTATGCCCTGTCGCGAGGAGGACCGGCAGGCCAGGCGCCCGAATGTGCAGTTGTCGCGCGAGATCGATGCCGCTCAGTCCTGGCATAACGATATCTGTGAAGACGAGATCGAACGATTGCTCCTGGATAAGCGCAAGTGCTTCAGTCGCGTTACTTGCGCACACCGTCTGGCACCCCAGATCGTCTAACAATTGCTCCGCGAATTGGAGAACTTGAATATTATCTTCGACCAGAAGGACCTTTATCCCCGGTGGTATTGAGGCAAGTTCACCTTTCTGCTGGATCGCCGCCGGCGTCTTGTCGACCCTGGGAAGGATGATGGTGAGCGTGGTGCCCGATCCGACGCGTGAACTTATCCGGGCGATGCCGCCTGCTTGAGCCGCAAAGCCATGAATCTGGGATAATCCCAGTCCTGTTCCCTCGCCGATCGGTTTGGTCGTGAAGAACGGTTCGAATACGCGGGCGAGTGTTTCCTCCGACATACCAGTGCCGCTATCGGTAATATCGATGGCCACCGCGACTTGCCTTTCGTAGACGTCGTCCCGGGTCTCTATGAGGAGGTCTCCACCCCCCGGCATCGCGTCGCGGGCATTTACTGCAGCGTTCAGGACGGCTGTTTCCAGTTCAGTCGGGTCCACTTCCACGCGGGCGTTCTTCGCCGATGCCTTCACCGACAGGGCGATGCCGCTCCCGAGGGACCGGGATAGAATTTCAGCCCAGGCATCGAGATGGATATTGAGGTCGATAACCTCGGGACGGATGGCGCGACGCCGACTGAATGCGAGAAGGTGACCGGTAAGGGTGGAAGCCCGCTCAACGGTTGCTGCTATGTTGTCGATATAGCGCGCCCGCTTCTCCTCCGGCAGATCGACTTTTCGGAGCATTTCGGCCGCCCCGCCTATGACTGTCAGCAGATTGTTGAAGTCATGGGCCACACCGCCAGTTAGTTCGCCAATTGCCTGCAGCTTTTGCGCCTGAAGCAGCGCGCTGCGGGTTTCTTCCAGCTCCTCCTGTGCCTGGCGTTTGTCTGTCGCGTCACGGGTGATCTTAGCGAAGCCGACATGCTTTCCCTCTTCGTCATAAATCGGATCGACCAGCACATTTGCCCAAAACAGCGTGCCGTCCTTGCGAACGCGCCAGGCCTCTGTCTCATATTTTCCTTCCGCGAGGGCCGTCGCCAACGCTCGTTCGGGTGCGCCCGCGTCCCGGTCATTCTGCGTGTAGAAAATGGAGAAATGCTTACCCACGACCTCGTCGGAACCATAGCCCTTGATCGCGGCGGCCCCGGTGTTCCAATTGGTGATGATACCGTCGGTATCCAGCATGTAGATCGCGCAATCCTTGACCCCTTGGACGAGGAGCCGAAAGCGCTGTTCCGCCTGAAAGAGAGCGAGTTCTCGTTCACAGCGTTCGGTGATGTCGCGGCTGATCTTTGCAAAGCCGATCAGTTCTCCGGTTTCGTTCCTGATGGGATCTATAACGGAATTGGCGAAAAAACGGCTGCCATCCTTCCTGATCCGCCAGCCCTCGGCTTCAAAACGCCCCTCTTGCGCTGCGACGCGCAAGGCAGTTTCCGGTAGACCGGAATCGCGATCCTCCTGGGTGAAGAAGCATGAAAAATGCCGCCCTACGATTTCGTCAGCAGTATAGCCCTTGGCTCTCTGAGCGCCGCTATTCCATGTCGTGATCCGGCCTTCCGGATCCAGCATGTAGAGCGCATAGTCCATAACTGCGTCGACGAGCAGCTCGAATTTTGCTCCGGCTTTGTCGGGCATATCAGAATTAGTCACGCGACATCCTCAACAAGCCCCCCCGGCTTGCCCCGGACTTAAGTCCATATCGAATCTTGAAAGGTTGGCAAGGTCATTCAGAACCGCCTTGCTCTAGGTTAAAGGCCCGCTTCTACAGCGATCCTGATCGCCTCGGTCGAAGTCTGCACACCCAGGCGATGCACCAATGCGCCGCGATGCATCTTGATGGTTTTGATGGAAAGGCAAAGGTTCTTTGCGATCTCGGCGTGGCGCATGCCGCGCGCCATATGCGCGAGAACCTTCAACTGCTGGGGGGTTAAGACAGCCAACTTTGCCTTTGCGGTTCCGACATCTTTGAGTTCGCCATCTACCTTCAATTGGGTCCCAATGAAAAAGGAAAGAAGACCACCTTCGTCATAAACAGGCGCAATCATCACGGCATTGTGGAATGCGTGACCGTCTTTACGATAGTTGACCAGAGTGACAAATGCCGGTCGGCCAGCTTCGATAGCCTGGCGCAACAGGGCTCGAGATGTTGGGCAGGTCGCAACCCCGGAAAGCAAGCGGCAGTTTTGGCCGATGACATCCGACTCAGCATAGCCGCTCAGCCGTTCGAAAGCTTCGTTGGCAGCGATGATGACATTTTCGGCTCTTGCGTCCGTTACGATAGTAGCAAGGGGCGAGTGCCGGCTCGACTGTATCAACTCGTCGCGCAGTCGTTGCCCCTGCAAAACGGATTGCGCAGGGTTTGTCATCTGATCAAGGGGCGTCGTCACCCGGTGCGCTCACGAAAACGCCACAAGATGGTAGCCGCATCCGTCAATAGTCTCGATAGGCAAGAGCATTCCGATCCGAATAGGAGCTAGGCGGGCGGGCCGCACTTTCGGCGGCCTTCATATCACATAGCGAACAACAGAGTCATTATGTCCACGCTCAATATAGTCCTCGGCTTCGAGCAGCTTCCCAACGATCCAAGCACCATGCTCGCCGGCATTCTCGGCGATCTTGTGAGCGAAGGCGCGAAGTGCGCAGCGGACGATGTTGAGCCCGACTGCTGGTGGTCGTTGGCCGCCTTGATGCCATCCCGTGCCTTGAGCGCGCGCAGCAACGAGATGCCTCCGCCGGGCAGGATGGCCTTTTCGACCGCGGCGCGGGTGGCATGGAGCGCATTATTAGCCACATCCTTCTCCTTCACCTCGACCTCGGCCGCGTCGCCGGCGCGGATCACCGCTATACCACCGGCGAGCTTGGCAAGCCCCTCTTGGAGCTTCCCTCGGTCATAGTTGGAGGTCGTCTCATCGATCTGCTGGCGAATCTGCGCAACGCGTGCGTCTATATCGCCCTTGTTGCCGACGTCGTCGATGACCGTGGCGTTGCCCTTGTCGATAGTGACGTCCTTGGCTCGGCAAGCATGTGAATCATTAGGTTATCGAGCTTGGCGCCAAGGTCCTCGCTGGTGACGTTGCCTCCGGTGATTATGGCTATATCTTCGAGCATATCCTTGCGGCGATCGCCGAAGCCCGGAGCCTTTAATGCTGCGATCTTTAGTCCGCACCGCAGCTTGTTCAGCCAGAGCCTCGCCCTCGACACCCGCGCAAGACCTTTCGCGACTGCGCGGTGGCGTGCTTGATCGCGCCGCTAGCGATATCGCAGGAACCGCAAGATGCCGAGCGGCATTGATCCCTCTATGGATAATGAGCATGCACCTTGGCCTTCGCAACTCTGGATCGTCCGTCATGGACAAAGTGCTGGGAATGTCGCCCGCGACGCAGCGCATGAAGCTGCGCTCGATCGCATCGCACTGGAGGGAAGGGACGTCGATGTCCCGCTCAGTGCCTTGGGCAAGGCGCAGGCGAGAGCGCTTGGTCGTTGGGTCGCCCATGGCGGGATGGGCCAGCTACCCGATGTGATCCTCTCCTCACCCTATCGCCGGGCCGTGGAGACGGCCAAGCTGTTCAGGGGGGAAGGCGGCGCTGCGATGGAGGAGCCCGTTTGCATTGACGAGCGGTTGCGCGAGAAGGAGTTCGGCATCCTTGACGGGCTAACGACGGGTGGGGTCGCGAAGCTTGAGCCGCAGCAAGCCGCCTTCCGCCAGACGCTTGGGAAATTCTATCACCGCCCGCCCGGTGGCGAGAGCTGGTGCGATGTCATCTTCCGCCTCCGGGCTTTGATGGACACGGTGTCCCTCCATAATTCGGGGCAGAGGGTCATCATCTTCGCGCATCAGGTAGTCGTCCTCTGCCTGCGCTACATCATCGAAAATATGGATGAAGCCCAGATTCTGGATATCGACCAAGACGGGGACGTCGCCAACTGCTCGGTCACAGAATATCGTTCGATCCGCAAGCGGGGCGGCGCGGCAATCTGGTCCTTCAGCGCTATAATGACGTGGCGCCGGGAGATACTCAGGCTGTGCCAATGACCGACGCCCCGGATTTACCTGCTGTTGCTCGGGGATGATCCAAATAACACCTCTCCACGCTAAGCGGTGCGCGTCCCACATGAGGTGGTCCCGCCTTCTTGGACAGTTTGGCGGCTGAGTTAAGCTAATCCCGGTTGTCGTTCATGCCGCCTGTTTGATCATCAGATCATGGGGGGCATGCCCCCCATGATCTGATTGCCCGATCCGCCGATAGGCCTCGGCCGGGGTTTTTCCGGCCAGGCTCGAGTGCGGACGCTGGGTATTGTAATAGGTGATCCAGCGGGCCAGGCCAGCTTTCAACCCCGAGCCGGTCTCGAAGGCGTGGAGATAAACGCATTCGTACTTCAGGGATCGCCAAAGGCGTTCGATGAAGATATTGTCCATCCACCGGCCCCGCCCGTCCATGCTGATGCGAACCTCGGCCTCGCGCAGCACAGTGGTGAAGGCCCGCGACGTGAACTGGCTGCCTTGGTCGGTGTTGAAGATCTCCGGCTTGCCGAAGCGCGCCAGTGCTTCATCCAGCGCCGCGACGCAGAACCCGGCGTCCATGGTGTTCGACAGCCGCCAGGCCAGGACCTTGCGGGTTGCCCAGTCCATGATCGCAACCAGGTAAAGGAACCCGCGACGCATCGGGATATAGGTCACGTCGGCGCACCAGACATGATTGGGCCGTTCGATCGCCAGCTTGCGTAGCAGATAGGGATAGACCCGGTGCTCGGGTGTGGATCACTGGTGCGGGGCCGCTGGTAGATCGGTGACAGGCCCATCTTCGCCATCAGGCGCCGTGCCCGCCGTCGCCCGACTTCGTGGCCAGCACGCCGCAGGTGCCGCGCCATCTGGCGGCTGCCATACCACGGGCAGTCCAGGAACGTCGCGTCGATCACCGTCATCAGCGCCAGCGTCTCGTGCGTTTCCGGCACCGGCGCGTAGTAATACGACGAGCGACTGATCCCCAGAAGACGGCACTGCGCCGAGATCGACAGACGGTGGTGAGCAGGCTCGATCATCGCCCGCCTCCGGTCCACGCTCATCGACCGAAGGCTTTCGCTAAAAAATCCCGCTCCACGACCAATTGCCCGATCTTGGCGTGCAGCTTTTCCACCTCGCTCTCGCTGACGGCCTTGGCCGCATCACCGGCCCCGGAGAACGTGCTCGTCATCCCCTCGATCGCCTGGCGCTTCCAGGCCGCGATCATCGTATGGTGGACGCCGTGCTTGGCCGCCAGCTCCGCCAGCGTCAGGTCACCACGGATCGCCTCCAGCGCTACCTTCGCCTTGAAATCCGCGCTGTAGCGCTTCTTCGTCGTCTTCATTCCCGTACCAATCCATCAGGTCGGGACCAGCTTAACACCCTGTCCGAATTTCTGGCACCACCTCACTTGCTGCATCGCGCACCATGTCGATCAGGTCGGGCGCTCGGGACATACCGGTTGGCTTCCCTCCCCATTGCCGTGCCATGAGCATCAACGATTCGCTCAGACTGTCGGGAACGGCATCGACGTCCATCGCGGCCTTACCCGGTTCGACCAGTTCATCACCATTGGTCAGGATGTGCACACGTGGTCGGCGCCAGACGGTCACGCCGTCTACGTCGGCGGCGGCCGCGACGACCATGACGCGCGCATCGATGCGCGTGCCCTTTGTCAGAAGTATCTGCCCCTGCGCGAAATCGTCGCCGCGCTGCCGGACATGGGCCTTGCCGCCCTTGTGCGTCAGGATCACATATCCCTCGTCGACCGTCGCATATTCACGCATGACGACGCAGTCCGCGCCTGCGGGCATCGGCGCACCCGTCGATACCCCGACTGCCATGCCGGCAGGCAACAGACCCGGAGACGCGCTACCGGCACAGCTTTCGCCAAACAGGCGAAAGCGGACGATTCCTTGCGCAAGATCGCCAGAACGCACGGCATATCTGTCCATCGCCGCGCAGTCCCGCCGGGGGGAATCAATCCTAGCGACGACATTTCTGGCAAGGACACGTCGGCCCGCATCGCCCAGCGGCACGAACTGCGTCCCCAATGGCACGCTACTTTCCCGAATGATGTCCTGCGCTTCGTCGAAGCCGATCGTCGCGGCACAGGGGATGCTCGGAGCGGATGCCATGATGCGGGTCAGTCCGTCAGTGCAGCGTCGGCCATCGTGCCGATGGCGATGCCCAGATCGGGCTGAGCGACCGCCTCACCGATCAGGATCAATGTCGGGCGATCCTGAGCAAAGGACTGGATGACCAGGGGCAACAGGTCCAGTCGGGTCCGCAGCATCTGTTCATGCGGCAGGGAGGCGTCGCAAGTAATGAGCGTCGGCGTCCTTCCGGGCAAGCCGGCCACGATTAGCGCGCGACTGAGCTCAAGCGCTGCATCCCGCCCCATATAGACCGCAAGCGTGCAGGCCGGATCGGCGAGCGCATTCCAGTCGAGATCAAGCGCCTGCCCCCGCCGACTATGCGCGGTGACGAACTGGACGCGGCGCGCAATGCCACGGAGCGAGAGGGAGATACCCGCTGACGCTGCGACGGCGCTGGCGGCCGTCACGCCGGGGCAGATACGCACATGTGCGCCGATCGCACGCAGGGCCGTCATCTCCTCGGTCGCGCGGGCGAACATCGCCGGGTCGCCCCCTTTCAGCCGGACGATACGCTTTCCTGCCAGGGACGCGGCGACCAGCATCTGGTCGATCGTCTGCTGATCCCTTGAATGCCGACCGGACCGCTTGCCGACGCTCACCGCCTCGACGTGGAGGGGGATCAGGTCCAACACGCCCGGTCCGACCAGTGCATCGTAAAAGATGATGTCGGCGGCCGCGATCAGCCTTTCTGCCTTTCGCGTCAGCAGGTCCGGGTCGCCCGGACCAGCGCCGACCAGCCAGACTTCGCCCGGCGCGATAAGATCATTCGGCTGCATGCAGTGTCTCCTGCGTGGTTTGAGCAAGAATATTGGCGATGGCGGGGCGGCACGATCCGCAATTGGTCCCCGCGCCTAGTGTTTTGCCGACGGCGGGCACATCGACCAGTTGCCGGTCGCGAATGGCGGCAACGATCTGGTTCAGGCCGATGTCGAAACAGACGCAGATGGTCGCGCCCTTGTCCGGCTGGCTGCCGGGGCCGCGCGCAGCAAGAACAGAACCACCGACATTGTCGGCCTCCAACTGGCGGATCAGCCAATCACGTGACGGCAACAGGCCGGTGCGGGTGACGAACAGCACCCCGTTCAGCCTGCCCCCACTGATCGTGGCAATGCGACGAGTGCCGCGCGACATGTCCATCGCCTCGACCCGGTCGCCCTTGGGCAGGAAAGCATCGAGCCGGGTCGGATCGCCATTTCCCGCAAGCTCGTAGAGCGCGCCACCCGGCACGCTGATCTTCGTCGCCCACAGACAGGGCAGCTTCACCGCATCTTGCCCACGCAGGATCAGGAATCCCTTCCATTCGGCCGCGACCCGCTCAACGCTGGCGGGGGTCGATTTGAAGCCCGGCTGACCCGAATGGGGATCGACCAGCGGCCGGGGCAGTAGGCCGGTGCGGCCGCCGCTCGACATCTGGTCGGTCCAGTGGATCGGCGTGAAGATTTCGCCCGGACGCTGCTCCTCGCTCAAGCTCGCGCGGAAGATGCTGTTGCCCTGCGCGGTCTGGACGCGGGCGAGGTCGCGATCGACGATGCCGAGTGCAGCGGCATCGGCGGGATGGATTTCAACCAGCGGCTCCTCGCGATGGCGCGCCAGTCTCGGCGACAGGCCGGTGCGGCTCATCGTGTGCCACTGGTCGCGATAGCGGCCGGTGTTAAGCGTCATCGGCCATTGCTTCAGCGGCGCCTGAATGTCCATCTGCTTCGTCAGCACCAACCGCGCCTTGCCATCCGGCGTGGGGAAGCGGCCATCGGCAATGGGCCGGTCGCCCCAGCGGAAGGGCTGCATTGCGTCATAGGCGTCATTGCCCATGGTCGCCTGCGCGCGCAGGTTCAGCATCCGCTGCCCGTCATTCTGATAGGCGGTCAGGCGTGCATGTTCGCGCCAGATGTCGGCCGGCCGATCATAGGCGAAGGCATTGCGCCATCCCATGCGGCGGCCAACTTCCTTGACGATCCACCAGTCGGGCTTTGCCTCTCCCGGCGGAGCCAGAAAGGGGCGCTGCCGGCTGACCGTGCGGTCGCTGTTGGTGACGGTGCCGTTCTTCTCACCCCATCCGGCGGCGGGCAGGCGCACATGGGCATGGGTGCTGCTGTCGGTATCGGCCATGATGTCCGACACGACGAGGAAGGGGATTGCTTCCAGAGCCTCGCGCACGCGGCCCGCGTCGGGCAGCGAGACTGCCGGGTTTGTCGCCATGATCCACAGCGCCTTAATCCGCCCTTCATGGATCGCGCGGAATAGGTCGACGGCCTTCAACCCCGGCCTGGTCGCCATGGTCGGCGCGGCCCAGAAACGGCCGACCCGTGCGACATTCTCGGGCTCAAAGTCCATATGCGCCGCCAGCGTCGAGGCGAGGCCACCCACTTCCCGCCCGCCCATGGCGTTGGGCTGACCGGTGATCGAGAAAGGCGCCGCGCCCGGCTTGCCGATGCGGCCCGTCGCCAGATGCACGTTGATGATCGCATTGACCTGATCGGTGCCGCGGATCGACTGGTTGATGCCCTGGCTGAAAAGGGTGACGGTGCGCGGGGTGGCGGCGAACAGCCGGTAGAATTGCTCCAGCAAAGCGGGCGCGATGTCGCAGGTCTTGGCCGTCGTCCAAAGGTCATGGCCGGTGGCGATATGCTTCCAAAAGCCTTCGGGCGCGCTCACATGGTCCGCGATGAAGGCGGGATCGGTGATCCCCTCCGCCGCACACCAGGCCAGCAGTCCGTTCATCAGCGCGACGTCGGTGCCCGGCTTTACGGCCAAATGCAGGTCGGCACCCTCGCAGGTTTCGGTGCGGCGCGGATCGATCACCACCAGCTTCGTACCGCGCGCCGCGCGGGCCGTCTGGATGCGCTGATAGACGATCGGGTGGCACCAGGCGGTGTTCGACCCGACCAGTATGATCAGGTCCGCCGCGTCCAAATCATCATAGCTGGCCGGCACCACGTCCTCGCCAAAGGCGCGCATATGCCCCGCCACCGCGCTCGACATGCACAGGCGGCTGTTGGTGTCGATATTCGCCGACCCGATGAAGCCCTTCATCAGCTTGTTGGCGACGTAATAGTCCTCGGTCAGCAACTGGCCCGATACGTAGAAGGCGACGCTGTCCGGACCGTGTTGCGCGATCGTCTCGCGAAATTTCCGCGCGACCAGATCCAGCGCTTTGTCCCAACTGGCGCGCTTGCTACCGATCATCGGGTGGAGCAGGCGGCCTGTCAGCCCTACCGTCTCGCCCAGATGCGTGCCTTTGGAACAGAGCTTACCCGCATTGGCAGGATGCGCGTCGTCGCCTTTGATGACAACGGATCGCGGCCCGCTGGGCGTCGCGGATATCCCACAGCCTACGCCGCAATAGGCACAGGTGGTGCGGATCGCCTCGGACATTATAGTCCACCCCTCACGCCGCCACCGGCCGCGCCATCCAGATGCGTGCGCCTTCCTGCCTGACCGCGATTGTCGGCGTGCAGCCGCTATCCGCGCCCTGCGCCTCGCCGGTCTTGAGCGCTATGTTCCAGTTATGCAGCGGGCAGGCCACGCTATGCCCATGGACGATGCCTTGGCTGAGCGGCCCCTTCTTGTGCGGACATTCGTTCACCAGCGCGAAGACCTGATCGTCGCCGGTGCGGAACACCGCAATTTCTTTGTCCCCGCCAATCTGTACCGTGCGGGCGCCGCGCTGCGGAATGTCGGCCAGCGTTCCGATGTCGATCCAGTCGGTCATGTCGTTCACTCCGCAGCGATGGCAATAGGGGCGAGCGGCTGGTGCAGGTCAGCCTGTGCGCCCGCGACACGCTCTGCCCATGGGTCTTCCTGGGAGAAGCTCTGCGAATAGAGGAAGCGGGCACGCAGCGCTTCCCGACCTGCATCGTCCTCCACTATTCGGCTCTTGATATAATCGACGCCTACCCGCTCGATCCAGGGCGCTGTGCGCTCCAGATAGCGCGCTTCCTCGCGATAGAGCTGGGTGAAGGCGGCGCAATGATCCATTGCCTCCTGCTCGGTCGCGACCTTGCACAGCAGGTCGGTGGCGCGGACATGGATGCCGCCATTGCCGCCGACATGCAGTTCATAGCCGGAGTCCACGCAAACCACGCCGAAATCCTTGATCGTCGCCTCCGCGCAATTGCGGGGGCAACCCGACACCGCGATCTTGAACTTGTGGGGCATCCACGATCCCCAGGTCATCCGCTCGATCTTGACGCCAAGGCCGGTGGAATCCTGCGTGCCGAAGCGACACCATTCGGACCCCACGCAGGTCTTCACCGTACGCAGCGATTTGCCGTAAGCGTGGCCAGATACCATGCCCGCGGCATTCAGGTCGGCCCAGACGGCGGGCAGATCTTCCTTTTTGATCCCGAAAATGTCGAGCCGCTGGCCGCCCGTCACCTTTACCATCGGCGCATTGAACTTCTCGACCACGTCAGCAATCGCGCGCAATTCACGCGGGTTGGTGAGGCCACCCCACATGCGCGGGACGACCGAATAGGTGCCGTCCTTCTGGATATTGGCGTGCATCCGCTCATTGACGAAGCGGCTGTGCTGGTCGTCCTGATATTCGCCCGGTAGCGCGCAGAGCAGATAGTAATTGAGCGCAGGGCGGCAGGAGGAACAGCCATCCGGCGTCGACCAGTGCAGCAACTGCATCACTTCGGGGATGGAGCGCATATTCTGCGCGACAATCTCCCGACGGACATCGTCATGGGTGAAGCTGGTGCATTTGCACATCGTCTTCGGCCCAGACTTGACGTCGTCACCCAGGACTACCGCCAGCAGATTTTCGACGACACCGGTACAACTGCCGCAACTGGCCGACGCCTTGCAGGTGGCGCGCACCGCGTCGAGGCTGCAATTGCCCGCTTCGATGCAAGACACGACCTGACCCTTGCTGACGCCGTTGCAGCCGCAAATCTCGGCATCGTCCGAGAGCGCCGCAACGGCCGCCTTAGGGTCTAGCGCGCCTCCTCCTGAGGCGAAGGCATGACCGAAGATCAGCAGGTCGCGGATGTCGGCGACATTCTCTTCACGCTTCAGCATGTCGAAATACCAGCCGCCATCAACGGTATCGCCATAAAGCACCGCGCCGACGATCCTGTCGTCCTTGACGATGACGCGCTTGTAGACGCCGCGCGACGCATCGCGCAGCACGATATCCTCACAGCCTTCACCGCCGGAAAAATCACCGGCCGAGAAAACGTCTAGCCCGGCAACCTTCAGCTTGGTAGAAGTAACGGACCCTATATAGCCGCTATGCTGATCCGTCAGGCCATCGGCGAGGCTGCGGCACATGTCCCACAGCGGCGCGACAAGGCCGTAGACATTGCCGTCATGCTCGACGCATTCGCCCACGGCCAGAACATCGGGGTCGCTGGTGACCATATGGTCATCGACCTTGATGCCGCGATTGACCTCCAGCCCCGCCTCGCGCGCCAGAGCCGTTGAAGGACGGATGCCCACCGCCATGACGACCAGGCTTGCCGGGATTTCGCGGCCATCTTTCAGGCGTACGCCCTCGACCTTGCCGTCGCCATAGATGGCTTCTGTATCGGCGCCGGTCAGGATGGTCTGGCCACGCCCTTCCAGCGCGCTCTTGAGCAGCCAGCCGGCGGCCTCGTCCAACTGCCGCTCCATCAGCGTGTCCATCAGGTGGATCACCGTCACCTTCATGCCGCGCAGCGTCAGCCCATGCGCGGCCTCCAGCCCCAGCAGGCCGCCGCCGATCACCACCGCGCTGCCGCCGCCTGCGGCCTTGCCCGCTTCCGCCGCCGCCAGCATCGCGTCGACATCCTTCATGTCGCGGAAGCTGATGACGCCGGGCAGATCCTTGCCTGGCACCGGAATGATGAACGGATCGGAACCGGTCGCGATCAGCAGCTTGTCATAATGAACCGTGCGACCGCTCTGTGCGGTCACGCATTTGGCGTCACGATCAATCGACGCCACCGGATCACCAGCGATTAGTTCAATGCTGTTGTCGTCGTACCAGGCGCGGTCGTTAATGACGATCTGCTCGAAAGTCTTTTCCCCCGCCAGCACCGGCGAGAGCATGATGCGGTTATAGTTCACATAAGGCTCAGCCCCGAAGATGGTGACGCGATAGCGTCCCGCATCCCGCGCCAGCAGTTCCTCGACCGCGCGGCAACCGGCCATGCCGTTGCCTACGACCACCAGATGTTCCCGTACGTCGTCGGCGGGGACGAGCATATCCCCTTCGCACTCTGCCGCCGGCGCCAATCCGTCCTGAAATTCCATCCCCGTTACTCCAGAAAAGAAAAAGCCGCCATCCTGGCCCCCGGAGCTTTTCGCTTCCGAGAGTCAGGATGGCGGCTTTGCCATCATGTCGCGCCTTGCCGGTTCTACCCTGAACCGCCCCGGCAATGTGAAGGAGGACATCCTTGTCCTTTGCAGTGCAGCATATGGAGAATAGCCTGATGGCTCAAGCGATTCTTCTGATAGATTTTCAATCAGATGGCCCAGTCGGCCTGAAGCCACAGCTTTTCCGTGTTGGTCGCCATCGCCCTGGCGTCATAATGGGCGTACCGGATCGACAGGCTCATCTTCTTCACTCTCGCGGACGCAAGAAAATCGATCTCATTGCCATAATGCTGATCGAGCCGGTCGCTGTCGAACCGATGCCAGCTGGCCGACAGTGCTACGCCCGACAGCGGCCCCAACTGCTTCCAGCCATAGCCGCCACCAACATAGAGGTCGCGAATGCCATTGACTGGCGTGGTCAGGAATTTGTCGGCCCAGCCCTGAAATTTGAAATTGGTGCCCAATGGCGTCTGAAAGCTGGTGAAAGGCGCCCCGCTGCTGGCGCCCAGCACTTCATAGCCGGCGTTCAGCTTCCATCCCTTCATGTCCAGCGTGCCGTCCGCCAGCCAGTAATCGGCGCTGTAAGCGTTGGGATTACGATGATAGTCCGACTGACGGGCATAGCTGAACTGGTAGCTGAACTTCGCCACTTTCGACAAAGGCTGCGCCCCCCCAGTCGCACCCCGTAATTCTGGCTGGACAGGCGAAACGCCTGCACCGCCGCTTCATCCTGATCGACCAGATAGGCAAAGCCGTTCAGCGTGCCGACAGGCGTGGCATAAGACAGATTGGCAAGGATATTGTCGCCGCTCACCGCCTGCTGCCGCACCCCCTTGCCCTGAAACCCCCAGATGGTTCGCACGGACCAGGCATAGGCTATATCTAACTTCAGGCCCTTGGCCGGCGTAATTTCGGCGCGCACGGCGTCGAAGGTCTGGCCGTTATCGCGAAAGGCGACGTTGCCAACGAAACGCTCGTCATCGAGCACGATCTTCTGCCGCCCGCTGGTCAGGGTCAGCACCTTCGTCTTATATTGCAGCTGGGCGATATAGAGGGCTATATTTTCAGGGTCGGCCACGATCGGCCGGGTGGCCGCACCATTTACGCCGTCATAATAATCGTCGACCAGCGCCAGCGTCCCCTGCCCCACGATCGTCGCGGACAGCGCCCCGCTGCTGGCCGTCAGTCCGGCGCGGGCGCGGACGGTCAGCGCATCGGCTTTTTCCTCCGGCAATCCTTCCTGATCGGCATGTTCGTAGCGCAACCGCCCCTCGGCAACGGGTTTCAGGCTGATGGTCTGGGCACAAGCGGGCCCTGCGACGGCCAGCACAGCCGCCGACGCGAGAAGATATTTCATGGAAAGCACGTCCCCCCTCGGACGAGATAGATGCGACCCGAATGGGGCGGCGATCATTGCCGCCGCCCTCCTCTCCGGATCAGATGCGGGCGCCCGTCTTCCAGGTTGCGCGCCACTTGGCCTTGACCAGCACCACCCCCAGCAGGGCGACGATCGCCAGCCCGGCAAAGATCAGGAAGCCGGGTGCAAAGCTGCCGGCTAGTTGCTTGGCAAGGCCCAGCGAACTGGCGAGGTAGAAGCCGCCAATGCCGCCCGCCATGCCTACAAGGCCGGTCATGATGCCGATTTCAGCCTGAAAACGCTGGGGCACCAGCTGGAACACCGAACCATTGCCGGTGCCCAGTGCCAGCATCGCGACCACGAAACAGGCCAGAGCCGCCGCCAGCGTCGTTGCTTGACTGACGCCCGCCAGAGCGATAGCGGCCACGACATAGACGATCATCAGCGCCTTCGACCCGCCGATCTTGTCAGCAAGAGCGCCGCCCATTGGCCGCACCAGCGATCCGGCAAAGACACAGCCAGCCGTGCAATATCCCGCTACGATCGGCGTCAGACCGAACTGGTCTGTGAAATAGATGGGCAGGCTGGCGGCCAGACCGACGAACCCGCCGAACGTGACGGCATAGAAAGCCATCAGCCACCAGGCGTCAGCCTGTTTGAGCGGTTGAAAATACTCGACGATCTTCTTGGGCGCGGGTGCATTGGGTGCGTCCTTGGCCATGATCATGTACAGGACAAAGACGATCGCCAACGGGATGCAGGCCAGACCCAGCACCGCATTCCAGCCGAAAATCTTGGCCAGCACCGGGGCAAAGAGCGAGGCAAGCACCGTGCCCGAATTGCCCATTCCGGCAAGCCCCATCGCCTTGCCCTGATGCTCAGGCGGGTACCAGCGGCTCGCCAGCGGCAGCGCGATCGCGAAGCTGGCGCCGGCAAAGCCTAGGATCACACCCAGCGCCAACGTGCCGCCGAAGCTGTTGATCCCTGCCACCCAGGCGGTGAAAAGACCGGCGATGACGATGATCTGGCTGATTGCGCCCGACAATTTCGGCCCGATCCGATCAACCAGCAAACCTTTGACGACGCGCAGCAGTGCCCCCGCCAGCGTCGGCGTCGCGACCATCAACCCCTTTTCCGTCGGGGTCAGCGCCAGTGTCTCGGAAATCATCGGCGCCAGCGGGCCGAGCAGCACCCACACCATGAAGGCGAGGTCGAAATAGAGAAAGGCAGCAACAAGGGTCGGCGCGTGGCCGGCCTTCCAGAAGCTGGTCGTCGGCGCCAGCGCGGCGTCTTGTGCTTCGCGATCCCAATAAGCAGTTGCCATGATACGTCCCCCAGTAAACGGAAATGGACACGAAAAAAGCCGCAGCCCGGACAGCATCCCTTGGGATGATCCGGTCAGCGGCTTTGCTGCGATATATGGTGAGGATGGCGGCCCCTCCCTTGGGACGGCACATCCAGATAAGCGCGCTTCGTCGCGCGACCTGTATGTTATCTCGCGAATCGCATCATGTTGCAAGGCACAAAATTTCCCGCCGATTCAAAGCGGAGACACAAAATTGGTCAGATAATCCTCCATCCGTTCCGGATCGAACACGCGCCCGTCAAAGAAGCGATCAGGCCCCAGCGTCAATCCGCCCTTGCGCGATCCCACAGCCAGAGGCAGGCCTAATGCCCCTTCCACCTTCATATTCGCGCCCGGCATCGGTACATCCGCGTCGGCCAGCGCCCGACGGAAGATATCGGGACGGAACACGGCACCGGCCTTCGCCAAAACCTCCGGGCCATGTTCGACCATGTTCCAGCGCACGAACTGCGAATAGATCCAGAGCGCCTGGCTACGCCATGGAAAGGGCGTGGCTTCCCGCGAGAACAGCAGGAAATCAGGGCTGGCGATAGGCGCTTCCCCCTGCCGCACAACGATCTGTCCGCTCATCGCACGTGCGATGAGGTCGGCAGGCTGATCGACATAGCGCGGATCGGACAGCAATTGCGCCAGCGCGTCATGATTTGCCGGATCGTCGCACCAGGAAGCCGACCGGATCAGCGCGCGCAGCAGCCGATCGACAATGTCGGGATTCTCCTCCAGCCAGGGCGTGCGGAAAGCGAGCACCTTCTCCACGCCCCGCTGCCAGATGCGCTCGCCGATCGCGACCGTCTCAGCCAGCCCCTCTTCTACCGCCGCACTGCCCCATGGCTCGCCGGCTATGAAGCCATCTATCTCGCCCGCGCGCATCGCTTCCACCGTCAGCGACGGCGGCAGCACACGCAGCACCACGTCCCGGTCAGGATCGATGCCCGCGCTGGCAAGCCAGTAACGCAGCATAAGCGAATGACTAGAAAAACGATGCACCACGCCGATCACCGGCTTGCGCCGCCATAGGCCGATCGCTGCGGCGAAATCATGCGCGGTGCCCAGCGGATCGGACAGGCGCCGTCCGGTATCGGGATCGAGCGCAGCGGCGAAATCGCTCGCCATCACCAGCATATTGCCATTGACGCCCAACTTGTAGGGCGCCGCCAGCGCAGCGGGCTGCTGGCTCAGCCCCAGTGTCACCGCTACGGCCAGCGGCGCCAGCATCTGCGCCGCATGCACCTGCCCATAGACCAGCCGGTCGCGCAGCGTCGCCCAGCTTGTCGATCGGATCAGGTCCAGCGACAGCCCCTCCTCCTCGGCAAAGCCCCGTTCGCGCGCCACCGCCAGCACGGCGGCATCGGTCAACGGCAGGAAGGCGATGCGCAGGCTCGTCGTCATAATCCTCCTCCCAGCAGGTCGCTGGCGGTAATCAGCGCCTGCGCCACATCCACGATCTTCTTGCCCTGGTTCATCGCGCTCGACCGCAGCAGCGCATAAGCATCCTGCTCGCTGAGCGAGCGCTGGT
Source organism: Sphingomonas sp. SKA58 (assembly GCF_000153545.1). NCBI lineage: Bacteria > Pseudomonadati > Pseudomonadota > Alphaproteobacteria > Sphingomonadales > Sphingomonadaceae > Sphingomonas > Sphingomonas sp. SKA58. The sequence continues at coordinate 549,776 of NZ_CH959308.1, forward strand.
TCATCAGAATGGATTTTGCGCGATCGATGATCTTGCGTTCCGACAGAGCCGTGCGCGCCTCGTCCAGTTCCGTCTGCATCTTGGCAAACGCGTTGAAACGGCGCACTGCCAGTTCCAGCACCGGCTTCACCCGTTCCTTGCGCAGGCCGTCGACAACATAGGCGGATACACCCGCGTCGATCGCAGCGCCGATCATCGCGTCGTCTGAATGATCCACGAACATGGCGATCGGCCGGGCCAGCGCACGGCTGACCATCAGCATCTCTTCCAGCGTATCGCGGCTGGGACTGCCCAGGTCCATCAGCACGACGTCGGGCGCCATCCGCTCCAGCCGCGCCACGAAGGCGCCGCGTGGTGGAACGATGTGAATGTCGTCATAGCCAGCATCGCGCAGCCCTTCTTCCAGGACCGTCGCGCGCAGTCCGCTGTCGTCGATAATGACAATCCGCATCAGAGCCCCTTTGGGCGCGATCATAACAGCAGGTCAATTCAGAGTGAAGCTGCAGCGCCGGGCTCCGGGCAGCCTATTTGGCCTCAGCAATGACTGGTATGTGCAGTAGCCGCTACGCTAAGGTTCTGGCTCCTCACACTGGCAAGGAGCCAGCAGACCTCAAATTTCGGTGCCTTCGGCCAACGTCAAGGCGTCCTCCACGTCAACTCCAAGATACCGGACCGTGCTCTCGATCTTAGTGTGCCCAAGCAAAATCTGGACTGCACGGAGATTGCCGGTCGCCTTGTAAATGATCGATGCCTTGGTTCGGCGCAGAGAGTGAGTCCCATAGTCTTCGCTGGGCAAACCAACTCCTGTTACCCATTCGTCGACGAGGCGAGCATATTGCCTCGTGCTGATATGGGCTGCGTGATCGGTACGGCTGGGAAATGCGAATTCCTCCAAAGATCCACCTCGCAGTTCCAGCCACTTGACCAGGCTGGCGCGAGCATCGGTCATCAGTTCAAACTGAACCGGTCTGCCGGTCTTTTGCTGTACAACGGTGGCCCGTGTTCGAATTTTCCGATCACAAATTATGTCGCTGATCCTGATCTTCACCAGATCGCCCATATCTGCCGGGGCTTGAGCGCTCGCTTCGCGCCGACCTTACGTCCAGCGTTTCAAGACACCCGCTCGCGAGCAGCGGGATCAAATTCTGATAATCCCATGACACTTCTCCTGTGGCCCTGACGGCCATAGGTATAACGCTTCAAAGGAGGGACGACCCATGCCGGACGCTCAGCATCCATTTTTAGTTTCCCAGGTGCTGACGGTCTGCTTTTCCGGCAGGTGACGACCAAGATGCGTCGTTCGCCGGTCGCGCTTTCAACGACAGCTTCTGCCAAAACCTGCCGCTCGGTCGCCGTGAAACCGTCTGGCAGCAATGCGCCCTAAATTCGGACGTTCGGCCTTGTAGCCGACGATCCCGAAAGCCGCCATTCGTTTCGCCAGCGCTCAACTGGTTCAGACCCGACATTGCGCTCACGGCCCAACAGGCGTGGCCACCATTATTTTCGGAGTGCAGCAATCAGGGCGTCCCGAGCCATGGCCACGCGCGGGTGTCGCAGCGATGAGCGTGCCCAGACGAGGTAGTAAGCGTTGCGCGGCACCGTGACCGGGGCAGGTATCTCGATCAGCGTGCAGGCAGCGCGTTCGCTGCGGGTGAGATAGCCAGGCATCACCGTCCAGCCGAGACCCGCGCACAATCCCGACCGTAGCACCCTCAGATCGGGCGCGGTCAACGCGGGCTGGCTCGTCAGCTCGATCTGGTTTGCATGGAGCCAGGTACGCAGCAGCGGTCGGTCGAGGTCGTACGCGAGGTGGGCCGTCCGGTTGAGCCCGTCGGCAAGCGGCAATTCGGCAATCCGCATGGCAACGGCGGGCGAGGCTACGGCGCGCAGGTGCTCTTCGCCCAGCGGATGAAAGGCCAACCGCGGATCTTCGGGCTGCGAGGCGGTGACGGCTAGGTGCACCTTGTCTTCGAGCAGCAAGGCATAGAGCGCCTCGCGCCCGCCGATATGCAGGCGCAGGTCTAGCCCCGCATCCAGCAGCGGCGCCAGTCGGGGCGCGATCATCTCTCCCAGTAGGTCCGACGGCGCGGCGATGTGGACCGTGCCCGAGATGCGCGACGATCGGGCCCGCGCGCTGGCCAGTGCCGATTCCGCCGTGTCGAGGCTGCTTCCGATCGAAGCCGCGAGATCGTCGGCAATCGCTGTTGGTCGAACACCCCGCGAATGGCGATCGAACAAGGGACGGCCCAATTGCGCCTCGAGCGATGCGATGTGCTGCGACGCAGCCGGTTGGGTGATGCCGATTGCCCGGGCCGCCTCGCTCAGTGAACGACGGCGGTAGACTTCGACGAAGGTGCGCAACTGCAGGAGGGACATTCCGGTTCCATAACCGGATTTATGGCCGTCCGCCATTCCCGCTGGATTTCATGATGCCGTTCCCTGCGTATCTAAGCCGCCGAAAGGAACGATCGAAGCAAAATCGCCGCCAATTGCTCCAAGCCCTCACCGCTGTCCTGGTGGCGGGCGCGGCGCCGGCGGGTGCGTTTGCTCGTGTTTCCGACATCACTAGAAAAGGACAACTGACGATGACCCGCATTCTCATGGTGGCCACCTCCGCCGACCGCATGACTCCCGGCACCGAACCGACGGGCGTATGGCTCGAGGAACTTACCACCCCGTACTACGCGTTCCGCGATGCGGGCGCCGAGGTTACGCTGGCCTCGATCAAGGGTGGCGCCATCCCCGTCGACCAGCGTAGCGTCAACGCCGACGGCGAGAACGACGCTTCGGTCGAGCGCTATCTGAAGGACGAGGCCCTGAAGGGCGAGGTTGCCAGCACCCTTGTATTCACAAGCATCGATCCCGCCGGCTACGACGCGCTGTTCCTGCCGGGCGGCCACGGCACCATGTTCGATTACCCCGTCAGTGACGAACTGGCCCGCCTGGTCGAACGCTTCGACCGCGAAGGCAAGATCGTCGCCGCCGTCTGCCATGGACCGGCAGGGCTGGTCTCGGCGAAGAAGGCCGATGGCACGCCCTTCGTCGCCGGCCGCCGTGTCGCGGGCTTCACGGACAGCGAGGAACGCGCGGTCGGTCTCGATCAGGCGGTGCCGTTCCTCCTCGAAACGCGTCTCAAGGAACTCGGCGGCAAGCACGAGGGCGGCCCCGATTTTGCCCCCTTCGCCCTGCGCGACGGCAATCTGGTGACCGGCCAGAACCCCGCCAGCGCTACCCTCACCGCAGAGCTCGTGATGGAAGCCCTCAAGGACAAGGTCGCCTGATCATGCGCTATCTCCACACCATGCTGCGCGTCGCCGATCCCGAGGCAGCGATCCGGTTCTTCACGCTGCTGGGTCTCAAGGAGACCCGGCGCATGGAGAACCAGGCCGGGCGTTACACGCTGATCTACCTTGCCGCCGACGAGGATTTCCGCGGCGACGGCGAGCAGGGCGATGCCGAGGTCGAACTGACGTACAACTGGCCGCCCGAGGACGGCAGCGCTGCCGAGACTTACACGGGGGGCAGAAACTTCGGCCATCTCGCCTACGGGGTCGACGACATCTACGAGACGTGCGCGCGGCTGCAAGCGGGCGGCGTGACGATCAATCGCCCCCCGCGCGACGGATACATGGCGTTCGTCCGCTCGCCGGACGGGATCTCGATCGAACTGCTCCAAAAAGGCGAACACATGGCCCCGGCCGAACCCTGGGCCTCCATGCCCAACACGGGCGCATGGTGATGGCGCGCCTGTTCGAACCGCTCGAGGTCGCGGGGCTGCGGCTTGCCAACCGCATCGTTATCGCGCCGATGTGCCAGTATTCTGCCGAGGACGGCGCGATGACCGATTGGCACCGGATGCATCTCGGCCAGTTGGCGCTGTCGGGCGCGGGCGCGCTGACGATAGAGGCGACCGCTGTCAGCCCCGAAGGTCGCATCACCTACGGTGACGTCGGCCTGTACGATGACCGTACCGAAGCGGCGATGCGAAGCGTGCTAGAAAGCGTCCGTCAGTGGTCGGACATGCCGCTCGTCATCCAGCTGGCCCATGCCGGCCGCAAGGCGAGCAGCGCCAAGCCGTGGCACGGCGGAGCGCAGCTTCCCCCCGATACGGAGAATGGCTGGCAGACCGTGGCACCCAGCGCCATTCCCTTCGCTCCGGACGACCATCCCCCTGTCGAACTGGACAAGTCAGGGCTTGCCCGCATCCGGGAGGCGTTCGCGGATGCCGCCCGGCGCGCCGGCAGGCTCGGCATCGAAGCCGTCCAGATCCACGCCGCGCATGGCTATCTGCTTCACGAGTTTCTTTCGCCGATCTCCAACCGGCGCGGCGACGAATACGGCGGCAGCCTCGACAACCGGATGCGGTTCCCGCTGGAAGTGTTCGATGCCGTGCGCGAATCGTTTCCGGCCGACCGCCCGGTGACCGTTCGCGTTTCCGGGACTGACTGGGTTGAAGGCGGCTGGACAGCGGAAGAAACCGCAAGGTTTGCGCAGGAACTGAAGCGGCGCGGTTGCGCGGCGATCCACGTCTCCGGCGGCGGGCTCGACCCGCGCCAGCAGATCCCGGTCGGCCCCGGCTATCAGGTACCGCTGGCCCGCACGGTCAAGGACGCGGTCGCTATGCCTGTAATCGCTGTCGGCTTGATCACCGATCCGCACCAGGCGGAGCGCATCCTAGAAGACGGGCATGCCGACGCCATAGCGATTGCCCGCGCTGCGCTGTGGGATCCGCGTTGGCCCTGGCACGCCGCCGCCGCGCTTGGTGCATCGGTCAAGGCGCCCCCGCAATATTTCCGGTCCGAGCCTCACGAAGTGGGCCGCATTCTCAAGGAAATGACGCCATGAAAATCTCCGTCAAACTGCTTCTGGCCGCTGGCGCTGCCCTCTCGCTTGCCGCCTGCGCGACGACCCGGGAGGGTGCATCCGCGCCCCGGATCGAACAGGTCGCGACCTTCGATGGCGCGATGCCGACTGGCGTGACCGTCGCCCCCAACGGGCGCATCTTCGTCAACTTCCCGCAATGGGGCGACAACGCGCCGTTCACGGTTGCCGAGCTGGTCGACGGCAAGGCGGTGCCTTATCCCGACGCCGCGACCAACCGGCCCGATCCGGCCGACCCGGCGGGGCATTTCATCTCGGTGCAGAGCGTGGTGGCAGACGGCGCCGATCGCCTGTGGGTGCTCGACACGGCGGCGCCCAAATTCTCTCAACCACGGGCCGGCGGTGCAAAGCTGGTGGCGATCGATCTTGCGACCAACCGGGTGGTGAAGACGATCGTCCTGCCGCCCAGCGTGGTGCTGCCCACGACCTACCTCAACGATGTGCGCTTCGATCTGCGTCAGGGCGCCGAGGGCGTCGCCTACATCACCGACAGCAGCAACGACGGCGTCGGCGGCATCATCGTCGTCGATATCGCCAGCGGGCGTGCGATCCGGCGCCTGTCGAACCATGCGACGACCAACCCCGAGCCCGGCTTCACCCCGGTCGTCGACGGCGCGGTGCTCATGAACCGCCCGGCCGACGGCCCCGCGACGCCGGTCACGATCGCAAGCGACGCGATTGCGCTCAGCGCCGACGGCAGCCTGCTGTATTACGGGCCACTGTCGGGCCGCACGCTGCACGCGGTGCCCACGGCGATGCTGCGCGATCCCGCGGTGTCCGAGGAGGCGTTAGGCCGCGCGGTCCGCAGCCTGGGGCGCAAAGGCGCCTCGGACGGGATAGCCGAGGACGACAAGGACCGCGTGTTCGCCGGCGATTACGAGAACAACGCGATCCGCGTGCTCGACCAGGGCCGCTGGACGACGGTGGTCAGCGACCCGCGCATCAGCTGGCCCGACACGCTATCGATCGGCACCGACGGCTACCTCTACTTCACCGCCAACCAGCTCCACCGCCAGCCCGGCTTCCACGGCGGGCGGGACCTGCGCCGCAAGCCCTACGAGCTGCTCCGCATCAAGGTCGGCGCCGCTCCCGTCCTGTTGCGCTCGCGGTGAACCCATCAGGCCGGGCGGGCTCGCGCGGGACCGCGATCCGGCGAAAAATCAACAATTGACTTGAAGGAATACAATCATGACAAACGGAATCGAAGGCAAGATCGTTCTCATTACCGGCGGCAGCACCGGCATCGGCGCGGAAACCGCGCGTCTTCTCGCGGAACGGGGCGCCAAGGTGGCCATCGCCGCGCGGCGCAAGGACAGGCTCGACGAGGTCGTCGCGGACATCGCCGCAACTGGCGGCACGGCACGTAGCTACGCGCTGGACGTGACCGACAAATCGGCGGTCCAGTCCGTCGTCGCAGCAATCATTGCCGACTTCGGCCGCCTTGACGTGCTGATCAACAACGCCGGGCTGATGCCGATCCGTCCGATGGCCGAGGTCAACACCGACGAGTGGGACCAGATGATCGACGTCAATCTGAAGGGTACGCTCTACGGCATCGCGGCGGCCCTTCCCGGTTTTCTCGAGCAGGGCAGCGGTCACATCATCAACTTAAGCTCGGTTGCGGGCATCAAGGTCTTTGCACCGGGAGGCACGGTCTACTCCGGCACCAAGTTCGCCGTCAGCGCGATCAGCGAGGGCTTGCGCCACGAGGTGGGGGAAAAGGTCCGGGTCACGTCAATCGAGCCTGGAGCTGTCGAAAGCGATTTGAAGTTCACGACCTCTGGCGCGGCCGCCGAGACGGTGCTGGACTTCTACAAGCAGGCCATCCCGGCGGCATCGGTGGCGCGTGCTATCGCGTTCGCTGTCGAACAACCTGATGACGTCGATGTCAACGCGATCGTCATCAGGCCGACTGCACAGGAGTTCTGATTTCGACGAGGAGGCGGGGCCGCGTGTGCTCCGCCTCGTGGGGAACGTACCGGCCCGCTCGTCCGTTACTTTGCCGAAGAATAGCTGAGCGTTCAACTTGAGGAGTGATTTATGCCCAAACTTGCCCTGTATGTACCACTGAAGGCCAAGCCCGGAAAAGAGCGCGATGTCGCCGATTTCCTGACCTCGGCATTGCCGCTCGTTCAAGCTGAGCCGGGCACTCTGACCTGGTATGCGATCGAGGAAGGTCCCGGTGCGTACGCGATCTTCGATACGTTCGACACGGAGGAGGATCGGCAGGCCCATCTTGACGGCAAGGTTGCCGCCGCACTGATGGACAAGGCAGAAGAACTGTTTTCTGAACCGCCGCAGATTCACAAGTTCACCCTGCTGGCCGCGAAATAGCCGAGCGGTCGGCACCCTAGCGCGTCGCTCTCATCGCCCGCGTGGGGGGCCCGGGCGCGGCGTGCGTTGAGCGGCTTTCCCCGAACCGGCCACGGAGATACTCCATGCGCACCACCCAGACGCTCGACCTGAACGACGCGCGGACGATCATCGATTTGGGGATCGCGGAGGCCGAGCGGATCGGCAACCCGATGAACATCGCGGTGGTGGACGCGGGCGGCTGCCTCCTAGCGTTCGCGCGGATGGACGATGCGTGGCGCGGCAGCGTCGACATCGCGATCGGCAAGGCGTGGACGGCGCGCGCGTTCGACGTCGAGACCAAGGCGCTGGCGAACCTCGACCAGCCGGGCGCCGACTTCTACGGCATCCATGCCTCCGACGACGGCAAGGTGATGATCTTCGCCGGGGGCGTGCCGATAAAGGAGGGCGAGACGGTGATCGGCGCGGTATGCGTGTCGGGCGGCACCGGCAAGCAAGACCAGGGCGTGGCCGAGGCGGCGGCGCAGGCGTTCGCGCGCGGCTGAGCCTTGGAGCGCGGTGCCGGGCGCGGCGGTGCCCGCTTAGTCGAAGGCGGTTCAGTCGACGGCGGCGGGCGCGCCTCCCGCGCGGCGCGGGTCGCCTCCGTTTAGAGCGTTATTCGGCCATTCTGGCCCAGTTATTCAGAAAACCGCCGTGAATCGATCCCAGGGTAGCCCACGGGAAGGAACCTCTCAGGTAGCACAAGGTTCAGGAAACTGAGATCACTTGGAAGGGTGCGATGTCCTCCGCCGCTGCGATGGACCGGATCATCAGCAAGGTCTCGATTTGATGACGCGTTGAGAAGAGCTGCGAAAGGAAAGGATCCGTGAAAGCTGTCGTGTACAACGGGCCCAAAGATGTTTCTGTCAGTACCATCGATGATCCCAAGATTGAAAAGCAGACCGATGTTATCATCCGGCTGACCACGACCAATATCTGCGGGTCGGACCTTCACATGTATGAGGGCCGTACCAGCTTCGAAAAGGGCCGGGTCTTCGGTCACGAAAACCTTGGCGAGGTCATCGAAGTTGGCGCTGCCGTAGATCGTATCAAGAAGGGCGATCGCGTGTGCATGCCGTTCAACGTCGGTTGCGGTTTCTGCGAAAATTGCGAACGCGGTTTGACGGGATTCTGCCTCACGACCAACCCTGGAACCGCCGGCGCAGCGTACGGCTTTGCCGAGATGGGTCCGTGGCAAGGTGGTCAAGCCGAGTTGATGCGCGTTCCTTATGCGGACTTCAATTGTCTGAAGCTGCCTGAGGACGCTGAGGAGAAGGAGGATGACTATGTCATGCTCTCCGACATCTTCCCCACCGGTTGGCATGGCGTCGAACTGTCGGGTTTCCTGCCTGGCGAAAGCATTGCGATCTACGGCGCCGGTCCGGTCGGTTTGATGGCCGCGCACTCGGCCGAAATCCGCGGCGCCTCTCAGATCTTTGTCGTCGATTCTCACGATGACCGTCTGAAACTGGCCGAGGCGATGGGCGCTATTCCGATCGATATGCGCAAGGGCGATCCCGCCCAGCAGATCCTTGACGCGACTGGCGGCCTCGGGACCGACCGGGGGGTCGAGGCGGTCGGGTATCAGTGTTGCGATCGCCACGGCAAGGAGCGCAGCAATTACACGATGAACTGCCTCGTCAAAAGCACGAAGGCCACCGGCGGAATCGGCGTCGTCGGCGTGTTCATTCCGGAAGACCCGAACGCGCCCGACGATCTCCAGAAGGAAGGCAAGATGGCGTTCGACTTCGGCAACTTCTGGTTCAAGGGCCAGAAGATCGGCACCGGCCAGTGCAATGTAAAGCACTACAACCGGCGACTGATGAAGCTTATCGAGCAAGGCCGGGCCAATCCTGCCCAAATCATCTCGCACCGACTGCCGCTCGATCAGGCACCAGACGCCTACAAGCATTTCGACGAGCGCGATGCAGGCTGGACGAAGGTCGTGCTCAAGCCGGGCACCTGACCTTAGTCTTCGACGGAATAGGAAATAAATTATGACTTTGGAAGGCAAATCGGTTGCCATTCTGATCGCACCCCGAGGGACGGAAGAACCAGAATTCTCGAAGCCCAAGCAAGCTGTCGAGGACGCTGGTGGCAAAGTGACCGTGATCAGTTTTGAACCGGGCAAGGCTCGCACAGTCAATAGCGATCTTGACGAGGGCGCCAGCTATACTATCGACAAGACGTTTTCCGAGGTGAAAGCCGACGATTTCGACGGACTTGTTGTGCCCGGAGGGACTGTCGGTGCCGACAAGCTGCGCGGCAGCGTCGAGGCAATTGCTTTCATCCGGGCTTTCTTTAATCAGAAAAAACCTGTTGCGGCTATATGCCATGCACCCTGGACATTGATTGAGGCGGGCGTGCTTGAGGGTCGCACCTTGACGTCCTACTCGACGCTGAAGGTCGATATCGAGAACGCCGGCGGTGCATGGACCAGTGAGGAAGTCGTGGTCGACAACGGCCTTGTTACCAGCCGCGATCCCAATGATTTGCCCGCTTTCTGTGCCAAACTCGTTGAGGAAATCGCAGAAGGCGTGGGCGCAGCGCTCGCAGCAGGGAATTAAGGCGGGGCGTTTCGACGAACCATGTAAGGGCCTCTCACTTGAAAAGGTCCGCACAAAGCAAATGTGGCGGATGGCCAGCGATTGGCCGTCCGCCACGCCGCGTATCACACGAACGCGGCGCACCTGGCGGGCACACAAACCCTAAGCCGCGTCAACCGCGGTCACACATCGCCGGTTCCCGCTTCCAGATTCGACCCGTTCCAACGTGTGGTTGAGTTGCACATGATCGAACGTGCGTTCGGCCAGATTTACGACCTACAGCGCCGCCTTGAGATAGCGGGCGGTGAGACTGCCTTCCGCTTCCGCAACGACGCCAGGGACGCCGCTGGCAACGATACGGCCTCCATCTTCCCCGGCCCCCGGTCCCAGGTCGATGATCCAGTCGACCTGTGTGATGGCGCGCATGTCATGTTCGACGACTACGACGGTATTGCCGGCGTCTACGAGGCCCTGCAGGTGTTGCATCAGCCGATCGCCATCGGAGGGGTGAAGCCCCGAAGTTGGCTCGTCGAGGATGTAGATCGTGTTGCCGCGTTGAGCGCGTTGCAGTTCAGTCGCCAGCTTGATGCGCTGCGCCTCCCCGCCAGACAGCTCGGTCGCCGGCTGACCGAGCCTCAGATAGCCAAGACCGATCTCCCGCAACACGTCGAGCGAGCGCATCACAGATGCCTCGCCAGCGAAGAAATCGCACGCATCGTCGACAGTCAGTTCGAGCACCTGGGCGATATTGCGCCCGTTCCATTCGACTTCGAGCGTTTGCGGGTTGTAGCGAGAGCCATGACAGGTCGAGCACGGGGCAAAAACGCTCGGCAGGAACAGCAGCTCCACCATGACGTATCCCTCGCCCTCGCACACAGGGCACCGGCCTTGCGCGACGTTGAACGAGAACCTTCCCGGGCTGTAATGCCGCCGGCGGGCGAGCGGCGTATCAGCGAAGATCCGTCGCACATGGTCGAACATGCCGCTGTAGGTGGATAGGTTCGAGCGCGGCGTGCGGCCGATCGGTTTCTGATCGACGCGCACCAGCCTGCGAACATGCTCCATGCCTGCGACAATGCGTCCTTCAGTGTCGTTCTGCGCAACATCGAGCAGCGGATCGATATCCTCCTCCTCGGCCGCGGGGGAGCCGCCGAGGTGTTCCGTGACGAGCTCGGGCAGCGCCTGACTGACAAGACTGGATTTGCCCGATCCCGAAACGCCGGTGACAGCGGTGAAGCAGCCGATGGGAAACTCGACGTCAAGACCATGGAGATTGTTCCGCCTGATCCCTTCCAGGCGTAGCCATGCCTTGGGATCGCGCGGTGTGCGCTCACTGCGGAGCGGCTCTGCGAACAGGTAGCGGCGGGTGATCGAAGTCTCGACGTCGGCAAGCCCCTCTATCGGCCCGCTGTAGAGGACTTCACCGCCCTTTTCTCCGGCTCCTGGCCCGACATCGACGAGCCATTCCGCGCGGCGGATCACGTCGAGATCATGTTCGACGACGAACAGGGAGTTGCCCGCCGCCTTGAGACGCTCGAGGATGGTGAGCAAGGCTTCGCCATCTGCCGGGTGCAACCCTGCCGAAGGCTCGTCAAGCACATAGACCACGCCGAAAAGCTGTGACGACAATTGCGTGGCAAGCCGCAAGCGCTGCAGCTCTCCGGAGGAGAGCGTCGGCGTGCTGCGGTCGAGCGAAATGTAGCCAAGGCCAAGATCGATCAGCGGCTCTAGCCGCTCGATCAATTCGCAGGCAAGGCGTTGGGCGGCGATCCGCTTCTCGTCGGAGAGATTGGGCGTGCGGCGTACGTCGGGCGCGCTCTTGTGCGCAGAGCCGCCCGCGGCAACCCGTTGTTCGACCGCTGCATCGCGGGCCGCTTTTTCCAGAACATGGCCCTTTGAGGGGGCGGAGACTGCCCCATATTCGCCATGCGCGACGGGGATCAGCAAGTCCTTCAGCTTGAGCACCGTCAGGTCGCCGAACTCGGCAATGTCGAGGCCGGCGAATTTGACCGACAGGGCTTCGCGCTTCAGGCGCTTGCCGTTGCAGGTCGGGCAATCGCGGCCGATGATATATTGCGAGACGCGCTTCTTCATCAGCGCGCTTTTAGTGTTGGCGAAGGTTTCCAGCACATAGCGGCGCGCGCCGGTGAAGGTGCCCTGGTAGCTCGGCTCCATGCGGCGCTTGAGCGCCGTCCGGGTCTGTTCGGGCGTCAGGCCCGCATAGACCGGCACCGTCGGCGCCTCTTCAGTGAAGAGGATCCAGTCGCGATCCTTTTTCGGCAGGTCGCGCCACGGCGTATCGACGTCATAGCCGAGCGAAACGAGGATATCGCGCAGGTTCTGGCCATGCCAGGCGGCCGGCCAGGCGGCGATCGCTCGATCGCGAATGGTGAGGCTGTCGTCAGGAACCATCGTCTCTTCGGTCGCGTCATATACGCGCCCGATGCCGTGACAGGTCGGACAGGCCCCCGCCACCGTGTTGGGGGAGAAATCCTCCGCATAGAGCATGGGTTGATGGCGCGGATATTCGCCGACGCGCGAATAGAGCATCCGAACCAGGCTGGAGAGAGTCGTCACGCTGCCGACCGAGGATCGTGCGTTGGCCGAGCCGCGCTGCTGCTGCAACGCGACCGCAGGCGGCAAACCGTCGATCGCGTCGACCTCCGGCACGCCGGCCTGGTCGATCAGGCGACGGGCATAGGGCGCAACCGATTCCAGATAACGCCGCTGGGCTTCGGCATAAAGGGTGCCGAACGCGAGCGATGACTTGCCCGAGCCCGATATGCCGGTGAACACCACGAAGGCGTCGCGCGGTACATCGACGTCAATATTTTTGAGGTTATTCTGGCGCGCGCCGCGAACCTGCACGCAAGCGGGCGGCCCCCTATGCCCATGATCGGTGGCCGGTGTGGTCGCGTGAATATCCTTGCTCTTCAATTCAGTCTTCCTGCCCTATACGCCCGTGCGGCCCGTGGTTCATCACAGTCGGGTAACAGATGAATGCATTTCCGAATCAATACATCCAACGGCCAGGCTGGCCCGATATTCGGCACCTTCGAAATATTTTTCCAGCATTAGACAAAGGTAACGACAAAACCATTTTTCCCGTGGGGTCGCGCGACGAGGCCACACACTCCGCTGGTAAGCGCCCGGGCCAGGCGGCCCTGGTTTGTGCCGCTGTCGGCATGTAACGACCGCACTTCGGCGCTTTTTACCGCATCGCGACGCGTTGCCCATTTGCCAGAGCGCGCGTCATCATGGCCGGGGTCGGGCCATGATGACGGCCGAGTTGTCGATCCGAGCGCCTCGGCCGCTTCGGATCGGCGGATCAGTAGTGAATGACCGTGCGGATCGACTTGCCTTCGTGCATCAGTTCGAAGGCCTCGTTGATGTCTTCCAAACCCATCGTGTGGGTTACGAATGGGGCCAGATCGATATCGCCTCTCATCGCGTCCTCGACCATGCCGGGGAGCTGTGTCCGTCCCTTGACGCCACCGAAAGCGGACCCCTTCCATACGCGGCCAGTGACGAGCTGGAATGGGCGGGTGGAGATTTCCTCGCCCGCGCCGGCAACGCCAATCACGATCGACTGACCCCAGCCACGGTGCGCTGATTCAAGCGCGGCGCGCATGACGTGGACGTTGCCGATGCACTCGAAGGTGTGATCGATGCCCCAGCCCGTCATCTCGATCAGCACTTGCTGGATGGGCTTGTCATGGTCCTTGGGGTTGATGCAATCGGTCGCACCGAACTGGCGTGCCAGCTCGAACTTGGACGGATTGGTGTCGATGGCGATGATGCGACCCGCCTTCGCCTGGCGCGCACCCTGAATCGCCGCGAGGCCGATGCCGCCGAGGCCGAACACGGCGACCGAGTCTCCGGGCTGGACCTTGGCGGTATTGTGGACTGCGCCGATGCCGGTCGTGACGCCGCAGCCGAGCAGGCAGACATGTTCGGGGTTTGCCTCGGGATTGATCTTGGCGAGCGAGACTTCGGCGACGACAGTATATTCACTGAAGGTTGAACAGCCCATGTAATGATAGAGGGGCTGACCATTGTACGAAAAGCGGGTGGTCCCATCGGGCATCAAGCCCTTGCCCTGCGTTTCGCGGACAGCGACGCACAGGTTGGTCTTGCCCGACAGGCAGAAGTCGCACTTGCCGCACTCGGCGGTATAGAGTGGAATCACGTGATCGCCCGGCCCGACGCTGGTGACGCCTTCACCGACCTCGACAACGATGCCCGCGCCCTCGTGGCCCAGAACCACCGGGAAAACACCCTCCGGATCACTCCCCGCCAGCGTGTACGCGTCGGTGTGGCACACACCGGTGTGCGTCACCCGTATGAGGACTTCGCCTTTCCGGGGTGGGGCGACATCGATCTCGACGATTTCGAGTGGCTTGCCCGCCTCGAAGGCTACAGCGGCGCGAGATTTCATGTTGGGATACCCTCGTTGAGTTAAACTGATTGCTGGTGCGAGGCCGTTGCGTCAGCGCAAATTCGTGGGGGAGCGATCGCTCACTCCCCCGGTATGCCGGTCAGACCGTAACGACGACCTTGCCGATCTGGTCGTTCGATTCGAGGAAGCGGTGAGCGTCCTGGATGGCGTCGAGCGGGAAAGTGCGCGCGATCCGCGGCTTGAGCGCGCCCGATTCCAGACCCGCCACGATGAACGCCTTGGCGCGATCGAGGGCGGCATCGTCCGAGACGATCTCGCTGTAGAGATACCCCTTGAGCGTGAGGCTCTTGCCCAGCACGGAGAACAACGGGAACGGCGTCGGTTCGCCGCTGAGCGCGCCATATTCGAGCAGGATGCCGCCGCGTGCCATGCTCTCGGTCAGCGGCTCGAACGACGGGCCTCCGACCGGATCGAGCACCACGCGCGCACCCTGACCATCGGTTATCTCCATCACCCTCGCTACCAGGTCCTCTTCCCCGGTCGCGACGACATGATGCGCACCGGCATCGATCAGGGCCTGGCGCTTGGCGCCGGTACGCGTCGTCGCGATTACCGTCGCGCCGACCATCCGCGCAATCTGGAAGGCCGCAAGGCCGACGCTGCTGGAGGCAGCTGTGACGATGACGAAATCGCCCTCGCCGAGTTTCGCCTGCTCCACCAGTGCACCCCAGGCGGTGACATACTGCATCCACACGGCCGCCGCTTCCTCGAACGACAGCGCCGCCGGATGCTTGACGACGAGGCGGGCGGGCACGTTGGCGACCTCGCCATAGGTGCCCCAACGCGCGATATCGAGCGGGGGGATGACGCTGACGGCTTCGCCTTCCGCAAACCCGGTAACGTCGGCGCCGACCGTAACGACAGTGCCGGCAGCCTCATAGCCAAGGCGGCTCGGGAACTCGGCTTCCTGAAGGTAGGCATGGTTGCGGAACATCACCTCGGCGCGGTTTATGCCTATCGCCTTCACCGCGATCTGCACTTCGTCGGCCGCGGGAGCGGGGACTGCCACATCTTCAATCCTGAGGACGCTGGCGTCGCCATATTCGTGGATACGGACGATGCGGCTCATTGGAGACTCCTTGATTATTTAATGATCGTTCTGTAAGGGAGCGGACCACCCGTTTCAAGATATTATTTATCGATCGTTCCATATCGTGCATCAGAGATGACAGAGACGAAAGCCCGTCGCCGCGCAGGTCGCCCTCGTGTGTTCGACACTGACGCTGCGCTCGACAAGGCGGTGCGGCTGTTCTGGCAGCGCGGCTACGAGGCGACATCGATGGCCGATCTGGTGGCGGAGACTGGCGTCGCCGCCGCCAGTCTCTATGCAGCGTTTGACAACAAGGCGGGGCTGTTTGCGGCGGTGATCGAACGTTACGCCGCGACGTTCAGCGTCCACCTCTATGCACCCATCAACGATCCGGCGTTGTCCACCTACGAAGCCGTCAAAGGCCTGCTGGAACGAGCGGCGTCATCATTCTCGGAACCTGGAACGCCGGCCGGCTGCTTCATGTATTCGGCAGCGGCAGCCGTTTCGCCGGCGTCCGCCGCCATCGAATGCCTGCTGCGCGACAAGCGGATCGCGGCGGAGGCCCTCCTGATCGAGCGTCTGCAACGCGGCGCCGCGCAGGGCGAGCTTGCGGCCAACACCGATCCGGCCGTGCTAGGCAAATTCATCAATACGGTCATGGAAGGCATGTCCGTTCAGGCGCGCGACGGCGCTACGATCAACGAACTGCTCTCCATCGCCAAAATGGCGCTCGATCGATGGCCGGCCGCGATATGATCGTTTCATGGTGGTCATCTGCCAATCTGCCCCCCGACCGAACAGTCGAACTCATCTCATAGGACGAAAGCACATGAAACACGTGACATTGCCCGGCGGGGAAGTGGTTCCTTCACTGGGTCAAGGCACCTGGAAGATGGGCGAACGTGCCGAGCGCCGATCCGATGAGATCGCCACGCTACGCGCCGGTGTCGAACTGGGCGTGACGCTCATCGATACCGCCGAAATGTACGGCGATGGTGCGGCGGAAACGCTGATATCCGAGGCGCTGGGCAGCGTTCGCGACCAGTTGTTCCTCGTCAGCAAGGCATATCCGCAGAACGCATCGCGCTCCCGCCTTGCCGATGCATGCGAGGCGAGCCTGAAGCGGCTCGGCACCGACCGGCTGGACCTCTACCTGCTCCATTGGCGGGGATCGGTGCCGCTCGCTGAGACTGTGGAGGCATTGGAGGCGCTCAAATCAGCGGGGAAAATCAGGCATTGGGGTGTCAGCAATCTCGATACCGACGATATGGACGAGCTTATCGCTGCCGTCGGGGATGGCTGCGTGACCGATCAGATCCTCTACAATCTGGTCCGGCGAGGCCCCGAATTGGACCTGCTGCCGTGGCTCGCCGAGCATAACATACCGGTTATGGCGTATAGTCCCGTCGAGCAGGGACGACTTTCAAGCCATCCCGCACTCGAGAAGATCGCAGCCGAGGTCGGTGCAACCCCTGCCCAAGTGGCACTCTCCTGGACGTTGCGGCACGATGGCGTCATCGCCATCCCGAAAGCGAGTTCGATTGCACATGTGCGGGAGAACCGCGCGGCCGCAGATATCGTGCTCTCCGACGCCGACATTGCGACACTCGATGCGGAATTTCCCAGGCCACGCGACCGCCGTCCACTCGAGATGCTTTAGCGTCAGATGACGATATTATCGCTCGAAGGAACAGAACGCAAACCGGATCGGCGGTAGGCGCTCAGCGGTGCGGTGATCGGACCAGTGTCGACACCGCTATCGAGCGGGTGCTGCGCGACTGACGGTTCGAGCACCAGGCCTATCGCGCCCCTGGCCCCAATCTGCTCTTAGCCTCCACGAATAACCGTCTGACCGTTCTTACCGTCTATGGGGCGTATCCGAGCTGGCAGGGCATCCAGCCAAGGGCGTCATTCTTGTCCATCGGGCGCTCGGGCGGCCTAGCTGTCAGCACGACACCGCGCTGCCTGAGTTTCCGAGCTGCCATCCCAGCGTGCGCCGCTGGCGGGAAGGTGAGCCGATTACTCGCTCAAGCTCAGTTCGACAGAGCGCAGGCCATGAACCGTTCACTGCACTGCAGCGCCGAATTAGCGCTCTGCTACCTAGAGAGCTGCTTAGCAAAAAAAATGCTCTCAATAGCCCGATCTCGCAAGCTCAGTATCTGATTTACGAAAAAGGGAAATGTGGTGGACGCACTTTAGGGCTCGAACCTAGGACCCGCTGATTAAGAGTCAGCTGCTTGACGGCAGCTTTAGCCGATTTCTCCCCAAAAGAGGACGGTCAACAATCGGCCCACTTTCTGCCGATCTGTGATGCCAGTCAGGCAAACGATGTATGTCGGCTCCAGACAGGAGCTGCCATCCGATCTATCAATTTGGAACGGCAGCACTGTCCCACGATCCGGCGTTCGGCCCCGGCAAAACCGACCCATTTCCGCCATCCAACCGTCAATTTTCGATGCTTGGGAGCGGACTGTCAGCAAACCTAGCGGCGCACTGGGAAAACCCTTCAGATGGAATCGGCGTGGCCACTCAGGATCGAAGCGGTGACGAACAGCCCATGGGCCTCTAGCGACCGTAGGTAATCTTCTGCCGACATTTCGGGACGCTTCAGCCGAACGCGCAGAGTTCGGATCGCTGCAACCGCCTTGCCTTCGTCGAGCGCGATGGTATCGGCAATGAACTCGTCGGCAGTTCGCGCTTCCAAGTTTAGGGGTGCGAGAATTCTTGCCGGAAAATCGCTGATGTTTTCCGTCACGACAGCTTGTGCCTGGGTCTGGACCGCAGCTGTCAGAACATGCTCGTCCTTGGGATCCGGCAGACCGAATGTCATGGCCCCGACGGATGCATGTGCCTCTACCAGAGATTCGGGGAACGCGCGATGCATGGCATCGACTGATCGGCCCGCTCGCGCGGACGCGCTCTCGATTTTGCGCTCGGTAAAGATCTTGTCCAGCGCAGAACGCGTTTCATCGAGGATGCGCTGCGACCATCGCACACGAAAGAATTCCGCGTCTGCCAAGGTGAGGAGCAGGTCACGCCGCGGAGCGCTGACCAGTGTGCAGGCATCAACCAGAGCGATGTATCGATTGGCGAACATGGTTGAGTCAGATCAATAGAGGTCTGCGCCGTCTGCGATCAGTTCGTCCATCGCCTTCGATCGGATTTTGTCGCGCGCAGTTTTGTAGGCGAATACGTCCTCAGCCTTAAGACGCCGGTGCCGCCCCACCATGCTGTGCGGGATATCGCCCTTCTCGATGAGCTTGATAAGGTACGGGCGCGACATGTTGAGCAGGTCTGCTGCTTGCTGCGTCGTCAGCATCTGCTGGATTGGCACCAGCGTGACGGCATCACCACTACCGATGTGACGTAGCAATTCCAGGAACAGGTCCGACATCGCCGGAGTCAGCGTGATCTCGACTGGTTTCCTAGTCTTCGGATCGGGCACCCGCAGCTTGGCCGCACCGTCCTTCTGCGAGGCGAGGATCCGGCGAAGCTGGTTAGCGATCTGCCGATCGTCGGCAGAGGGCAACCTGTTGCCAAAAGGCAAGGCATTGGCTGGCAAGGTCATCGGTTTTCTCCGCAGATGGCATTATTCAATAGCGAATATTCGCAATAAACGCAACATGGTTGTGAAACTCGAGTTCCGTGAATGCGGATTTGTGAAACTCCGACCCAATGTTGCCCTTCAACAGCTAATTTAGCCCTTCTAGGCGCGGCCGGTCAGCTTTCTTATTTTGGACTTTAAGACTGACCGTTGGGCGAACGCTTGGTTTGGAGCCGCGGTAAGTGAAGAGGTGCCGTCACCTGTAGGCGCGGCGTGAAAACCTTTCGTCGAAGGCTGTCGCTCGCCATCTTCAGTTCCCTCATTCTCCGGGTGCTACAGGCGCCCGAAAAAAGAAGCGCCTGTTCAGCCTCTGGGCGCTCGACACATACCTCTCTGCACACCTAGCGCATGCCCTCGGGCCCCTACAAAGGATATCAGTTTCGATTCTTAAGAAATATGCGTCTATGCCCTTGCATAATGCATGTGAGCGAATATAAAATGCGTAAATATTAAAGGATATGCGATTTCGTGGAACATTTGGGCGTTATCCAGTCAATGTGCCGTGTTGGTTTGGCAAGCGGAGATGACAAGTTCCGTAAACAGGTCGAGCGGCTGCGCGACCGCCTTACTAAGGCTGGCGATGATGAAGGTGCATCGGCGATTGCCGGCCTCCTTGCGGCGGGTGAGCGATCGACGAGCCTGCAGCCGAGCCGTGTCGAGCTGTCGCGCGCCATGGTGGGCGAACAGCTGACGCCATCGACCAACCCTCCATTTGACAAGGAAAGTGGTGCGCCGCTGGCGCAGATCATTCTCGAGCCCGTGCAAGCCAGTCTTCCGCCAGTGCTTACTGGGGAGCTTGAACTGGCAATAGGGTCGGTCCTTAGAGAGTGGACTGATTATGATCGACTTCGCGAATTGGGAATATCCCCCACGCATACCGCCCTGATCTTCGGAGCTCCGGGCACCGGAAAGACGGTTACCGCCATGCACATCGCTGCGCAACTGGGCCTGCCGGTAGTGCTGGCGCGGCTTGACGGATTAATGAGTTCGCTGCTGGGAACGACGGCCAGAAATATCGGAACGCTCTTTGAGTTTGCAAACCGCTACAAATGCGTTCTGCTTCTTGATGAGTTCGACGCGTTGGCCAAACTTCGCGACGACCCCCAGGAAGTTGGCGAAATCAAGCGGGTTGTGAATACGCTGTTGCAATGCCTTGACGTGCGTGGCCCGCTTGGTCTGACAATCGGGGTCACGAACCATCCAAGTCTGCTCGACCCTGCCATCTGGCGGCGTTTCGAGGTGAAGATCGAAATGCCTCTGCCGCCGGCGACCGCGAGAGAACGGCTGATTTGTGAATTCCTCGCACCGATGTCGATTCAGGAAAGCGCGTTGCACCTCCTGACCTGGGCCTCTGATGGTGCCAGCGGCGCAGATGTCAGGACGATGACCCATGCCATCAAGCGCTATTTCGTGCTTGAAAAGCCCGCCGATTGCGACCCTCACTTGGATGCCAATGACGTCCTCGCCGCGCTCCAGCGCTATCACGTAACGAGCGCGAACCTGGATGATCGCTCCAGACTGGCAACCCTGCGCGAGGATCCGCGCGTGATAGCAAGGGCGTTGCTTGGAAACCCGCAGGCTTCCTTTACGCAGGCCTCAGTTGCCCAGCTGCTTGGACGCGATCAAGGAACGATCAGCCGATGGATGAAGGAGGAGCCGGTATAACCGGCAGCAGATATGGCTAATAATCCGGTACAGATCGTCCTGAATGATAACGATTATGTCGTCGCGCCGGAGCCGGGTACCGGCGGGCCACCAACAGATTTTTTCGCGAATCGGGACGACGAATTTGCGAAGCACAAGGCCAAGCTGGCATCGAGCATCGCGCGCGTATCGGCCCAGCTCAATGCCGCCGGAGCGGGGGGCGCAGGCTATGTCCGGGTAAAATTGAGGGAGCGTGCGCTGGCGAAATCGCACCGCCCCGTGCGCGCCCTTTTCAAGCCGGAGGCATTTCCCAGCGTCGGTGCCTCCGGACTCGGTGAGATCTACTACTTTGCAGAAGCCGGTCAGCTCGCCCGACTGGTCAACGTGGTGCGGGACGCCGAACCTCATACCAACTGGGTGGAAAAAGACGGGAAGCGCGAGGCGCGCCCCAGCACAGCCCGATCCGAGGTTGGCGCTGTGGAGGAGATAACCTTTCCGGATCCGCTGAGTAAACGCCGCTTCGATGCGGAATCGGCCGTGTCTTGGCTCGCCGACGATCGCACCGGCGGCTACTATCTGCTCGAACTGTTTGAAAACCCGCGCTCCGCTGAGCGACGCGTTGCCCAACTGGCAAGCGTTGAGCCTCAGCAACAGAGCCTGTCTCGATCGCTCGAGGCCTTGCTCGAAGACCTGGGCGATGGGGTTGTCGCCTGGCGTTTGCCTGAGGCCGGCGGCGAAACACCGATTGCATTGAAACTAACTTCGCAGAGTAGCCCTGCGCTTCTCTCAATGACCCGCCCTCCCGATGCCGCCGTCGCGACGCTCGACACCAGCTTGTCACGCCATGAGGAAGCGCTCAGACGCCTCGTGCAGCATCCATCTGTTCGCAGGATCTCTCTGCCCATGCGCGTGGAGCTGTCGCACAGCTCCGCAGTCCCTTCAGGCGCGAGCGCAAGTTTGCCCGTACGCTCGCCGGGCATTCGGTATCCAAGGGTCGGGGTGGTGGACTCGGGCATCAGCACGGCCCTGGCCCCATGGGTTCTGGCCCGCCACGATTACCTCGACCAGGCTGAGGTTGACGAGGAGCACGGTACGTTCGTCGGCGCTCTCATCGTAGGAGCCGCAGCGCTGAACCCGGCGCTGCCCGGTCTTGAGGCGGATGGTTGCGATCTGGTGGACTTGGCGCTCTTTCCCAAAGGTGACTTCCACGCAAGCTATAGCAACGGCTTCGACGATTTTCTCGCAGAGATGGATACGGCCATTGGCGAGGCGGTACGCGATCATGGAATTCGCGTTGTCAACCTAAGCATCAATGCCGTCTCGCCGGTGGAAACAGACCATTACAGCTACTACGCGGCGCGACTGGACCAGATTGCGGGTAAACACGACGTCGTAATCGTCAATTCAGCGGGCAACCTGCCCGGCGGCGCGCTGCGCGCGCCCTGGCCGAAACGACCAAGCGAAGCAGTCCGCTATTTTGCGGCGCGGACAGATCCCGATACCATCTTCAAGCCCACAGAGAGCACCCAGTGTATTTCCGTGGGCGCGATCAATCCGCCCGGCTGCGAGACGCATCGGGAAGGTTTGCCGACGACGTACACGCGGCGCGGGCCTGGCCTGCGCGTGGGCTGCAAGCCTGACGTTGCCCATTATGGCGGGAACGACGGCACCGGACCGGGCGCCAATCACCAACTATCCTCGATCGCGCCAGACGGGACGGTGGTGTCCGATTGTGGAACCAGCTTTTCCGCGCCGCTCGTATCGAAGACCTTGGCCTCTCTTGAGACCATGATCGAAGGCTATTTGCCCGCTCACACGCTCAGGGCGTTGATGATTCATAATTGCACGACGCCCCCAGCCCTCGTCGGTCCGAACATGTCGACGCTGGCGCGGCAATTCGTGGGCTTCGGCGTCCCGTGCGAGACGAGCGAAATGCTCGTCACCGACGACAACTCGATCACCCTTGTGTTTCAGAGCGTCATTCCGGACGATGCTGCTCGTCCCAAGGTCTTGCGTTTCGATTTCAACTGGCCGCAGGCCTTGGTTGATCCGGTGACCGGAGCCTGTCGGGGCGAGGCGACCGCTACGCTGGTTTACGAGCCACCCATCGACAGGGCCTATGGCGCCGAGTTCGTTCGCGTGAACCTGGATGCCAAGCTGCAGCAGCGC
This sequence comes from Sphingomonas sp. SKA58, assembly GCF_000153545.1. Taxonomy (NCBI): domain Bacteria; kingdom Pseudomonadati; phylum Pseudomonadota; class Alphaproteobacteria; order Sphingomonadales; family Sphingomonadaceae; genus Sphingomonas; species Sphingomonas sp. SKA58. The sequence goes on from NZ_CH959308.1 coordinate 572,461, forward strand.
CAGCTCGTCTCGCGAAAGGACGGCTCACCCAGCTTCCGGGATCGTTTCCATCAATCGTTTCTACCAAAGACGGCTGGCCAAACCGTGCCGGAGCGGGAACTGATCAACCAGGGCCTTAAATGGTGGCCGACGAAGCGCTACCGCGCGCGCTTCGGCGATGCAGGAAAAGGCGTGAGTTCTCAGTGGCGCGTTGAAGTTGCCGCAACGCGGCGCGCGGAGACGCGCTTTCCCAAAGCTGGCGTTCCATTCAGCTTGGTCATCACCATCCGCGATCCCGATGGAGTGGCACCTGTTTTCCAGCAGATGCGGCGCGAACTGCAAGCGGGCCGCGTGCAGCTGGCGGAGCTCAGGACGCATCAACGCATCAGGTCCAAGAGGTGATAACTCCGCCGGCCCGGTTTGCCGGGCATATATATCCGATTGGCTCGAAATGCTCTGTATTGCTCCGGTCAGAACCGCGGATCAGGCGGCTTTGCGTTGATCGTCTGTGGCGCGCCAGTTCCAGGGAAGCAGTTCGTGAAGACGGTTCTGCGGGATGTCGGCGATGCGCGGGAGGACGTCGGCTAGCCGAGCCTGCGGATCAATATCGTTGCGCTTTGCCGTGGCCATAAGGCTCAGCACGAAGGCGGTGCGCTAACCGCCGCAGTCTGACCCAGCGAAGAGCCATGATTTTTCCAAGGTCAATGCCTCAAAGCGCTCTTTCCGCCGCATTGTTCGTCAGGCAGATGCGGCGATCCATTCCCGTAGTCAGAAGTGTCCGCTCTCCTATCATCGCTGCTCCAAAGCGGACCGAGCGCAAAGTCCCAGTCTGTGCCATTGATGTGGGAGGCGAAGGCCGTGGTCGCGCCTGAAATGCTGATCCGGGTTGGTGCATGTGCGAACGGGCTCAGCGTATTTCTCGACACTCCGCCACGATCGAGATCGCTCGGCGAAAATGCCAGCAGACCCGCGCCTCGCTGATACCGAACCGACGTGACACCTGCGCGACGCTCATCCTGCGTCCGACCACTGCCTTGAGTACGGCCCGCGTTAACGGTGGCATCTGCGCCAATGCTTGCCTTATCCGCGCGCCTGCCTCGCCGCCTCCCGCACCGATTGGCTCGGCCATTTCGCGCGGACCGCTCCTTTCAAGATAACGTTCGATCCGCGCGGCACAGCGCTGGTCGCCAGCCAGATTTCGTAATCTTACAATGACACCAGTGACGAGCCGGCGGGCATGGAGGGAGATGGGCATGAGAGGCACTCCACAGGAATGGATTTCGTCCCCTTCCCAATTCTCCCCTCCCCTTCTGCGCGGACCGATGATCCAGTTCATAGAGCAACCGCCATCCTAATGGCCGATGAGGCATGTCCCTGGGACCGTAGCCTGCCGTCATCCCTCCTGCCCCCTCACCTCCCTTCGCAACTACGTCCTGCGCGGAAGCGATCGCAACCCGAAGGGCCGGGATCGGCGCAGCCGAGCCCGGCCAGCGAGGCGGCACGCCGCGCTGGCAAGAGCGCGATGCCCGCGCAGCGGGCAGCCGCCCTCATCCCTCCGTTCGCCGCCCTTTCGCCCCGCGTCGTTTCCCAAAAACGTCACAAATCCAGTCTTTAGGGTTGCGCTCCCCCGTTATTCCGGCACATTGGCCTCGCTTCCGGAAAAAGCCCGGAAGTGGGGCTTAGTAACCTCTGCATATACAGCTCGGTCGCAGTTTCACTGGGCCGGGTGGCATGCGCGCATGTCCAGCCGGCAACGGTAAAGGCGCATGCGCCTGTGTGTATGCCAGGTTACTAACATCCGGCTTTGGCCGTCGCCCCGAGTGGACATAGGTGCGACGAATGGGCCAGGGCGAAAGTGAAGGTCGCCGGATCGACCTTCAGATTGTGAGCAATGATACCGGCGAGCGGTTCAGCTTCACCGACTTCTATCGACGGGAGAAGCCTCGCCTCATGCGCTTTTTCACGCGCAAGCTCGGCAACCGTGCCGATGCCGACGAATTCAGCCAGGAGACGCTCACCCGCTTTGTGCGTGCCGCCCCGCATCCCTCGCTCGGAAGCCCTCGCGCCTATCTGACAAGGATTGCGACCAACCTGCTGCGCGACCATGCAGAACGTGGCTCCACGCGCCTCTCACGGCAGCTGACTCTGCTGGAGGATGGCGTAAATGCGATTTCCAGCCTCGATCCTCATCGTGACGTTCAATCACGTCAGGAATTGGCTCGCTGGACGGCGATCCTCCAGCAACTGCCTCCCCGCACGCTCGAAATTTTCCTTCTCAATCGGGTGGAAGGCTGTAGCTACCGGCAGATCGCATCGGATCTCGGAGAGCCACTTTGGGTCGTACAGAAGCATATGCTCAAGGCCATTCGGCTCATCGACCGTCAGCGGGAGGCGGACAATGACTGAGGACCACGGCGCAATTACGGCGCAGGACCGCCGGGCCGCTCAAAAATGGGTGCTGCGGATGCTCGATGAGCCGGAACGTCACGCGCAGTCGCTCGCCGATTGGATCTCGGAAAAGCCGGCTCGGCGGCAGCTCTATCTTGACCTGATGAACGATGTGCAGGCCGCCGGCCATGCCGGCGGGGTGCTCGATTTGCCCCCTCCCCGGCTTCGGGCGCAAAAGCCCTGGTGGATCAAATCAGTCCCGATCCTGGCGGCTGCGTCTATCCTGGGCCTTCTTATAGGCGCGAGCATCCTGTTCCAGATCATGCGCACTCAATCTCCGCAGATGGCAGGCGCCGAGACCCCAGCCGCCTTTGTTACGAAAGTGGGGGAAGTGCGATCCGTCAAGCTCGCCGATGGAAGCCAACTCGTCCTTGATACCGACACCGCGATCTCTGTGGCGATGACGGCGGACCGCCGCGACATCGTCCTGAAGCGGGGTCGCGCCAGGTTCATCGTTGCCCATGATGCAGCCCGTCCGTTTTTCGTCAGGGCCGGTGGCATGGAGGTACGCGCGACCGGCACGGTCTTCGACGTGCTATTCCGAAACAATGTCGCGGTGCATCTGATCGAAGGCGGCGTAGAGGTGGAGTTGGCCTCTCAGCAGACACAGCCTGCCAGAAAAATCCTACTCCGGCCCGGCCATATTCTGGCCTTCAGCCATGGACATGAGTCGCAAAGCATTGTCATTCCTGCGCGCAGGTCCGACGAGCAATGGGTGAACGGCGTGAAGAGTTTCGACAATGTGCCGATCAGAGAAGTAATCGCGGAAGCAAACAGCTACAGCGATACCAGAATCGAGTTGATGCCAGCGAGCCTGGGCGACCGGGAGATATTCGCGGACATCCACATTCGCGACATTGAGCGCGTGGCGGAAGCGATCAGCGGGTTTCTGGACCTCGACATCGATCGCACCGAAAAGGGCAGATTGATCCTCAGCCCCAGAAAATAATTCAAGCGCCCAGCTTCAAACCTCTCTCGCCCCGTCTTCTGGTTTCGAGCCTCGCAAAGAGGCGGATCGATCAAGGGGGCAGAAAATGGGTATGGGAAAGTTTGCGCTTCTGGGCAGCGCCGCGATCTGCGTCAGCATGGTTGCGCCACAGGCTGCAGCGCAGGAAGCGAAGAAAAGCTATGATCTGCCGGCCCAGGAACTCGGCGCGGGTTTGCGCGTCATCGCCAGGGCCAACGACTATCAGCTCGTGGCTGATCCCAAGTCGCTCCAGGGACGCCGCTCGCCCGCGCTGACCGGCGAATTCACGGTCCAGGAAGCCGTCACCGCCCTGCTTGCACAATCAGGCCTCAATGCGGACATCAGGGGGCGAACCATTTACCTCCGGGGGCGACCAACGCCGTCGCGCGAGGAGGTAGAAGGCGCGGCGGACAACCTGCTCTTCGTTACTGGCTCACGTATTCGCGGCGCAAAGCCCATGTCTCCGGTCATCGCCGCTTCCCGAGAGAAGATCGGGGACCTCGGCTATACGGACCTTGGCTCCTTTGTCCGCAGCATTCCGCAGAATTTCAGCGGCGGGCAGAATCCGGGTGTCATCTCCAGCGTGCAGACCGGCTCGGAAAACACCACGTCCTCCTCCACCCTCAACCTGCGCGGCCTCGGCGCCGACGCCACGCTGACACTTTTGAACGGCCATCGGGTCGCATATGATGCCGTAAGCCAGGGGATCGACATTAGCGCGATCCCCCTGGCAGCCATCGAGCGGGTGGAAATCGTCGCGGACGGCTCATCGGCTCTCTATGGGTCCGACGCGGTGGGCGGCGTCGCCAACATCCTGCTCCGCCGGGACTATGACGGCTTGCTCACCACCGCCCGGTTCGGCGCCGCGACAGACGGCGGCGACGTCCAGCAGCAATATAGCGCCGTGACCGGCCGCCGCTGGGACAGTGGCGGATTCATGATCGCGGGCGACTTCAACAACGCGACGGACATCACGGCATCGCAGCGCTCCTATATGCGATCGCGCCAGTCCAGCATGACCCTGCTTCCGTCCCAGCGGCAGGTCAGTGCGGTGCTGGCGGGCCATCAGGCGCTTGGCGAGGTCGTCGAATTCGAGATCGACGCCCATTATAACCGCCACAAATCGGTCGCCGCCCTGCCCTACAGCGCTACCGCCGATGTGACGCAGAGCGGCATCATCAGTCGTCCAGAGATCGAAGGCTATTCCATCAGCCCGTCGGTCAAATTCAGGCTTCCTGCGGGGTGGGAAGTCACGGCCCGCGCCACCCGCGCCATCAGCGACAGCACGATCATCGCGGAAATCTATTCGGGAGGCACCGCCTCGGCGGTGAACCATGTCCAGTACAAAAATGATCTGTGGTCAGCCGAATTAAGCGGCGAAGGCCCGCTATTCGCGCTGCCCGGTGGCGATGCGCGGCTCGCGGTCGGCGCAGGCCTTCGCTCCAACGGCCTCGACGCATCGATCAGGCGCGTCACCGCAACGGCAACCACGTCCCTCCTCAACTATCATGATGGCCAGACGGCGACCTTCGCCTATGGTGAGCTCTTCCTGCCATTGGTCGCCGATCGCAACGCGGTTCCCCTGATCCGATCGCTTCAGTTCTCGGGCGCCGTTCGCTATGAACGCTATGACGAGATTGGCGGGCTCGCGACGCCCAAGATCGGCATCAGCTACCAGCCAATCAGCGACCTGACGCTCAAGGGTGCTTGGGGAAAATCGTTCAAGGCGCCGACTCTCAGCCAGCAAAACACAGTGCGGCAGGGCGTGCTCCTCTTCCCGGCCTATTATCTCCCCTCGCCACCAACGAGCCGCAACGTCCTCCAGATCAGCGGCGGCAGCAAGGATCTCGAACCCGAAAAGGCGACGACCCTGACCCTGACGGCGGAGGCAAAGCCTCAAAGCATCCCCGGCCTGCGGCTTGAAGCCAGCTATTTCGATGTCCGTTACAAGAACCGCGTGGTTCGCCCGATCGCCGACAGCTCCCAGGCCTTCAAAGCCGAATATGCCGACCTCATCCTCCTCAACCCAACCCTGGAACAGGTTCTGGCGGCGACGGCCAATCTCCCTTTGGGCGTCCAGAACCAGACAGGCGGCGCTTACGACCCTGCCAATCTGGCGGCTATCATCTTCAACCAGCTTCAGAACGCCGCCAGGCAGCATATCCGAGGCGTCGATGCCTCCGCCTCCTATGAATTTTCGGCAGGAGAGAATCAGTTCCATCTCGAAGCGAGCGGCAGCTATCTCAAGAGCGACCAGAAATTGAGCGCGAGTCAGCCGACGATCGTGAAGGCCGGCCGGATCTTCAACCCGCCGCACTGGCGCGGTCGCGCGAGCGCCGGCTGGAAGCGTGGGCCGATCGGGACAAACCTCGCTTATAATTATATCGGCGGTACGGACGACACGCGAACCACGACGACCTACAAGGTTTCAGGCTTCCACTCGATCGACGCCACGATCAGCTGGGAACCCGAGGGGAGCGGCTTGTTGGGCGGATGGTCCTTCCTGCTTTCCGGGCAAAATATCCTCAACGAGAAGCCCTCGGCCATCCGCGCGACGGCAACCAACCCGACCTATGACGCCACCAACTATTCCAGCATCGGGCGCCTCCTGAGCTTCACCGTCTCAAAGGCTTGGTAATGCTCATTTCCCTTGTTCTGAGCATATCCGGGGGAGGTGCGGTCGCAGTCCCGGCCGCACCTGCATCGCAAGATTGCGCCAGCCTCTTGCAGCCCAACGCGCAAGCCGGCAGCACTCGTCCCATCTCGGATCGCGACCTCATCGAGACGTTGGATCTTGGACCCAATGCCGCGATGGAATCCGGTTCCTTCTTCACCCTGTCACCGGACGGTCGAAGGGTCGCGGTCGGCGTCCGACGTGCAAGCGTGGCAGGGGACAGCTATTGTACCGGCATCACCCTTGTAGATCGCGACGGAAACTCGAAGTTGATCGATTCCGGGCCGGGCGTCGCCTTCTTTCGCTTCGAGGATTTCTACGGCACGAATGGCTTCCCATCGGGGATCACACAACTGATCACGCCGAGATGGTCGGGCGACGGAAAGCGCCTCGCCTATCTCAAATTCATCGACGGGCGGCTGCAACTCCGCCTGTGGGATGAGCAACTGAAAGCCCGGACCATCGGCGCCGATCCGCAGGACATCGTCGATTTCCGCTTCAGTCGCGATGGGAGCATGATCATCTACAAGGTCCGCGACGGTTCCGCGCAGGCAACGGCCTTGCTCCGGGAATCCCGGTCGGGACTCCACTATGATGATCGCTACTTCCCGTTTGCGTCAGCCTGGCCCTTTCCAGGCGGCCGCCCCGCTTATGTCTACAAGGCCGTGCGCATCAGTGACGGTGACATCCGCGCGGCCAGTGATGAAGAGAAAGCCTTGCTGACGGCACCGATCGAGGAATCGCAAACCACAAAAGGCGCTCGCGCCACAACGGTGCGGGATGACAAAGGGTTCGATCATATCGCCGCTGGTCCTGCCGGGAAGGAAAGCCGCTGCGAAAGCAGCGCCTGTACGGAGGTGGAAGGTGCGCCCTGGTTCTCTTCCAAAGGCGCCGTGCGCTACGTCCGGCGCGAGGGCTGGGCGAAGAATGAGATGGCGATTTATGAATGGAAGGTCGGTTCGGCCGAACCCCACAGGCTCTATGCGACATCAGACCTGCTCATCGACTGCAAGCCGATCCACGATGATGTCCTATGTGGGCGGGAAGGCCCGACCCACCCACGCTATCTCAGCCGTATCGACCTGCGCACCGGGAAATCCGTCCCTCTGTTTGACCCGAACCCGACCTTCGGGACGCTGAAGCTTGGTAAGGTCGAACGGCAGCTCTGGCGGAACGATCAGGGCATCGAATGCTTCGGAGATCTCGTCTATCCGCCCGACTATCAGCCGGGACGCCGCTACCCGCTCATCGTCGTGCAATATGAGAGCCGCGGCTTCCTTCGGGGCGGTACGGGCGATGAATATCCCGTCCAGCTCTTCGCCCGCGCCGGATATCTGGTCCTGAACGTCCAGCGACCGCGCTCCCCGCTTTACGGGCTGGGCCTCCCATCGATCGAGCGACAGCGGCGGCAGAATGACGGCTTCATGGAGCGGCGAAGCATATTGTCCGCCGTCGAAACGAAGGTCAGGCAGCTCATTGACGCCGGCGTCGCCGACCCGGAGCGGATCGGCATCACCGGGCTCAGCGATGGATCGACGACCGTCCAATATGCGGCGCTGCATAGCAGTCTGTTCAAGGCCGCAGTGGTAAGCGGCTGCTGCTGGGAGCCCTCTCAAACCTGGGTGCTGGGGCCTTCCCTCCAGCGCCACTATGAAAGCCTCGGCTGGCCGGCCTCCCCTGAGGACAAGCCGCAAATGTGGGGAGACATTTCGCTGGCCCATAACGCCTCGCGCGTCGCCTTTCCGATCCTCCTGCAGGCCGCCGACGGCGAATATCTCGTGGCTTTGGAAACAGTCAGGGCTCTGCGGGCCGCCAAGCACCCGATCGATCTTTATGTCTTCCCCGATGAAGTCCACATCAAGCGTCACCCCGCTCATCGAGCGGGCATCTACAAGCGGAACCTGCGATGGTTCGATTTCTGGCTGAAGGGCAAGCGTCCGGCCCCATCGGATGACGATGCACCAGAAGTCGATCGCTGGGCCGAGATGCGGCGGGCGGCTCAGGATCAAGCCGCCGCCGGAGAAAAACGGCCCGTCGGCAGCTAATGGGCGGCCGATGGCATGGCTGCCTCCACCGCCTTCCTTGCGGACGATGCTCAAAGGAGCTATACAAGTGCTCAAAGGAGCATTGCCATGTCCGAACTCGAAACTGGCGCGCGCAAGCCGCAGGGGAAAGGCACGCCCCCCTTTGCCTATAAGGCGCTGTACCGTGCCTCGCCGGTCGATCGAATCGGCGTCATCAAGAAGGGCGTGGCGGCCAGCGACCTGAAGCGCTTCATCGCCGCCTTGCATGTGGACCAGAAGGTCATGTTCGACGCGCTCAATCTCAAGACGGCCACGGTAAACAAAAAGGCGGCGAACAACCAGCCGCTCTCGACGGAAGACAGTGAACGGGTTCTGGGCCTTGCAAAACTGGTCGGCCAGCTCGAAGACATGGTCGAGGAATCGGGCGAGACGGATGGGTTCGATGCGCCCGAATGGCTCTCGTCCTGGCTGCGTCAGCCTCTCCCGGCGCTGGGAGGCGTCAATCCGATCGAGCTTCTCGACACGATGGAGGGACAGGCCGTCGTGTCCCGCGCCCTCGCGCAGATCCAGAGCGGCGCCTTTGCGTGACGACACGCTTCTGGAGAATCGCAACCGACGCCAGGACTTATGAAGCGGACGATCTGTCAGGCGCCGGAGCCAAGATCACCGGGGGCCGATGGAATGAGGTCGGCGTCGCCATCGTCTATGCGGCGAGCAGCCGGGCACTCGCCTGCCTGGAGACGGTCGTTCATCTGAACTCGGGTGGGTTGCCGCTCAATCGCTACCTCGTCGAAATCGAGGTGCCGGACGAGGTGCTGGCATCAGCGGAGGTCGCGACACCCGGCAATCTCCCGGTCGGCTGGGATGCCGAACCGGCGGGACGGGTCAGCATCTCATTCGGATCGCAATGGGCGCAGAGCCAAAGGACAGCGCTGCTGCTCGTCCCTTCCGTCATTGTGCCAGAGGAGAATAATCTCCTCATCAATCCCGCGCACCCCGATGCCAAGGGGATCAAGGCCCGGAAAGTGCGCAAATGGCTCTATGATCCCAGGATGATCCGCAAGGCGTGATCTTCTCCGGCGATGTGCCTAGATTGATCTGCCCCCTCACGCGTTTGACGCTAGAGGACTGGCGTTCACGTCATCTGCCGTTCAAGCCCCAGCCCCGTTCCAGCGCGCGATCCAGGCCTCCATATCGAGGAGGGTGAGCAGCCGGACATAACTCAATCCCATGGCCGGTCCCTGCGCCAGCGCTGCCTCGATCGCAGCGCCGTTCAGAAGTTTCCGACGCATGAGTTCGCCGTCCAGCAGCCGCTCACGCACTTCATGGTGGTTGCGCTCGATCACCTCCATCGCAAAGCCACTTGGACTTCCCTTACGCCGCCGGTCCCGAACCAGCGGCGGGAGGCGATCACGATAGGCCCTTCGCGCGATGGCACGATCCCGCCCGCCCTCAAGCATTTTCCAGGTCGGAATGGCCAGTGCCGCTTCGACCACCGGTTGCGACATGAGGGGGTTGACCATCGGCATCCCATGTTCGCGCAGATAGCCTTCAAGATGGTTCTGGACCCGCAGGAGGAAGGCGATTTGCCCGGATTTACCGGGACGCGAGCGCAGTTGCTCATCGAGCCAGGGGTGCCGCAAAGGCTTGGCTTGCAAATCCGCCATCACATCGTCGGCGATGGCCTCGCCATTGCGGACCCAATTGTAGGGCCGACGCATCAGCGGGATCGCGCGCAGCGCTTCCCAGGCCGCTGTCGGCAACGACGTCTCGGTCACCTTCGCGATATTGCGCAGCGTGGCGAAAGCCTCGCCACCGATGCCCCGCGCATGGATGCAATCGAAAAATGGGCGGACCGAACTGCTGTTGTAGAAGATATTGTCGCCGCCATTTCCGGTATGGACGGCATCCGCCCCGCAATCGCGCGCCAGGCGCATGACGAGGGCATGATAGGCCACCTCATGAATCTGCCCGATGGGCTTGGGGAAATGTCTGGCAACCGATCGGGAGAAATCGATATCGCCATGATCGTAGAAGCCTTCCAGCAAGGGCGCACCGACCGACGAGGCCATGGCGCGCGCATAATCCCGCTCGTCGCCGTTGCGATTTTCGGTGACGAGTGTGACACACTGGAAAGGCGTCCCGGCCTTCGACAGGCCAGCCGTGACGATCGAGGAGTCAAGCCCGCCCGAAAGGGTCGAAAGGATCGCGCTGGAGGTCGAGGCCCAGGAAGCGACGCAATGATCAATAGTCCTGCGCAGGCGTTCAGCCGCCGCCTTGCTGTCCCATTGTTCGGCTTCCCTGACATGATCCCAGGGTGACCAGAAGCGCGTCACTTCCTGTTCCCCCGCCTTCAACAGGACGGAGGTGCCGGGCAGCAATTCGTGGAGGCCTTCGATCGCCGTCGCGCTATTCGGCAGGTCCTTCGCGATCAAATATCGTGGGATCTGATCCCAGGCGATGGTGCGCTTCAACAGGCCGGCTTCGACCAGAAGATCCACATCCGACGACGCGGCCCAGCCCGTCGGCATCTGGAGAAAATAGCAGGGCATCGCGCCGCCGGGATCTCGCGCGAGTTCCATCATTCCCTCGCCTTCCGCAGAGAGGATATAGCCGCCCCAATATCGGTCGCGCAGTGTCGGCAGGACGGCGCCGGTGCGCATCTCCTCCTGCCACTGCTTGTCCTCCATGGTGATCGGGAAAGCCGGGCCATGGTGCGGGAACAGCGTTCCTATCACCGCGCCCGAACCGTCAGGCAGCGGTAAGACGAGGTCAGGCGCGCTTGTCCAGATGTTGCCTTGCCCAATGCGCGTGCAATATTGAAGACCCGTGCGCTCCTGAACGAACACCTGCCTGCGCGGCAGAGCCTCTTCATTCCAGTCGATCAGGATCAGGTAACGCCCCAGCATCAGATCGCCAGGATCGGCTCGAAGGGCCGGATATTCTCCAGCCGATCGTTGAGGACCATGTCATCGGCCTGCACCCAGCAATGGGCGGAAAAGGGCGATGCGCTCACGCCAATGACCAGCTTTGCGCTGAGGCCCGCGGCGAGCAGGACCTCGAGAAAGGCGATCGAGCGGGGCAGGCACTGCCCCCGTTGCGGCAGCAACCATGAACTGGCGGCAAACGCTGAAGCCCAGCCTGTCCATTCAGGGTCCGCGCGACCGGCATGGTCGATCTCGACGCAACGCGCGCGCCGATCGAGCTGCGCGATGATGACGCCGAACTCCCGGATGCGCAGGCGAATGATCGCGCTGATCTGCGCGCGGATGAAAGTGAGCCGCTGCCGCATCGATCCCGTCGCGGGATCAAGCGGCACTTCGCGCGACGCGCAGGGAATGGAAACCGGCTGCGGCGGCCAATCGATTTCTTTGTCTTCGACGAGAATGGCAGAAGCGACCAGATGGCCGAGGTCGGACCCCGGCGCCTCGCCCATGACAAGCCGCCGGAACGCCAGATCCCATTGCGGCTGCAGGCCAAAATAGCGGTCGGCCGCGAGATCGAGGAAGATCGCGCGCTGCCCTGTCACGCAGAAGGACAGGCCATTTCTCAACCTGTATCCCATTTCGGGTCTCCGACGCTTGCGGCCATCACGAAAAAGACGCGCACCCTCCGGCGCGCGCCCCTTGGTCAGTCGTCGGCGATACCGAGCTGGCGGACCTGGCCGCCGATATTGTCGGAATCGTCGAGCGCTGCGCCCTTCGTTTCGACCGATGCGACGCCGAGATCGACGACGCTGTCTTCATGCTCGTTGATGTTGTTCATCTTCATCTCCATCAGTTCACCGCAGTCTTGCGGCAGGACTGATGCTATTGAAGCAGAGCCTTATATCCGATCTTATAAGGTGCCATTTTGACAGCTTATAAGCTTGCAAATGGACGGAGAATTTCAGTCCGCAATTGATGCCAGAAGCGCGGCGCTCACGATTTGGTCTACACGCGCCAGGCGACGCTTATGATAGTGGGAGATTGCCGTTCGGGTCGCACGTCTATTTCCTTCGCAGACGATGGTCCATAATTCCCGCAATTCCTGGGCCTGCCTGTTCACCACGCTTTCGCACCGCCTCAATGTGTGAAGACGTTCGCCAACGATGCTGACCGCATCGAGATGTTCGTCATTGGGCGAACAGGCGCAAATCTGGGTGAACAGATCGGCGCTGGCAGCGGCGATGCGTTCGGATTCGGCTATCTCATCGTCAAGAAAGGCTGGTGGCGGCTCGATTCGTTCGAATTTCACCATGACCTTGAGCGCCGCTTCGAGAATATCTCCGTGCCAACTGTAGAGATTATAGGCTCGCTGCCGCGTCAGGGGCGGCATGGCGAAGCCGCCTCCGCCCTGCATCGCGACCAGTCGCTCGCCGACGAGACGATGGAGCGCGTCGCGAACCGGCGCGATGCTGGTCCCGAAGCGCTCCGCGAGAGCCAGCACCACGAGCGGCGCTGCCGGCGGCTGGTCACCGCGCAGAATCAGCAGCTTGAGTTCGCGATAGACGCGATCGGCGATTACGGTTTCGGGCGCCATGCGGGCTGCCTATGCCGATGAGCCGGTGCCGGCCGGGCCGCGCCCGCCGTCGGACGGCTTGAGGAAAGTCCGCAGGTTCAGGCCGGAAATGAATTCGATGCAGAGCTGTTCGAGATCGCGCATGTCATCGAGAAAGAAATGGCGGGGAAAGTGCATGTGATGCTCCAGAAACATCATGGGGATGAGGAGATGCGCCGCCGACAGTCCGAGGGCATGGGCGCAGGCGATATGATCATCGAAACGGGACTTCGGGTTACCCGATTCGATTTCCCTGAGCCACCGCACACCGATCCCGACATCGGCGGCAAGTTGCTCTTGCGTAATGCGATGGCGCCTGCGCCGTTCTTCAATGCGGCGACCTGAGATCGACTTGACCTCGGCCAGTATCGACGCCCCTTCTTCAAAGGCGCCGCTTTGAGATGAGGTCATCAGGTCCTCCCTGATCGCGTCTCAAAGCATCCATGCACATTCCGATGACCCAAGATTTGGGTGAAATATGCCGTCGGTCAAATTTTATCGGTACCATTTTGACAGTTGGCGAGCCGCTTGGGTCCGCAAACAGACGGTCAAAATACCCGAATTGAGGAAGCGATGCCGCGTCGCCACCCTAACTCATGGTGGAGGGCACGCCCCCGAAGAATCTCCCTGACGCGCTGTTCGACGCCCGGTCAGTCTTGCTGAAAAGTGCCGGGAAGCCGCCGAAAGGCCCGCGCCAGAGCCCGATCCTCGCTCGCCGCCATGATCGCAATGGCGGCGACATGGAGTTTCGCGACCGTCGGGCGCGCATCGATATGGTCCGAGGCGGCGACGCGTTCGAGAATGGCGCCGGCAAAGGGCTTCAGTTGCACCGATGCCCCGACATAATGTTCTTCATTCCCCACCAACTTCTTGAGCGAGGGCATGGTAAGTTCCGCGACGAGTTCGTCCGTGTCCACAGATCCCATCAGCAGAAGCGCGACCGATAGCGTCGCGCCATAGGGAATGAAGCTCCTGGCGATCCGCGCCAATCGATAGTGGCACGCGAGGAACAGGTCGGTGCCCTCGCTCGACAGGTGCAATCTGTAGGTCCTCGATCGGTTGCCGACCATGGCTCAACCCCTTTTGTGATTCGCGCGACCACCCCCATGCTACTGACGGGCGTCGGCGAATTTGAAGGCGTTTCCTGATCAAAAAACCGGCACTGAAATGCCGAAAGCGGCACTGAGATGCCGATTCCGGTACTTCAGTGCCGCTTTCGGCATCTCAGTGCCCTACCCATTGCGGATGCCAGCAAGGTTGGCGCACCACCGGCTCATCCCGACATGGGTGACGAGGCACAGATCCGATTTCGAGTTTGAGCGTCCATCGCCAGCCCATGGGGACCCGCACGAGGCGCAATGCTTCGTCATGCATTGGAGACGATGATGATGTCGGCCAATCGACCGGCGATCGTGGCTGGACTGTTCCTGTCCGGCCTGATCACGAACCCAAGCGCAGCGGCGCACCCAAAGCCCGGAACTCCGGCAACGCTACCGTTGAAGCATCTCGACATAGCGCAGGCGAACGGAGATTTCTTCATTCGCCCAGACGCCACCTCTCCGGTCGAACCGCGTCCTTCGTTGCAGCTGGGCTCCAGGGTCAGGATCGATGCCGACCTGCTGAACTCCCCCGCTTTGCCCCTGAAGGAGATAGCCCGATGAAGAGGCCTTTTCGCAATCTTTCAGCAGTCCTCACCTGCGCCGCCTTCCTCCTTCCCGGTGTTGCGGTGGCACGGCCGCAACCGGGCGAACCGGCGGACCTTGCCGCGGCAGCCCGCGCCGCCGAACAGAGCCTTCATCAGAGCTTTGCCAATCTCCAGTTCGAGGATTTCGGGCCGGCTCCCATCAAGGGGCCGCTGTACCAGGCGAGCGCCGGCGGTCGCATCCTCTATTATGCGCCGCAGAGCGACCATCTGCTGTTCGCCACCATTTACGACAAGAACGGCGTCAACCTGACCGCCCTCGCCCAGGACGCGAGCGCGCGGAAAAAGCTTGGGATGCTCGAGCCTTCCCAAGCCCTCACCATCGGACCGCCGGGCGCGCCGACCGTCATCGAATTCACCGATCCCGACTGCCCCTATTGCCGCGCGCTCGATCGCTTCTGGGCGGCGAAGGCCGCCGAAGGAAAGCCGGTGCGTCGGCAAATCTATTTCGTGAGCGGCATCCACCCGCAGGCTGCATCGAAGGCCGAGCATATCCTCTGCTCGAAGGACCAGGCTGGCGCCTTCCGCGTCACTTATGCCGGAGAAGCGCCAAGGCCCCTCGCAACCTGCAAGGAAGGCGCCGCGCGTGTTGCCGCCAATGCGCAGGCCGTCAAAGCCATGGGCATATCGGGGACGCCGACCCTCATTCTCGATGGCCGCGTCATTTCCGGTTTCCAGCAGGCCGAGATCGAGGCCTGGCTCGATGAGAAGCAGGCGCCCAAAAAGCCGCCCGGCTGATTTCCCCCAAATTTGGCGGGCTCAGGGCGACGGGCGAATAAACGCCGAAGCCTTGAGCAACAGATGCCGGCGACAGGGCCCGTTTCCAAGGAGCCACCCATCCTTCGCTGGCCGTCAACGAACACCCGCGTCGGTGCCGGCAGGCATTTTCATGGGGAGGCTCCTTATTGCCTGGAGAAGAGTCATGCTCAAACTTGCCTCACTGCCTGCCCAATCCCGGAACCGGATGCGCCGCATCTCTTTTGCGTCGGCCGATGCCGTGGGAACCCTGCTCATCGCGATGACCCTGGCATCGGCCGCCCACGCCTTCCAGGCGCCGGCCGCCGGCGACCTTGGCTACGATATCTACGACATCGTGGTGAACCAAGGCGTGAAGGGGCCGCTCGGCTTCGTGGGGGGCGTTGCCGCCTTCCTGTTCGGGGTCAGCCGCCTCTTTTCCAATATCATGATCGGCATCCCCACGATCGTCGCCGCCGTCTGCCTCATCCGGGCGGATTCCATCCTCCAGACCTTCGGCATGATGGTCTGAGACCCGCCTGAAATAGGGACTGGCGCCGGCTTTCCTTTTGGGCCTGCGCCGGACACGGGGAGCGAATGGTCGCTCCTCGTAACAATCACGCCTGGTCCAGGCGTGATGAAGCAAGGGAGAAGGACGTGGACGAGAGACTTCCCCAATTTCTGCACAAGCCGGTCCAGATCCTCTGGTTCGATGCGCAGGAGTTCATCCTCGTGGTGTCCACCATCTTCGTCGCCGTCATCGTCGGCGGATATGTGGGCTGGTCGCTCCTCGGCGTCCTTCTCCTCTTCATTCCCTGGAAGCGGACCAAACCGCGCGGCTTCATGCCGCATCTCGCCTGGCGCTGGGGGCTGCTCAAGCTCCCCCGCTACCCCGGTCCGACCCAGACCCGCTTTTGCGAGTGAGGTATCCCATGTTCGGCAGATCATCCACCCGAGAGACCAGCGATCCCTTGCTGGATAAGCCGGCCAGTTTCGGCATCCACCGCTACCTCCAGGGTTCGTCCAACCTATTCGAGGAGAACCGGCTCCTCAAATTCTCGGTTCTCGGTCTGTTCGGCATCACCGTGGTCCTGGGAATCACCCTTTACACGACGAGCCAGAACCAGCGGACGATCGTCGTGCCCTTTGGCGCAGGCGGCGATCTCTATGTGACCGGCGGCAAGCCCTCGCCCGCGTACCTCCGCACCATGACGCGCAATATCGTGGCGCTTTCGGGCACCTATTCCACGCTCTCGGCCGACCGGCAGTTCCAGGAACTGCTCAGCATCGTCCACCCGACCGCCTATAATGGCATCCGCGACAGCCTGAATGCGATCCTCGACGAGCTCGCCAATAATCCGACGCTCTCGATCGCAACCTATATCCGGCCCGACCAGCCCGTCACCTGGACCGATCGCCAGATCCTGGTGCCGGTCGAGAAGGTGCGCGTGATCGGCGGCGTCATCCGCAAGTTCCGGGGCAATCTGCGCATCCGCTACACGATCGATGCCGGGCGCTTTTGGCTCCTGTCCCTCACCGAGGAGAGTTTCGATGCCGAACTTCGGTAAGCGCCTCTGCGCGCCCGCGGCACTCATCACCGCCTGTCTTCCGGTCCCGACATTCGCGCAGGCCATCATGGCTCTGCCCGACCAGACCAGCAGCATCCGCCTCTCCAACCGGGACATCAATCATCTCGTCTGCCAGGGCGGCGAGATCGAGGACGTCAAATTCTCCGCCGAAAAAGCGATCGCGGTCGAGAAGGCCGGGGCCGACGCCTGGGTCAAATTCCTCGTCAAGGAAAGCGACGATGCGGGTCAGGTGACCCGCAGCTATGTGACGGCCCCTTCGGAATTCTTCGTGACCTGCAACGGCGCGATCTATCCGCTCTATGCCGAGCCCTCGGACATGCCCGCCCAGACCGTGACGCTTGCGCCCGGCGCCAGCCAGCGCGCCCGCGCCAATGGCGAATTGCTGGGGCCGCTGGTCGAGGAGGAGCGCGCCGTCTCCATCACCCTCTCGATGCTTCAGGATCGCGTGCCGCCGAGCTTCACCGATATCGCCGTTTCGCCAAGGCCGCTTACGCTCAGCGCCGCGCCTGCGCTGCGCATCACCGAACGCCGCCGCGTCGCGATCGAGGGCACGGGCCTTTCAGCGTCGGAATATTGGATCGAGGCGAGCGCCGATAGCGACATTGACGAGCGGCTGTTCCTCGGCACCGCGATGGGCGCGCGCATCTTCAGCGTCACCCTTGATCGTCTGTCGCTGCGCGCCGGCGAGAGCGCTCGCTTGATCCTGCTGCGCCGGGGAGAAGCGCTGTGAGTGGCGCCGACGACAAAACCCCCGGTAACACAGGTGCGGGTAGCGGTGATCCCGCTTCGCCTGCCGCCCCCCAGCGGAGACATGCCGGAATGCAGGGCTATTCCCGCCCGCCCAAGAAGGAAGGCCTTGGTGACAACGCAAAGGACGGCGGCGCGCAGAATGGGAGCCGCGGCCCCGCGCTCCTCGACCTGAAAGCCCGCTGGGCGGCGTTAAGCGCCCGCCAGCAGTTGCGCGCCCGTCAGGCCGGTGTCGGCGTGGTGATCGCGATGTTCGGCTACGGCCTCTACACCGCCTCGAGCGGGTCAAAGGACGAAGCGCCGACAGCACCGGCGGCGTCGCGCCTCGATATGGGCGCGGGCCTGCGCGGCGACAGCCTCGAGACCAAAGTGCGGGGCGATCTCAAGAAAATCCTCGACGGCCAGGCGCTGCTGGGCGACCGGGTCACCGCGATCGAGGAGGGCAAGATCGCCCCGGGCTCGCGCTCCACCACGGACGCGGCAGAAGGCGACCTCCCAAGCGCCATGCCCGGCGACATCCCGGCTTTCCCACCCAGTCCCAGCGCGCATGAACTGGAGAGCGCCGATGGCAGCCTGCCGCCCCCGCCCATCCCTTCAGCCCCCCCCGCGCCGCCCGCTCCGCCGGTCGAACGCCAGGTCGGCTCGATCGGGACCGCAACCACCGCACTCACCGCCGACGCGGGGGACAAGGGGCCGAACGGCGTTAAAAAAACGTATGGCCCGCCCCGTTTGCAAGCATGATTTTGAGGTGATCTGATCAGTCTGCGTCAACGTATACGGTCTCACGAGCAAGCCCGTGGCCAAGATGGAGATCCGCGCATCTGGAGCCGCAATAAAGACGTCGGCAGCAAGTGCCATTTTTTTGACCGGGCTTTCCAGATGCTGGTCGACTGTCAGGCCATCTTTCCAATCCTTCCTGCAAACAACGTTGGCCTATGCCCAGATGAGCATCAGGCCGATCGGTTCAAACGGCGACGGGGTAGCTGCGTTCGAAGGTTGCGCCCTTGCGCAAAGCGGCCCAGGCGATCCGCGCCAGCTTATTGGCCAGGGCGACCACGGCAGCATTGCGGTGAACACCTCGTTCCAGCATCGCTTTGAGCCATCGCCCGAGCGGTGTGTCACTTCGAGAGATCGAGGGCAGGCTGGCCCTGGCACCATGGATCAGCAGGGTTCGCAAGTAGGTGTTGCCGCGTTTCGAGATGCCCAGCAGTCGTGGTTTGCCTCCGGTGGTATGCTGGCGTGGGACAAGACCAAGCCATGCCCCCAGATCTCGGGCCTTGGCGAAGCTACCGGCATTGCCGACCGCTGCGATCAGCGCGGTGGCGTTGAGCACCCCGATTCCGGGGATGGATGTCAGACGCCGGGCGGCGGCATCATTGCGGGCAAGTTCAACAAACTCGGCGTTCAGGCTCTCGATTTTCTCGTCGAGGTGTCGCCATTCTGTACGAAGATCGCCGATGAGCCGGCGAATTCGAGGGGACAACCCTGCCTCCCCCTGAAGGAGCAAAGCATCAACACCGAGTTCCAGCTTGCGGCGACCAACCGGAAAAATCGTGCCGCGCTCCAGCATGATGGCGCGCAACTGGTTGATCAGGCTCCTGCGCTCAGCCACCAAACGGGACCGGACGCGGTGAAGGGTCTGGATATCTAACTGATCCTGGCTTTTGAGTTCTACGAAGCGCATCGTCGGGCGTGATGCTGCCTCAGCGATGCCTTCGGCATCCCGGTCGTCATTTTTCTGCGCTTTCACGTAAGGGCGAACGTATTCCGGTGACATCAGCCGGATCTCGTGCCCATGACCGGCGAAGAGACGGCCCATATGATGAGCGCCGCAACACGCCTCCATCGCTACAATGCATGCTGGTAGCTTCGAGACGTAATCGATCAATGTTTGTCGGCGCATCGACCGGCGCAGGACAACCGCCCCGGTCGCATCCACACCGACGATGCTGCAAGCGTTCTTGCCCAGATCAACGCCAAGGATCACAATAGACATCGGTCCGTTCCTTTCCCTTCTCAAGCACCGGCATCATACCCGCTGCCGGGGAAAAGGGGCGGGCCATCCTATAAAGACCCGGACGATCTATTTGCCGCCTGGTTTCATGAAGGCGCGGCTGCTGACCGGGATCGACGCCCTGGCGAGCCGAGACGCGACCTCGAACCCGGAGCCTCTGATCGCTCGCGTCCAGGCGCCCGCCGTTCTGCCCAATGACGTCAAGGCGAACCTTTCTGGCTGCTTCGTCATCGGTAACGCGACCGGCAGCCTCGCCAAGGAGCGGGTCGAGGTCCAGCTCGTCTCCCTTTCGTGCGTCGACTTTGACGAGCGCTCGGTGGTCGATCAGCCGATCAAGGGCTTCTTCGTCGACACTGACGGGAAGAAGGGGCTGTCGGGCCGGGTCGTCACCCGCGCCGGCGCCGCGCTCGCCCGCAGTTTCATTACCGGCACGATTTCAGGCATGAGCCAGAGCGTCGAGAACACCTTTGGCGACACCTCGGTCTCCCCGCTCGGCACCGTCCGGTCCCTCGATGCGGGCGATGCGGCCAAGTCCGGCATTGCCGGCGGTCTCTCCAAATCCTCCGACAAGCTCACCGACTTCTATCTCGATCTCGCCCGCCAGGCCGGTCCCATCGTCGAGGTAGGCGCCGCCAAGGATGTGGTCGTGGTGATCCAGGAGGGCGTCGCCCTCGAAATCAAGCCGACAGCGGGAAGCAAATTCTGATGCGTCCGCGCCTCACACAAGGAGACACGCCCATGCCGCTCCTCTCGTTCCCGTCAGCCTCATCCTTGCGCCGCGCAGGCGCCCCGCTGCTGATGCTCGCCTCCCTTCCCGCCTGCACCGCGATCGGGTCGGTCATGTCGCCCTACCCGGAAAAATTCAGCTGCAAGAATAGCGACCATGGCCAGTGCATCCACCCCGAGCGCGCCTATGAGGATGCGGTCGCCGGCGCCGCCTCCCGGTCCGATCCCAAGGTCACGAACGACCGCAAGATGATGAAGGGCAGCGCCACCGCAGCGCCCGCACCGGCAGGACGCGCCAAGAGCAAGGCTGCCACGCCTTACCTTGGCTATCGCGACAGCGTCTATCGCGAGCTTCAGGGGCTGGTCGAGGCGCCGGTGACGCCCATGCTGCGTTCCGGCCGCACGATCCGCACGCTGATTCTCCCCTATGCCAACCGGGAGCGGCCCGACCGTCTCTATATGCCGCGCTATATCTATTCGATCCTCGACAAGCCCCAATGGGTAGTCGACGACTATCTGGTGAGCCCCGTCAATCCGGCGACCCGCGTGCCCGTTCTCGAGCAGGTCAAATCCAAGCCCGCGCCGATGGAGACGAGCGACCTTCCCGCGCCGCCGCGGGAACAGCCACAGGAATCTGGCCAATGAGGGCGCCCGGCACCCGCCATGGCGGCGGCATGACCTTCGAGCGACTGCGCCAGAGCGTCTCGCGCGATGCCTATTCCGACTTTCTGCCAATGGTCGCCTGGGTCGAGGAGGAGGACGCCTTCCTCTGCATCGACGATGGCTGGGGCCAGGCCTGGGAACTCGTGCCCAGCGCCTATCTTTTCGCCCATGTCCATCAGGCGCTGCTCGGCCTCCTCAATATCCACTTCGCACCGGGCACCGTCGTCCAGCTCCACTGCTTTGCCGACCCGCTGATCGACGATGCGCTCGACGCTTTCCTCGATTTGAAATCCCGGCCCGATCCGCTGATCCAGGCCTCGGCGCGCCGGACCCGCGACTATCTGCGCGAAGGGACGCAGGGGCTCGATGCGCTCCATGGCATTCCGCTGCGCAATTTCCGGCTGCTCCTCTCGATCAAGACGAGAAAGCCGCTTGGGGCCGACCTGCGGCGCCAGATCGAAGAGCAGCTTTCCAAGCTCGGCATCGCCCGCCTCGCCCCCGAAGCCCTGGTCACCTTCTATCGCCGCATTTTCAACGGCGTGTTCTCTGCTGCACCGGGGGTTTTCGCCCAAGGCAGCGAGGACATGCCCGCGCGCCCCGTGCGCAAGCAGTTGATCGATGCCGGCCCGGATCTCGTCTTCGATGGTCCCGAACTGTTCCTCGGCGATCAGGTCGCCCGCTGCCTGACGCCGAAATCGCCAGCCCGGCGCGTCACCGCCGAGCGCTGCAACCGGCTGCTCGGCGGCATGCGCGGTGCATCGGAGGACAGCGACCAGATTGGCGGCCCCTTCCTCTATACCCTCAACATCCTGTTCGATCATTCAAGCTTCGAAATCCACAAGCGCGCGCAGATCCTCTCCGCGCAAAAGGCTGCGGGCAGTTTCGCGGTCGAAGTGGGCAAGCAGATCGAGGAGATAGGCTGGGTCCTCGACGAGGCGGGGAACAGCCGCTTCGTCTCGGTGATCCCGGTCATCTGGGTCTTCGGCCGCGACAGCGCGCAGGCGCGCGAAATGGCGGCGCGGGCCAAGCGCCTATGGGAAAGCGAGCCGCTCCCCTGGATGATGCAGGAGGAAAGCTATCTCAATCCCGTGCTGCTGCCGATGGCCCTGCCCTTCGGCTTCTATCCCGACCGCAGGACGGTGCGGATGCTGGAACGCGACCTGCCAATGCCCGCCAAGGCGGCGGCGCTGCTGGCGCCGGTCCAGACCGATTTTCGCGGCGGCGGCCGTCCTGCCCTGCTCTATGCTGGGCGGAAGGGCCAGCTCATCACGCTCGACCTCTTCGATCCCCGCATCAACAATTATAATTTCATTGTCTCGGCCGAGAGCGGCGCGGGAAAGAGTTTCCTCCTCAACAATCTCTGCCAGCAATATTATGCGCAAGGCGCGCTCATCCGCATCATCGATATCGGCGGGAGCTACGCCAAGCTCTGCACGCTTTGCTCGGGCCGCTACATCGACATTGGCGAGGAGCATCTCGTCCTTAACCCCTTCGACATGGGCTTCGCGCTCGATGGCGACGATCGCCAGTCGGCCATCTCCATGGCGGTCGCAATCGTCGCGGAAATGGCCCATGCCGCGACCCGCAAGGGTGTCAGCACCTCGGAATGGAACCTGCTCAAGTCCGCGGTCCAGTGGACGATCGACAGCGGAAGGGCCGAGGCCGGGATCGATGCAGTGCGCGACTGGCTCGGCGCCTATCCCGCTTATGCGACGAGTGATCTCGACAAGGTCGATCATTTGATCCCCGCCGCCCGCGAACTCGCCTTCAACCTGCGTGATTTCGCCAGTTCGGGCGCTTATGGCCATTATTTCAACGGCCCCTCGACCTTCGACATTTCCGCTGACGAGTTTGTCGTACTCGAGCTTGAGCGCCTCAAAGCCATGCCCGATCTTTTCAATGTGATCGTGATGGTGGTGGTGAACGCGGTCACCCAGGAACTCTATCTTTCCGCGCGCGACCGGCCCCGCTTTGTCCTGTGCGATGAGGCCGCCCAGTTCATGACCCGCACCGACGGGCAGGACTTGTCCCGCCTCGCCGAGGTGTTCGGCCAGGGCTACCGGCGCGCGCGCAAATATCAGGGCAGCTTCGGCGTCGTCCTCCAGTCGATGAACGACCTGCTGCTGTTCGGAGGAATCGGACAGGTGATCCTCGAAAATGCCGCCACGCGCTTCCTGCTCCAGGGATCGACCTATGATCGGGCGGTCGAGAACAAGATCCTTGATTATTCGGGCTTCGTCCTCGATCTCCTGAAGTCGGTCCGCAACAACAAGCCCCATTATTCGGAAGTCTTCATCGACTCGCCGCTGGGTCTGGGCATCGCCCGCCTCGTGGTCGATCCCTTCTCCTACTGGATCAACACCAGCGCGCCGCAGGAGGTGGCGGCGTTTGAGGCGCGGCTGCGTAGCGGAAGATCGCCGCTCGAGGCGATCTGCGATCTGGCGGGCTTCGACGCAACCGAAGCCCTCGGGTCCGCAGCCAACGGGGAGGCGCTGTGATGAGCAAGCCCTCCATCGACCAGAATCAGCCCCGGTTCGAGTTTGAACCCGACCCCGCGCTCGAAGCATTCATCGAGCGGCGCGCCGCCGCCAAGGCCGAAGCGCAGGCACTCTACTGGCGCTTCCGCCTGATCACGATCGAGACGATGATGCTGGGGCTGCTCGTCGGCGCGGCTGGTCTCGCGCTCCACCAGCCGCCCTTCCTCGTCTTCCGCGCCGCCGTCATGGTCGCCGCCGGCTGCTTTGCCAGCGGCATCCTCCTCATCGGCCTCACCGGCGCGATCGACAAGGGGATCATGCGCCTGCGTGCCTGGTGGCGGGCAAGATGAGAGGCATCCTTGACCCCGCACCCGCGCCCGGACCGATCCGCCTGCTGGTCGGAACGCAGCTCATGCTTCTCGTCCAGACCATGCTGGTGTTCGACGCGGCGGACGGCCTTCCGGCCAGCCTCAAGGCCTATCTGCTCGCGTGCGGCGTCCTTGGCGCCAGCGCGCTCATTTGCGCCATCCGCGGCGAGAGCGGGGAAGGCGAACCCTGGTGGAAGCGACCCTATGACCACTGAGCCGCGCTATCCTCACCGCGCCCGCCATGCGCTGATCGGCGCGCTGATGCTCGCCCTTGCCTGCCATGAGCCGGGGTTGGCCGCGACCTCCACGATCGGCCGAACTTGGCCGATCGCCGAGCCCGACGCCATGGCAGAGATCGAGGCCCGCGCCGCCAGGGCGCCCAGCCTTGCCTTGCGGCTCGGCCCGCGCTCGACCTGGTCGGCGCTCCAGGCGGCACCATTGGGGCAGACCAGGGTGGACCGCGTCCGCAGCCTCGTCCCCTTCTATACGGTGGAGGAGGATATCCGCCTGCCCGATGGACGGCTGCTTTACCCCAAGGGCTTCACCTTCAACCCGCTCGACTATGTGTCGCTGCCGCAGCGCCTCGTCATCGTCCACCCGCGCGATCTGGGCTGGGCTTTGAAGCAGGCGCGCTTTACCGATTTCATCTTGCTGACTGCCGGCGATGCGCTCGACCTTTCCGAACGTAGCGGACGGCCGCTCTTCATTTTGGAGGAACGGGTCAAGGAACGGCTCGGGCTGACCGTCGCGCCGGTGATCGTCGCCCAGCAGGGCAAAAAGCTCGTGCTTACCGAATATGCTCTCAACAGCCGCCTCGCGCCCAAAGGAGCGGCAAGATGACCCCCTTGAACGAAGCGCTCAGCGATAGGCTACGGAATGTCCAACAGGGCGTGAATTCGCGCGACAGGAAGGTGAAGCCGCAGCGGTATGTCGGGCAAGGGTTGGAACCCGTACCGCATGTAGAGTTGCCTGCGCTTCTCGACCTTCGCCGGGTCACCACAGTCAAGAATATCGAGCAGCACGACCGCGATGCCGACGTCCCTGGAGGCGCGGCCAATTCTTTTGAGCGCATCTGCGAGCAAAAGGCTTCCAAGGCCCTTCCCCTGATGTCGGGCGTCGATAGCGATCATCGATATAAAAGCTGCCGGTATCTGACCATGGCCCGGCCTGCTACGCGTGAAGGATGCGGGCAGATGCCCATAATCGACGCTGTGTGCATTGAGGGTGTAGAAGCCGATCAGTTCCCCGTTCGGCGACAAGAGCATGAAGGCCCGGACATTATCCGCCCGCGCCAGTTTGCCCGCCGTCTTGCGCAGATAATTATCGACCTGTTCGATGCCGGACGCAAAAATAGCGCGATCATGCCGCGCAGGATCGAGCGGCTCGATCACCATTCCCTTTTCAATCACGAAAGTGCGCTCTTACCGGCTTTCGATCATCTGGTCGTGACGCGCAAAGGCATCCCGCAAAGCCTCCAAGGGTGGGACAGGATTTTCAAGCGCGTTGAGGATCGCATCATAATCCCTTCGGCTCACGATCGTCCGCTCATGGGTCTGAATGGTTTCCAGCGCCGCTTTATAGGCCGCGTTCATTACGAAAGCGGAGTCATCCACTCCGCACCAGGCGGCGGCCTGCTGGATCGCCTGCTTGATATGAGGCTTGGTCCGAAAATTCATGCGGACCGTGCTGCGTTCGTTGACCGCAGCTGCTACGTCCTCAAACGCTTGCATCGCCAAAACCTCGTCATTCCTGCCTATCGCAACATGTACGCCTTTAAGGCGCACATTTCAAGTTGGATCAAAGGACTTTCTCGACGCCGGGCGAGGCTGATCCTGTCGTTGGCTATGCTGTCCTTGGCTTCCATTGGATCGACGCCGGCCCATGCCTCCAAATGCGAGGCGGGGACGATCTTCAATCCGATCACCAAGGTACGGTGGAACTGCATCTTCCCGATCACCATCGGCGGCGTGCGCGTCGGCACTTTCGACAAGCTCGACAAGGAGCTCGATGCCCAGTCCGCCTCCAAGCCGCTTTGCGCCTGCCGCAAGGGCGCGACTTTCTGGTTCGGGGTGAAGGTGAGCTTCTGGTCGCCCAACCGGATGATCGACGTGGTTACCGAGCCCGGCTGCATGATGGCCGTTGGCGCCGATCTGCTGCCGACTGGCGGTCGGCTCCAGGGCAGCCAGTCGTCGATCGCCGACGGCACCAACAGCCAGAAGCTGTTCGCGCAGATGCACTATTACATCTCGCCGGTCTGGAAGATGCTCGACATGTTCACCGACCTCCCCTGTACGCAAGATGACGGGTTCGACGTCGCCATGATCACCGAAGTGCTGCCGACCTGGCAGTCCGGGACATTGGGCGCGATCATCCAGCCCGAGGCCATTCTCTTCGGCAATCCCGCCGCCGGTCTTGCCTGCATGGCCGATAGCGCCGCGGCGGCCGCTGGCAAGGTCATAGACCCGCTCTTCTGGTGCATGGGAAGCTGGGGCGCCACCTATCCGGTCGCGGGCGACATCCATTTTGGCGACAGCGTCGAGGCCTGGGCGGGCCTTGCTGCCAGAGGCACGTTCATGATGGGGCGCCTGGGTGCGCTCACCATCAGTTCTGCCGACGGCTGCTCCTTCAAGGCCCAGCCAATCTGGACCAAGAGCCGCTACAAGCTCCAGATCATGGAGCCGGTCAAGGGCGGCAAGTGCGTCAATATCGGCCGTCCCGGCGCGCTCTGGTCCTCGGGCAAACATGCGCCCGGCAAAGACAATGCCCAGTTCATGTCCTTTGAAAAGGTGATCTGCTGCGCAGGGGTCTCGGCCCCATGAGCAAGTTGCCTCCCCCAAGCCCCGCAGCGACACGGCTCCCTGCCCGGTCTGCCCGCCAAGGCCATGTTGGCCCCGCCGGACGCTGCGCGGGCGGAGCGGCGCCGGCGCCATCCGGCGCCGCTCCTTTCCTGGGTTTTTCTCCTGCGGCTTTGGAACCGCGGGAGAAGAAGGTCGGCACGGCCGGATATACCCCCGGCGAGCGAGGCTACCCCCCTCTGCCTGAAGCCCCGTTCGCTTCGGCCGTGCTGACCATAATGAATGTACGGGCCGCGTTTCGCTGTCTGTCGGCCTCCCCCGACATCGCCGAACAATGCCCGTTCTTCCGCCTCCGCAGAATCGCATCTGCGGACGCTAAGGAGACTGAGGCATGAAGCGGCGGCTCTCCACCAGCGTCGCCGGCCTCTCCTTGCTGTTCGCCGCGACCACACAGGCGCAAACGACCGGCGCGCAGGACATGGATGCACGGGCGCGGGCCGCCGCAGCGGCATCGCGCGCCAAATCATCGGACAGCGAGGCGATTACCAGCAATTTTCTGACGCCGGGCCTTGCCAACCAGCCGGTAAGCACGGTCGACAACAGCCGCAGCTTCACGCCCAATCTCGCCTGCCAGCAGAGCGCCACCATGCTCGAACTGCTGGTGCAGCCCGGCGCCTCCGGCGACATCACCCATCTTGCGATCGCGCAGGACAAGGATCTGGATGGCCATTTCGATTCCAACCTGACCCTGCCGGTTCCGGTCTCGGGCATCTGCGCCAATGGCGTTATGTCCTGCGATCCGGGGAGCTGGAACAATTGCCGGTCCTTCCAATGGGACGTCGCCTCGTCTGGCGACCTCAAGCTCACGCAAGTCGATCTACCCGCGCTTTCCGGCTGCTATTGCGTCAATGCCAGCTGCGGCGCGAACCTCGTCGCGGGCAACCTGCCCTCGGTGCTGAAGGATCTGGGCGGCGGGGTCGTCGGCGCGCTAACGAGCGCAGATCCCCGGATCGGCGTCGCGCAGGCGAGCATCGAGGGACCGGTCATCCGCTATACAGGCGCGCAGACCACCGCCTGTACAAATTCGCCGCAGGTCTTGGCTACCACCTATCGCGCTAATCCGACCGCGATCAGCGGCGACGCGTCTTCGGCCTCGCAGGCCAGTTCGGTGTTCACCGCGCTCGCCGACTCGCCGGCCGGCAATGGCAGGGCGGAGGAGACACGCAGCTGCACGATCGAGCGCGAGATCACCGTCCAGGCATGGGATTTTCAAGATATCGTCGCGGCCAGCGGCGCGATCACGTCGACCAGCAGTTGCGGCACCGGGTGCCTCCGCTTCGAGATCCGGGGCGCGGGCAGTTGCGGCAGCAGCCCGCCCGTCTATGCGATGACCTTCACGCCGCTCGTTCCCGCACGTATCCGCTCGGCGCGGATCGTCGAGATGGGCGCGGACGACTGGGTCCAAGGCCGGATCAACGGACAGGTCGTGGGATATGCCGGAAAGCGGCCCTGGACCGGCGACGCCCTGCCCTCGGGCGACTGCCGCATCAGCGATGATCCCTGGTACAACCGCAATCCGATCGACTTCACCGCGCAGTTGCAGGCCGGCGCCACCATAGTCGGCGCGCGCGTGCGCGGCGGGGGCGGCGGCAATTGGGGCTATGTGACCGTCGAGATCCAGGTCGATACCAACTGCGAGGTCTCCGAGCGGCTGGTGGATCTGTGCGCAGGCTATGCGGGCGACACCGCCTGCCGCCTCACCCAGGAGGATGTCGATGGCGTCGAGACGGTCCGCAACGGCGTCAATACCGGGCTCAAGCCCCTGCCTCAGACCAGGCTGTTCGGCACGGGACGATGCACCTACCAATATAGCCGCGACTTTTTCCTGCGAACCCGGCGCTACACCTGCCTGATCGACGCATCGGGAACCACGCAGCCCGATCTTTCACGCGCCGCCTATATCATCGATCATTCGACCGAGACGCTACTCGCCGATCAGACGCGTGGCGCTGATGGCTCGCTCAGCCAGACCACCCGTGCCTTCGCCCTGCCCGATCGCCCCTCGGTCGCGGCCTGCGAATCGGTCTGCAAGACCCGCGCGCCCAGCGCCAATAGCGGCGTCGCCCCGGCCGGGACCGTTGCGCAGAAGCAGAATGTGCCGGTAGGCTGGGACAGCTTCTATCACGCCTGCACCAGCGACAATGTCTGTTCGCTGGGCCCGGGCGAGGTAATTGTCTCGAACTGCGGCTGCCTCGATGATTTTCCCGAGGCGGTCGTCATGATGCAGACCGTGCGGCTCGCCGGTTCCGATCTGGCCTGCACGGCGGCCAGCCGATGATCCGCCGCCTTGCCATCGCCTGCGCTATAGCGCCCCTCTCCCTTATAGCTTTGGCGTCCCCGGCTCATGCCGCCCAGCTTTGCGCCGCAGACCTCAACGGCAATGGCGATGCCGCCGACGCGGGCGAAATGGCGCAGTGCCTGGCGACCGCCGATGGCGGCTCGCTCTGTCCGATCGGCAAGGTCGATTGCGTGGGGGATAGCAGCGGCGCCTATGGCTGCCCTTTGGGCGCGGCCCATGCCTGCCTCACCCCTGCCGGCGGCGCTGTGCCCGCCTGCTCTCCCCATAGCTGCATCGATACGAGCGTTACCCCGATCGAAACCGAAGAGCTGGTCGATGATCCGGGCGCGCCCGCCGACGGGCCGGTCGACGCCGAGGGCAATTGCCTTGGCGCCATCGAGATTTTCGGTGGACGCGCGCTGCGCTGTCGCCCGCCCGGCGCCAGCAACACGTTCCAAAATTGTTGCAGGGACAAGGGGAAGATCGTGAAGGACGGGATGGGCGGCTCGCTCTCCTCCATCACGACCAAGATCGCGATCGCCAAGGGCGTCTTCACCGGCATGAAAGCGGCCTATACCGCCTTTAAAGCCGGTGCGACCGCGAGCGAGGCGGCGAGCGCGGGCGCCAACGCGATCATCGTCGGCATCGATCCCGCCTCGATCGCGATCAGCCTCGCCGTCAACTATATGATCGAACTGCTGCTCCAGGGCTGTGACCAACAGGATATGGAGACCGGCATGCTGCGGGGCTCGGACATGTGCCATGAGGTCGGCAGCTATTGCGCATCGAGCATCCTGGGCGTCTGCATCCAGAAGGCGATCGGCCATTGCTGCTTCAACACGAAGCTTGGCCGGATCATCCAGGAACAGGGCCGGCCCCAGCTCGCGGCCTTCAATGACCTTGGCTGGGGCACGCCCAAACATCCCTATTGCCGCGGCTTTTCAGCAGAAGAGTTCCAGGCGCTCGATTTCAGCCGGATGGATCTCTCCGAATACTATGGCGACATCGAGGCCCGCGCCCAATCCGACATCCAGATCGACATGAAGGACAAGGTCGATGACTATCTGCGCACCATCACGCCCTGACCGGCGGCAACGGCTCAGCCCCGTGCTGCTGCTCGCCTTCGCCTCGCTTGGCGTTGCCAGCCCGGCAAGCGCGACCGAGCCGCCGACGCCAACAAACGCACAGGCGGGTCCAACGTCCATGCCCGTTCCGGGCGAAGCGATACGCAGGCGGGCCTTCGACGCGCTCGGGCGGCGGGGCCGTTTCCCCGGGATCGAAGCCCGGGCAAAAGCGGACAATGCAGCCGCGACCGAGCGCCTGGCAGCAGAGCATGACTCCATGCAGGCCCGGCTCTACCAGGCGCTCGGTCTCGCTATCCCCGATGATCCGGCAACGCCAGAGCCTCGTCCCACCCCCGCCAACAAGGCCTGGGTGCCGCTAATCTTCGCCTCCTCCTCCATGCCGATTTCCACCCTGCGCAATTATGCCGCGCAGCTTGAAAAGGCGGGCGGTGTCATCGCCTTTCGCGGCGTGCCCGGCGGCCTCTCCCGCATCGGCCCGATGGCGAGACTGAGCGCTCGGGTATTACGGCTTGATCCGGGATGCGAGGGACCGGCCTGCGCCATGCGCAATGTCCAGCTCGTCATCGACCCGATCCTGTTCCGCCAGCATGGCGTTGCCCGCGTGCCCGCCTTCGCGATGGTGCCGGGCGATCCCACCCTTCCCTATTGTGAGCGTGACGAGGAGAGCGGCCCCCGTGCGAGCCACATCGTCTATGGCGATGCCGCCCTGTCGGGACTGATGGAAGAATATGCCCGCCTCGGCGGTAAGGAGGAGGTCAGCGATGCTGCGTCTCGCCTGTCTCGCCGCTAGGGCCGCCTGGCCTCGCATGAGGGCGCTCGCCGCCGACGCCGCCTTGGCGCTGGGCGGCGCGGTCGGGGATCAGCCGGCCGATGGTCGGCGCTTCTGGACGATGCTTGCGCTGATCCTGCCCGTCGCCTCGCTCACCTGGTTTGGCCTTTCCAAGGTGACGCTGGTGATGAGCCCGTCGATCGACGCCTGGGCGGTCACGCCTGTACCCGGGCCGATCGCCAGGGGCGACCTCGTGCAGTTCATGCTGTCCCATCCAGTCGCTGGACCGAGGCCCGTCAGCGTCACCAAGCGCGCCCTCTGCATGCCCGGCGAGCGGCTCCGCGAAGTCGAGCGACCGGCGGTTGACGGCAAGCGGGGAAGGCGAAGCTGGTATTATTGTGGGCGCAGCTTCCTCGGCGCTACCCGTCCCTTCGCTCGCAACGGGCAGGCGCTTGGCGCTCTCCATTGGGGCGATCGGCCGATCCCGCCCGGCTATATCTATGTCGGCTCGGATCATGCCGGCGGTTTTGACAGCCGCTATTTCGGGCCGGTGCGGATCGAGCGCCTGACCCGCATGGAGCGCATCCTGTGAGGGCGCGCGTCCTTGCGCCGGCGCTGGTCACGCTGCTGTCCATCCCGGCGGTCGCGCAGGAGGCCCCAGCGCGACAAGGATATTGGTGGTATGCCCCCAAGCCCGATCCCGCTGAGCCCGGCGAAGCCGAGGTCTCGACGCCCGTCATCCCGCCCATGGCCGAGCTTGCCAAATGGTCGCCGCCCCGGATCGCCCGGCTCATCGTCGAGCAGCGCGATTATGCCGCGACTGTGCTGACGGTCGAGGCGGTGTCGGATTTCTGGCGGCTGCAGGATTTTGCCCGCCGCAAGGCCCGCGCCTTTGCCGGCGTCACGCAGCTCGCCATGCTCGTCCATCCTGAACTCAGCGCCAAATCCGCCAATCCCATGGTCGGCAACGCGCGTGATGCCCTGGGTGCGGAGAAGGACGCCGTTCGTCGCTCCTACCTCCGCTCGCGGGGGAGCGAGTTCGCGCTCGTCATGTTCTCGCGCGCCTCCTGCGGCTATTGCCGGGTGCAATGGCCGATCATCCAGCGTTTCCAGGAGGAGACGGGCTGGCAGGTGATGCGGCAGGATCTCGACCAAAAGCCGGAACTGGGCACCCGCTTCGGGGTCGAGGTAACCCCCACCACCATGGTCATCCGCCGCCATTCGAGCCAGCGCATGGTGATCGCCAATGGCGTCGAGGCCTTCCCGACGCTGATCCAGACCGCCTACCAGGCGGTCAAGCTCCTCTCCGGCGATATCCGGCCCGAACAATTCCTGACCGGCGCGGGCGAAGAGAATGGCTTCTTCGATGCGCTGGCCAATGGGCCGGTGGCGGCGGGTGATCCCGCCATAGGCGCGACGGGCGCGCGGCCATGAAGATAGCGGCGATCATCACGATCTTCGCCGTTCTCCCGATGCTGGTGCTGGCCCCAATCTACGCTGCAGCAGCCGAGCCGGATCGTGACATCGCCGCACGCGCCGCCATCCATCCCGTCACAACCCAGGCGGAATTGCAGGCCTGGCTCGCCCGGGTTCCGCAAACCCGCGACTATCCTCCAGACTTCGCCGCGACGTTGAGGGGCCAAGGCGCGGCATTCGTGATCGAGATGAGCACCACCCCCGGCTGCGTCCCTTGCGGCGATCTCTGGTCCAGGCTGCTTGCGCTCAAGTCCCGCTACGGCCTGACCGTCCGCACAATCGGCGAACCGGAGGCCATGCTGCGATCGGGGCGCCTCAGCCTCCCCTGGATCGGCCATCCGGTCCTCTGGCTACGCCCGGTCTCCGACAGCGGCCGCACCCTGCCGATGGCGATCGGCACCGATCATGCGGTCAATATCGCGCGTAATCTCTATCTTGGCATCAAGATGCAGACCGGTGTGCGTCCAGCCGTCGGCGTGCGGGGCATGGCCAAGTTCACCGGGATCGTGGCGCCCGTTGCAAGGGTGACCAGTGGAGCGCGGCGATGACCATTCCGTTCACTCCCGCTGCGGTCGCGACATCGCCGCAAAGCCAGGAACAATCGGCCTGCCTCCGCCAACGAACAAGCCGCAACTGTCTGGGCAACATTGGCGGCCTGCTGTGGTGCCAGCAGGGCGACAGCGGAACTTTCATGCAAACATACAATAGGTTCGCGCTTGGTCTGGCGCTCCTTCATCCTCGCACATTCGTATCTCTATTCCGAATTTGCGAGGATGATCCCTCGGATTTTCCACCTCACATATCGAGAAGTCCGCGCATGGCGGGCCGGCTTCTCCTGTCCTTTCTTTACCAAGGAAACCGCCATGCGCCGCTTCATATCTAGCCCCGTCTTATCCGCGATCGCCCTTCTCTCGACGTGTGGCCTCACCGCCGCGCCGGCCCATGCGCAGAGTTGGGCCGAGCATTGGTTCGACAATGTGACCTACACAAGCCCCGGCAGTTTCGAGGACCAGACCCGCGGCTATGTGACCGCAGGCGGCATGTCGGGCCGGATCGATGTTCATAGCGATTATCTGACCAGCCTCACCCTTCCCAAGGTGAAGGCGGGATGCGGCGGCATCGACATGTTTCTGGGCGGCATGTCCTTCCTCGACCCTGACTATCTCGTCCAGAAGCTCGAAAGCATCCTCCAGGCCGCGCCCGCCGTCGCCTTTCAATATCTGCTCGAGACGCTCGACGAGAAGATGGGCAACATCATCTCGAAAATGGAGGCGGCCACCAATTTTTTGAATTCCATTCAAGTCAACGACTGTCGCCTCGCCAACCGCATGGTCCAGATCGCCAAAGGTGACGACAATATGTCGGGCATCATCGAGGAGATGACCGGCTACAAGTCGGTGAAAGAAGGCTATGCCAAAAGCTATCAGCAGAGCCGCGAGAAGATCCAGGCGAACGGCAACAGCCCGACTGAGGATCTGAAGGACGCGCTCGCCAATTGCCCGGCAGAAGTGACCGACATCTTCCGCACCGGATCGCTCCTTGCCCATGCCGCCTCACGCGTCGGCGCGTCGGATTGGGCGGGCGTCATGCGCGCCCGGGTGGGCGACGTCTATATGCGCTGGGACGCGACCGACAAAGTGCCGCTCTTTGCCGCGATCCCCGCCTGCGCGGCGCAGGATACCGAATCCTCCGATGATTTCCTGAGCGGCCGGGTGATGCGCCGGGCGCTCGCCATGCCGCCGACCGCCGCCGACTGCACCCAGGATAGCGGCAGAGGTGCGCTGGCGCTCACCCGCGAGCGCATGACCGCCATCGCCGAGAAAATCCGCACCCGTGCGGCGCTGACGGCCGAGGAGCGGCAGTTCGTCGCCAATGTTCGTACTCTCCCGGTCTACCGCATGCTCGAATGGGGCGTGCGCCAGGATGTGGTGAACTCAGTGATCGGCGATACTGACGAACTGGTTGCGCTGACCCTTGCCTATCAGATGCTGAACGACCTTTCGCGCAGCATTGAATTTGCCTTGTTCAATGCCGAGCGCGGCACCAATGCCGCGGGCGCCAGCGACGGGGCGAGCGCCAATATCTGCCAGACCCGCATTCTGACCAAAGGCATCGAGCAACTGCGAGACCTGCGCGAGGAGGTACTGCGCCAGCGCGCGCAGATGCGCCAATCCTATTTGGCCGCCCTGTCCCAGGCCAATCTCTCGACCGGCTATGCCGGCCTCATCCGCCAGCGCGACCGCGATGCGCGCGATGCGGCCGGCGCGGCCGCCAGCCGCAACCGCTGAGAGGGCAGTCAATGCAACGCCTTGCCCACACCCTCGCCTGCCTGACGGCGATCTCGATCACCTCCCCCGCCCTGGCGCTGGAGACGAGTTTCCACACCTATGACGGTTTTGCCGAGACGGTCGATGCGTTCCGCCTCGTCTCGATGATCTTCGCCGATCCGCGCTATGAGACGCTGGTGCTGATCGTCGCGGTAGTGGGCCTCGCTTTGGGCGCCGTGCTCGCCATGATCCGCGGCACGGGGATGGGCCTTGTCGCTTTCGGCCTTCAGATGCTGGTGGGGATCGGCCTGTTCGTCGGCCTCGTCGCCACCACCGGCACCGTCCATGTCTATGACCGCGTGCGCAATGCCTATCAGCCGGTGGGCGATGTTCCGAACCTGATCGTCCTGGTCTCTGGCGTCACCAATATGATGGAGCGGACGCTCGCCGAGACGATCGACGACAACACGCTCAACCCCCATGCCAAGCTGGAGTTCGGCGCGGGCGGCCATGCCTTCGATCTGTTCCTGAATGCGGTAAGCCCGCGCGGTCCGATGACCGACGCCTTTCTCGATGCGACGATCAAGGATTATGTCCGCCAATGCTATCCGGTGGCGCGGGTCTCGCCCGCTTACGGGATCGACGACGACCAGCTTTTCCGCACCAGCACCGACCTCCATGCCTCGTTCGCAGCGATGGCGGGTCCGGCAACGTTCAGCACGGTCTTCACCGCTGCCGACAAGGGCGGGACGACGGTCAGCTGCAACGAGGCCTGGCAGCATATCGCGGACCGGCTGTCCGATCCCGCGGTGTTCGAAGGCTATTCGGCGCAGGTTTGCCAGCGCACCGGCTATGACATCGACAAGCCCGACCAGCTCGCCCGCTGCCGCAGCAATCTCTCCGAGATGGGTGACATGATGCTGGGCACGCCGCTCACCGCCCAGGCGTTCCTCACCGATGTGCTGCTGGGAACGAGCGTCGGCGATGTTTTGTTTGAGGACAGTCCGGCGACGGCATCGCGGGTGATGGCCAATCGGGCCGTGGTCGCGGGCGGCCTGGCGACCATGTCGACCGCCAACGAATGGATGCCGACAATCCGCGCGACCGTGTTTGGGATCATGCTGTTCATGATGCCGATCGCCCTCCTGTTCATCCTCACCCCCATCAACCTGCGGGTCGCGAGCTTTGCGCTGGGGCTGTTCGTGTTCGTGGCGCTCTGGGGCGTCATCGATGCGGGCATCTATCAGCTGACGCTGGGGCGGGCGATGGCGGTGCTGGCCGAGATGCGCTCCAACCACCTGGGTGCCAATGCCTGGATGCTTGCCCCCTCCTCGGCCATGAAGGCGCTGGCGATCTTCGGGAGCTTCCGCACGGCAGCGGCGGGCTTGGCCGGCGCGTTCGTTTTCACCGTCTTCCGCTTTTCCGGCAATGTCTTCTCCTCCTTCACCGGCGGGTCGCTGGGCGTTCAGGCGCAGGGTTCGGCCGCTGCGACCGGGGTATCGACGTCGGAAGGGCTGGCCTCCGCGCTGGAAGCGCAGGCCTCGGCCATGGGCACAGGTGTTCGCCGTGGCGCGGCGTCGACCTTCGGGGATTTTGGCGAGCGATCAAGCTTTGGCGCCAATCGCAGCTTCGGCGCCGCGGGCGCGGTCACGGCATCCCATGGCACTGGCGCGCCCGGCGGCGCGGCGATGGGGCTTGGCGCGCTCGATGCCGCCCGCGAAATGGGCGGCCTTGCGCCCGCGCTTTATGGCCGGGACCTGGGTGACCCGGCAACGATCAGCGCGGTTCGCGCAGCGGCGGCTACTGGCGCCATCCACAATTTTGCGGAGAAGGATGCGCTGCGGACCCTCGGCACCCGCTATTTTGGCGCGGGCGAGGCCGGCGAGAAGGCGTTCGGCGCCTTCACCCAAGGCCTCGTCCAATGGCGAGCCTTCGGCGACACCCGCGCCTATGGCATGATGATGCAGGCGGCGACGCGGCATTTTGAACGCGCCGGTTATGACACTCAGGATGCCGAGCTCAAGGCAAGCGGCGTCGTGGCCGAGGCCAACGCCGATCCAACGTTCGCGAAACTGATCGCCAATAGCTTCACTCAGGAGTCGATGCTCCGCAATGATCTAACGGCAGCGCAGGTGCAGGTCGGCGCGATGGAGGGGCGGCGCGATTATGCGGGAGATAGGGTCGCACGGGTGGAGCGCGGCAATGTCGCGACCGAACAGGCCCACCGCACGGGCGGCAATGAAGGCCAGCGCAACGCCGCTGCCATGCTGGGTCTCCCCGTTGACGAGATGAGCCGCCGCATCGCCTTTATCAACGCCCTCTCCGGCGAAGCGCGCTCGTCTGCCATCACGCAGCTCTCCCGCGCCACTGGCCGCAATGAGGCGCAGGTCGCCAGGGCGCTTGAAACCTACAGGGCTGCGACAGAGCTCGGCACCGCAGACGGGGTGACTGCCGAGGCGACGCGTGAGGGCACAAGCGTCTATGGTCGGACCAGGGAGGCCGCCGGCTACGACTTTGCCGATCGATCAGGCAAGCTCGATGCCCAACGTGAGGTCGGCCATGACGGCACGCGCAGCGCTGCCCGGATCGGCGAAGAGCGGCGGCAATCGGAGAATTTCGGCTTTGCGCAAGGCGCCGAAGCGGCCGGCATGTCGACGCGCGAAGCCGCCCGGCTCGACAGCTTCATTCGGACGCTTGCCGACGCCAGCGGTAACCAACTCGATATGGCGGAAGGTGGCCCCGGTGGCATTGCCGACCGCGCGCGAAACGCTCGGATGACCAGCATCGTCGAACGTGAGCGCCTGTCGCGAATGCAGGGCCTGCTACGCGCCAACGGCATCGAGATGAGCAAGCGGCAGATCGCCATGGACCAGAATGGTGACTTCAGCCTCAACCTGACACCCGCGACCGCGGCACAGATGTGGAAGGCGGGCCTCCTCAACGAGAGCCAGCTGGGCGCGGTCGCCAATGGCGGCCATGCCCGGTTCAGCCTTGCCCACAACGACCTGCTGGTATCGAGCAGCGCCGGGTTCGAGAAATCCGCCCGCAATGACACCAGCACGCGGTTCGAGGCCGGCAAGCAGGCTGGCCCAGACACGATCGAGCATTTCATGGGCGGCGGCGCCGAAGGCCGGGTCGCCATGGCGAACTGGCTACGGGGCGGGTTCGAGATGGATCGCAAGGGCAACTGGCGTCTGAGGCCGCAGGTCGCGGATACGCTGCAGAGGGATGTGCAAGCGATCATGGCCCAGACCGGTTGGGACCGATCGATCGCCAGATCCGCACAGGACCAGAACACCTTCGGCATAGCGGTAGGGGCCGATGTCGCAGGGTCCACAGCGAGCGGATCGGAAAAGGCGAGAAAAGGTGGCAGGCACGCGCTCGGACGCGCCGCTGGTTCGTTGAGCATTTCCAGCCAGGAAAGCGGCATCACGAGCGAAACCGCCAGTTCCCAGCTCAACATTGTGAATTATGACGTCCGCCAGGCGATCGCCAATGCGGAACGTCATGCAACTCGGACAACAAATCCGGCCGCCGCCTTCACAGATCAACTAGCAAGCGAAATTCTGGGTTCAGAAGGGCTCCGAAACCGATATCTTGGGCAGGCTGATGCCGGTCGCGGCACTACAGATATCAATGCTCCGGTGACGTCGCTTGAGCAATCGTCTTTACTCCGCAACGGTCGATTTTCAACGGATATAGGCAACGGACTGTTCGACGGCGATCCGACGTTCAAGAAGCGCGATTAACATAGCCCGGATTCGTCGGGTTCAATGTACTTCCGACCCACAACGCGCCGGAGGCAGGATCGAGCGGATCGAACTCCTTCGGCATTCGCGATGGACCATATCGGCGGCGGGGCCAAAACTCATCTTCGTCGATAGCCCCTTCCTCAACTGCTGGCAATAAAGCCAACCATCGCTTGAGGAAGCCGTAGGACAGGATCAGCGCAACGAGCGGCGGGAAAAAGATCACATTGAGATGTCCGGCGAGGGCAGAATGATAGAATTCCGCCACTGCTTCCGATCGAAGCGAGGCGAGCCTCCCCAGCCAATAGACGGGCACCGCAGCCCACCAAAGCTTCGCATGCCATGGGCGCCATAGCCAATCCCTGAGCCGAACTGATGCCTGCCCTTGATGTTGAGAATTTTCCATCATGCCCAAACACTTTGCCGCCGATCTTTCAAAATCTACCACCTCTTCAAGGTCATAGATATGGGAAACAGTACCCCTGATAGGGCCATAACGTCTGCTGAATTCTCAAACAGAAAACGCACTGCCTACGACAATCCTCCTCCCTCCTTTTCTCCCAGATCGCCGTCTCTCCAAATTCTGGACCTGCTGCATGATGATTTCATACAATCGCCGTGCAATGTATTTTTCATCTGATCCATCTTGATCCTTTGCAACACGACCGGCATACTGCTCCAGCGGGCAGACCGACAAGAAAGTTGGTTTGCAAATGGACGAAAGTAAAGAGCAGTTTCTGCGACTGAGAGCCGTGATCGCGAAGACGGGCAAGCCCAAAGCGTCCATCTATCGCGACATCCATCTTGGCACCTTTCCGGCACCAGAGAAGATAGGCGCCAGAGCGGTCGCCTGGCGCCTATCGCGGATATTACGTTGGATGCAAGCGCCGAGCGCCTACCAGGACGACTGAAACCACTCCAGCGCCCTGACATTGGGCTTTGCCGGCGTCGCCTTTTCGATGGCAATCGCCGCTGAAGCCTGTTCGGCCTTGTCGAGATAGTCCGCCCACCATTCGAGCATCTGCCGACGGTGGGACAGATAGCGGGCGGCGTTGTAGACGGCGCGAACACCGCCGGGTACATGCGCCAGTTGAAGTTCGATCCAGTCGGGCTTGAACAGGCCCGTCTCGTTGAGCACGGTGCTGGCGATCGAACGGAACCCATGCACCGTCGCCTTGTCGCCAACCCCTAGCCGTTGGAGCAAGACCAGCATGCGGTTCGAACTGATGGTGTCACCCTGGTTTCCGATCACGGGGAACAGATATTGGCCGAAGCGCTCATTGCCATATTTCCCGTAGACGTTGAGCTCCTTGATCTCCCGGAGCAGCGCGACCGCCTGGGGCGGCAACGGCACGAGATGCTCGACCCGCATCTTCATGCGTTCAGCCGGAATTCGCCAAAGCGGCTCAGGTCCGCCCAGTCCCTCAAACTCACTCCATTGCGCATGCCGGGTTTCGGTGGTCCGGACCATCGTCAGGATTGTCCAACGCAAAGCAAGATGGCTGAGCCGGGAGCCCGTATCTGCGTTGAGTGCCGCATAGAAGTGCGGCAATTCCTTGATCGGTATTTTCGATCGATGCGTGACTGCGGCGCGCTTGCGCATCACCGTTCCCAAATCCCTGCAGGGGTCGGTCAGCACACGGCCATCGGGAATGCCGAAGCGGAAGATCTCGCTGCAATAGGCACGCACGCGATGCGCCATTTCCGTCGCTCCGCGATCCTCGATGCATTTGAGGGCTCCCAGCATGTCACGCGGGAGAATTGACCGGACCGACAGCTTGCCGATGGTGGGAAAGATGTCTGCCTCGAGCCGGCGCTCAATCACGCCGGCGTAGCGATCAGACCATCCTGGTCGCTTGGCAACCATCCATTCGTAGGCCAGTTGGCGGAACGTGGTCCGCTCAGCCTGATCCTCATATTTGAGCTGGCGCTTGATGTTGGCCGGATCTTTCCCGGCGGAGAGAGCCGCTTTCATCTCCTCACGCCAGACCCTGGCGCGGTCGATGCTCATCAACGGATAGTCGCCTCCCGTGATGCTCTTCTGCTTATGATGGAAACGGTAGGAGAAGCACCACTCGCGTCGGCCATTGGGCAGAACGCAGATATTCAGGCCCCCACCATCGGCCTTTTTGATAGGCCGGGCGGCAGGGATGATGGATTGGATGAGGGTATCAGTCAGCACGGATCAGTCTCCTGGACGCCGTGCGCGAGACTTGAATCCTAACTTTGCACCAACAAATTTACCAACAAATCTCATGGTAACCACCTGGGCGGTTATGATCCTGTTGGAAACCATGTTACATGAGATAACAGCCTGAAAATAGGCATTTTCATGACGTCCGTTTAAGACGTTGTTGGTCTTTTTGAACCTCAGGTTGGTTGCGGGGACAGGATTTGAACCTGTGACCTTCAGGTTATGAGCCTGACGAGCTACCGGACTGCTCCACCCCGCGCCGTGGTATTTTGTCCTCAAACGCCGGCGATCACATCTGTGATCTTGGCTTTTCCTCGCATAAGCTCGGGCGGCCTTTGGCCCGTTCGACTGACTGACAAGTCAGTCGCTCAGGACAGGCTTGCGGGCCGTTGCCGCTTGGCCGCGAGGGT
The DNA here is from genome assembly GCF_000153545.1 of Sphingomonas sp. SKA58. Classification (NCBI taxonomy): domain Bacteria; kingdom Pseudomonadati; phylum Pseudomonadota; class Alphaproteobacteria; order Sphingomonadales; family Sphingomonadaceae; genus Sphingomonas; species Sphingomonas sp. SKA58. The sequence goes on from NZ_CH959308.1 coordinate 613,196, forward strand.
GAGTGAATGGGTTTTATGTATCAAAAGCGCGAGCTTCAATGCCTGGCGACGCCCTACTCTTCCGGGGCTTGAGCCACAGTACCATCGGCGCAGTCAGGTTTCACGTCCGAGTTCGGGATGGGATCGGGTGGGTCACTGACGCTATGGTCACCAAGCAATGGAGCTGGCGCTTTTGAATTGGGTTTAATCGATGCCCGTGCGTTTGGGTAATCTGGTATCTGGCTTATGTTTTCTGACCACCATGGCAAGGACAGTTTTATCAGGACTGTCGTTGATGGTGGGGCTCTGCGGTTCAATGAAGAACCGTTTAAGCGCGAACAGAGCAATTAGGACCGGTTAGCTCCATGCGTTACCGCACTTCCACATCCGGCCTATCAACGTGATGGTCTATCACGGCTCGATGAAATCTTATCTTGAGGGAGGCTTCCCGCTTAGATGCTTTCAGCGGTTATCCCGTCCATACATAGCTACCCTGCTGCGCCGTTGGCACGACGACAGGTACACCAGAGGTATGTTCAACCCGGTCCTCTCGTACTAGGGTCAACTCCTCTCAAATTTCGACGCCCACGGCAGATAGGGACCAAACTGTCTCGCGACGTTCTGAACCCAGCTCACGTACCACTTTAATTGGCGAACAGCCAAACCCTTGGGACCTGCTCCAGCCCCAGGATGTGATGAGCCGACATCGAGGTGCCAAACGATTCCGTCGATATGAGCTCTTGGGAATCATCAGCCTGTTATCCCCGGCGTACCTTTTATCCGTTGAGCGATGGCCCTTCCACGAGGGACCACCGGATCACTATGACCGACTTTCGTCTCTGCTCGACTTGTCAGTCTCGCAGTCAGGCGGGCTTATGCCATTGCACTCTAACAGACGGTTTCCAACCGTCCTGAGCCCACCATCGCGCGCCTCCGTTACTCTTTAGGAGGCGACCGCCCCAGTCAAACTACCCGCCACAGAGGGTCCCTGCACCGGATAACGGTGCGAGGTTAGACATCAGAAAACAACAGGGTGGTATTTCACCTATGGCTCCACGACAACTGGCGTCATCGCTTCAAAGCCTCCCACCTATGCTACACAGTTCTTTCCTAATGCCACTCTGAAGCTGCAGTAAAGGTGCACGGGGTCTTTCCGTCTAACCGCGGGTACTCCGCATCTTCACGGAGAATTCAATTTCGCTGAGCATATCCTGGAGACAGTGGGGAAGTCGTTACGCCATTCGTGCAGGTCGGAACTTACCCGACAAGGAATTTCGCTACCTTAGGACCGTTATAGTTACGGCCGCCGTTTACCTGGGCTTCAATTCAGAGCTTGCACTCCTCCTCTTAACCTTCAGGCACCGGGCAGGCGTCAGGCCCTATACGTCGTCTTGAAGCCGACTTAGCAGAGCCCTGTGTTTTTGCTAAACAGTCGCTACCCCCTGGCCTGTGCCCCCCACAAGAGCTTGCGCTTATGTGGGGCCTCCTTCTTCCGAAGGTACGGAGGCAATTTGCCGAGTTCCTTCAGGATACTTCTCTCAAACGCCTTGGTATACTCTACCATTCCACCTGTGTCGGTTTAGGGTACGGTCTATACGGTGGGGCTATTTCCTGGGACAACTTCCCTGCCCGGACCAATCCAATAAGGCCGAACAAGTTACGCCATCCGTCACACACCACCAGGCCCACGAATATTAACGTGGTTCCCATCGACTACCCCCTTCGGGCTCGTCTTAGGGGCCGGCTTACCCTGCTCAGATTAGCTTTAAGCAGGAACCCTTGGAATTTCGGCGAGAGGGCATCTCACCCTCTTAATCGCTACTCATGTCTGCATTCGCACTTCCGATACCTCCACGGTCGGTTACCCTCCCGCTTCAACGGCCTACGGAACGCTCCGCTACCGCTCAGTCCAAAGGACTGAACCCTAAGCTTCGGTGCACGTCTTGAGCCCCGTTACATCTTCGCCGCAGGATCTCTTATTTAGACCAGTGAGCTGTTACGCTTTCTTTAAAGGATGGCTGCTTCTAAGCCAACCTCCTGGTTGTTTTGGAAATCCCACATGCTTTCCCACTTAGACGTGACTTGGGGACCTTAGCTGTAGGTTAGGGCTGTTTCCCTTTTGACGACGGACCTTAGCACCCGCCGTCTGTCTGCCGGACTAGACTCGTTGGTATTCGGAGTTTGGTTAGAATTGGTAGATCTCGCGACCCCCGCATCCATCCAGTGCTCTACCCCCAACGGCAATCATCCGACGCTCTACCTCAATAGATTTCGCGGAGAACCAGCTATTTCCCGGCTTGATTGGCCTTTCACCCCTAAACACAACTCATCCGATAATTTTTCAACATTAAACGGTTCGGCCCTCCAGTGCGTGTTACCGCACCTTCAGCCTGGTCATGCCTAGATCGCCGGGTTTCGGGTCTAATGCATCATACTCATGGGCGCCCTATTCAGACTCGCTTTCGCTGCGCCTACACCTAACGGCTTAAGCTTGCATGATACACTAAGTCACAGACCCATTATGCAAGAGGTACGCGGTCAGGTCTCAAGGACCCTCCCACTGCTTGTAGGCATCCGGTTTCAGGTACTGTTTCACTCCCCTCATCGGGGTGCTTTTCACCTTTCCCTCACGGTACTGGTTCGCTATCGGTCATGTACGAGTATTTAGGCTTGGAGGGTGGTCCCCCCATGTTCAGACAGAGTTTCACGTGCTCCGCCCTACTCAAGTCCTGATATTTCGCTTTCACATACGGGGCTGTCACCCGCTATGGCCGAACTTTCCAGATCGTTCTGCTAACTAAATATCAGGCGCTGGCCTGGTCCGCGTTCGCTCGCCACTACTAACGGAATCTCGGTTGATGTCTTTTCCTCCGGGTACTGAGATGTTTCAGTTCTCCGGGTTCGCTTCACCAAAGCCTATTTTATTCAGCTTAGTGATACCTCTCCCATTTAACACGGGGCCAGCCAGAAGGCTGGACCAGTCTTAAATGGTGAAGGTGGGTTGTCCCATTCGGAAATCGCGGGATCAAAGCTTGCTCACAGCTCCCCCACGCTTATCGCAGCGTGCCACGTCCTTCATCGCCTGTACATGCCAAGGCATTCACCAGATGCCCTTACCTCACGCTTGAGAGCCCACACCACCAACGACAATCCTGACGGATCGTCCCGGCGCATGTGGTCATTAACTCAGCCAGATATATTTGTGATTACGAACACCTGTCGATCTTGAGGATCTTGCGATCCCCGCCA
>NZ_CH959307.1:0-92640 GCF_000153545.1 Sphingomonas sp. SKA58
TCCGCACGGGCTGACAAGGAGGGCTGGCCTGGTGCACGCCTGCTTGCTGCCATCGCTGAGCATGAAATGGCTGAGCGCGATCGACGTCGGATCGAACGGCATCTGAGCGATGCCCGGTTGCCTGCGGGCAAAACCCTCGACAGCTTCGCCTTCGATGCTGTGCCGATGATCTCGCGCGCTCAGGTGACCGCGATGTGCTCTGGCGATGGATGGCTCGAACAGGGCGCCAACCTCATCCTGTTCGGGCCGCCGGGCGGAGGAAAGAGCCATCTCGCCGCCGCCATCGGCCTTGCCCTCATCGAAAATGGCTGGCGCGTCCTGTTCGCCCGCACTTCTGACCTTGTCCAAAAGCTCCAGGTCGCACGTCGCGAACTCGCGCTCGAAGCTGCCATCACCAAGCTCGACAAATATCATCTGCTGATCCTCGACGATCTGGCCTACGTCGCCAAGGATCAGGCCGAGACCTCTGTTCTGTTCGAACTGATCAGTGCCCGCTACGAACGCAAGTCCATGCTTATCACGGCAAACCAGCCCTTCGGCGAATGGAACAGGATCTTCCCCGATCCTGCCATGACGCTGGCAGCTGTCGATCGCCTTGTCCACCACGCCACCATCTTCGAGATGAACGTCGAGAGCTACCGCCGCCGAGCTGCCATCCAGCGACAATCAAAGGCCGGCAGACCACCAACCTACGCGACAATCAAAGCCGTCGACGAAATGTCGCTCCGCGACAATCAACCCGCCCAATAGCTCTTGCCAGCGTCAATCAACACAGCCAAACAGGAACAGTCGCGACAATCTGTTCTCATCCTGATTGACGCCCGCCTCTCATCCAGATCGTCGCGCTATACCATAGCAGCCTGGGCTACCGGCCGCCGGCACCGGAAACGGCGACACCGCCATATCCGGCCTCCGGTTCCGCTTCGCTCCACCTCCGTCCGGATATGGCGGCGATGAGCTTAATGAACTAACAAACCAATCGGTCCACTCGGTGGGGGCAGATCAGACCCTTTACCTCGCCACCAACCGGGCAGCTATCGGGAAAGTGCGCTGGCTTTTGGGGTCGGGAACACGGACGTTCGCTGGATCGCATGATCGAGGTCCGCTAGGGGTCAGAGGCGGGCTGGTGCCGGACGGATCAGGCAGGAAAATGAATTCCGCACAATTTGTTACCGTCGGGGTCACGAAAATAGGCCAGTTCGATGGTGCCCATGGAGGCAGTTTCGCGCGGTCCGGGCGGAGCTTCGATCGAGGTCCCGCCAGCAGCAACGGCGGTATCGTGAAGCTGCTTCACCTGCTCGGGCGAGTCGCAGGAAAAGGCGACGGTGCTGCCGTTGGCGACGCTTGCCGGTTCGTCATTGATCGGCTGGCTGACGATGAAGTTGGTCCCGTTGCCGTTATTGTAGATCAGACGTGTATGGCCGCTGTCGGCGATGTTCTTCGTCCCTTCCCCTGCACCCAAGGTGGCGAGCACCGTGTCGTAGAAGCGCTTGGACCGTTCAATGTCGTTCGATCCGACCATGGTGTGAAAAAGCACGCATACTCTCCTGAAGGCTGATCGACTTCCGATCGCCATTAGCGATCTCACCTAACAGGCACATGATCCGCAGTCACCCCCGAGCCCTCGGAATGTCCGCTACTGGGGCGGCTGCCGACCGTCGGTTTCATGAGGATCGATCGGCAGCTCCCGTCAAATCCGGACGTTCGCGTCCCGTTTAGCGAACGGCGAAATCTGGACTGCCGCCGGGTGCTACCGCCGGATTTTGGGACAAAGCGGCCGATCTGCCTGGGCCGCCCGAACGTCGGGTCCTCCCGAAACACGACATTCGCTGGGGTAGCCCTTCGCGTTCCTGAAAGAGCCGGTCTGCCGCTCATCCACCATAGCTGCCAAGTAGCGTCATCGCCAACGCGCGCGCCTGCGGCGCGAGCGCGGCGTCGGCCAGCTCGCCAGCGGTCCAAAAGGACAGGACTCCGCGAAAAGCGAAGGCGAGCTGCTGCGGCAATTCGGTGAGGGCTTCCGAACGCCGCGCTGCGTTGAGGCCGTCGCCGTCATCCAGGGCGAGAGCCCACAAGGCGGCCGACCGCGCCGCGACCAAGCCGGGATCGGGCGCCGGGGTGCCCAGCCAGCCCATGACGCCGCGACTGACCAGCGGTTCTTCAAGCATCACGGCGGCGGCAATGTCCACCGCCGCGCCGACACGCGCCGCCGCGTCGCCGGGGGGCGATGCGGCACGGTAGCGCGCCTCCATCGCATCGATCCGTCGGCCTGACAGGGCCTGCATGATTCCGGCCTTGCTGCCGAAGTGATTGAACGGCGTTGCGAAGCTTACCCCAGCCTCAGAAGCGAGGTCGCGCATCGAGAAGTCAGCCTTGCCCTGTCGCATCAGATGTTCGGCTGCATCGAGGATGCGGGTGCGGACGGGTGCGCCGCGTTGGAGGCCAGTGGGTGGGTTGCACTTGTTCTGGGTCATTCTCATATCTATATCATGATATAGTTTGTATGCAACCAGGAGTCGCCCATGACCATCGCCCCCAAGACCTTCCTCATCACCGGCGTCAGCTCAGGCCTTGGCCGCGCGTTCGCCGAAGGCGCGCTCGCTGCGGGCCACAAGGTGATTGGAACGGTGCGCCGCGCCGAAGATGCCGACCCCTTTGCAGCCCTTAAGCCCGATCGCGCACATCCGCTGTTGCTCGACGTTACCGACTTTGCGGCAATCCCAGACGCCGTACGCGGTGCCGAGACGGCGACCGGGCCGATCGACGTGCTCGTCAACAATGCCGGCTATGGCCACGAGGGCGTCCTGGAAGAATCCTCGATGGACGATCTCCAGCGCCAGTTCGCCGCTAACGTCTTCGGTCCTGTCGCGATGATGCAGGCGGTGCTGCCGGGCATGCGTGCGCGCCGTGCCGGGCACATCATCAACGTCACCTCAATGGGGGGCTTCATCACCATGCCCGGCATCACCTTCTACTGCGGCAGCAAGTTTGCACTAGAGGGCATTTCGGAGGCGCTGGGCAAAGAGGTTGCCGGCCTAGGCATCCGTGTTACGGCGCTCGCTCCCGGCCAGTTCCGCACAGATTGGGCGGGCCGGTCGATGGATCGCACGCCGCGCAGCATCGGCGATTATGATGCGGTGATGGACCCGATCCGCTCGGCGCGTCAGGCCAAGAGCGGCAATCAACCAGGCGATCCGGCGAAGGCGGCGCAAGCCGTGCTGCGGCTGGTCGAGGCCGATACCCCGCCGGTACGCCTGTTCCTTGGCGAGGATGCGCTTGGGCTAGTTGATCACAAGCTCGACGCGATGCGGGCCGAGATGACGGCGTGGAACGCGCTGTCTCGGTCGACCAGTTTTTCGGCGTGAGCGACGCGTGTGATTGGGCGCGGGCAAGATCGAACGCATAGCCTCGCTATCGGCGCGATTCTGGCGAAACGCCGAAAGCGCGCCGACAGGCGTGTGAGAGGGCCGGTTCAGGCGGAAAAAGCCATTCTCGCGTCCAGTTCGGTATGGCGTGTTTTGGTCGCGACCTGCCGGTTAGCGGACGGACTGCACCTAGGAACGAGAATTGGCGGCTGAATGACGACAAAGGGTCGATATCGGAGGGCGACATTCGGTGCCAACGGGTACGCCCGGATAGATGCGACAGCCCGTCAAGCCAAGGTCAGGAGGAAGACGCAGACGTCCGTTGCCCGAAATCAGGCCTTAAAACCTTTCGCTCGCCCTTGAGACTATCGAGATAATCGCTCCACCACTGCGCCATTTCGACACGCTCATTCCAGAAGGCACCGCGTGCATAAGCCGCCCGAACCGAATCTGTGTCCTTGTGCGCCAGCGCGCGTTCGATAGCGTCCGGGTGCCATTTGCCGCTTTCGTTCAGCAGGGTGGAAGCCATGGATCGAAACCCATGCGCGGTCATCTCGTCGCCGGAATAGCCGAGCCGCCGCAAGGCGGCATTGATCGTATTCTCGGACATGGGATTGGCTGTGCTCCGGATCGAGGGGAAGACATATCTGCCCCGCCCTGTCAGCCCCCTAACCTCCTCGAAGACAGCCAGCGCTTGTGACGATAGCGGAACCTGATGTTCGACACGTCCCTTCATCTTCGATGGCGGGATGCGCCAAACGGCCTTCACGGCGTCCACCTCGGCCCATTCGGCCTTCCTTAGCTCGCCGGGCCGTACGAACAGCAACGCCGAGAGTTGGAGTGCCCAGCGGGTGATCGGTTGTCCTTCGTAGCCGTCGATCGCCCTGAGCAACTCGCCCGCCTGATCGGGGTCGAGAATGGCGGCATGGTGCTTGACCTTCGGCGTCGTCAGCGCGCCGCGCAGATCGCGCGTCGGGTCGGCAGGCGCCAGCTGCGAGGCCACGGCATAGCGAAAAACCTGCCCGACGAAGTTGAGCGCGCGCTTGGCACTTTCATGCCGGCCCTTCTTCTCGATGGGCCGCAGGGCAAGCAGAATTTCCAGAGGCTGTATTTCGGCAATGGGGCGCTTGCCCAGGACCGGGAAGACAAGCTTGATGAACCAACGTCGCTTCACCAATGTCGCCTCGGCAAGCCCTTCGCGCTCCTGCTTCTCCAACAGCATCTCGGCTACCCTGGAAAAGCTGTTCTCGGCGCTTATCCGAGCGGCAGCCTTCGCCTTCTGCTTCTCAAATCTGGGGTCAAGGCCCGCCGCATGCGTTTCGCGGGCCTCATCCCGAAGCTGCCGCGCGCGCTTCAGCGAGATGTCCGGATAAGCGCCCAAGGACAGCAGCTTTTCTATCTTCTTGAACTTGCCCTTGGCGTCCAGGCCGTCGATCCGGAACTTCACACGCCACAGTCGACTGCCGCCAGGGCTGACCAGCAGGAACAACCCGCGTTCGTCCGCCACCTTGAACGGCTTGGGCTTAGGCTTCAAAGCCCTGATTTTCGCATCCGAAAGCGCCATCGCGATGTCATCCCATCTGCTACAAATCGCTTCAGGGGGTATCGAGATTCGCGCCTTGGGGTCATACCCCCACAAAATACCCCCAGCGGGGCACGGATGGGGGTGGACGGCGGCGAACGCACCCGACCTGAAAGATGGAATTTTTAGCAGATTTCCGCCGTTTTTTCAACCCTGAACGGATGCTGGCGGAGGGGGTACTGGTGCCGCTTACGTGACTCGAACACGTGACCCCATCATTACGAATGATGTGCTCTACCAACTGAGCTAAAGCGGCGATGGCGGGGCAGATAACAGCGGTTGGGCGATTGGACAAGCGGGCAAATCATCCTCTCATCCGCTTTTCTTGCGCTCTCCATTTACCCCCTCTTTACCATCCCCTGCGACAATCGCGGTCCGGCCAAGGCTTTGCGGTAGGACAGGAACCGACTGGATGGACACTCTGCGGGGACAGGACGTCGCCCATGATCAGGATGATTTCGACGATGGCGACGACGCCGCGATCGAAAGCCCGCCCGCTGTCGGATCGGATGAGCGCCGGATGCAGGTGCGGGCCTATAATTACTGGGCATCGCTGCTGGGCGACCGCGCGCTGCCCTCGATCGAGGATCTGGCGCCGGACCAGCTTGAGGATTTCGGGCCTTACAGCGTGTTGCTGGATTTCAGCACGGGCCTGGAAAACCCCGCCATCGTCTATCTTGGCTCAGCGCTGCGCCAGGAATGTGCGATCGAAGGCACCATCGACTATATCCAGGATGTGCCTGCCCGGTCCTTGCTCTCTCGGCTGACCGACCATTATCTCCAGATCATCGCCAACGCCGCGCCGATCGGCTTCGAAGCGGAATTCATCAACCAGCGCGACGCCGAAATCCTTTATCGCGGCATTTTGATGCCCTTCTCTTCTGACGGTGACACAATCGACTTTGTGTTCGGCGTCATCAACTGGAAGGAAACCGTCAGCAGTGACATGCTGCACGGGCTGGAGCGGGAAGTGGGCGATGCGTTGCGGAGCGCTCCAACGCCGCGAGCCGCCACGCCGATCTGGGCCGATGGTCCCGCAAGCGATGCGATGGCCACGGCCCCCGATGAAATTGACGAAGATACGCTCGACCTGGCCGGCATGGAATGTCCGGCCGACGATGCCTCCCTGGCCGACTGGCTCGCCCTCGCCCGCGACGGCGCGGCTCGTGTGCGCATCAGCGAAGCACGCAGTCATGCCGCGCTCTACCGCGCCGTCAGCCTTTGCTATGATTTCGCCCTGGTCGCCCGCGCCCGGCCCGACGACTATGCAGAACTGCTTGCCGACTATGGCGTCAAGGCGCAGGCGCGCAGCCCGATGACGGCGGTCATCAAGCTCGTCTTCGGCGCCACCTATGACAAGACACGCATCACCGAATATGCGACAGCGCTGGAGCATGCGCTGGGCAGCGGACTGGGCGTCGGGATGCTGGCGGACTATCTGACGGCCTATGTCGGCGGCCTCAAGGCCGTGGTGCGTGACGAGCGCGCCAAGCGACGCGCCGCCTCGCCCATGCGTCCCGATCGCCGCCAGACCGCGCGCGATGTCATCAAGTCGGCTGCGGCGCTGGACCCTGTTGCGGTCAGTACCGATCCAGATGGGTTGGCCGTTGTTGTCGCCCGCCGCGAAGAAGACGGCAGCTTGTCGATCGTCGCCGCGCTGCCGGAAGGTTCGGATCTGGGCCAGCGGGTCATCGTCGCCGCATCGCGTTGACAGCTCACATCGGCGCACGCCAGGCCCCGCCTCTCGACATCGTAACTTAGTCACGTAATAGAGGCCGGGCATCGCGCGGCGCCAGTTGGTGCCGCATGCTGCGCTGCATCATATTATTTCACAATTCCGAAATTTTATTTCGTTCGATACTTGAGCGTTTCTGCCGTGCAGCGCATATAAGCGATCCCGAGCCGAGGAGTCGCATGGCGGCCATCCAGCGCCTCCTCCGTTCAGACTAGAGCGGGTGAAGACCGCTGTTGAGAGGTGAGCGAATGACGGCGCTGGTGGAAGCGAAGAATAAGGACGTTGACCAGAACATCCTGGAGGCGTTGCAAGGCGCGCTGAGCAAGGGCGCGCTCCCGGGTGAAAGCGAGGGACTGGATCAGGCGGCGCTCGCTGCGGCTGGGGCCTTCCTGGGCCGCGTCGCCAACGGGCGGCGCCCCGGCGAGCCGGCAATCGTCATCGAAACACTGGGCGAAGGCGCGACCGGCCGGTTCATGCGGCTGGCCATCATCAATGATGACATGCCTTTCCTGGTGGACTCCATCGCCAACGCGCTTGCCGCCGCCGACATCACCATCCATCGCCTGCTTCATCCCATCCTCTCGGTCGAGCGCGATGCCGGCGGTGCTCTGACCGCCATATTGGACGATGATGCGCCGGGCGCCCGGCGCGAATCCATGATCTACATCGAAGCGGATCGGGCGGATGCGAAGGCGCGCCGGGCGCTGGAGAAAGCGCTTACGGAAACATTGGCGGACGTGCGCGCGGCCGTTGCGGACTGGGCGCAAATGCAAGCCGCCATGACGGCCGACGCGGACGCTGTCGCCGATGAGGAGGGGGCGGCGCTGCTGCGCTGGTTCCTTGCCCGCCACTTTACCCAGACCGGGCATGAGGTCGTCGCACGTGACGGCAGCAGCAACGCGGCACTGGGCATATGCACCCGCCACGACCGCGCCCTGGTTGCGCCAGCGTCTCTGGACGCCGCCTTTTCCTGGTTTGAGGAAGGCAAGCGCACGCCACTGATCATCAAGTCCAGCCGGCTTTCGCGTGTGCATCGGCACGTGCTGCTGGATCTCGTCATCGTGCCCGTACGTTCCGGCAAGGACGTAACCGCGCTGTCCATTCATGCGGGCATGTGGACCAGTTCGGGTCTTGCCGCGACGCCGGACAAGGTGCCGCTGCTGCGCTCGGCGCTTTCGACGCTGATGGACAAATTCGGCTTCGAGCCGATGAGCCATGCAGGCAAGACGCTTGCCCACGCGCTGACGGCGCTGCCCCACGACATCACCATCGGTTTTGATCGCGACACGCTGGAGCGGCTGGCCCTGACGTTCATGTCGCTGACGGATCGCCCGCGTCCCAAGCTGGCGCTCGCGACCAGTGCGCTGGCGCGCCATCTCTATGCCTTCGTCTGGCTGCCGCGCGATGAATTGTCGACCGCGCGCCGCGTCGCCATTCAGAATATGCTCGCCAGCGCCGCCAATGGTCCGGTGCTCAGCTGGTCGATTGCGCTTGAAGAGGGCGGCTTGGCGTTGCTGCGCATCACGCTCGACCTGCGCGATGGCGGCACCGTCCCGGACGCACCGACACTCGATCATCAATTGCAGCAGATGGTGCGCGGATGGGTGCCCGCGGTCGAGGAATCGCTGGCGCTAACCGAAGAACCCGGCCGCGCCGCCGCGATGGCGCAGCGTTATGCCGCCGGCTTCCCGCTGGCCTATCGCAATGGCGCCGGTCCGGCCGAGGCGGCGGTCGACATTCGGCTGATCCATGGTCTTTCCGGACCTGGCGACAAATCCATCCGCGTCTACCGCAATCCGGAAGACTGCGCCGAGCGGCTACGTCTCAAACTCTACAGCCACGATACGACAGCCCTGTCCGAAGTCGTGCCCGCGTTCGAGAATTTCGGGTTCCGCGTCATTGAGGAAATGACCACGCCTATCGACGGCGGCGCACTTGGCCATGTTCAGCGCTTTGTGCTGGAATTGCCCTCGGGCGGCGACGCGCAGCTGGTGGTCGATCGCGCCGAAATCGTGACTGAGGCGATCGCCCAGGTGCTGGAAGGGCGTGCAGAAAACGACCGTTTCAACGAACTGATCGTCACAGCCGGCCTGTCGCCGCGATCGGTCGTGCTGTTCCGCGCGCTCTATCGCTATCTGCGCCAGACCGGAGTCGCCTATGGCATGGCGACCTTCGCTGAAACGCTGCGTCGGGCGCGCGATGTCACGATGAACCTCGTCGCCCTGTTCGAAGCGCTCCATGAGCCCGCAGCACAGGCGGATTCCGACGATCGCATCGCCGCAGCCAACGCCGCCATCGACGCGGGGCTGGAGCAAGTCACGGCGATTGATGAAGACCGGGTCCTGCGCCTGCTGCGCGCTGTCATCGGCGCGACGTTGCGCACCAATTTCTATGGGTCGGCCGCTTCCGAAGCGCTGGCGTTCAAGCTCGACAGCGCGCAGATTCCCGGCTTGCCCGCTCCCCTGCCCTGGCGCGAAATCTGGGTCTACAGCCCGCGCGTCGAGGGCATCCACCTGCGCGCCGGCCCGGTTGCGCGCGGTGGCCTGCGCTGGTCCGATCGGCGCGATGATTTCCGCACGGAAATCCTGGGCCTGATGAAGGCGCAGCGCGTCAAGAATGCCGTGATCGTGCCAACGGGGGCCAAGGGCGGATTCTATCCCAAGCAGCTGCCCAATCCCCAGGCCGATCGCGACGCGTGGCTCGCCGAAGGCACCGAAAGCTATCGCATCTTCATCCGCGCCTTGCTGTCGGTCACAGACAATATCGTCAAGGGAGAGGTCAAGCATCCCACCGAGGTGGTAGTGCGGGACGGAGATGACCCCTATTTCGTGGTCGCCGCTGACAAGGGCACCGCGACCTTCAGCGATGTCGCCAACGCCATCGCGCAGGATCGGGACTTCTGGCTGGGCGACGCTTTCGCCAGCGGCGGCTCCAACGGATACGACCATAAGGCGATGGGCATCACGGCCCGTGGCGCATGGATTTCCGTGCAGCGCCATTTTGCCGAAATGGGCATCGATGTTCAGAACGAACCGGTCAGCGTGGTCGGTTGCGGCGATATGTCGGGCGACGTGTTCGGCAATGGCATGCTGCTGAGCAAGGCGATCAAGCTGGTCGCTGCCTTTGACCATCGCCACATCTTCTTCGATCCGACGCCCGATCCCGCGCGCAGCTGGGAGGAGCGCAACCGGATGTTCCAGCTTCCCCGGTCCAGTTGGGAAGATTATGACAAGTCTTTGATCTCCAAGGGTGGCGGCGTATTTTCGCGCAGCCTCAAGCGCATTGCCCTCACCCCGGAGATGCAGGCCATTCTCGACGTCACGGACACGGAAATGGAGCCGTCCGCGCTCATCTCCGCGATCTTGAAAGCGCCGGCCGACCTGCTCTGGTTTGGCGGCATTGGCACCTATGTGAAATCGAGTACGCAAAGCCACAGCGACGTGGGCGATCCAGCCAATGATCGCCTGCGCATCAACGCTGAGGAACTGCGGGTCCGCGTAATCGGCGAAGGCGCCAATCTGGGCGTCACCCAGGCGGGACGCATCGCCTTCTCGCTCAGGAGCGGGCGCATCAATACCGACTTCATCGACAACAGCGCTGGCGTCGATTGCTCGGATAATGAGGTCAATATCAAGATCGCCCTGAACAAGGAAATGGCGGAAGGCCGCCTTCCCTTTGATGCGCGCAACGCGTTGCTGGAAAGCATGACGGATGCGGTCGCCGACCTGGTGCTGGAGGATAACCGGCTCCAGGCTCTTGGCCTTTCCATCGCCGAAGCGGGCGGTAATGACGATCTTGCCAGCTATGTCCGCCTGATCGAAACCTTTGAGGAATCCGGCCGGCTGGACCGCCAGGTCGAAGGGCTTGCCGCCAACGACCAGTTGCTGCGGCGCGGGCAGGATGGTCAGGGGCTTACCCGGCCCGAACTGGCGGTCCTCCTTTCGACCGCGAAACTGTCGTTGCAAGATGCGATCGAACATGGCGATCTAGCCAATGACGACAGCATGATCGACGAACTCATGGCCGCTTTCCCCCCGGCCATGCAGGAAAAGGAAGCCGACGCCATCGCCGCGCACGCACTGCGCAAGGAGATTATCGCGACCAAGGTGGCAAACCGCATCGTCAACCGCCTGGGCCTCATCCATCCGTTCGAACTGGCCGAAGAAGAAGGTTGCTCACTTGCGGATCTGGCCAATGCCTTCCTGATCGCCGAACGGCTATACGGCATTCGTGATCTCTGGGCCGATATCGACAGCGCGGACATGGGTGAGGACGCACGGTTGGGTCTGTTTGCGACCATTGCCAGCGGGATGCGCGCCCAGATCGCGGATATCCTGCGCGCCCTCCCGACGGGAACCTTGCCGGCGCAGGGTCATGCACGGTTGGCGCCTGGCGTGCAAAAACTGGCCGAACAGGTCGATGAGCTGCTGACCAGTGAGGCGCAGCGTCGCACCGCTAGTGTCTCCGACCGGCTGCTTGGACTGGGCGCGCCCGAACCTCTGGCGCGGCGCGCGGCGGGTCTGTTCAAGCTGGACGGCGCGGTCGGCATTGCGTCTCTGGCGTCCCGCATGGACATGAATGAAGTCGCCCTCACCCGTGCCTTCACGCATCTGGGCGAAGCGGTCGGCATCGACTGGTCCAGTCCACCGCGGCTCGGATGGAGCCGTCCGATCCATGGGAAAGCTGCTGATTTCGGCGTCGCACGCGACATGCAGCAGGTGCGACTGGACTTTCTGGCGCAGACATCCGCCATGGACGTGTCGGACCATGTCGAACAATGGCTGAAAGCCAAGGCAGCCCGCATTCGCCAGTTCCGCAGCCTGGTGCAGCGCGCCAAGGCGGCGGCCAACCCCAATGTGGCGATGTTGGCGGAGATTGCGGGCCAGGCGCGCGGCCTTCTGGGGCGCTGAGGTCCCGAACGCCGGGAGGCAGGCGCGCCTGCCTCCCGGGCCAACCTCCTCAATCTACGGCAGGCGTGGCCACCCCGGACGATGCGCCATTGTCTTTCGGCGTCGGGATCCCCGGCCCATAGACAGGCACGACGGGTTCATCCGGAGCGCGTCCATGCAACGCGTCGATCTCCGCCTGCCGCTGTTTCAGATATAAATCGCGATAGGCGGCATAGGGATCATCGTCCTTGCGCAATTTCTGGATCGTCTCGTCAAATGCTGCGCGTTCGCCTAGTTGGTTCAGCACCGTGGCCGGAATGACGTAGGTCGGCTGATTGAACGGCTCGCCGATGGACAAGGGCAGGATCATCTTGTCGACCGTATCCCCCACAATATCCCGCAATGTGGTCGGGCCCACGATCGGCAAATACATATAAGGGCCGGGACCGACACCATAATAGCCCAGCGTATTGGCCAAGCCATTGTTGCGATGGGGCAAATGGAACGGCTTGCGCTTCGCCACGTCAAACAGGCCCAGGAAACCCAGCGTCGAATTGACGCCAAAGCGCCCCGCTGTTTCGGCGGCCTTGCCCGGCTTCAATTGCAGCAGATAGGCGGCAAAGACGATCGGCTCGCCAATGTTGGAAAAGAAGTTGCGCAGCCCTTTGCGCACCGGTCGCGGCAGGCCCTTATTATACGCCTTGGCCACTGGCTCCACGACCGCTTTGTCGACCGATTGCACGGCTTGGAAGCTTTTGGCATTGAGCTTTTCCATCGGATCGCCCGGCGGCGCGCCCTTCTCTCCGGTCACGACGATATCCTGGACCACGTCTTCATCCGCGGGCTGACCCTCTGTCGGCTGGACTGTCGGACCGGCCGGTGCCGGATGGACGGCCATTGGCGCGGTCTGGTCCGCCCGCGACAAAGCGCCCGTCCCTTGCGGATCGGGCTGCTGCGCGGCAGTCCCCATCATCATCATTCCCGCAGCAACGGCCGGTATCAGCATCATAATATTCCCAGAAAGGCACCGCTTCTGTTCGCAAAAGCGCGCCGGTAAGATGGCACCGCAATGCGTGCGCCTATCGTAGCTTTCCGGCATCCGGCGTGTCGGCGCTAGACCGACAACATCATAACGTCAAGAAAACGACTTGGTGCGACGCGGTGGATCATCGGCTTTCCACGGCGCGATGAGCGGCATTTCCCGCTATGACGTTCCTGCCGGCGAGAATCCGTTGCAACTGCGAGTCGTTCGCGTTATTGCGACGGTGTTGATACGGGGCGACTTATCTCGATGCATGGCACTTCCCACACCCCAAGCAGAGGCAAAGGGGAAAAGACCAGACGCGGCGCCAAGGCCTTCTGGATGAAGCAACTGCACAGCTGGCATTGGATCAGTTCGGCCGTCAGCCTGATCGGGCTCCTGTTGTTCGCCTTCACTGGCATCACTCTCAACCACGCCGCCGACGTCGAAGGCGCGCCCACTATTGTTGAGCGGAGCGGCACCCTGCCCGCCCCCTTGCTGGCGCAGATCGCCGTCAGTGACGCGCCGGACGCCAAAAAGCCGTTGCCCGACGGCGTGCGGCTGTGGCTGGATAAGGAAATGGGCCAAAGCAGCGGGGCCGATGCCGAATGGTCGGCGGACGAAGTCTACCTGGCCTTGCCTCGCCCCGGTGGAGACGGCTGGGTCGCAATCGACCGCCATAGCGGCAAGGTGACAAGCGAAAGCACGAGCCGCGGCTGGATCAGTTACCTCAATGACCTCCACAAGGGCCGCAACGCGGGATCGGCGTGGAAATGGTTTATCGATATTTTCGCTGTGGCCTGCTTCCTGTTCGCGCTCACCGGACTGCTGCTGCTGCAACTCCATGCCCGCAGGCGTCCCAGCACATGGCCGCTGGTGGCTGCCGGCCTCGCCATCCCGGCCATCGTCGCCATCATCTTCATTCATTGAAGGGATCATCACCCATGCAGCTTCGTCACTCCTTGCTTTTGACCGGTGCGGCCGCCGGGGCGGCCAGTGCCGCCGCTTTGCCCGCCCACGCTCAAACGCTGACCATGTCCATCACCATCCCGCGCCTCACCGTCGCCGAATATCACCGACCCTATGTCGCCGTGTGGATCGAAAAGCAGGGCGCTACACCACGCACCCTGTCGGTCTGGTATGATTATGACATGCGCAATGGCGAAGGCGCCAAATGGCTGCGCGATGTGCGGCAATGGTGGCGGGCCTCGGGTCGAACGATGACGTTCCCGGCCGATGGCGTGACTGGCGCGACCCGGGCACCTGGCGAACAGAAGCTCGCCTTCACTTCGGGCAAGGGGCCGCTCGGGTCTCTGACACCCGGCAATTACACGATGATCGTTGAAGCGGCGCGTGAAGTGGGCGGACGTGAAGTGCTGCGCCTGCCTTTCGCCTGGCCGCCAAAGCCCGGGACGACCGTCCGGGCAAAGGGCGCAAGCGAACTGGGCGCTATCACATTGACATTCGGCAAATGAAGGGGGCGATGATGAAAAGGACTTTATGGACCGCAGCAATTGCTGCGTTGCTGCTGACACCGGGCCTGGCGCAGGCGCATCGCCAATGGATGCTGCCTTCGGCGACATCGCTTTCGGGCACGGAAAGCTGGGTCACGGTCGACGCCGCCATCTCCAACGACCTGTTCTATTTCGAGCATTTCCCGCTACCGATAGATGGCATCGTCGTTACCGAGCCGGATGGTGCCGCTGGGACGATCGAAAACGCCGCCAAGGGCCGCTACCGCTCGACGTTCGACGTCCATTTGACCAAGCCTGGAACCTACCGCATCGCCTCGGTGGCGAACCGCCTGATGGGCAGCTATATGCTGAACGGGAAGCGGGAACGCTTGCCCCGTGGCATCACCAGGGACAAGCTGGCCAGTGCCCTTCCCGCAGGCGCGACCGACGTGCAGGCCAATGACTCCATCAACCGCAACGAAATTTTCGTGACCTTGGGTGCGCCCACCACCAATCTGTTCACACCGACGGGCGACGGCATCGAAATGGTGCCGGTCACGCATCCCAATGATCTTGTTGCGGGCGAAGCGGCGACCTTTCAGTTCCTGCTAGACGGGAAGCCGGCATCGGGCCTGAGCGTCACAGTGATCCCTGGCGGCATTCGCTACCGCGACAGCCTGGGGCAGATGGACCTGACCGCCGACCAGGACGGCAAGATTGCCGTTACCTGGCCGGAACCTGGCATGTTCTGGCTGAATGCCACTGTGGGCGGCCGGCGCGAAGGCGCTGGCGAAGCCGATGCACCGCCAAGCCAGCGGCGGGCCTCCTACGTCACGACGCTTGAGGTGCAGGCGCCCTGACCGTCACTGGCACGACCGCCCCTCGCATCGCGATCGCGCCAGGCCTGTCGCCCGAAATTTTCCGCGGCAGGCAAAGGCGGGGTGCGATCACGGGGTTTTCCGGCCCGACGATGGGTACGACATGGTCCGCATCGGTCGTCGATCCGCCGGCAGATGCGGAAATGACCATAAGAGCGAAGCTGGACATGGTCATCGCCCAGATGAGCAATTGGGACGCAGATTCGGTCATCAGCCGCTTCAACCGGCAGCCGATCGGCGCCTGGATGACCTTGCCTGTCGAAATGATGACAGTGCTTCGCACCGGAATGGACATTTCGCGATTGTCGGGCGGCGCGTTCGATCCCGCCCTTGGCCAACTGGTCGGTCAATGGGGCTTCGGCCCGCACGTCGCCGACGAAGCGCCCGCATGCGGTAGCGCCGCCACTTCTGTTGAATTGGGCGATCATGGCGCTCGCCGCCTTGCCGATGTGGCGCTGGATTTTTCGGGCATCGCCAAGGGCTTTGCCGTCGATGCCGTGGCCGACGCCCTGCGAGCACTGGGGGCAGCCAATTTCCTGATCGAGATTGGCGGCGAATTGCGGGGGGCAGGCGTCAAGCCGGATATCCAGCCATGGTGGGTGGATATGGAAACGCCACCCGGCATGGCGTTGCCACCGATGCGCGTGGCCCTAAGCGGACTGGCGATCGCCACCTCAGGCGACTATCGGCGTTTTCATATGGTCGCGGGCAAGCGACTGTCCCACAGCATCGACCCCGGGACAGGCGCGCCGATCCAAAATGGCGTCGCTTGCGTCACCGTGCTGCACGACAGCGCCATGATGGCGGACGCCTGGGCTACGGCGATCACTGTCGCCGGCCCCGGAAAAGGTCTGAGCCTCGCGCGCGAACATGGCCTCGCCGCCCGTATGATCGTGCGCACCGATAACGGACCGCGCGAACATCTGACCCCGGCGCTTGAAATGATGCTGGCGTAGAAAAACAGGCGCTATTTTCCAGCGGCCATCAGGAAATCTGCGCTCCTCTGCAACATGTCCGCGCGGGCATCGCTGTCCGTCAGGCTGTGAGTCAATCCGTCATAGGTGATCAACTGGCTGCGCTTGCCGGCTCCCTGCAATTTGGCTTGCATGATCCGCGCCTGGCTTATGTCGACATTGCTGTCGTCGGTGCCGTGGAACATCAGCACAGGTGCGCGAAATGCGGCGGCATGATTGGACGGGGACGCCTCCGCAGCCTCCGGCCCGGTTCCCATGCGCTGCTGTTGCAGCAGATAGTCGGCGCTATATTGGCTGCGCCGCATCCGATCGGCAAAATCCGTCACCGGCGCGATCGCCACCACTGCCTTGAACAGCGCAGGATCGACCGTCTGCGCCTGCAATGCTGCGTACCCGCCATAAGACCAGCCCGCGATCGTCAGCTTATCGGGGTTGGCAATGCCTTGCGCCACCAGCCAGCGCCCGGCATCGACAACGTCACTGATCGCCGTCCGCCACGAACGATAGCCGTTGCGCATCAGCCATGCCTCGCCAAAGCCAGCCGAACCACGGAACTGCGGTTGCAGCACGGCGAAACCGCGTGCCGCATAATATTGGACCATCCAGTCGAAACCCCATTCGTCCCGCGCTTCCGGGCCGCCATGGGGCAGGACGATAGCCGGCAGGCCCTTTGCCGTCTCTTTGCCGGGCGGAAGCGTGAGATAGGCCGGGATCATCGTACCGTCGCCCGCCTGATACTGGATCGACTGCATGACGGCGAGCGTGCGTCCGGCAAGTTCTGGGCGATCAGGCATGACCGGAGACAATTTTCGCGCTGCGCGATCGAACAGATAATATTGCCCGGGATCGACATCGCTGCCGGCCCAGATCAGGACGCGGTTGCCGTCGCTGCTCATGTCGCTGATGTTGATGGCCTTGCCGCCCAATGCCTTGCCCAGCGACGACACCAGCGCCTTTGCCTGTTCGTCGAAATAGACTGCCTGGCGATGGTCGGTGACGTAGCTGGCGCCGACGACGCGCCGGTCGCGACCCACCCGGATTAGCGCGCTCACATCCACGTCTGGGCGCGAGAATATGACCGTCTTGGCACGACCAGGATCCAGCGCGACCGTGACCAACGCATCGCGACCATTCATCTTTTCAAACCCATAAGCGACGTTCTTTGTCGGATCGACGGCAACCGGGTAGAAACCGCTATTGTCCCGCGTATCGTATAGGGACAAATTGCTCCATCCCGACTTTCCCACCGGCCGATAGAGAAATTTATAGGTGCCTTTGGCATAACCGGACGTGCGGTTTTCCTGAAGCGCCATGATGCGGACCTGGCCCTGCCCGTCAGAGACGTAATCGACCGCCAGTTTATCAGGAGATTCGATCCGCTTGGCCGAGCCACTGCGGGTGTCGATCCGGTCAACGCCCAACCCTTCCAGCTTCTTTTCAATGAGGCTGCCAGCCGTGGCTTCGGGCACATAGGATCGTGTCATGAGAACGGCGTCCTCATCGCCGGGCAGCAGATCGATCACATCGCCGCCCCTGAAATCATAGCTCAGCGCATTCGCACCGCGCCGCTGGCTCAGCAATTTGGTGTCTGCGCCATTTGCGCTGACGGCAAAGACATTGGAAAAGCCATAGACATCATCGCCATAGCGCTGCTCGCCAAATATCTGGCAGGCAAGACGGTCGGCCGATACCCAGTCACAGCGCTGGAGATATTCGGGCCGACCGCTGGTCGAGGCCACGACCTTTATGTCAGCGCCTTCGCGCGCCTCAAGAACATAGGCGCGACTTGTCCGTCCGGGTCCCGAAGCGATCAGCGCGATCGTTCGGCCATCAGGCGACAGGCTGGCCGACGAAATGGTTTCACGCGCGCCAAAGGCCTTGGCCAAGGCATCGGGTTGCCCCTGCGCCAAAGCCGTGGCCGCCGATCCCGCCAACCAGAGCGCGATGCACGCAGCTTTCGCGATTCCCCTCATCTCCAATATTCCCCCACAAAGTCCCTTCGAGTCCGGTGGCTAAGCCAAGGCGGACATATTGGCAACGGCTTGCTTGCTCTCCCCGCTGCCCAGTGGCATCACCCCTCTACCGATAAGAAAAGGGGACATAGTCTTGCGCAGTTCCATTCTGGCGATCGCCGCCATATTGGCTCTTCCGGCCTGCACCACCATGTCCGACGCGCCGCCAGAAGGCGCGTCGGCTCAGCCTGCTGCTTCCGGCGTGACGCCATCCATCGACATGATGAAACGGCTGGTCCAGCAATTGTCCTCGGACGCCTATGAAGGCCGCGCGCCCGGATCGGCCGGGGAGGAGAAGACGCTGGCGCTGCTGTCGTCGGAATTCGCCAGGCTGGGGCTCAAGCCCGGTAACAATGGCAGCTGGTTTCAGGATGTCCCGCTGGTCGAAATCACCGCAAAAAATGTGTCGCCGCTGCGCTTTAGTGACGGGAATACCCCCGTCACCGCCGCCTATGGCCCGGAAATGGTGATCGGCACCTATCGCACGGCCCAGCCGCATATCGCGGTGAAGGACAGCCCGGTCGTGTTCGTGGGTTATGGCATCAACGCGCCCGAAAAGGGCTGGAACGATTATGCCGGCGTCGATGTGAAGGGCAAGACGGTCATCATCCTGGTCAATGATCCCGACTATGAGACGTCGGGCCTCGATGGCACCTTTAACGGGCGGGCAATGACCTATTATGGCCGCTGGACTTACAAATATGAGGAAGCGGCCCGACAGGGCGCCGCCGCCGCGATCATCGTGCACGACACGGTGCCTGCCGCCTATGGCTGGAACGTCGTTCAGTCCAGTTGGACCGGTGCGCAGCATGTCGCCGACAGCGCCAACGGCAATGCCGACCAGTCCGCCGCGATCGGCTGGATCCAGAAGGACAAGGCGCAGGCCTTGTTCGCCAGCGCGGGCATGGATCTGGACGCGCAGATGCGTGCCGCCAAGCAGCCCGGATTCAAGGCAGTGCCGCTGGCGGGCGTCAAGGCGAACGTCTCCTTCGACAATGACCTGCGCAAGCATAGTTCCAAGAATGTCGTGGCGCTGCTGCCCGGCAAGACGCGCCCGGACGAATATGTGCTCTACAGCGCCCATTGGGATCATCTGGGCCGATGCCAGGCCGCGCCCGACGGCGACGACATCTGCAACGGCGCGGTCGATAACGCCACCGGCACGGCTGCGCTCGTCGCCCTGGCGGAGGCAAATATGAAGGCTGGCCCGACCGACCGGAGCCAGGTCTTCCTCGCGGTGACGGCGGAGGAATCGGGGCTGCTGGGGTCGGCCTATTATGGCGAAAACCCCGTCTTCCCCTTTTCCAGGACCGTCGGCGGCGTAAACATGGACGCGCTCAGTGTCGCCGGTCTGGCAAAGAATGTCGTCGTGATTGGCAAGGGCAAGTCGCAGCTAGACGCCTATCTGGACCGCGCTCTGGCCGCGCAGGGCCGGGTCGCGACGGTGGAGCCGACGCCAGAGAAGGGCTATTATTATCGCTCGGACCATTTCAGCTTCGCCAAGCATGGTCTGCCGATGCTCTATTTCGAAGGCGGCGAGGATCTGGTGAATGGCGGCACCGCCGCCGGCATGGCGGCGGCCGAGGATTATACCAAGAACCGCTATCATGGTCCCAAGGACGAATATGATCCCAATTGGGACTGGAGCGGTGTCGCGGCTGACCTCAAACTCTATTATGACGTGGGTCGCGCGCTTGCCGAAACCACCGAATGGCCCAATTGGGTTGAAGGCGATGAATTCCGCGCCATCCGCGACAAGGATCGCGCCGGACAATGAGTCAGCGCAAGGACCTATTTCCCGGCCGGGGAATAGGTCCAGCTCTGGGTTTGCGACCCATCCATCCGCGACGTTTCCGCCATCAACAGGCGTCCTTCGCGCCAATAGCGGATGCGTTGCGGATACTCATGATCGGGGTTGGCGAAACTGATGTCGCGCACCCCCTGCTCGGCCAGCTTGAATGGCGTCGCCGGTCCACCATCGGGCGCGGCATAGAGCATCACATCGCCCGCCCCATCGCGGACGATGCGGATGACCTCCCAGCCCAGCAGGCTTTCGCCGCGCCCGTTGCGGCCAACGCCAATCATCGTGCCGCCGCGCGGCAGCGTCCACACTTCCTCCGCCCAGCGATCGCCGCGCTGCTGGACCCATTCGCCAGTCAGCCATTCGGGCAGTTCGTCCGCCCATGCCTTGCCCGACAGCGAAAGCGACAGCAGCAAGGCCATCGCCACTGTCGGGATACCCGCCTTCATCATCGCAACCCTCTGTCCAGATCCGTGATCGCGCGTTATGGAGCGCGCACCCTTTCCGACCCATCATGATCCGGCGCGTCAGGCCGGGCAAGGATATTGCACATGACCTTCCGCATGCCCGCCGAATGGGCGCCGCACGACTGGACGTGGATCGGCTTTCCGACCAACCCTGCCGAATGGCCCGGCGCATTCGATGGCGCACGCCAGCAGATCGCCGCCTTTGCCAACGCCCTGCATTGCGGCGGCAAGGGCGAGCAGGTGCGGCTGGTCGTTGCCCATGAAGAGGACGCAAAGGCCGCCCGCGCAATGGTCGATGCATCTGTCCGCATCGTTGTCGCGAACCTCGGCGACGTATGGCTGCGCGACACCGCGCCGATCGCCGTCCTGAACGGCACAGGCGGACGCGCGCTGGTCGATTTCGGCTTCAACGGCTGGGGCGGCAAATATCAAATGCCGGGCGATGAGGATATCGGCGCGCGGCTGGCGGCGACCACCGGCCTTCCCACGTCAACACAAAATTGGGTGTTCGAAGGCGGGGCGATCGACACCGACGGCACGGGCCTGTTCGTGACGACCGAGCAATGCCTGCTCAACCCCAATCGCAATCCCGACCTTGATCGCGGGAAGATCGAAACATTGCTGGCGGGAAGCCTGGGCCTGTCGGACATGCTGTGGCTGGGCGACGGATTGCGCAACGATCATACCGACGGGCATGTCGACAATCTGGCGCGCTTCGTTGCGCCGGGCGTTCTGGCGCTTCCCGTCGCCACGACCCCGGACGATCCCAATGCCGCCATCTACGCCGACGCGCGCGCCCGCGCACAGGCTTACGGGCTGGAGGTAGTGGATGTCCCCTCGCCCGGGCTTGTGCTGGTCGATGGCGAGCCGATTCCGGCAAGCTACATGAATTTCTATATCGGAAACGCCGCTGTCATCGTGCCCATTTATGGCCAGCCCAACGACCAAGCGGCGCTCGACGCCTTCCGCGCCTTCTTTCCGGGTCGGGAGATTGTAGGATTGCGCAGCGACGCCATATTGTCGGGAGGCGGCAGCTTTCATTGCTGCAGCCAGCAAATGCCATCGCTCTGATCTATCGGGAAACAGAATGACCAAGGTTACCGTCGCCGCACTTCAGCTTTCCTTTTCCGACGACAGGGCTGACAATATCGCTCTGGTCGCCGATCATGTGCGCAAGGCGGCGATGCGCGGGGCCAAGATCATCCTGCCGCCGGAATTGTTCGAAGGCCCCTATTTCTGCCGCCTAGAGGACGAAGCGCTGTTCGCCAACGCGCTGCCGACGGACGAGCACACCGCCGTGCAGGACATGCGCAAGCTGGCGAAAGAGCTAGGCGTCTATATCCCCACCAGCTATTTCGAGCGCGACGGCCACCATCATTATAACTCGCTCGCCATGATCGATGATCAAGGGGAGATCATGGGTGTCTATCGCAAGAGCCATATCCCCGACGGGCCGGGCTATGAGGAGAAATATTATTTCCGGCCTGGCAATAGCGGCTTCAAGGTGTGGAAGACGCGATATGGCACGATCGGCGTCGGCATCTGCTGGGACCAATGGTATCCCGAAACCGCACGGTGCATGGCGTTGATGGGGGCCGAAATGCTCTTCTACCCTACCGCCATTGGCTCCGAACCCTATGATGCGGACCTTGACACCAGCCGCATGTGGCGGCGGGCGATGATCGGTCATGCCGTGTCCAATTGCATGCCGGTGATCGCCGCAAATCGCATTGGTGAGGAAGACGGCCAGAGCTTCTACGGCCACAGCTTCATCAGCGACGAATGGGGCGACTATGTGTCGGAAGCGGATGCAAAGGACCATGGTGCGCTGGTCGCAACGCTCGACCTGGAACGCGCGCGCATCCATCGCGCGGGCATGGGCTTCTTTCGCGATCGCCGGCCGGACCTGTATGGCCGCATCGCGCAGGACATCTGAGCCGCGCGCGGCCTAGACGTCGGCCCAGCGCCGCAGCAGATTATGGTAGACGCCGGTCAGGCGGATGACTTCCACATGATCCTGCCCCAGCTGCGCGGCGATACCCTGGACGCTGCGATCCAGGTCGAACAGCATCTGCCGCGCCGCATCGTCGCGGATCATCGACTGGAGCCAGAAGAAACTGGCAACCCGTCGCCCGCTTGTCACCGGCTCCACACGATGGAGCGAGGATGAAGGGTAGAGGACGGCGTGCCCGGCCGGCAGCTTCACCTGCTGCACGCCAAACTGGGTTTCGATCGTCAACTCGCCACCCTCATAGGCTTCGGGCGGTTCCAGAAACACGGTAACGGACAGGTCAGACCGCACGCGAAAGCCCGTACCGGCCTGAATGCGCACGGCATTGTCGACATGGACGCCAAAGGATTGCCCACCCGCATAGCTGTTGAACAGCGGCGGAAAGATGCGCAGCGGCAGCGCCGCCGCGATGAACAGTGGCGATTGTCCGAGTGCGTCGAGGATCATCTGGCCGGCTCGCTTCGCGGCCAGGCTGTCTTCGGGCAATTGCAGATTATGCTTGGCGAGGGCCGACTGGTGGCCGGAGGTGATGTTGCCATCGACCCAATCGGCGGCGTCGATCAAGTCGCGAATGGCGGCGACGCCGGCAGCGTCGAGTAGGTCGGGAATGGGGATGAGCATGGGGTGAAGGGCTGTCCGTCAGGCGGCGTCGGTCCGCAGGATGAAGGGGATTTCCACGACGCCACGCACGCGCACCGGTTGGCCGCTGCGCAGCACCGGCTTCCAGCGCCAGCCGCGCACCGCTTCGCTGGCAGCCTTGTCGAGCCGGGAAAAGCCGCTGCTCTGCGTAACGACCAGATTTTCAACCGCACCGTCCAGACCCAATGTCAGGGTCAAGACAACAGTGCCTTGCTCCCGCTTGCGACGGCTTTCAACCGGATAACGGGGCGGCTTGCCGGCAATCATCTGCGCGCCAAGGTCGCCCCCCTGGACCAGGCTGGGCGCCGCGACCGGCGCGGCGACGACCGGCGAAGGAGCAGGAACGGCGATCGCGACCGGTGTTGGAGATTGCGGAGGCGATACGTCCGGTGTCGTGCGTATCTGGGGTGCCGGCGGCACCGGTGTCTGCACGATCGGCGGCGGCGCGACCACTTCGGGCCGCGACGGCGGCGGGGGCGGCGCTTCCTCAGCGGGCGGCGGGGGTGGCGGACTAAGATTGACGACAGTCAGTGACGCATCCTGCGCCTTGGTAACATGGCTGCGAATCTGCACCAGCGCGCCGATCAGCAGGATGTGGATCAACAGGATCGCAATGATCACGGGCACATTCGGACGAGAACGGACTCCGTAGCGTTCACCCGGCACAGACCGTTGCGACATGGTCCGAACGCTGGCGACGTTCACCACTGGCTCGAAGATGATCGCCACATCGTCCGTATCGCTCGGCTCGCTTGCCGCTTGCAGCATGACAGCGCCTCCCTTTCCGTCAGCCCGCGATAGCGCGAAGACTAATGCGAATCAATTGCGGCGTTTGCAAGCCAACAAAATGGGGCGGCGGATCGAGCCAAGGCCAATTGATCCGCCGCTCGCGGCCCAAACCTACGTCAAATCTTGTAATTGAGCGTCAGGACCCAGGACCGCCCCTCCCCTGGATTGGCCCAGCCATTGTTGCGTACGCTGGTGAAATATTTCTCATTGGTGAAATTCTGGACATTGAGCTGCGCAGTCAGACTTTCCGTGACCGGATAGGAGAGCATCGCCCGATGGACCAGATAATCGTCCGTCTTGTACATCGGCGCACCAGTCGCATTGGAAAGATACCAGCTGCCCTGATAGGTCAGGCCATAGCCCAGTTGCAGCCCAAACGGCAGCGTGTAGGTCGTGAACAGACTGCCCGAATGCTTCGGATTGTTCGTCATGGAGTTGCCGGCCTGAAGATCGACCACACCCTGCGATTTCTGATAATCGGAAATGCTCTGGATCACCTTGGTGTCCAGATAGGTATAATTGGCGAAGATCGTCCAGGCGGGCGTTATGTTGCCAGTGGCGCCCAGCGTCACCCCATTGACCCGGTTGCGTCCGTCATTGACGGCCAGATCGCCGACCAACGGGTCATTGGAGGTGACCCGGTAGTTGGTGCGCTCATTACGGAACAACGCCGCGCTCAATTGCAACTGGCGGTCGAACAAATCGATCTTGCCGCCAATTTCGTAATTGACTGCCTGTTCAGGCTTGATGTTGCAGGGGTCGGTGAAGTTGTTGCCTTCATCGGCAAGTCCGCAGCCCGATCGCACGGTGGTGCTCACCGGGTTCTTCGAATTGCCGTAAGCGACATACAGGCTGGCATAGTCGACAGGCTTGAACACCAGACCTACGCGGTAGGAAAAGAGGTCGTCCGTGGACTGCTGCCGCGCGCCGGCGCTATATGCGCCGCCAAGCGCCGGTGTCGCGATGCTGTCTGACCGGAAACGGGCGCGATTATGCTCCCAGCGGATACCGCCATTGAGTTCGACCTGCTCCACGATCTTGACCGCTGCGAAGGCATAGGCGGCGACGTTGAACAGGTCGCCGTCATCGCGCCGGGTGCGGATCGGATTGACGGGCCCGGTATAAATGGCATCGGGATTGCTAATGTCGATCGGATCGAGCGTCGGGTTGGGCAAGGCACCACCGACATTGCGCAGCACGTTGCCGCTGTCGAGCGTGTAATCTTCCTGCAGCGCGGACGTGCCGATCACCAGGCTATGACCACCTGGAATGGCAAAGGTCAGGTCAAGCTGATTGTAGAGGGTCTGGTTCTCGGTATTGCGGAAACCGCCCCGTGGTCCGCGAGGATAATAGGTGCCGGGCACCTGCGTATCCGAGCAGGGATCGCCATTCGCCAGCAAACCGCTGGCCAGGCAATAATCGCCCTGTGGCGGATTGACGATCAGCTCCTGTTCAACCCGCTGCCAGCGCGACAGATTACGGATGGAAAAGACGTCGCTGAAGCGATGATCGAAGATCGCGGTGGCCTGATCGATCGTCTGGTCCTGCTTGTCCAGATTGCGATAGCCATAATAGCCGCTGTAGGGCACGCCGGGCAGAATACCGTCGTGAAAGGCATTCTTGTAATAGGGCACACCGTATAGCGGCGTGTTCTGATCTTCCTGATGGGTGTAGAGCAGCGTCAGCGAGGTTGGCCCTTCAAGTCCAAGCTTCACAGAGGGCGCAACGCCCCAACGTTCGTAGCGATCGACGTCGCGGCGCGGCACGTCATTTTCATGATACATGGCATTGAGCCGCACGGCCGCGAAGTCGGACACGCGCACATTGCTGTCGATCGTCGCGCGATAATAGTCCGACGTGCCGATACCGCCCTGAACCAGCGTCTCATCATAGCCCTTGGGCCGCTTGGTGACGATATTGATGTTGCCGCCAATCGCTCCGGACCCGCCATAAACGGAATTGGCGCCGTTGGTGACTTCGATCTGTTCGATATTGAACGGGTCAGTGCGGCTATATTGCGCGCTGTCGCGCACCCCATCAATGCTGATATCGGTATTGGCACTCTGACCGCGCAGATTGATATTGTCGCCATAGCCGCCGCCGCCTTCACCCGCGCCGAAGGTGATGCCGGGGATCGTCGACAAAACGTCGCGCAGGGTCAGCAAATTCTGCTTTTGGATGGTCTGGTTGCCAACGATGGTAATCGTCTGCGGCATGTCCAGCAGCGGGCGCACATATTTGGGTGATTCCGGCTTGTCGACCTTGATCGCAGGCTCGTCGATAGCGGTGTCGGTGACAGTCATTCCGCCCAGTTTGCGGGCGGTTTCATCCCCCTGCGTCTGCGCCTGCGCGGCACCGGAAAAGGCCAGAGCGCCGACGCAGCCGAGCGCAAGAAAAGAGGTGGATGCGATTTTGGACATGGATAGTCTCCCCCATATTGTCGAGGAGGCTGCTATTGCGAATCGTTCTTATAGTCAAATGCTATTGCAACTAATTCTTATCACCAATTGCCGCCAGCCGCAGAAACAGCCAGCAGCGGATTGCGCTCGCCAGATTGGGCGCTGGGTCGGCCGCCATGCGCGCAAGGTCGATCCGTGCGATCAGGGCGTTGACGGGAATGGATCGGTCGCCGGCCGCGCGGCGTAGCGCGTCCCAGAATATTGGTTCCAGACTGATGGCGGTCTGGTGGCCGGCGATGGTGACGCTCCGCTTCACCGGCGGGGCGAAGGGCGACCCGTCAGGATCGTCAAGGTCGCCCATGTCCATCAATACATATGCTGGCCGCCGTTGATCGACAGCGTGCTGCCGGTCACGAAGCCGCCATCCTCGCTACAGAAAAAGGCGACGCCGCGCGCGATTTCATGGGCCTGCCCCAGCCGGCCGACCGGAATCTTGGCGACGATCTTTTCCAGCACAGGGGCAGGTACGGCCGCGACCATGTCGGTGTCGATATAGCCGGGCGCGATGGCATTGACCGTCACGCCATATTTGGCGCCTTCCTGCGCCAACGCCTTGGTAAAGCCATGGATGCCCGACTTGGCGGCCGCATAATTGACCTGGCCATATTGCCCCGCCTGGCCATTGATCGAACCGATATTGACGATGCGGCCCCACCCCCTTTCGCGCATGCCGCCGAAACAGGCTTTCGCCATGTTGAAGCAGCCGCCCAGGTTGATGCGCATGACCTCGTTCCAGTCGTCGAAGCTCATCTTCGCCAGAACGCCGTCGCGGGTGATGCCGGCATTGTTGACGACGATATCGACAGGCCCAAGCACTTCGGCAACCTGCGCGCAGCCGTCGAGGCAGGCCTGGTGATCGCCCACGTCCCATTTGAAAGCGGCAATGCCGGTCTTGTCCGTGAACGCCTTGGCCTTTTCGTCGTTGCCGGCATAGTTGGCGGCGACGGCATAACCCATTTCCTTGAGCGCGAGACTGATCGCCTCCCCGATGCCCCGCGTACCGCCGGTTACGATCGCCACTCTCGACATATCAGCGTCCTCTTCCAAACAGGGTCAGTCCATCCAACCCGAAAGTTCGCGGCCTATAAGCCTCTGGTAAAGGGTGATAGCCTCCGCGGATGCGTTTAGACAGGGCAAATAGGCGAAATTTTCCCCGCCAGCGGCCAAAAAAGCCTGTTTTGCGCGCATGGCAATCTCTTCGAGCGTCTCAAGGCAGTCCGCTGAAAAGCCTGGTGTTGCCACGGCAATGTTGCGGACACCTTCACGCACCAATTTGGCCAGTGTTGCTTCGGTCTCAGGCTCAAGCCATTTGGCCCGCCCGAAGCGCGACTGGAAACTCATATGGACCGGTATTGACAAGGCCTCCCCCAGCAGGCGCGCGGTCTTGACCGAATGACAGTGGTAGGGGTCGCCCAGTTTCAGCGTCCGTTCGGGCATGCCATGAAAGCTGGCGAGCAGCGCATCGGGGCGGAAGGACAAGGCGGTGATGGCCCCTTCGATCGAGCGGCGCAGGGCGCCGATATAGGCAGGATCGTCATGATAAGGCGGCAGGGTGCGCACCGCCGGTTGCCAGCGCATCTTCGCCAGGGCCGCGAAAGCGGCATCATTGGCGGTGGCCGTAGTCGCGCCGCTATATTGCGGATAGAGCGGCGCGAGCAATATGCGATCGCACCCGGCTTGCTTCATCGCCTTCAGCCGCTCGCCGATGGCGGGATTGCCATAGCGCATTGCCCAGTCGACAAGCACTCCGCCCCCCATAGCATCCTGAAGCGCCTGCGCAGTGGCGCGCGTGTGGACGGCGAGCGGCGACCCTTCCGTCATCCATACCTGTTGATAGGCGTGGGCCGATTTTTTCGGCCGAGTCGTCAGGATCGCGCCGCGCAGGATCGGTTGCCACAGGAATGGCGGGATTTCCACGACACGCCGGTCGGAGAGAAATTCGGCCAGATAGCGGCGGACCGAAACAGGGTCTGGCGCATCCGGCGTGCCTAAATTGATAAGCAGCACACCCACCATTGGCGCGGGGATGACGGGATGATCGGCTGGCAGGGTCATGGCGTTCCTACAAGGGGCAGGCTGCGGATGCGCTGGCCAGTCCATGTATAAAGGGCGTTGGCGATGGCGGGAGCCATAAGCGGCGCGACGAGATCGCTGGTGCCGGCGGGATCGGCCGTGCTGCGGATCATCTCGACGGATACCTCTCCTATGTCGGCCAATCGTGGCAGGTTCATGCGGCCCAGGATAGCGCGGGTCGGGAGGCCGTGCGCATAAGAAACTGATGCGCCGGTTGCGAAGGCGAGGCCGAAGACAAGGCCGCTTTCGATGTGCTGGCGGGCGATATCGGGATGCACCGGATCGCCAGCGTCGACGGCGGCGATGATCCGGCCGACCGAAAGCCGGTCACCCGACATGGACGCTTCCACCATGACGGCAGCATAGGCCCCGTTGATCATGTGCGCCGCCATCCCCTGCCCGCTGCCGGCCACGCCGCCCTGCCAGCCCCCCATCGCGGCCGCGGTGGTGAGGCAGTGCGCCAGGCGGGGATTGCCGCCCAGCATCTGGATGCGGAAGGACATGGGCTCGATATTGGCAAGATGCGCCAGTTCGTCGATGAAACTTTCGGTGAAGAAGGTGCCATGCAGACGCGCATTGCCGCGCATGAAGCCAAGCGGCAGGCCGACACCGGCCGGATAATGATCGATCGCCCAATTGGGAATGGCGTAGGGCGGCACCATGCCCGCGACGGCGAGCCGGTTCGCACTTTCGGCCCCGTCCTGCGCGGCTTCATGCGGCAGCTTGCCGTCGGCGATGCGCGCCCATGTCTGTGTCATCGCGCAGGGCGCGGCAACCTTTGCCAGCCAGCCTTCGATCGCGCCATTGCGCCCGACCTTGGCGGCCATGCGCGCGCGCGCCGGCGCGCTCGGTCGATCCTGGATGACATCCTCCAGCCGCGACCATAGGAGTTGCACCGGTCGCCCCATGTCACGGGCGATCATTGCGGCCTGAACGCCCACATCCCAGTCCATCGCCCGGCCGAAGGACCCGCCTGCATGGAGCGGATAAAGTGTTACCGCCTCCCGGGAAAGGCCAAGCGCATCGGCTATGGCATCGCGGGCCAGACCGGGGGCCTGGGTAGCCATCCAAATTTCCGCGCCGCCTTGGGTCACGCGCGCGGTGGCGCAGGGCGGCTCGATCGCGAGATGAAGGGCGGCATCGACCTGATATTCGCTCGCCAATATGGTCGCGCCGTCGAAGACCGGCTCCAGATCGCCTTGCGCATAGAGACGGCGGCCCGATGATTTGGAAAATGCCGCCTCCAGCGCAGCGTCGATGCCTTCGCTGCTGACCGCTGTCCCGCGCAGGGTGAAAACAGGGTCCGCAAGGTCCAGCGCCTTGTTCGCCGCCCACCAGTTGCTTGCCACCGCGGCGACCCAGCGATCCTGCTTCACCAGCTTGAGGAAACCCGTGACGCTACTCGCAGCACGATCGTCCAGCCCGGCAAGGGTCGCATCGCCAATTGGTCCCTGTCGGATGGATGCGAACACCATGTCAGGGAGGCGGACGTCGGCGGCAAAATTATGCGTGCCGTCGATCTTTGATGGCGTGTCCAGACGCGCAAGATCCTGCCCCGCCAGCCGGCCATCCTGTCCCTGCCGGTAAGGCAGGATCGGCGGCAGGTCGAACGCCATCGCCTCGCCGGCCACATCGCCGATCTTCATCCGCCGCTGCGCCCCATCGGAAATGAGGCCTTCCTGTATGTCGCAGCTTTCCCAGGGAATGCTCCAGCGCGCAGCCGCCGCCTTGCACAGCAGAACGCGGGCCGCAGCGCCCGCATCGCGATAGGCGTCATGGAACATCGGGATCGACGTGCCGCCGCCTGTCAGCATCAGCGCGCTGCGGGTCGCATATTGGTCGATCGCCCAGCGTCCGGCGTCGCCCAGCAGCCGGGTCCAATCGCTGGCCAGCCATTCGCGCGCTAACAGCTCATTGGCGTAAAGTGGGCTTATCGGCGCGCTTTGCACGGCGACGGTGCGCCAATCCGCGCCCAGTTCGTCCGCCAATATCTGCGGCAGAACCGTCGTTACCCCTTGCCCCATTTCGGTCTGGGGGACGACAACGATGATCTGGCCCGATCGGTCGATCTTCAGGAAGGCGTTGACGATGGTTTCCGTAGGGCCGGCAGCGAGGTTGGGCGCGTAGGTGCGCGGCCAGGCGCCCCACGCGAGCAAAAGCCCTGCCGCCGCCCCGCCGCCGATCAGCAGCGTCCGCCTATCGAGGCCCTTTCCTCTGTCCAATTGCTTCCGCGGTGCGCGCCCCATGAGCTGCCTGATACTGGCGCGCAATGCTGCTGCCTAGAGCTATTCGGCGCGGATCGGCGCGACGCCCAGACGGGGAATTTCGATGGCGGGGCAGCGGTCCATCACCACATCCAGGCCAGCCGCCTCCGCACGTGCCGCCGCAGCTTCGTTCACGACGCCGATCTGCATCCAGACCGCCTTGGCACCCACGGCGATGGCGTCATCCACCGCCTCGCCAGCCGCTTCGCTGCGGCG
This sequence comes from Sphingomonas sp. SKA58, assembly GCF_000153545.1. Lineage (NCBI taxonomy): Bacteria > Pseudomonadati > Pseudomonadota > Alphaproteobacteria > Sphingomonadales > Sphingomonadaceae > Sphingomonas > Sphingomonas sp. SKA58. The sequence goes on from NZ_CH959307.1 coordinate 30,627, forward strand.
GAAAATATCCACCATGTCGATCGGCACGCCGATGTCTGACAGGCGCCCCCAGACAAATTCGCCATGGACATGCTCGCCCGCCAACTGCGGGTTGACCGGGAGCACGCGATAGCCATGATCCTGAAGGAAGGCCATGACGCCATAGCTCGGCCGATCCGGCCGATCCGATATGCCAACCAGCGCAATGGTGCGGGTGCGCTCCAGCAGCGCGGCAATATCCTGCGGGTGGGTAAGCGGCACGGCTTTCTCCTTATCTGGTCAAGACAGAAGATGCACGAGGCGGCCAGACGTTCCCCGTCAGCCCCGATCAGGCGGGCTGGTCCAGCCACGCCGCCACCTTTTGCCCGATCGCGCGGAAGGCGTCGGCATGGGGGCCTTCGCCTGCCGCCGGCGGATCGCCTGCGTCGGACTGGCGGCGAATATCGATGGCGAGCGGCACGCGGCCCAGGAACGGCATGGACAGCGCCGCCGCTTCCCGTTCCGCGCCACCCTGACCGAACGGGTCGGAAATTTCGCCGCAATGGGGGCAGGCATAGCCCGCCATATTCTCCACCAGCCCCACCATCGGCACGCCGGCCTGCGCGAACAGGCTGACGGCGCGCGTGGCGTCGATGAGGGCGAGGTCCTGGGGCGTCGACACGATCACCGCACCGGCAGGCTTGTGCTTTTGCACCATCGACAGCTGGATGTCGCCGGTGCCCGGCGGCAGGTCTACGATCAGCAGGTCGGTATCGCCCCAGTCAGCGTCGATCAGCTGGCCGAGCGCCCCGCTCACCATCGGCCCGCGCCAGGCCAGCGCCTTGCCCGGTTCGACCAGATGCGCCATCGACAGCATCGGCACGCCCATCGCACCGGTGACGGGGATCAGTTTCTTGTCGCGGGCGACCGGCTTTTGATCCTCGCTGCCCATCAGCCGCGCCTGCGACGGGCCGTAAATATCGGCATCGACCAACCCGACTTTCAGGCCAAGGCGGTGCAGCGCGATGGCAAGGTTCGCTGACAGCGTCGATTTGCCAACGCCCCCCTTGCCCGACGCAACGACCAGGATGCGCAGCGGACGACGCTCGGCAGTCATGACGATCCGCACATCGCTGACGCCGGGCACGGTCAGGCCGCCTTCCCGGATGGCCGCGATCAGCCCGTCGCGCTGATCGGGACCAAGGCCGCCCACGTCGAGAGAGAGCATCATCACCCCGTCGCGCAGCCGCGGCGTGCTGGCGCGGCCATCGGTCAGGGTCTTCAGGCGGGCGGCGAAATCGTCAAGATCGGTCATGCCGATGCGCTGTAGGCAAGTTTCGCGCCCATTGGCACTGTTTTTCAGGCGAGAGCCTTCCTATAGAGGGTGGCATGAGAAGAATTTTCGGGTGGATGCCCGCGATCACAGCGATGGTCCAAGGCCCCTGGGGGGGCAAGAATGACGGACCCGGCGGGGACGGACCAAAGGACGGCGACGGCGGGCCGCGCAACCCCTGGACTCAACCCGGCAAACCGACCGGCGGCGGGCAGAAGGGTCCCTCCGCGATCGAAGAACTGTTGCGGCGTGGTCGCGACAGCTTCGGTCAGGGTGGCGGCGGACGCAATGGCGGCTTTGGCGGCATGCCGCCCTCGGCCGCCGGCAAGGCGCTGTGGCCGATCGCAATCGGCATCATCCTGGTGCTGTGGCTGCTGCTCACAAGCGTGCATCGCATCGGCCCGCAGGAACGCGGCGTCGTGACCTTCGTCGGCAAATATAGCCGCACGCTGTCCCCGGGGATCAGCCTGACCCTGCCGGCCCCGTTCGAGGCGGTGACGACGGTGGACGTGGAGGAAATCCGCACCATCGACATCGGATCGTTGAGCGCGGAAAGCGAAAATCTGGTACTGACCGGCGACCAGAATATCATCGACCTCGCTTATTCGGTACGCTGGAACATCCGTAATCCCGAACTCTACCTGTTCCAACTTTCCGACCCTGACGACACGGTGCGCGAAGTGGCGGAAAGCGCGATGCGGGCGGTGCTGGCGAGCGTCAGCCTGGACGACGCGCTGGGCGCGGGCCGCACCACGATCGAACAGCAGGTCGAACAGCGGATGCAGGAGATATTGGACGGCTATAAATCAGGCATCCGCATCCAGGGCGTCGCGATCAAGCAGGCCGACCCGCCGACCGCCGTCAATGACGCGTTCAAGGAAGTGTCGGCCGCACAGCAGACTGCGCAGACCTACCTTAACGAAGCACGCGCCGCCGCGCAGCAGGTGACGGCCAAGGCGCAGGGCGAGGCCGCCGCCTTCGACAAGGTCTATGAACAATATCGGCTGGCACCCGAAGTGACGCGCCGGCGCATGTATTATGAAACCATGGAGAGCGTCCTGTCGGATGTCGATAAGACCATCGTCGAGGGGAGCAACGTGACCCCCTATCTGCCGCTGCCCGAAATCAAGCGGCGCGCGCAGGCGACCCCGACGCCCGAAGCGTCCAGCACGGAGGGCCAGTGATGCCCGGATTCCTGCGTCACCCCGTCGCGCTGGCGATCATCGCGCTGGTCCTGCTGATCATCGTCGGCAGCACGGTCGCGATCGTGCCTGAAACCAAGCAGGGCGTGGTCGTTCGCTTCGGCGACCCCAAATATATCATCAACAGCTATCGCGCGAGCGAACCCTTTGGAAAGACCGGCGCGGGCATCATCCTGCGCGTGCCTTTCGTCGACCAGATCGTGTGGATCGACAAGCGCGTCCTGTCGGTCGAGATGGAGCGGCAGCAGGTGCTGTCGACCGATCAGCTGCGGTTGCAGGTCGATGCGTTCGCGCGATACCGCATCGTCGATCCGCTGCGCATGTATATCGCGGCGGGCAATGAGGAACGGGTGAGCGACGCGCTGCGGCCGATCCTGGGTTCGGCCTTACGCAACGAACTGGGCAAGCGCCCCTTTGCCGCCCTGCTCAGCCCTGAGCGGGGCCAGGTGATGGACAATATCGAGGCCGGCCTCAATCGCGTCGCCCGGCAATATGGCGCGCAGATCGTCGACGTGCGGATCAAGCGGGCCGACCTGCCCGATGGCGCGCCGCTGGAAAGCGCGTTCAACCGGATGCGTACCGCCCGATCGCAGGAAGCGCTGACCATCCGCGCGCAAGGCGCCAAGCAGGCGCAGATCATCCGCGCCGAAGCGGACGCGAACGCTGCCCGCATCTATGCCGAAAGCTATGGCAAGGACCCGCAATTCTACGATTTCTACCGGGCCATGCAGAGCTATCGCTATACCTTCGCGCCCGAACGCAGCGGCGAGACGAACATCATCCTGTCGCCGGACAATGAATTCCTGCGGCAATTCCAGGGCCGACGTTAATCCCGCTGGCAAAGCGGCTGCTTTGTTACGGAACCAGTGTCATTCAATGAGGGTTAAGGCAAGGCGGCGCATTTCTCGGCTCTCCCCAGAGTCCCGCCTTCCATTTCCTGAAGACCAGAAGAGGACCTTCACGAGTGCGTTACGCTTATGCCATCACCGGCGCCCTGCTGCTCGGCGGCACCGCCATCGCCGTCACAACCAGTTCCAATGTCGGCGCGCAGGTCGCGCAGAATGAAGGCTTGCAGGCCGCAGCGCCCGCCGGCGCTCCCGCTAGCCTGGCCGACATGGTTGAGAAACTGCAACCGGCCGTCGTCAACATTTCTACCAAGCAGCGCGTCCAGGTTCAGAACCCCTTTGCCGGCACGCCGTTCGGTAACCTGTTTGGCCAGGGCCAGCCGCAGACCCGGCAGGCCCAATCGCTGGGTTCCGGCTTCATCATTTCGGCCGATGGCTATATCGTCACCAACAACCATGTGGTGTCGGCCGGCGCGGAAGGCGCGAGTGTCGAGCAGATCACCGTCACGATGACCAATCGCGAGGAATATACCGCCAAGCTGGTCGGGCGGGATGCCGCCACCGACATCGCGGTGCTCAAGATCGAGCCGAAAAAGGCCCTGCCCTTCGTCAAGTTCGGCGACAGCAGCAAGGCGCGCGTGGGCGACTGGGTCGTCGCGATCGGCAATCCCTTCGCGCTGTCGGGCACCGTGACAGCGGGCATCATCTCAGCGCTGCATCGTGGCACTGGTGGCACCTACGACAAGTTCATCCAGACTGACGCCTCAATCAATCAGGGCAATAGCGGCGGCCCGATGTTCGACATGCGCGGCAATGTGATCGGCATCAACAGCCAGATCCTGTCCCCTTCGGGTGGCAATGTCGGCATCGGCTTTGCGATCCCGTCGGAACAGGCAGAACCGATCGTCAGGACACTGATGAAGGGCCAGACCGTCAAGCGCGGTTATCTGGGCGTGCAGATCAGCCCGCTGGGCGAGGATCTCGCCGAATCGCTGGGACTGGCCAAGAATAGCGGCGAGTTCATCCAGGGCGTCGAACCAGGCAAGGGCGCGGACAAGGCCGGGATCAAGGCGGGTGACGTAATCGTCAGCGTCAACGGCCAGGAAGTGAATCCGGACCAGAATCTCTCGTCCATCGTCGCCAATCAGCCGATCGGGTCCAAGGTGCCGATCGTCCTCATTCGCAACGGCCAGCGCATGACGGTGACCGCCGTCGTGGGCGAACGACCGCCCGAAGACGAGCTGAACAGCTTCGCCCAGAGCCAGGATGATGAGGATTTCAGCCAGCAACAGCAGCAGACGCCCGGCAAGGCCGCCGAACAGTCGCTGGGTATCGCAGCGATTCCGTTGACGCCCGGCATCATCCGCCAGCTCGGCATCCCGACCGACACGCGCGGCATTGTCATCACGGGGGTCGACGGGTCGACCGACGCGGGGGCCAAGGGGCTGCGCCGGGGCGACGTCATCATCAGCGCCAATAATCGCCCGGTCACCAGCCAGGCTGAGCTGGACGCACAGGTGAAGGCGGTCGCCGGTCAGGGGCGCAACGCCATCCTGCTGCAGGTGCTGCGTCGCGGCCAGCCGCCGATCTTCCTGCCGGTGCGGATGCGCGACAAGTAAGGGACAAACGCCCTCTCCCCTTGTGGGCGAGGGCGATGTTCGGCTAATTCCGTCATCCCCGCAGGCGCGGGGGTGGCGGTTTTTTTTGTGGGGGATCGCGATGAGCGACGGACTTTTCATCGGCCTTGGTTCACCGGACAAGGACGGCGGCGTTCCCCAGACGCTGAACCTGCACCGGGCCAACCGGCATGGCCTGATCGCAGGCGCGACCGGAACCGGCAAGACGGTGACGCTTCAAACCATCGCCGAAGGTTTTTCAGCGCGCGGCGTGCCCGTTTTCCTGGCCGATGTGAAGGGCGACCTTTCCGGCATCGCGATGGCAGGATCGCCGACCGCGAAGAATGCCGACAAGCTGGTGGCGCGCGCGCGGGAGGTCGGCGTCACCGACTACAGCTATGCCGATAATCCGGCGATCTTCTGGGATCTTTATGGGCAGCAGGGCCACCCCGTGCGCACGACGGTCAGCGAGATGGGGCCGCTGCTGCTGGCGCGGCTCATGGGCCTCAACGACACGCAGGAAGGCGTGCTGTCGATCGCCTTCAAATATGCCGATGACGAAGGGCTGTTGCTGCTGGACCTGGGCGACCTGCAAGCGATGCTGGCCTATTGCGCCGACCATGCCAGCGAGCTGTCGGCGCGCTACGGCAATGTGAGCAAGGCCAGCGTCGGCGCGATCCAGCGGCAGCTGTTGCAACTGGAGACCCAGGGCGGCGACCATTTCTTTGGCGAGCCTGCGCTCGACATCCACGACATGCTTCAGCTGGACGAGAAAGGGCGCGGCTACATCAATGTGCTGGCCGCCGACAAGCTGATGCAAAGCCCCAAGCTCTACGCAACATTCCTTCTATGGCTGCTATCCGAACTGTTCGAGACGCTACCCGAAGTCGGGGATCCGGAGAAACCCAAGCTGGTCTTCTTCTTCGACGAAGCGCATCTTTTATTCGAAGATGCGCCCAAGGCGCTGACCGACAAGATCGAGCAGGTGGTGCGCCTCATTCGGTCGAAAGGCGTGGGCGTCTATTTCGTGACGCAGAACCCGATCGACATTCCCGAGGATGTGGCCGGGCAGCTGGGCAACCGCGTGCAGCATGCACTTCGCGCCTTCACGCCACGCGATCAGAAGGCGATCAAGGCGGCGGCCGAAACATTTCGTATCAACCCGGACCTGAACGTCGAAACTGCGATCACGGAACTCAAGGTCGGGGAGGCGCTGGTTTCGCTGTTACAGGAGGATGGCGCGCCGGGCGTCGTGCAGCGGACGCTGATCGCCCCGCCCCGGTCGCGGTTGGGTTCGATCGATGCCAAGGAGCGTGCGATCATCCAGTCCATTTCCCCGTGCGCCGGCAGATATGACGAGGCGATCGATCGCGAATCGGCCGAAGAGATATTAGCGGCGCGGGCGGATGCGGCGGCGGCGGCGGCGGCTGCCGAAAAAGCCGAAGCGGAAGCAGAAAAGGCAGCGGCGGCCCAGGCCAAGCTGGAGGCAAAGCAGCGCGAAGCAGAATTGAAGCGGCAGGCCCGCGAGGCTGCGCGGCCCAGCAATCTGGATCGGGCGGTGCAATCGGCCACGCGGTCGGCGGCATCCTCTGTCGGGCGGCAGGTCGCCAATGAACTGGGGCGTGCGGTTTTCGGCGGAGCGTCGCGGCGAAAGTCGTCGGGCAGCATCGCGGGTCAATTGGTGCGCGGCATTTTGGGCAGCCTGTTCAAATAGGCGCAAGCCGACAGCGAACAGGACACATGCGCGGCTATGTTCAACATGCACTCATAACCATATGGTTATGGGATCGATGGATGGCGGCTGGCGCGCGATAGGTCGCAGTCACCTAGTCGGTCCGACTAGAGACGAGGCGGCCGGCGCCTGAGACTATACTGCCCTGACACAACGACAGGAGCAGGGTCGATGGTGAGTGGCGTTTCAGCGGCTGAAAACAACGCGACCAACAATGTGCAGACAGCGACGAACGAGCCTGGCGGCAGCCATCAGGTGCGCGCGGGAGAGACGTTGTCGCAGATCGCGCAGCGTTACGGCACCGATGTCGGCACGCTGGCGGCGCTCAACGACATTCGCAATCCCGACCTGATCCATGTCGGCGACCAGCTGACTCTGCCGGCGGGCGCCGCACAGGGCTATGAGGTCGCATTCGGCGACACACTGGGCAAGATCGCGGCGCGCCACGGCGTCGGGCTGGACGCGCTGTTGTCGGCCAATCCGCAGATCGCCGACCCCAATCGCATCTTCCCGGGCGACCAGCTGTCGATCCCCGCCAACGATACGGCTGCGCCCGCGACGGAAACGCAGCAGGTCGCGCCGGTCGAGGGCGCGCCGCGCGTCGAGGGTGGCACGCTGGCGCTCAGCGAAACCGACATCACCAACATCAAGAAGACGCTGCAGACCGAATGGGTGCAATCAGCCGGCGACGCGCAGGCGCATGGCATCATCGACACCATCCTGAACCGCACAGCGTCGGGCCATTGGGGCGACAGCGTGTCGGACGTGGTGAATGCTTATAATCAGTTTTCCGACATCAACGGGCCGATCGCCCGCGCCGACGGCCGCAATGCCGTGGAGGATATTCCTGAGAGCCAGATCAGCACCCGCGTCGACCAGATGGTGGACGATTATCTGGCCGAGCGGGCGGCAGGCACGCCATCGTCCGTGGGATCGCACCTGAATTACGCCAATCCCAATTATAGCAGCCCCAACAATCTGGGCTGGATCAATGCGCTGGACGGACCAGTGCTGGGCCGGGGCGATGCGGTCCACCATCATGGCACGGTGCCCGAACTGGACCGCTATCGTCCCGATGATTTTGCCGTGGAGCTGCCCGGCGCCGCTGCGGCTGAGACTGCGCCGGCCGACCAGACTCCTGTCAGCGGCTCGATCGACGGGCGCGCGGCGGCGGCGGCTAATGGCGTGCACGTCAAGAGCGAGGCTGTGCAGATCAGCCGGCTGGATGCCGAAATGGAGCCGGCCATTCGCGCGGTCGCGCAGGCGGCGCAGCGGCTGGGGCTGCCCACTCCGGTCATCACGTCCGGCAATGACAGCCGCCACATGAATGGGTCGCTCCATTATAGTGACCAGGCGCTCGATTTCCGCGGCAACAATATCAGCGCGGCGCAGGGCCAGGCCTTTCAGGACGAAGTGCGCGCGATATTGGGCGAACGCTACGACGTAGAGTTTGAAACCTTCGCCAATACAAGCAACAATCACCTGCATGTGGAGTTCGACCCGGACTGAACCGAGGGACTGACGAGATGCGGCGATGGAGGCTAGCCCCCGCCGGGGCGATGATGCTGCTGGCAAGTGCAGGGTGCGCGCCAGCGGGCGACGCATCCCAGCGGCAGATGGAGGAGACTGGCACGCCTGCCCGTGCCGCTGCGGCCATCACGGCGCGAACGACCAGTGCGAGCGCGCAGTCGCGCCTGCTGGGCAAGAGCGATTTCACCCTGCGTGGCAAGCCCGCCTGCAAGATCGCCTATGCCTATGCCGGCCATGCGCCCGATACGCTGTTCTGGGAGGAGCCCTGCGCCGACGTCACGGCGCGGCTGGCAGGTAGGAGCGATCTTCAAGGCTGGGGCAAATGGCGGCGGTTGGACGACCATGCTCGCAAGTTCGTGCAGGCGATGCCTGGCGGCCGCGTCCTTTATGTCGAGGGCCGTTTCAGCGCGTCAGTCTATCCTGTCGGGACGAGCGGCGAGGCCTATGAAGTGACCGTGGCGGATTGAGGGGCGCGGCGCACGCCGCGTCCCCCGGCCGCATCAGAAACGGTAGGTCGCGCCAATGGTGAAGTTGCGCGGCGCGCCATAGCGATACTGGCTGAACGAGCCCATATTGCTGTAGAATTTTTCGTCGAACAGATTGTCGACATTGGCTTGTAGCTGCAATTGCGGCGTCACCGCATAGCGTGCCATCAGCGCGACCAGCGTATAGCCGTCCTGCTGGAAGCGGAAGGCCGCGCCGGTGACGGGATTGGCCCCGTCCGAATAGGCCTTGCTGCGATAATTGATGCCACCGCCAACGGTGAGGCCGTCAAGCGCCCCGCCCAGATCATAGGTGGTAAAGATTTTGAGCAGCTTGCGCGGCTGGTCGGTGTTGGCGGGAACATCGTCCGCATCCTCCGCCTTGAACTGGCTGTAGCTGGCATTGACGTTCCAGCCTGGCATCGGCTGCCCGGTGGCTTCCAGTTCGAACCCCTTGCTGACCACGCCCGCGGCCGCGCGATAGGGCTGGAACAACAGCCCATCGACGATGATCTGAGGCCCATCCATCTGCCCGACATTATCCTGTTCAATGCGGAACAGCGCGACCGAGGTTTGCAAAGCGCCGCCAAAGAAGCTGCTCTTAAGGCCGATTTCATAGGCATTGCCGTCCAGCGGATCGAGCAGCCGCCGTTCGCGATCGTAAAGATTCTGCGGCTGGAAAATCTTGGTATAACTGGCGTAGACCCGGTGGTTGGGCGTCAGGTCATAGAGCGCGCCGACATAGGGGATGAAGACATTGTCGTCGCCATAGTCGCTGGTCGCGCCCCAGGCATAGCCGGTCTGTTTCCAGCTGGCGATGCGGCCCCCCAATATGACCTTGAGCGGATCGGCGATGTTGAGGCGCATCGCGCCATAATAGCCAGTCTGCTTGATCCGTTCCTGTTCGTTGCGCACCGGCGTCGTGCCCCAGATGGGTTCGGGATAGGGCACGCCTTCCTGCCCGATGACGGGCAGGTCGGTGAGCCATGGCAAAGGCGCTTCGAAATTGTCGGTGTGGCGTTTGAGGACGCTGTGCAGCGCGCCGAGCACCACTTCATGGTCGCGGCCGAACAAAGGCACCAGCCCCTTCAATTGCGCATCGAAGCTGTTCTGGATGCTTTGCCCCGACGATTTATAGGGATTGGTGCCGTCCATCGTGCCCGTGTCCTTGTCCACGGTGCCGTACAGATAGAGCAGCTGCGTATCGCCGGTGTTCTTGAGACGGTTATAGTTGAGCGTGAGGTTCCAGCGATCCCCAAATTCCTGGCGCACGGTGGCAAAGATGTTCTGGTTGGTTGTGTTCCAATAGGTCCAGTCCGCCGCCGTGGTCTGCGATCGCGGCAGGTCCGTCACCGAGCCGTCGCTGTAGAAGGTGGGCAACGCGCCCCAGGTAATGCCGCGCGGCTTGGTATCCTGATGACTGATGCCAGCGCGGACCAGCGTGGTATCCGTGAGGTCAGCGTCGACGACGCCATAAAGCACCCATTTCTTGCGGTGCTGAATGTCGATATAGCTGTCCCCTTCCTCGTACCGGCCGACCAGGCGGGCCCGCACGCGTCCGTCGGCGGTCAGCGGGCCTGCGACATCTGCGGACAGACGCCAGGTATCCCAGCTGCCGATGCTGGCGCTGGCATAGCCGGTCAATTCGGTCGCGTCGGCATGTTTGCGCACAAGGTTGACGGAGGCGGATGGATCGCCCGCGCCCGAGAGCAGGCCAGTCGCGCCGCGGACGATTTCCACCCGTTCATAGATGGACACGTCGATGCTGGTTTCGCCATTGCCCCCCGCCAGCGTCCAGGCCGCCGGCACGCCATCGACCTGCGTGTTACGGATTTCAAAACCACGCGCGAAAAAGCTGTTGCGCACATCATCAAATTCATTGGCGGATACGCCGACCGCGTTGGTGATGACGTCCTTCACCGTAATGAGATTCTGATCGAGGATACGCTGCGCGGTCATGATGCTGACCGATTGCGGCGTTTCGAGCGTGGTGAGGCCAAGGCCGGTCGCGGTGTCGATCTTGTTTTGCAGCGTATAGGTGCCGGTGACGACGATCGTCTCTTCATCAGGCGCGCTTGCAGCGTCGGGCGCCTGGGCGAAAGCCGGCGCAACGAAGGCACACAGGGCGGCGGTGGAAAGCCAGGCGAAAGTGCGTGTCATGGTGCGATTGTCCCCCATATATGTTCGTTGCGGCCCGCTAATCACAATGCGAATAATTTGCAATAGCTTTTACGTCTGTGTTTTTGAATAGGAGCAATCCAATGCTGATACGGATGCAGCCGGGATGCTCAGGATGCAGGCAAAATAGCGGGAAGCTAGTTCGTCCCTGCCGATCGAAGCTGTCGAGCGCGGGGGGATAAGCGCCAGCGACAGCCTCAAGCCGCCGGTGGCATCTGCCACGCGCGTGGCCGTTGCCCGCCTCCCCCGTCCCGGCTAAGGCGCGGCCATGACCGTGCCTGACGCCCCGCCCCGCCATCCGCTGCGCTTTCCCGATTTCCGCGCCTATCTGGTCGGCCGGCTTTGCGCGGTGCTGGCGCAATATGGCATGATGATCGTGCTGGGGTGGCAGGCCTATAATATCGCGCGCGAAACGATGACGACCGCCGGCGCCTCGGCGCAGTTGGGGCTGATCGGGCTGGCGCAGTTCTTGCCGCTTTTTTTCCTGACGCCCATCACGGGATGGGTGGCCGACCATTTTGACCGTCGAATCATCACCCGCATCACATTGTCGGTGCTGGCGGCGTCGTCGGGGCTGCTGGCCTTTGCGACCTATGAAGGCTGGGTCAGCCTGCCGCTGATATTCGGCATGGCGGTGATTGTTGGCACGGCGCGCGCGTTCAACGGCCCGGCCTATGGCGCGCTGGCCCCCAATCTGGTGCCACTGGCGGTGCTGCCCAATGCCATCGCCATTTCCTCAGTCGCGTGGCAGGCGGGCATGATCGCGGGGCCGGCGCTGGGCGGCTATGCCTATGCGGCGACACCTTGGGGCGCCTATGCCCTGGCGGCGGGCCTGTTCACCGTCGCGCTGGGCGCCATGCTGCTGATCGGTCCGGTGCCCCAGCCGCCGCGTCAGACGGGTCGCCACCCAGTCCGGCAGATGATCGACGGCTTTGCCTATGTGAAGGGCAACCGGCTGGTGCTGGCTACGATCACACTGGACCTGTTCGCGGTGCTGTTGGCGGGCGCGACCGCGCTGCTGCCGGTCTATGCCCGCGACATATTGCATGTGGGATCGACGGGCCTGGGCCATCTGGCGGCAGCGCCGGGCATCGGCGCGGCGGTGACGGCTTTGTGGTTTTCATTCCGCCCGATGAAAAGCGAGGTGGGTTTGAAGATGCTGGGCGCGGTGATCCTGTTCGGCATCGCCACCATCATATTCGGGTCCACCGCCTTCCTGTCGCGCGACATCGCCATGCCCGTTGGCCTGGGTTCGCTGGTCGTGCTGGGCGGCGCGGACATGGTGTCGGTGTTCGTGCGCCAGTCGCTGGTGCAATTGCATACGCCCGACGCGATGCGCGGGCGCGTGTCGAGCCTGTCGCAGCTCACCATTTCGGCGTCCAACGAACTGGGCGAGGCGGAATCGGGTTTTCTGGCCGCGCTGGTCGGCCCGGTGGCGGCGGTGATCGGAGGCGGCGTCGGCGCAATCATCATTACCTTATTATGGTCGCGACTCTTTCCAGAATTGCGCCTTGCACGTAGCTTTGATCCACCCGACATCGGGCGCGCGGAAATCAGCCAGGAGAAGGCATCATGAAAGCAGCCACGATACTCGAAACCATCGGCAACACGCCGCATATCCGGATGCAGCGCCTGTTCGGCGACGCGGAAGTGTGGATCAAGTCGGAACGGTCAAACCCCGGCGGGTCGATCAAGGACCGGATCGCGCTCGCCATGATCGAGGCGGCCGAAGCGTCGGGCGAGCTGAAGCCGGGCGGCACCATCATTGAACCGACATCAGGCAATACTGGCGTGGGCCTGGCCATGGTGGCGGCGGTCAAGGGCTACAAACTGGTGCTGGTCATGCCCGAAAGCATGTCGATCGAGCGGCGACGGCTGATGCTGGCCTATGGCGCGAGCTTTGACCTTACCCCGCGCGAAAAGGGGATGAAGGGCGCGATCGAGCGCGCGCTGGAGCTGGTCGGGCAGACGCCGGGCAGCTGGATGCCGCAGCAGTTCGAAAATCCCGCCAATATCGACGTGCATGTGCGCACCACCGCGCAGGAAATCCTGGCCGATTTCGCCGACGCGCCGATCGATGCGCTGGTAACGGGCGTGGGCACGGGCGGCCATATCACCGGGGTGGCCGAGGTGCTGAAAAAGCAATGGCCCGCGATGAAGGTCTTTGCCGTCGAACCGACGCTTTCTCCGGTCATCAGCGGCGGCCAGCCCCGCCCGCACCCGATTCAGGGCATCGGCGCGGGCTTCATCCCGGCGAATTTGCATACGCAGCTGCTCGACGGCGTGGTGCAGGTCGATCCGGCGGATGCCAAGGACTATGCCCGCCGGGCCGCGCGTGAGGAAGGCATGCTGGTGGGCATATCGTCCGGCGCCACGCTGGCGGGCATCGCGCAAAAGCTGAAGGACATGGCGCCGGGCAGCCGGGTGCTGGGCTTCAACTATGATACGGGCGAGCGCTATCTGTCCGTGCCCGATTTCCTGCCGGAATAAGCCGCCCTGCATGGCCGCGCGCGCCGACGCCCCCTCTCCCCTCGCATGGATCGCCTGGGCGCTGATCCTGATCGGGCTGCCCATGGCGGTGGCCGGATGGGAGACGCGCGGCCGTGACGTGGCGCATGGCCCTGGACCGGTGCGCGGCCGCGTCGCGCGCATCGAGCAACCGCCCAGCCCGCCGCCGCCGGTCGAGCCGGTGGAGGTCTATGCGCTGGAACGGGACGAGGCGCGCCGCTTCAACGCGGCGGTGCCCTTCTCCAAACTGGCCAATCCGGCGGCGCGGCCCTTCGTCTTTGCAGGATCGCCCGAGGATCTGGCGCGGGCGGTCGATTGCCTGGCGGCGGCGCAAATCTACGAGGCGGGCGACGATGCCACAGGCGAGCAGGCGGTGGCACAGGTCGTGCTTAATCGGGTGCGCCATCCCGCCTTCCCCAAGACGGTGTGCGGCGTGGTGTTTCAGGGGCAAGAGCGGCGCACCGGCTGCCAGTTCACCTTCACCTGCGATGGCGCGCTAGCGCGCACCCCGGGCGCTGCGGCCTGGGACCGGGCGCGCGAGATCGCCAGGGAAGCGCTGGCGGGCAAGGTCTACAAGCCGGTGGGATACGCCACCCATTATCATACCGATTGGGTCGTGCCCTATTGGAGCGGCAGCCTGGACAAGATCGCGGTGGTCGGCACGCATCTTTTCTTCCGCTGGCGCGGATGGTGGGGAACGCCGCCCGCCTTTCGCTTCACGCGCGACGGCGGCGAGCCGCTGATCGGCAAGATCGCGAGGCTGTCGCCCGCGCATGTGGGCGGCGAGGTTCCGGTGATGGCGCAGGACGCGCCGGTCGTGACGGCGGGCGGGCTGGAGGCGCTGGTGACGCAGCCGCGCAAGAGCATCGGCGCGGATATGCTGGGCAAGTCGGTCGCGGGCGTGAAGCTGGCGGTGCTGGGGCCGGACGGCAAGAGCTTCCTGGTGGAATTGCCGGGCGGCGGATCGCCCGACGGCTGGCCCGCGCTTGCCCGCACATTCTGCGCCGGGCGGCTGGAATGCCGGATCATGGCGTGGAAGGCGGGCGCAACGCCGGGGAAGCTGCCGCTCACCGACCCGCAACTCGACGCGATGAGCTTTGCCTATATTCACGATGCGGGCAGCGGATTGCAGCGAGCGCTGTGGAATTGCGAACAGACGCCCCGGCCCAAGGAGCAGTGCATGCGGCGGCGGGTGGCGGCGGCGCCCCCTGCCCCACCAACCGATGCCGGCCTTGCCGGCGTGCGCAAGAAGGAGCGCTTCGAAACAGTAACGATCGCGCCGGTGAACCCGCCGCGCGCCCCGCAGTCGCGGCAGGAATAAGTCGGCGATCGCGATGGCGGATCGCACATTCCATATCGTTACGGTATAGCATCACGATAACGCGGGGACATGATGGTCACGAGACGGCATTTTCTGGGGGGATCAGCCGGCGCGGTTGGACTGGCCATGGGCGCGGCGGGAGTGGCGCAGAGCGCGGTCGCGGCAGAGGAGTGGCCGATCGACCCGCCCTTTCGCTTTACCGGCGACATGGATGATTTCGACGCCGCGCAGAGGGCACTGGCGGCGCTCTACGACGTGCGGCGCGACTTCGCGACGTTCGATGCGGCCTATTATGGCGCGATGACCCGGCCGGTAGAGGCCGCCTATCGCGCGCGGTCGCACTGGGTGAACCGCAACCATGCCCTGTTCCTTCGCGGCGGATCGCCGGGCCATCTGCGCGATGCCGAACTGGATACGTCGCGCGCGGCGGTGGCGCAGATGCTGGGCGCGGCGACCGACGAGATCGCCCTGTCGGCCGGGGGCACGGAGGCGCTCTACGCGCTGATCGCCAATTATGCGCCGCTGCGGGCCGGGGATGCGGTGATCTACGCCGATGTCGATTATGACGAAATGCAGTTCGCCTGCGACTATCTGGCGCAAAGCCGCGGCGCGCGGCTGGTGCGGTTCGACCTGCCCGAACCGCAGACCAAGGCCAATATCCTTGCCGCCTATGACAAGATATTGCGGGATACGCCGCGTGCCAAGTTGTTGCTGCTGACCCATTTGTCGAACCGCAACGGGCTGGTGCCGCCTGTCAAGGCGATTGTCGCGATGGCCAAGGCGCGCGGCGTCGATGTGATCCTGGACAGCGCGCAGGCGGTGGGCCACATCCCCTTCACCGTCGCTGACACCGGCGCCGACTTTATCGGTTTTTCGCTTCACAAATGGCTGGCCGCGCCGCTGGGCACAGGTGGCATCTATATCGCCAGGGATCGGTTGAAGGACATCAACCCGTGGCTGGGCAACCGCATCCATGACGCCGACGATATTCGCGCGCGGATTCCGACGGGAACGGTCGATTTCGCCGCCCGGCTGACCGTGCCCGCCGCCATCGCGATGCAGGACGCCATCGACCTGGAGGCCAAGCATCGCCACCTGCTGCGCCTGCGCGATTATTGGGTGGAGCGAGTGCGCGACGTTCCGGGGCTGGAGATCATGCTGCCCGACGAGCCGGGCAGCTATGGCGCGGTGAGCGCATTCCGGCTGCCGGGGATGACGGGGCCGGACGACGCGAAGAAGGCCGCCAAATTGTTCCTCGACAAATATCATTTGCTCGTAGTGGCGAAGGCGGGGCTGGCAAGCGGGCCGGTGCTGCGGGTGACGCCCGCCCTGTTCAACAGCAGCGCGGAACTGGACCGGCTGGTGGGGGCGATTATCGCGGAGCGCGGCCTGTTTGCGTGAAGCGCTGACGAAACCTGGAAAGCGATTGCGCGTTCCCCCTCTTCACAAGTCCCCTGCCCCGGACTATATGGGCGGTTCGCAAGTCGGCGAGTGATGGCCCATGGGCATTATACGCCGCGCCCGGATCGCTCGGGAGCCATGGTCGCGTTGCGCACGATCGGCGGCAGGAATAGGGCGGTTTCATCGGGTTACTCAGACGCTACAGTGCGGATCGGACAGTCCCGGCCCGCACTTTTTTGCGTGGGCTGAATGGGGCGAATCGCTCCCTTCCCGCCCATCGATCGGCTGAATTTTCGCTGCGATGCGGAAAAACGCGACGAACAGACGACCGCTCAGACAGGTACAGGCAGGACACGCATGGCGACCAAGGCTCTTCCCCCCATCAGCAACACCGGCGCGAAGAAGCGCATCCGCAAGGTGTTCGGCGACATCCACGAAGTGGTGCAGATGCCGAACCTGATCGAGGTTCAGAGGGAGAGCTACGAACAGTTCCTGCGGTCGGACCCCAAGATCGGCTATGTTTCGGGCCTGGAAAAGACGCTGCGCAGCGTATTCCCGATCCGCGATTTCGCCGGCACGGCGGAAATGGACTTCGTTCATTACGAACTGGAAGACCCGAAATATGACGTCGAGGAATGCCGTCAGCGCGGCATCACCTACGCCGCCCCGATGCGCGTCACGCTGCGCCTGATCGTGTTCGAAGTCGATCAGGACACCGAAACCCGCTCCGTGCTCGATATCAAGGAGCAGGACGTCTATATGGGCGACATGCCGCTGATGACGGGCAACGGCACCTTCATCGTCAACGGCACCGAGCGCGTGATCGTCAGCCAGATGCACCGGTCGCCGGGCGTCCTGTTCGACCATGATCGCGGCAAGACCCACTCGTCGGGCAAATATCTGTTCGCCGCGCGCGTCATTCCCTATCGCGGGTCGTGGCTGGACTTCGAATTCGACGCCAAGGACATCGTCAACGTCCGTATCGACCGCAAGCGCAAGCTGCCGGTGACGGCGCTGCTCTATGCGCTGGGCCTCAATGCCGAGGAAATCCTGGCGCAATTCTACAACAAGGTGGTGTTCCTGCGCGGCGAAGGCGGCTGGCAAATCCCCTATGTCGCCGAAGCCTGGCGCGGCATGAAGCCGGCCTTCGACATCGTCGATGCCAAGTCGGGCGAGGTCGTGTTCGCCGCCGGCCAGAAGATCAGCCCGCGCGCCGCCAACAAGGCGGAGAAGGATGGGTTGGAAACGCTGCTGATCCCGACCGACGAAGTCTATGGCCGCTACAGCGCCTATGATCTCATCAACGAGAGCACCGGCGAAATCTATATCGAGGCGGGTGACGAAGTTAGCCCGGAGAACCTGGAAAAGCTGGACAAGGCGGGCATCGACCGCCTGGAACTGCTGGACATCGACCATGTGTCGACCGGTCCCTGGATCCGCAATACGCTCAAGGCCGACAAGGCCGAGGATCGCGACCAGGCCCTGTCCGACATTTATCGCGTGATGCGCCCCGGCGAGCCACCGACGAAGGAAACCGCCGAGGCACTGTTCGCCGGCCTTTTCTTCGACCCCGAACGCTATGACCTGTCGGCGGTCGGCCGCGTCAAGATGAACATGCGCCTGGACCTCGACGCCGAGGACACCGTCACCACGCTGCGGACCGAGGATATCTTGGCCGTGGTCAAGGAGCTGGTGAACCTGAAGGACGGCAAGGGCGAGATTGACGATATCGACAATCTCGGCAACCGCCGCGTCCGTTCGGTCGGCGAACTGCTGGAAAACCAGTATCGTGTCGGCCTGCTGCGCATGGAGCGCGCGGTCAAGGAGCGCATGTCGAGCGTCGATGTGTCGACCGTGATGCCCAACGACCTCATCAACGCCAAGCCCGCCGTGGCCGCCGTGCGTGAGTTCTTTGGCTCTTCGCAGCTGTCGCAGTTCATGGACCAGACCAACCCGCTGTCCGAAGTCACCCACAAGCGCCGTGTGTCGGCGCTTGGGCCAGGTGGTCTGACTCGCGAGCGCGCTGGTTTCGAAGTCCGCGACGTTCACCCGACCCATTATGGCCGTATCTGCCCGATCGAAACGCCCGAAGGCCCGAACATCGGTCTGATCAACAGTCTGGCGACGTTCAGCCGCGTCAACAAATATGGCTTCATCGAAACCCCCTATCGCAAGGTGGTCGATGGCAAGGTGTCGGGCGACGTCGTCTATCTGTCCGCCATGGAAGAGGCCAAGCACACGATCGCCCAGGCGAACGCGGAACTGACCGAGGATGGCGGCTTTGCCGAAGACCTGATCTCGGCGCGTGAAGCGGGCGAGTTCCTGATGGCGCCGCGTGATCACATCACGCTGATGGACGTCAGCCCCAAGCAGCTGGTGTCGGTCGCGGCCTCGCTCATTCCCTTCCTGGAAAACGACGACGCCAACCGCGCGTTGATGGGATCGAACATGCAGCGCCAGGCAGTGCCGCTGGTCCGCGCCGAAGCGCCTTTCGTGGGCACCGGCATGGAAGGCACGGTTGCACGGGATTCGGGTGCGGCGATCACCGCCAAGCGCGCGGGCATCGTCGATCAGGTCGATGCGACCCGTATCGTCATCCGTGCCACCGGCGATGTCGAACCCGGCCAGTCGGGCGTCGACATCTACACGCTCCAGAAGTTCCAGCGTTCCAACCAGGACACCTGCATCAACCAGCGTCCGCTGGTGAATGTCGGCGACCTGATCGACGCGGGCGACGTCATCGCCGACGGTCCGTCGACCGAGTTTGGCGAGCTGGCGCTGGGCCGCAATACGCTGGTCGCGTTCATGCCCTGGAATGGCTACAACTATGAAGACTCCATCCTGATCTCCGAGCGGATCGTGAAGGATGACGTCTTCACCTCGATCCATATCGAGGAGTTCGAGGTCATGGCCCGCGACACCAAGCTGGGCCCGGAAGACATCACCCGCGACATCCCGAACGTCGGCGAGGAAGCGCTGCGCAACCTCGACGAAGCGGGCATCGTCTATATCGGCGCCGAAGTGGAGCCGGGCGACATCCTGGTCGGCAAGATCACGCCAAAGGGCGAAAGCCCGATGACGCCGGAAGAAAAACTGCTCCGCGCGATCTTCGGTGAAAAGGCGAGCGACGTGCGAGACACGTCGCTGCGTCTGCCGCCGGGTGTTGCCGGTACGGTCGTTGAAGTGCGCGTGTTCAACCGCCACGGCATCGACAAGGACGAACGCGCCATGGCCATCGAGCGGGAGGAAATCGACCGCCTGGCCAAGGACCGCGAGGACGAACGCGGCATCCTCAACCGCGCGACCTTCAACCGGTTGCAGGAAATGCTGCTGGGCCAGACCGCGTCCGCCGCGCCCAAGGGCGTCAAGAAGGGCGTGGTCATCGACGAAGCCCTGCTGGGCGAAGTCGAGCGCCACGAATGGTGGAAGTTTGCGGTCGAGGACGATCAGCGCCAGGCCGGCATCGAAGCCGTCAAGGCGCAGTATGACGAGGCGGTGAAGCTGATCGTCGAGAAGTTCGAGGATCGCGTCGACAAGCTGCAGCGCGGCGACGAGCTGCCGCCGGGCGTGCTCAAGATGGTCAAGGTGTTCGTCGCGGTGAAGCGCAAGCTGCAGCCGGGCGACAAGATGGCCGGCCGTCATGGCAACAAGGGCGTCATCAGCCGCATCCTGCCGATCGAGGACATGCCATTCCTGGAGGATGGCACGCATGTCGACATCGTGCTCAACCCGCTGGGCGTGCCGAGCCGCATGAATGTCGGGCAGATCTTCGAGACGCATCTGGGCTGGGCCGCGCGCGGCCTCGGCGAGCAGATCAAGCATGCGCTGGAGGACTGGCGCGAGGCCAATCCGAACGCGGAAGCCGGCGCGATGCCGGACGCGGTCAAGCAGCGCCTGCTCGACGCCTATGGCGAGCAATATGTCGATCAGATCGAACGGCGCGACGCCGGGCAGATCATCGACCTGGCCGAACATCTGGGCCGCGGCGTGCCGATGGCGACGCCGGTGTTCGACGGTGCGCGGGAAGCCGACGTGTCGCGGATGCTGGAAATTGCCGGGCTGGATTCTTCGGGCCAGTCGGACCTGTATGACGGCCGCACGGGCGACAAGTTCGACCGCAAGGTCACGGTGGGCATCATCTATATGCTGAAACTCCACCACCTGGTCGACGACAAGATCCACGCGCGCTCGATCGGCCCCTACAGTCTCGTCACCCAGCAGCCGCTGGGCGGTAAGGCGCAGTTCGGTGGCCAGCGCTTCGGGGAAATGGAAGTGTGGGCGCTCCAGGCCTATGGCGCCGCCTACACGCTTCAGGAAATGCTGACGGTGAAGTCCGACGACGTGGTCGGCCGCACCAAGGTCTATGAGGCGATCGTCAAGGGCGACGACACGTTCGAGGCCGGCATTCCCGAAAGCTTCAACGTGCTCGTCAAGGAAATGCGCTCGCTGGGCCTCAACGTCGAACTCGCCGCAATGGACGAGGTCGAGGACGACGACGGCATGGCGCAGGCGGCGGAGTAAGGTTGGTCGGGGCGTTGCACGTCGCAGCGCCCTCTCCTGCTTCGCCACAGAATTTTACCCTCTAGAGGGACTGATAAAAAATGAACGAACTGACCAACTTCGCCAACCCGGTCGCCAAGCCGGAAACCTTCGATCAGATCCAGATCGGCCTTGCCTCGCCCGAGCGCATCCGCAGCTGGTCCTTTGGCGAGATCAAGAAGCCGGAAACGATCAACTATCGCACGTTCAAGCCCGAGCGCGACGGCCTGTTCTGCGCGCGCATCTTCGGTCCGATCAAGGACTATGAGTGCCTGTGCGGCAAGTATAAGCGCATGAAGTATAAGGGCATCGTCTGCGAAAAGTGCGGTGTCGAAGTTACCGTGTCGAAGGTCCGCCGTGAGCGGATGGGCCATATCGAGCTGGCGGCGCCCGTCGCGCACATCTGGTTCCTGAAGTCGCTGCCCAGCCGCATCGGCCTGCTGCTCGACATGCAGCTCAAGCAGCTGGAGCGCGTGCTCTATTTCGAGAGCTACATCGTCACGGAGCCGGGCCTGACGCCGCTGGAGAAGTTCCAGCTGCTGACCGAGGACGAGCTGCTCGACGCGCAGGACGAATATGGCGAAGATGCCTTCTCCGCCGGGATCGGCGCCGAAGCGGTCAAGCAGATGCTGATGGACCTCGACCTGGAAGGCGAGAAGCAGATCCTGCTTGAGGAACTGGCGACGACCAAGTCGGAGCTGAAGCCCAAGAAGATCATCAAGCGTTTGAAGGTCGTCGAGAGCTTCCTGGAATCGGGCAACCGCCCCGAATGGATGATCCTGGACGTCGTGCCGGTCATTCCGCCGGAATTGCGCCCGCTGGTTCCCCTGGACGGCGGCCGTTTCGCGACGTCGGACCTCAATGACCTGTATCGCCGCGTCATCAACCGTAACAACCGCCTCAAGCGCCTGATGGAGCTGCGCGCGCCGGACATCATTGTCCGCAACGAAAAGCGCATGCTGCAGGAAGCGGTCGACGCTCTGTTCGACAATGGCCGCCGTGGCCGCGTCATCACCGGCGCGAACAAGCGTCCGCTGAAATCGCTGTCCGACATGCTCAAGGGTAAGCAGGGCCGCTTCCGCCAGAACCTGCTCGGCAAGCGCGTCGACTATTCGGGTCGTTCGGTCATCGTGACCGGTCCCGAGCTGAAGCTGCACCAGTGCGGCCTGCCCAAGAAGATGGCGCTCGAGCTGTTCAAGCCCTTCATCTACGCCCGCCTCGACGCCAAGGGTCTGTCCATGACCCTGAAGCAGGCGAAGAAATGGGTCGAGAAGGAGCGCAAGGAAGTCTGGGACATCCTGGACGAGGTGATCCGCGAGCATCCCGTCATGCTGAACCGCGCGCCTACGCTGCACCGTCTTGGCATTCAGGCGTTCGAACCCGTACTGATCGAAGGCAAGGCGATCCAGCTTCACCCGCTCGTCTGCTCGGCCTTCAACGCCGACTTTGACGGCGACCAGATGGCCGTGCACGTTCCGCTGAGCCTTGAGGCGCAGCTGGAAGCGCGCGTGCTGATGATGTCGACCAACAACATCCTTTCGCCCGCAAACGGCAAGCCGATCATCGTTCCCTCGCAGGACATGGTGCTGGGCATCTATTATCTGTCGATGGAGCGTGAAGGCGAGCCGGGCGAAGGCATGCTGCTGGCTGACATGCAGGAAGTCCACCAGGCGCTCTACGCCAAGGCGGTGACGCTGCATTCCAAGATCATCAGCCGCGTTCCGCAGACGGACGAGGATGGCAATCAATATATGAAGCGGTATGAGACCACGCCCGGTCGCATGCTGCTGGGCGAATGCCTGCCCAAGTCGCATCGCGTGCCCTTCGACGTCGTCAACCGCCTCCTCACCAAGAAGGAAATCGGCGACGTTATCGACCAGGTCTATCGTCACACCGGCCAGAAGGACACGGTGCTGTTCGCCGACGCCATCATGGCGCTGGGCTTCCGTCACGCGTTCCAGGCCGGCATCAGCTTCGGCAAGGACGACATGGTCATCCCCGACAGCAAGGTGACGATGGTCGACGAGACCAAGGCGCTGGTGGCCGATTATGAGCAGCAATATCAGGACGGCCTGATCACCCAGCAGGAAAAGTACAACAAGGTGATCGACGCCTGGTCGCGTTGCGGTGATCAGGTCGCCAACGCAATGATGGACGAGATCAAGGCCCAGCCCAAGGACCCCAAGACGGGCCGGATGGCGCCGATCAACTCGATCTACATGATGGCGCATTCCGGTGCGCGTGGCAGCCAGGCGCAGATGAAGCAGCTGGCGGGCATGCGCGGCCTGATGGCCAAGCCGTCGGGCGAGATCATCGAAACGCCGATCATCTCGAACTTCAAGGAGGGCCTCACCGTCCTTGAATATTTCAATTCCACCCACGGCGCCCGCAAGGGTCTGGCCGACACCGCGCTCAAGACGGCGAATTCGGGCTATCTGACCCGCCGTCTGGTCGATGTCAGCCAGGACTGCACCGTCGTCGAGGAAGATTGCGGCACCGAAAAGGCGCTGGAGATGAAGGCGATCGTCCAGGGCGGCAGCGTCATCGCGTCGCTGGGTGAGCGCATCCTGGGCCGCACCACGGCCGAGGATATCGTTGATACCAAGGACAATAGCGTGGTGATCCCGATCGGCACGCTGCTGGACGAAGCGATGATCGCGCAGATCGAGGCGATCGGCACGCAGGCGGTGAAAATCCGCTCACCCCTGATCTGCGAAAGCAAGATGGGTGTGTGCGCCAAGTGCTACGGCCGTGACCTGGCCCGTGGTACGCCGGTCAATATCGGCGAAGCGGTCGGCGTCATCGCGGCGCAGTCCATCGGTGAACCGGGCACGCAGCTTACCATGCGGACCTTCCACATCGGCGGCGCGGCGAACTTCAACGAAACGTCGAACCTGGAAAGCGTGGCGGACGGCACGATCGAGCTGCGCGACATGCCGACCATCACCGACAAGAATGGCCGTCGCCTGAGCCTCGCCCGCAACGGCGAGATCGCGATCATCGACAGCGAGGGCCGCGAACGCGCGACCCATCGCCTGCCCTATGGCGCGACCATCCTGTTCGAAAATGGCGCCGCGGTGGCCAAGGGCGACCGGATTGCCGAATGGGATCCGTTCACCATGCCGGTCATCACCGAAAAGCCGGGCATCGTGAAGTATCAGGACCTGATCGACGGCAAGACGCTGACCGAACAGACCGACGAAGCGACGGGCATCGCCCAGCGCGTCGTCACCGAACATCGCGGATCGGCCCGGTCGAAGGAGGATCTGCGTCCGCGCCTGACCCTGCTCGACGACCAGTCCGGGGAAGCTGCCCGCTACATGCTGGCGATCGGCGCGACCCTGTCGGTCGACGATGGGGCGCAGGTGCAGGCCGGTGACGTGCTGGCGCGTGTCAGCCGTGAAGCGGCCAAGACCCGCGACATCACCGGCGGTCTGCCGCGCGTCGCCGAGCTGTTCGAAGCGCGCAAGCCCAAGGACAACGCCATCATCGCCAAGGTGTCGGGCCGCGTCCAGTTCCTCAAGGATTACAAGGCGAAGCGCAAGATCGCCATCAATCCCGAGGATGGCGGCGAGCCGGTCGAGTATCTGATCCCCAAGAGCAAGGTGATCGACGTTCAGGAAGGCGACTATGTCAAGCGTGGCGACAACCTGATCGGCGGTTCGCCCGACCCGCATGACATTCTGGAAGTTCTCGGCATCGAGCCGCTGGCCGAATATCTGGTCGCGGAAATCCAGGAAGTCTATCGCTTGCAGGGCGTGAAGATCAACGACAAGCATATCGAGACGATCGTTCGTCAGATGCTGCAAAAGGTCGAGATCACCGTGTCGGGCGATACCACCTTGCTGGTGGGCGAGCAGGTCGACCGCGAGGAGATGGACGAAGTGAACGCCAAGCTGGGCGCTGGCATGCAGCCGGCCGAAGGCAAGCCGGTGCTGCTGGGCATCACCAAGGCGTCGCTGCAGACGCGCTCCTTCATCTCGGCCGCGTCCTTCCAGGAAACCACCCGCGTCCTTACCGAAGCGGCGGTCCAGGGCAAGAAGGACACGCTCGTGGGCCTTAAGGAGAATGTCATCGTCGGCCGCCTGATCCCGGCGGGCACGGGCGCTGGCATGAACCGGATGCGGGTCGCCGCCTCGTCGCGTGACGCGGCGCTGCGGGCCGCGCTGCGGGTGTCGAACGAAGCGCATCTGATCGCGCCCAAGACCGCTGCCGAGGAACATGCCGCCGAACTGGCGCAGGGTCCTGAAGCGGCGATCGGCAATGATCCGCTGGCGATGGTCGAAGGGGAAGCCCACGGCACCGATGCCGATGCGGGCGATTACCTGCAGCAGAGCGACGAGGGCTGAGCCCTTTGAAAATGCCGGGGCCGCACCTATCTAGGGTGCGGCTCCCAAGCCCCCGCGCCGTCACAGGCGCAAAAAGAGCCCGCCGATGCAGCAATGCGCCGGCGGGCTTTTCTTATGCGCCTCAGTCAAGTGTCAGCGGTCGAGCCGGATGTCGTCGAAATAGACGGTCTGGTGGCCGCTGGGATCAGCACTGCGATAGCTGCCAAGCTCAAATCCAAGTTTGGAACTGACGCCGTAGCGCGCGGGATCAAAGCCCCATTCGACGGGCCGGTCGAACTTCTTGACGTCGTTCAGCCAGAAGCCGACGCGCCCGATCATCTCGCCATTCCGGTCATCCGATTGCAGGACGAAGGAATAGTCATTCCACTGCCCCTTGCGCACCTGTCCGCGGAACAGCACGCCCGCGTCCCGTTTGTCATAATATTTGAGGTTCTGCGCGTCGGGGCTGCGGGCGACGATGATGAACTCCTCGACGCCGGACGATTTATTCTTGCGCCGGGATTGCGGGACGATGCGCAGCGACAGGATCGGGCCGCCGGGGTTGACGCTCTTGACCTTGTTCACCTTCCCCTTTTCCTTGGGCTGGAAAATCTGGAAATGGATCATTTGGTGCGGGGGCGTGTCATAATCCTCGCCCAGCTTCATGGCGAAACGGATGCGCGTCACCCGATCGTCGCCAATGACCATCCGCCCCTGCTCACCACCCGGCAGCGGTTTATAATGGGACCAGAAGCTGTACATGATCTTGTTTTTCGCCGCGCCCTTGGCGCTGGGATCCAGCGAAACGCGCAGGCAGCTAGGCGGCGTATGACAGGCTTGAGAAACGAGTTGAGGCCGCTCCGCCGCGCGCGTGCCCTTGTCGATGGTGGCGCGAAATTCCTGATTGGTGCGCGGGTCGAGGATGGCGGTCGCACCTTTGGCTTTCATGGCCTGTTGCTGATCGAAATCGAGCGACAGGCGTTGTTGGGGTTGCGCGGAAGCGTTTGCAGCGGCCAGCCAGCCTGCTGTTACAACACTGACGCATGTAAGCAGAGGGTGCAAAATGTTCATCCTTATGCAATTCCCTCAGATAACGGCGCACGAGGCTGTTTGCTCCGGAGAGACCCGATTCAAGCTGCAGCTAACTTTGCGACCACCTCATCCAGATCTCCGATCCTGTATCGTGAAAATGACCGCGCACCTGAAATTTGCTCCATCGCGACACCATGAACTCTTTGATCAAGCCGCTTCGCTTGCGCGATCAGATCGAAATTGCGATTTATCGATGATCCCCGCGAGAATATGTCAATTCGCGCATGGATTTGATCCAGCAAAACCAACAGATGAAATGCAGATCCTTCGAAGCCCGCTATTCGTTCCGCATCAGATAATATTTTAACCTGCTGATCAAGGCTATGTTCTTGTGCATGAAAAATAGTCCAACCATTCAAAGCCAAGACTGCTTCAATATCTGTTTCGTTGTCTATCCCTCCCAAATCGGCCGCCAACTTGGAGCGCGATAACCAAATCCACCTGCCGCTTATCGGCTGCCATTCGACCTTGCCGAGAAATCGTTCATGATAGGGCCTGAAATAGTTCCCTATGGAAAATCCACAATTTCCTACGACCAAAGATCGCACCCTAGCCGGTTCAGTTACGAAGATATGTCGATTTTGAACACCTAGAATTCGAAAGATATCTTGGTGCCACGGCTTCATTTCCCGCTCCTTGACCCACAGCAGGGGGGGCATCCGGACATTGCGGCAGAACATGCAGACGGGATAACGATTCCAACAGAAAATGACCAAAGTGATTATAAAGATACCCGGCGAATATGGCTTGCTCACCAATCGTGCCATCCGCGGCCGACGTGGGCGCACGGGGGCGATATACAAATCGCCTGTCCCCTCTAAAAAATGCACTTTGGTCCACATAGTCGCCGTTTCCGTCGAACGCGCCACCTATCATTGCTCCCGGAGGCCCGTCCTTCTTAACCCGAACCGGAACCAAAGTAGCGTCAGATATCGTGGTAAATTGGGTCATCAAATTTCCATCAAACTGGGCACATTGAGCGACTGCACTATCCAATGACAATTCAGCAGATTGGTCGTGACATCACATCAGCAATCGGACGCAAGGGAATGCGAGAGCCCTTCACAATTTGGATGGAAAATGTGAGCCAGATTGGCCTAGCTACCATCTTCGTAGCGCTTCTACGCAGAAAGCAACTGGAATTCCCGCCGTGTCTCATTTACGCCTTAGCCGATCTAAGCTGGAGAATGGTCTTTGACGAACTTTATCGTTCATATCGGTGATGGCAAGTGCGGGAGTTCCGCCATTCAAGCTGCGCTGTTCGACGCGCAAGCCGCTCTGAAGGACGCAGGGATCGGCTATTATTCGCACCACAGAACGAGCGGAAACTTTTGTCTCGGAACGTTGGTCGGAAAATCAACTCGAGGAAATGACGCACAGCAACGGAAATATGCCTTAAAAGCAATTGATGAATTGAAAATAATATCTAAGTCTGTTGATTATATCGTCATTTCTTCGGAATCTTTTTTAAGCATTGAGCCTAATGACATAATTGAATTGCTCAAGTCCATTGATCCAGCGCCAAGACAAGTCGACGTTATATCCTATGTTAGAGACCCTCTCGGCATGTATCTGTCACTTGCACAACAGTCCATAAAGGCCAGTTATCGCTTTCCTCGGCCGGATCGATACATCCGTCCGATTGATCGGTATCTTGCTTCGTGGCAATGTCATCCTGAGGTTAACAGCCTCAACGTCCGCATGTTCGATCGCAAACATCTTGTCGAGGGCAATGCCGTCGCCGACTTCGAATTACTGTTACGCGACTTGACCGGGAAGGTCGAAATCGAACTCGAACATATTAATGAAAATACCTCTCTGTCGAGTGAACAGATGGTTGTCCTCCAGGATTATCGCAGCCGATTTTGCAGAGAAATCGAAGGGAAATCGGCGGCTGGAAGTTCACGACTGATCGAGATGTTCACAGCCATGAACGCCAGTGGACTGGTAGGCTCTAAACCAGCACTTAATGAGCGAGCGGCGCAATTGGTCTTGAAAGGCAACGACGATATCATCAGCAGGATCAATCATCGATATAGACTGTCGATAAACTGTCCAAAATCCATAGAAGTGCCAAGCAGTGATACAGATTGGAGTAAGATCTCAAGCATTTTGACGCCTATCGAAACGGACTATCTGCACCACCTCAAAATGTTCATACCTGATTTCAACCCCAGCCTTCGCAGGGGAGACTTCTCGAGGGTCGATCGATCAAAAGACAAGCTCAGGGAGATGCAGCCAGGCAAAATGTATGCGATAGAGCGCGCAGCAGAGGTCTATTGGATCGCAGAAAGTATCAGCGGATTGCTAGCACCCTACAGTGCTGTTCGCTAAGCGGCGTCAACCATTGAAGCAGCCAAAATACGTCCGTAGCATAGGCTAGATTTACCTCGCCTCAATCCGCGCCCGCCAGCAGGCGATGCCTTCTGTTTCCAGTTCTGGACGATCAATCATATATTCCGCAACAACAAATCCGTCGCGGGTGTAGAAATCGACGTCATCGCCGGGGAAAGCCTTACCCCAGCGGGCCGTGTAGCTGTAGCGGTTGTGGATGATGAAGCGCCCCCTGCCCTTGGTGCGGCCTTCATGATGGATGACGGTAGAGCCGGCGGCATATTCGAAGACATGGCGACCGTCGCCCAGGCGATAGCATAGGTCGATATCTTCCTGTCCGTTGATGAAGATCGGGTCGAACCCGCCGACCGCGGCGAAATCGGCGGCGCGCATCGCGAAGCAGGCGCCGGTGATCGCGCGGAAGCGGCGATTGTCCGCGACCAGCGGTGACCCCGCATCCTCATCGACATAGATGGGGTAGCCAAGCGGCGTCTTGCCGGAGAACACCACGCCGACGCACTGTACCTTGCCATCGGGGTAGAGCAGCTTGGGCTGGCTACCCATGACTTCGGGATCAGCGAGGGGCGCCAGCAAAGGCTCCAACCAGCCGGGCTGCACTTCCGTATCATTGTTGAGGAAGATGATGCGGCCGCCCTGCGACGCGGCAAAGCCGACATTGTTGCCGAGCGAGAAGTTCAGATTGTCAAAATTGTGGATGACGCTGATGCGCCCGTCCCGTTCCGCCCACTGGTCGAGCAGGCCCGACGTTTCCTCGTCGCTGCCGTTGTTGACCATGATGATCTCGACCTTGGCGCGGCCGCACTGGCGCACCAGCGCGTTGAGGCATTTATTGGTCAGCGAATATTGATTGTAGACGCACACGATGATCGACACCAGGTCGGGGTCGCGCTGCGGCGCGTTGCTGCGCAGGCTGTGCCAGTCGATCATCGTCTGGTTGAGCGACAGGAAGCGGCGTTCCGGCCCGACGCGATGCACGCTGGCGTCCACAGGCTCGCCCACCGGCGCGTCGCGCCAGGCTGGACGGGTGGCGACGGCATCCTCCTCATAGGCCTTGGCGGCGAGCGCGCGCAGCTGCTTCATCTTGCCGGATCCGAAGGCCGCCTTCACCTTGCGCGCATAATCGGGATGCCGCTGATGGACGATTTCCATCGCCGTCTTGATGAGGCCATCCTTTTCCGCGCCGAAACTGGCGGTGCGCTGGTGGAAGACATAGGCGTGGGGCGAAATGAAATTTTTCCACCCGGCCTTGATCGTGCGCATGCAGAAGTCGTTTTCCTCGCCATAGCCGCGAGGAAAAGCCTCTTCGTCGAACAGGCCGATATGATCCATCAGATCGCGGCGGATATACATGCAAAAACCGTTGCCGGTCGGCACGTCGATCGGATCGGATTCCTGCGTGAAGCTGATGATCCGGTGCGCCCATTCGTCATGCGACAGGCCTTCGGGGCGGGGATTGACGATGTTGGGCGTGGGGAAGGAAAAACTGCCTGAATTGTCTCCCATGGCCGTAACAGTGCCGGCCCTGGGCGTGCCCAGCGCCACCTTGCGCATCCCCTCGATCCAGCCGTCATGGACGATAGTGTCGCTGTTGAGCAGCAGGATATCGTCATCCCCCGCCCAGGCGATGCCGCGGTTGATGGTGCGGGTATAGCCCATATTTTGCGGGTTCACGAGCAGGTTAAAGCCCGGGTTGAGCGCAAAACGATCCAGCAAGGGCTGCACCCGTTCATCGCTGCTGCCATCGTTGATCATCAGCACCCGGTGACGGGTCAGGTCGGTGCGGGTCAGCACAGATTGCAGGCAGCGCTCGACGGCTTCGGGCGCATTATAGACAGGCACGATGATGGTCAGCCGCCGTGTTTCGTCGATGCGCAGCGGCACCGGCTCGTTCAGCATGGTCGAAAGCGCATGCCGCAAATTGTTGCGCAGCACGACCGGCGCGAACTGGCGCAGAATCTTCTCACGACCAGCATCGCCCATGGTCGCAATACGATCGGGATCCTGGCACAGCGTGACGACGCGCGCTAAGACTGCGTCGATGTCCTTATAATCGACGAGGAAACCGCTTTGGTTGTCGTCGATCAGTTCGGGCACCGCGCCCCAGCGGTAGGCGATCACCGGCCGACGCGCGGCCTGCGCTTCCGCCACAGTACGGCCGAAGGATTCGGCGAAATGCGACAGGGCGAGCACGACGTTGAGCTGCGCCATCGCCTCGGCCGGCGTATCGGCATAGCCGGCAAATTCGAGATTGCCCGGCAGGCCGGCAGCCCTGAGTTCGGCAACATAGTCGTTTTCGGGGCCGATGACGCGGAAAAACGCATTGGGCGCCGCCGCTTCCGCGCGGCGCGCGACCTCGACAAAATCGGCGATGCCCTTTTTGGGGATGTTCGAGCTGACGATGCCGAACACGATCCGGTCCTGCACGACATTGGGCATGTCGAGCGCATCGACCTTCGCCACATTGGGCGCGTGGAAACCGCGCTTGCTGCGCTCGAACAGCTTTTGCGTGGCAGCGGAATTGGCGATCACATAATCGGTTTGCTGGAGGATGCGATCGATAATGCCCTTCGCATCCATGCCCATGCGGTTGCACAGATGTTCGTCATGGTCGATCAGTTCGCGCGCATGGATCGCCGTCACCCGCCCTGCCCGGCGCGCCGCGATCAACGGATCGACCAGCACGATCGTATTGCAGTAGACGAGGCTGATATTGCACTGTTCGATGATGTGCGTGAAATCCTCGATAGAGGTTTCGTCAGGCCCCCGGTTCTTGGTCCATTGCCCATAGGGGAAGGCGAACAGGCCGCAGGATTTCGAGCGGAGCAATTCGATATAGTCGGGATTGCCCTCCTTGGGCACGGCGACATAGATGTTAAGGCGCATCTGCCCCAGCGCATCGAGCATGTCGATGAAGCTGCGTTCGCCGCCGAACATATGCGCGTTGACTTCATGGGCGCACAGCAGGACAGACGGCGCGTCCGCGATAACGGGCACGTCCCCCTGCTTCCAGGATGCCGGATCGAGCGCGCGCCGACGCGGACCGAGGCGGCGGTTTTCGCGGTGCCCGTTCTTCACATAATGGAGCAACGGGTTCATGCCCGCCGCGCCCACATCCGGATTCATTTCCAGATAGCCGCTGGTGCTGAACTCGCTCGACGGATCGCGCCGCAGCAGCGATCCCAACCACAGATAATGCGCAGCGGCGTCCACGCCCAAGATCCGGACGTCGGGATAGGTGCGCAGATACCAATCCTCATTGAACAAGGGAGACTGCTTGATCAGCGCCACATGCTCAGCCGGAGCGGCTTCCGCCGGGATCAATTTATGCACTTTGCCCTCGCATTACACAGCAATCAAATTGCGGCCAGCTTGGGCCTATGCCCTAAGCTGCACCCTGAGGCCGGCCCGCTTGCGGCAATAAAATATGTTATCGTCTTGATTGTGTGCTCGCAGGCGCAGCAAAGCAAGGACTAACAGCAAATTAACCTTATTTTATCGGTTCAATCGAGGGTTTTCGGCCTTCGTCGAAGCTATCTAGCGACCGTCTTGTGATGGCAAACCTATTGAAAATGGTGCAGTCGCAATAAGATAGTCAGTACTTACGCCGATAGTGGGAGACGACCGAAAGAGCAGCGCCCGACACCCAATCAATTCGCGTATGAGACTGCCGCAATGAGTATGAAACGAATCACATGCCCAAGGGGTCATAATAGATTCCCAGCCAAAGCATGGATCTGCCGCCAAGAAGCTTTTGAGCCGGGTCAATATGAATGGGCGACCATATGTTCGCGGGAAAATCCGGTCCCCTGGTCAAAAAAGACTTCCAGCCTTCCCCCGTCCTGAGGCATTAAAGCCATGATATCGCAGCTTTTAATTTCAGACATATTATCTATATTGTTAAAATATATTTGTGGATCGTCACCTGTTGAAGTGAGCTTAACCTCTTTTCCTGATGCTGAGACGACCTTCAATTGTGAATTACATCTATATTGCGATGCATCTAGCTCAACCACACGGCCATCTGCATAACTCAGGATCAATTTTTGAATTGTGATATCACAAGGTCTTTCGGCGGGATCAACACGAAAATTGCGCAGATTTACTCGAGGAAATGGAATATGAAAATTACGCTTTCGCTGCATGGAAGTATCAATATTGACTGAAGCCTGTTCGCGTCGATCCGACAATTCGGCGATATTTGTTATCATCACCCCGGACGGCAGCCTGGAATTTTCAATTTTATCCGGTGCCCTGCTTTGGTCATTGGCGGTCAAAATCAGGATTTCGCAGATGTTAGCGATTGTACGCACAGTCGGAGTGTTTTTAATCAGTGCGGGATTATCCAGAAACTCCGTAAAGCGTTTGACGTCGATTACGCTCTCCAGGCCAGAAAACTTATGTACTTCCAGATAGTCTTTGATAAATTGTCCGCCACTCTTCGCTAGGGTAACCTGCCAAGGTGCAGAAGGATGTTGAGGCACTGGCAACTTCAGTTCGACCCCCGGCAGTTTCACGTTCAGGGCGCGATCCTGATAGTGGTCTGGCCATTTTTTGTTTAGATAAGGAATTTCCAACAAATCCGGCCGCAGTGTCATCATGGCTTCAAAGATGAATTTCCGACCACGTCGATCGGCAAGTGACTGCTTCAGCCCGGTGCGTGACGCATATTTAGACGCCAAGGGCGCAAGCCGATAAATGGTTCCCACATTGGCCG
The DNA here is from genome assembly GCF_000153545.1 of Sphingomonas sp. SKA58. Classification (NCBI taxonomy): domain Bacteria; kingdom Pseudomonadati; phylum Pseudomonadota; class Alphaproteobacteria; order Sphingomonadales; family Sphingomonadaceae; genus Sphingomonas; species Sphingomonas sp. SKA58. Next base: position 63,761 of record NZ_CH959307.1, read on the forward strand.
CCATCGCCCCGCCCCACCACGGGAGTCGAAAGTCGAAATAATAGAGTTCCGGTAGATCGTTAAGCTCGGCGCCCTGCGCCAATGCCGACTCCATCCATTCGTCATCCAGCGACTGATCATAGTCGACCGCTTCCGGCAGCAGGATACCCATGGGATCATAAACCTGTTGCGGTTCGCGCATGAATTTTCGCGCCACGTCGCGCGATGTGACATCAATCTCGGCGCTGCTTGCCCGCACACGTTTGAAATAGGCATCGAAGTAGCCGACAAGATCAAGGCGCGTCTGCGTTGCCGTGGCCGCCCCTCCGTCCCAAGCGCCAGGCGCCCCTTCATAGCGGAAGGCGTGCCGTCGCAAATCCGTCCAGATCGCATCCATCGGGCGTTCTGTCGCCACCTTGGGCGGTGTGTGGATATTTGTGACGTGTTTGACGCCCGCTTTCTCCGCAACAATTGCGGCGGCGGCAATGTCCGGGTTGTCCGGAAAGCCATATGTGAAGGCTTCAATTCGGTCAGCGATGCGACTCTGCGTCGCGGCGGCCAGCACCAATCGGGAGTCCTCACCACCCGTCAGCGAAATTCGGATGGGCTGGCCGTCCAATCCGGGGAAGTAATCGAGCGAATCGAAATTGTGGATGATCTCCGATATGGACCGGATATAATCGCCCCGCCCCGGCTCTCCCCGCGCGGTGAAAATCGGTGTTCCAGAACGCCGTATATTCAAATCCGAACCTTGTGACCATTGTATCGCAAAGCCAGGCCGCACCATTCGGACGCCCTTCAGGAACGAGCGCTCCGTGAATTTATTGCCCTTTGCGACAAGGTCTGCGATCTGCTGCCAATCGGTTTCCAGCCTGCCCGACCTCGTCAACAGAGGGTTCAGGAACATTTGCCGGTTGGAGGCAGCAAAATAATCTTCGTTGTTCAGATAATAAATCGGTCGTAGGCCGGTAAAGTCCGAGATTACATTTATCGTGTCGCCATTTTCTTCATAGTTTACGGCGCAAAATTCGCCATCGAGATAATCATTTGCTTCAAAAATGCTCCGCTTTTGGAATATGTCGCGGAACAAATCTAGCGTATTTTCACCGCGCGATTTGAGGAAGCAAAAACCTTCATAGGCTATGAACCGCTCGCCAAATTGACCGCTCTTTTCCCCCAAGCCCAGAAAATCATGACTTTCCGTAGACGCAAAATATACATCATCCGCCAAAGACAATATTTTTCGACGATGCGGCTCATACGGAACAAGATGATCGAGCCTCTTGATCAACCGATCGAACAGTGTCTGTTTCGCAAATTTGCTCTTTGCCTTGACGATCAGGAAATGATGCATGTCGGTCCTCGAATTTCTGCTGTCCTAGCACCGCTTGGGGTGCTGGCCCATCATTTCGTCACACGGGCGGTCGCCTGGCGCAGGACGGTCATGTCCGGGCCGGAGAAGGCGGCCTTTACGAGGCGGGCATAGTCGGGATAGCGTTTCATCACGACATCGACACCTTCCTTGACCAGCTTGTCCTTCTCGCCCTTGAAGCTGGCGGTGCGGATGTGGAAGACGAACGCCCAGGGCGAGATGAGGTTGACCCAGCCCGCCTTCATCGCCCGCATGCAGAAGTCATTCTCCTCACCATAGCCGCGCGGGAAGCCTTCCTCGTCAAACGTGCCGCATGCGTCCATCATGGCGCGCCGGATATACATGCAGAAGCCCGAGCCGGTCGGCACTTCAGGCGCGGCGCAATCGACCGCCGCCTGAACCATCATCAACGCATATTCCTCATGCGTCAGATGATCGGGCTTGTCGCATTTCTGGTTATGAAGCGGGAAGGAGAAGGCGCCGGCATTGTCGCCCATGGCCGTGACCGTGCCGACATTGGGCCGGCTATAGGCGGTGGCGCGCAGACCCTCCAGCCAGCGCGGCGTAACCACCGTATCGCTGTTCAAGAGGATGACATCGCGCCCGGCGGCCTGGCCGATGCCAAGGTTGATCGTCTTGGTATATCCCAGATTGCGAGGGGACCGCATGATGGTGAGGCCCGGCGTTCCGGCAAAACTGTCGAGCACGGGTCCAACCGCCGGATCGGGGCTGCCATCGTCGATGACGAGCAGCTGATTGTCCTTCAAATTTGTGTGCTTGATGACGGAGGCGATACAGGCCCGCACTTCCTCCGGAGCATTGTAGACGGGCATGACGATGGTGCAGGGCAAGGCCGCACCGATGGTCTGGGCGGCGATATCGATGGGTTTGGCGTTGCCCACATCGCTCTGCGGAGTCATCGGCCGACCGACGATCCGGCCATAAGCCTGGCCGACATGATCGCGCAGGCGCTGCTGCGAGAAATTCTGGCGGATGAAGGCGGCGCCCTTTTCCCCCATGGCTCCAATCTTGGCGTCATTCTCGCACAGGTCGGCCACCGCATCGACTACGGCAGCGACATTCTTGAACGGCACCAGATAGCCGGTTTCGCCATGCTGGATAAGCTCAGGCAGCGCGCCCCAATGATAGGCGATGACGGGGCGTTTGGCCGCCAAAGCTTCGGCGACCGTCCGGCCGAAGGATTCGGCGAAAGTGGACAGGTTCAGCAGGACATTGAGTTCCGACATGGCCGACCGGGCGCTGTCCTTGTAGCCGGCGAAGACCAGATTGTCGGGGCGCTCGCCCTTCGCGACCTCGTCCATCCAAGCATCGATCTGCGCGGTGCGCGGGCCGATGATGACGAACTTGGCGCGGCTGGTGCGGGCAGCCGCCAGGCGGGCGACCTCGACAAAATCGGCGATGCCCTTTTTGGGGATGTTGGAACTGACGATGCCGAACTTGATCGTGTTGCCGAACAGGTTGCGCATCTCGAAATCCTCGACCGTGACCGCATTGGGCACGTAGAGGGTCCGATTGTCGCGGGCGAACAACTCGCAGGTGGCGCGCGAATTGCCTATCAGCCAGTCGGTGCGGTCGAGCACCGTGCTGATGATCTCCCCGGTGGTGAGCGCCATGCGCTCCTGAAGGCCATTGTCGAGCGAGATGAGTTCCCGGACATGGCTGAGCGCCGTGCGCCCCATGCGCCGCGCCGCCGCGATCGGTTCCAGCAGGACGATGGTGTTGGCATGGACGATATCGACGGCATGGCGCGCGATGATGTCGGCGAAGTCCAGCATCAGCCATGCATAATTGTCGCGATTGTCCATCCATTGCGGATAGCGGAAGGCATAAGCGCCTGCGCACAGCTTCTGGATCGCCTCGATATAGGCGCGGTTATTGTCGCTGGGCAGCGTCATGATGACATTGACCGGCATCGTCGCCAGCGCTTCGAGCACATCGAGCAGGCTGCGTTCGCCGCCGAACAGCTGATGTCCGGAAATATGGGCGCATAACAGGATCGTCGGCTTGGTCGGATCCACCTCCCTGTAGCCGCGATACCAGACCGGGCCGCGCGGCATCGTGCCGTCCGGCGCCAGCGGGCTGCCCAGATGGGCAAGCCGACCTTCCTGCTTGGGCGCAGCGGCGATGCCGGCCGGCAGCGTCACCGCCTTCATTCCCGGCGTCGCGTCGACCGCAGAGCGGAACGCGGCCAGGTTCGTCCTGCCCCAACGCTGGTCGGGCTCCAGATAGGTGCCTTCCGCCCACTCATTCCAGGCATTGATGAACATCAGCGTTTCAGGCGCGCTGTTATGGCGGCTTTCCTGATCCAATATGCCCTTGATCCAGCGCCGGAACCCCTGCGGGGTCGCGCCATGGAAGACGCGCGCATCGGTCAGGCGGCGCGCCATATTGTCCCAACCCAGCATCGCGCCGCGGTGCACGGGCCATTCATAGCCGTCGGCATAGCGTTCGACATCGCCATCGACGACGGCGCCATAGTCGAAAATCTCGCCACCGAAATCCTTATGCAGATCATGCACCTTGGCGCGCAGATCGACCCGCGCGCCTTCATGCGGCGGGAACAGGACATAGCTGTCGAGCCCGTGATCCTGCGGCTGGCCTGCCAGCGATTCAAGACCAAAGCGCACCGCGCACAGGTGAATCTCGCCAAGACCGGCCTTGCGGCATTCCTCGCGCCAGATGCGCGCGGTTTCCAACCAGTTGGGAATGATCGAAATGCGATAGACAAGCAGAACCGGCTTGCCGCAATGACGGATCCAACGCGGATCCTTCATCATCGGGATCATTTCGTGAATGAAGGCGATATTGCTTTCGAGCGAATAATCCTGCTGCATCAGGACGTGGCGGTTCTGGCCGTCCCAATTGCGCGACCAGTTTTCGTTCGCCCAGCATACGCAAAAGCCGGTGTCGATGCGCGACGACCTGGCGAACTGCTCGATTGGCTGATTGAGCAGCTTCTTGCCGTTGAACCAGTAATAATAGAAGCAGAAGCCATGGATGCCGAATTCGCTTGCCAGTTCGGCCTGGCGCACCTCCGTCTCTTCAAGGCGCAGGTCATAATAGCCAAGGTCCGCCGGCACGCGGGGCTGATAATGGTGGCGGAACAATTGCTTTCCGCGCACGACATTCTGCCATTCGGTAAAGCCCTTGCCCCACCATTTGTCATTTTCGGGAATAGGATGGAATTGCGGCAGGTAGAAAGCCACAGCCTTGAGAGGGCGGTCAGGCGCGGCTGCTTGCGCCGGCCCGCGCGCGGCGTTGCGAACCTCCATGCCCCCTTCCCGGGCAACGGCGGCCAAAATCCCCAGAACCGTATCGCGTCCGGGAAATTTGCTGGCGTCCCCCGCACCAGCCAATTCAGCGGCACGCACAGCCACGGCAAGGGGCCGCCCGAGCAAAGGCTTGAGCCAGATCGCCGCGCCGCCGACCAGGTGCAGAGGATCCTGGCCAAGGGTCAAGCCCAGGCGTGGCAGCGCCGTATTGAGCGCGTCAATCAGCAGCTTGCGCTCCGCATCCTGTCGGACCAGCATAGAGGCGTGAGCGCCTGCCAGGCCCCATTGCGCATCGCCAACAAAGGCAGGTTGAAGCGCGATCGCCTGTTTCAGGGATTCGCCCGAACCATCCTGCGGCGATATCCAGAGGATATCTTCATAGCCATCCAGCGCCCCGGAGCCTGCAACACGCGCAAAACCTCGGGCATTCCCCGCCTCATCTGGGTCGCCAAGCAACGTCAGCGATACGATGTTGTCCGACAACGCCTCAGCGCCGAGCCGATCAATCGCTCCCATCAGGAACAGGTCCAGCGCACCGAGGCGGGAAAGCAGCTGCCGGATTTGTGCGCCGTCATCTTTAAGCGCGAGATTGAGGACGACCGCCAGTGGCGCGTTGGGCTCCAGCCCGCGCAACCCGAACGCATCAGTCGCATGACGGATATCGCAGGTCATTTCGACCGGACTTGGCATCGGCTGATGCGCTTTTGCGACGGAGTCGACAAGCCTTACCGGCGACTTGCGCGCGGGCAGCGGCTCGCGCCCTTCCGCCTCGCCATGGCGAATATAGTGAAGCAACGGATCCATGCCCGCCGCCACCACATCGGGATTGACCTCCACATAATGCCGTGTGTCAAACCTGGGGCCGGGATCACGCTGGAGAAGAAGACCAAAGCGCACGAAATGCTGGATGGGAGTGACGTCCACCAGGCGCGCGTCCGGGAAGGTCTTCACATACCAGTCGGCATCGAACAGCCCCGATTGTTCGACTTCGCGGGCCAGATCATCAAAAGTCAGCATTATCAGCCTTTATGGAATCGAGCGGCGCCAGACATGGAGCCGGATATCGGCAACAGGTTCAGCGCGGCTTTTCCTGGAGGGCGGCTGCGCAGCGGCGCAAATCCTCCATCGTGCGATTGACCGAGCGTCCTTCGCGAAGGCCATGGGTCACGAAATGTTCGGCGGCATTAACGCCCGCTTCGGACACATCAGGGTTCTGGTTAAGATACCAGGTAGCGTCGAACAGGCTATGCGTATCCAGCAACGCGCATTTGCGCTGCAAACGGACATTGGCAGGCAGGTATTTCGGCGCCGCTTGACGCAATAACGCGCCGAGCAGGCGTGTGAACAACAGATGCGCCTTGTCGGCCTGCGCCACCAGTTCCTGAACGCGTCCTTCCCGATCCTGCGCACGCTTGAGCGCGGACATCAGCGTTGCATTTTCCTTGAAACGAGCATCCAGTGCGGCTTCATGCTCGCGCACGGTCGTTGCCTGTTGATCCTTAGCGGCCAGCAATTCGCCCTTGAGCTTGCGATGTTCGTCGTCAAGGCGCTTGACCTGAGCCTCAGCGGCCTGACGCGCCGCCGTCTCGTCAGCCAGTTGTGCGCGTAAAAACCGCAATTCGGCAGTGGCCCGGTCATCCGCCATCGCGGCGCCGCCGCCTGCATTCCCCTGGCTTTCCAAATCTTCCACCGCACCGCTTCCTTTGTTCAAAACTGCCCCGCTTCAGGCTATCGCATGATGGTTTCGGCTCACGAACCAAGTACCGAAGGATGGTGCGGCGACTATGGCAACCACCCTGTTGATGCAAGCCTTCCCCCGCGCCCTGCAGTCATCCTAGCGCTTCGCGGCTGACTGGGCCAACTCGCGCAGCGCGGCCATTTTCGCATTGGGCGAGCGCCCTTCGGCAAGGCCGTGGCGAATGAAGTGCAGCGCCGGATCCAGTGGTGAAACGGCGACATCCGGATAGGCCGATACATACCAGTCGGCATCAAAGCCGGCATGGTCGATGATCAGGCGGCGTTGCTGCTGCTCGGTTTTCTTTCGCGTGAGTTTGGGGAATGGCAAGACCGCTTGCGCCAACATCGTTTCCAGCGACGATAGCAAGCGATTATAGAGGTCGATATTGCTTTGCTGACTGGCCAGAGCCGTCGCGCGAAGGATTTCCCTCTTTCGCGTCATGTCGTGAAGGTCGGCTTCGACCGCCTTTACAGCATCCGTATGAGCCTTGCGCAGCCTGTCACTCTCGGCAGCGTGCTGCGCCATTTCGGTGCGCAGGCGGTCCAGTTCCTCGGTGCGAGCGCCCTCCTGTACCCGCGCGTCCTCCAGTCGCTGCCGATGCTCGCGCAGCGCGACATCCCGTTGGGCAAGATCAGCTTCGATATCGCGCTGATTTTGCAATACCGCATCAAGCCTTTGCGTCGATGCCCTTTCCTGGTCGGCGAGGGCCTGTTGAAGGTCGTCGACCTGCGCCTGCACCTGCCGCAGTCTTTCCTGCTCTTTGTCGCGCATGCGGGTCTGTTCATCGAGGTCCGCGCGAAGCCGCTCGATCGCACCATTGCGTTCGGCAAGACTGGCTTCGGCATCGTCCTGGCGCTGGCGAACATCGTCCAGCATCTGGCGCGTCTGGGCCAGTTCCAGTTCGCGATGATTGACCGCGCCCTGAAGCTGGATGGTTTCCGCCGTGCGCTCGCGCAGATTCTGCTCGAGCGTGGTGATGGCGCGGTTCGCCCTTTCCAAAGCAGCGCTATGCCGCTCCCGATCCGCCTGATTATGCTCATCGGCCGCGCGCAATTGCGCGTCACGGTCGGCCAAGGACTGGTTCGCCGCAAGGAGTGACTGGCGCGCCTGCGCGAGTTCCATTTCGCGCAGAGCAAATTGCTCGGTCAATGTCGCGATCTCACTGAAGCGGGCCTTGAGCGCCTCTTCCGCCGCCGCCTTCGCCCGCTCCAGATCACGAAGCCTGGAATGTGCCTGCGCCAGGGATTGCTCAAGCTCGGCGCGCGCTTTCGCGTCAGCACCTTGCTGCTCGTGCCACTCGTTCCGGGCATTGAGCAAGGCTTCGGCCGCCTGCTCGGTTTCCAGCTGCCTCTGGCGCAGGGCGCTGTCCGTCTGCGCCAGATCATCCTGGAGCCGCTTTAGCTCTTCCTGGTGGGTGGAGCGCTCCTGTGCCAGCTGACCGGAGAGTTGTTCTGCCCGCTCCTCCCATTGCCTTGCGAGCGCTTCGGTCTGCGCCGCCTTTACCTGATGGTCGGATGATGCCTGTTCCGCATCGCCCAGCTTGTGCAAGGCATCCGACAGAGCCTGCGCACTTTCCTCCTGGCGCGTGGCGGCCTCCCGCTCTGCCTCGTCGGCGCGGCGCTGAGCCTCCTCGATCGCTGCGGCGCTTTCTTCCTGCTTCTGCCGAGCCGCATCCGCCTGCTGCTGCGCGTCCTTCACCGCGGCGAAGGCGTTGGACAGGTCTCCTTCCAGTTTGGCGCGCATTTCGCGCAGCGTATCGCGCTCCTTCTGCGTAGCCAGATGGCGCGCCTCGAGCGCTTCCTTGGCGCGCTGGATCGCCTCAGCCTGTTCCTGTGCCTTCACAGCGCGGGCCTCGACCTCAGCCTGCGCGAGCTTCAGCTCCTCGGCCTGTTTGCGGGAGCCAGCGACATGCTGCTCCAGCGAACGAGCGCGCTCACGCAACCCGTCCCTCTCCTTCCGGGCCTCGGCCAATTGCCGTTCAGCCGTTTCCTGCCCCGTTTGCAACGCGGCAAGGCGCTCCTGCGTCGAGGAAAAATTGCGCTCAAGCTCTACTTTCCCGGCGCGCAGGGCATCAAGCTCTGCTTGTGCGGCGGCTGCACTACTTTCCAGTTCGGCCTGACGCGCGCCCGCCTTCTCGCGGTCCTGCTGCAACTGCGCGATCTTGGCGTGCCGATCTTCATTATCCTTCGCGATCGTGCCAAAGGCATGGCTCGCCGCGACAAATTGCGCGCGAACCTCATCCAGCGCCGCACGTCCGTCCGCATTCTCGCCATCGGCGGCAAAGCCCATCAGCGTCTCATATGTCCGAACCACCCAGTCGGAACCGTAGCTGAGCGAACGGAGTACCCGTGCGCCATCGCGGTGATGGCGCATGTCGGCAGAAAGGAATTGCGCGATTTCACGGCGCGCCTTGACCGAATTGCGCGGCCAGATCAGCCCCAGATCGTCCTGCGTCCGCTCGATGAGGCCGGCCGGGTCTTCCAACAGATCATCGAACGTCGTGAAGATGCGGCGCAACCCGCGGGTTCCACGCTCGCCGTCGAGCGTGTAGCGCAACCATAGCAAGACGCCCTTGGACATCAGGAAATTATTGCGCCGCTCCAGCGATCGCGCGACCTCGACGGGATTGCGCAGCGGATGGATGGCTACCTGATCAATGCCCAATTCGTCGAAGATTGAACGCCAGAACGGCATCAGGATCGAAAGCCGCGGGTCCTTGAAGATGAAGAGCGGCGAGTCGGTGAATTCACTACCCACCAGTTCGATCGCGCGATCGCGAAACCGTTGCACCGCGGAGGATTTGAACCAGTCGGGATTGAATTCCAGCCATTCCGACCATTCACCGCCGCCCGACAGGAGCATTTCCTCGTTCAGGTCCTTGATCGGCTTGGATTCCCAGTAGCCGGCGGCGTTCCACTGGTCAGCCCCGATCAGGCGCGGCGGCATGTCACCGCCGAGCAGGTTGAGCGCGCGCGACAGGGCACTGGTGCCGGAACGGTGCATCGCGACAATCATCACCGCCGTACGTCTGGCTGACGGGGAAACAGGGGCGGAAGCCCCCACCTTTTGTGCCTGACCTGATTTCGCCCCGCCCGATGCCTGCGTTTTTTCCGTCGACACTATATCGTCCACCCTTAACCGCCCCCAGACTGAATGGCCGCACCTTCTGACGCCATGGTCGCACCTGTCAATCATAAACCCCAGCTTTGTCCCGCATTGCAACATCGGCAGCCGGCTTGGCGCGGAGATTGGCACCTATGCGACGGTGCTCGTCACCGCCAGGCAACTGCGCGGCAGCGCAGCAATGCCACGCCCCCGGGCGGCCGCCAGCTTCTGCCTTCCAGACGCGGAGTCTCGTTCTGGGCCGACCCCATCACACAACCAGACATTGCGCGCCGCAACATCGCCTTGCAATCGACACCCGCCAACCTTACACCGCGACCGTCTTTGAGGGAGCTTGATGTGCGCAAGGGAATTATATTGGCCGGCGGGTCCGGCACAAGACTCTATCCGCTGACCAAAGGCGTCTCGAAACAATTGATGCCGGTCTATGACAAGCCGATGATCTATTATCCGCTGTCGACCCTGATGCTGTCGGGCATTCGCGACGTCCTGATCATCACTACGCCCCATGATGCGGCGTCCTTTCAAGCTCTTCTGGGCGATGGCAGCGAATGGGGCATGTCCCTGTCCTATGCCGTGCAGCCCGAACCCAAGGGGCTGGCCCAGGCCTATCATATCGGCGCGGACTTCGTGGGCAGCAATCCCTCCACGCTCGTGCTGGGGGACAATATCTTCTACGGCCATGGCCTGGTCGACCTGTTGCGCAATGCCGGCACGCGCGACAATGGCGCCACCGTCTTTGGCTATTATGTCAGCGATCCCAAGGCCTATGGCGTGGTATCGTTCGATGCGCAGGGTCGCGCCGAAACGATCGAGGAAAAGCCCGAACAGCCCAAGTCCAACTATGCGGTCACGGGGCTGTATTTCTACGATGGCCGCGCGGTCGATATGGCGCGGGACCTCAAGCCCTCTCCGCGTGGCGAACTGGAAATCACCGACCTCAACCGCCTCTATCTGGAAGAAGGTGCGCTCTCGGTCGAGATCATGGGCCGCGGCTATGCCTGGCTCGACACCGGCACCCACGGATCGCTGCTCGACGCGGCGCTCTATGTGCGGGTGACGGAGGACCGCCAGGGCCTCAAAATCTGCTGCCCCGAAGAGATCGCCTGGCGTCAGGGCTTCATTGACGACGCTCAGCTGGAAAAGGTCGCGGCCCCGCTGCGCAAAAGCGGCTATGGCGACTATCTGATGGACCTGCTCGGCGGCAAGGGAGCGATTGCGTGAACATCATCGAGACCGCCATCCCCGGCCCCGTCATCATCGAACCGCGCGTGTTCGGCGACGAACGCGGCTTCTTTTACGAAAGCTATAATGCGGGCGCGTTCAAGGCGGCCGGGCTGGATCTGAATTTCGTCCAGGACAATCACAGCAAATCCGCCAAGGGCGTGCTGCGCGGGCTGCATTTCCAGAATCCCAATCCGCAGGGCAAGCTGGTGCGTGTGACCGCCGGCCGGGTCTGGGACGTCGCGGTCGATATCCGCCGGTCCAGCCCGCATTTCGGCAAATGGGTCGGCGTCGAGCTGTCGGCTGCCAACAAGCGCATGTTCTGGGTGCCCGAAGGCTTTGCGCACGGCTTCATCGCGCTGGAGGACGGCACCGAATTTCTCTACAAATGCACGGCGACCTATGATCCGTCCGCCGAACATTCGCTGATGTGGAATGATCCTGCCGTCGGCATCGAATGGCCGCTGGAAGGTCTGGAACCACAGCTGTCGGGCAAGGACGCACAGGGCAAGGCGCTAAGCGAGATCGAGGCTTTCGCATGAAAACGCTGATCACAGGAGCCAAGGGCCAGCTTGGCCGGGGTTTGCAGGCGACCGCGCCGGCCGACGCGACATTGCTGTGCGTCGACGTCGATGAACTTGATATCACCGACAGCGTCGCAGTCGGGGCGTTTGTCACGCGCGAAAAGCCGGATCTCATCCTGAACGCCGCCGCCTATACTGCCGTGGACAGGGCGGAAACAGAAGAAGACGCCGCAATGGCGATCAATGGCATCGCGACCGGAACGCTGGCGGACGCCGCCCGATCCGTGGGGGCACGGTTCGTCCACGTGTCGACCGACTTCGTGTTCGATGGACGCGCGGGAATTCCCTACGCCCCTGATGCGCAGACCGCGCCGTTGAGCGCCTATGGCCGCACCAAGCTGGCGGGCGAGCAACTGGCCGGACCGGATGCGCTGATCGTGCGCACGGCCTGGGTCTATGCGCCGACCGGCGGCAATTTCGTGCGCACGATGCTGCGCCTGATGGCGGAACGACCCGAAGTCCGGGTGGTCGCCGACCAGATCGGCACGCCGACCTACGCGCCCGGCCTTGCGTCAGCGCTCTGGACCATGGCCGGCAAGGGCGTTTCGGGCATTCACCATTATACCGACAGCGGTGCTGCCAGCTGGTATGATTTTGCGGTCGCCATCCAGGAAGAAGGGCTGGCGAGCGGCTTGCTGAGCCAGGAGGCGCGGATCGTGCCGATCCCGACCAGCGCCTATCCGACGCCTGCGGCTCGCCCGCATTGTTCGGTTCTGGACAAGGCATCGACCTTCGACGCTCTGGGTGGCCCGACGCCGCATTGGCGCGCCAATCTGCGCGTGATGATGCAGGCGATCAAGACGAACGGCTGACCGTCTAAGCGTCGACCAGTTTCAGCGCGCGGAGCAAGGCCCGCGCGCTGTCGTCCCAGCCGGCACCGACAAAAGGTGCGGGATCTGGATGGTGCAGAATCTCGACTAACCGGGCTGCGAGCGCAGTGGGCGCTTCGTCAGTGAAAAAATAAAGGCCGGGGCGCTCGAGTTCGCGCAACACGGGCAGGTCGCGCGCCAGCACCTTGCAGCCGTGACGCAGCGCCTCGGCGACCGGCAATCCATAGCCCTCCCCGCGTGAAGGCACCGCGACCAGCGACGCCCGCGCATAGATGGCGGTCAGCACTTCATCGGTCGCGCTGTCCAGCCACAGGAAACGCGGCTGCCGCCGCGCCAGCTCCCGCATATGCGCCTGCAAGGATTCGGTGCGCCAACCAGGACGACCGACGACGACGAGCCAAGGCGCCGTGGGGTCAATCTGCCACAGATGCTCCATCGCCGCGATGAGGCTGTCATGCCCCTTGCGCGGTTCGATAGTCCCCACGACCAGTACCATTTTCTGGCCGTTCAGTTGGGCAAGCGCGGCATCCTCTTCGGCGCTCATACCCATGGTAGGGCTGGACTGCTCGATCGCGCCGCTGAGCGGCATGACGCCAATCTCAATTCGGTTAAGCGACATCGCAGGCGCGGTTTGCAGCATATCGTGCAAATCGCGCGCCACCTGCTCCGAAATACAGATGGCGCGATCGGCATGGCGCATCAGCACCTTGATCCATCCCCGGAAATTCCGCCCGGTGCTTTCTGGAAACCAGTCCGGCCGTTGAAGCGGCAACAGGTCATAGACGACCAGATTGATGGAAGCCCCCGCGCGCCGCCAGCCGGCGATCTGCCGCCGATGGCGGATCAATCTGTGCGCAGCGAGATCAAGGCCCAGGAAAATATCGCCCGAGGCGGCTTTCACCAATGGAGCGGACCGGGCGGGCAACGAGAATGTCAGACTGTCCGGATCATAGTGCGCAACCGCGTAGCCGCGCCTCGCCGTCGCCGCGACCGGCACTACGAGGACATCCTTCAGCTCTGCCTGGATAAAACACTGCCAGAGCGCCCGAACCACCCGCTGAATACCAGTGCCCGCGTCATGCTGCGCAATCGTAGAGACATCAATCAAGAGGCGGCGATGCGTGGGCCTAGATGCTCCCGGCGTCGGCCGCCTCAACCGCCAAACCGACCATTTCATCCGGTAGCGTTGGCCTGGTAGAAGGCAAAGGCCTCGTCCATGTCGTCAAATTCGGTCAATGTGCTGCGCGCCAGGACGGCGGCGCGGTCGCAACGATCGCGCACAAAATTATCGTTGTGCGACACGATGATCATCGCACGGTCCTTCCGCTTGACGAACAGTTCGTTGTAGCATTTTTCCTGAAAACGCTTGTCGCCCACCGCCACGATCTCATCGATCAAAAAGCAATCGAAGTCGACCGCGAGGGAAATGCCGAAACCCAATCGCGCACGCATACCGGCAGAATAGGTCTTGATCGGCTCCTTGAGATATCGGCCCAGCTCGGCGAATTCCTCCACCGCCTGTTCGGCCTCTTCCGGATCCTTGTTATAGACACGGCAAATAAACTTCAGATTATCCAGACCAGTCAGCGAATGCTGAAATGCACCGGAAAAGGCGAGCGGCCAGGATATCGACATGTCGCCCACGATCCGACCGCCGGTAGGCTGTTCGATACCACCTATCAACCGGATGAGTGTGGACTTCCCAGCGCCGTTACGACCCAAAATGCCGATTTTTTCGCCACGGTTGATCGTGAAGCCCACATCCTTGAAGACCCAATGCCGGCCCGTACGCGTGCGATACGCCTTGCTGATATTTTCCAGACGGATCATGCGGGCACCAGATTGCGGCTCGCGCGGCGGATTTCGACCAGACCGAGCAAGGTGAATACCAGATTGACTGTCGCCATATAACCCAAGTCGTAATGCGCAACAAACTCGGACCCGAAAAATCCGTCCCTCACACATTCGACGCCATGAACCATTGGCAGCAACAGCACCCATTCGCGGAACTCGGGCGGCAACGCGTCTACCAAAAATCCAGATCCTGACAGTGGAAACAAAAGATATTGCATCGGGTGCCAGAATTTATCGACCAGTTCGGATCGGTGTGACAGCGCGCCGACGAACATGCCGAGCGCGCAACCCCACCAGGCCAGCATCAACCATCCGCCGACGACTTTGAGGGGGTCCTCCGGCAAACTGAGCCAACCGATCGCGGCAAAAATGATCGTCAACACCAGGAAGGACGTCGCGACGCTGACCCCTTCCAACAACAGGCGTGAGGCGAATATGTCGAAGATCTTCACATTGCGGTGATACATCAGCGACAAATTGGGCTCGATCGAATCCACCAGCCGCGATGGCATGTTTCGCCAGACCAGCACGCTGGAATAGCCGGTCACCGCAAATGCGGCGATTGTCAGGCTGGATCCATGAACGGCCTTTAACGCGCTCCAGATCAGCGTCACGCCGACCGTGAAGATCATCGGCTCGACGAACAGCCACAAAAAGCCGATATTGTGACGGCCAAAGCGTGTGATGACCTCACGTAGGATGAGCGCATGGATGACCCGCCGCTGAATCGCGAAGGAGTGCGCGAAGCTGGTGCGCGGCACCTCCGGACCATTCCCGTCCATCAGTCCTTATGTTCCTTGATACCGCTGACCAGCATCGACAGCACCGCCCACACGACCATGCCGACGGCGAATACGCCCAGAATGGCGCGCATACGATGCGGTTCGGTGGGATAATCCGGGATATTGGGTTCCACAATACGCTCGACATAGGCGCGCTTGCGACGCGCCTCGTTCCGCGCATCCTGCAACGACGTGATCGCCGCCGCCAACACCTTGTCGGCGAGCTGGCTTTCAAGTTGCAGCCGCTGATATTGCGCCGCCGTGGCGGCCAGCGATTTCTGGTTGCCGGCCACCAGACCAACCTGCTGGTCAATTTCCCGGCTCAATTCGCGCACGCGGGTTTGAAGAATCGGAATTTGCGGATTCTGCGGCGTGAAGGCGCGCAGCTGGACCAACTGCGTTTTGGTCGAGATCATTTCATCCTGCAGCTTGGAAATCATCTGCAATTGGACGGTCGCCTGCTGTTCAGGATCGACCACGCCTTCCTGATTGCGATATTGGGAAAGGGCGAGCGCGGCCTTGCGCGCAGCCGCCTTGGCCTCTTCCAGTTCCTTCGACGCATAGCTGATAAGGTCGGCGCGTGACCGCTGGTTCAGATCATTGACCAGCGTTTCGGCTTGGGCGAGCAACCGGCGGTTGATTTCATACGCGTCCTTCGGGGCAAAGGCGCGCACTTTCAGCGTTGTGATCGAAGCACCCGCATCATAGGCGACTTCGATCTTCTTGGTGTAGAAATTGAACAACCGATCGCGCGACACGCCCGACCGCCAAGGGTCGAAACGGTTCAGGACGGAAATAGAATCATTGCCATAGGCTCTGGTCACCAGACCGTCGCGATTGAGTTTCGCAAGGGCGTCCCGCGACAGGATATAGTCGCGCGTGGCATAGCCCTCATTGCTGGAATTACCGCCGGACTTGATCAGCGCTCCCAAGCTGGAAGGTTCGCTCTTTTCCGCGTTCTGCACAACGAAATGCGATTCAGAGATATAAAGGTCGGAGCTCAAACCATAATATAGGGCGGCAATCGCCGTAGGAATCAGGACCGAAGCGATAAAGAGAGTCGGTACGCGCCCGACGCGATCAGGAATTTTTAGCATTGGCACTCGTCAGCCCATAGTTTGGGCTTGTGTTAGGAGTGGCATCCGGCAAAGTCCAGCCTATTGCATCGCGGCACAGAGACGGCGTCCTTGGCCTCTTTGGCCTCCCCACTCCTTGTTTGTAATCCGCAAAGGGCGTGCTAGGGCGAGCGCTCCTTCCTACAGCAGGGGCTGTGCGGCTTTATGAAAATCACGATGATCGGCACGGGTTATGTAGGCCTTGTGTCGGGGGCCTGTTTTGCGGATTTCGGGCATGACGTTGTGTGCGTCGACAAGGATGCGGGCAAGATCGCAGCGATCGAATCCGGCCGCATGCCGATTTTCGAGCCGGGGCTTGACCAGCTGGTGGGCAGCAACGCGGCGGCCGGTCGCCTGACCTTCACCACCGACCTTGCCGCCGGGGTCAAGGGCGCGGACGCGATCTTCATCGCGGTCGGCACGCCTTCGCGCCGGGGCGATGGCCATGCCGATCTTTCCTATGTCTATGCTGCGGCGCGGGAAATCGTCGGCGCGCTCGATGGCCCTGCCGTCATCGTCACCAAGTCGACCGTGCCCGTGGGCACCGGTGACGAGGTCGAGCGGATCGCGCGCGAACTGCGCCCTGACCTCGACATCCAGTGCGTCTCCAACCCCGAATTCCTACGCGAAGGCGCGGCGATCGGCGACTTCAAGCGGCCCGACCGCGTCGTCGTGGGCACCACCGGCTCTGAGCGCGCGATCGCGGTGATGAGCCAGGTCTACCGACCGCTCAACCTCAACCAGGCGCCGCTGATGTTCACCGGCCGCCGCACCGCCGAACTCATCAAATATGCCGCCAACGCCTTCCTCGCGACCAAGATCACCTTCATCAACGAGATGGCGGACCTGTGCGAGGCGGTGGGCGCGGAAGTGCAGGACGTGTCGCGCGGCATCGGCCTTGATAACCGCATCGGCGGCAAGTTCCTGCATGCCGGCCCCGGCTATGGCGGCTCCTGCTTCCCCAAGGATACGCTCGCGCTGGTCAAGACGGGCCAGGATCATGACGCGCCGATCCGCATCGTGGAAACGGTGGTGCAGGTCAACGACCTGCGCAAGCGCGCCATGGGCCGCAAGATCGTCAAGGCCCTGGGCGGCGACGCGCGCGGCAAGAAAGTCGCGCTTTTGGGCCTCACCTTCAAACCCAACACCGACGACATGCGCGACGCCCCCAGCCTCGCCATCGTCCAGGCGCTGGAGGATGCCGGCGCGACCATCGTCGCCTATGATCCCGAAGGCATGGAGGTCGCCGCGCCGATGATGCCATCCGTCACGATGGCGAGCGACGCCTATGAGGCAGCCGACGGCGCCGACGCGCTGGTGCTGGTCACCGAATGGGACATTTTCCGCGCGCTGGACCTGAAACGCATCGCCGCCGCCATGGCTGGCAAGGCGCTCATCGACTTGCGCAACATCTACCCCCTCGCCGAAGCCCAGGACGCCGGCTTCACCCTCACCCGCGTCGGCGGCATGGGCAGCTGAACCGGCTGACGGGCATATGAAAAACGCGATCATCACCGGCATTACCGGCCAGGACGGGGCCTATCTGGCGCAACTGCTGCTGGACAAGGGCTACCGGGTTTACGGCACGTTCCGCAGGAGCAGTTCGGTCAATCTGTGGCGGATCGAGGAACTGGGCATTGCCGACCATCCGGAATTGCGGCTGGTCGAATATGATTTGACCGACTTGTCCTCCTCCATCCGTCTGCTCCAGCAATCGCAAGCACGCGAAGTCTATAACCTGGCGGCGCAAAGCTTTGTGGGCGTGTCGTTCGACCAACCGCTGACCACCGCGCAGATCACCGGCATCGGTCCGCTCAATCTGCTGGAAGCCATCCGCATCGTCGATCCGACGATCCGATTTTATCAAGCCAGCACGTCCGAGATGTTCGGCAAGGTGCAAAGCATGCCGCAGAATGAAGCGACCCCATTCTGGCCCCGCAGCCCCTATGGCGTGTCGAAACTCTATGCGCATTGGAGCACGGTCAACTATCGCGAAAGCTACGGCATTTTCGGGTGCAGCGGCATATTGTTCAATCATGAAAGCCCGTTGCGCGGACGCGAATTCGTCACCCGCAAGATCACCGACACCGTCGCCAAGATCGCGCTGGGGCAGCTCGATTGCCTGATGCTGGGCAACATCGATGCCAGGCGCGACTGGGGTTTTGCCCGCGAATATGTCGAGGGCATGTGGCGCATGATGCAGGCGGACGAGCCGGACACCTATGTGCTGGCGACGGGACGAACCGAAACGGTGCGTGATTTCGTGCAACTCGCATTCAAGGCGGTGGGACGGGACATCGTCTTTTCCGGCGAGGGCGAAGCGGAAATCGGCTTCGATGCGGCCAGCGGCGAAACCGTGATGCGCATCGACCCGCGCTTCTATCGCCCGGCAGAAGTCGATCTGCTGATCGGCGATGCGAGCTATGCGAGGGAAAAGCTGGGATGGGCGCCGCAAACCTCGCTTGAAACGCTGTGCGAGATGATGGTGCAGGCCGACCTGCGCCGTAACGAGGCCGGCGTCAGTTTCTGAACGGAGGCGGTCATGACCACCACCCTCATCACAGGCGCGGCGGGCTTTACCGGCCGCTATCTGACGCGGCGGCTGGCCAATGGCGGCCATCGCGTGGTGGCGCTGTTGCGCGAGCCGACTGCTCTGGCGGAAGCGGGCGTCGCTGAGAGCCATGTCTGCGACCTGACCGACGCGACAGGCCTGCACGCCATCATGCGTCGGGTGCAGCCCGATCACATCATCCATCTGGCCGCGATCGCCTTCGTCGCGCATGACGATCTGGCCGACATGTATCAGAGCAACATCGTCGGCCTGCGCAACCTGCTGGGAGCCGCCAACTGCCTCGACCGCCAGCCCCGATCCATTCTGGTGGCGAGCAGCGCGAATATCTACGGCAATGGCAGGCCGGGCCGCTTGAGCGAAGACGTGCCCCCTGCCCCCGCCAATGATTATGGCGTGACGAAAGCAGCCGGCGAGATGATCTGCCGCCTGTTTGAACGGCGACTGCCGATCATCGTCACCCGCCCGTTCAACTATACCGGCGTTGGACAATCGCCCAGCTTCCTTATTCCCAAGATCGTCGATCATGTCCGGCACCACGCACCCGCTATCGAACTGGGCAATCTGGACGTGGCGCGCGATTTTTCCGATGTCCGCATGGTGGTCGATGCTTATGCCCGGCTGATCGAGGAGCCGGCTGCGATCGGCGGGACATTCAATGTCTGTTCGGGCGAGGCGACCAGCCTTGGTCAGCTTCTGGACAGTATCCGCCGATTATCGGGTCATGATTTCGCGGTGCGAGTCAACCCAGCCTTCGTTCGCGCCGACGAGGTCAAGAGCCTGTGCGGTGACGCGGCCCGGATCGAAGCCGTAATCGGCCCGCTGGCGCGCGTGCCACTGGATGAAACGCTGCAGTGGATGCTGACGGCATGAGGTGACAGGATCGCAGCCGGTCGGTAATGTCTTGCAACCCGACACTGGCTGATGTTTGAATTTTTGTGGCCCGTTCGGGCGCTAGGAGACTTGATGACCCGCTTGTCGTATCGCCGGATTGGCACACGCCTTCCCCGCCTCAGCCTGATGGCCGCATTGCTGGCGACCGCCGCCTGCACGTCCGTCGGGCCCAGCACGCAGCGCGTTGCGAAAGCCGGTGAGGCAGGCAAGGCGTCCGTCCAGGGCATCCAGGTCATTCACCTGAACGAACAGATGATCGCCGCGCGGCCAAGGCCCGCAATGCGCGACTTTGCGACCGGCCTGGGTTCGTCGCAGGCGGTCGGGGAAACCGTCGGGCCAGGCGACGTGCTGACTGTCAGCATCTGGGAGGCGCCGCCCGCCGTGCTGTTCAGCTCCAACCCGCAAATGAGTTCGGTCGATACAAGCCGGGCCACCGCGCTTCCCGAATTCGTCGTCGGGCAGTCCGGCGAGATTTCAGTTCCCTTCGCGGGCATGGTGCCGGTTGCGGGCCGCACGCTGGACGCCATCGAGCGGGACATCACGCAGCGTCTGCGCGGCAAGGCGCATCTGCCGCAGGTCGCCGTCCGCTTGTTGCGCAATCAAAGCGCCAATGTGTCCGTCGTCGGCGACGTCAACCAAAGCACGCGCATGCCGCTCACCCCCAAGGGCGAGCGCATCCTGGACGCAATCGCAGCCAGCGGCGGCACCAAGGCTGCGTCGGAAAAAACCGCCATTCAGGTCAGCCGCGACGGGCAGGTCTATATGATGCCGATGTCGGCGGTGATCGGCGACCCTAGCCAGAATGTCGTGCTGAGATCGGGCGACATCGTGACGGCGCTGTATCAGCCTTACAGCTTCACAGCACTCGGTTCGGCGAGCAAGAGCCAGGAACTGAATTTCGAGGCGACCGGCATCACGCTGGCGCAGGCGATGGGTCGCATCGGTGGCTTGCAGGATGGTCGTGCGGACGCGAAAGGCGTGTTCCTGTTCCGTTGGGAAGACCCCGCGCTGGTGCCTGATCGCGGGGCGGATGTGATGCCCGGTCCTGACGGGCGTATTCCGGTCATCTACCGCGTGGATATGCGCGACCCCGGCACCTATTTCGTGATGCAGAAATTCCTGATTCAGGACAAGGATGTGTTGTATATCTCAACCAATCCGGTTGCAGAAGCCCAGCGCGTCTTCAGCCTGTTCGCGTCGACGGTCCTGCCGCTGGTCGCCATCGACAACGCCATTAACCGCTGATCGGATCTGGCCGGGGCGAGCAAGGTTGTTCGCCCCGGCCCGTCACCCTTTGCCGTCAGGGCGTCAGTCCGGCCGCCTTCATCTGTTCGACAACGCCCCTGACGTCCTGCGATCGGTCGCGCGGCATCACCAGCACGCCCTGCGCCGTCGATACGACGACGCAATCGCGCATGCCAAGGGTAGCGACCGGCGGGCCGCCATCGACATAGATGAGGTTGCCTGCGCCATCGACGGTAACGGCCTCGCCCTTCACCGCATTACCTTTCGGGTCGCGATCACGCACCGCCCATAAGGCGTTCCAGGAGCCGACATCGGACCACCCCATGTCGACGGGCACGACCGCCGCATGATCGGTCCGTTCCATCACGGCCACGTCGATCGAGACATTGGGGCTGGCGCTAAATTCCGCCTTGCCCGGCAGGACAAATCCGTCCTGCATTGTCGCCTGCGCCATCGCGTCGACCGCAGCCGCGCGCACGGCGGGCACATGCTGGTCCAGTTCGTCCAGCAGTACGCCGGCGCGGAACAGGAAGATGCCGCCGTTCCAGTAATGGCGTCCATCGGCCAGATAGGCCTCGGCCCGCGCCAATGGGGGCTTTTCCACAAATTCGGCGACCGCGTGAATATCATTGGCGGCGTCGATCACATCGCCCTTGCGGATATAGCCATAGCCCGTTTCGGGATAATGCGGCTGGATGCCGAACGTCACCAACCTGCCATCGCGCGCCGCCCCCAGCGCCGACGCGACGGCGCCCCGAAACGCTGTAACATTGGCGATCACATGGTCCGACGGCATCACGAGCATCAGCGCCGCGGGATCGCGCGCAGCGATCCAGGCTGCTGCAATGGCGATGGCGGGCGCGGTATTGCGACCTTCGGGCTCCAGCAGGATCGCCGCCGTGCTGTACCCCCCGTCGGCAAGCTGTTGCTGCACCAGCGGCCCTTGCGCCCCGCTCGACACGATCAGCGGCTTTTCAAAGCCCGGCAGATCATAGGTTCGCTCAATGGTTTCCTGCAACATCGAACGATCCCCGACGAGCGGCATGAACTGCTTTGGGCAGGCGGCATGCGACGCCGGCCACAACCGCGTGCCCGCGCCGCCCGACAAAATGACCGGATAGATGGTGGTCGAAGAAGAAGAGGAAGAAATGGTCAAAAATCCCTGATGACGACGTACGACATGTCGCTGCGCTAGCATGAAAGGCGTAAATAAATCCGCATCGATGCGGCCCTGTCTATGAAGCGGCAGGGGTCGATGCAATCCATGGCGGGCGAAGGCTGTCTTTTTCCTCTCGCTTTGGCGATGGGGGCGGTCTGGCCCCGGGACCAATACCGCCCCGATCGCGATGAACCGCTAAAAAAGGCTGTTCGCGCCTGCACTGTACCGATATGTCGGGCCAAAGCGGTCCGCCTCGCGGGCCTGCAAGTGGGGGATTTGAATGGATTGGTTGCACGCGATCGCGGGGCTGTTCGTCGGTGTCATGGTGGGCATGACGGGCGTTGGCGGCGGATCGCTGATGGCGCCGATCCTGATCCTGCTGTTCGGCGTGTCGCCAACGACGGCGGTGGGCACGGACCTGTGGTTCGCGGCAATCACCAAATCCGTGGGCGGGTTCGTCCACCATCATCATGGCGGCGCCGAAGGCCGGCCCGATTATGAAGTCATCAAGCGCCTGTGCCTGGGCAGCCTGCCCGCCGCCGTCATCGTCCTGATCTTTCTGTCGCAGATCGACGCGCAGCAGATCAAGGGCGGGCTCATCATGAACGCGCTGGGGGTGGTGCTGATCCTCACGGCCGTCGCTACCCTGTTCCGGGGCCGGTTCCACCACATGGCGGTCCATGCGCGCAAGGATACCGCGCACAATTTCCTGCGCTATCAGGCCGGCCTCACCGTGGCGGCCGGCGCCCTGCTGGGCGCGATGGTCACGCTGACGTCCGTGGGCGCTGGGGCGCTGGGCGCGACGCTGTTGCTGGCGCTCTATCCGCTGCGAATGCGATTGCAGAAGCTGATCGCGACCGACATCGTCCATGCCGTGCCATTGACGCTGGTGGCGGGCCTGGGGCATTTGTTCATCGGCAATTTCAACCTGTTGCTGCTGCTCAACCTGCTGGCAGGCTCGATCCCCGGCATCATCATCGGATCGATGCTGGCGTCCAAGGTGCCGGAAAAGATGTTGCAGCCCTTGCTTGCTTGCGTCCTCGTCATTGCCGGCTGGCGCTTGCTGGGCTGACCAGCAGACGCCGGCTTTAAGTCCCCAGCAACCGGGCCACCACATCCCGCCAGGATCGCGTGACCGCGTCCATGCCGAAGGCGTCAATGCGGTCGCCGGGATATAATCTTGTTTCCCGATCGAGTTGCTGTGCCATGGCGATCGCCATTGCCGGCGCATCCCCTGGATCGACAAGCCGACCATAGCGCCCGTCATCGAGCAAATGCGCAGCATTGCCCGCGCTGATCGATGCGACGCAGGGCGCGCCCACCGCCATCGCCTCCAGCAGCACATTCGCCGATCCTTCCCACCAGGACGGAAGCACGAACGCGTCGCAGCGCGCCAACCAGGGGAAGACGTTCGCCACCGTGCCGGGCAAGGCTAGGTCATCGGCGATACCCAGGTCCTGGCCCTGCGCCATCAATCGTGCGCGGGCGTCGTCGCGGCTTTCGCCCAGAATGATGAGCCGCGCGGGCATGTGCCCGCGCAGCAGCGCGAAGGCGCGCAGCAAGGTGTGGAAATTCTTTTGTGGCGCCAGTCTGCCTATGGCGAGAAGGACGGGCCTGTCGCCACCCAGCCAGGGATGCGGCGCGGCATCGCCGATGCGGGCCTGCGCCGACGCCCGGTCGATGCCATTGGCAATGACAGTGACCCGCCCTGAGCGGCGGGCGAGGTCGAAGGCCGGGGTGTCGGATAAGGTCGGCGACACGAGAACCAGATGCGCGGCATCGGCGGCGATCAGGCGTGCCATGCCTACCCGACCGGTCCGCTTCCACCGCCCCGACGGCGCGGTCGAGATGGCGCGCATGATGTCGTTGCTGATGCGATAGAGCCGTTTGACGCCGCACATCCCGCGGCTCGCGGCCCAGACCGTCCCATGCCCATGATTGCCCGCCGAAATCAAAAGCCGCGGTCGATGCGCGCGCAAATGCCGGTGAAGCGCGATCACCGCGTCGGCCTTTTCCCGCAGACGAGAATGGCCGACGCCTGGCAACAGGGCATGATGCGGGACTCCGGCAGCGCCCTCCCCGCCCGGCAAAGCCGTGACCAGTTGCACGTTATGACCAGCCAGCGCCAGATCGGCGGCAATCAGGCGCGCATTACGCACGACTCCCGTCGCGACCAGCGCATGCACATAGATACAGATCAACGGCCGCGCCGGTCCCATTCCACCACCTGCGCGCCCTGCCAGCGTTCGACCGGCACATGCGCCAGATGATGGCGGTACAGGTCGCCCAGCCGCGTGTCCGATAGTCCCCGCCCGCTGACGAGTTGCAGGATGTCCGTTCCGGGATTCCAATTTCCCTCTACCAGCACAGGGCCCGCGCATGTCAGGCCCACATCCCATCCGATGACGGTAAAGTCGGCAAAGGCGCGATGGGCGCGCACCGCCAGCGCAATCGCTTCTCCCAGGTCGGGGACGGCGGCCCCCATGATCTTCGCCCCCGTGGCGGGATGTCGCGCCAGGGCGTCGGGTCGACCTCCGGCGCTGCGCCATGCCACCCCGCAATAGCCTTGTTCATCAATCCCCAGAACGAGATTGCCGGCATTGAAATTGTCCACAGGGCGCTGTCCGCCAGCCGACAGGCGCAAAGCCAGGTCGCACGCTTCGGGCAAGCCGCCTTCGTCCAGGCACGTGACGACCCGCAATGTGGGAAGCGCGCCAGGCGATAGCGGGGCGAGGCTTTCATGCGTCGGCAGCCGACGCTGAATCACGCCACCCTTGCGCCACAGGTCCAGGAGACGCGCGCGCAACTCTGTGTCGCCGACCGCCCCTGACGGACCGCGCCAGCCCTGGCCTTCGCGCTGATAGCGCTCCACCCCTTGTCCCTTCGACCGGAAACTGGGCTTGGCGATGATGTCGGTTTCGCTCGCCAGCCAGTCCGACAGATTGCCCGCGACAACGGGGCATGAAGGGGGGATCAGCAGCCCGGCCCCCTCTGCCTTGGCGGCGAAAAGTTGCTTGTTCTTCAAAGGATTGCCACCAAAGGGAAAGGCTGCCGGGTTCAGCAGCCGATGCAGCCCTTTGCGGTCGCGCATCGACAGGCCCGACTGGCGCACCGGGGCGGGCAAGAGGAACCGCTCGGCCGCGCTCCATCCGCCCCGTCCCATCGTCGCCAATCCTTGCGACAAAGCCCGCTCGGACCGCGCCCAATGCGCGCGCAGGCCGCCATGATAGGCCGCCAACAGACTGTTGTCGTCCCGGGGCGGGACCGCGCGTATGGTGAGCAACGGCTATTCCGCCGCTTGCGTGATGACGGCGCGTCGCTCCAGCAATTGCGTGGCGACGCCATGCGACCGCGCATTGTCAACGTCGATCGCCACTGCGCCATCCGACAGGATCACCGGCGCGATCGTCATGCGGAAGCGGCGCGAAAAGCGGGCGAAGGTGTCCGCCAGCGTGCCGATGCCAAAGCGGAAGCGGATGAGATTCAGCAATCCGAAGGCGCCGATGATGCGCGCGGGATGCTTTACGAACTGACCGCCGCTGCGGAATGTTTCGGCCGCCGCCAGCGCAGTGGCGTTCTTCAGCCAATAGGTGTTGCAGTTGGAATAGATGTCGTCCGCGAAGCGGTAGAATTTGCGCTGCCCTTGCGGATGGGCGGCCAAAACAAAATCGCGGCGGGTGAAGGCGACGGCGGCATCCGCACCCTGCGCTTTGCAGCCTTCCATCATTTCCGCCACCGAATCCGGCGTCAGCAGGACATTGTCGGCCGTGGTGATGAGCAGCGGGAAAGTTGCCCCCTGCGCCCCCGCAAGCACCGAATCGACCAGATTGGGCTGCGCCGCGACGGGCATCAGCCGACGGGTCGCGATCAACCCGCGCAGCTGCGGCAAATCCTGGAGAACCGCAGGCTCCTCTATCGCGACGCGGATCTGCCCGATCCGCTCGCTCGCCGCGAGCGCATCGATCACATGCACCAGCATGGGCTGCCCCGCCACCGGGACCAGGCATTTATGCGTAACGTCCGCCGCCTGTGCCAGCGGATCGGTCGCGCCGTCGCGCTTGCCCGCGAGCACCAGCGCCGTCGCCTTGCCGTCCGTCGGCATCAGGCCGCGACCTTGAGCGGCGCTTCGGTCAGCAAACCCTGCCGTTCCAGGCTGTGGCCGATGATGGTTTCGACCAGCATCGCGTGATCGACGCCGATCGAGCGGGCCGACCGGGATATGGTCTTCTTCGACCACAGGTTGCAGGACAAATTGACTTCCATGAACTGCACCGCGCCGGTCACGGGATCATAGCGGAATTCGAACCGGCCATAGTCGAACGGCCAGAGGTCCGAGAGCAGCCGGCGGGTCATATCCTCCAGCTGCGCCAGCAGCGCGCGATCCTCGACCAGCACCAGCGGATCGTCGCCCGCGTCGATCAGGCCGCGCTTTTCTTCATGACTGCGCGCGCGATGCGGATCGGCCGGCACATACATCATCGGCGGCAATATCCAGGGCTGGCCGCCGCTGCCGCCCACGACCGGGACCGCGATGTCGAGCAGGGGCGCCCAGGCTTCGACCAGGACGTCATGGCCTTCCCCATGCAGATAGTCGATTTGCGTCCGTGCTTCGGTCCAGCTGTCGACCATGGCCAACCCCCAGGACGCCGACGACGCATTGGGCTTCACCACCAGCCGCTCCGCGTGAAAAGCGGGCTCGGCGGGCAAGCCGCCACGGCGGAATATCTGCGCCGGCATGGTCAGCACGCCATGGGCGCTGGCGATCATCTTGCTAAGATATTTATCGTCCGACACGCCGCGCAGGATGGGGCTTGCCCCCAGATGCGGCATGTCGCGCCAACTGAGCAACAGCGGTGCCATCATCTCGCTATTCTGGAAGCCGCCCCGGTTCAACAGCGTGACGACGAAATCCACATCCGGCCGGTCGAACAGCGATTCATAACTGTCAGCGACCCGGATATTGAGGCCGATCTCCTCCAGGGTCGTGCGCATTTCATGATGATAGACGGCATGGTTGCCATCCACGGCATCGGGCGTGCCCGACGCGCGCGCATGCTTGGCAAGGAAGAGGATGCGCAGTCGCGCCTTGTCGGCAGGCGAAATACGCACGCAGCGATCGATATGCGTTACCATGGCCGATCCCTAGCCTGTCCGCATGACGTCGGCTTGACGCGCCCATGACAACCACGCGTCGATGGCACGACACCGGCATGAACAATTTATGCCAGGGATATGTCAGGCTGTAGGTTCACTGCGCTGCGCGCACCATTGCCAGCGCCGCTGCTTCGGCGACCTTGATGCCGTCGATGGCGGCGGACAGGATGCCGCCGGCATAGCCCGCGCCTTCGCCCGCCGGATAGAGGCCAGCGACGTTAAGGCTTTGAAAATCCTTGCCGCGCATGATGCGCACGGGCGACGATGTGCGGGTTTCCACCCCCGTCATGACCGCGTCGCCATGGTCATAGCCCGCCAGTTGCCGGCCGAACACAGGCAGCGCCTCGCGAAACGCCTCGATGACGAAGGGCGGCAGGCATTGCGCCAGGTCCGTTGGCGTAACACCGGGCTTATAGGATGGCTCCACCGAACCCAGCGACGTGGATGGCCGCCCGGCCAGGAAATCGCCGACCGTCTGCCCCGGCGCCCAATAGCTCGACCCGCCCGCCAGAAAGGCCTGGCTTTCCCAATGACGCTGAAAATCGATGCCGGCCAGCGGCCCACCAGGATAATCGCGTTGCGGGTCGATGCCGACGACCAGGCCCGAATTGGCGTTGAATTCGGCACGGCTATATTGGCTCATGCCGTTGGTGACGACGCGCCCTTCCTCCGACGTCGCGGCGACGACCCGGCCGCCCGGGCACATGCAGAAGCTGTAGACCGTGCGGCCATTGCCGCAATGATGCGCCAGGCTGTATGCCGCCGCGCCCAGATCGGGGTGGCCCGCGCATTGGCCGTAGCGGGCGCGGTCGATCCAGCTTTGCGGATGTTCGATGCGCACGCCGATGGAAAAGGGCTTGGCCTCCATATGGACGCGCTGCCGATGCAGCATTTCGAATGTCGGGCGCGCGCTGTGGCCCACCGCCAGGACGACATGATCGGTTTCGATCGCGCTGCCGTCATGCAGCATCAGGCCGCGCAGCTTCTGCGCACCGTCGCCGTCCGGTTCCAGCAGCAGGTCATCGACCCGCGTCTGCCAGCGATATTCGCCGCCCAGTCCTTCGATCTGGCGGCGCATGGATTCGACCATCGAGACGAGCCGGAATGTGCCGATATGGGGATGCGCTTCCCATAATATGTCGTCGGGCGCACCGGCGGCGACAAATTCCTCTAGCACCTTGCGGCCCAGAAAACGCGGGTCCTTGACCCGGCAATAGAGTTTGCCGTCAGAAAAAGTGCCGGCCCCGCCTTCCCCGAACTGGACGTTGGAATCCGGGTCGAGTTCGCCGCGACGCCACAGGCCCCACGTATCCTTCGTGCGCTCGCGCACCACCTTGCCGCGATCCAGGATGATCGGCCGGAAGCCCATCTGCGCAAGGATAAGGCCGGCAAACAGCCCGCACGGCCCCGCGCCGATCACCACAGGCCGTTTGCCACTCCAGCCATCGGGTCGATGCGCGACGAAATGATAGCGCGTGTCGGGCGTCGGCCGCACATCATGATCGTTGGCGAAACGCGCCAGCACGGCGGCTTCGTTTTCCACATCGATGTCGAGCGTATAGACCAGCTGGATCGCATTGCGACGGCGCGCGTCATTGCCGCGCCGGACCAGATTATGACCGCGCAACTCCTGCGGCTGAATGTTCAGGCGCGCACAGATGGCGGCGGGCATCGCCTCGGCCGGATGGTCGAGGGGCAGTTTCAGGCCGGACAGTCGGATCATGGGGCAGCCCTTAATCGCTCCCGGCCTGAAAGAAAACTAGGCGCGGGAAAGCCGCCCCGCCAGCCATTCCACGGCGAGCGCGGCCAGCATCGACAGGCCGGTCAGGGGAAAGAGCGCGCCCAGCCCCACCATCAGAACCGCCACTGTCCGGCGCGCGCCCGCACTTGCCGGCGGCGGCGCGCCGAGCCGCCCGTCCCGCCGCCGCTTCCACCACAGCGCCGGCGCGGTCAGGCACAGCAGCA
>NZ_CH959307.1:93004-243747 GCF_000153545.1 Sphingomonas sp. SKA58
CCCGCCGGGCAGCGATCTGTGTCACGGCGTCGACGCCGATATCACGATGCCCCTGCCCCATCGGCGCATCCTGCTCCCGCAGCGTCCAGGGCAACGCATGTTTCGCCGCGTGCGACCAGGGATTGACCTTCATTGGCGGCCGCCCCGCTTTGTTGGCGGCGATCACCGCGCGCAGCCCTCCGCCCCAGACATCGGTCCAGGGCATGCCGGTGATGGCGAGGAACAGGATGACGAGCGCCGACGCAAAGCCCAGCGTCCCGTGCAGGTCGCGCCAGAACAGACGCCCCTTTGCGGTACCGCGGAGCGCCAGCGCGGGCTGGCCGCGTCGGGGCCAGCGCAGATACAGCCCCGTGACGCACAGGATGATCGCCCAGCCGGCGACCACTTCGACCAACCGGTTGCCGACCGGACCGGTCATCGTCAGGCTGTGGAGCGACTTGACCGTCTCCATCACGCCGCCATCGCGCATCTGCCCCAGGATACGCCCATCACGGGGATCGACGAAGTAGGTCGTCGTGCCGCCCTGTTCAGACGGCGTCACCACCCGCCAGCTTTCGCTGTTGCTGGCGGGGCGCATGACCTGGGTTGCTGTCGCACCGGCGCGGGCTTGCGCTGCGGCCACTATGCGCGACGCGGGTAAGGATGCGCCACCGCCCGGCTGCGTCAGCCGGACCGGATAGGCCAGCGCCTCGAGCTCGGGCTTGTAGAGATAGAGCGCGCCCGTAGCCGCCATCAGCGCCAGCACCGGCAGCACGATGAGGCCGGCATAGAAATGCCAGCGCCACATGGCGCGGTAAAATCCGCCGCCGCGCACGTCCTCACCCATCAGAAGCGCGCCCGCACGCCGGCGTAGAAAGCGCGGCGCTCGATGGGATAGAAGGCGGCGCTGCCTTCGTTGGCGGGGGTCGCGGGATCATCCGCCACATAGCGCACCAGCGCGCTGATATCGCCGATCGCCCGCTCTTTTGTCAGGTTGCGCGCATCGACGAACAGGGTGACGCCGTCCCGCACTTGCGCCTGCGCGGTGAGGTTCAGCATCGCATAGCTCTCCACCCGCTTGCTGTTGGCATAATCCACCCATGCCCCCTGCGGCAGCCATTCGACCGCCGGGCTGACCGACAGCCGGTCCGTCCCCAATGTCAGTTCCGCGCGGTAGAAATGGCGTGGGATGACCGGCAGGCGATTGTCGCCGAACTGGATGTCGTCGCGGAACCGGAAGTCGCTATATTGATAGACCTGCCGCAGCCGCGCCCAGGGGCTGAGCGTCAGGTCCAGCCCCGCCTCGACCCCCTGATGCCGCGTGCGGTCCGCATTGAAGGTCGCGGCCGGAATAAGGCCGGGAACGACGCTATATTGCAGCATCTCACCCTTTATGTCCGCGCGATAGACGCTGACGTCCCACGTCGCGATGCCCACCCGGCCGCGCGTGCCGATTTCGGCGGTCCATGCCTTTTGCAGCCCGACCGGCGTGAAGCCGGGCGCGCCGCCCGCGGGCGCCTGGCTCAATTCGCCAAAGCCGGGCATTTCCACCGATCGGCTGTAATTGGCGTAGACCTGCATCCTATCCGATGGTTCGTAGAGCAGGCCGATCTTGGGCGCGAAACTGTCGAAATCGGCCTGACCGCTGCGTGCGGGGGCCATCCGGTTGTCGATCTTGCGCTCACCATGGCTGTAGATGCCCCCGGCCACCAGCCACAGGGAGGGCAGCGGGGCTATGCGCGCTTCGGCATAGCTGTTGATCGTCTGCGCCTTCTGCACCGCATCGGCGGTCGGGGCGCCCGACTTTCCATTCAGATTAACGAATTGCCGCGCGACGGTGCGGCCAAACCGCGCCTGGCTTCCCAGCGTCAACGCGACGGGCATGCCGCCAATGTCCCCGGTCAAGTCCACGCTACCAAAGACGCCGCGATCCTCCGACTTCTGGTCGATCACCTGATAGATCGGATGAAACAGCTGTTTGGCATTGAAATAGACGCCAAAGGCGACGGTAGCATCGTCCAGTGCGATGGTCGTGCGGTTCTGCAACCGGATCGAATCGATGTCCCGCGCCTGATCGCCAAAGACATTGCCCTTGGACGGATTGGCGATGGCGTCGGTCTCATTGAGCGCGCCAGCCAGTTTCTGCCGGATCGTCTGCGCGCTTGCGTAAAAACGGGTCTCCACCCGCTCGCTGATTTTGAGACCGACATTGCCGTTGAAGCGTAACGCCTTGCGATCGCCATGGATGCGATCGCTGTCGGACCGGTCGGCGGTGATCGCCATAAATGCATCGCCATGATCATCGGCATAACCAAAGGCCATCTTGCCGCGCAGCGTGTCGAAACTGCCGCCATCTATGCGCAGTTCGACGCCCGGCGCACTGCGGCCGGTCGGCGTCACGGCATTGATCGCACCACCCAGCGTCGATCCACCCAGCCGCAGCGCATTGCCGCCCCGATACACCTCCAGATGCTGGAAGACCTGCGGGTCCAGTTCCTGGAAATCGCCATTGTCGTCGGCGGCGTTGATGGGAATGCCATCCTGCAACAGGGTCAGGCCGCGCATGTGATAGCCGCGCGACAGGCCTGATCCGCGAATGGAGATGCGCACTTCCTGCCCGAAGCGGGGCTGGGTGTAGACGCCGGGCGAGAAGCTGAGCGCGTCGCGCAGCGACACGGCGAGCTTGTCGTCAAACTCTTGCGCCGACACGACATCGACGCCGCCGGGGGTCCGCTGCACGCGGGCGGCGGCTTCCTCGACAATCGGGCTGGCGGTGACGATGATCGCGCTTTGGTCGGCGCTGTCCTCGGCAAGAACCGGATGGGAGGACAGCATAAGGACGAGGGCGCACAGCGGCAGGCCGCGCGCGACACTATGAGAAAACATGGATGGATCTTTCTGAAACAGGCCGACGTCTTCGTCACCACGCGGCGCCGAATCGGTCATTCATCCCGACGCGCAGGGCGTGCGGGCATTGCAGTCTTTTTCAGAAAGCGGCGGGTGGACCCAATGAGGGCGGCGGTGGCGCGGCCAGCCGGGCGATGAGGCCGGTCTTGAGCGCAAAGGCGATCGGGCCGAAGGCGAGTTTCCACGCCGGCAAGGGCAGATCGGCCAGCGCCAGCGGCGGCACGACCGGCTGGACCGACGCGGCGAAGGGGCAATGCTGTTGGCCGCCCATGCCATCATCCGGGCGATGATCGCCATCCATGGGTGAGCCGCCGCGATCGACCACGACATTGACGGCCCCCTGACCGGTGCAGAGCGTCACCACTACGCCATGGGCGGTGCGTACCGGCATGAAACCGGTCGGCGCGATCAGGTGAATTGCCAGGACGAGCAGCGCCAGCGCGGCCAGCACACCGCGCGCACCTCTGCTCTGTCTGATCGCCCCCGTCATGACGCTGGCCCTAGCGGCTTGGCCGTGGCGTGTCACTGGGGCAAAAGGCCCAAGCGGAGATATGCAGGACAGGCATAGCACTCACCTTGACGTAAACGTAAAGCGGGATTACATCATCGCCATGGATAATCGCAGCAGCATCGCCGGGATCGAACTGCCCGATCATAGCGAACGGGAACGCTACAGCATCACCGACCTGTCGGAAGAATTTGGCGTCACCGCGCGCGCTCTGCGCTTTTACGAAGACGAAGGGCTGATTTCGCCTGAACGCCAGGGCCTGACCCGCATCTATTCACGGCGCGACCGGGCGCGACTGGCGTGGATTCTGCGCGGCAAGCGCGTGGGTTTCAGCCTGACCGAAATCCGCGAGATGATCGACCTCTACGACGCTGATGAGGAACATGAGGCGCAGCGGCGCGTCACTGTGGACAAATGCCGCGCGCGCATCGACCTGCTGACCCGGCAGAAGGACGATATCGATGCGGCCATTGCCGAACTGGCGGCCTTCGTCGCCACTATCGAACAGAAATAGACCCCCTACCCCGCATAAGAGAATTTCAGGAGACGATCATGCCAAGCTACGCCGCCCCCATTCGCGACACCCGCTTCGTACTGAATCATGTCGTGGGGCTTGACCGCTACGCCAATCTGCCCAGCTTCGCCGCCGCTTCGCCCGATCTGGTGGAAGCGATCCTGACCGAAGGCGGCAAGGTCGCGGCCGAAATCCTGTTCCCGTTGAACGCTTCGGGCGACAAGGAAGGCTGCACGCGCAATAGCGACGGCAGCGTCACGACGCCCGCCGGCTTCAAGGACGCCTATGACCAATATGTCGCAGGCGGCTGGACGACGTTGCACGCGCCGGAGGAATTTGGCGGACAGGGCCTGCCCATGGTCGTGGCGACTGCGCTCGGCGAATATATGACGTCGGCCAACCAAGCGTTCGAAATGTATTTCGGCCTCACCACCGGGGCGATTTCCGCGCTGCTCGCCAAGGGCAGCAGCGAACAGCAGCATCGCTACATCCCAAAAATGGTGTCGGGCGAATGGACCGGCACGATGAACCTGACGGAACCGCATTGCGGCACTGACCTTGGCCTCATCAAGACCAAGGCCGTGCCGCAGGGCGATGGCAGCTACGCCATCACCGGCACCAAGATCTTCATCTCGGCAGGCGAACATGACCTGGCCGACAATATCATCCACCTTGTCCTGGCCAAGACGCCCGACGCGCCCGAAGGCAGCAAGGGCATTTCGCTCTTCGTCGTGCCAAAGATCATGGTGGGTGACGACGGCGCGCTGAGTGATCGCAACGCCGTTTCCTGCGGGTCGATCGAGCACAAGATGGGCATTCACGGCAATGCGACCTGCGTCATGAACTATGACGGCGCGACCGGATGGATGGTCGGCGAAGAAAATAAGGGCCTGGCCGCCATGTTCATCATGATGAACGCCGCGCGCCTGGGCGTCGGCCTCCAGGGCTTGGGCCAGGCGGAAGTCGCGTTTCAGAACGCCGTTCATTATGCGCAGGACCGTCGGCAGGGTCGCGCGCTCACCGGCCCCAAGGAGCCGGAGGAAAAGGCCGACACGCTGTTCGTCCATCCCGACGTGCGCCGCATGTTGATGGAGGCCAAGGCGCTGACCGAAGGGTTGCGCGCGCTGACCCTGTGGACCGCCGTGCAGGTGGACCTGTCGCACTACGCCGAAACCGAGGAAGAGCGGCAGGCGGCCGATGACCTGCTCCAGCTGCTCACCCCGGTGGTCAAGGGCTATGGCACCGACAAGGGTTTTGACGTCGCGGTGTCGGCGCAGCAGGTGTTCGGCGGCCATGGCTACATCTGGGAAAATGGCGTGGAGCAATATGTGCGCGACGCCCGCATCGCCCAGATTTACGAAGGTACCAACGGCATTCAGGCGATGGACCTGGTGGGCCGCAAGCTACCCATGCATGGCGGGCGCGCCTTGCAGGCGTTCCTGAAGCTGGTGAACGAGGAGGTCGCCGCCGCCAAGTCCGACGAATCGATCGCCCCGATCGCGGAGGCGCTCGAAAAGGCGAGCGGCCAGCTGGGCGCGGCGACCATGTGGCTGATGCAGAACGCCATGAAGAACCCGGATAATGCGGGCGCAGGCGCGCATCATTATATGCACATATTGGGCATCGTCGCGACGGGCCTGATGTGGCTGCGCATGGCTAAGGCGGCCAGCGCGCAGATCGCGGCAAGCGAAGGCGATGCGGGCTTCCTGGAGGCCAAGCTGGTAACGGCCCGCTTCTTTGCCGAACGGATCATGCCCGACGCAGGCGCACTGCGGCGCAAGATCGAGGGCGGCGCGGATACGCTGATGGCGCTCGACCCGGCGCAATTCCTGGCCGCCTGACCCTAGGCGACCGGACAGTCATTCAAGCGAAGGGCGGCCCATTTGGCCGCCCTTTTGCGTATCGGGTCAGGCCGCGAGCGGCAGCGGCGTGTCCAGCACGACCGGGCTGGCTTCCTGCTCGACCGGCGCTGCGGCGGGGGTCAGGCCAGCAATATAGCGTTCGGCGGTGACGACGTCGCGGCGATAGGCGAAATAGAGTGCGATAAGCGAAAACATGGCAGACCCTCTGAATGGTTTTGCTGCGTTGCAGCATCCCAGCCTATGTGGGCGAACAGCCCTTTCTTCGCAAATGCAAGGATTTCGAACGCGATTGCAGGAAAGTCACCTGCCGCCCTTCGCCGGCGCAATCGGCCGGTCGCCGCCTCTTGCCCCTACCCCCGGAACATCGCCTTCATCGCCATTTCCCACGGCCCGCCGCGATAGTGCCAGGCGGCCAGACCGGCGATGGCCAGCGGGCGCGGACGAAAGTCAGCGCGCAGCTGATCTGCCAGCGCCTTCGCCGCGTCCGGCGTCACCTTGTTCTGGATCGTGATATGCAGCCGCGGCTTCGCCTGATCCTGCGGCGTCAGCATCCCGGCAAAGGCGTCGGCCAGTTCCGCGCGCATCGCCAGCAACTCGGGGCTTTCGACATGATAGGCAACCCCGCGCCCCAACAGCATGACGTCGGTCAGGCGCGCGGCGGGCCGCGGTCCGGCGCCCAGGCGTTTCAATCGCCCCGCAACCTCCCCCAGGGCAGAGGGCGGCAGATGGTGAAACAAGGTGATATGCGCGCCAAGCCAATTGCGCTCCGGCGGGAAATGCGCGCGGCGCAGACCATCAGCCCAGGCGAAGTCCGCCGCCCCCATCAACGCCGTGACGATAATGGGGGCCGGCACGCCATCCGTCATGCGCGCGGATTGTCCGCCAGCCAGGCCAGCACCGGCTCCGGGCTGGTCTCGCCATAGGGATCGTCATCCTCGCCCGCATCGTTGATGCCCGGCTCCTCGAACCAGGCGACGATCCTGCCGTCATCGACGACCATCGCGTAGCGCCAGCTGCGCTCGCCAAAGCCCAGATGATCCTTCTTCACCAGCATCCCCATGCGGCGCGTGAAATCGCCCGATCCGTCGGGCAACAGCTTGACCGACTTGATGCCCAGCTGCTTACCCCACTGGTACATGACGAAGGCGTCGTTGACCGACACGCAATAGACATCGTCCGCGCCCGCCGCCCTCAGCGCCGCGCTCGATTGTTCGAAGGCCGGGCATTGTTCCGTCGAGCAGGTCGGCGTGAACGCTCCGGGCAGCGAAAAGACGACGGACCGCTTTCCCGCGAACAGATCGCCCGTGCTGACCTCCTGCCAGCGAAAGGGATTTGGCCCTTCGACGCTGTCATCGCGGACCCGGGTCTTGAGTGTGACGTCAGGGATGGATCGACCCAGCATAAGAGCATTCTCCTTTAAGGCCGGACTGCTATCGCCACGGCTGTTTTCGGTATATATTCGGGCGCGAACCGGCCGCAAGCGATGCCGGTCAAGTGGGGGTAACACGCATCATGTCCACATCCCGTTCCCTGACAATCGTCGGCATCATCCTCTTGCTCTGGAACCTGATGGGGGTGATGGCCTTCGTCATGCAATATGGCATGGACCTGACCGACCTCGCCCGGACCGATCCCGTCACCGCCCGCGCCTTCGCCGCCATGCCCGCATGGTTGTGGATCGTCTATGGCGTGGCGGTCGCGGCCGGCACGGCGGGCGCGGTGGCGCTGCTGATGCGCCGGGCCATCGCGGTGCCGCTGTTCCTCGTGTCGCTGATCGCGGTCCTGGTGCAGTTCGGCCATACGCTCGGCATGACCGACCTGATCGCGCAAAAGGGCCTGATGGTCGCGGCCGGCTTTCCCGCGGTCATCATCCTGATTGCGATCGTGCAACTTGCCTATGCGCGCTCCATGGCGACGAAGGGCGCGCTGCGCTGACCCGTCGGCTTGCGCCAATGGCCTAGAGTTCGCCGCGCGCGCGGCGAATTTCGAACCATTTGCGGACATTCTCATTATGCTGCTGCAAGCTGTCGGCAAAGATATGCCCGCCCTTCCCGTCCGCCACGAAATACAGCGCCTTGGTCTGCGCCGGGTGCAGCACCGCCAGGATCGACAGGCGACCGGGATTGGCGATCGGCCCCTTGGGCAGGCCGGTCATGGCATAGGTATTATAGTCGTTGACCGCCGCGATTTCCGACTTGCGGATTCGCCGCCCCAGCGGCTTGCCGCGCGTGATCGGATAGATGATCGTAGGATCGGCCTGGAGCATCATGCCCGCGCGCAGGCGGTTGGCATAGACGCCCGCGACCATCGGCCGTTCCTTGGCGACGGCGGTTTCCTTCTCGACGATGCTGGCAAGGATGATCGCCTCGCGCGGGGTCTTCACCACCAGATCGGGCGCGCGCTCTGCCCATAGATTGGCGAGCAGCTTCGTCATCGCGTCCTGCATGCGTTTGAGCACAGCGGCACGCGGCTCGCCCTTGTCGAAGGCATAGCTGTCGGGCAGCACGCTGCCTTCCTCGGGCACCTGGATGTCCCCGGTCAGCTGGTCGTTGGCCATCAGCCGCTCATACACCAGGATCGAGGGCATGCCTTCGGGAATGGTGACAAGCCGGGTCAGCGTCTTCCCGCCCTGCAGGATCGCCAATATGTCCTTGTTGCTGGCCTGTGCCGGGATGACGAACTCGCCAGCCTTGATCGGCGTCGATCCGCCAAAGACCTTGGCGCGGGTCAGGAACGCATCGGCCGATCGCACCGCGCCCGCCTGCTTCAACAGCACGGCCGCATCGGACAGGGTCGCGCCTTCGGGCACGGTGATGCTGACTTCCCTGGCCGCCGGCCCGTCCTCGCTCCAACCGGCGACGAAGCGGAACGCGATGAACGCCGCCACCGCAAGGCCAATTAGCAGGATGCCGCATCCGATGCGGCGGGTGGGGCTCGGGCGGGATCGTCTTGCCATGGGTTTCAGTCCGTCCCGCACTTAAAGCATCCTCCCCTTGCCGGGGAGGATAAGCCTTAGACCGCCTTCATGATCAGCGACGCATTGGTGCCGCCAAAGCCGAAGCTGTTGTTCAGCACCGCGCGCACCTTGCGCTCCTTGGCGACGTGCGGGACCAGGTCGACACCTTTGCAGCTTTCGCTGGGCTCATCGAGGTTCAGCGTCGGCGGCACGATCTGGTCGCGCATGGCGAGGATGCAGAAAATGCTCTCCACCGCGCCCGCGCCGCCCAGCAGGTGGCCGATCGCCGACTTGGTCGACGACATCGACATGGACGACAGATGGTCGCCGAACAACCGCTTGACCGCGCCCAGCTCCAGCTCGTCGCCCAGCGGCGTCGATGTGCCATGCGCGTTCACATAGTCGATATCTTCCAGCGACAACCCCGATTTCCGGAGCGCCATTTCCATCGAGCGATAGCCGCCGCTGCCTTCGGGATGCGGGGCGGTGACATGATAGGCGTCGCCCGACAGGCCATAGCCGATCACTTCGGCGTAGATATGCGCGCCGCGTGCCTTGGCCCGCTCATATTCCTCCAGCACGACGACGCCCGCGCCCTCGCCCATGACGAAGCCGTCGCGGTTGACGTCATAGGGGCGGCTGGCCTTTTCGGGCGTGTCGTTAAAGTTGGTCGACAGCGCCCGCGCCTGGGCGAAGCCGGCAATGCCGATCGGGCAGATCGCGCTTTCCGCGCCGCCCGCCAGCATCACGTCGGCGTCGTCCATCGCGATCATGCGCGCGGCGTCGCCGATCGAATGCGCGCCGGTCGAACAGGCGGTGACGACCGCGTGGTTCGGCCCCATCAGGCCATATTTGATCGAAACCTGGCCGGAGATGAGGTTGATGAGGCGACCGTGGACGAAATGCGGCGACACACGGCTTGGCCCCTTGTTGGCCAGCACCAGCGATTCGCTTTCGATGCCCGGCAGCCCGCCGATGCCCGACCCGATCGAGCAGCCGGCGCGCAGCCGCTCTTCTTCGGTCATATTGTCCAGGCCCGCGTCGCGCAGCGCTTCGCTGGCCGCCGAAATGCCAAAGACGATGAAGGGATCGACCTGGCGCTGGATCTTGTGATCGACGTCCAGCGACGCGTCATAGCCATATTCGTGATCGGCCGGCTTCACTTCGCAGGCGATGCGGCACTTATAATCGGTCGCGTCGAAGCGCGTGATCGTGGCCGCGCCCGATTTCGACGCGATGATGTTTTTCCAGCTGGTTTCGACATTCCCGCCCAGCGGGCTCACCATGCCAAGGCCGGTTACGACGACACGACGCATATCCTAGCTCCGAAAATTCATGGACCTTATGCCGCCCAT
The DNA here is from genome assembly GCF_000153545.1 of Sphingomonas sp. SKA58. Classification (NCBI taxonomy): domain Bacteria; kingdom Pseudomonadati; phylum Pseudomonadota; class Alphaproteobacteria; order Sphingomonadales; family Sphingomonadaceae; genus Sphingomonas; species Sphingomonas sp. SKA58. Next base: position 103,086 of record NZ_CH959307.1, read on the forward strand.
GTAGCTACTGAAAGCGCGCTTGTGAACGGCGCGCCAGATATGAAAAGGCTCCCCACGCCTCGGAAATCCGGACAGGAGGAGCCGTTTCTCGTTCGTCAGCGCGGCCCTTCCCTCTCAGGATCGGGCCGGGCGGACAAATTACTGCTTGCTGTCGATATAATCGATCGCATCCTTGACGGTGGCGATCTTCTCGGCAGCGTCGTCGGGGATTTCGACGCCGAATTCTTCTTCGAACGCCATCACCAGCTCGACGATATCAAGGCTGTCTGCGCCCAGATCGTCGATGAAGCTGGCATCCTCGGTCACCTTTTCGGCTTCTACGCCCAGATGCTCGACGACGATTTTCTTTACGCGATCCGCGGTCTCACTCATGAGAGGTCCTTCTTGACAAATATCGTTGGTGGTCTGTGAACAACCGTTAAGGCAATGCCCTAGAGCCAAGCCCCGATAGAGGCAAGAGGCAAGGCCGCCAAGCCCCTTCGTTGCGATGCGATGGCAGTCGGGCACGGCCAGACGTGAATATGGCCTGACGCAGCATGGCTTCGGCCTTCCTCCCTCACCTGCATGCCGACCCGCATCAGCGGCAATAGCCTTCCTGCCCAGCGACGACGATCAGGCAATTTTCCTTCTCCGCCAGCCATTTAAAACCCGTTTCCGCGCCCGTTCCCGGCCGGATCGTCAAATCCTTGCCGTCGCGCTCGAAGCGGATCATGGCCCCGTCCGCGACGCCGTCATAGTTACCCTGCCGATCAAGCGTATCCTTGTTGGCGATGGCATAATGGCCCGGCTTGCCGTCGGGCGATGGCTGAATGTCGAGGAACAGTCCCTCCGGCCCGGTCCAGCGCCCCACCCAATCGTCCGTCGCCATCCGATCCGTCGGCGCAGGCGCGGCGCCCACCGCGTCCGGTTCGGCCACATTCTCAATAGTCGGGACCGGCGCAGCGGCCTGGTTGCTGCCGTTCGCGCTGTCCGGATCAGCCCCGCCGGAACATCCGCTCGCCAGCAACATCAGCGCCGCGCCGGCAAGGCCTTGCGGTATGGAGGAAAAGCGCATGATCATCTCCTTGTCTTGACCCGCCTTGTCGAACCCGTGGCCCGGCCGGGCGATCTTCCGTCCACCGCTTGCCAGGGGGCGTCGGGCGGGTCCAAAGGGGAATATGGGAAGGAGACGGCATGGCGCAACCGGCAGGACCAAGAGCAAGAGCGCGCTTCGTGCGCGAAACGCCCGACGTGCGGCGGCAGGCGTTGATCGAAGCGACCGCCCGCTGCCTCGCGGAAAAGGGCATTGGCGGCACGTCGGTCCGTGCGATCTGCGCCAGGGCCGGCGTGTCGTCCGGCCTGCTCACCCATTATTTTCCGGGCGTCGATGCACTGATTCTCGCCACCTATGTCGATGTGGGCGCCAGGGTTTCGGCAGCGCTCGATGCCGCGATCGCATCGGCGGGCAATGATCCGCGCGATCGGCTCCGCGCCTGCCTGCTGGCCAATCTGCGCCCGCCGGTATTGGACCCGGACCTGCTCGCCACATGGATCGCCTTCTGGAGCCTGGTCACGTCTGATCCCGCCATCGCCGCTGTTCATGCCGACGTCTATCGCGGGACGCGCCATCAGTTGGAGACACTATTGGGCGAAGCCGCGCCCCAACTTTCGCAGGCGCAAAAGCGGATCGCCGCCATCAGCCTCACCGCACTGGTGGACGGCCTATGGTTGGAATTGTGCCTCGACCGGTCCAGCTTTACAGCGGAAGAGGCGCAGGCGATGGTAGAATCCGCGATGATGCAATGGCTTGGCGCAAATGACGAACAAGTCGATAAGTCAGGCGCGCTCTGATCGCTTTTCTCACTCAAGCCGTTCAAGAAAACCAATTTCCCTTATGGGCACCCCATCCCTACATGGAGTTCGCAACTGCAACACATTTTTCGAGGTAATCAGCGCCCATGGCTCTCATCAACACCCCCCTGCAGCCCTTCCAGGCCACCGCGTACAAGGACGGCAAGTTCGTCGATGTGACCGACGCCGATGTGAAGGGCAAGTGGGCCGTATTCTTCTTCTATCCCGCCGATTTCACCTTCGTCTGCCCCACCGAGCTGGAAGATCTGGCTGACATCTACCCGACGCTCCAGGGCATGGACGTTGAGGTCTATTCGGTTTCGACCGACACGCATTTCTGCCATAAGGCCTGGCACGACACATCGCCGGCGATCGGCAAGATCAACTATTACATGCTCGGTGACCAGAACCACCAGCTGTCGAATCAGTTCGGCGTGCTGCGCGAAGGCGTTGGCCTGGCGGATCGCGGCACCTTCGTGCTTGATCCCGAGGGTGTGATCCAGCTCGTAGAAATCACGCCCGAAGGCGTGGGCCGCAATGCCGCGGAACTGCTGCGCAAGGTCAAGGCGCTCCAATATTGGGCCGCGCATCCGGGCGAAGTCTGCCCCGCCAAGTGGGAAGAAGGCGCCGAAACGCTCGCTCCGTCGCTTGACCTCGTCGGCAAGATCTAAGGCGCGCCAGGCGTCTGCGTAAACACCGCCGGCTTCCCGTTCGCGGGAACCCGGCGGGGCCTTCGCACGATATTCCACAAGATGTTTTTGCCGGGGTCTTTGGGTCGCACCATCCCCGCAACGGGCCGCCGCATTCCCTCTCCCCAAGCGGCGGCCCGCCTTCTTTCAACGGAGCCAGACAGATATGTTGGACGCAAATCTCAAGGGACAGCTGAAAAGCTATCTGGCGAACATCACCCAGCCGATCGAGCTGGTGGCGTCGCTGGATGAAGGCGCGAAGTCCCGTGAACTCAAGGAATTGCTGGACGAAATTGCCGAGCTGTCGGAAAATGTTTCCGTCGCTACCGGCAATGCCCAGCGCAAGCCCAGCTTCATGATCCGCCGTGTCGGCACGGACATTGGCGTGACCTTTGCGGGCATCCCGATGGGGCATGAATTCACCTCTCTGGTGCTCGCCTTGCTCCAGGTCGGCGGCCATCCGTCAAAGGCGGCGCAGGACCTGATCGAGCAGGTGAAGGACCTCGACGGCGACTATGCCTTTGAAACCTATTTCTCGCTCTCCTGCCAGAATTGCCCCGACGTGGTGCAGGCGCTCAACCTGATGAGCGTGCTCAACCCCCGGATCAGCCACGTCGCGATTGACGGCGGCCTGTTCAAGGAAGAGGTCGACGCGCGCAAGATCATGGCCGTGCCCACCATCTTCCTCAACGGCGAACCCTTCGGTCAGGGCCGCATGGAGCTGGAACAGATCGTCGCCAAAATCGACAGCGGCGCAGAAGCGCGCGCTGCCGAAAAGATCAAGCGCCAGGACCCCTTCGAAGTGCTGGTGGTCGGCGGCGGCCCCGCCGGCGCTGCGGCCGCCATCTACGCGGCGCGCAAGGGCATCCGCACCGGCGTCGCGGCCGAACGCTTTGGCGGCCAGGTGCTCGACACCATGGATATCGAGAATTTCATCTCGGTCAGCCGCACCGAAGGCCCCAAGCTCGCCTCCGCGCTGGAAGCGCATGTGAAGGATTATGACGTCGAGGTCATGAACCTGCAAAAGGCCGCGAAGCTGATCCCGGCCAGGACCGAAGGCGGCTATCATGAGGTCGTGCTGGAAAATGGTGCGTCGCTCAAAGGCCGCACCGTCATCCTGTCGACCGGCGCGCGCTGGCGCCAGATGGGCGTGCCCGGCGAGGACGAGTATCGCAACAAGGGCGTCGCCTATTGCCCGCACTGCGACGGGCCGCTCTTCAAGGGCAAGCGCGTGGCTGTGATCGGCGGCGGAAACAGCGGCGTCGAGGCGGCGATCGACCTCGCCGGAATCGTCGCCCATGTGACGCTGATCGAATATGACAGCCAGCTACGCGCCGACGCTGTGCTCCAGCGCAAGCTCGCCAGCCTGCCCAATGTGAAGATCATCACATCGGCCATGACCACGCAGGTCATCGGCAATGGCGAAAAGGTGACGGGCCTGTCCTACAAGGATCGCAACCATGGCACCGAACATGATGTCGAACTGGAGGGCATTTTCGTCCAGATCGGCCTTGTCCCCAACACCGAATGGCTGAAGGACGCGATCGCTTTGTCCCCGCGCGGCGAAATCGAGATCGACGTGCGCGGTGAAACCAGCCAGCCCGGCATCTTCGCAGCCGGCGACTGCACGACCGTGCCCTACAAGCAGATCGTCATCGCGATGGGCGCGGGGTCGACCGCAGGCCTGTCCGCCTTCGACTATCTCATTCGCCTGCCCGCGACCGAAGAGGTCGAGGCGCAAGCGGCGTAACGGCACAACCCGAGCGGGGTTGCACGGCGGCCGGTCCAGCGATGGGCCGGCCGTTTTTGCTAGTCCGGCACCGCGTCGGAGGACGCCGCGAGCGGCGCATCCACTCGGTCGCCATGGCTTTTGGGAGCGGAAACGACCAATATCGCGACCGGCGCGTCCTCTTCATTGCGCGCCTGATGGGGCACGCCGGGCGCGATCTCCACGCCCTGGCCCTTGGTCAGCCGATACATCCGTCCATCCATCTCCATCGTCAGCGCGCCATCCAGAACATAGAAAAACTGACGCGCGGCACGATGATAATGGCGCACCTCAGCCGCGCCGGGCGCCAGCCGTTCCTCGATGATCGACAGGTCCGGCCGTTGCACCAGATGCCATCCATCATTGATGCCGCCCCAGATATAATGGTCGGCCTCCGCTTTGGAGATCGGGCCGGAAATTGGCGAAACGGCGGCGGCCCCGGCGAGGCCGAGCAGAACAAGAGCGAACGTCATGCCGGGGAAAACGGATTGATGCAGCCCGTCCTCCATGTCCACGATCAGGTGCCGGGATGGCGCACCTGTCTGGCATTCCTCATGCCGCCGCACTAAAGGCGAGCGCCATGCAGCCCGCCCCCCTTTCCTCGCCCGACGCCGCATCGCCATCGCGCGCCTCCGCCCGCACGCTTGGCCTTGCCGCCTGCATCGCGCTGGTGATGGGCAATATGATCGGGTCGGGCGTCTTCCTGCTGCCGGCCAGCCTTGCTCCTTTCGGCTGGGACGCGGTGGCGGGGTAGATATTCACCATCGCCGGGTCGCTGGTGCTGGCCTTCGTCATCGCGCGGCTGACCGTCGCCATGCCCGACGCCAGCCCGTCGCAGATGATCGCCCGCGCGTTCGGCCCGCTGGCCGGTTTCGCGATCGGGTGGACCTACTGGATTTCCCTCATCATCACCAATGTCACCATCGCGGTCGCCGCCACCGCGAATGTGAGCAGCCTGCTGCCGGTGCTGGCGCGGCCGGGCCTTGGCGCGCTCTGTTCGATCGGATTTCTGTGGCTGATGACCTGCATCAATCTGGCCGGCGCACGGGCGGCCGGCGTAGCGCAGATCTGGACCACGGCGATCAAGCTCATCCCGATCATCGTCGTCCTGATCCTGCTGCTGGCGATAGTGGGCAGCGGCCGGGCAGAGGTTGCGCCCTTCCCACCTCAGGGCCTGACCGGCGCGGGCATCACCGCGTCGGCCGCGCTGACGCTCTGGGCGCTGCTCGGCTTTGAATCGGCCAGCGTCGCGGCCGACAAGGTGCGCGACCCCGCTCGCACCATCCCGCGCGCGACGCTGATCGGCACGGCGGCGACCGGGCTGATCTACCTGATCGTCTGTTCCGGCATCGCGCTGACATTGCCGGCGGCGCAGACGCAGACCGGCTCCCCCTTCGGCGCGTTCGTCAGCCATTATTGGTCGCCGGGTCCGGCCAGCCTTGTGGCGATGTTCGTTGTGGTCAGTTGCCTGGGCGCGCTCAACGGCTGGACGTTGCTTCAGGGGGAAGTCCCGCTGGCCATGGCGCGCGGTGGCGAATTGCCCCGCTGGCTTGCCGTCACCGACGCACGCGGCACGCCGCGCCGCGCCCTCATCCTGTCCACCATCCTCGCCAGCCTGATGCTGGTCGCCAACAGCCTGCAAGGGCTGGTCGCGCTGTTCACCATGATGGCGCTGCTCGCGACATCGGCGACGCTGTGGCTCTATGTCGGCTTCGCGCTCGCCAGCCTGCGGTTCCGGCTCGTGATGCCGGCTGCGATCATCGGCCTGGGCTATGCGCTCTGGACCTTATGGGGTGCAGGCGTCGTCGCCAGCGGATCGAGCATCCTGCTGATGCTCGCGGGCCTGCCCTTCTACGCCCGGGCGCGGCGGGAACGGGCATAGGCTTCATAATCCGTTCGCTTCGAGCCTGTCGAGAACCGGCTGGCACTCAACAACTGGTTCTCGACTTCGCTCGAACCGAACGGGGATTGGAATGGGAAGGGCGTCAATCCCCCCACATTTCCTTGAGCTTGGAGAAAAATCCCGTCGATTGCGGGCATTCCTCGCCCGTTTCCGTTTCGCGGAAGGCTTCGAGCAATTCGCGCTGCTTAGCGGTCAGCTTCGTCGGCGTCTCGACGTCCACCTGGATGACCAGATCGCCAAGGCCGCGACCATTGAGCACCGGCATGCCCGCGCCGCGCTGGCGAATCTGTTTGCCCGACTGGATGCCGACCGGGATCTTGATCTCGTGCCGACTGCCGTCCAGCCCCGGCACTTCAATTGTCCCGCCCAAGGCAGCGGTCGTGAAGCTGACCGGCGCGCGGCAGAACAAAGTCGTGCCGTCGCGTTCAAAGATCGCATGGCGCTTCACATGCAGGAAAATATAGAGGTCGCCGGCCGGTGCGCCCCGCGCGCCCGCTTCGCCCTCGCCCGACAGGCGGATACGCGTGCCTTCGTCCACGCCGGCAGGGATGGAAACCGACAGCGACTTGGGTTTGTCGACACGGCCCTCACCCCGGCACGACCGGCACGGGCTTTCGATCACCTGCCCTGCGCCATGGCAGGACGGACAGGTACGCTCGACCACGAAGAAGCCCTGCTGCGCGCGCACCTGGCCATGACCATGGCAGGTCGCGCAGGTCTTGACCCCGGTGCCCGGCTGCGCGCCCGACCCGTCGCAGGTTTCGCAAGCGGCCGACACTTCGATCTGAATGTCGGTCTGCTTGCCATGATAGGCTTCGTCGAGGCTGATCTCCATGTCGTAGCGCAGGTCCGCGCCGCGCCGCTGCTGCTGGCGTCCGCCACCCGCACCGCCAAAGCCGGCCTGGCCGAAGATCGTCTCGAAAATATCGCCAAGGTCGGAAAAACCGCCCGCCTGCCCACGGAACCCGCCGCCGCCTCCGCCGTTCTGAGCATTGGTATAGGCGGCATGACCATAGCGGTCATAGGCCGCCCGCTTCTGGGGGTCTTTCAGGCACTCATAGGCTTCCGACACGGCCTTGAACTTGGCCTCGCTGTCGGTGCATCCCCCGGTACGATCCGGGTGATATTTCATCGCGAGCTTGCGATACGCGCTCTTGATGGTCGCGCCGTCTGCGGTGCGCTCGACCTCGAGCAGCGAATAATAGTCCGTTTCAGTCATATCATTCCCGGCTGCACCCGCCGCCGCGTGTCACGCGCGCGGCGGGTGCAGTCTAACGGCTTACGCCTTGTTGTCGTCCACTTCGGAGAATTCGGCGTCGACGACATCATCGTCCGCCTTGGGCCCGTCGGCCTCCGGCGAAGCAGCCGCAGCCTGTTCCTTCTCGTAAATGGCCTGGCCCAGCTTCATGGCAACCGTGGCGAGTTCCTGTGCCTTGGTCTTCATGGCTTCCGCGTCGCCGCTCTCGATCGCGGACTTGGTCGCGGCGATGCCGGTCTCGATCTCGCCCTTCAGGCTTGCATCGACCTTGTCGCCATGCTCGGCCAGCTGCGCCTCGGTCGTGTGAACCAGGCTCTCAGCGTTGTTCTTGGCTTCCGCCGCTTCACGACGCTTCTTGTCCTCTTCGGCGAAGCGCTCGGCATCCTTGACCATCTGGTCGATGTCGGAGTCCGAAAGACCACCCGAGGCCTGAATACGGATCTGCTGTTCCTTGCCGGTGCCCTTGTCCTTGGCGGACACATTGACCAGGCCGTTGGCGTCAATGTCGAAAGTGACTTCGATCTGCGGCACACCACGCGGCGCGGGCGGAATGCCGACCAGGTCGAACTGGCCCAGCAGCTTATTGTCCGCCGCCATTTCACGCTCGCCCTGGAACACGCGGATCGTCACGGCCTGCTGATTGTCATCAGCGGTCGAATAGGTCTGCGACTTCTTGGCGGGGATCGTGGTGTTGCGGTCGATCATGCGGGTGAACACGCCACCCAGCGTCTCGATGCCAAGGCTGAGCGGCGTCACGTCGAGCAGCAGCACGTCCTTGACGTCGCCCTGCAACACGCCCGCCTGGATCGCCGCGCCCATGGCGACGACTTCGTCCGGGTTGACGCCGGTGTGCGGCTCCTTCCCGAAGAAATCCTTCACCGCCTCGCGCACCTTGGGCATGCGGGTCATACCGCCGACAAGGACGACTTCGCTGATCTCGCTCGCCGACACGCCCGCGTCCGCCAGCGCCTTCTTGCACGGCTCCATCGTCCGCTTGATGAGGTCCGCGACAAGGCGTTCCAGATCGGCGCGCGTCACCGTCTTGACGAGATGCTTCGGCCCATTCTGGTCGGCTGTGATGAAGGGCAGGTTGACCTCGGTCGTCTGCGCCGAAGACAGCTCGATCTTCGCCTTCTCGGCGGCTTCCTTCAAACGCTGGAGCGCCAGCTTGTCCTTGGTAAGGTCAATGCCTTCGGCCTTCTGGAAGTCGGCAGCCAGATATTCGACGACCTTCGCGTCGAAATCCTCGCCGCCCAGGAAGGTGTCGCCATTGGTCGACTTCACTTCGAACACGCCGTCGCCAATCTCCAGGATGGAGATGTCGAACGTGCCGCCGCCAAGGTCATAGACCGCGATCGTCTTGCCGTCCTGCTTGTCCAGGCCATAAGCAAGCGCCGCCGCAGTCGGCTCGTTGATGATGCGCAGCACCTCAAGCCCGGCGATCTGGCCCGCGTCCTTGGTGGCCTGACGCTGGGCGTCGTTGAAGTAAGCAGGAACGGTGATGACCGCCTGCGTGACCGTTTCGCCCAGATAGCTTTCGGCGGTTTCCTTCATCTTTTGCAGGGTGAAGGCGCTGATCTGCGACGGGCTGTAGTCCTGGCCGCCGGCCTTGACCCAGGCGTCGCCGTTCGGGCCTTTGGCGATCGAATAGGGGACGAGTTCCATGTCCTTCTTGGTCATGGGATCGTCGAAGCGGCGGCCGATGAGGCGCTTCACCGCGAAAATCGTGTTGTCCGGGTTGGTGACCGCCTGGCGCTTGGCCGGCTGACCGATCAGGCGCTCGCCATCCTTGGCGAAGGCGACGATCGAGGGCGTGGTCCGCGCCCCTTCCGCATTTTCGATAACCTTGGGCTTGCCGCCATCCATCACAGCCACGCAGCTGTTGGTCGTGCCAAGGTCGATCCCGATAACTTTTGCCATTTTTTCCTCTTTTAACCCCAAATCATGCGTTCAGCGGTTGAAGGCCAAATACCTCACGAAAGCGCCAAGGCAAGGCCGGTTTGCACGGGGGATATAGGCGTGCTTTCGCTTGGCACAAGGCGCAGGGGCGATTAGCTATGCAACCGACCTGAAACAAGACAGACATGGAGTGAGAGATGCGTGGTCCCCTTGCCCTCATCGCCCTGGCAGCGCCGTTGGCCCTGACCGCCTGCGGAGACCCCGCCCCCACCTATATCGACCAGGCCTGGATACGCCTGTCGCCGAACAAGGATCGTCCCTCGGCCGGCTATTTCGTCGCCCATGGCGGCGACAGCGCGACCCGGCTGCGCGGCGTGCTCACCGATTATGCGCTTAAAGTGGAGATGCACGAAAGCGTCGAGGAAAACGGCGTCATGACGATGAAGCCGATCAACAGCGTCGATATTCCCGCCAAGGGCACGGTGACGTTCGCGCCAGGCGGCAAGCATCTGATGCTCTGGGGCGTCAACGACACCGCGATCAGCCGGGGCAAGATGCAACTGACCTTCCTGCTGGATAATGGCGACCGGCTGCTGGTCGATGCCGTGATCCGCAAGCCGGAGGGTGCCGCCGCCACCCCGGCCCCGTCGGACAATAGCGCCAATTGACCAGCCGGCCGCTGACGGCGGGCGAAGTCGCGCTCGCCCGCACTATGTTCGGCGCCGTGATCGACTATGCGCGCGTGCGCGTCCATGACCGCGCCTGGTGGCCGCTCCAGCCCCGGCGCGTCACCATGGCGCCCGACGGCGACCTCTGGTTCCACCCGCAAGGCGGCCTGTTCTGTGCCGATTTCTGCGACGAGCCGCTCCCTCTCCAGGCGCATTTCATCCACGAAATGACCCATGTCTGGCAGGCGCAGCGATCGGGCAGATGGTGGCTCCCGCTGATGCGCCATCCCTTCTGCCGCTACGACTATGCCATCGCGCCGGGCAAGCCCTTCGCGCGCTACGGCATCGAGCAACAGGCCGAAATCGTGAAACACGCCTTCCTGCTTCGACAGGGCCGGACGATAGACGGCAAGCCGGGGCTTGAGGCGTATGAAGCCCTGTTGCCGTTCGAGGCTGGTTGACGGGTTGGATCAGGAGCGCGCGCCCATCCCTGTCGTCACCCCCGCATTTTCACCGTCATCCCCGCGCAGGCGGGGATCCATCTCCCGACGCTGCACATGGCCAGACGTCAGAGACGGGTTCCCGCATCCACGAGGGGGGCGGAAAGGGATGGGAAGAGGACGTGCCGTTTTCGGAACGGACATTTAGTTAAGCTGTCATTGCCGCGCGATGCCTAAAGCGGCACTATTTCTCCGATGAGGATTTATCCGGCTTTCGTCCTATCTGCATTCCTGAGCCTCGTGACGACAGGGTGCGGTCGCGCGCCAGAGAATTACGCCTCAAGTTGCTCAACCCCACGCGAGCATTGGGGCCGGGAAAAGGATGGCATCGGTCATTTAAGGACAGTGCAACCGATTTATGTCGCCTCTGACGGATCAACGCTTTGGAACAAGTCCGTCATCTCAGACGCCACCCTCCGGCGTTATATGGCAATCATGAGCGAGATGAACCCAGAGCCTCAGGCGGTCCTTGATGTCGCGCTCACTGCGGCGTGCAATCGCGTTGAAGCTGTTCGGGCAATTATGGATGCGGCACCGCTCTGCGAAGGGCCGCAGTCGCTATGCAGCGAAGGATGGAACTGGCGGCAATGGCCAGAATTAGGCGGTTCGTAGTGCCTCCTATGGGGTTGCGCTTATCCTCACCTCAATGGCTTAAAATGATCGGTTCCAGACCATCCTCCCCTTTAAGGGGAGGTGGCTGGCCGTAGGCCAGACGGAGGGGTGTCCCGCTCTCGACAGGGTGACACCCCTCCACCACTTCGTGGTCCCCCTCCCCTTGCAGGGGAGGATTTGACCGCGGCTAATGGTCGACACCGGGCGAACGCTCAGCCGCCCTTCCCCCCGCAAATATCTGTCCTATTCCCGCCGTTTCTGGTTCATCCTCGTCGATGCGCCCGCAGCGTCGTCCGCCCGCCAACCCCATCCGCCAGCGCCCTGTTGGATGTGTCGCTTCGTGGTCGCCTCGCAGGCGCTTCATGGTCGCCTTGTGGTCGCTTCGGGCCGAAAACGTCCGACGACATTGTGAACTTCGCGCCCGTCACGCGGCGCGCCGATCAGATATTGCCCTGAAGCTCCTCAGGCACGTCATCATCGGGACCAAAATAGAGCGACGCGCATGCGTCTTTCAGGCATCCGCCCTCCAGCGTCAGGTCGTCGCGCCAGGCGTCGGCGATGAAGTCCATCGTGTCGAGATGCCGGTCCTCAAAATACATGGCATGCACATCGTCGCGCCCCGCGCCATAGACGATGCGGCCGATCTTGGTCCAGATCGACGCCATGGTGCACATGCCGCACGGCTGGAGTGTCGAATAGAGCGTCGCGCCGCGCAAATCCATGTCGCCATGGACCTGCCCCGCCGCGCGAAACGCCATCATTTCGGCATGCGCGGTCGCGTCGCACCGCTCGTCGGTTTCATTGACGCCCTGCGCCAGCACCGCCCCATCCAGCACGATGATCGCGGCGATCGGCGTGTCCTGCGGCGAACTGCCCTTGCTGCGCGCAAGGTCGATCGCGCGTTGCATCCATTTGCTGTCCGTTTCGTCCATGCCGGTCCCTTCCGCCTTGTGGCGCATCCCCGGCATGGACGTTTGGGATCGGCGCTCGTTCCCCGCCCGCTCAGGCAGGACAGCAATGCCGCCCGGCTCAACCGGCCACCGCTTCCCCAAACGAAAAGGGCGGACCCGCCGGCCCGCCCTTGTCCTTCAACCTGTCGTCGCGGCCCTTAGTAAACCCGCGCCTTGGGCTTGATATAATCCGCTTCGTCGGTGAGCGTGTAATCGTGGACCGGACGATAATCGAGGCTGACCTTGCCGCCCTGGCCACCCCAGCCGTCGAACCAGCTGATCGTGTGCTTCATCCAGTTTTCGTCGTCGCGGTTCGGGAAATCCTCATGCGCATGCGCGCCACGGCTTTCCTTGCGGTTTTCCGCGCTGACCATCGTGCAGACCGCCGACGACATAAGATTGTCGAGCTCCAGCGTCTCGATGAGGTCGGTGTTCCAGATCAGCGAGCGGTCGGCGACGGACACGTCCTCCATCCGCTTGTTGACCTGCGCCATCTTCTGCACGCCCTCGGCCAGCAACTCGCTGTCGCGGAACACGGCGGCATGCTTCTGCATGGTGTGCTGCATTTCCAGACGGATCGCGGCGGTGGGCGACCCGCCCTTGGCATTGCGATATGTGTCGAGGCGCGACAGCGCCAGATCGGCCGCATCCTTGGGCAGCGGCTTGTGGCTGCCATTGGGCTTCAATGTTTCCTTGAGGTGCAGGCCGGTCGCGCGGCCGAAGACGACAAGGTCGATCAGGCTGTTGGAGCCAAGGCGGTTCGCGCCATGCACCGACACGCAGGCCGCCTCGCCCACGGCATAAAGGCCGGGCACCACGACTTCGGGGTCGTCGCCGATCTTCGTCACCACCTGGCCATGATAGTTACAGGGGATGCCGCCCATATTATAATGGACCGTCGGCGTGACCGGCAGCGGCTGGCGCGTCAGGTCGACGCCCGCGAAAATCTTGCCGCTTTCGGTGATGCCGGGCAGGCGTTCGGCCAGCACCTTGGGGTCGATATGATCCAGGTGCAGGAAGATATGGTCCTTGTTGGGGCCAACGCCGCGTCCTTCGCGCATTTCCATCGCCATGGAGCGCGACACGACGTCGCGGCTGGCCAGGTCCTTGGCCGACGGGGCATAGCGTTCCATGAAACGCTCGCCTTCGCTGTTGGTGAGGTATCCGCCCTCGCCGCGCGCGCCTTCGGTGATGAGCACGCCCGCGCCATAGATGCCGGTCGGGTGGAACTGCACGAACTCCAGATCCTGGAGCGGCAGGCCAGCGCGCAGCACCATGCCGCCGCCATCGCCGGTGCAGCTATGCGCCGACGTGGCCGAGAAATAGGCACGGCCATAGCCGCCCGTCGCCAGCACGACCGCATGGGCGCGGAAGCGGTGGATGGAGCCATCCTCCATGCAGATGGCGATGACGCCCCGGCATTCCCCATTTTCCATGATCAGGTCGATGGCGAAATATTCGATGTAGAAGTCCGCGTCATATTTCAGCGACTGCTGATAGAGCGCGTGGAGCATAGCATGGCCGGTGCGGTCGGCCGCCGCGCAGGTGCGCTGCACCGGCGGGCCTTCGCCCATATTCTGCATATGGCCGCCGAAGGGACGCTGGTAGATCGTCCCATTTTCGTTGCGGCTGAACGGCACGCCGGCATGTTCCAGCTCGATGACCGCGGCAGGCGCCTCGCGCACCATATATTCGATCGCGTCCTGGTCGCCCAGCCAGTCAGACCCCTTGACGGTGTCGTACATATGCCAGGTCCAGTGGTCCGGGCTGTTGTTGCCGAGGCTCGCCGCGATACCGCCCTGTGCCGCGACGGTGTGCGACCGGGTCGGGAACAGCTTGGTGATGCAGGCGGTCTTCAGGCCCGCTTCGGCGCTGCCCATGGTGGCGCGCAGGCCCGAACCGCCCGCGCCGACGACGACCGTGTCATAGGTGTGATCGATGATCTTGTAGGCTTCGGTCATTATTCGGCAGTCCCCGTGAAGGCGATCTTGGCGATCGCGAAGATGCCGGCGGCCGCGCCGCCAATGGCATAGAAGTTCAGCAGCAGAATGCAGAGGAAATTGAGGCCCTTGTCATGGACATAATCCTCCAGCATCACCTGCATGCCAAGGCGCAGGTGCAGGAAGATGCTGACCAGCATCAACATCATCGGCACCGCGACCAGCGGGTTGGCGATCCAGGCGACCACGCTGTCATAATCGAGGCCCGGCAGGCTGATGAGGCTGAACAGCAGCCACAGCACCAGCAGCAGATTGCCGACCGCCGTATAACGCTGCGTCAGCCAGTGATGCGCGCCTTCCTTGGCGGAGCCGAGCCCGCGAACGCGGCCGATACCAGTTCCCGTGCCCATCAGAACGCCTTTCCGAAGAAGATATATGCCCAGAACAGGATGGTCAGCGCCGCGCCGGCAAGGAACACGCCGATCGACCAGCTCTTGTTGGTGCGCAGTTCATAGCCCGCCCCCATGTCGAGGACGAAGTGGCGCAATCCGGAGCAGAGATGTTGGAAGAAGAACCAGCTAAGGCCGATCATCACCAGATAGCCAATGGGCGATGTCGCGCAACTGACGAAGGTCGCATAGGCTTCCGGGCCGATCGCGGCGGCCATTAGCCACCAGACCAGGCCCAGCGCGCCGACCGTGGCCAGGCCGTTGCCCGTCACGCGGTGCATGATGGAAACGGCCATGTGCGGGCCCCATTTCCAGATCGTCAAATGCGGCGAGAGCGGCCGGCTGGAGGTTCGCGCCATGTCTACCCTTGTCCCTGATCTTGTGCTCGAGTCCCGTCCCCTTAAGAGCGAAGCGCGACAAGGGCAAGCCGCGCAAGCGTGCGAAAGCCTGCACTTCAGGGCTATCTGGCATAAGAAGTGATTAACCAAAGGCCGCTAAGTATGGCGCCAGTTCACCATTCACAAGACCAGCAAGGGCACTCATCCATGCCGTCGACCGTATCCGCCGCTACCCTCAACCCCGAACTGTTGGCGGAAATCGACGCCAGCGGTCAAGTGGGCCGCGCCGCGCAGGAAATCGGCCAGCTGATCGAGGCGGACATACCCAAGGTCGCGGAGGCCTTTTTCACCTCCTACATGCGCGACACCGGGCTGGACCAGCGATTAGGCAGCGCGGTCGTGGAACGAATCCGCACCGAGGCGCGGCATTATGTCGAACAGAAACTGCTGCATTTTCAGCAGGGCGACTGGGCGCGATCCGCCGCCAATTGCGTGCGCCATGCGCGCAAGCATGACGTTTCAGTTCGGGCGGTCATCACCGCAGTCGCCAGCGCCAACGAAACCATCCTGGATCTGCTGTGGGAACGATGCGCCGACGATCCGGCGCGCGCACGCGGATTGCAACGGGCGATGTTGCAGATTGCGATGCTCGATTCGGGCGTCATGAGCAATGTGCTGGCCAATGATCAGGCCGAAGCGCAGAAATCCGAGCGGCAGCGCTATGGTCTGTTGTTCGAGCAGCGCATCATGGGCGAAATCGACGGCGCGACGAAACTGGGCGAATCGCTGCGCGAACAGGCCAAGGATGCGTCGGCCGCGACCCGCGGCATGCTGGGCAAGGCGTCCGAAGTCGCCGCCGCCGCCGAACAGTCGGCTCTGGCGATGCGTGAAGCCGCGCGCACCTCTGCCGGCCTTATCCGCGCGATCGAAGACGCGCGCACCGAAGTCGAGGGCGCGGCCGACGTAGCGCAACGCGCCGCGCAGCAATCGGGCGACGCCGTCAGCATGTCCGCCACCCTGTCCGAGCATGCCAAATCGATCGAATCCATCCTGGGCCTGATCCGCGACATCGCCGGCCAGACCAATTTGCTGGCGCTCAACGCCACGATCGAAGCGGCGCGTGCAGGGGATGCGGGGCGCGGCTTTGCGGTCGTGGCGCAGGAGGTCAAGAGCCTCGCCAACCAGACCGCGCGCGCAACCGACGAAATCGCCGGCAAGATCGCCGATATCCAGAATTCGACGCGCCAGTCGGTCGAAACCAACGAGCGTATCCGCGACACCGTCGGCGAGGTTCAGGCCAGCGCCGATCGCATCCGCCACGCCATGGACGCGCAGGCGCAGACCGTCACGATGATAACCGCGGCTGTGGACGAAACCGCGCTTGCCGCTGATTCGATGTCCAGCACCATTTCCGCGATCCGCCAGGATACGGAGATCGTCGCGTCGGAAATCGACCAGCTGGAACGCGGCTTCATGAGCGTGGAGGGCAAATTGGCGGGGCTGCGCAATGCGTCGTCCGACTTTGGGCGGCAGGTCGCCTGACGCTTCCCCTGCCTTGCATGCTGGAGTAAGGCCGGCGGCATGAATGATGCCGTCGCCGCGCCAGCCGGGCAAAGCTGGAAAGTCACCCTGCCCTGCACCCGCGCCGAGGCCGAGGCACTGGACGGCGACATCGCCGCCTTCGCCCTGATGGACCGCCCGCCGGTTTTGATGACCAGCGAGGCCAATCCCGACGACGAGGATCAGTGGCAGCTGGATGCCTATTTCGAAGGCAAGCCCAGCGCCGCTGCCGTGAAACTGCTCAAGACGCTGGTGCCCAGCGCCACCGGGACAAAACCCCTTATCGAGCAACTGCCCGACGAAGATTGGGTGACGATCAGCCAGCAGGGGCTGGAGGCCGTAACCGCCGGCCGCTTCCACGTCCGCAATCTGGCCAGCGATCCGGAAGCGCCGGGGCATGTCAATCTGCTGATCGAGGCCAGCCGCGCCTTTGGCACAGGCCAGCATGAAACCACCGCCGGATGCCTCGCCATGCTGGACCGGATGCGGCGCGTGGGCATGCGATACCGCAATGTCGCCGACATCGGCACCGGCACGGGGCTGCTTGCCTTTGCCGCGCTGAACCTCTGGCCGCGCGCGCACGCCATCGCGTCGGACATCGACCCGGTCGCGGTGGAAATCAGCGCCGACAATGCCCGCGCCAATGGAGTCTTGCTAGGCAGCGGCGCCGGGAAATTGGCGCTGGTGACGGCAGCGGGCGCCGACCATGCCGCGATCGTCGGCCGCGCGCCCTATGACCTGCTCATCGCCAACATTCTGGCCGGTCCGCTGATCGAATTGGCGCCAGCCTTGTGCGCTTTGGTCGAGGATGGCGGTACCATTGTCCTTGCCGGCTTGCTCGATGGCCAGGCCGATGCTGTCCTGGCGGCCTATCGCGCACAGGGCATGCGCCTCGCTGAACGCAGCGACCGTGGCGACTGGCCGACATTGCGGCTGCGCAAACGGCCCCGTATCGGCTGGAAAAGGCCGCAGCGCCTGCGTGCCGGCGCGCGCGGCGAAGCGCCTGGCTTCGGCAGCCTTTAAGCATCAGGGGATCAATCATGACCATTACGCGCGAATCGCTTGTTCACGAGATTGACGGGGAGCCGTTCGAACATATGGTCGTGGCCGATCCCAAGGCTGGTCGGCGCCCTGGCGTCCTGCTCTTTCCCAATGTGCTCGGCGCCAAGGACGCGGATTTCGCCTATGCGCAGAAAGTGGCGGAGCTTGGCTACAGCCTGCTGGTTGTCGACCTGTACGGACAGGGCAAGCGCACCACCCGGGCCGAGTCCGATGCGGCTCGTTACATGAATGCGTTACGCGATGATCGTGCGTTGCTGCGCGACCGGGTTAACGCGGCGCATATGGTGCTAAAGGGGCTGGACATGGTGGACGCGGACCGGACGGCGGCTATCGGTTTCTGCTTCGGCGGCCTGTGCGTCCTCGACCTGGCGCGCAGCGGCGCGGACATTGCGGGCGGCGTGAGCTTCCATGGCGTCTATGATCCGCCGCCCTTCCCCTATGCCGCCATCAGCGCAAAACTGCTCGTCTGCCATGGCTGGGACGACCCGATCGCTCCGCCCGAGGCGACGATGGGGCTTGCCCGTGAACTGACGGAAGCCGGATGCGACTGGCAAATCCATGCCTATGGCCACACCGGGCATGCCTTTACTGACGAATCGGCCAACATGCCTGACAAGGGCTTGGCCTACAGCCCCGCCGCAGACCGGCGGAGCTTCCAAGCGATGACGAATTTCCTGTCTGAGCTGTTCGACTGACGCGCCAACGCGCATCTGTCACAGATCGTCGATCATCTCCGCCAGCACGGCCAGGCAATCCTTGGCCAACTGCATCGACCGAGCCGGCGACCAGCCATAATCGGCGTCGGGCAGGTCGTTATTGTCCTTGAAGGGCATTTCCAGCGTCATGGCCACCGCCCCGAACCGCTCCGCCACCTGATTGGTGGACATGGACAGATTGGCCTTGCCCGCGCCGGCAACCGGATAGCCCAGCCGCGTCTGAAAATCGGGCGTGCGCTGCGCCAGCGTGTCACGATAGCGATGATAGAGCTGCGATTGACGCTCGGTGATGGAAGGAATGCCGTCAAAGCCTGCGATAAAGACGGCGGGAATAGCCTCGTCGCCATGGACGTCCATCGCGAAATGGACGCCGCTTTCATCCATGGCGTCGCGCACCATCAGCACTTCCGGGCTTCGTTCCGCGCTGGGTTCGTGCCATTCGCGGTTGAGGTTGACGCCAGCCGCATTGGTGCGCAGATGCCCGCGCCGGCTGCCGTCTGGGTTCATGTTGGGGACAAGATGGATCGTCGCCTTCTGCCGCAACAAGCGCGCGACGGCGTCTTCTTCGTCGCACAATCGTTCCAGCGCGCCTTCCATCCACCACTGCGCCATGGTTTCGCCCGGATGCTGGCGCGCATAGAGCCACAGCTGCTTAGGACCATCGCCCAGCGTCAGCATGTCCATCGGTTGCCCGTCCAGCGTCAGACCCAATTCGCGATGAACCACGCCCGGCTGCCCCGCCGCCCAGGCGATCAGGTCATGATGGCGTTCCATCGAATAGGGCGCGAAATAGGCGATCCACACGGCATTGCTATCGGGCGTCAGGCGGATGGTGAGCGTGCCGTCGGCATAGCTGGTGTCGGCAAGAAACCAGTTTTCGCGATCTTCGCTCACGCGGGCGCAATAGCCGGGCCAGCCATCCGGATAGGCCGACCGCGCGCCATTGACGATGGCCAGTTCCACATCCTGCCCCGCCGCGTTGGCCAGGCGGAAATGGAACCACTGGTAAAAATCGCTCTGATGATCGGTGACGATCTCCAGTTCGGCGCGCGGGCCTGACGCCGTGTCGGTGATGGAAAGGACGCGAATGTTGCCGCTATCGAAAGCGCTGGAAATGCTGATGCTCATTTGACCGTTATAGTGCGCCCGGATTCGCCAGGATAGCCCCTGATCAACGCACTGGCGAGCTTCTGTGCGGCGGCGGCAGGTTGCGCCTCGGCCGATCCCTGCTTGCCTTCGGTGTAGGCGCGACCTTCCCAGATCGTCGTCGAATCGGATCGCCGGCGCAATTGCACGTGCAACTCGGTCGTCACGATATCCTTGGGCTTGCCGGACAGGTTGATGCCAACGCCCAGCCCCAGGCCGGAATAGCCACCGCTGCCAACGCCGCCGCCAACACCCACGCTCACTGGCCGGCCGCTGCGATCGACGCCGCCGGGCCGGAAGCTGCGGCGAAAGTTGACGAGCGCGACATAGTCGCTGCTGGCGCCCTCTGGCACGGGTTCAAAGCCCACC
Source organism: Sphingomonas sp. SKA58 (assembly GCF_000153545.1). Taxonomy (NCBI): domain Bacteria; kingdom Pseudomonadati; phylum Pseudomonadota; class Alphaproteobacteria; order Sphingomonadales; family Sphingomonadaceae; genus Sphingomonas; species Sphingomonas sp. SKA58. Next base: position 122,743 of record NZ_CH959307.1, read on the forward strand.
TGCGCAAACTGCTGCTGCACCGACGCGGCATAGGTGCGAAACTCCAGGCTGACATCGGGATTGCCAGGCATTTCTTCCACGGCGATCGTGCCGGATCGCGCCGGATTGTCGATGTGAAAGCGCGTCACTTCCACCGGCGGAACGGTCGCACAGGCGGCGAGCGGCAAAGCTAGAATGGCGGCAATCAGGGGACGCTTCGACATGACTTCACTCCAACGGGCATGTGCCGGATAGACGGCGCGACGGGTCTAATCCCCTCTCAACGCGTAAAGCCACGAAGTTGCTGCATCGACGATGAACAGGGGTAAAAATGGGTGCATCGCGCTTGACTTTGCGCGCCCCGGCCCATAGGGGCAGCGCTTCGAAATTCAGACCGAAACCAGATTCATCAAAGGCCGACTGCCATGAAGATCCGCAACTCGCTCAAGTCGCTCAAGGGCCGCCACCGGGACAACCGCGTGATCCGTCGTCGCGGCCGCACCTATGTCATCAACAAGACCAATCGTCGCTTCAAGGCTCGCCAGGGCTAAACGACGATCGTCGCTTCCTTTTGGAAGCTGCGTAACGAATTATGAAGGCGCCCGGTCGATGATCGGGCGCCTTTTCGCGTTGTCAAAGCCGATGGCAACGCTTGGGTTCCGGCAAGACCCTCTCGCCGGAACCCAAGGCATCAGAAGGATGGCGATTCGTCGCGGCCCTTGAGCTCGTCGCCGCGAATGGCCGCGACATGCAGGACGTTCGTCGATCCTGGCGTGCCAAAGGGAACGCCGGCCAGCACGACGATCTTGCCGCCCTTTTCGGACATGCCATGACGCAGCGCCATCCGCCGGGCCTTGCCGATCATCTCCTCGAAATTGCCGATATCCTTGGTGCGAACGGCATGGACCCCCCAGGTCAGGCCGAGCTTGCGCGCCGTGTCCGATCGCGGCGTCAGCGCCAGGATGGACGCCGATGGCCGCTCGCGCGCGACCCGGCGGACGGTGCTGCCCGATGAGGTGAAGCAGGTGATAGCGCTGGCGCCCATGACCGAGACGATGCTGCTCGCCGCTTCGGCCAAGGCGTCGGCGGTGGTTGGATCGGGCCGCGTCTCCGTGAAGTGCAACCGCGCCAGATAGCCCGGATCGCGCTCGACGCTGTGGGCGATGCTGTCCATCATCGTGACCGCTTCGACCGGCCAGTCGCCAGCTGCCGTCTCGGCCGACAGCATGATCGCGTCGGCACCATCATAGACCGCCGTTGCGACGTCGGACACTTCGGCACGGGTCGGCGATGGCGACTTGATCATTGATTCGAGCATCTGGGTCGCGACAACCACCGGCCGTCCCAGCGTGCGCGCTGTGGCGACAATCTGTTTCTGAAGCGGCGGCACGGCCTGCGGCGGCAGTTCGACGCCCAGGTCGCCACGCGCCACCATCACGCCATCGGCCAGTTCGATAATCTCTTCCAGCCGCTGCACGGCGGAGGGCTTTTCGATTTTCGCCATGAGCGCGCCATGACCGCCCATCAGCTTGCGCGCTTCGGCGAGGTCTTCGGGTCGTTGCACGAAGCTGAGCGCGATCCAGTCGCAGCCCTGCTCCACCGCGAAGCTCAGGTCACGGCGATCCTTGTCCGTCAGTGCGGGCACCGGCACGACCACGTCCGGTACATTGACGCCCTTGCGATTGGAAAGGGTGCCGCCGACTTCGACGATGGTGTCGATACGATCGTCGCTGACCGCCTTCACCCGAAGGACCAGCTTGCCATCGTCGAGCAACAGCCGTGTTTCCGGAACCAGCGCCGCGTAGATTTCAGGGTGGGGAAGATTGACGCGCCGGGCATCGCCAGGCGTTTCGTCCTGGTCCAGCACGAAGGCAGCACCCTTTTCCAGGATGGCAAGGCCCTTTTCGAAGGTGCCGACGCGCAGCTTTGGCCCCTGAAGGTCGCCTAATATCGTAGTCGGCCGATTGAATTCCTTTTCCAGCGCGCGGATGGAGGCAATGCGCGCGGCATGATCCTCATGCGTGCCATGGCTCATATTGATGCGGAAGGCGTCGGCCCCGGCGACGAAAAGCGCCCGGATCATTTCGGGCGTATCGCTCGCGGGGCCAAGGGTTGCCAGAATGCGCACCTTTCGCGAGCGAGGCGGTAACTTAGTCATGTCTTCTCCTGACCGTCATGATCGCGCCGGGCCTGACCCTTGGCCTTGCCAGCGCGTCGTTATGGGTTATCCGTGCTGCACGACAGGATGATGTAGTTTCAGCGAAAAGGATCGCCGATGGCCGACACCATACTCACCGATGCGGTTGCCGCAACCGCCTTCCGACGCCTGGTGGCGCATTTGCAGCACCGGACCGACGTGCAGAATATCGACCTGATGGGGGCGGCGGGCTTCTGCCGCAACTGCCTGGCCGACTGGGTGGCGCAGGCGCATGGCGACGTGACCCGGGATGAAGCGCGCGAGATCATCCACGGCATGCCCTTTGCCCAGTGGAAGGCGCAGCATCAGGGCGAAGCCACGCCCGACCAGATCGCAAAGATGCAGGAGAGTGTGGCGAAGAACGCCGACAACCATTAGAGGCGAGCGCCAATCCGATTCTTTCGGCCGATTCACATTCACATACGGAGAACCCCATGAGCGAGGGCAATGTTGCCGCCGATCAGCTACGCCTTTTCATCGAGCGCATCGAGCGGTTGGAAGAGGAAAAGAAGGGCATCGGCGACGATATCAAGGACGTCTATCTGGAGGCAAAGGCCAATGGATATGACGGCAAGATCATGCGCCAGATCGTCCGCTTGCGGAAGATGCAGCCGCATGACCGGCAGGAAATGGAGGCCATCCTCCAGACCTACCTCGCCGCGCTGGGGATGGAGTAACTTTTCCCCCGGGCCTGTCCGGACCGGCACGAGCGCCTGCGACATTGCAGGATCGGGGCGCGCTCGTTAGAGAGCGCGCTTCGGATCATAGATATTATCGGGAGAAAGGCCGTGGCCGGCCATTCCAAATTCAAGAACATCATGCATCGCAAGGGCGCGCAGGACAAGAAGCGGTCCTCGATGTTCTCCAAGCTGAGCCGGGAAATCACCGTCGCAGCCAAGATGGGCATGCCCGACCCGGACATGAACCCACGCCTGCGCCTGGCCGTCAATGCCGCCAAGGCGCAGTCGATGCCAAAGGACAATATCCAGCGCGCGATTGACAAGGCGTCGGGCGGCGACATGGAGAATTATGAGGAAGTGCGCTACGAGGGCTATGGTCCGGGCGGCGTTGCCATCATCGTCGAGGCGCTGACTGACAACCGCAACCGCACCGCCACCAACGTTCGCACCGCCTTTTCCAAAAATGGCGGCAATCTGGGCGCATCGGGCGCGGTGAGCCATGGCTTCGAACATCTCGGCCTCATCACCTATCCGGCCAGCGCGGGCGATGCCGATGCTGTATTCGAAGCGGCGCTGGAAGCAGGCGCTGACGATGTGTCCTCCAACGAGGACGAGCACGAAATCTGGACCGCGATGGACGCGCTGCACGAAGTCGCCAAGGCGCTGGAAGCCAAGCTGGGCGAGGCGGACGGCGCCAAGCTCGCCTGGAGGCCGACCACTACGGTCGAGGTCGACGAGAGCAATGCCGGCACGCTGATGAAGCTGGTCGACACGCTGGAAGATGATGACGATGTCCAGACCGTCTGGGGCAATTATGAAGTGTCGGATGACGTGATGGAGAAGCTGGGCTGAGACGCCCCGCCGCCGTCCCTATCCGACCCGCCCCTGCATCATGATCCTGCTCGGTCTCGACCCCGGCCTTGGCACGACCGGTTGGGGCTTGATCGCGGCCGATGGCAATCGCCTGACTCATATCGGCAATGGTCAGATCAAGACCGACGCGGGCATGGCGCTGGCGACACGTTTGCTGGCGATCGACTTGGCGCTCACCGACCTGATCCTGGAGCACCGCCCCGATGGCGCGGCGGTCGAGGAGGTGTTCGTCAACGTCAATCCGCAATCCACCTTGAAGCTGGGACAGGCGCGCGGCGTGGTTCTGCTCGCCGCGTCGCGATCGGGCATGGAGGTGGGCGAATATGCCGCGCGGCTGGTCAAGAAGTCCGTCGTCGGTGTCGGAAACGCATCGAAGGACCAGGTCCATGCCATGGTGCAGCGCATGCTGCCGGGGGCGAGGATTGCAGGGCCTGATGCGGCCGACGCCTTGGCCGTTGCGATCACCCACGCCCATCATTTGGCAAGCGCGCGGCGGATTCCGCGCGGATAAGCCATGGGGGCGGCACGCTGCCCCTTTGCTTCACTGCCAGTCGAAAGAGAGCGGCGCTTCGCGAAAGGCGAAGCGGTCGAGATGATCCGCAACGACCTGTTTGAAGCGGCCGACATCTGCTTCGGGACTAGGTTCCAGAGAGACAATCAGTGCATCGGGCTGGGCTTCCATATGGATCGCCCCCATTGGGAAGGCGATATCCCCCCTATCCGTGTCAAACCGGACCTCGAACTTGTGGCTCCAATGTTTGCACAATTGCTGGAGATAGCGGCTGGCGCTGGTGGTGGGGACGGTTGCGGTAATGGTCATGGGTCAGAGCCTTTCGATCTTGCTGGCGGCTTCGTCGATCAGGGCGGCAACGTCGAACATGGTCTGGTTGTCGGCCCCTTCCTTTTCAAGCCGTTGCTGGACGGCGAAGCGTAGATTGTGCATCGCGCGGCGGACGGGCGCCGGGTCGACGCGCTCCGCCCTGCGGGCGAGCTGAGCGAGCCGCTCCATCGCCTGATCGAGAGCGGCCTTTTCTTCCGCGAGCTTGGCATGGCCAGCGTCGGTGATAGCGAAGCGCTTGCGGCTGCTTTCGCCTGGCTGCTCCACGATCAATTCCATTTCCGAAAGCAATGTGAGCGTGGGATAGACCACCCCCGGACTAGGCGCATAGACCTCTCCCGATAGCGCCTCGATCGCGCGGATGAGGTCGTAGCCATGACGCGGTTCGTCGGCGATCAGCTTAAGCAGGACCAGCCGTAGCGCATCATTTTCAAAAACCCGCCGGCGCCCGCCGCCGCCTCGTCCACCACCGCCGCCGCGAAGACCATGATGTCCAAATGTATCGCCGCCAAAGCCACCGGCATGGCCTTCGCGACCGCCGAAGCCGACACCGAATGAGACAGCTACGCCGGCATGGTTCCGCCTGCAACGAGTGCGACTGCGATCGGCCGTCGATAGAGTATGCATATTCCCAATTCCTTATCTTGATAGGTCTAGATATATCTTTAATTTGCATGTCGTCAAGATGGGAGCGGCGAGTCAAGGGTTGCGCGGCTGACCGTTCCCGCAGCCGCAGGCCGTTGGACTCGCCGCTGATGTACAAATCCATCCTCCGCGATCAGGTCCGGATCGGCATGTTCATCCATCGTTTCGAAGGATCATGGTTCAAGCACCCCTTCTGGCGAGGACGTTTCCTGCTTGTCGATGCAGATGACATGACCGCCATTGCTCAGAGCGGGATAGAGCGGCTGATCATCGACACGTCGAAGGGGCTTGATGTGGACGAACCGGCGTCTTTGAAGCCGTCTGGGATCATCGCTCCGGTGACCACGACTCCATCGCGCTCAACCAATTCCGCCACCGTAAAGCCCGCGCGCGCCATTCGCCAGGATGATGGCCGGGAACGGGCACGGATCGAGGCCAGCCGCGTTGCCGACAGGTCCAAGAAGGTCATGCGGGAGATTTTCGATGCCGCCCGGCTAGGCAAGGCCGTGCAATGTGCCGCTGTGACGGCAGTGGTGGCGGATGTAACCACCATGATCGAGAAGAACCGTCAGGCGTTTCTCAAGGTGTTGCGTCTGAAGTCCAAGGACGAATATACCTATCTGCACTCAGTCGCGGTCTGCGCGTTGATGATCAATCTTGGCCGGCAGATAAAATTGGACGAAGCGACGATAGCGGACCTGGGCACTGCCGGGTTGTTGCATGACATCGGCAAGATGCTGGTTCCCGACGCATTGCTTAACAAGGCCGGGCGGCTGACTGATGCCGAATTCAACCTGGTGCGCACGCATGCCGAACGGGGCTTTGAGTTGCTGAAGGACATCGACGCCGTGCCGGAGTTGGCGCTGGACGTATGCCGTCACCACCATGAAAAAATCGATGGAAGCGGTTATCCCGAAAATCTTTCGGGCTCAGAGATCAGCCTCGCCGCCCGCATGGGGGCGATTTGCGACGTCTATGACGCGCTGACGTCCAACCGGGCGTATAAGGAAGCCTGGACACCGGCAGAGGCGATCACCCGAATGCAGAGCTGGGACGGGCATTTTGATCCGGTTTTGCTGTTCAGCTTTATGCAGAGCATTGACACCTATCCGGTCGGATTGATCGTGCAGCTACGATCGAACCGGATTGGCGTGGTGCTGGACAATGGCCGGCGCGCATCACGTCCAAAGGTTCTGGCCTTCTATTCCACGCGTGAGAAGGCGTGGATTGACAATGAGATCGTAATGATCGGGGAAACATTATCGCGCGACGCAATATTGGCGAACGTCGACCCTGCCGATTGGGGAATTTCGCAGAGCGACATCGACGCCATGCTGAATGGGCGGGCGACGAAGCGACAACTGGCAGGATAACGTTGCGCGTGCTCGCCTCCCCCTACCGATTGGAGGGGGAGGCCGAGCTTATCAGTCAGGCTTTTTGGCGACGCTGACCATGGCAGGGCGCAGCAGGCGGTCCTTGATCATATAACCGGCCTGCATTTCAACGAGAATAGTGCCCGGCTCCGCATCAGAGGACGGGACTTCCATCATTGCCTGATGCTTGTTGGGGTCGAGCGGTTGGCCGACCGATTCCAGCTTGGTGATGCCGTTGCGACCGAACACGCTTTCCAGCTCGCGCCCGGTGGCTTCCAGGCCCACGACCAGCCCCTTGAACTTCTCGTCGTCGCGCAGGTCCGCAGGAATGGCCGCAAGGGCGCGGGTCAGGTTATCAGCCACCGACAGCATGTCGCGGGCAAAGGCAGTGGCGGCATAGGCGCGCGCGTCGGCCAGTTCCTTTTCCAGCCGCCGCCGCACATTCTGCGTATCAGCATGGGCATAGAGAATGTCCTGCTTGGCGGTCGCCAGCTCGGCTTCCAGAGCAGCGATGCGGTCGGCCGTGGCATTGCCAGAAGACGCACCATCTTCGGGCAGGGCATCGACGACTTCGGTTTTTTCCAGATTCTGATTGTCTTCGCTCATCTCATCAATCTCGACAGCGTCTGTGCAGTGAAGTCCACCATGGGGATCACTCGCGCATAGTTCAAGCGCGTGGGGCCGATCACGCCGACCACGCCGACGACCCGGCCATCCGCGCCACGATAGGGTGCGGCTATGACGGAAGAACCCGACAGGGAAAAGAGCTTGTTTTCCGACCCGATGAAGATTTTGGTCGCGCTGCCGGCCAGCGCGCCGCGCAGGAGGTCCATAATTTCCTGCTTGCCCTCCAACTGTTCGAGCAACTGGCGCGCGCGTTCCAGGTCGGCGGCGATGCTTTCGTCGAGCAGGCGGGACTGCCCGCGCACGATCAGCACCGGACGATCATCAGCGTCGTGCGACCAGGTAGCGATGCCGCGTTCCACCAGATCGCGAGCGGCCCGGTCGAGCGCGCCGCGATCCGCCTCCATTTCACGGCCAAGCGCCTCGCCCGCTTCGCGCAAGGTCAGGCCGACAAAACGCGCCGACATGAAATTCGCCGCTTCATTGAGCATGACCGGGCTGACGCCATCAGGCAGGTCGAGCACGCGATTTTCGACCGATCCATCCTGCCCGACCAGCACGGCCAGCGCTTGGCGCGCGTTCAGCGGCACGAAGCCGAACTGGCGCAGCACCGGTTCGCGTTTGGGCACCATGACGATGCCGGCGCAGGCAGACAGGCCGCTCAATGTAGCGGTGGCGGCGGACAAAGCCTCTTCAATCGGGCCGTTTTCCGTAATCCCGGCCTCGATCGCGCGCCGTTCCTCGATAGACGGTTCAGCCGCCTGCATCATGCCATCCACAAACAGTCGCAAACCCGTTTCGGTAGGCATCCGTCCGGCTGAAGTATGCGGCGCAGCAAGCAGGCCCAGCTCCTCCAAATCCTGCATGACATTGCGGATCGAGGCCGGCGACAGGCTCAAGGACGCCATCTTGCTGATCGTGCGCGAGCCCACGGGCAGACCCGTGCCTAGATAGCTTTCGACCACCAGGCGGAAAACATCGCGCGCGCGATCATTCAATTCAGAGATCGGGATAACCGACATAATCCTTATCTAAGCGCGGCAATCGCGCCGCTCAAGATCGTCACGGCGTTACCGCACGCGGGTTGAGCATGCGTTCGACGTCAAGAATCTTGGGCACGGACGCGATAGCGACCCTTAACTTGCCATAGCGCGCGTCCATGCAGCCCGACTGGAATTCCAGCTTCGTCGACTCCTGGCCAGGCCGGCTCCATTCAACCTTATAGGCCGGCAGATCGGTGGCGAAGGTTTCGCAATTTTCGCCATGGGCGATGCGCTGCGTCGTGCCGGTGGGCGGGCGGTGCGGCGCCAGCGTGGTGATCAGCCGGCGATATTGGGCACTCGACAAGGTGAAGCGGGTCGCGCCGGGGACGGAAGTGTTGCGTTCTGGCTCCAGCAGGCCAGAGCCATCGGGCGACACCTGGACCGTGTAGGTCGGGCACGCGCCGAAACAGCGACCGGCGGTGAAGCGGATCACGTCGCCCGGCGCTTTTGGCGGCTCCAGCCCTTCCCTCTCCATTGTGCAGCCCGCCAGCAGAATCAGGCCGGCCGCGATCATGTTTTTCGTCGTCATGCCCCCTCTTATCGTCCAAATGGCGCGCTGGACACTGGCAAGTCGCGCCATCGACCGCTAAGCGACGCTGCAAGTGCGCTTTCTGGCGCATCGGCGGTGTCGGCCCGGCTGGGCGCGCCAGCCTGATCCATGCAAGGAGATTATCTATGCGTCCTTCCGGCCGCGCGCCCGACCAGATGCGAAACATCACTATGGAGCCTGGCTTCACCATTCATGCCGAGGGAAGCTGCCTCGTCAGCTTCGGCGATACCCGCGTGCTGTGCACCGCGTCGGTGGAGGAAAAGGTGCCGCCCTTCCTTCGCGGCAAGGGTTCAGGCTGGGTGACGGCAGAATATGGGATGCTGCCCCGCGCCACCCATACGCGCGGCAGCCGCGAGGCAGCCAAGGGCAAGCAGTCGGGCCGCACCCAGGAAATTCAGCGCCTGATCGGCCGATCGCTGCGGACCGTGGTCGACTTGAAGGCCTTGGGCGAGCGGCAGATCGTGGTCGATTGCGACGTGATCCAGGCTGACGGCGGGACCCGCACGGCGGCCATTTCCGGCTCGTGGGTCGCGCTGCGCATTGCGGTCGACAAGCTGCTGGCTTCGGGCGCGCTCACGCAAGACCCGATCATCCAGAAGGTCGCGGCGATCAGCTGCGGCATCTACAATGGCACGCCCGTGCTCGACCTCGACTATGCCGAGGATAGCAACGCCGAGACGGACGCCAACCTGATCCTGACTGGCGACGGCAAGTTCGCCGAGGTCCAAGCGACGGCCGAAGGCGCAGCCTATGACGAGGAAGAGTTGTTGCGCCTGCTGCGCCTTGCCCGCATCGGCTGCGCCAAGATCTTTGCAGCGCAGGACGCGGCCACCGGACGGTAAACGCGTTCCCACGTTCGGTTCGAGCCTGTCGAGAACCAATGTCTTAAACCGCTTCTCGACAAGCTCGAAGTGAACGGAGATAGTAAAACTTATGAGCGACGATTTCGGACAGGAACAGGCGATCCGCAAATTGCAGGCAGGCAAGCTGGTGATCGCCAGTCATAATGCGGGCAAGGTGCGCGAGATTGCGGCGCTGCTCGGCCCCTATGGCATTGAGCCGATTTCCGCCGGCGCGCTTGACCTGCCCGAACCGGAGGAAACCGGCACGACCTTCATCGCCAATGCGGAGTTGAAGGCGATGCAGGCGGCGGACTTGAGTGGCTTGCCCGCTCTGGCCGACGACAGCGGCCTATGTGTCGAGGCGCTGGGCGGCGATCCGGGGCTTTTTTCGGCGCGCTGGGCGGGCCCGGACAAGGACTTCAACCTGGCGATGCAGAAGGTCTGGGACGGGATTGCGGCCAAAGGGCCAGATGCCGGCCATGATGCCCATTTCGTTTGCGCCCTCGCCCTTGCCTGGCCGGACGGTCATGTCGAAGCGTTCGAGGGTCGGGTCGATGGCACCATCGTCTGGCCGCCGCGCGGAGACAAGGGCTTTGGCTATGATCCGATGTTTCAGCCCCATGGGCATGACATCAGCTTTGGAGAAATGGACCCCGACGCCAAGCACGCCATGAGCCACCGCGCCCATGCCTTCGCTCAATTGGTGAAAGCGGTGTTCTGAAGCGTCATTGCGCGGCTTTGAGGCGCGCAGAATCGATATGCCAGCGTCGCTGATCGGCGGTGGAGCCGTCGATATCATTGACCCGGCGCACAACATAGCTGCCGGCGAAGCGCTGATGAGAGCCATCCGCCAGGACGGCATCCACCTTCACGGGAATGGTTTGATAGACCGAGCCTGCGCCTGCATCTCCAGGCGTCAGGTGGCCGATCGTCACCTGTGTCGATCGGGTGTCGGCAAAGCCTGCCCGAAAACGATCGAGCGACTGGTTTGGGGGACCGTCATTGCCCCACTGCCGCCAGGCGGTATCATAATCGCGGGCGTTCAGTGCGGCGTAATAGCGTTTGACGACATTGGCGGCCGCTTCCATGCCTTTTGGATCAGGACCGCAGCCGGCCATCGGCTCTCCCTCTCCGTCAAACAGCGCGCAACTGCGGGCGATTTCATCCTGCATGGTGGCGCAACTATTGGCGACGTTGCATGGCGGCCGGGTGGCGGGCGACACATTGCGGCATGTCTTTGCCAATCGCTCTGCCGCCGCCGTACCGATGTCTGCCGCACAGGATAAAGGCGTGCGATCCGCCGATGCAGCCGCAGTGATAGGCGACGAAGCAGCGTTAGCCGATTCCGGATCGAGCGAGGCGTCAGGCGCTGGCGCGCCGCCGCCCGCCGACACAGTTCCCGCGCCAACAGCGCCGGATGCAGCGTTATCGGCCCCTCCCGCCTGCGGATCGCCGGGTGCGCTGCATCCCGCCAAGGTGATCGCCATCGCGGTCAGAATGATTTGGGACGGACGCATCGCGGATCGGACCATGAGAGATTCTCCTTTGTGGCGATCAATGCGCACCCCGCCAGTAAGGTTCGATCGGCAGGTCGATGGTGGCAAAGCCAGGATAGACCGAATGGGTGCCGGCCCCTGCTGGCCCTGACGGGCATTCCCAGCTAAGGGCGGCGGCAATGCCGGACACCATATTTCTTCCCCCTGTCGCTTCCCCGACGACCGAGCCCTTGGCTCTCTATATCCATTGGCCCTTCTGCGTGTCCAAATGCCCCTATTGCGACTTCAACAGCCATGTGCGCGAAGGCATTGATGTCGATGCCTGGCGCGGCGCATTGCTGGCGGACATGGCGCATGAGGCGGCGCTGACCGGCGGGCGGCCGCTGACGTCGATTTTCTTTGGCGGCGGCACACCATCGCTGATGCCGCCCGCACTGGTCGCCGACCTGATCGCTGCGGCGGATCGCCAATGGGGCCTTGCGCCCGACAGTGAGATCACGCTGGAGGCCAATCCCAATTCGGTGGAGGCAGCACGCTTTGCCGATCTGGCCGCGGCGGGCGTTAACCGGGTATCGCTGGGTTTGCAGGCGCTCGACAATGATGCGCTGCATTTCCTGGGGCGCGCGCATGATGTCGACGAAGGGCTGGCGGCGCTGGCAACGGCGCAACGCGTGTTCGACCGCGTGAGTTTCGACCTGATCTATGCGCGACCGGGACAGAGCGAGGCGGACTGGGAGGCCGAACTGGCGCGCGCGCTGGGCTTTGGCACAGGGCATCTCTCGCTCTATCAGCTGACGATCGAGCCAGGCACGCGCTTTGCGACGCTGGTGGCGCAGGGCAAGCTGACGCCTGCCGATCCAGATCATGGCGCGACTCTCTATGAATTGACGCAATCCATGACGGTTGCGGCGGGCATTCCTGCCTATGAGATCAGCAATCACGCCCGACCGGGTCAGGAAAGCCGACACAACCTTACCTACTGGCGCTACGGGGATTATGCCGGCATCGGACCGGGGGCACATGGGCGACGCACAGGCCAAGCGACGGTCCGCCACAAAAAACCGGAAAACTGGATGAATGCCGTCGCGCGCAACGGTCATGGCGCGCAGGGCGAAGAGCCGCTGGCGGACGAGGATCGCGCGCGCGAGGCGCTGCTGATGGGACTGCGGCTGCGCGAAGGCGTCGACCTTCGCCGCATCGCGTCAGAATCGGGCATTACGATTTCGCAGCTGGTCGATGATCTGGCGGTCGCGCGACTGATGGAGATCGGACTGATGGACCGGCAGGAAAGCCATATTCAGGTCACGCCGGCCGGCATGTTGCTGCTGGACGCGATCCTGCCTGAAATCGTGACGATCTGACCCAGCGTCAGGGCTGTTCGGTGGCCTTGGCCTCAGGCGAGGGCACCGTGTCCTTGCTGGTCATGGCGACGGCGGGCGGTCCCTTCTGGATGGCGGCGGCCAAGTCCCCTACAGGGGCGCAATCGGCCTTGCAGAGCTTTTGCGCCTGCGCCAGCACCTCCTTGGCGCGGGCGACCGCACCTTTCTCCATCATCGCTTCGCCCTGCCCCGCCAACGCGACGACATCGGTCGGGTCGAGCAGCAAGGCTTCCTTATAAAGGCGGATCGCCTTGCCCTGAAGCCCCTGCGCACGCGCGACTTCAGCGAGCGCCACATAGGCGGCGCGATTGCGCGGATCGACCGCCAGCGCGCTTTCCAGCGCGTCGGTCGCGCCCTCCAGATTACCCGCTTTCCGCGCAGCCTCGCCGGCCTTTTGCCATTCGACCGACTGGGGGCTGATCTGACTGTCCGGCCGTTGGCTAAAGCCGACGCTGGACACAGTCGTCAGCAGGGCGGCAAGCGCGATCGAGGCGGGGGTGAAACGCATTATCTTCTCCAGCCATGTTTCAGGCGATGATTGCAGGCTCGGGTCCAAGGTCCAAGTGTCGCGAACTTGCACGGCTTTGTCCATGGGATGATTTACGCCTGACGCCGCAGCCGTGCGAAGTAGAAGCCGTCGCTGCCATCATGCCCCGGCGTCAGCAGCAGCCCGCCGCCATGCGCGCGCCCGACCGGCAGATCGATCGGTTCGGCGATCCAGCCCTCATGGCGATCAAGGAACGCCGCAACCTGATCACGCCCCTCCCGATCGACGAGCGCGCAGGTGGCGTAGACCAGCAGGCCGCCGGGCCGCACCAACGGGGCCGCGAAATCAAGGATGCGCGCCTGTTCGGCGACCAGTCGGTCCAAGCGCGCGGGGGTCAGGCGCCAGCGCGCCTCAGGATTGCGCCGCCATGTGCCGGTTCCTGAACAGGGCGCGTCCACCAGCACCACGTCCGCCTGTTCCTGCAAGTGTGCAAGTCCCCGCGCCTCATGGCTCTGGTCCAGCAGCAGCGTGTCGATGAAGGTCGCCCCAGCGCGTTCCGCGCGCGGTTCCAGTCGCGCCAGACGCGACCGGATGGTGTCGGCCGCGATCAGCCTGCCCTGCCCCGCCATCGCCGCGGCCAGCGCCAGCGTCTTTCCACCCGCCCCAGCGCACAGGTCAACGACCGTCATGCCCGATCGCGCGTCGCAGGCGGCCGCGATCCACTGGCTGCCGGCATCCTGCACTTCGACAAGGCCGTCCTGCCACGCCGGATGCTGTTCCACCGGCCAGCCTTCGGGCAGCCGCAGTGCGTCGGGAAGGCCGGAAATGGCTATGGCATCCGGCAGCAGGGGCACGACCTGCGCTGGCGTGGCCCTGAGGCGATTGACGCGCAGATCGACCGGGGCGCGGCCCAGCAGCGCGTCCTGCTCGACCGGCGCAGCGAGCAATGGCTGGAGCCAGCCGGGAACAGCCCTAGCCAGCGCCCCCGCCTCGCCCGGCTCGATCGGCAGCGGCGCGTGAGGCGACCCATCGAACAAGGCGGCAAGCGCCGGCTGGTCCTGCGTCAGACCGATCATTGCCGCCCGGCCCGTGTCCGGACGCTCGGCCGCGCGACGGATCGCATCATAGATATGATCGCGCACAGCCCGGCGATCGCGCGACCCGGCATAGCGCCGTTCCTTGAAATAGCGGGCGATGAGAGTGTCGGCGGCAGGACCGCCATCGCGCGCAGCAGCGATGATGGCGTCCAGCAGCTCGATCGCAGCCTGGATGCGGGCGGAGGGTGTCATGCGTTACTCCACCTTATCCGTGCGCAAAAAGGGTCGGGAGATGCTCACTTTGCTCGTGCCCCACCCCCTGCCCCTCCCTTGGAAGGGAGGGGAATGGAAGGACAATCAACGCGTCGGATAGTTGGGCGCTTCGCGCGTAATGGTGACGTCATGGACATGGCTTTCCGACAGGCCCGCATTGGTGATCTGCACGAAGCGGGCGCGCTCCTGCAAATCCTTGATCGTGCGGCTGCCGGTATAGCCCATCGCCGCCTTCACGCCGCCAACGAGCTGGTGAATGACATCCTTGGCTGGCCCCTTGAACGGCACCTGCCCCTCAATCCCTTCGGGCACCAGCTTCATCTGGTCCTTGATATCCGCCTGGAAATAGCGGTCGGCGCTGCCGCGCGCCATCGCGCCGACGCTGCCCATGCCGCGATAGCTTTTATAGGCGCGGCCCTGATAGAGGAAGGTTTCGCCCGGCGCCTCAGCCGTGCCCGCCAGCAGTGATCCCACCATGACGCAGCCAGCGCCGGCTGCCAGCGCCTTGGCGACATCGCCTGAGGTGCGCAAACCGCCGTCCGCGATGACAGGCACGCCATGCCTGGCGGCTTCCTCGGCCGAGTCCATGACCGCTGTGAGCTGTGGAACACCGACGCCGGCAACGACGCGGGTGGTGCAGATGGAACCCGGGCCGATGCCGACCTTTACGCAATCCGCGCCCGCGCCGATCAGCGCTCTGGTCGCCTCGGCGGTCGCGACATTGCCGGCGACCACCTGAACATGGTTGGACAGTTTCTTGACCGCTTCGACCGCGGCCGACACTTGCTTGCTATGGCCATGCGCAGTGTCGATGACGATGAGGTCGCATTCCGCATCGATCAACGCCTTGCTGCGCTCCAGACCGGTTTCACCCACGGTGGAGGCGGCAGCGACGCGCAGGCGGCCCGACGCGTCCTTCGTGGCCTGCGGATAGGTGACGGCCTTTTCGATATCCTTGACGGTGATGAGGCCAACGCAGTGATAGGCCTCATCCACGACGAGCAGCTTTTCGATCCGGCGCTGGTGCAGCAGCCGTTGCGCCTCATCCTGGCTGACGCCGGCCTTGACGGTAGCGAGATTATCCTTCGTCATCAATTCGCTGACCAACTGAGCAGGATTTTCAGCGAACCGCACGTCGCGATGGGTGAGGATGCCGACCAGCTTGCCCGATTCCTCGACCACCGGAATGCCGCTGATCTTGTGCCGCTGCATCAGCATCTGCGCGTCGGAGAGCGTAGCGGTCGGCAGGATGGTGATGGGATTGACGACCATGCCGCTTTCGAACCGCTTCACCGCCCGGACGGCATCGGCCTGTTCCTCGACCGTCAGATTGCGGTGCAACACGCCAATCCCGCCCAGTTGCGCCATGACGATCGCCATGTCGGCTTCCGTCACCGTATCCATGGCCGACGACAGGATCGGGATGTTAAGCTTTATCCCGCGCGTGACCTGCGTGCTGGTATCGGCCTGGCTCGGCAACACATCGGATTCGGCGGGCTGCAACAGCACGTCGTCAAAGGTGAGGCCAAGGCGGATGTCCATGTGAAAGCCACTTTCTGCTGCGGGACGGCGGGCGCGCCCCATGGGGATTCGTGGCGGCCCATGTAACCACTTACCCCCCGAACGACCAGACCCTTTGGCAGATTATTGCACTGCGAAGGGCGGGATCAAGGGCTGATCCCCATATAGAAAAGGCCCCCGAATGGAGGCCTTTTCGCTTGGTCGACGGAATGCCGGCCGATCACATGTGGATGGGCTTGCCGGTCACGGCCATCGCCGCTTCCTTGATCGCTTCACTATGCGTGGGATGCGCATGGCAGGTATAGGCGATGTCTTCGCTCGACGCGCCGAATTCCATGGCTTGGACAGCCTGCGCGATCATCGTGCCGGCGGGCACCGCGATGATCCAGACGCCCAGAACCTTATCGGTTTCCGCATCGGCGATGATCTTCACAAAGCCTTCGGGCTCATGATTGGTCTTGGCCCGGCTGTTGGCCATCATCGGGAACTTGCCGACCTTGACCGCGCCCTTTTCCTTGGCGGCCTCTTCGGTAAGGCCCACGCCTGCGATTTCCGGCTTGGTGTAAACCACCGACGGAATGAGGTCATGGTTCACGATGCCGGTCATGCCCGCGATATTCTCGGCAACGGCGATGCCTTCATCCTCCGCCTTGTGCGCAAGCATTGGCCCCGGAACGACGTCGCCGATCGCCCATACGCCAGGCACCTTGGTCGCGAAGTCATGATCCGTCTCGATCTGACCGCGCTGGTTGACTTCCAGCCCGATCTTGTCGAGGCCAAGGCCTTCCGTGTTGGGCCGGCGACCGATCGACACCAGCACGACATCGGCCTCGATCGTTTCGGCTTCGCCGCCGGCGGCCGGCTCGACCGTGAGCCTGACCCCGTCGCCCGCGACTTCCGCGCCCGTGACCTTGGTGCCAAGCTTGTATTCAAAGCCCTGCTTCGTGAAAATCTTGTTGGCTTCCTTGCGGACTTCGCCGTCCATGCCAGGCAGGATCTGATCGAGATATTCGACGACCGTCACCTTCGCCCCCAGGCGGCGCCAGACGCTGCCCATCTCAAGACCGATGACGCCGCCGCCGACGACCACCAGATGCCCGGGAACCTTGTCCAGTTCGAGCGCACCGGTGGAATCGACAATCTTGCCACCTGCATTATCGATCGTCACGCCGGGCAAGGGCGTGACCGAAGACCCGGTGGCAATGACGATATTCTTGGCCGTCACCTTTTCGCCACCGACTTCGACGCTGTTCGCGCCGGTGAAGCTTGCAAGCCCCCTAAGCCAGGTGACCTTGTTCTTCTTGAACAGAAATTCGATGCCGCCGGTCAGCCCCTTGACCGCGTCGGTGCGCTGGCCCTGCATGGTAGCAAGGTCCAGACTCATCGCATCGATCTTGACGCCCAGCTTGGCCAGCATGCCATTGGCAGCCTCGTCATAGAGTTCCGAGGCGTGCAGCATCGCCTTGGACGGAATGCAGCCAACATTGAGACAGGTGCCGCCCAGCGTCTCCCGGCTTTCCGCGCAAGCGGTCTTGAGGCCGAGCTGCGCTGCGCGGATCGCTGCGACATAGCCGCCCGGCCCAGCGCCGATCACCAGAACGTCATAATCGAACTCTGCCATACCAATCTCCGTTCGCCCTTGGAGCGAGTTGCATGTCTCGCTCCAACCTGTCGAAGGGCATTACTTCTTCTTTGGTCCTTCTGAAAACAGAAAGGACAGGGCGTCGACAGGCGCAGCCCCAACGGACCAATGGCCGACCTTAAAGGTCGATCAGCAGGCGGGTGGGATCCTCAATCGCATTCTTCACAGCGACGAGGAACGTGACCGCTTCGCGACCGTCGATCAGGCGGTGATCGTAGCTCAGTGCGAGATACATCATCGGGCGGACGACAACCTGGCCATCGCGAACGACCGGGCGGTCCTCGATACGGTGGAGGCCAAGCACCGCGGACTGGGGCGGGTTGATGATCGGCGTCGACATCAGCGAACCGAACACGCCACCATTAGAGATAGTGAAGGTGCCGCCCTTCATATCTTCCATGGTGAGCTTGCCCTCCTTGGCCTTCTTGCCGAAGTCGCCGATGGTCCTTTCGATCTGCGCAACGCTCATGCTTTCGGCATTGCGGATGACCGGGACGACAAGGCCGGTGGGCGCGGATACCGCGACCGAGATGTCGGCAAAGTCGTTATAGACGATCTCGTCGCCCTCGATCTGACCGTTGACGCCAGGAATATCCTTGAGCGCCATGCACACGGCCTTGGTGAAGAAGCCCATGAAGCCCAGGCGCACGCCATGCTTCTTTTCAAAGAGATCCTTATACTTCGTCCGCGCCTCGATAACGTTGGTCATATCAACGTCGTTGAAGGTGGTGAGCAGCGCGGCGTTGTTCTGCGCTTCCTTCAAACGCTTGGCGACCGTCTGGCGCAGGCGGGTCATCTTGACGCGTTCCTGCTTGCGGCTGGGGCCGGCGGCGGGCGCAGCTTCGGTGGGCGCGGCCTCGGCGCCGGTGGAGGCAGCCCTGGCGGTTCCGGCATCGACGGCGGCCATGACGTCATCCTTGGTCAGGCGGCCATCCTTGCCCGAACCCTTGATCTTGCTCGGGTCAAGGCCATGTTCCAGCACCAGGCGGCGCACGGCAGGCGAAAGCGTCAGGTTGCCGCCCTCGCCTTCCTCATCGGCAGCAGCGGGCGCGGGCGCCGGTGTCGACGCACTCGGCGCGGGGGTGGCGGCTTCGGCCTTGGCGGCGGGCGCTGGCGCGGGCGACGAAGCGGCGGCGGCGCCTTCGTTCACATAGGCGAGAAGCGCGCCCACCTCGACCGTGTCGCCTTCCTTGGCAACGATGTCGCCCATCGTGCCGGCGGCGGGCGCAGGCACATCGACCGCGACCTTGTCGGTTTCCAGGCTGACGATCGGCTCGTCCGCCTTCACGGCCTCACCGGGCTTCTTCAGCCACTGGCCAACGGTTGCTTCGGTAACGGATTCGCCCAGCGTGGGGACTTTGACTTCGGTAGCCATGAGCTTGACTCAGCCTTTCTTCTGGCGGCGGATTTCTTCACGAACGCTGTGGCCCAGCGCATCGGCAACGAGGGCGCCCTGTTCGGCAACATGGCGCTTGGCAAGGCCGGTGGCCGGCGAGGCCGACGCCTTGCGGCCGGCATAACGCGCGCGCATCGGCGCCTTGCCCGCCATCGCCAGCGCTTCCTCGACAAAGGGCTCGACAAAGAACCAGGCACCATTGTTGCGCGGTTCTTCCTGGCACCAGACGACATCTTCGAGATTGGTCATCCGTGCGATGCGCTTGGCCAGCGCCTCCGTGGCGAAGGGATAGATCTGCTCGATCCGCACGATCTGGGTATCGCTATCGCCCGCGGCATCGCGCGCTTCGGCCAGATCATAATAGACCTTGCCCGAGCACAGGACGAGCCGCTTCGTGTCCTGATCCGCCGCGCCGTTGGGGTCCGACAGGATGCGCTTGAAGTGCGTTTCGCCCAGGAAGTCCTCCGCCTTGCTGACCGCCGACTTGTGCCGCAGCAGCGACTTGGGCGTCATGATGATCAGCGGCTTGCGGAAGCTGCGGAGCATCTGCCGGCGCAGAACGTGGAAGTAATTCGCCGGGGTGGTGATGTTCGCCACCTGGATATTGCCTTCCGCGCATAGTTGCAGGAAGCGTTCCAGACGCGCCGAACTATGCTCCGGCCCCTGCCCTTCATAGCCGTGCGGTAGCAGGCAGACGAGGCCGTTGGCGCGCAGCCATTTGCTTTCCGACGACGCGATATACTGATCGAAAATGATCTGCGCGCCATTGGCGAAATCGCCAAACTGCGCTTCCCAGAGCACCAGGCTCTTGGGATCGGCCAGTGCGAAGCCATATTCGAAGCCCAGAACGCCATATTCGGAGAGGGGGCTGTCCAGCACCTCGAACCGGCCATGGGGGACGGTGGACAGCGGAATATATTTGCGTTCGCTGTCCTGATCGACCCACACCGCATGACGCTGGCTGAAGGTGCCGCGACCCGAATCCTGGCCCGACAGGCGCACGCCATAGCCTTCCGAGAGAAGCGAGCCGAAGGCCAGCGCCTCGCCGGTCGCCCAGTCGAAATTCGCGCCCGACTTGAACATCTCCGCCTTGGCATCCAGCACGCGCTTCAGCGTCTTGTGGACATTATGCCCTTCGGGAATGGTAGTGAGCGTGCGGCCGAGGCTGTCAAACAGCTTCTGGCTAACCCCGCTTTCCACCGTCTGGCGCGCGGTTTCGGCGTCGGCTGGCTTGTGCAGGCCCGACCAGCGGCCCGCAAACCAGTCGGCGGTGTTCGCCTTGTAGCTCTTGGCCGCCTCAAACTCTTCTTCGAGATGGTTGACGAATTCGCCGGTCGCCTGCGCCACGAAATCATCATCGACCACGCCTTCGGCTTTCAGCCGCGACGAATAGACGTCGCTGACCGGCGGGTGCTGACGGATCTTCGCATACATTTGCGGCTGGGTGAACGAGGGCTCGTCGCCTTCATTATGACCGAAGCGGCGATAGCACCACATGTCGATCACGATGTCGCGATGGAAGGTCTGGCGATATTCGATCGCAAGCTTGCAGGCGAAGGTAACGGCTTCGGGATCGTCGCCATTGACGTGCAGGATCGGCGCCTGAACGCCCTTGGCCACATCGCTGGGATAGGGCGAGGACCGCGCGAATTGCGGCGAGGTGGTGAAGCCGACCTGGTTGTTGACGACGAAATGGATGCAGCCGCCGGTATTATAGCCGCGAATGCCCGAAAAGCCGAGGCATTCCCAGACGATACCCTGCCCCGCGAACGCCGCGTCGCCATGGATCAGCACGGGCAGCACGGCCTCATGCTTTTCCAGATCGTCGCGGAAGGTCTGCTGCGCGCGGACCTTGCCCAGCACCACCGGATCGACAGTTTCGAGATGCGAAGGGTTGGGGACCAGCGACATATGCACCTTGATCCCGTCGAACTCGCGATCGGTGGAGGTGCCGAGGTGATATTTGACGTCGCCCGAGCCGCCGACATCTTCGGGATTGGCGGTGCCGCCCGAAAATTCGTGGAAAATGACGCGGAAGCCCTTGGCCATGACATTGGCCAGCACGTTGAGGCGGCCGCGATGCGCCATGCCGAACACGATTTCGCGCACGCCGGTCGAACCGCCATATTTGATGACCGCTTCCAGCGCGGGGATCATCGATTCCCCGCCGTCGAGGCCGAAACGCTTGGTGCCGACATATTTGCGGCCCAGGAACTTCTCATATTGTTCGGCCTGGATGACCTTGGCCAAGATCGCCTTCTTGCCCTCGGGCGTGAAGTGGATTTCCTTGTCCTTGCCTTCCATCCGGTCCTGAAGGAAGCGGCGCTCCTCGACATCGGCGATGTGCATATATTCAAGGCCGACATTGCCGCAGTAATTCTGGCGCAGAATGGCGACGATCTCGCGCACGGTCGCATATTGCAGGCCGAGCGAGCCACCGAGGTAGATTTTCTTGTCGAGGTCGGTGAGGCCGTGATATTCCGGCGTCAGATCCGCCGGCAGGTCGCGATGAACGAGGCCCAGCGGATCGAGATTGGCAGCCAGATGACCACGCACACGATAGGTCCGGATCAGCATCATCGCACGGATGCTGTCTTCCGCGGCGGCCGTGATATCAGCGTCCGATACGGCCTTGCCCTGCGCCTTGGCGGCGGCCTTGACGGCCACCTGCATCTGCATGGGGTCCAGCGCGCCGGTCAGATCGTCCGTATCCGTCAGCGGCCAATTGTCGCGTGCCCAGCTCGGCCCGCGCTCGATTTCGAAATCCTGGTTCTCGTATCCCATCGTCTATCCCATCTGCGCCGCGTGCAGTCGCGGAAGCGGGAGAATATGCGGTCGGGGTGCAGCCCGACCGCATTCATATGTAGGAGTAATCTTACCCCTTCAAGACCTCGACCAGCGTGGAGCCAAGTTCCGACGGGCTGGCCGCGACCTTGATGCCCGCCGCTTCCATCGCCGCGATTTTGCTTTCCGCGTCGCCCTTGCCGCCCGACACGATCGCGCCGGCATGGCCCATGCGGCGGCCCGGAGGCGCGGTGCGGCCCGCGATGAAGCCCGCCATCGGCTTCTTGCGGCCCTTCTTGGCCTCGTCGATCAGGAACTGGGCAGCCTGCTCTTCCGCGTCGCCGCCGATTTCGCCGATCATGATGATCGACTCGGTCGCGTCGTCGGCCAGGAACAGTTCCAGCACGTCGATGAAGTTGGTGCCGTTGACCGGGTCGCCGCCGATGCCGACGGCCGTGGTCTGGCCCAGGCCCGCGTTCGAGGTCTGGAACACGGCTTCATAGGTCAGCGTGCCCGAGCGTGACACGACGCCGACGCTGCCCTTCTTGAAGATGCTGCCGGGCATGATGCCGATCTTGCATTCGTCGGGCGTCAGGACGCCGGGGCAGTTGGGGCCGATGAGGCGCGACTTGCTACCCGACAGCGCGCGCTTGACGCGCACCATGTCCAGAACCGGGATGCCTTCGGTGATGCACACGATCAGCGGGATTTCCGCGTCGATGGCCTCAAGGATCGAGTCCGCAGCGAACGGCGGCGGGACATAGATGACGGAGGCGTCCGCACCGGTCTTCGACTTGGCTTCCGCGACGGTGTCAAACATGGGCAGGCCGATATGGCTCGTACCACCCTTGCCAGGGGTCACGCCCGCGACCATCTGCGTGCCATAGGCCAGCGCCTGTTCGGTGTGGAAAGTGCCGGTCGCGCCGGTCATACCCTGGGTGATGACCTTGGTATTCTTGTTCACCAGAATGGACATGCGTGTCCCTTTTCGTCTGTGACGTGGCAGTTTATGAAAAGCAGCCCGCCGCCGGCTGCACACATACCGGGGCGGGCTGGAAAATTTCAGTCGATCAGGCGAGCGTGCTGTCGATGCCCTTGCACGCGGTCAGCAGGTCCTTGACCGCGTCGATCGACACCTGAAGCCCGGCCTTCGCCTGCTCGTTGAGTTCGATCTCAATCACTTCCTCGACGCCATCCTTGCCGATCTTGACCGGCACGCCGACATAGAGGCCATCGACGCCGTACTGGCCGTCAAGATAAGCGGCGCAGGGCAGCACGCGCTTCTGGTCGCCAAGGTAGCTTTCCGCCATGGCGATAGCCGACGCGGCAGGCGCGTAGAAGGCCGAACCGGTCTTGAGCAGACCCACGACTTCGCCGCCGCCATTGGCGGTGCGCTTGACGATGGCGTCGATACGCTCCTGGGTCGATTTGCCCATCTTGATGAGGTCGGGAACGGGAATGCCCTTGACGGTCGAATATTCGACCACGGGGACCATCGTATCGCCATGACCGCCCAGCACGAAGCTGGTGACGTCGCGGACCGATACGCCAAATTCCCAAGCGAGGAAGGTCGAGAAGCGCGCCGAGTCGAGCACCCCGGCCATGCCGACGACCTTGTTATGGGGTAGTCCCGAAAATTCGCGCAGCGCCCACACCATCGCGTCGAGCGGGTTGGTGATGCAGATGACGAACGCGTCGGGGGCATATTGCTTGATGCCCTCACCCACGGCCTTCATGACCTTGAGGTTGATGCCGAGCAGGTCGTCGCGGCTCATGCCCGGCTTGCGGGGCACGCCGGCGGTAACGATGATGACGTCTGCGCCTTCGATATCCTTGTAATCATTGGTGCCCGTGATGGCTGCATCGAAGCCCTGCACCGGGCCGCACTGCGACAGATCAAGCGCCTTGCCCTGGGGAATACCTTCAGCGATGTCGAAGAGGACGATATCGCCCAGTTCCTTCTGCGCCGCCAGATGGGCGAGCGTACCGCCGATATTGCCAGCGCCGATGAGCGCTATCTTCTTACGGGCCATAAGCTGTCATCCTCCAAGTCATGATTACTGGAATTGCTGGCTCGCCTACGCCCTTCCCGCAGGGGTTTCAACCTGCGATAACCGCCGATCAGAAATTATCTTTGCAATTAGTTCGCAATTGCATTAGTTGGAGTCGCACAGCCTGTCGCTCGTCGGCTCCTACCCTGGCCGCGAGCCTTCCCTGCAGAGCTACCCTGCCGGGCGCCCTTCCTCCTCGGGGGCGCCCGGCCCTGTTCCGGTTATGAAGTTGCGATTTGAAGAAGAGTTCCGCCGGGCTGCGGCAGGTGGAGGTTGGGACTGCGGCGGCCCGTGCGGATCATTTGGGACCGTGGCCCAACGCCAGATAGTCGTCCGACTGCATTTCCAGCAGGCGCGAGACGGTACGTTCGAATTCGAAAGCGCCGTCGCCTGTGGGGTATAGCCGTTCCGGTGACGCGTCCGCCGAAGCGAGCAGTTTCACCTTATATTCGTAGAGCGAGTCGATCAAAGTGACAAAGCGGGCCGCTTCATTCCGCTTTTCCGGCCCGAGCACCGGAATCCCGACGATGATCACCGTATGATATTTGCGCGCGATCGCCAGATAATCAGGCGCGCCCCGCGCTTCTGCGCATAATCGCTTGAATGAAAAGACAGCGACGCCCTTCAAGCTTTTGGGCACATGCAGGGTCCGGCCGCCCTGAACGGCGATATCCTCGGCCGGGACCTTTGCGCGATCTTCCACCGAGAAATCGGTTAGGCGGAAAAAGGCGTCGGAGAGGGCTCGGGTCGCCTCCGGCCCGTTTGGACAATGCCAAAGCTGCGCATCGCCCAGCCGGTCCCGCCGATAATCGGTCGGACCGTTCAGGCTCATCACATCCAGCTTCGCCTTGATAAGGTCGATGAAAGGAAGGAAGAGCTGACGGTTGAGGCCGTCCTTGTAAAGATCGTCTGGCACACGGTTCGACGTGGTGACGACGGTCACGCGCTTGTCGAGCAGTCCGGCGAAAAGGCGCGACATGATCGCCGCATCCGCCATGTTGTTGACGACCATTTCGTCAAAACACAGCAGCCGCGCCTCTTCCGCCAGCGAATCGACCACCGGCGGGATCGGGTCGCCCGTTTCCGACTTGCGCGCTTCGGCGAGACGGGCATGCACGTCGAGCATGAACTCGTGGAAATGGGCGCGCTTCTTGCGTTTGACCTGCACCGTGTCGAAGAACAGGTCCATCAGCATCGACTTGCCCCGTCCGACACCGCCCCACATATAGAGGCCACGCGGCGGATCGGGCGGCTTGCGCAGCAATTTCCATAAGGTCGACCCGCGGGCCGGGGTCGCTTCCAGATCCTGTTGCATCCGCCCAAGCCGCTCCGCTGCGGCGCGTTGATCGGCATCGGGCCGGAGTTCGCCGGACTTCACCAGCGCGTCATAGCGGGCGAGAATGGTCGTCACTGCGGCTTTGGCGCCTTCCGGATAGTTGCCGTGGAAGCGGCCACCGCCTCCCCATTCTGTGTCATCAGCATCCGCAAAAAGAAAAGACGCCCAGTTTCCCGCAATATCTCGACTTCGGCGATCAGATCAGGCCCCACCTTTCCTGCGCCCAGATATTGCATGCTAAGATCAATGGTTACGCCATTGATCTGCGCCTCATGCCCCATGATCCACAGAGCGCCGAAATAGGCGTGATCGGCAAAGGCCGCGAGAAATCCGCCGTGCAGCGTATCGAGCCGGTTGCGGTGACTGGAGCGCGTTTCCAGGGCGACGCGAGCGCGCGTTGGCCCGTCCGCCCGCATATAACCCCGCCCGATCGCTTGCAAAAAGGTGTCGGGGTGCAGATCGGACCGGGCCGCCCAACCCGCCCATTTGCCTTCGCTTAGCGGTTGACCGCCGCCTACACCGTCGCTCGTCAACTTACAGCTGCCGTTCGACCATCATCTTCTTCGTTTCGGCGATCGCCTTGGCCGGGCTGAGCCCCTTGGGGCAGACATTGGCGCAGTTCATGATGGTGTGGCAGCGATAGAGGCGGAAGGGATCTTCCAGCTCGTCCAGGCGCTCGCCCGTATATTCGTCGCGGCTGTCGGCCAGCCAGCGATAGGCCTGAAGCAGGATGGCGGGGCCGAGGAACTTGTCGCTGTTCCACCAGTAGCTGGGGCAGCTGGTCGAGCAGCAGGCGCACAGGATGCACTCATAGAGGCCATCGAGCTTTTCGCGGTCGGCGGGGGACTGGAGCCGCTCCTTGCCGCTGGGCGGCGGGCTGACGGTTTGCAGCCACGGCTTGATGCTGTTGTATTGCGCGTAGAAATGCGTGAAGTCCGGCACCAGATCCTTGATGACATCCATGTGCGGCAACGGAGTGATCTGCACCTGCTTGCCCGCGCATTCGTCGATCGCGGTGGTGCAGGCGAGGCCGTTCTTGCCGTTCATGTTCATCGAGCAGGAACCGCAAATACCCTCGCGGCAGGACCGGCGGAAGGTCAGCGTCGGGTCATATTCATTCTTGATCTTGAGCAGCGCATCGAGAACCATCGGGCCGCACTGGTCCAGATCAACCTCAAACGTGTCGTAGCGCGGATTCTGGCCGGAGTCGGGATCGTAGCGATAGACTTTGAAGCTGCGGACATTGGTAGCGCCCTCGGGCGCCTTATGGGTCACGCCCTTGCCGTTGATCTTGCTGTTCTTGGGCAACGCAAATTCGGCCATCGCTCTTCGAGCCTCTTCGGGAATGTGTCTCGGGTCGCGGCCCGAATAGCAAAAATTCCGCAAAGGTCCAGCGTTGTGGGTCATGTTTCTCCCCAAAACCCTTGTTGCAATGGGCTTGCAAATCATGCCGGAGCGGCTTGCTTCCTTTGCCGGCCACGCTAGGGCGACCCATATGCGCACATCCGGTGCGTGCGCCCTGTCACTGAGTGGATAGCCCGTTTGCCGACCGACATCGCCTTTCTTGCGATCGCAGAAGCGCATCAGATGTATCACTGGCTGCCCGCGGCGCTTGAGTTGGCGCGGCGTCCAGACGTGCGAGTCAGCGTACTCTCGCCATCCGACCATTTGCTGGACCTGATCGGCAGCTACGACCCCGACGCGCGGCTTGCCAGAGTTCGCCTTCGCCGCCCCCCGTCGCGGCGGGATTCGCTGTTTCACCAACCTTCGCGCCTTGCGACCCTGCTGCTCAATCACCGCCGCATCCTGCGCTTCCCCGTGATCGTCACGACCGAGATCAGCAGCGCCTGGCTTCGTCATGTACCAGGTTTCGCGTCCCTTATGATTCATATGAAGCATGGCGCGGGCGATCGCGAAGGCGGTTACAAGAAGCGCCACGCCGACTTTGATCTGACGCTGGTTGGCGGCGACAAGGACAAACGCCGACTCATTGCGCGCGGCCTTGGAACGACGGACAATGTGCGCATCGGCGGCTATGCCAAGTTCGAGCTTAAGGCGCAGAGGCGGCGCTTCTTCTCTGATGACAAGCCGGTGCTGCTCTATAATCCGCATTTTGATGCGGCACTGTCGTCCTGGGTCAACCATGGTCCTGCCGTGCTGGCGGCGCTGGAATCGCTTGAGGACTGGAACGTCATCATCGCCCCCCACGCGAAACTGGCGCAGCGCGTGCCTCCGATCGTCAGCAGCGCGCCGCACATCCGCGTGGACATGGGCAGTCGCCACTCGATCGATATGAGCTACACGGTCAGCGCCGACGTCTATCTGGGTGACGTATCGAGCCAGGTCTATGAGTTTCTGATCGAGCCGCGCCCTTGCATCTTTCTCAATCTCGACCGCCGCGACGCGTCGGGCGAGGATTTTGCCCATTGGCGCCTGGGGCAGATCATCGAAGCAGCCGACGCCTTGCCGACCGCGCTTGCCCAGGCCGCCGGCTTGCAGCCCCGCTTCCTGGCGCTACAGGAAGCAGCCATGCGCGATTCCATCGACCTATCCCCCATCCCCGCCTCGCATCGCCAGGCTGACATCATCCTCGATTTTCTGAAGGGCGCCGCATGAGCCAGCTTCTGTCCACATCTTTGGGGCCGGTTCGGCTGATCGGCGAGAATGCGACTCCGATCTGGGGCATGCCCAACGCCGAACGCAATCGCCGCATGGCGGAAAGCGCGGCAAAGAATGGCCGCCGGTTGGCGAACGGGCACGAACTGCTCTTCAATCTGACCTACGCCTTCGATCCGCTGCTGCTGACGCTCGCGCTGGAAGCGCCCGGAACGCTGTTCACCTGGGGAGAGGCGCCGATCGTTGGACAGGTAGCGCAGGGCGCCGATCCATTGCGCGCGCCCCACATCATCGACCTGTCGGACGGGCGGCGGCTCTACAATCGCCAGTTGCGCAAGCTGGAGCAGCCGATGGTGCGTGAACTGACGCCAGCCAGTCGGCGCGAGATCGAGCGCCGCAGCTATTTCGGCGCATATAAGGGCGTGACCGACCTCCTCACCAAATATCTCTGGCCCGAACTAGCGCTGGTGCTGACCCGGATCGCCGCGCAATTGCGCATGACGCCCAACATGGTGTCGGTGATCGGCGTCAGCCTCTGTCTGTTGGCGACCTTTCTTTTTGCAAAAGGTCTCTACTGGACCGGGTTTCTTTCCGGCTTCATCTTCATGGTGCTGGACACGGTCGACGGCAAACTCGCCCGATGCACCATAACCTCGTCCAAATGGGGCAATGTGATCGACCATGGCGTCGACCTCGTCCACCCGCCCTTCTGGTGGTATTTCTGGGGCACCGGCCTCGCCTATTGGGGGCTGCAACTGCCAGGCACGACCTTCGCCTTCGTCATGACAGCGGTCGTTGCCGGCTATGTGCTGCAACGGCTGATAGAAGGCATGTTCCTCAAGGACTTCAAGATGGACATCCATGTCTGGCGCCGGTTCGACAGCCAATTCCGCCTGATCACGGCCCGGCGCAATCCTAATATGGTGATCCTGTTCGTGGCCCTGCTGTTCGGGCGGCCGGACATCGGGCTTGTCGCGTTGGCGTGGTGGACGATCATATCGCTGATCGTTCATGCTGTGCGACTGGCGCAGGCCTATGGCCAGGCGCGGTCGGGGCGACCGATCGTCAGCTGGATGGACGAAGCGGAGGGACAGGCATGAACGCGACGATCGAAAAATTCGGCTATCCCGCCACGCTGGTGGCGCAGTTCGATCATTGGCTGGTGCTGTTGCGGCCGAGCCAGCCCACGCTGGGATCACTGGTGCTCGCCGCGCGAAGCGACGCCACGGCATTCGGCGACCTGCCCGCGGCAGCGCATGCCGAACTCAAGACCGTCACCGTCGCGATCGAGACGGCGCTGGCCAAGGCGGTGGGCTATGACAAGATCAACTATCTGATGCTGATGATGGTAGACCCCCACGTCCATTTCCACGTCATCCCCCGCTACGAAGGCAGCCGCACGGCCGCAGGCCTGACGATCGCCGACGCGGGATGGCCGGGCCAGCCTGACCTGGGCTCTGCGATCAAGCTGGACAGCGACATGGACAGCTTGCGCGATATGGTCAAAAGTCATTTCGATAGCGAAATGAGCAGCTGACCGGGGAGATATCGCTGCGGTTGTCTGGAAATGGTGCACCCAACTGGATTCGAACCAGTGGCCCCCAGATTAGGAATCTGATGCTCTATCCTGCTGAGCTATGGGTGCCCGGTGCCGGCTCTATTGCGCGGGAAGGCTGCGGTCAATTCTTCGCGTGCGGCGGAACGACGGGAAGTGGCAGGGGCGCGACCTCAACGCCTTCGGCGATCAGAGCCTTGGCTTCGGCGGGCGCGACTTCGCCATGGATGCTGGCACGATCCTGTTCGCCATAATGCATGGCGCGCGCCTGGTCGGCAAAGTCTCGGCCGACCCAAGTGGAATCGGCGAGCAATTTCTGCTGCGCCTGCGCGACGGCCTCGACCAGCGCCTGCATCTTGGCCATATCCGCGCCGCTCGCTGCTGGTGCCGCCACATCCTGCTTTGTGGGCGCGGTGCGCTGATTCCCTTTTGCAGCGATCGCTGGCGCCATCACGGCTTTCATTACCGACGTGTCACCGCACACCGGACAGGCGATCAGGCCGCGCGCCTGCTGCGCCTCATAATCACCACTGGAACCGAACCAGGCTTCGAACACATGGCCCTGACTACTGCATTTGAGGTCGAACACGATCACGAAATTGCCACGTCCTGAGAGATGGGCTGCCGATTGGCGAGCGCGGGCACCCGCGCCCGCACATCCTCTATGCGCGACAAATCGATATCTGCAAGCCCCAGACCCACCGCTTCGCCCATGTCGAGCAGCACGTCGCCCCACGGATCGACCACCAGGCTGTGTCCATAGGTGGTGCGTCCATCCGCATGCGCGCCCCCCTGCGCCGCCGCGATGACGACGCATCCTGCCTCGATCGCGCGGGCGCGCAGCAGCACATGCCAATGCGCCTGCCCCGTAGGCACGGTAAAGGCGGCGGGCGCCAGCAGGATCGTCGCGCCGGCATCGGTCAGCGCGCGATAGAGATCGGGAAACCGCATGTCGTAGCAAACGGAGAGACCCATCAGCCCCCAAGGCGTCTTCACCGCAGCGGCCTGCTCGCCCGGCCCATAAACCGAGGATTCGCGCCAGCTTTCCCCGCTGGCCAGATCGACGTCGAACAGATGCACCTTGTCATAGCGAGCGCGGATGTCGCCATTGGCGTCAATCATCAGGCTACGGTTGACCCAACGGCCATCCGATCGTTCATCCTTGAACGGCAGCGAGCCGAGATGAATCCATAGTCCTTCGCGCGCGGCCGCTTCGCGGACGGCGGCCAGCACGCCATCGTCCGCCTCGCTGCGCAGCGTTGCTGCCGCGCGCCCGCGATCACGGTCCAGATAACCGGCCATTTCGGGGGTAAAGAGCATGTCCGCCCCCTCTCGCTTGGCGCGGCCCGCCATCTCGACGATCGCGGCAGCATTGGCGGCGGGATCGATCCCGCTCGTCATCTGGAAAAGGGCAGCGCGCAAACTGCTCACTGACCCAGCATCGCGTCCAGCTTGCCGGCGCGGTTCAACGCAGCAAGATCATCGCTGCCGCCGATATGCTGACCGTCGATGAAGATTTGCGGCACCGTCGTCTGCCCCGGCGCGCGTTTCAGCATTTCGTCGCGCGTTGGGCCGCCCATGCTGATGTCATATTCGTCGAACGCCACGCCCTTGTCGCCCAGCAACGCCTTGGCCCGCGCGCAGTAGCCGCACCAGGCCTTGGTATAGATTTCCACTTTCGCCATGACAAATATTGCTCCTTTGCCATCAACATGGGGGGAGGCGCGCCATTGTCAATCAGGTCCGCGCGACAGGGTGGCGTCGCGATCGGGCAGCGCCCGCGCCCAGCAGAGCAGCCGGACGTTGGTGGCGCCGCCACGCTTCAACATGCGCGCGCAGGCCGCCGCGGTTGCGCCGCTGGTGCGGACGTCATCGATCAGCAGCACGCGCCGCCCGGCAAAGCCATGGCCAGCCGCCAGCGCGAAGGCGCCGCGCACTGCCCTGGCCCGCTGCGCTGGGTTCATGCCGCGCAAGGGCTGGGTTCGCCGGACGCGGCGCAGCCCGTGCCGGTCGACCGGCCAGCCCGTCAGCCTGCCCAGATGGTCCGCCATCAGCGCCGACTGGTTGAACCCGCGATGCCACAGGCGCCAGCGATGCAGCGGCACCGGGACGATCAGGGGCGGATCGCCCTCCCCCGCTGGTCCCGCATGGCGCAGCATCTGTCGCGCGATGAGGCGGGCAAGACCGGTGCGCCGCCCATATTTGAGCCGCAGCGCCACCGTCCGCGCGACATCGCCATAGGCCAACACCGCTCGCGCGCTGTCCCAGGCCGGCGGATCGGCCAGGCACGCGCCGCATTCGGCATCCTGACCCATGTCGTGCGGGAAAGATATGCCGCAGCGGGCGCAGCAGGGATCACCCAGGAATTCCATGCCGCCCCAGCAGTCGAGGCAAAATGCATGATCCTCCCCCACGATGCCGCCGCAACCGGGACAGCGTGGCGGTAGCGCATAATCAAGCGCAGGGCGCAGCGCAGACTTGAGAAGCGGGGCAAGAGCCATCATCTGCCTTGTTCCCGCTTCACCGTCTCTGCACAAGGCCCGCCATGGACTCCCGCCCCGACATTTTCGATTCAGCCCTGCGCGCTCGTCGGCGCGACCGGATGCTGCCCACTTATGCGGACCATGATTTCCTGCACCAGGCCATGCTGGACGAATTGCTGGACCGGCTGGGCGATGTGCAGCGCGACCTACCCGAAGCGCTGGTGATCGGTTGCCCCGACGGTCGCGCGCGCGCCGCGCTGGAGGCTATGGGCAAACGCGTTGCTTGCGTTGATCCATCCTTCCTTGCAGCTCGCGCCATGAACGGCGTGCAGGCGGACGAGGATGCCCTGCCCTTCGCCGACGATAGTTTCGACCTGGTGCTGGCGTGCGGCACGCTGGACAGCGTCAATGACCTGCCTGGCGCGCTGATCCTGATGCGACGGGTGCTGCGGCCCGATGGGCTGATGCTGGCGGCCTTTGCCGGCGCGGGCAGCCTGCCGCGCCTGAAAGCCGCTCTGCTTGCCGCCGAGGGAGATCGAGCGGGCCAGCATATCCATCCGCAGGTGGACGTGCGCGCGGCGGGCGATCTGCTCAGCCGCGCCGGCTTCGCCATGCCGGTGGCCGATGGCGAGACGCTGACGATCCGCTATGGCGACATCGTGCGGCTGATGCACGACCTGCGCGGCATGGGGGCGGCCAATGTCCTGGCTCACCGGCCGCCCGCGCTTACCCGCGAGGTGCTGATGCGGGCGGCAGCGCATTTCGCCGAGGGGGCCGATCCGGATGGCCGTGTCGCCGAACAGATAGCGCTCATCTACCTGTCCGGCTGGAAGCCCGACGCCAGCCAGGCGAAGCCGGCCCGCCGCGGCAGCGCAACGGTATCGCTGGCGCAGGCGCTCAAGAGGCCGGGCTGATAATCAGCCGGGCGATGCGGCGGACCCGGCCAACAGCCCGCCGTCAATGTCGATTTCGGTGCCCGTGATGTAGGTTGCCTCATCAGAAGCCAGCAGCACCGCGACCGCGGCGACTTCGTCGACCCGGCCGAACCGTTTGAGCGGCGTATCGGCGACCAGCGCCGCCATCCGCGCTTGCCGGTCCGGGCCATCGCCCACCATTGCGTCCCAGATCGGCGTCATTATAGCGGCGGGATGAACGGAATTGCAGCGTATCTTCCACCCCTGCTGTGCGCAGTAGAGCGCCACGGTCTTGCTATGGTTGCGGATCGCCGCCTTTGACGATGCATAGGCGGCTGCGCCGGGAATGCCGACCAGCCCGGACCGGGACGACATGTTGATAATAGCCCCCTCGCCTTTGCGCTTCATTGCGCGAATGGCGTAGCGGCAGCCAAGGAAAGTGCCGTCGAGGTTCACACGGTGCACCGCATGCCATTCGGCCAGGCTGGCATGTTCGGGATCATGCCGTGTCCCGGCTTCTTCCAGACCTGTGATGCCGGCATTGTTGACCAACACGTCGATTTCCGGGCGCACGTCAAGGAGCCGGTCCCAGTCGGCTTCTGCCGCTACATCCAGTCGCTCGAAGCGACAGCCGATCGCATCCGCGCTGGCGCAGCCGATCTGTTCATCTATGTCGGTCAGCAGCACGTCAGCGCCTTCGCGATGAAAGGCCTCGACTATTGCGCGCCCGATACCGCGCGCACCGCCTGTTACCACACATGTCTTTCCCGCTAGCCGCGCCATCTCGCCTCCGATTTTCCGAATGCAGCGAGAAGAGCCGTCAGTTTGCAGCCGACGTCAAGCCCGCAGGGCCGGTCATGGCCCCCACCCGCACCGGCTCCACCACCTCTTTCGCGGTCCATTCCTCGCCTTCTCGCACATATTCCACATGGCTGGCGCGGCGGAAGCCGGCACCGTCCCAGACGATGACCTGCAAGTCCATCTCATTGTTGCGGCGGACGTGCAGCCAGTTGAAGCTTTGCGGCTCGTCATTGCGCAGGCGGGTGGAAGTGGCTGTCCCTGCCTGGATCACCAGCGCGCCGCCGCTGTGCGCGACCATCTTGTCGGCGGATTCCGCATAGGTGCGGTGGAAATGGCCGGCGAGCGCGACATGGACACCAGCCTCACATGCGGCCTGCACGGCATCGTCATGCCGCCCGACAGCCTCGCTCAACTCGCCGCCCTTGCCGATCGGCATGGAAAAGAGCGGATGATGCGTGACCAGGATGCGGGTCTTGTCGCGCGGGACGTGCGCGAAGCGATGCCGAAGCATGTCCATCTGGTCATGGTTAATCCGCCCATCCTTTATCGTCAGCGACCGGGCGGTGTTGATCCCAAAAATCGCCACTTCATCATCTTCGTAAAAAGGACACAGATCGTGGCTGATATACCGACGATAACGGCGCAGGGGGGTAAGAAAGCGGCGCAACACGTCATAAAGCGGCACATCATGATTGCCGGGTATGACAAGTGTTTTCAGCCCCGCAGCCCGCAGTTTGCCCAGCCATGCCGCAGCCTGGCGGAACTGACCAACGCGTGCGCGCTGCGTGAAATCGCCGCTGATAACCACCAGGTCGGGGCGACGTTCCTCCAGCCACGCGGTGGCGGCGTCGACGATCCTGGGGTCGTTCGCGCCGAAATGAATATCGGACAGATGAGCGATGCGAGCCATGGCTAGGTAACGAATCGCGCGCAAAGGGTTTCCAGCCGGAGCCGAATCGGCTGGACGGAGTTATTGCGGCATGGAAACGACGGACTTGCCCAAGGACGCAATATTGGTCGTCAACGCCCATAGCCGGCGCGGCCAGGACAGTTTCGATCAGGCACGGGACAGGCTGGAAGAAGCGGGCATCCGACTGCTTGAAGCCCATGCGGTGAAAGACCCCAAGCAAATGGCGACAATGGTGCGCCAGGCCATAGCTACTGGTGCGCCGATGGTGATCGTAGGCGGCGGCGACGGATCGATGTCCGGGACCGTCGATGAATTTGTCGGCAAAAATTGCGTGTTTGGCGTGCTGCCTCTCGGCACCGCCAACAGCTTTGCTCGAACGCTGGGCTTACCGCTTGATCTGGACGGCGCGGTGCGGGCCATTGCCAACGGGCGGCGGCGGCGCGTCGATCTGGGCATGGTGGAGGGCGATTATTTCGTCAATGCCGCCTCCCTTGGCCTGTCGCCCATGATTGGCCGCACGGTGCCGCATAAGCTCAAACGCTATCTAGGCCGGATCGGCTATCTGGCCTGGGCCGCAAAATGCTCGGTCGGCTTTCGCGCCTTCCGCTTGACGATCGACGATGGGACGCAGGAGCATCGCATGTGGTCGACCGAAGTGCGCGTGCTGAACGGCCCCTATCATGGCGGCGTCGAACTGTCCGATCATGCCGACGTCGATACCGGTGAAATCGTCATCCAGGCCGTGGTCGGCCGCAGCAAGCCGCGCCTGGCCTGGGACTGGTATGCCAAATTCTTCAAGTTGCGCGACCGCGACGCGCACACCCGCGAATTTCACGGCAAGTCGTTTCGCATCGACACGAAGCCGCGCCAGCGCATCTCGATCGACGGTGAAGTGTTGGCGCGCACGCCTGCTACAGTGAAGATCGCGCCCGGTGCGATCGACGTCGCGGTCGCGCGGGACGCGTGACCTCCACCGCCTACAAATAAAAAAGGGCGCCGTCGCGGCGCCCTTTTTCCTGTTCGTGCCGTGTTGGCCGATTACTTCTTCAGCGTCAGACCACCGAAACGCTTGTTGAAGCGCGCCACCTGGCCGCCGGTGTCCAGCTGGCGGTTGCCGCCCGTCCAGGCCGGGTGCGACTTGGGGTCGATGTCGAGCGCCAGCGTGTCGCCTTCCTTGCCCCAGGTGGAGCGGGTCTGGAAGGTGGTACCGTCGGTCATCTGGACGGTGATCATGTGGTAATCGGGGTGGGTATCGGCCTTCATGGCAATATGCTCCTTTGATGGCCGGTTTCCGACCGGCCGGATGCGAAAATAAGCGAAGGCGCGCCGTTAGCGGTTTCGGCGCGCCAAAGCAAGCATGGTGATGGAGGCGCGATCAGTCCTGCGGCGGATCGGTGATCATCGCGACGAAATTGGCTTCGGACGCCAGCTTGCCGTCGATCGTCGCCTTGCCGCTGAACTTGCAGATCGCGCCCCGGTTCTGCGTCACTTCGACATGCAGGTCGAGCAGGCAGCCCGGTTCGACCGGCGATCGGAATTTCGCGCCGTCGATGCTCATGAAATAGACGAGCTTGCCCGAGTCGGCGAGGTCCATCGATTCCACAGCCAGCACCCCGGCCGCCTGCGCCATCGCTTCGACGATCAGCACGCCCGGCATGATTGGGCGCGTGGGAAAATGGCCCTGGAAAAAGGGTTCGTTGACCGACACCGCCTTGATCGCGTGGATCGACTGGTTTGGCACCAGCGACACCACGCGGTCGATCAGCAGCATCGGATAACGATGCGGCAGCGCAGCCATGACCCGACGGATATCCATCGGGCCACGCGCGTTCGTTTCAACCTCTCCGTTCATTCTTGTGTCAGCGCGACTTGGGCGCCTGCGCCGGGGTCGCGGGCGCGGGCGCGGCGGCTGCGCCCTGCGCCTGGCCCGGCTGCCAGCCGGCCGGCGGGGTGATGCCGACGCTGGGCACGAGCGCGTTGAGTTCGGTGATGACGGCGGGCGTGATGTCCGCACCAGCGCCGAAGCTTTCGGTCGCCGCCTTCTTGAAGACGATTTCCGACTTGGTCTTGGCGGTCGCGGCCTTCAGCGCGTCGTCCAGCTTGGCGACGATCTGCTGTTCGACATAGGCGCGGGCCAGAGCCACCGGCTGGGTCAGGCGCTGCAATTCGGCCTGGCCGGTCTGCTGGGCCTGCTGCAACTGCTGGAACTGGGTTTCCAGCGCCGGCGTCGACTTGTTACCTGCAGCTTTATAGGCGGCCTGCAGCGCGTCATTCTTGGTCTTGAGATCGGTTTCGATCGCGCTGCGGCGCGAAGCGATCTGGTCCAGCTGCGGCTTGTAGGTGGTCTGCATCTGGGTCATCGCGGTGGTGAAGGCCGTGCTCTTGGCAACGGCTTCCTCCAGATCGACGACGGCGATGCCGGACTTGGTCTGGGCTGCGGCCGGGACGGCAGTCAGCGCAATGGCGGTCATGGGCGCGAACACCAGCGCCGCGGCTTTAACGAGTGTCTTCATCAGAATTGAGTCCCCACATTGAAGGTGATGAGCTTGTTGTCGTCCCCTGGTTCCTTGAGCAGGGCCTTGGCGATGTCGATGCGGAACGGGCCGAAGGGCGAGTTCCAGTTGACGCCAAAGCCCACCGACAGACGCGGCTTAAGCGTGTCGCCGAGATATTGCTCCTCAAAGCCACCGCTCACAGTGTAGTCGGTGCCAAAGCTGGCCGGGCAGACCGGATTGGCGGCGGTACCACCCGCGCGCACCTGTGTCTGACCACTTGCATTACAGAAGCCGGCAAACTGGCCATTGCCGTTAATGAGGCCTGGCTCTTTCAAACCAGCAACCGCGCCTGCATCCATGAAGATCGAGGGGCGCAGACCCATTTCACGCGCGGCCGAACCCAGCGGAATCTGAACTTCCGCGCGGGCAAGATAGTAGATTTTCCCGCCCAGCGCGTCATCTGTCCGGTTGTTACGGCCGGTGATCGGCTCACCGGTTGCGACGCCATCGTCACCTACGGTAGCACTATAATAACGTCTGACGATACGCGGTCCTACACCACGGATGTCAAAGCCTCGGAATTGCGGCTCACCCAGGAAGAAGCGATCGACCAGACGGATCTTGTCCACTTCCTGCCCAGACGCGTCCCGCCGTTCGCCTTCCAGGCTGTGGATATACCCGCCCTCGCCCGACAGCGAGAAGATGAAACCTGCGCCCAAAGGCCAGAATTTCGACGCGGAAAGGCGGGTCTTGATATATTTGACGTCGCCGCCAAGCCCAGCGAAATCCTGGCTCAGCACGACATTGTTGCCGCGCGTCGGCCGGATGCGGTTGTCGCGCGTGTCGTAGATCAGCGAATAGCCCACCGACGAAGTCGTCCGTTTGCCGATCGCGTCGCACAGATAGCGGCCTGCCAGCAGCGGATCGCACTGACCATCGGTATAGAACTGGTCCCGATCCAGCGTCACATCGTCAAAGTTGAGGCTGTAGCGCAGCGCCAGCGACATATATTCGGTGATCGGTACGCCCGCACGAATCTGGAAACCCGTGGTGGTCTGCTCGTAGGTCGTGTCGCGATCATTATTGGTCAGATAGCGGAAGCTGTTGAGGTCCCGACGATAGATGTCGCCGCCCAGCGCGATATTCTTGTCCATGAAATAGGGTTCGGTGAAGCCCACTTCGATCGACTTGGAATAGGCCGAATAATTGACCGACGTGCGCAATTCCTGGCCCTTGCCACGGAAATTGCGCTGGGTGATCGACGCCGCGACGATGAAGCGCTCCAGCGAGGAGAAACCGGCCGAGAGCGAGAGTTCGCCGGTCGATTTTTCCTGCACATTGGTTTCAAGCACGATGCGGTCCGGCGCGGAGCCGGGCTTTTGTTCGATATCCAGCTTTTCCTGGAAGAAGCCGAGTGAATTGATCCGGTCCTTCGACCGCTTGACCAGGAAGCTGTTGAACGCGTCGCCTTCGGCCAGACGGAATTCGCGGCGGATAACCTTGTCCTGCGTCAGCGTGTTGCCATTGATGTCGACCCGTTCGACATAGACGCGCGGGGCGTTGGCGATGCGGAAATTAATCCCCATCGTCAGGTCTTCCTTGTTGCGGTTGAAGTCGGGCTGCACGTCGGCAAAGGCATAGCCGAACAGGCCGGCCGTCTCACTGAGCGTATCGACGGTGTCCTCGACCTGCTTGGCGTTATACCAGTCGCCCGTCTTCATCGGCAACCGCTTGGTCAGGCTTTCGCCCGACAGGTCGCGAATGTCCGATTCGACCTTCACATCGCCGAACTTGTAGCGGTCGCCTTCTTCCACCACATAGGTGATAATGAAGTCTTGCTTATCCGGCGTCAGTTCGGCCACGGCCGAAATCACACGGAAATCGGCATAGCCTTCGGTCAGGTAGAATTGGCGCAGCTTCTGCTGGTCATAGGCCAGACGATCGGGATCATAGCTGGTGCCAGATGAAAAGATGCGGAACCAGCGCGACTGTTTCGTCACCATCTCGCTGCGCAGTTCGCCATCGCTGAACTTATCGTTGCCGATGATGTTGATCTGGCGAACCTTGGACTTAGGCCCTTCGGAAATTTCAAAGACGATATCGACGCGATTCTGGTCGAGCTGGACCATCTTTGGCTCGATGGTCGCGGCGAAGCGGCCCTGGCGGCGATAGAGTTCGACGATGCGCGCAACGTCGGCGCGAACCTTCGACCGGGTATAGATCTGGCGTGGGGCGAGCTTGATTTCCGGACGGATCTTGTCGTCCTTCAATCGCTTATTACCTTCCAGCACGATGCGGTTGATGACCGGATTTTCCTTCACCTCGACCGTCAGCGCACCATTGTCGTTGCGGATCTGGACGTCGGCGAACAATTCGGTTTCGTAGAGGTCGCGCAGCCCCTGATCGAGGCTTTCCTGGCTATAGGGCTGGCCGATGCGCAGCTTCGTGTAGGACAGCACCGTGTCCGGCTC
Organism: Sphingomonas sp. SKA58; assembly: GCF_000153545.1. NCBI lineage: Bacteria > Pseudomonadati > Pseudomonadota > Alphaproteobacteria > Sphingomonadales > Sphingomonadaceae > Sphingomonas > Sphingomonas sp. SKA58. The sequence continues at coordinate 162,034 of NZ_CH959307.1, forward strand.
CAGCCGCTGCGTGCCGGTGACGGTGATCGACCGGATCGTGCCCTGCGCGGCGGGTGCGGCCGTCGTCGCAGGCGCAGCCAAAGACGCGGCGGCATCCTGCGCCATCGCCGGAACCGCCGTGAGGCCCGCGATCATGGTCGTCGCCAACAGGGCGGCCACCATCGGGCGCTGCCTCATGCTGCTGTTCATCGCTGTCACCCGCTCCACCTCAAACGCAAAAAAATGTTTCCGTCGCAACAGACGACGCCAAGCCGCGCTTCCCTGCCCGAAGCGCGTCAGCCGATCAAGCCGGACAGGCTTTGCCAAAGCCCGAAAGACGACAAATCGTTGAAAGTCACCAGCAGCATCATCGCCATCAGCACCGCAAGGCCGGACCTGTAGGCCCATTCCTGCGCCTGCGGACTGACAGGGCGCCGCTGCACTGCCTCGATCCCGTAAAAGAGCAGATGCCCGCCATCAAGCATGGGAATTGGCAAGAGGTTGATGAACCCCAAGTTAATCGAGATGAGCGCGACGAAGAAGATGAAGCTTTCCAGCCCCAATGTCGCGGCCTGCCCCGATACCTGCGCGATCTTGAGCGGCCCTCCCAATTCCTTGACGGATCGGCCGCCACTTACAATCTGACCCAGAGTTTCGACCATGGTCCGCACGATCTGTCCGGTGCGCTCGACCGCCACGATTGGCGCGCGCAACAGGCTGACGCGCTCGACCACGGGTTCGCCAGCGCCGATGCCCAGCCGTCCGACACGGAATTTCTGGCCGAAGCCGTCATCCTCCATGACGGCGCCGATCTTGGTGCGCACCTCCAGCCTTTGCCCGTTCCGCTCGATCGCGACATCCACCGGTTCACCCGGACGGATCCGCGTGTACATGACCATGTCGGTATAGGTGTCCATCGTCCGCCCGTTGAAGGACAGGATGCGGTCACCCACCTTGATCCCAGCGGCATCAGCCGCGCTGCCCTGCTCGACGATGCCCGCGACCGCCGGCGTGCGGCTTTCGCCATGGACGAAGGCGAAGGTCGCGATGATCAATATGGCGAAGAGAAAATTGATCGCCGGCCCTGCCGCAACGATGGCCGCGCGTTGCCACAATGGCTTGGCGGGGAAGCTTTCAGCGCGATCGCCGGCCGACATTTCCAGCCAGGCCGGGTCGGTCATGCTGGCCGCGTTCATATCCCCCTTGAAACGCACATAGCCGCCCAAGGGCAACGCCGCGACGCGCCAGCGGGTGCCGCGCCGGTCCACCCAGGCGAAGAGTTCGGGACCGAAGCCGATCGAGAAGGCCTCCGCCTTCACTCCGAACCAGCGGCCGACCAGATAATGGCCAAGCTCATGGACGAAGACCAGCGGTCCGATGACCGCCACAAAGGCCAGCACTGTCAGCAGGAAGCCGGGATTCTGGATCAAACCGTCAATCTTTCCATCGTCTGACCCGCAAACAAGCGGGCCTGCGCGTCGGCCGCCAGCACGTCCCCGATCGTGTTGGGCCGCCCCGCGCTATAGCGGTCCAACACATCCTCCACAATCATGGCAATATCAAGGAAGCCGATGCGCCCCGCCAGAAAAGCGGCCACCGCCACTTCGTTCGCGGCATTGAGGATCGCGGGGGTCGCCCCCCCCTCAGCCGCGGCAGCGCGCGCCAGACGCAGCGCAGGAAAACGATCCGGATCAGGCGCTTCAAAGTCGAGCCGACCAATGGTTGCGAGGTCCAGCTTCTGACAGGGCGTCGAGATCCGCGCGGGCCAGGCAAGCGCATGGGCGATGGGAATGCGCATATCGGGCGACCCCAGTTGCGCAAGAGTCGAACAATCGTGATATTCGACCATCGAGTGGATGACCGATTGCGGATGGACCAATATCTCGATGCGGTCGAGCCCCACCGGGAACAGATGATCGGCCTCGATGAGTTCCAGTCCCTTGTTCATCATCGTCGCGCTGTCGACGCTGATCTTGGCGCCCATCGACCAGTTGGGATGCGCCACCGCCTGGGCAGGCGTGATGCCGACCATGTCAGCCCGGCTGCGGGTGCGGAACGGGCCACCGCTGGCGGTCAGGATGATCCTTGAAACGTCCTCGATGGAACCGCCAGCAAGGCATTGGAAAATGGCGTTATGCTCACTGTCGACGGGCAACAGGGTCGCGCCGGATTCCCGCGCCGCCGCCATCATTAACCCGCCGGCGGACACCAGCGACTCCTTGTTCGCCAACGCCACCGTACCGCCAGACTTCAGGGCAGACATGGTAGGCTCAAGTCCCGCACAGCCGACGATCGCCGCCATGGTCCAGTCCGCGCCAGCCTGCGCCGCATCGACGAGCGCCGCTTGCCCCGCCGCCGCTTCGATACCAGATCCCGCCAAAGCGTCCTTGAGCGCGCCGTACAGCCCGTCCTGCGCGATGACCGCGATTTGCGCGCCGGTCGCCTTTGCCTGGGTCGCCAACCCATCGATATCGCTATGGGCGGTCAGCGCCACGACCCGGTACGCATCCGGCTCTCGCCGGACGAGGTCGATCGTGGACAGGCCCACAGAGCCAGTTGCGCCAAAGATGGAAACGCTTTTCATACCACTCATGCCGCCTGCGCCAGTACGGCATAGCATAGCGCCGCCAGCGGCGCGGCCGCGACCACCCCGTCCAGCCGGTCCATCACGCCGCCATGGCCGGGAAGCAGCGTGCCACTATCCTTGACCCCGGCCCGGCGCTTCATCGCGCTTTCCAGCAGATCACCCAGTTGCGCCGCCACGGCCAGCAGGCCGCTCGCCGCCGCAAGCTGGATCGGCAGGCCCGCAAATCGGTGGAGGAGGAAGCCCAGCACCAGCGCCGCCAGCACGCCACCAGCCAAGCCCGACCATGTCTTGGAAGGGCTGATCCGGGGTGCCAGCTTGGGCCCACCGATCGACCGCCCCGCGAAATAGGCGCCGATATCTGTCGCCCAAACCAGCCCGAGCGCCCAGAAAGCGAGCAGCAAGCCATAGGCATAGGGCTGCTGCCCGCGCAAAAACAGCAGAGCGGTGATCGGCACACAAATGTAGGGAACGCCAAGTGCCAGAACGACATTGCGGCTGGTGAAGGCAATGAAGAAAAATGCCGCCGCTCCGGCGATCAGCACCGGCCAGTCGATGCCCGCCGCCAGGGGACATAACAAAGCGAGGGGGATGGAGACGGCAAACATCGCGGCCTTGCGCTGCTCTACATTCGCGCCGGTCAAATCGCCCCATTCGCCTTGCATCAGCACACCGGCCACGACCAGCAGCACCCAGAAAAGCAGCCCCCCGGCAAGCAAGGCACCTAGCGCCAGCGCAATGAGTGCGACGCCGACGACGGTCCGGATCCGAAGGTCGCTGACCATCATTCACAAACCGCCAAAGCGGCGGTCCCTCATACGAAAGGCGTCCAGCGCCTGCCCCAGCGCCCGGTCGTCGAAATCAGGCCAGAGCAGGTCAGTGAAATAGAGTTCGGCATAGGCCGCCTGCCACAGCATGAAATTGCTGAGCCGCAATTCGCCTGATGTGCGAATGAGCAGGTCGAGCGGCGGCAGTTCGCAGGTGTCCAGTTCGTTGTCAATGTCGGCAATGCCGATATCGCTCGCGGCAAGTTCGCCGCGCGCAACCTTTTGCGCGATGCGCTGCGCCGCGCGCACCATCTCATCCTGCGCGCCATAGTTGAGTGCGATCGCGATGACCGGGCCGCTATTGCCGGCAGTCCGCGCCATCGCGCCTTCGATCAGCGTCACCAGCGACGGGTCGAGCGCGCGATAATCGCCGATTACCTTCAGCCGCACACCGTTTGCGTGAAATTCTTCGATATCGCTCTGGATGAAATGCCGCAGCAGCCCCATCAGATCGGCAACTTCACTCGCCGGCCGTTTCCAGTTTTCCGACGAAAAGGCGTAGAGTGTGAGACACTCCAGCCCCATGTCCTGCGCGGCGCGCGCTACCCGGCGCACCGCCTCCACCCCGGCGCGATGACCGGCAATGCGCGGCAGCAGCCGTTTCTTCGCCCAACGGCCGTTGCCGTCCATGATGATGGCGACGTGGCGGGGTCCGGGAGACGGCGCCGCCACGCCATCGACGGCGCGCGCGCCATCGACTGACGCGATGCTGGACAGGTTGGACTGGGCGTGTGTGGCCATCAGGAAGACAATGCGTGCGTTGGCCGCGAAAGGAAAGCCCCGGCTTACTGGCCGAGAATTTCCTTTTCCTTCGCGCTTGTCACGGAATCGATATCCGCGATGGTGGAGTCGGTCAGTTTCTGGACCTCAGTCTCCAGCCGCTTGCGCTCATCCTCGCTGATTTCGCCCTTTTTTTCATCGGCTTTCAGGTTGTCCATGCCGTCGCGACGGACATTGCGCACAGCAACGCGCGCGCCTTCGGCATATTTGCTGGCGAGCTTGGCCAGTTCCTTGCGGCGTTCCTCGGTCAGGTCCGGGATCGGCAGACGCAGCGTCTGCCCATCGACAATCGGATTGAGACCCAGGCCCGCCGAGCGGATCGCCTTGTCACATGGGCCGACATTGCTCTTGTCCCACACCTGCACCGACAACATGCGCGGCTCAGGCGCCGACACGGTCGCGACCTGGTTGAGTGGCATATGCGCGCCATAGACTTCGACCGTCACTGGATCGAGCAGTTGCACATTGGCCCGGCCGGTGCGCAGGCCGGTCAGGTCGCCCTTGAGCGATTCAACCGCACCGGCCATGCGGCGTTCCAGATCGGCTTTGTCATATTGCGGCATGAGTCTTCAACGCTCCTGATTTTGCACGATCGTCGCTACGCCTTCGCCCGCAAGAACCTTGGCCAGATTGCCGGTCTCACGAATGTTGAAGACGACGATGGGGATATTATTTTCGCGGCACAGGGCGATGGCGCTGGCGTCCATCACCTTGAGATTGTCATTGAGCACCTGGTCGAAACCGATGCTGTCATAGCGGGTGGCATCGGCGACCTTCTTGGGATCAGCATTATAGATACCATCGACGCTGGTGCCCTTGAACAGGGCATCACAGCTCATTTCCGCCGCCCGCAGCGCCGCAGTCGTATCGGTGGTGAAGAAGGGACTGCCGGTGCCCGCGGCGAAGATTACGATCCGGCCCTTCTCCATGTGCCGCTCTGCCTTGCGCCGGATATAGGGCTCGCACACGCTGGCCATGGGAATGGCGGACTGGACGCGTGTGTCATAGCCCAGTTTTTCCAGGGCATTCTGAACGGCAAGCGCGTTCATGACGGTGGCGAGCATGCCCATATAATCGGCGCTTGCCCGGTCAAAGCCAGCGGCCGCGCCGGCAACGCCACGAAAGATGTTGCCTCCCCCGACGACCACGCATAGTTCAAATCCCGCATCCTTGGCTGCTGCGATCTCGCCTGCGACGCGCGCGACGGTATCGGGCTCGATGCCGAACTGCCCCTGCCCCATCAGCACTTCGCCCGACAATTTCAACAATATACGCTTGAAAGCAGGCAGGGTCATGGGCGGTAGATCATCCTTGGCGAATGGGCGGGAAGCGGCGCGGACCTTAGTCGGGAGCGGCCACAAAGCCAAGCGGCGTTTATATGCCCAGGAGCCACGGCACGGAAAAGTGCGCACATCTGGCTGGCACTGCCCGAACCAACCCCTCTTGTAGCGCCATTTTGGTGGCACCTACCGCCCGCCGCGCTGTTGCAATGCGCCGGGTCAATCTGATGCTGATCGATGTCATCATCTTTTTAGCTGCCAACAGCCGAGGCGGCCTGCACCAATTCATGCCAAATCGGGCGCTCGTCGCCCCGAATGTAGCGAAATATTGCTGGATCATCTTCCACATTGCGCGCCGCGCGCAAGCTCTGTCTAACCTGCTGCGATATTGAGCAGGGATGAATGATCATGTCAGCGGTCGATTTTCACGGCTATGACGCCTCTGCTGGCTATACATATGGCTTTTGCCCGGAAATGGCGCCGGACTGGCTCGATCTGTCGGCAATGCTGGCCGGAGCAGCGCCGGCTCGACGAGATGGCGAAGCGCCCTTCCGCTATCTGGAATTGGGATGCGGCCAGGGCATGGGATTATGCCTGCTGGCTGCTGCCAACCCCCAAGGCCAGTTTGTCGGCGTCGACTTCCTGCCCGACCATGTCGCCCATGCGCGCGCCGTCGCGCGGGCGGCGGGGCTGACGAACATCCAATTCAGCGATGGTGACTTCGTCGCACTGGCGCAGCAGTGGCCGGTCGATTTTGGCCGGTTTGACTATGTCTCCCTGCACGGCGCGTATAGCTGGATCACGCCGCCAGTCCGCACGGCACTTGTCCGCTGCCTGGGCCAAGCGACAGCATCCGGCGGCCTGGTCTATATCGGCTATAATGCGCAGCCCGGCTGGCTGGGGTCCATGCCGTTCCGTCACATCAGCCGCCTGTTGAAGGAGGAAAGCAACCAGCCGAGCGAGGCTGTCATGCAGGCATCGATTGGTCTGTTTGACCGGTTGGCCGCAGGTGGGGCAAACAGCTTTCGCATTCTACCCGGCCTGAAAAGCCGGCTTGCCGCCGTAAAGCGCCAAGCGAGCAACTATTTGATCCACGAATATCTGCACACAGGATGGCATCCGCTCTGGCATTCGGAGGTTGCAAAGGAAGTGGCGGGCGAGGGCCTGACGTTCGTCGGGACCGCCTCGCTCGCCGAAACATTGCTCCCCGGCGCGCTGCCGCCGCTCCTGCGCGCCACGGTCGAAGAACAGGTCAGCAGCGTTCTGCGTATCGATGTGCAGGATCTGGTGATCAACCAGTCTTTTCGCCGCGACGTTTTTCGTCCCTCTTCTTTATGGCCACCCCCTGCGGGCGATGTGGTGCTCGACGGGAAAAAAATATATCTGCTAAAACCAGTGGAAGGGGATAGCCTGACCATCGCTACCAGCTTCAGCGAGATTATCCTGCAGGCCCCCGCCTATGCAGAGATTGTGTCCGCCCTCGACGCCGGCGGGCGGTCGATCGGGGAGTTGCTGGCGCTGCCCGCGATGCGCAAGCAAGGCAGGTCAAACGCGCTGCAGATCATGGCCCTGCTCCTGCATGCGCGGATCGTGGGCGTGGGGCGAAGCGCACCTGCGCCGATCCGTGCGGTGCAGGGCCTCAACCGCTTCATCGCCGAAGAAGCATCGCGGGGACGCCGCTATGATCATCTTGCAGCCGCTTCGCTGGGATCGGCGGTGGTCGCGACGGCCGACGATCTGAGGCTGCTCGACGCATGGCTGGCCGCGAAGGGGCGCATCGACGCTAAGTCCCTGGCTGCAACATGCGCAGACAAGCCTATGGGGGATCAGGGCGCGCCGGCTGACGGTCAAACCGCCATCACACCGGACAGAGCGGCCGCCTTCCTTAACCAGACGCTGCCGCGATGGCGCAAGCTGGGCGCGGTCGCCCAGGGCCGGGCATGAAAAAAGGGGCACTCATGCGAGCGCCCCTTTCCATTTGTCGGTCAGGTCGGACGATCAGACGCCAGCAGCGGCAGCCACTTCGGCGGCGAAGTCGCTGACTTCCTTTTCGATGCCTTCGCCCAGCTGGAAGCGAACATAGCTCTTGAGCGTGATCGACTTGCCCGCATCCTTCGCCGCCTTGGCGACGACGTCGGCGACCGGGGTCTTGTTGTCCATCACGAACAGCTGGCTGAGCAGCGCCTGTTCCTTGGCGAACTTGGCGACCGCGCCATCGACCATCTTGGCGACGATCTCGGCGGGCTTGCCGCTTTCGGCGGCCTTTTCAGCGGCGATGGCGCGTTCACGCTCCAGCAGGGCCGGGTCGATGTCGTCGGCCGACAACGCCAGCGGGAAGGCCGCGGCGATGTGCATCGCCAGTTGCTTGCCGAGCGGCTCCATGACGTCGGCCGGCGCATCGCCTTCCAGCGCGACCAGCACGCCGATCTTGCCGAGGCCCGGCGCTGCGGCGTTGTGGACGTAAGGGACGACGACGCCCTGGCTTACTTCGACATGGCCGACGCGACGGACATTCTGGTTTTCGCCGATAGTGGCGATGTTCGACACCAGCTTTTCATTGACGGTGCCGCCGCCGGGATAGGCGGCATTGGACAGCCCTTCAGCGTCGGCAGCGCCGGTTTCGAGCGCGACCGTGGCGACGGTGCGGACGAAATCCTGGAACTGGTCATTCTTGGCGACGAAGTCGGTTTCGCTGTTCACTTCGACAGCTACACCCTTGGTACCGGCGACGGCGACGCCGACCAGACCTTCCGCAGCGGTGCGGCTGGACTTCTTCTGCGCGGCGGCCAGGCCCTTGGCGCGCAGCCAGTCGGTCGCGGCTTCCAGGTCGCCATTGGCTTCGGTGAGCGCCTTCTTGCAATCCATCATGCCCGCGCCCGAACGGTCGCGCAGTTCCTTGACGGCGGCAGCGGTAATCTCGGCCATGTTTCGGCTCCTAAGTTTCGATGTTTCAAACAAGCGGTATTTAGATGCACACTAGGGCGCGTTCCGGTGGAGCGCGCCCTAGCCTGTCATGTTTGCAGTTGCGCGACGCTCTTAGGCTTCGGCGGCAACCTGCTCGACTTCGGGCTCGTCCAGAGCGCCGATATCGACGCCCGACGCCTGCTGCGCACCACGGTTGCCCTTGGTGGCGGCGGCGGCGACGGCTTCGCAATAGAGGCGGATCGCGCGGCTGGCGTCATCGTTCGCCGGAACCGGGAAGGCGATGCCGTCGGGCGAGACGTTCGAATCAAGGATCGCGACGACCGGGATGCCCAACGTGTTGGCTTCCTTGATCGCCAGCTCTTCCTTGTTCGCGTCGATCACGAACATGACATCGGGGATGCCGTTCATGTCGCGGATGCCGCCCAGCGACAGTTCCAGCTTCTCGCGCTCGCGCGTCATCTGGAGCACTTCCTTCTTGGTGAAGCCGTGGGTGTCGCCCGACAGCTTTTCCTCGAGGGTCTTCAGGCGCTTGATCGAACCCGAAATCGTCTTCCAGTTGGTGAGCATGCCACCCAGCCAGCGATGGTTGACGAAATGCTGCCCCGACTTGCGCGCAGCGTCCGCGATGGGATCCTGCGCCTGGCGCTTGGTGCCGACGAACAGCACCTTGCCGCCGGCCGCGACGGTCGCCGACACGAAATCGAGCGCGCGGCCGAAGAGCGGCACGGTCTGGGACAGGTCAAGGATGTGGATGCCGTTGCGCTCGCCGAAGATGTACGGCTTCATGCGCGGGTTCCAGCGGTGGGTCTGGTGGCCGAAATGGGCGCCAGCTTCGATCAATTGGTGCATGCTGACGACAGGGGTCGCCATAATCTTTCTCCTTCCGGTTGCTACCTCTGGGAATCGGGAACCGTCGCACGGCCTGAAGGCCGGTCCGGCACCGGATATGGTGATTCCCATGTGGAATGGGCGCGCCTTTAACCGTGGCGTGAACAAAAGGCAAGGGTTGACACGCGCCCTGAATAGGAACATAAGAAGAACAGACGGAACAAATACGGTTAATAACTGTTCAGTCCGTCATAGTGAGACCTGCCGTGCAAATGGCAAGACGGAAAGTGACGATCATGTTCACGTTTGTTGCCGCGACCTTATTTTCTGCCGCGTTCCTAATGGCGGTTGGAACCATCATATGGATGGTTGCCGCCTATCATGACAAGATGGTGGCAGCCCTTCTCTTCCAGCCTATCCCGCAAACTCCGCAGGTTTACCATATTCGCATCAATCGTCCCCGTGTGACGAATCGCCTGCGCGCGGCTGATATGCGTTCGTCAGCTGCCCACCCTCTTTCAGCCGCTTGATATTCAAATCGACGCAGTGACTTCCCGCTGTTTCCTGACGCGCGCATAGGATATGACGCCAAAGGGTATGAGCGCGACATATGCTGCGCACAATATAAGCAGGGTCAGCCAAGGGTCCGTGACCAGCAGCGCAGCCAGCAGACCAGCTACCGCGATCGCTTCGAGCCGTATCCGTTTGCGCAGGCGCAGGGCTGACCAGCTATAGGTCGCAATGCTCGATATCATCAGGAAGGCGGTGAATGCCGTCCAGGGCGCCACCACATACCACTCGCGGAAGATGTCGGCACCTGTCACCAGCCATAGATAGAGTGGCACGAACGCCAACCCTGCACCGGCCGGTGCGGGCACGCCCGTCAGAAAGCCTGCCGATTTGTGCGGCTGTTCATCCGCATCGATATTCGCGTTGAAACGGGCGAGCCGCAGCGCACAGGACAGGGCATGAGCCAGCGCGAAAATCCATCCGAATTTCGGCATGGCGTGCAGCGACCAGAGATAGAGGATCAACGCTGGCGCAACACCGAAGGCGATCGAGTCCGACAGGGAATCCAGTTCCGCGCCGAACCGGCTCTCTCCGCGCAGCAGCCGGGCGATGCGCCCGTCCAGCCCATCCAAGACACCAGCGAACAGGATCGACAGGACGGCCCGTTCCCATTCGCCGGAGATGCCGTAGCGCACCCCCGTCAGCCCGAAGCAAAGCGCCATGGCCGTGACGGCATTGGGCGCCACCATGCGCAGTGTGATGCCGCGACGCAATCCGCGCGGAATGGCCCTACGCTGGCGGCTCATGACAGACCCGCCGTCACTGCTGGATACCTGGCACGACGCGGGCGTCGCCAATCTGGCCAAGGATGGTTTCGCCAGCAACGGTGCGCTGGCCCAGGATCACGCGCGGCGCAGTGCCAGCGGGCAAATAGACATCGACCCGGCTGCCGAACCGAATGAGGCCGATGCGCTGGCCCGCGGCCACCATGTCTCCCGGCTTGACGAAGGGCACGATGCGACGCGCGACCAGGCCCGCAATCTGCGTGAAGCCGATGCGCAGCCCGTCATGCCGCTCCACCAATATATGTTGCCGTTCATTATCCTCGCTCGCCTTGTCGAGATCGGCGTTGAGGAACTTGCCCGAAATATAGACGACCGACTTGATCGTTCCGCCGATCGGCGTGCGATTGATGTGCACGTCAAACACGCTCATGAAGATCGAAACGCGGATCAGCGGTTGGTCGCCAAGGCCGTCTACCCCCGCCATTTCGCGCGGCGGCGGCACGCGCTGGATCAGGGTGACGAGGCCATCGGCCGGTGCAATGATCGCCCCTTCATCCTGCGGCACAGCGCGGACGGGATCGCGGAAAAAGGCGAAAACCCAGATCGTCACCATCAGCACCAGCCAGCCGACAATGTCCCACCCGACCAGAAACAGCACTGCGGTGATCGCCGCAGCGATCAGGCCGAACTTCATGCCTTCGGGGTGGACCGATGGCCAGCGCCATTTGACATTGCCGCCAGCGGCGATCGTGATTTCGTTATTTTCCATGGACTCGTCTTAGGCAGAGACTGATGCGCTGACAACGACCGATGCCGCCTATGGCTCCCCGCATCCCCCTGCGCGGCTTCCGCAGTTGAACATTGCCGCCGCTTTGCCTAGGGCGATGGCAAATTCCACCCGAGAGAAGAAAGCGAAGACGCGCTATGGCGAAGATCAAGGTGAAAAACCCCGTCGTTGAGATTGACGGCGACGAAATGACCCGGATCATCTGGGAATGGATCCGCGAGCGTTTGATCCTTCCCTATCTTGACATCGACCTCAAATATTATGACCTCTCGGTCGAGAAGCGTGACGAAACCAACGACCAGATCACGATCGATTCCGCCAACGCGATCAAGGAATATGGTGTCGGCGTCAAATGCGCCACCATCACGCCGGACGAAGCGCGCGTTGAGGAGTTCAACCTAAAGCAAATGTGGAAGTCGCCCAACGGCACGATCCGCAACATCCTGGGCGGCGTCGTCTTCCGCGAGCCCATCGTCATTTCAAACGTCCCGCGCCTCATCCCCGGCTGGACCAAGCCGATCGTCGTTGGCCGCCACGCCTTTGGCGACCAATATCGCGCGACCGATTTTAAAGTGCCTGGCGCCGGCAAGCTGCGCCTGGTGTTCGAGGGCGAAAATGGTGAGACGATCGACCGCGAAGTGTTCGACTTCCCCGGTTCGGGCGTCGCCATGGCGATGTACAATCTGGACGATTCGATCCGCGACTTCGCGCGCGCCTCGTTCAACTATGGCCTGAACCTCAAATGGCCGGTCTACCTGTCGACCAAGAACACGATCCTCAAGGCCTATGACGGCCGCTTCAAGGATCTGTTCCAGGAAGTGTTCGAGACCGAAGGCTTCGACCAGAAGTTCAAGGACGCCGGCATCGTCTACGAACATCGCCTGATCGACGACATGGTCGCCTCCGCGCTCAAGTGGAGCGGCGAGTTCGTGTGGGCGTGCAAGAATTACGACGGCGACGTCCAGTCGGACCAGGTGGCGCAGGGCTTTGGCAGCCTTGGCCTCATGACCTCCGTCCTGCTCTCCCCCGATGGCAAGACGGTCGAAGCCGAAGCCGCGCACGGCACCGTCACGCGCCACTATCGCCAGCATCAGCAGGGCAAGGCGACGTCGACCAACCCGATCGCGTCGATCTTCGCCTGGACCGGCGGCCTCAAGTTCCGCGGCAAGTTCGACGACACGCCCGATGTCGTGAAGTTCGCCGAAACGCTGGAAAAGGTCTGCATCCAGACCGTCGAAAGCGGCAAGATGACCAAGGATCTGGCGCTGCTCATCGGCCCGGAACAGGCGTGGATGACCACCGAGCAGTTCTTCGAGGCGATCCGCGTCAATCTGGAAACCGAAATGGGCAAGTGGAACTGATCGTACCGCGTTCGGTTCAATACGCTAACGGAATGAGGCGGCGCCGGGCATCCGACGCCGCCTTTTTCTTTGTACATATGCGACAAGGAGGCAGTGCGTGACGACGACGGGCAAGAAGCGTTTGGAGGTCCGTGCGGCCGTTCCCTCGGATGTGCGGGGCATCCAGCGGTTGATCGCCCGCGCCTATCCCGGCATGCCCAATTATTCGCTGGCCACCATCCGCGGCCAGATCAACAATTTCCCCAATGGCTGCTTCGTCGCCCTCTATGACAGCAAGGTCGTCGGCTATTGCGCGACGATGCGCGTCAGCAAGGCGATGGCCTTTGCCCGGCATGATTGGGAGGAAATCACCGCAAACGGCTTTGGCACGCGTCATAGCGCGGCCGGCGAATGGCTTTACGGCTATGAAATGGCGGTCGATCCCAAGCTGCGGGGCCTGCGCATCGGCCAGCGGCTCTATGACGAACGCAAGGAACTGGCGGAGGAACTGGACCTGCACGGCATCGTCATTGCCGGTCGCATGCCTGGCTATGCCAGAGCGAAGCGGCGCGCCGGCAGCCCGCAAGACTATCTGGACAAGGTCGTCACGGGAAAGATGCGCGACCAGGTCATCAGTTTTCAATTGAAGAACCAGTTTGAGCCGCTGGGCGTCCTCGAAAATTACCTGCCCGAAGACAAGCAGTCGGACGGCCATGCCGCGCATCTGGTGTGGCGCAACCCCTATGTCGACCCCGACGAAGCGCCCGAAATGCGGGTGCCGCGCGGCGTTGAAAGCGTCCGGCTCGCCACCTGCCAGTTGCAGGCGCGCGCGGTCGATGATTTCGATGAGTTCATCCGCAATATCGAATATTTCGTCGATGTTGCGGCGGATTACCGGTCGGACTTCATCATCTTCCCGGAACTCTTCACCCTGCCCCTCCTGTCGTTCGAAACCAAGAAGCTCTCGCCCATGGAGGCGATTGACAAGCTCACCAATTATACGCCGCGCTTGACGAAGGAACTGGGCCGCATGGCGCTGGAATATAATATCAACATCATCGGCGGATCGCATCCGACGCGCGCCGAGGATGGCGACATCCAGAACATCGCCTATGTCGCCCTAAGGGACGGCTCGATCCACACGCAGGAAAAAATCCACCCCACCCCCAACGAAGCCTTCTGGTGGAATATCAAGGGCGGGGATTCGCTCGACGTGATCCAGACCGACTGCGGGCCGATCGGCGTCCTCATTTGTTACGACAGCGAATTTCCCGAACTGGCTCGGCGACTGGTCGATCAGGGCGCGCGCATCATCTTCGTCCCCTTCTGCACCGATTCGCGGCTGGGATACATGCGCGTGCGCTATTGCGCCCAGGCCCGCGCGATCGAGAACCAATGCTATGTCGTCATGTCGGGCAATGTCGGCAACCTGCCCAATGTCGACAATATGGACATCCAATATGCCCAGAGCGCGATCCTGACGCCCTGCGACCTGCCCTTCGCACGGGACGGCATCGCGGCGGAATCCACCGAAAATGTCGAGACGCTGACCATGGCCGACGTGAACCTGGCCGATCTCAGCTGGGCGCGGGCGGAAGGCACGGTGCGCAACTTGCGCGACCGTCGGTTCGACCTCTATCATATCGACTGGGACAGCAATCCCGACAATGGCCACGCGCCCAGCGGCGGACCGGTGCCGGCCGGCGGTCATAACGCACCGGGCGGTGGTTGAGGCGGAGCATTCGGGGTCGAGCACGGTCCGTCACCCCCGGCGAAAGCTGGGGTCATGGGCGACGAAGCGATATACGCTTTAAATCCCAGCCTGCGCGGGCTGAGAAGTCGTGGACAGGCAGTGACGACCAGAAATAGCCCTTCGCCCAAGCTACGCCGAAGGGGGAATGTGCATACGGAGACGCGGAGGCCGTGCGGGATTTTTCGGCATATCTGCGTATTCGCGCGATTAAATATAGGCGCTCCGATGCGGAACAGGACCATCCGCTAGCCACCCAAGCCGGTTATTCCCGAACCACGATCCAATGCGAGACGCCGAGATAGACGATGGCTGACCAATTTCACGTTATCACCGGCGGTCCTGGATCAGGCAAGACGACCCTAATTGATGCTTTGGCCGCAAGGGGCTTGGGCTGTATGCCGGAAGCCGGTCGAGCAATCATTCAGGATCAGGTCGATATTGGTGGTACTGCCTTGCCGTGGGCCGATCGTGAAGCTTTTGCGATATTAATGCTCGCATGGGAGATGCGGTCTTATCGAGAGGCTGTAAATGTTCCCGGTCCCGTATTCTTTGATCGCGGCATCCCCGACGTTATTGGCTACTTACGGCTATGCAGGTTGCCGGTGCCGGCTACCGCGCTTCGGGCGGCAGAGCAGCGGAGATATTCAAACAGAGTCTTCATCGCCCCGCCTTGGCCAGAGATTTTCAAACGTGACGCTGAACGAAAGCAGACGTTCGCGGAAGCCGAATCCACCTTTCATGCGATGGTCGATGCATACTCCGGCTTGGGCTATAGGCTTGTCATGCTGCCGCTCGCATCAGTAGCGGAACGGGCAAACTTCATTTGCGAACAGATTGCCCAGTCATAGCATATCCATGATTTTTGGGACGGCAGCTATTGCTCTCCCAAACCCATTTTATGCCAAGCGACTTCCTACCCCTCCCCGTCATTCACCCAATCAAGCCGTCACCAGCTCCAACAACTGATCGCGCGTCGCCAGCAATTGCTCCAGCGGTGGCTGTTCGCTCCCCCGGCTCACACTCGCCATGGCGCGGTCGAACCGTGCGCGTGACACATCGCTAATGTCGGGAAGCGCATCAGCGATGCCCACCATATCCTCCATCCGCCCCCAGCAATTGAGCGCTAGATCACATCCGGCCGCGACCACGGCGGTGGCGAGGTCTGAAATCGAGCCTTTCAGCGCCTTCATGTCGAGATCGTCGGACATCAGCAGGCCGTCAAAGCCGATGCGTTCCCGGATGATCCCGCTAATCACGGTGGGCGACAGGCTGGCGGGCCGGTCGGCATCCCAGGCGGTATAGACGACATGCGCCGTCATCCCCATCGGCGCGCTGCGGAGCGTGTGGAAGGGTGCCAGGTCGCTTTCCAATTGCTCCGCATCGGCGGCGACGACCGGGAGTTCCAGATGGCTGTCCACCAGCGCGCGACCATGACCGGGCATATGCTTGACGATGCCGACCACGCCGCCAGCCGCCAGGCCCTCCAGCACGGCACGCCCCAGCGCGGCGACGCGCATCGGCTCCGCGCCCAGCGTGCGGTCGCCCATGATGTCGCTCGCCCCGTCCTGCCGCACGTCGAGCAGCGGCAGCGCGTCGACCGTGATGCCGACCTCAGCCAGCGTCAGTGCGATGGCATGGGCATTGGCATGGGCCGCGGCGATCGCGCTGGACGGGGCGACATCATAGAGCCGGTCGAAGATCGCGCCGGGCGGAAAGCTGGGCCAGACCGGGGCCTGCATCCGCGCAACGCGCCCGCCCTCCTGATCGATCATGATGAGCAGGTCCTCACGGCCATGGAGCGATCGCAGATCGTCGGTGAGCGCGCGCACCTGCGCCCGATCGACGATATTGCGTTTGAACAGGATGTATCCCGCCGGCTGAGCCTCGGCAAAGAAGGCGCGTTCGTCAGGGGTGAGGGTTTCGCCGGACAGGCCGAAAATGACGGGTTTCATGTCCGGATCTGTAACGCCACCATCTAACGCTGTCGAAGCGCAAATGACGGGCCGGCTATAACCGGCGGTGCCGCCGGCCACGCCTTTCCCGTCAGTTGACGACCAGACAGCTTTCCCCCGCCACCTTCAACCGACCGCAGATTGTCGCGGCCTGCGCACCGGCGCTGGCTCGCAGCCGATAGACGGTGCCGCCACCGACCTCGGCCGATTCCACGGTCATCGCCAGCGGCGCCAGATAGGCGAAACGCTTTGACAGCCGACCCCAGGCGTCCTTGGCCCCCGATGCGCTGCCATAAGCGCCCAGCTGGATCGTACCGCCTGTTGCCTTAGCCTGCTTGACCGGTGCAGCCTGTTGCGACGTTTCATCAGTCACCGGCGCAGAAACGCTCTGCCCTGCCTTGGGCGCGACGGAAGGTTTGGCATTGCCCGGTGCGGGCGCAGTGCCGGTGATGGGCGCTTCGGGCACGCGGCTGGGGTCGATGCGCCCATCGCGCGCGACGCCCTCGCTTGCGGCAAAACTGGCGTCGCCTTCGCCGGCAAATTTGCGGGCGTCAGCCTCGTTCGCGGGAATCTTGTAATTGCCTTCGGGCGCGGCGATCAGTTCGCCAGCGCCGCCCGCGCCATTGCGATTCTGCGCCCACCAGATGCCCGCGACGACTCCGCCGATCAGCAGCAGGCCAAGCAGGATCAGCCCGAGCATGCGAAGCGGCGAAATCCGCTCCTCCTCCTCATCGATTGCCGGCTCCAGCCAGGGCAGCCGATCGTCATCGTCCAGATCGAGTCGGCCCCGCGCATAATCGCCCATCGTCAGAATTTCCCGTCCATCACTGCATTTCGGTCAGCGCGGCCACGCCCATCAGCGCCAGCCCATTGCGGATAATCTGCCCTATTCCCTGCGCCAGGGAAAGGCGCGTAGAGGTAAGCGCCGGATCGTCGGCGCGGATGACGCGTGCGCCCGGATCGTCATTGCCCATATTCCACCAGCCATGAAATGCCGAGGCCAGATCATTGAGATAGAAGGCAATTCTATGTGGTTCGCGCGCTTGTGCCGCGCCTTCGACGACGCGGGGAAACTGCGCGGCGAGCTTGACCAGGCTCAGCTCCGCCGTCCCAAGTAGGGACAGGTCAGGCGCGGGCAGCGCGATACCAGCCTCTTCAGCGCGACGTCCGAGCGAGGAAATGCGGGCATGTGCATATTGGACGTAGAAGACCGGATTGTCCTTCGACGCCTCCACCACCTTGGCGAAATCGAAATCCATCTGCGCATCGGCCTTGCGTGTCAGCATGGTGAAGCGGACGACATCCTTGCCCACTTCCTGCACAACATCGGCCAGAGTCACGAAATTGCCCGCGCGCTTGGACATTTTCACCGGTTCGCCGTCGCGCAGCAGGCGGACCATCTGGATGAGCTTGACGTCGAACCGCGCCTTGCCCTCGGTAAGGGCGGCCACGGCGGCCTGGATGCGCTTGACCGTGCCGGCATGGTCCGCGCCCCAAATGTCGATCAGTTGATCGGCCGACTGCGCCTTCTGGAAATGATAGGCCATGTCGGCACCGAAATAGGTCCATGCGCCGTTCGACTTCTTGATCGGGCGGTCCTGATCGTCGCCGAATTTGGTCGAGCGGAACAGCGGCAGTTCCACCGGTTCCCAATCATCGGGCAATTCGCCCTTGGGCGCTTCCAGCACGCCATCATAAACCAGGTCATGCGCGCGCAGCCAGGCTTCCGCCTCATCGGGCTTGCCCGCCGCCTGCAATTCCGCCTCCGACGCAAAAATATCGTGATGGATGCCCAGCAGCGCCAGATCACTCCGAATCATGTCCATCATCTTCGCCACGGCGAAGGTGCGGAATGTCACCAGCCAGTCGGATTCGGGCGCACCAGCGAAACGGTCGCCATATTCGGCAGCCAGCGCCTGGCCCACCGGGACCAGATAATCGCCGGGATAAAGCCCTTCGGGGATCGCGCCGACATCCTCGCCCAGCGCCTCGCGGTAACGCAAATGCGCCGACCGGGCGAGCACGTCCACCTGACCGCCGGCATCATTGATATAATATTCGCGGATCACCTTGTGCCCGGCATATTCGAGCAGGGTCGCAAGCGCGTCGCCGACCACCGCGCCCCGGCAATGGCCCATATGCATGGGGCCAGTGGGGTTGGCCGACACATATTCGACATTGACGCTGACGCCCTGCCCCAGAGCGGACCGACCATAGTTGGCGCCATCGGCATGGATCGCGGCCAGTTCCGCACGCCAGGTCGCGTCTGTCAGCGTCATGTTGATGAAGCCAGGCCCGGCGATCGCGGCGCTTGTCACCTCATCCAGCGCCTGAAGCTTGGCCACGATCGCTTCGGCCAGAGCGCGCGGGTTCGTGCCAGCCGGCTTGGCCAGCACCATCGCGGCGTTGGTGGCTAGGTCGCCATGGCTGGAATCGCGCGGCGGCTCGACGGTGACAGGTTTGCGATTGAGACCGGCGGGCAGAACGCCGTCAGCCTCAAGCGCGTCGAGCACGGCGTCGAGATGGGCGGTGAAACGAGTGTAGAGAGACACGGGACAGTTCCTCGAAAAGCTAAAGACCCGTTCGGGCTGAGCCTGTCGAAGCCCTGCACTTTCTTGGACAAGAAGAACAGCCCATCGACAAGCTGAGGGCGAACGAAACTGAGTTCGCTCCTAGCGCGTGGCGTTATATCGAAGCTGATCCTGGGTCAGGTTGAAACCCACGAGCAGTTCGAAGCTGGTGCGCTGCAACGCGGCCTTGACGTCGGGCTGGGCGAACGGGTCGATCGCGGCATCGGCATCACCGGCCTTACGCTTCTGGGTGATCTTCTGTTGGATTTCCGCCGGCAGGGTGGCCGCACTCTTGTTCACATAGGAACCGGCCTTGGCCTGCGCGCTGGCGCGATACTGACCCGGCGCGAAGTCCAGCGTCACCTGACCGATGCGCTTGGCAACCACGGCGCTACCGCCCTGCACCACCGCCGAGAAATAAGGCAGGACAACCTGCCGCGCCCCGCCGGCATCGGTGCGGCGGGCGTTCACGGTAAAGGTCGCTTCGGTGTAGAATTGGTCGCCATCCGCGCAGGTCGAACGCAGGTCAGTGATGTTCGCCACAACATCGATCGCCGATGCGTCGGTGCTATTTGCCGGGCTGAACACGGTGATGTCACCGGTCTGCGCCGGGATCGCCGCCGTAGGGCAGGCTGATCGCACAGCGACGATGCCGCCCGTCGCGTCGATCTCGCCGCGCCGCGAGCAGCCTGCCAGAGCCAGCGCCAGCATGGCGGTCAGGGCGATCGAAGAAGTTTTCACAGGCAGATATTCCTTGGCGGGGCCGGAAGTGTCGCGCTTCCTTATCCATCCGCCGCCCGCCACGCAACTGCAAGCAAGGCGCTTTCGCGTCGCGCCCCTTTCCTCCGCCGCGCCATTCGCCTAAGCGGACAGGCATGACGCACGCGCCTGAAGCTCTTCGCCCAATGACCCTTTTGATCGCCGCTCCTCGCGGTTTCTGCGCAGGGGTCGACCGCGCTATCGTCATCGTCGAGCGCGCGATCGAGAAATATGGCGCGCCTGTCTATGTCCGTCATGAAATCGTCCATAACAAATATGTCGTGGACAGCCTGAAGGCCAAGGGCGCGATTTTCGTTGAAGAGCTGGATCAGGTGCCCGACGGCGTGCCGGTCGTCTTTTCCGCCCACGGCGTGCCCAAGGCCGTGCCGGAAAGGGCCCAGGAACGTGGCCTGGACTATCTGGACGCCACCTGCCCGCTCGTCAGCAAGGTGCATCGCCAGGCGGAACGGCAGGTCGCAAGCGGCCGGCATATCCTGTTCATCGGGCACAAGGGCCATCCCGAAGTGATCGGCACATTTGGCCAGGTGCCCGACGGATCGATGACGTTGATCGAAACGGTCGAGGATGTGGAGCGCTTCGCGCCCATCGATCCCGACAATCTGGCCTTTCTCACCCAGACCACATTGTCGGTGGATGACACGGCTGCCATCGTCGCGGCGCTGCAAGAACGCTTTCCCTCCATTGCCGCGCCAAGAGGAGAGGATATCTGCTATGCGACCTCCAACCGCCAGACAGCCGTCAAGGCGATCGCCGGGCGATGCGACGCTCTTTACGTGATCGGTGCGCCCAACAGTTCCAATTCGCTGCGCCTGGTGGAAGTCGCCGAACGCGAAGGCACGCCCGCACGCCTGATCCAGCGTGCAGACGAGGTCGATTTCGCCTGGCTCGATTCCATCGGCACATTGGGATTGACGGCCGGCGCGTCCGCGCCGGAAATTTTGGTGCGCGAAGTGGTTGAGCGCATCGCCACCCGCTATGACGTAACCGAGGAACAGGTCGAAACGGCGCGGGAAACCATTTCCTTCAAGCTGCCACGCGGTCTGGAACATGCATAGGGCGCCAACCCGCCTGTCCGCGTCTATCTGCTTTCCCTATCAAGGCTAACCGCCCATGGCCGTTTACACCCATGTCCCTGCCGAAGACATCGACGTCTTTCTGGCGCGCTACGACGCCGGGCGGCTGGTGTCGGCCAAGGGGATCGCCGAGGGAGTCGAAAATAGCAATTACTTGCTCGAAACGACGGGCAGCACGGATCAAGGCGATGGCCAGCGGTTCATTCTGACGCTTTATGAAAAGCGCGTGGACGAAGCCGACCTGCCCTTTTTCATGGACCTGCTCGACCATCTGAGCGTGCGAGGTTGCCGCGTGCCGCGCTTCATCCCCGACCGCGAAGGCCGCCGCCTCCAGCATCTCGCCGGGCGCCCCGCGTGCCTGATCGAATTTCTGACTGGCATCAGCGTGACCGAACCAACCGTGGCTCAGGCCCAAGCGGCAGGCATGGCGCTGGGCGACTTGCACAAGGCGGCGCAGGGATTTTTGCTCGAGCGGCCCAACCGGCTGGATAAAAAGGGTTGGCATAGGCTGGCCGCGCGTTGTGGCAAGGATCTCGATCAGATCGAGGCCGGCCTTGCGCAGCGTGTCAGCGACGAACTGAATTGGCTGGATGCGCATTGGCCCGAAGACCTGCCGCAGTCGGTGATCCACGCCGACCTGTTCCCCGATAATGTGCTGATGCTGGGAGAGCAGGTGACAGGCCTTATCGACTTCTATTTCAGCTGCACCGACATTCGCGCCTATGATCTGGCGGTGACGCACAGCGCCTGGTGCTTCAGCAATGACGGCAAAACCTTTTTTGGCGACCGGGCAGCAGCATTGGGCATGGGTTATGACCAAGCCCATGGCCTGACGCCGGCCGAGCGGGCCGCCTTCCCGATCCTGTGTCGCGGCGCCGCGCTCCGTTTTCTGCTGACGCGCGCCTATGACTGGATCAATACGCCAGCCGACGCGCTGGTGACGCGCAAGGATCCGCTCGCCTATCGGCGGCGGCTGGATTTTTATGCCGGCGCAAACGCAGCGGAGTTGCTGGGCGCATGAGCGATCTTCCCCAGGTCGAGATTTTCACCGATGGCGCGTGCAAGGGTAATCCCGGCCCCGGCGGATGGGGTGCGGTGCTGCGTTTTGGCGACACGGAAAAGGAAATTTCCGGCGGCGAGGCGCAGACAACCAACAACCGCATGGAAATGACGGCGGCGCTTGAGGCGCTCAACCTGCTGAAAAAACCGTGCGCGGTGACGCTTTATACCGACAGCAAATATGTCATGGATGGCATCACCAAATGGGTGTTCGGCTGGCAGAAAAAGGGCTGGCGCACCGCCGACAACAAGCCGGTAAAGAATGTCGAGATTTGGCAGAACTTGGTCAAGGCAGCCGCGCGTCACCAGATGACATGGAAATGGGTGAAGGGCCATGCCGGCCATCCTGAAAATGAGCGCGCCGACCAGCTTGCCAGTGCAGCCGCCGAGACGTTCCGTCGCTGATTCCGTCGCTGATATAGTGGGCGACCCTTCCTAGCGGCCCAGGAGCGTTGAAAGATGACCTGACGGAGCCTTGCCGACGTAAGGCTCCATCAGGTCATGTCTTTGTCAGGCGATGCCCGCGCGCCGGCGCACTGTCTGTTTTAATATGTCGAGGGGCATCGCGCCAAGCGTGAGCACTTCGTGGAACTGCTTGATGTCGAAGGCGGCACCCTGGCGCTGCTTCGCCTCCTCACGCAGGTCATTCCAGACGGTATGGCCGATTTTGTAGCTGCACGCCTGGCCCGGCCACACCGTATATCGATCAATCTCGCCCTGGCTTCGTCCGCGCGCGATGCCAGTCGTAGCGATCAGGAAGTCCGTAGCCTTTTCACGGCTCCAGCGTTTGGCATGCATGCCTGAATCGACGACCAGACGGGTCGCGCGGAACAGCAGCGATTGCAGATAGCCCACCTGACCCAGTGGATCGCCTTCATACATGCCCATTTCGTCGGCCAGCTGTTCTGAATAGAGCGCCCAGCCTTCCGAGTAACCGCTATAGCCACCGCGCCGTCGGATCAGCGGAATGGCATCGGACTCCAGCGCGACCGATACCTGAAGATGGTGCCCCGGCACGGCCTCATGATGGGTCAGCGTCGCGAGGCCGAATTTCGGCCGATCGAACGTGTCACGCAGGTTGATATAGTAGATGGCCGGACGTGAGCCATCGAGAGATGCGTTCTGGTAGTAACCGCCCGGCGCGCCCGCCTGGATCGTCACCGGCACGCGGCGCACCTCGACTGGTGCCTTGGGCAGCGTATTGGCCGAAAAGGCTTCGGGCAGACGCTTGCTCATGGCAATGATCTGGCGATTGAGCTGGGCCAGCAAGGCCTCACGGCCCGGGTCGGTGTTGGGATAAAGCTGGTCAGGTCGCTTGTTGAGCGCCACCAGCCGCTCGCCCACGCTGCCCTGGGTCATCCCCTCGCCTTTAAGGATGCCGTCGATCCGGCTGCTGATCTGCGCAACCTGATCGAGGCCAATGCGGTGAATTTCATCGCCGGTCAGCTTGGTCGTCGTCGCCGCCTCCGCGGCGTTCGCGTAGAATTGCTCGCCATCGGGCAAACGCCAGCAGCCTGCATCATGCACCGCCTTTGCCCGCAAATCCTTAACCAGCGCGCGCTGGCGATCGACGGCGGGGAAGATGCTTTCCGCCACGATCTTCTCGGCCTGCGCCGCGCGCTCTGGCGGCAGGCCTGCATCTTTGAGTTTCTTGACGAAAGATGTGACGAGCACCGTGTGCGCCGCTGGCTGGTCGCGCAAAGCAGCCTGCATCTTCATTGTCGTGTCGAGAATATAGTCGGGTGCGAAGACGCCACGGGCGGCGTCAGCTTTCTGCCGTTCCAGTTCGCCGTCCATCGCGGCCGGAAAGGCCTCCAGGCGCGACAGATAGGCGTCGGCATCGGCAGCATCCTTCACCCGATGCTGCGAATCAAGGAAATCGGGAATTTCGCGATAGCTGCCTGTCAGCTGCGAAAGAATATAGGGTGCGTAACGGCCCATGGTTTCCCCATAGCCAAATTGTTCGCCGCCCAGCGTCCGATCGAACTGATAGGACAGAACATCATAATCGAGTTGGCTGGAGTCGCTGAGTTTCGAACGATCGACGCTGGCAAGCCGTTGCGCCTGCGCCTTCACGCGCGCCATGTCCTTGGCCACGCCAGCAGCGCTGGTATCGCTCAGTTGCCCACGCAGAGCGGCGCGCGGCCCGGTGTCGAGGCCAAGACGCGTTGCGCTTTCCGGCGACGATTCGAGCCGCTCATAGAAAAACTGGTCGAGCATGGCGCGAAATTGCGTGTCGGCGCTGCCGGTTTGCGCAAAGAGATTGGGCGTGGCCGCAGCAATGGCGCTGGCGCCGCTGGTGGCGAGAAATTGGCGTCGGTTCACGACTGGACAACTCCATATTGGGGAGGAAGCGACACAAATGCATCGCCTGGGGTGCCATCCTTGTGCCGTTGGATCAGGCATTTGGCTAGGGGCGTAGCCCATGCAAACATGATCCGCTGCCCTAAGGTCCGAATGGTTACGGCTATATCGGGCTGTGCCGATCCGCTATGCCGTCCCCAACAAATGCACCGGAGCATCGCGTCATGACCTACACGCTCATCACCGCAAATCGCAATTATAGCAGTTGGTCGCTGCGCCCATGGGTTTTGATGCAGGCGCTGGGTGTGTCGTTCGACGATCGGATCGAGCCGTTCGCGGCCGCCAGCAACTACGCGGCCTTCCGCAGCTTTTCGCCCACGGGCCAAGTGCCCGCGCTGATCGATGGCGATAGGACTGTCTGGGATTCCCTTGGCATCACACTTTACCTCGCCGATCGCCACGCCGGCGTCTGGCCGGCGGACGAAGCAGCCCGCGCCTTTGCCCAATGTGCGGTGGCCGAAATGCACAGCGGATTTGCCACACTGCGCAGCGATTGCCCGATGAATGTGGGTGTGCGGGTAGAGCCGCATATCCATTCCCCCGCACTGGGACGGGATATCGCCCGCGTGCGCGAATTGTGGGAACAGGGGCTGGAGCGGTTCGGCGGGCCTTTCCTGGCAGGCGCAGCCTTCACCGCGATCGATGCCTTTTTCGCTCCCGTCGCATTCCGGGTGCGCAGCTATGGCCTTGATGTCGGTCCGGCAGCACAGGGATGGGTCGATCATATGCTGAGCCATCCCGCGATGAAGCAGTGGGAGATGGAAGCTCTCGCCGAAACCTGGCGTGAGGAAAGCCATGAGGCGGAGATCGGCAGCGCGGGCAGGATCATCGCTGATTATCGGGATGGATGACAGCGGCGTAACTTTCTTGCCCCTCCCTGAGCAAAAACAGGGTAATTCGGTCGCATTCCCCCTTTTCCCTTTGGCGGGAGGGGTCTAGGGGGAAGCATCATGGTTAAGCCTCGCACCCTTTATGAAAAAATCTGGGACGCGCACGTCGTCGAGCGACGCCCCGATGGCACCTGCCTCATCTATATCGATCGTCACCTCGTCCATGAGGTGACAAGCCCGCAGGCGTTCGAGGGGCTTCGACTGGCCGGTCGCAAGGTGCGTCGTCCCGATCTGACGCTGGCCGTGCCCGACCACAATCTGCCCACCACGCCGCGCCGCGATGCAGCAGGCAATCGTATTCCGATTGCCGATCCGCAAAGCGCGCAGCAACTGGCCGCGCTGGAACGCAATGCACCGGAATTTGGCGTCCGCCTGATCGGCGACGCGGACCCTGAACAAGGGATCGTGCATGTCGTCGGCCCGGAACAGGGTTTTACCCTGCCGGGCACCACATTGGTCTGCGGCGACAGCCACACCAGTTCGCACGGCGCGCTTGGTGCCTTGGCTTTTGGTATCGGCACCAGCGAGGTCGAGCATGTGCTGGCGACGCAGACCTTGCTGCTCAAGCAATCCAAGACCATGGAAGTGGTGGTCGAAGGCGAACTCGCCCCCGGCGTTACGCCCAAGGATGTGGCGCTGGCGATCTGCGGTGCGATCGGCACGGCGGGTGGAACGGGCCATGTCATGGAATATCGCGGCTCGGTTTTCCGCGACATGTCTATCGAAGGGCGGCTGACCGTCGCCAACATGTCGATCGAAGCCGGCGCGCGTTCCGGCCTGTTTGCGCCTGATGACAAAACTTTCGCCTATCTGAAAGGTCGACCGATGGCCCCTGCGGGGGCGGATTGGGACGCCGCCGTCGCCTATTGGAAAACATTGGCCACCGACGAAGGCGCCTCCTTCGACAAGACGGTTGTGATCGACGCCGCTGATATCGTGCCCACCGTCACCTGGGGCACCAGCCCCGAAGACGTCGTGGCCATCACCGGTATCGTTCCCGATCCCGCCAGCTTCCAGGATGCCGGCAAGCAGGATGCGGCCCGCAAATCGCTGGATTATATGGGCCTTACCGCCGGGCAGCGTATGCAGGACGTTCCCATCG
Source organism: Sphingomonas sp. SKA58 (assembly GCF_000153545.1). Lineage (NCBI taxonomy): Bacteria > Pseudomonadati > Pseudomonadota > Alphaproteobacteria > Sphingomonadales > Sphingomonadaceae > Sphingomonas > Sphingomonas sp. SKA58. The sequence goes on from NZ_CH959307.1 coordinate 188,202, forward strand.
AACATATCTTCATTGGCAGTTGCACCAACAGCCGGATTGAGGATCTGCGCGCCGCCGCCGCTTTGCTGAAAGGCCGCCATGTCGCGCCCGGCATCAAGCATGCCATGGTCGTGCCCGGATCGGGCCTGGTCAAGGCGCAGGCGGAGGCCGAAGGGCTTGATCGCATATTCCTGGAGGCAGGCTTTGAATGGCGCGAGCCCGGCTGTTCCGCCTGTCTGGGCATGAACCCTGATAAAGTGCCGGCCGGCGAGAGATGCGCGTCCACCAGCAATCGCAATTTCATGGGCCGCCAGGGACCGGGGTCGCGCACGCATCTGGTTTCGCCCGCCATGGCCGCCGCCGCAGCCATCACGGGGCGGCTGACCGATGTTCGGGAATTGATGACGACAGAAAAGGGGATGGTCGCATGAAGAAGATTTTCTGGCTGCTGACAATGGGCGCATTGGCCAGCGCGGCGATGGCCGCAACGCTGGGCCGCGCCGAAGACACGCCGGCGTCTGAGGTTCAGAAGGCGAACTGATGGACAAACTGACTACGGTCGAAGGACGGGCCTATCCGTTTGGAATGAAGAATGTCGACACCGACATCGTCATTCCCGCCCATTGGCTCAAAACGATTTCGCGCAGCGGCCTTGGCGAAGGTGCATTTGAAGTGCTGCGCAAGGAACCGGGCAACGTTTTTGACGATCCCGACTATGCCGGCAGCCCGATCCTGATCGCTGGCGACAATTTCGGATGCGGGTCCAGTCGCGAACATGCCGCCTGGGCGTTGGCGGACCTTGGCATTAAGGTGGTGATTGCGCCCAGCTTTTCTGATATTTTTTCGGGCAACGCGTTCAAGAACGGCATTTTGACGGTCGTCCTGCCGCAAGAAGCGGTCGATCGTCTGATGCAGGTTGCAAAGACCGATCCCATCCATATCGATCTGGAAGCGCAAAGCGTCACCACGCCTTTTCAGGACCGCTTTCGCTTTGAAATTGACCCTTTCCGCAAACATTGTCTGCTCGGTGGGCTGGATGAAATCGGCCTGACATTGGGACAGGCCGACAATATCGACAGCTATGAAGCGCGACAAGCGCAGGAACGGCCCTGGATCGCCCCCTCCCCTGCTCGGGCCGTTGCGTAATTCGCTGCTTGTCCGTATCACATTTTCGCAACAGGCCATCCAACGGGGCATAAACACATGACCACCTTCGACGATCGCGAAAAAGCGTTCGAAAATATGTTCGCGCATGATCAGGAGATGGAGTTCCGGATCCAGGCGCGCCGCAACCGGCTTCTTGGCGAATGGGCCGCAGCGAAGATGGGCCTGACGCCCGAGGAAACCGACGCCTATGCCAAGGCCGTCGTCCAGGCCGACTTTGAAGAAGCCGGCGATGAAGATGTCATTCGCAAATTATTTGGCGACATGACGCAAGCCGGGATCACCATAGACGAAGCGGGCGTACGCGCGGCGTTGGAAGAACAGGCGGTGATCGCCCGTCGTATGTTCATCGAAGCACAGTAAGGGGCGCGACGACGATGCCCATGGCCGCTGATGATATTGCGCAGATGATTCGTGCTGCGATTCCCGATGCCCAGGTCGAAATTACGGACCTGGCAGGCGATGGCGACCATTATGCCGCGCGCGTCGTGTCGGAAAGTTTCCGTGGGATGAGCCGGGTCGCGCAACAGCGCGCGGTTTATGCCGCCCTTGGCGGGCGCATGGGCGGTGTTCTCCACGCCTTGCAACTGACGACGGCGGTTCCCAACTAACGCAGGGTGAGAATGCGCCCAACAGGGTCGCGACAGAAAGAATTGGATGACTATAATGACCGACGCCGTGCAGCAGCGGATCGCGCAGATCGTAAGTGGCCATGATGTGGTGCTGTTCATGAAGGGCACCCCGCTCTTTCCCCAATGCGGTTTTTCCAGCCGCGCTATCGCCATATTGGAGCATCTGGGCGTGGGCTACGAGACGGTCGACGTGCTGCAGGATCAGGCTATCCGCCAGGGGATCAAGGCCTATTCCGATTGGCCGACGATCCCGCAGCTGTACGTGAAGGGCGAGTTTGTCGGCGGCAGCGACATTATGATGGAAATGTATGAAGCGGGCGAACTTAGCCAGCTCATGACTGACCAGGGCGTCGCTCCAGCCAACTGAACGGCGATGGGATATATTTAAAGAGGCGGTCCGCGACGCGGGCCGCCTTTTTTTGTACCGGTCATATTCGAAACCTGTGGTTGCGTCTTTCGCCTGCCCCAATATCCGCTCTTGAGCAGTCCAAGATGCACCTTTGCACAGAGGAAGCTGCGCCTTCATCCCGCTAATTGTGGCGGTTGCGGATCGCCTCTTCGGTGAGGAGATGGCCGGCAAAAAGCTTTATGCAGTCCGCATGATGCGTTGCGGTTCAAGGCTGGCGCGTGCATTCCCTCCTTGCATTGCGCTCCCTTTCAGCCCGGACGCTTACGAATAAGAGCCGGCAGCGCGCAGCGGCGGTCAAATGATAAGCGGCGTCGTTCTCACGACGCTGGCAAAATGGCACAAGAAAGGGCGCGACCTCACGGCCGCGCCCTCATTATTCATGCGCTGATTAGCTTATGCGCCAGCAGGCTTAGGATCGCCAAACGGACCTTTGCGCTTGCGGATCCGGGGTATGGACGAACCAACCGCCGGAATGACCGAAGGCTTGATCGTGGTGCCGTCGTCTCGCGTGATCTCGCCCTGCTCGAGCAGCGTTTTGATTTCTTCGCCGGTCAGCGTCTCATATTCCAGCATGGCATTGGCGAGAAGGTGCAACTGGTCCTCATGACCTTTCAACAGGTCCTGCGCGCGGGCGTAGCCCTGCTCGACCAAACCGCGTATTTCCTTGTCGATCAGCTTGGCCGTCTCGTCCGACATATGCACGCGCTGGCTTTGCGAATAGCCGAGGAAGGTTTCCCCCTGCTGTTCTTCATATTGCAGCGGGCCCAGCTTGTCGGACATGCCCCACTGGGTCACCATGTCGCGGGCCAGCTTGGTGGCATATTGGATATCGCCCGAAGCGCCCGATGACACCTTGTCATAGCCGAAGATGATTTCTTCGGCCACGCGCCCGCCCATGGCGACGGCCATGTTCGCATGCATCTTGTCGCGATGATAGCTGTAGCTGTCACGTTCGGGCAGGCGCATGACCATGCCCAGAGCGCGGCCACGCGGAATGATGGTCGCCTTATGAATCGGGTCGGAGGCGGGTTCATGCATCGCGACGATCGCATGGCCCGCTTCATGATAGGCGGTCATCTTCTTTTCGTCGTCGGTCATGACCATCGAGCGACGCTCGCTGCCCATCATCACCTTGTCCTTCGCGGCCTCGAACTCGTCCATGGCGACCAGGCGCTTGCCCCGCCGAGCAGCCATCAACGCCGCTTCGTTGACCAGGTTGGCCAAGTCCGCGCCCGAGAAACCCGGCGTGCCGCGCGCGATGGTGCGGGGGTCGACGTCCGGGGCAAGCGGAACCTTCTTCATGTGCACGGCGAGAATCTTTTCACGGCCATCGATGTCGGGACGCGGCACCACGACCTGACGGTCGAAACGGCCAGGACGCAGCAGCGCAGGGTCAAGCACATCAGGACGGTTGGTGGCCGCGACGATGATAATACCCTCATTGGCTTCAAAGCCGTCCATTTCGACCAGCAGCTGGTTCAACGTCTGCTCGCGCTCGTCATTACCGTTGCCCAGGCCCGCGCCACGATGCCGGCCGACCGCGTCGATTTCGTCGATGAAGACAATGCACGGCGCATTCTTCTTCGCCTGTTCGAACATGTCACGTACGCGGCTGGCGCCAACGCCCACGAACATTTCGACAAAGTCCGAACCTGAAATGGTGAAGAAGGGAACGCCCGCCTCGCCAGCGATTGCGCGTGCCAGCAAGGTCTTGCCCGTGCCCGGCGACCCGACCAGCAACGCGCCCTTGGGAATCTTGCCGCCCAGACGCGCAAATTTGCTTGGGTCCTTCAGAAACTCGACGATCTCCTGAAGTTCCTCACGCGCCTCGTCTATCCCAGCGACGTCGTCGAACGTCACCTTGCCGTGCTTTTCGGTCAGCAGCTTGGCCTTGGATTTGCCAAAGCCCATCGCCCCGCCAGCACCGCCGCCTTTCTGCATCTGACGCAGGACAAAAAAGGCGATGCCCAGAATCAGCAGGAATGGAAGCGACTGATAGATGAGGATCATCCAGAAGCTGGGCTGTTCCTCCGCCTGCCCCGAATATTTGACATTAAAGTCGTCCAGCATCTTAGGCAGGCCCGGATCATTGACCGGAACGGTGCTGAACTTCTGCCCGCTCGACAATGTGCCAGTGATGCGGTCAGGCGCGATGGCCACGTCCTTGACCTGCCCTTCCTGCACTTTGGATCGGAATTCGGAATAGGCGATGCCGGTGCCCGCCGTCGTGGCGGTGCGGCTGTCGAACAGTGAAACGAACAGCAACAGGGCAACGATCACGCCTGCCCAAATCATCGCGCTCTTGATCCAGGGATTGCCCTGCGGGTCTTTCTCGTCGTTCATCATCACTCTCTTTCACCCGCCAAGATAGGGCACGCCCGCAAAAGCGCAAGCACAGCGCACGCCCGTGTACGACATGGGATTTACCAGGGCGAGTCGACGGTCAAACGAGCCCAGCGATGGTCAGCGCGAGATAGCCGAGCGCTAAAGCTAAACCCGCGGACAGGCCGCAGAGCAGATATCCGATGTAGAGCAGCAGCGGCGGATGGGGCCGCGCCAGATTTCGATTGCGCTGGGCAGCCGAGAGGATGACGCTCGCCAACAGGCCATAGGATAGGGCCGCAAATTCAAACATGCACGAATAGTCCTGCCAGAAAGCCTGCTCGATAGCATAGCGATGGTTAACCGACTGCCATTCTGCGGAAAAAATCGGCGAAGCGTTAGGCAGGCGCGCTATCCTGTGGAACCTTTTTCGCGCCGTCAATTGCGGGGAGGAGCGGGCCGTAATGTCCAGATGGCTCCCCCCTTCAGCAGCCAGTCGCCCAGGCTGGCCTGATGCCCTGTTGCCGCTGCCTGCAGGGCGCGATCGAGGCTTTCGCCGCGCGGCGGCTTCGAGCCGGCCAGCGTCAGCATGTGCAGGACCAGGCGGCGAAGATATTCGCGCGGAAAGTCGGTGCGCACGAGCCTCCATCCGTCACCATCCGCGCGAATATATTGATCGGCCAATTGGGTGACGCTCCACAGGATCGCCGCCTCTGCATCCGCCAGGGCTGCCGCACTGCGCGTAGCGGCCTGTGCATCCAACCATGTCGCGCCGGATAGCGCCATGCGCAGGGTGGCCCGATCGAAACGCCTGTCACGGTTTGATGGGTCCTGCACATAAGGCAGGCCTTCGCGATCGACAAACGCCTGCAACATGGCCTTGCGTTCCCCGAGCAACGGCCGGATCACGCGCCCCGAAACAGCGCGCACCCCCGCAAGTCCTCCGATACCCGATCCCCGGTTGAGGCGCATCACCAGCGTTTCGAGTTGGTCGTCTGCGTGGTGGGCGGTCATGATCCAGTCAATGGCGTGAGACGCGCGCCAGGCCTCCATCAATCGGTAGCGCGTGGTCCGCGCCCACGCTTGTACATTACCTGTCACTGTCGCATCTGCGGGCAGTGTTACATGCTCGATGCCATGCGCGACACACCATCGCGCCACCAACGCTGCCTCGTCAGCAGATTCCCGCCGTAAGCCATGATCAACCGTCACCGCGGCTACGCGCCCCGGGAAGGCGGACGCGGCGAGGCAAAGCAAAGCCATGCTGTCCGGCCCGCCGGAAACGGCTATGCCAAAGCGGATCGCCGGATCATCGCCGACCAGCGCGGATGTCGCATCGACCAGCCGCGTCTGAAACGCGGCACTGTCGCCTGTCAGTTGCACTTCGCCTGGGCGCGCCCCTTGTCCATCATCGTGCGCAGGCCCGATGACAGGCTGGTTCCATAGACCTGATCCAATTCCTGATAGACTTTGCAGGCGTCCGCCGGCTTTTTCAGCTGAATGAGGGCTTCGCCCAGATAGGCCAGGCTATCTGCGGCGCGATCGCCGCGGGGGCGCTTCTGGTAATTTTCGTAAAAGGCAACGGAGGCGAGCGCTGGCTTGCCGTCATCCAGATAGGCGCGGCCAAGCAAATTCTGCGCGCGGCTGGCGATCGAGTTGTCCCCATATTTGTCGACAGTGGCTTTCAACTGCGCCTGCGCCTCCGGATAGAATTTGGCGTCCCACAAGCGAAAACCATATGTGTAAGCGTCATTTGCTTCGTCGCCGCTATTGGGCCGCTCGATCGCCGCGACTGCCGTCTTGCGCGCCTCGCTGGCACCAGCCGGCGCTGAGGGTTTGGCGGCGGCAGGCTTGGCTGGCGTTGGTTCAGCGGGCGCTGGCGCAGCGCTCGCGTTGGATGATGCCGTTGGCGTCATTGCGGGAGGCGCCGCAGCGGGTGCCATGCGCGCATCGGTCTCAGCCTTGTATTTCGTGAAGGATTCTTCGAGCTGGCGCAGCTTGTAGCTGTTTTCCTCCACCTGGCCCGTGATCGAAGCCAATTGCGATTCCAACGCGCTCACGCGCGCGGTCAGATCAGCGATCGGGGACGATGCGGGCGTACCGGGCGAAGGCTGTGGTGCCGCCGGCCGCGTGATGTCCGCCTCAATCGGCGTGCCGGCAGGAAATACCTTGCGTTGCACCGCGCGCATTTCCTTTTCCAGCCGGTCCACGCGCCCCTCGACGCTGGTCTGTGCCACGACCGGCGAGGCAAGGGCGATCATCGCGCTTCCGATGAAGGCTGTTGACGCGAAAAAGGCGTGACGCATGACGTTCCCCGACTGCTGCGACCCGGCACGGACATATCCTTGCGGCCGGTGAGCGCATGACTTCCAAGCTGCAACGCCCAACTCCCCGCTGAGGTGAACGCATGCATTCTTAACCATAAAGCCTAATTGCCTGCCGTAAAGCAGGACCTTCTGTCTTGTCAGTTCGCAGATGCTGCCGGCACGGCCTGCCCGCCTGCCGGCGTACCCGATTGCTGCCCGGCTGGCGCAGCGCGTGCCAGCAGCGCTTCAGCGTTCACGGGGACATCTGCAATGGTGCGATCCGCAGCACCCAGGGGCGGCACCGGCTTTCCGCCTACCGTGACGCTCAGGGCCTGAGGGCGTCCAGTCAAAATCGTGGGATTGCGCGCGCCAGCAGGAAGAGTGAAGCTTTCGCCCTTCTTCATCGTCCCGTCCTTCAGGCGCTCGCCCGCTTCGTCCACGATCCGCAACCAGACATCATCGACCGCCGTGAAGACGACGGTTTGCGGCACCTGGCGAATGGGCGCGACGGCACTGCCCGGCGGAGGCGCCGAGGGTCGGGCCGGCGCATCGGCGGCAATATCCTCGCTGGTCGGCGGCGTGAACAATTGCGTGCGCCAGATGATATAACCGCCGATGAGCAGCAGGACGACCGCCGCCAGCGTCCAGGCCAGCGTGCGCGACGGCACCCGCGCCGGATCGGCGGGTTCAAATGCCTCGTAGCGGTTAGCACCCAGATCGGAACCGTGGACGCCTTCCCGCACCTCAGCGGCGATGGCCACTTCGTCTACATCGACAGCGCGCGCATAGGCCCGGGCAAAACCGACTGCGTAAGGAATGCCCGGCAGCGCGCCATAATCGTCGCGCTCGACCGCCTCAAGTTGCCGCAATGCAATGCGCGTGCGCGTGGCCACGTCCTGAAGCGACAGCCCCTGCGCCTCTCGCGCGGCGCGCAGCTTCGCGCCGGGCGTCTTGGGCTGCGTGTCTTCCACCGGCGTCGCGCCGGGTTCAATGTCTGGTTCTTCTGCCATGTTGCTCCGCGACCTGTGATGGTCGGCCTTGTCTCATTGCGGGACGGGCGTTGTCAACGCCAGTCCCGCCGTTTCAGGTCAGTTCCACGTCACGGTCGGACGCCCATTGCGTCAACCGTTCGCGTATGTCCGGCGCGCCGCTATCAAGCCATTCACGCATCGTCGATTGCAGCTGCGTGGCATCGATAGCGCGGATCATCGCCTTGACCGGGCCAACCGATGCCGGCGTGATCGACAGACGCCGGATGCCAAGGCCGATCAGCGCCATCGCCTCCAGCGTTCGCCCGCCCATTTCGCCGCATACGCCGACCGGCACCTGATGCGCGACGCAGGCGCGAACGACCCTGTCCAGAAATCGCAGGATCGCGATACTGAGCCAGTCATAGCGTTCCGCCAGCTTTGGGTGGGCACGGTCCGCGGCAAACAGGAACTGGGTCAGGTCATTGGTGCCGATCGACAGGAAATCGACGCGCGGCAGCAGCAGGTCGAGCACTTCGGCCAGTGCCGGCACTTCGAGCATCGCGCCATATTTGACTGCAATCGGCAGCTTTTTCCGATGACCTTGCAGCCATTCGCGCTGATGCTCCACCAGATCGCGCGCCGCCTCATATTCCCAAGGCTCCGACACCATCGGAAACATGATATTGAGCACCTTCCCCGCACTCGCCTCCAGCAACGCGCGCGCCTGCGCCTTCATCAGGCCATCGCGATCCAGCGCAAGGCGCAAGGCGCGCCATCCCATGGCCGGGTTATCCTCCAACTCCTCGTCACCATCGCGCTGCATATAGGGCAGCGCCTTATCACCGCCGATATCGACCGTGCGAAAAATGACCGGACGATCGCCCGCCGCGTCCAGCACATCCTTATAAAGCCGCTGCTGCTTTTCGCGCTGCGGCAACGTGGCGGACACCAGGAACTGGAATTCGGTGCGGAACAGGCCGATGCCGTCCGCTCCGACCAGGTCCAGCGCCTGCGCGTCTTCGCGCAGGCCTGCATTGACCATCAATTCGACGCGCTGCCCATCGGTGGTCACGGACGGCAGGTCGCGCATCGCGGCGAATTCCGCGCGACGCTTCTGCGTTACATGCAGCTTGTTCTCGAACGCCTCGTCCATGTCGGGACCAGGGCGGATCAGCACCGTGTTCTCCGCAACGTCCAGCAGAATAAGGTCGCCCTCGTTCAGCTTGTGGCGAACATCCCGCACACGCCCCAGAACGGGCACGCCCATGGCGCGCGCAACGATGGTGACATGGGCGGTCAGCGACCCTTCCTCCAGGATCACGCCCTTCAACCGCCGACGGTCATATTCCAGCAATTCCGCCGGGCCCAGATTGCGGGCGATCAATATGGCGTCCTGACGCAAGCCCAGTTGCGCCGCGGTCCCCAGTTGCCCCGACACGATGCGGAGCAGCCGATTCGCCATATCCTCGAGGTCATGCATGCGATCCTGCAACAGCGGATCGTCAATCTGCCGCATGCGCATGCGGGTTCGCTGCTGAACCCGCTCGATCGCCGCCTCGGCCGTCAGGCCGCTGTCGATGGCCTCGTTGATGCGCCGGATCCAGCCTTCGTCATAGGCGAACATCTTGTAGGTTTCGAGCACCTCCTGATGCTCGCCTTCAGTTCCGAACTCGGCCGCGCCGGTCATCCGGTCGATCTGCTCGCGCATCTTGGCGAAAGCGGAAATGACCCGCGCGCGTTCGGCCTCCGTATCTTCCGCGACCGTATGTTCGACATGGATTCGCGGTTGGTGGAACACCGCATGGCCGCGCGCCATGCCCATCACCAGCTGCAATCCCTGCAAGATGGTGGTGCCCGTTTCCGCGACGCGGGCATCGGCCGGACCGTCATCGGCCAGTTCAGCATTGGCGATCAGCTCGGAAAGCACCATTGCGACCGTCTGCAACGCCTCGATCTCGACTTCTTCATACCGGCGCGGCTCCACATGCTGCACGCACAAGACGCCGATCGACCGCTCGCGCCGGACGATCGGCACGCCGGCAAAGCTGTGAAAGCGATCCTCCCCGGTTTCAGGGCGATAGGAAAAGTCGGGATGCGCCGCCGCCTCGTCCAGGTTCAGCGTCTCGACATTGGTGGCAATGAGGCCCACCAGCCCCTCCCCCATGGCCATCCGCGTGACATGGACCGCTTCCTGTTTCAGGCCGCGCGTGGCAAACAGTTCCAGCACGCCTTCACGCACCAGATAAATCGAACAGACCTCGCTTGAGAGCGACTGGCCGATGATCTCCACGACCTTGTTGAGCTTGGCCTGGGCGCTGTTGCGCGACGCCATCACCTCCTGCAGCAGGACAAGGATCTGGCGGGCGGCTGCGGCGGGCGTCGTTGGCATGGACAAGCGCTAACAGATTGACCGGAAGAGTGCCAAGATTCGTGCATCCAAAGGACGGCTAAAAATCGTCTCAACAAGACAGTCCGCCATTCACATGGCGGAAACAATCGATAGGTTCGTCCAAAGGAGGGACGGCCTTTCCACGCACGGCCCGCAGGGAGACAGGACCATGGCGACCCAACCAGATATGACTCATTTCGAACAGGATCTCATCGACCGCGGCTATTCGCGCCGCCAACTGGCCAAGGCGGCGGCGCTGCTCGGCGCTGCGACCGCAACTCTGCGCGTTACCGGCGCGGCCGCACAGCAGGCGGCCAAGCCGGTCGAGGGCGCCGTGCGCATTGGCGCCAATGAATGCTGGACCGGCCCTTTCCCCGTCGCGGCGGAAGCCGCGTACAAGCTGGTCAATGAAGGCAATCGGTACGAACCGGACAGCGAGCATCAGAAATTGTTCGCGGCGGTGTCCGCAGTCGAAGGTATTCCGGTCGACCATGTCACCGCCTGGCCCGGATCGTCCGATCCGCTGAGCCGCGTGGCAGTCGCCTATGCCTCGCCCGCGCGCGGCATCGTAACGGCCGATCCGACCTATGAAGCGATCTGGCGCACCGGCGACTGGCTGGGCGCCAAGGTCACGAAGGTTCCGCTGACCAGCGATTATCGCCATGACGTCAAGGCGATGCTGGCGGCCGATCCCAATGCCGGGGTCTATTATATCTGTTCGCCCAACAACCCCACGGGCACCGTAACGCCACTGGCCGACATCGAATGGCTGGCCAATAACAAGCCCAAGGATTCGATCCTGGTCGTCGATGAAGCCTATATCCACTGGTTCGATGGACCCAATGCCGCCAAGCTGGCGGCATCACGGGACGACGTACTGGTCTTGCGCACCTTTTCCAAATTGTTCGGGATGGCGGGCATGCGGCTCGGCCTGACCTTCGCCAGCCCCGCATTGATGCAGAAGATGATGCGGTATGATGGCGGGCAGGTGACGGCAATGCTGCCGATGACAGCGGTCGCCGCCGGCACCGTTTCCGTAGCCCAGGCCGACCTTATCAAGGCGCGTCGGGCGGAAATGATCGCTGCCCGTGACAAGGCGGTCAGTCACCTGAAATCCAAGGGGATCAAGGTCATTCCGGGCAGTCAAGCCAACATGTTCATGGTCGATTGGGGCAAGCCGGCCAAGGAAATGCAGGCCGCCATCCTGGCCGAAAAGGTTCAGATCGGACGCAACTGGCCGATCTGGCCCAATGTCTCGCGCGTCTCTGTCGGATCGATGGAGGAAATGGACGCTTTCAATGCGGCCGTAGACAAGGTCTGGACGGCGTAAGACGCGGCGTCCCATACGCGCAAAATAATATCATGATCAGGCGGCGGCACATTGCGGAAATGTGCCGCCGCTTCGTCTTTCGTCTGTGTGTGCTTCTTGCAGAACGGGGACGGACGATATGACCATGATGCTGAACAAGGATGCCAGGGAAGACCTGATGGAACGCGGTTATTCGCGCCGCCAGATCGCGGAAGTTGCCGCGTTGGTGGGAGCGGGCGTCGCAGCCAGTTCACTGCTAGGCGGAGCGGCCCAGGCGCAGCAGCAGGCCGCGCGTGGCGTCGCCGGGGCCGTGCGCATCGGCTCCAACGAATGCTGGACCGGCCCCTTCCCTTCGGGCGTCGATGCCGCGGCGAAGGCCGCTGCGCTCGGCAACTGGTATGATCCCGACAATTATCGCGGCGACCTGGTCAAGACCGTCGCCTCGGTAGAGGGCATTCCCGAAAGCCATGTGATGCTCTGGCCCGGTTCGGGCGGTCCGCTGGTCAGCACGGTCGCCGCCTTCTGCTCGCCCACCAAGGGGCTGGTGACTGCCGATCCCACGTTCGAATCGGCATGGCGCACCGCCGACTATCTCAAGGCACCGATCGCGAAGGCGCCTCAAGCGCCGGGCGCGGGCCATGACGTCAAGGCGATGCTGGCTGCCAATCCCAATGCCGGCCTCTATTATATCTGCACGCCCAACAATCCGACCGGCACGGTGACGCCGCTCGCGGACATCGAATGGCTGCTTGCCAACAAGCCCAAGGATTCGGTCCTGCTGGTGGACGAAGCCTATATCCATTTCTCCGAAGCGCCGAGTGCGGCAAAGCTGGTGGCGGGGCGCAAGGATTTGGTCGTCATGCGCACCTTCTCCAAGCTATTCGGCATGGCGGGCGTGCGCTTGGGCCTGACCTTCGCTGATCCCGAATTGCAGAAGCGGATCATGCTGTTCGGCCCGACGGCGGGCGGCCTGTCCATCACCGCCATGGCGTGCGGCAATGCGGTCTACCCCGAAGCCGCGCTGATCAAGGCCCGCCGCGAGGAAATGATCGCCAACCGCGAAGAAACCATCGCGTGGCTGACCAAGAAGGGCATTGATGTGCAGACGGGCAGCCAGGCCAACATGTTCATGATGGACTGGAAAAAGCCCGCCAAGGACATGCAGGCTGCGATGCTCGCCACGCCCGAAAAGGTGCAGATCGGTCGCAACTGGCCCATCTGGCCCACCGTCTCGCGCGTCACCGTGGGTTCGGCCGAAGACATGGCGAAGTTCCGCGCCGCTGTGGAAAAGGTCTACACCGCTTGACCTGATATTCTGATCCCAAAGCGAAGGGCGTCTGGCTTGCCGGACGCCCTTTTGATGACGGGGACGCCCAAGGCGACCCTTTCAATCTCCTAGTGGCGTCAAATCAAGCCAGGAAGGGCGACACCACGCCCATCACGCGCTCAACCGTCGCCTCTTTCTCGCCCACCGGCGCCACATAATCGATCACCGACCGCGCCTGCGCCTCCCCCGCCCCGTGCGCGATCATCCAGGCGGTAAGATAATAGGCCGCCATGCATCCACCCGCCGTGGCGACATTGGCGGAGGCGTGAAAGGGCGCATCTATCACGCTCGCGCCACCGGCCTCTATCCATGGACGGGTCGTGACGTCAGTGCAGACCGGCCCATCGCCCAGCAGGCCAAGCGCCGCCAGAAGCAGCGCGCCGGAACATTGCGCACCGATCAATTGCCGGGCAGCGTCAAGCTGCAGCCGCGCCATCAACTCCATATCCGCCGCGATCTGGCGCGTCCGCACGCCGCTTCCTACAACGATGGCATCCATATCCGGCAGTTCGTTCAGCCTCGCTCCGGCCGTCACCGTAACGCCGCCCATCGACGTGACCGTGGCGTTCGGCGCACAGATGGTCGCGCGCCAGCCATGCACGCGGTTCAACAGCGACAACGCGACGAAACTGTCCAGTTCGTTGAACCCATCAAAAGTCAGGATCGCTATTTGCATGAATTTGCCTCCCGTTCTTGACGGGGGGTCTAGACCCCGAGACGATATGAGCGCGCGGGCCGCCCCGGCAGCAATGGCCCCTAGCCGCCGGAGGGCGCGGTGCGCCGGCTATAGTCGATGCGGATGCGCACCCAGCTGCCCACCATCACCTTGCCGTTGACGCGCGGCGGCAGGACAAGAAATTGCCAGGCGGCCAGCCGCACGGCACGACCAAAGCCCGACCCCATCGGAGATTCCCCCATCACCTGGCAATTTTCCACATGATAATGGTCGATGGTCTTGCACGCCACCAGCCCCCAGCCATTGGCCGGCGCATCATTGGGCAGATAGGGCGACAATTCCGCATGGGTCGGCCGCCGATACCATTCCGCCTCGAACAGTTGAACCCCGCCAGGACCTTCGCCCGGCCCGGCGACGGCCGCGCTGTCTCCCTGTCCTGCCGCGCCTTCGCCCGGCGCACGCGAAGGCATCTTGCCAATGTCGGCCGACGCCATCTGCTCGCGATTGAGCGTCAGGAACGGAAAAGGGGATGGTGGCTGCTCGGCCGGCTTTTCGACCTTGACCGGCGGTCGAACGACGGGGTCCTCCACCTTCTGCGGCTCTGCCTTGCTTTTTTCCTTCCGTTCCGCCTTTTCCGCTTTTGCTTCTTCCTTGGCAGCTTTTGGGCCTGCTTCCGTTTCGAAAGTGACCGGCAGGCGCGGGTCCATCTTGGGCGGCTGAAAAGACGGCGAGAGGGTGAAGAGCGCCAGCAACAGCAGCAGATTGAGCACCAGCGCGAACGTCACGCCGCCCGCCCGTTGCCGCACCTTGTCCCAGGGAATCGAAGAGATATTCAAGCGTGCGGACCAAACAGACGACAAGGGAAGCCGGTCTTGCCCAGACGGCGCGGCGGCGTCAACGCCGTCTGACGTCACGGCCGACCAGTCGGTTACACAACATGACGAAGCTGGCGAAACCACTGGCAGCGCGCCGGCTTCTCGGCTAGGTGGCCCGCGATGCTCAACAGGCTCTATCAATGGACGCTGGCGAAAGCCGCGCACCGCCATGCCGAACGCTGGCTCTTCGCCGTGAGCTTCATGGAATCCAGCTTTTTCCCTATCCCGCCGCACCCTTTGCTCGGCCTCATGTGCCTGGCCCGGCCGGAACGCGCGATCCGGTTCGGGCTGATCTGCACCATCGCGTCGGTGCTGGGCGGGCTGTTCGGCTATGCGATCGGCTATTTCCTCTACGAAGCGATCGGCACCCAGATTCTTAACGCCCTGGGCCTGGCGGAAAAATTTCCGGTCGCAGCCTGCTATTTGCGGGACTATGGCGCGGAGATCATCCTGATCAAGGGCGCGACGCCCATCCCCTTCAAGCTGATCACCATCACCGCCGGTTTTATCGGTCTGCCTCTCTTCACCTTCCTCTGGGCCAGTATCCTGAGCCGCGGTTTTCAGTTCATGCTGGTCGGCATCCTGTTCTGGAAATTCGGTCGCCCCATCAAGGCGTTCATCGAAAAATATCTGGCGCTGCTTTCCGCCGCCTTCCTGATCCTGATCGTTGCCGGATTCCTTGCGGTGTCCGCCTTCTCGGGAACGCAAGGCAAGAGCGACGCATGCTCCAGCGCGACCATGGACAGGGTCCGCTGATCGCCATGATCCAGGCCGCCTTTGACCGTCATCCAAAGGTTGCAGCGCTGCTGGCAGGGCTCTTGTCCGCCACCGGGTTCGCCCCGCTCAGCCTCTGGCCGGTGACGCTGGTGTGTCTGGCTGCGCTCATCATCCTGATCGCCAAAGCCTCCGACCGCCGCACCGCCTTCCTGCGCGGCTGGCTGTTCGGCGTGGGGCATTTCACGCTTGGCCTCAACTGGATCGCGCACGCCTTCACCTTCCAGGATGCCATGCCGCACTGGTTCGGTTATGGCGCCGTGATCCTTCTTTCGCTGTATCTGGCAGTTTATCCGGGGCTGGCGACGTTGGGCGCTTGGTGGATGACGCATCGCTTCGCGCTGTCCCCGACAGCCTCGCTCTTCATGCTTGCGGCCTGCTGGATCGTCACGGAATTTCTGCGTGCGACGCTGTTTACCGGATTTGCCTGGAATCCGCTTGGCGTCATCCTGTTGCCAACGGGCGCCGCCATTTCGGCAACCGTGATCGGCACCTATGGGCTTGGCGCGCTGGTGATATTGGCCGCAGGCGCGTTGATGTTCGCCGTTCATGGTCAGGCACGGCTGGGCGGCGTGATTGCAGCACCGATCGTCCTGTTGGCCCTGATCGGCTGGATCACCCCTGCCCCACTGACACCCGGTGGCGCGCCGCGCGTGCGCGTGGTCCAGCCCAATATCGGCCAGGAAGAGAAATATTCGGTCGAGGCCGAATATCGCAACTTCGAGAAGCTGCGTATCTTGTCCGGCGCGCCGCGCCCGGCACCCCGCCTCATCTTCTGGCCCGAAGCCGCCATACCCGCCTATCTCGACATGGAACCCGACTGGCGTGCGCGGCTCGCAGGCCTGTTGGGACCGGGCGATCTGCTCCTGACCGGCGGGGACAAGGTCTATTTCAAGACGGTCGATCAGAATGGCGTTCCCGTCAGCAAACTGGCCGGTGCCAACAACAGTGTGTGGATCGTGACGCCGCAAGCGACGATCGCCGGCCGCTATTCCAAGGCGCATCTGGTTCCCTATGGGGAATATCTGCCGATGCGGCACATATTGGAGCCCATCGGCCTGTCACGCCTGGTGCCTGGCGACGCGGACTTCTGGCCAGGGCCCGGCCCACAAAGTCTGACCTTGCCCGCGACGCTTGGACGGCCATCGCTGAAAATGGGCGTCCAGATCTGCTACGAAATCATCTTTTCGGGTCAGGTAATCGACCGGGACGACCGTCCCGCATTCCTGTTCAACCCGTCCAACGATGCCTGGTTCGGCAGTTGGGGACCGGTCCAGCACCTCGCCCAGGCGCGTTTGCGTGCACTGGAGGAAGGGATGCCCATCATCCGATCAACGCCTACCGGCGTGTCGGCCATCATCGATGCCCGTGGCCAAATCGTCCGCTCCATCGCCCCAAATCGCGCGGGCTATCTGGATAGCGGCCTTCCGCCGGCGCTGGCGCCCACGCCATTTTCGCGCTTCGGCAACTTTCTCCCTGCCTTGTTCACCCTGGGGTTATTGGGTGCCGCCGTTGCAACACGACGACGCAGCCGCTAAGGCACCCGCTGCACATAAAGATTTCTTTATACGCAGACACAGCATCAGACTGGAGCAACCATGCGTTCAAACTACCTCTTCACGTCCGAATCCGTATCCGAAGGTCATCCCGACAAGGTCGCCGACCAGATTTCCGACGCGATCGTCGACCTGTTCCTGTCCAAAGACCCCGAAGCGCGCATTGCCTGCGAAACGCTCACGACGACACAGCTTGTTGTTCTGGCCGGCGAAATCCGCTGCAAGGGCGTCTATGAAAACGGCGCCTGGGCGCCTGGCGCGCAGGAAGAAATTGAACGCACCGTTCGCGAAACGGTGAAGCGGATCGGTTATGAACAGGATGGTTTCCATTGGGAAACTCTGCGCTTTGAAAATAACCTCCACGCTCAGTCCGCGCACATCGCGCAGGGCGTGGATGCAAGCGGCAACAAGGACGAAGGCGCTGGCGATCAAGGTATTATGTTCGGATACGCCGCCAACGACACGCCCGACCTGATGCCTGCCACCCTTTATTACAGCCACAAGATTCTGGAAACCATGGCGGCCGATCGCCACTCCGGAGCAGCCCCCTTCCTGGAACCAGACGCCAAGAGCCAGGTCACGCTGCGGTACGAAGGCAGCAAGCCGGTCGCCTGCACCGCGATCGTGGTATCGACTCAGCATGCCAAGGGCTATGATCAGGGTGATAAGGAGGCTGAACTCAAGGCTTATGTGAAGGACGTGGTGGCCAAGGTCATTCCCGCCGATCTGCTTTCGGACGAAACAGTCTACCACATCAACCCGACTGGCAGCTTCGAAATTGGCGGGCCGGATGGCGACGCGGGCCTTACCGGTCGCAAGATCATCGTCGACACCTATGGCGGCGCGTCACCCCATGGCGGTGGCGCCTTCAGCGGCAAGGACCCGACGAAGGTCGACCGGTCTGCGGCCTATATCACGCGCTATCTCGCCAAGAATGTCGTGGCCGCAGGTCTTGCCCAGCGTTGCACAATCCAGATTGCCTATGCGATCGGCGTCGCCGAACCGCTGTCCCTCTATGTCGACACGCATGGCACCGGCACGGTGGGCGACGACAGGATCGAGGACGCAATCAAGTCGCTCAAGGAACTGGGCGGCCTGACCCCGCGCGGCATTCGCACGCATCTGGGCCTTAACAAACCGATCTATCAGCCGACGGCTGCTTATGGCCATTTCGGGCGCAAGCCTGAGGGCGATTTTTTCCCTTGGGAAAAGACCGATCTGGTCGAAAAGCTCAAAGCCTCGCTGTAAGCCGGACTTTCGTCTACAAGGCAAAACTGGAAAAGGCGCAGGAGCGATCCCGCGCCTTTTCCTTATGCGAGAACCAGCGCCACCAGTTCGGCCGAAGATATGCCTGCCGACCGCAAGAACCCCTGGTAATAATCGCACCCCTCGCGCGCCAGCAGGTCCAACTGCTCTTCGGTTTCGACACCTTCGGCGATGACCTTGAGCCCCAAGGACTTGGCCATGTGGATGATGCCCCGCACGATGATCCTGTCCCGCGCGGTGCCGGCAATATCCTGCGCCAGACCACTGTCGATCTTGAGATAATCCAGCGGCAGGGATTTCAAATAGGCCAGACTGGAATAGCCGGTGCCGAAATCGTCGATGGCCACCGCTAGCCCTTCGGTGCGTAGAGCGCGCAGCAGCGCGGCGGCGGCATCAACGTCGTGGATCAGCCCGCTTTCAGTGATTTCGACCGTCAGCCGCGCCCGGGGAAACCCGCTCCGGTCGACCATGTCGAGCAAGTCGGGCATGAATTGCGGCTGGGCGATATCTGCGGCGGTGACATTGATCGACAGGCGAAGGCCGGACAAGGCACGCGGCCAGGCCGCCGCCTGCCGCAACGCCTCACCCAATATATGCGCGGACAGCGGCAACATATAATCGGACCGTTCGGCCGTCGCGAACAGGATGCCTGCGCCGAGCGGGCCGTAATGGGGGTGGTTCCAGCGGGCCAGCGCCTCAACCCCGCTGATGATCTCCGAATTCACCGGATATTGCGGCTGGAACACGATACAGATTTCGCCCCGATCCAGCGCAAGACGCAGGTCGGTTTCCAGCCGATCGGGATCAACCTGCCGACTTTGTTTTTCGGCCGACAATATCCTGATGCCTTCACCGCCAGCCTGCCGCGCGTCAGCCAGCGCCATGCCCGCGCGCCGCAGCAAATGGGTCGCATCATCTTCGCTGCGCGCCTGCGCGATACCACACCGCGCGATCAGGCGAATGAGGTGATCGCCCGCGCTGAAGGGCCGCCCGATCGCACTGATCAGTTGGCGCGCCAGAAATGTCGCCCGATCGCCATTCCCCTGCTCGCCTGCAAGGCCGACCAGAAATTCGGTCCCGGCGATCCGCGCCACCATCGCGCCGGGTGCGACATCATCGACCATGCGTTCGATCCGCCGCGCGATCCGGCCGAGCAGCGCGTCGCCCACTACCTGCCCATAGGCCGCGTTCATCCGTTCGAACTGGCTGATCGACAGCAGCAGGATAGTGGTCGGCAACCCGGTCCGCCGGTCCAACCAGTCGAGCGCGGCCTGTCGCGATCGCAGACCGGTAAGATAGTCGCGGCTGCTGCTGTCGCGCTCATGCTGGTCGGACAGCCATTCGACATCGGCCGCGACCTGCCCGTCTTCAATGCGCAGATGGTGGACCAGGCGGTCCCCCGGCCGTTCCGGCAGTCCGTGGGCCAGGGACGCGGGCCGCCCGGTGCGCGCCATAGCGCGCAACGCCGTCAGCACGCCAATGCGCTCGGCCCGCGGCAAATGCCGCACCAGGGCCGCGGGAGCCAATGTCGGCGCATCTAGCGCCAGGTGCCGCGCGAGCGCGTCGCTGACCCGCAACAGTCCATCGCTGCCCAATTGCCAGTAGAGCGCATCCCCCCGCCTTATTCGCTGCGCCCGATGCCGCGCGCCCTGCTCCCCGCCCAGCCGCTCGACCAGACGCTGCGCCGACAGAAGAACCGCGCGCAATCCATCGGGACTAAAGGGCGCCAGCAGGAAATGCGTGGCACCGGCGGCCAGCAGGGCCGGAACCCGGGCCTCCTCGCCGGAATCGAGCAGCACGACCAGCGCGCCGCCGCCCGCCTCCATCGCAGGCACCAAAGGCGTCAGCAACGCGTCGACGTCGGCATCGCTGCGCAGATCGATGAGCGCGACCTGGGCCTCGCTTCGCAGGAAGCGCTGCGGCGCGTCCCGAGCCCGGCGTGCGCCGATACTGCGCCACCCAATCGCCCGCGCCGCCTGCGACAGGCCGTCACGGTCGCCCAGTGATAGAATGAACAGGCTATGCTGTGTCGCCGATGTGGCGTCCCCGCCCACTGTCTGTATCTCCCCGACGCCGCGCATCGCGCCGTCCTATCAGCAAGGCGTTACCGACCCGTTTGCGTCACTGCAACCGGGGTGCTTGCACGGGCCATGGCCATCGCCTAGCTATACCCCATGGCCACAGCCACTTCCTCGTCCGCACCATTGATCGACGCTCTGGGCCGCCGGATCAGCTATTTGCGGATTTCGGTGACGGATCGATGTGATTTGCGCTGCCGCTATTGCATGGCCGAACGAATGCATTTCCTGCCCCGTGATCAGGTCTTGAGCCTGGAGGAGATTGCGCTGCTGGCCGATCTCTTCATCGCGCGCGGCATCACGAAAATCCGGCTGACGGGTGGAGAGCCATTGGTCCGGCGCGACATTGGCGAACTGGTGCGGCGGATCGGCCGTCATCTGGGTAGCGGACTGGACGAACTGACCCTCACCACCAACGCGACCCGGCTCGATAGTCATGCGCAGGACCTTTTCGATGCGGGCGTCCGCCGCGTCAATGTCAGCCTCGACAGCCGCGATCCTGCGCGCTTTGCGGACGTGACGCGTGGCGGCGATATCGGCCGCGTGTTCGCGGGATTGGATGCCGCGCGCGCGGCCGGCCTTGCCGTCAAGATCAACATGGTCGCGCTCAAAGGCATCAATGACGACGAAATCCTGCCGATGCTGCGCTGGTGCGACAGCCAGAGTTTCGACCTCAGCCTCATTGAGACCATGCCGCTTGGCGATACGGGTGAAGACCGGACCGATCATTATCTTCCGCTGACACAGGTGATAGACGATATCGCGGCCGAGCACCCCTTGGCCCCGATCGCGCATCGCACCGGCGGCCCTTCGCGCTATCATGCCGTTGACGGCATGCGGGTGCGGCTGGGCCTCATCACCCCCCTCACCCGCAATTTTTGCGCCGATTGCAATCGCATCCGCATGACCTGCGAAGGCAAGATATTCATGTGCCTGGGGCATGAGGACCATGTCGATTTCAAGGCGGCGCTTCGCGAAGGCGGACCGGACGCGGTCCAGCCGCTTGTCGACCGGGCGCTGCGCCTCAAGCCTGCTGCGCATGACTTCCACATTGGCGCAAACGCGCCCGCCGCCACCCGTCGTCACATGAGCGTGACCGGCGGATGAGCGTCGATAGCCGGCGCGCTCTGGTCGCGTCTCCTACTCCAGCGGCGCGCGCGGCGGAAGAAAGGCTGCGCGCCGTATATGACTTCGCCCCGATCGAGCAGGCGGACATGGTTGTCGCGCTGGGCGGAGATGGCTTTATGCTCCAGGCCCTGCATGCGATGTTGGAGGCACGACGCATTCTGCCGATATTCGGCATGAACCTCGGTACCGTGGGCTTCCTCATGAACGAATGGCGACTCGACGGGCTGGACCAGCGGCTTTCAAAGGCGAAGAGCTTCAAGGTCAATCCGCTGCGCATGACGGTCGACACTGTCGATGGCGAGCAGTTTTCGATTCCCGCCATCAATGAGGTGTCGCTGCTGCGCGAAACGCGCCAGACCGCCAAATTGGAGGTAGAGGTGAATGGCCGGATCGTTCTGCCCGAACTGGTTTGCGACGGTGTGCTGGTAGCGACGCCGGCAGGCTCCACCGCTTATAATCTGTCGGCGCATGGTCCTATCCTGCCGTTGGGATCCGCATTGGTGGCGCTGACGCCGATCAGCCCCTTTCGTCCACGACGCTGGCGCGGCGCGATCCTGCCGGAAGCAACGCGGATCCGTTTTTCCGTCCTTAATCCCGTCAAGCGGCCAGTCAGCGCTGTCGCCGACCAGCGCGAAGTGCGCGACGTCGCGCAGGTGGAAGTCCGCATCGACCGGACCACCCCGCTCACCCTCTTGTTTGATCCTGAGCATACGCTTGACGACCGGATCGCTGCGGAGCAGTTCATCGCCTAGGGCTTCCGGGCAGGATATTTCGACAATTTGACGCTTGCCATGGCAAGAAAGGCGCTGCTATAGGCGCGGCCTGCCCAGCGAAAGCCGGGTTGCTCCCCGATAGCTCAGCGGTAGAGCATTCGACTGTTAATCGAATGGCCGTAGGTTCGAATCCTACTCGGGGAGCCACTTTCCACTCCACATATGCGATGATCCTGCACTGACAGGTGCCATGCGTCCGGTCTATGCCGTCTGTCGCAAGGAGTGTCCGATGCCTGATTCCCCCGCCATCCAGATTGCCGATGTGCTGGACGCCGCCCGTCTGCTCGACGGTGTAGCGGTGCGCACGCCACTGATCGAGAACCGCGTGCTCAATGAACGCATTGGCAGCCGCATCTTCATCAAGTTCGAAGGCGCGCAGCATACCGGATCATTCAAATTCCGCGGTGCCTATAATCGCCTGGCGCGCCTGTCATCAGAAGAACGGGCAGCAGGCGTGGTCGCTTGGTCATCGGGCAATCATGCGCAGGGCGTTGCCTGCGCCGCGCGCATGCTCGACATGCCCGCTACCATCGTCATGCCGTCCAACGCGCCCGCCATCAAGGCCGCCAACACGCGCGCGATGGGCGCCCGCATCATTCCCTATGACCGGTTGACCGAAAGCCGGGAAGACATCGCGACCCGCCTCGCCCGCGACGGCGGCGCAACCCTGCTTCCCTCTTTCGACGATCCGCATGTCATGGCAGGCCAGGGCACGGTCGGCTTGGAAATATTTGATCAGGCGCAGGAGGCGCAGGCCCATATCACGCAAATCCTGGTGTGCTGCGGCGGTGGCGGACTGATCTCCGGCATCGCCACGGCCGTCAAGGCAGCCCGCCCCGATATCGCGCTCTACAGCGTCGAACCGGACGGCTATGACGATACGGCCCGATCACTAACCAGCGGCGTGCGCGAGCAGGTGGCGCCAGGCGCAACATCCATCTGCGACGCTCTGCTGGCCCCCAGTCCGGGCGCCCTCACCTTTCCGATCAACCAAATGTTGCTGGCAGGTGGCCTTGCGGTCAGCGACGCAGAGGTGCGCGCCGCGATGCGCTTTGCCTTCTCGACGCTGAAACTGGTGACAGAACCGGGCGGAGCCGTGGCCTTGGCGGCTCTGCTCGCAGGCAAGGCTCCGCCCTGTGATGGAGATCGGGCCGTGGTCATTTCCGGCGCCAACGTCGATCCTGATCTGTTCGCGGACATCATCAGCGGAAATGATTGAGGGCGGCGGGACAATTTCTCTCCTCCCCCTTGCCAAGCCCCGCCTGGCGCTGCATATGCGCGGCCTGCCCGGCTCAGTGCGGGGCCGCTCCCCGATAGCTCAGCGGTAGAGCATTCGACTGTTAATCGAATGGCCGTAGGTTCGAATCCTACTCGGGGAGCCAATTTTCACCCATATCGTCCCGGAAAAAGAAACGCGCAGAACCGGGATGGCTCCGCGCGCTTCACGTCATGCTAGGGAAGAAACGGGATCAGCGCGCGGCGTATTGCCGGCCGCGACCAGAGACCGCCCAGCGCTGTGGCGTAGCACCAGGCGCGGTTTCGCGCACGAAGCATTGCCCATGCTGCGACCGGATCATGCGACATGCGGTCATCGCGTCATTGCGGTCGGCAAAGCCGCTCACCGCCAGTCGATGATAAAGCCGACCGCCAACCTTCGCCTGGCTGGTCAGCACGGGAAAGGCGCCGAGCGCGCTGTTCCGGCCAGCCATGGCGGTCCATTTCTCGCGCGCGATCGCGGCGCTGTCATACGCGCCCAATTGCACGACCCAGTTGCTGGCATTGGATGCCGGCTTGATGAAGGCGGCCTTCTGCATCCGTGCGGCCGGCTGGCGGGCAACGGCCTGCTCGATGACTGCGGCAGGCTTGGCCTTTGACAGACGGGAATTGCGATTCTCCACGATGAAGTCACGTGCGGCAACGCGCGTGATCGGAGCAGCGGCGACCATCGGCTTGGGAACAGGCTGCACTTCAGGCGCGGCATCGGCGAAGGCGACCGGCTCAACGTCCGCCGCCGGCTGAGAAACCGCTTCCGGCGCGGCGGCTGCCAGAGCGACCGGATCAGCGGCAGCCGCTTCGGGCGCCACCGGCGCAAGCGCAAGCATTGCGGGCTGCCCCGCATCGGCTTCGTTCATGGTCACGCCCATCAGTGCGGCAACACGCTGCGGCGCAAGCGCGGGCGCGGCAAGCTGCGCCCATTCCGTCACGCGCTTGTTGGCGTCGGCGGGGTCGAGGTCCATTCCCACCACCAATCGCGCATCCTTCCAGCGGCCCGCCAGGGCATAGGCATAGGCCAGATTCTGCCGCGTGCGCGCGGTCGCCGAAGGATCGTGGATCGCCTGCGACAGAATGCGCACTCCGTTATCCGCATCGCCTGCCATCGCCATGGCCAGGCCATAGTCCGACGCCGGGATCGTGTCCGCATGGCCCGCCAGCAGGCTGCGCGCGGTGTCCGATCGCCCCTGCGCCACTTGCACCAGCGCCAGGCTGACGATCGTGCGCGCGTCGCTGCTGCCAAGCGCCAAGGCGTCAGACAAAGCTGTTTCCGCCGATGCGAAGCGCCCGGCCAGGACATAGGCGCGCCCGAGCAACTGACGATAATCGCCATTTTGTGGGGCCATCTGGACCGCGGCCTCTGCCGCCTTCACCGCGTCGCCGGCATCGCGATCATCCAGCGCCTTGGTCGCCTTCGCAGCCAGTTTCGCGGCATCGCCCTTGGGCTGGGAGATCGACGCGCGGGGGTGGAATGCCGCCCCCGTGCAACCGACCATGGTGGTGGCGACGATCAGCGAGGATATCGCCGCCTTTCCGAACGTCGTGCGATTCATCATCTTATCCACCCTTTGTCATCGTGCGCCGCCCCTGCGGCAACTGTTCGGCCAGCCGGTCGATTTCCGGCAGGGTCATCAGGAGTTCGTCCAGCGCCTGCGTCAGCATCTGCTGTGCGGACCGACCGGTCACGGCGCTGGCGAGGCGAAGCTTGAGGCGGCGATCCGCGTCAAGACGCAGCGTGAAGGCCGCCTTGCGTCCCTGAGCCACGTCGACGACCGGCTTCACATGCTTCGCCGGCTTACCCCGCTTGGGCTTCGCAG
The DNA here is from genome assembly GCF_000153545.1 of Sphingomonas sp. SKA58. Taxonomy (NCBI): domain Bacteria; kingdom Pseudomonadati; phylum Pseudomonadota; class Alphaproteobacteria; order Sphingomonadales; family Sphingomonadaceae; genus Sphingomonas; species Sphingomonas sp. SKA58. Next base: position 213,225 of record NZ_CH959307.1, read on the forward strand.
CCTCAGGCGCGGCGTTGATCCGATCGGCCAGATTCTCACGCTCAGTAACAACGGCAGGCACTGGTGCATCCAGCGTGACGCCCATCGGCGTCAGGCCGATCGCGGCCGGCTGTTCCACGGGCTGGGGCGCAGGTTCGACGTCGAACCCCATGTCGTTCCATCCCAGATCATCCTGTTGCAACGCGTTCACCGGACCGCGGCCAAAGCCGAGCATCGGCCGGCGCATGGCCGGTTGGGCCGCGCCCTTGCGGGCAAGCAGGCCGGACGTCAGCGACGCGAGTGGTTTGGGTTCGCCCATATGCCTGTGCCTCCCTTACTGGCTCACGCGACGGCCAAAGCCGCCGCCGACCGGGCGCGCGGCGACCGTGCCGACGCTGCCATGGGGCACGGAAAATACCGTGCGGCGAAAATTCTTCTCCAGCCGGTCGGAGACATAGGCCCACAGCGATTCGACTTCGCTGGCGGAGCGACCACGCGGGTCCACCTCCATCACCGTGCGACCGTCGATCATCGACGCGGCGAAATCGGTGCGATGATGCAGCGTCACCGGCGCAACCGTGCCATGTTGTGACAGGGCGACGGCGGCCTCGGACGTGATCCGCGCTTTGGGCGTGGCGGCGTTGACGACGAAAATCAGCGGCTTGCCCGCACGTTCGCACAGATCCACCGTCGCGCCCACGGCGCGCAGGTCATGCGGACTGGGACGGGTGGGAACGACAATCAGTTCGGCGACCGAAATCACGCTCTGGATCGCCATGGTGATGGCTGGCGGGGTGTCGATGACGGCGAGCTTGAAGCCCTGCTGGCGTAATATCTCCAGGTCGGACGCCAGACGCGCGACCGTGGTCTGGGCGAAGGCGGGAAATTCGGCCTCGCGCTCATTCCACCAGTCGGCGAGCGATCCCTGGGGGTCGATGTCGATAAGGACGACCGGTCCCGCGCCGGCGCGCTGGGCCTGCACCGCCAGATGCCCGGACAGCGTCGTCTTGCCAGAACCGCCCTTCTGCGATGCCAATGCCAGAATTCGCACGCACTTCCCCCGAAGACATTCCCGTTCCGCAAGGCAATGCCATGGCCGCATCTAAGATTTGGTTAACCGCGCCAAGCCTGTCTGAATGGACACCCGTTTATGCTAACAGCCTCTTAACCTCGTTCGGGCTACAAGCGTCCGACAGTGAATGGGCAGGGATTATGACACGGATGCACATCATGGGGCATAGGATCGGGACGGTGGCGCTGGTGGCGATGCTGGGCATGGGCGCTCCGGCGCTGGCCGATGTGAAGGCAGGCGTCGATGCCTGGCAGCAAGGCGATTATGCGCGCGCCATCAACGAATGGCGGCCTTTGGCGGAGGCTGGCGATCCCGATGCGCAGTTCAACATGGGTCAGGCCTACAAGCTTGGCAGGGGTGTCCAGCCCGATTTCAGGGTGGCGCTCGACTGGTATCGCAAGGCGGCGGCGCAGGGCCATTTGCGCGCCGAAGACAATCTGGGCCTGCTGATGTTCCAACAGGGCGACCGCGCAAATGCCATGCCCTATCTACAACGCGCCGCGATGCGGGGCGAACCCCGCGCGCAATATATTGTCGGCACGGCGCTATTTAACGGCGACTTGATCGCAAAGGACTGGGTGCGCGCTTATGCGTTGATGAGCCGCGCGTCGGCCTCGGGCCTGACGCAGGCCACGACCAGCCTGGCCCAGATGGACAAATATATTCCCGACGATCAGCGCAAGCAGGGCCTGGCCCTGGCGGTCAACATTGAGAAGGGCAAAGGCGACCTGTCGGCAAACACGCCTGCCGCACCGGCCCGTCCTGGCCCTTCGGCCGTGCGCGCGACCGACATTCCGGCATCGACGCCGGCGCCCATCGTCAAGGCAAAGCCCGTTCAGCAGGCTGCTGCCGCACCACAGGCAACGCCACAGCCAAGGGCTGAGCCCAAGCCGCAACCACGTCCGGCGCCTGCGCCGGCCGCATCAGGGGATTGGCGGGTTCAGCTTGGCGCCTTTGGTCAGGAAGGCAGCGCGCGTACGCTGTGGGGTCGCTTGACTGGCAAGGTGAGTGGCCTGTCCGCCTATCAGCCCTATTTGGTCCGCGTCGGCAATGTCACGCGGCTTCAGGCTGGCCCCATCGCCACCAGCAGTGACGCGGAACGTCTGTGCAGCCGGATCAAGGCTGCGGGTTCGGAGTGTTTCGCCACGAAGAAGTGACGTCGCGTCACGCCGCCTGTTCCAGCATCCAGTCGCGAAACTGCGCGACGGCCGGTCGGGAAAGCGCTTCGGGCGGATAGACCAGATAATAGGCCTGCTCGTTGGACAATGGACGGGCAAAAGGGACCACCAATGTGCCCGCATCCAGTTCCGGGCGAATGAGAAAGCTGGGGATCAGCGCAACCCCGGCCCCGGCGGCCGACGCCTGGGCCAGCATCAGGAAATGTTCGAATGTCGGGCCAAGTGCCAGTTCGGACGCATCGACCCCGGCCGCCGCCAGCCATCGGGGCCACGCATCCCTGCGGGACGTCTGGCTGAGCAGCGGAACATTCAGCAGGTCTGCGGGCGTCCGCAATGGATGGGCCGCAAGCCAGTCGGGCGCGCAGACGGGAATGGCCTCTTCGCGGAACAGAAAGTCCATCTGCACCCCCGGCCAATCCTTCGCGACACCGAAATGGACAGCTGCATCGAAATCCTCATGGGTGAAATCAAAGGGCTGCGAGCGCGCGGCGAAGTCGATCACCAACTCAGGATGTCGAGCCGTCAGCAGTGGCAGGCGCGGCGCAAGCCAGCGCATGCCAAAGCTCGGCAGCGTTGCGATGCGCAGCGCGGTCTGCGGAGCGCGGGCCGCCGCACGAGCCGTCGCCTGGCGGATGCGATCCAGCGCGGGAAGCAACGCGTCGGCATAGACCCGCCCGGCATCGTTGAGGCGCACGCGGCGACCGATCCGGTCGAATAGCGGCGTTTGCAACATCGCTTCCAGTTGCGCGATCTGGCGGCTGACCGCACTCTGCGTCAGGCCGATCTCCTCTCCGGCGCGAGAAAAGCCACCATGGCGCACCGCTGCCTCGAACGCGGTCAGTGCGCTCATCGGTGGCAACCATTTGCGCGGTTCATTCATTCCCTAAGCTCATCTGCATATGACAGGACACCATTTGCCTTAACTGCCATATCCTGAGACAATCCGTCTGTCATGCCGGAGCATTTATATGTCGAATGAGAATATGAGCACCATCGAACGGCTGGTGATGTGCACCCTTGGCGACATTGATGGCCGACGCACGCTGGACATGCTGGACATCGCCCCCGCACTGCTGGCGGAACGCGGTGGTCAGGTGTCGCGCGCGGCTTTCGCCATGGCGATGAATGTCGCGCTATTCCACGATTTGCTGACCCGCGTGCCGAGCGGCCACGCCTATGTCGCCGACGCGCTGGCCCGTGGCCGCCGGATCGTATTCGACCATGGCGCGCTGCGCAGCATTCGCTTTCCCGACGGCCCGACCGGTGATCTCCCCGGTGGCGAGGATGCCTTCACCCGCATCTTCCTGCCGCTGGGCTATGAAATGGCGGCTATTTATCCACTCGACCGGCTAAAGATGACCGGGCGCGCCTATCGCCATATCGATCATCCCGATGCGATTCCGCAGTTCTTCCTTTCCGAACTCCATGTCGACCGCTTCGACCCCGAATTTTCCGAAGCCGCCCGGCGTGTGTTTGGCACCTCACGCGATCCATTGGACGAGGAGGCGAAGGCTGTACTCAATCGCTTTGCAGCCGATGAAGCTGTCGCCTTCGATGTCGCGCTGGCCGCGCTGCCGACCATTGTCGCCGCCTTCGACCGGCAGCATAGCCCCCCGGCCTTCGCTGACTATCAGCTGCTGCTATCGCGTTCCAACGAAGCGGCCTGGATTGCGACCGAGGGCAATGCCTTCAACCATGCGACCGATCGCGTGCCCGATGTCGCCACACTCGCCCAACGACTGAAAGACGAAGATCGCCCGATGAAGGAGCGGCTGGAAATCTCCGCCAGCGGTCGCGTGCGCCAGACGGCATTTCGCGCAGACAGCGTCATGCGCCCCTTCGCCGAGGGAGATACACGGCAGGTTTCCGGTTCTTTCTTCGAATTTATCAGCCGGGACATCGACCCCGAAACCGGGCTGATCGACCTGGCGTTCGACACCGGTAACGCGACCGGCATATTTGCGATGACGAGCGCACAGGAAAAAGCGCAGGAAAGGACGACCCGGTGACCGATATGCTGCAATCTTTCGACCCTGCATCGCGTGAACTTATCTGGGAAGGGCCAGTGGCGCGCGCCGCCAATTGCGCGCGCGCCATCTCCACAGCCCGCGCCGCCCTGCCCGGCTGGCGCGCGCTGCCCGTGGACGATCGGATCGCCATCATCCGCAGCTATGCCGCCATATTGGGCGATCGACGCGCGGAACTGGCGCAACTTATCTCAAGGGAAACCGGCAAACTACTGTGGGAAAGCGATGCCGAAGTCGGGTCGATGATCGCCAAGGTCGAGGTGTCGATCAAGGCGCATGCCGAACGCACGGGCGAACGCGCCGCCGACATGCCCTTTGGCCGCGCGGTACTGCGGCATCGCGGCCATGGCGTGATGGCCGTGCTTGGCCCCTATAATTTCCCCGGCCATCTGCCCAATGGTCATATCGTGCCCGCTCTCATCGCGGGCAATGCCGTGGTGTTCAAACCATCGGAAATCACGCCCGCCACCGGCGCAGCCATGGCCGATGCCTGGACGGCGGCAGGCCTGCCCGATGGCCTGTTGACCGTCGTTCACGGCGGTCGCGCGACCGGCGAAGCATTGGTCGCTGGCGATATTGACGGCTTGCTCTTCACCGGATCAGCGGGCGCTGGCGCAGCACTGCGCCGGGCTCTGGTCGATCGGCCGCACGTCATCATGGCGCTGGAACTGGGCGGCAATAACCCGCTGATCGCCTGGGACAGCCCGGATGATGCCGCGTCAATCATTATCAACTCCGCCTTCATCACGACCGGCCAGCGCTGTTCCTGCGCGCGCCGGCTGATCGTTCCCGAAGGCGCGACCGGTGACGCCATCGTAGAGGCGACGGCCGCTTTGGCTGCCAGACTGCCGATTGCCGCCTGGAACGAACAGGGCGAGGCGTTCATGGGACCTTTGGTGTCGGATCAGGCTGCCGCCAGCGCCCATAGGGCTGTCAGCGACCTGATCGCGCGCGGCGCGCGCGTAATCCGCCCCTTTGAAGGAGTGGACGATCGCAGCGCCGCTTTCGTAACGCCCGCCATATTGGACATGACCGGCGTCGATGCGCCGGACGCGGAGATTTTCGCGCCAGTCCTCTCTATAATGCGCGTGCCGGATTTCGATGCGGCGATGGCCACGGCGAACGCCACCAGTTTCGGACTTTCCGCCGGGCTGATATCGCAGGACGAAGCGCTCTGGCGCCGCGTGGTGGAAGAAAGCCGCGCCGGCGTCGTCAATCGCAACCGCCCGACGACGGGCGCTGCGGGCAATATGCCGTTCGGGGGCCTGGGGGCATCGGGTAATCACCGTCCCAGTGCCTATTATGCCGCGGACTATTGCGCCTATCCGATCGCCAGTTTCGAAGCCAACGGCGTCAGCGCGGTTCCGGTTAACGGGTTGAACAGCTGAATGGCTTAGGGCAACGGCATAATCCGCATATCGTTGGAGGGGCCGTTGCCGCACGTTGCTGATTCATCCTGGGTGCTGACTTTGGTCTGCGCCGATCGTGTCGGCATCGTCGCCGCCGTCAGCCAGTTTCTTGCGGAGCGAGGCGGGTTCATCACCGACAGCCAGCAATATGCCGATCGCGACGCGGACCTGTTCTTCATGCGCGTCGCGTTCGAGGCAACCGACGATCGGATGCGCGATACCCAGACCCTGCGCGCGGACTTTGCCACGATCGGTACGCGCTTCGCGATGGATTGGTCGCTGGAAGAAGCGCGCCACCGGCCCCGCATGCTGATTGCGGTGTCGAAGGGATCGCACTGCCTGGCCGATCTGCTGCACCGGTGGCAGGCCGGTATGTTGGCGGTAGATATCATGGGCGTCGTGTCCAACCATCCCGACATGCGGCGCATCACCGAATGGCATGGCATCCCCTATCATGAGCTACCGCCGAACGGCGACAAGGCAGCGCAAGAGGCCGCGTTGCTCGACATTTTCGAGCGCGGCCGTTCCGATTATCTGATCCTGGCCCGCTATATGCAGGTGCTATCGGAGCAGCTGGTCGATCGGCTGGCGGGGCGCTGCGTCAACATCCACCACAGCTTCCTTCCTGGCTTCAAGGGCGCGCGCCCCTATCACCGGGCGCATGAGCGCGGAGTCAAGCTGATCGGTGCGACCGCGCATTTCGTCACCGCCGACCTGGACGAAGGCCCGATCATCGAACAGGCGGTCGAGCGCGTCGATCATCGCGCCACGCCGGAAGACCTTATCCGCATCGGCCGCGATATCGAGGCGCAGGTGCTTGCCCGTGCGGTTTCCTGGATCGCCGACCGGCGCGTGCTGCGCAATGGCGGCAAGACGGTCGTTTTCCGATAGGCGCCTAATTTTCTGGGCAACCGAATCGCCCTGCTCAGGCGCTGTGGAGCCTGTAGACCGTCAAAAAGCCAATGCGCGCTTTTCAGCCGACCAAGCTGTACAAAAACCAGCCTACAATCAGCAGGCTGGAGATAATGCAGATACGGTCGCCGAAAACATCAATACGAGACATGAATAGACATCCTTCACCCAGGAGCGATCTTCGTCGCTTCTGGCGAAAGATTACAACAAAGCGGCCGTTAACGAAACTGGAAAATTGCGAAATGTGAAGGCCAGCTTGGAATAAAAATCGAAGGCTGATCGCGGCTAATCGCGCCTGGCAATATCATCTTCAGCCACCGGATTCTGGTGGCGTAGATATGCCGCTGTCGCCTCTTCAGCCCCCCGATAGGCTTCCTGCCAGCGAGCGCTCCAATATTTCAGGTCCTGCAAATCGATGCGCGCGCCCGACACGGCGCAGAGCACAAATTGCCCGGGCCGGATGATCGCAAAATCCGCCGCATCATATTCCAGAACTGCCAAGCCCGGGACATCGCCGATCATCTGCATCAATCGCCCGTCAGGATACGATCGACCAGTTGCTTTACGGTCGGGACGAATCCGTTCGAATAGAAAGGATCCTGCTTGAAACGATAGGCCGCATGGCCCGCAAATAGCAGATTCTTGTCGAGATCGCCGCCATGAACCGATTCCTGGAGCGATTTCTGGATGCAGAAGCTGCGTGGATCGGCAAGGCGGCCTGTGGAGTTGGTCTCGCTATCCATCCAGCTGGAAAAGGCGCATTGGCTGAGGCAACCCATGCAATCTGTCTGATCCTTGCGGATTTCCGCTTTTTCTTCTTCGGTTACGAACACCAGCGTATTGTCTGGCGTTTTCAGGGCGGAGGTGAAGCCAGCGCCGAACCATTGGCGGGCGCGCTGAAGATCGCCCAGCGTCACCCAGAAATTCTTGCCCTTTACGCCGACATCCAGCTGATGCGTGTGGTCGCCTGCCTGTTCCGTGCTGAAAGGAATTTGCCGTTCCGACCGCGCTTCGAGCGAGCGGAGAAAGGGATTGCGGATCGCCGAACTGTAGAAACCGGTTGGCGAAAATTTGTGTAGCAGAACGTCACCAGGCTCCAGGTGCAGCAGGCGATCTTTCCATTCCTGGGGGATGGGGCTTTCCTGCGTCAGCAACGGACGAGTGCCGAACTGGAACATGATAGAGCCAAGTTCAGGGTTATCGATCCAGTCGTTCCAGTCCTTGAGCGCCCAGACACCCCCGGCCATGACGATGGGCACATCATCCGAAATGCCGCCTTCGCGCATCGTGTCGCGCAGTGCCTTGACGCGGGGATAGGGATCCTGCGGCGCACGTGGATCCTCGGCATTGGAAAGGCCATTATGACCGCCGGCCAGCCACGGATCTTCATAGACCACCGCCGCGAGCCATTCCGACGCCTTGGAATAGGCACGCTTCCACAACGCGCGGAAGGCGCGACCCGAAGACACGATGGGCAGATAGGACACGTCATAGGATGCCGCGATTTCGGAAAGCTTGTAAGGCATGCCCGCGCCGCAGGTGACGCCTGCCACCATGCCGCGCGTCTTTTCCAATACGCCATGCAGCACGCGCTGCGCGCCGCCCATTTCCCATAGGACGTTGATGTTGATCGCGCCCTTGCCCCCGGCAATCTCGAACGCGCGCTTCACCTGCTCGACCGCGCCATCGATCGCATAGGCGATCAGTTCTTCATGCCGGTCGCGCCGGGTGCGGCCATGGTAGATCTGGGGAATGATGTTACCGAAACTGTCATAGCTGTCCGCGTTGACTGCGGACACTGTTCCGATGCCACCGGCAGCTGCCCACGCACCTGAACTGGCGTGGTTGGACACGGCGACACCCTTGCCGCCTTCGACCAGCGGCCAGACTTCGCGGCCGCCATAGACGATGGGCTTCAACCCCTTGAACAACGACATCTCCTGCACATGCGCCCGATCCATGTCCGGGTAAAGCGACCTTATAGCAGCATCGGCTGCCCATGACGAATTTCGCGCGCCCTAGCGCAAAATCATGGGGCTGGCCAGAGCTTCGCCGTAGAGAGACGCATAAGCATTTACCATAGTTTCCTCCGCGAAATCGCGGGCGGCGCGCGCCTGATTGGCGGCGCCCAGCCGGGCACGCAGTTCAGTGTCAGCAGCCAGTTGCCCGAGCGCGTGAGCCAGCCCTTGCTCATCGCATACGACGAAGGGGCGGTTTTCCGGCGCAACCATGTTGGCGACATCACCGACATCCATCGAAGCAGCAGGCAGTCCGGCCGCCATAGCCTCCACCAGCGAAATCGGAAATTGCTCGCTATCCGAAGACAGGGCAAAGATATCGAACAGACCGACGAAGCGCCAGGGACGGTCAAGAAAGCCCGCCATGTGCATATCGTGCAGTCCGTGGGCGGCTGCCTCGGCGATGATCGCCGCTCGCTCAGGCCCTTCCCCCACCACGACCAATTGCAGCCGATCCTTGTGCGCTGCGACCGCACGGACCAGCCGGGGGATATTCTTGACCGCGCGCAATCCCGCAAGCGTGCCGACGAGCAGCTTGCCGGGCGTGCGCACCAGACCGGGAATCGCGTCTGTCACGGGCGGGACGCCATAGCGCGCGACGTCAATGCCATTGCGGATAAGGTGCAGCCTATGCGCGGGTTGCTTCCAGACGTTGCACGCAATGCTTTCCAGCAGCACCGAAGGCACGACAAGGCCATGCGCCCGTTGGAGCGCAATGCGGCGAAAAAGATTGCGCTTGGTCTTTAATCCCTCTGCCTCATCCGCATTGAAGCCATCTTCATGATGGATGAGCGGCGGCAGCCCCTTGGCCGTCCCGCCGCCCAGGCGATGGGCCATCACTGCGTCCATCGCCCCCCAATTATAAGTCAGGACAAGGTTGAAGCCTTTGAGGAAAGCACGGATTTCGCGATAGCGCGCAAAGCCGGGCTTGCCCGCAAAGGACGGGGCATCGGGATAAGTGACATCAACTCCCGGATCGATGGCGTCGCGCGCGCCCATGGCGAACGGATCGGCGCTCATAATGCTGTGGCGCGCCTTGTCGCCCCAGATGTTCATCAGGCGGGTTGCGCGCGCTTCCTTACCGCCGAGGGAAAAGCTGCCATGGACATGGAGAATATGCGGTGGTTCAGCCACGCAACACCCGATCGAGCAGCCGGTCGATCGCAGCCAGACTCTCGGGTTCGTCGAGCACTGGCGCATGGCCCACATCAGGCACGGTGACCAGTTCAGCGCTTTCGCCAATGTCGCGCGCCATCCGAAGGGCATTGTCGGCGCTCAGCAGATCGGAACGCGACCCGCGCAGCAGCAGCGTCGGAATACCGCCAAAGGCGGGCATGACGGGCCACATATCGACTCCGGTTTCGCTGCCCATCGCGCGAATGGGTTCGGCGATCTTCATGTCATAGTCCAGCACGATGCGCCCGCCGCTGTTGAGGCGATAGAGGCGCTTGGCCATGGCGATCCATTGTTCCAGGTCATAGCCCGGATAAACGTCACCATTGGCGTCAGCGAGCGCGCGGGCGGCATGAACCCAGGTCGGATGGGATTGCCCGACGCCGACATAGGAGCGGATGCGGTCAAGCCCGGCGGGGTCCAGCGCCGGGCCAACATCATTGAGCAACGCGCCCGCAAGCCATTCGCGATGGGTGGCAGCGATCAACATGGTAAGGATGCCGCCCAGCGACGTTCCGATCGCGACGAATCTGGTGATCGCCAGATCGGCAAGCAGGCGGCTGATATCCTGGAGATAGGTCAGCGGCACATAGCTCATCGCGTCCTTGGCATAGGCGCTTTCCGCACGGCCGCGCATGTCGGGACAGATAAGGCGCCATTGGCCCGAAAGTCGTTCAGCCAGCGGCTCGAAATCGCGCGCATTGCGCGTCAGGCCGGGCAGGCAAAGCAAAGGCGGCCGACCATCATCGGCGCCTTGCCTGATATAATCCCGATAATGGAGCCGCAGCCCGTCGGGTGACCACCAATATCCATCCGTATAGCCGGTCAAAACTTGATCCTTCCGCCCTGACACCCCCATATCGCCGCATGAGCCAGACGCCGCAAGCCGCCAATTATCGTCCCGCGACCGAAATCGACGCGTTGATGCCCGACATCGCCGATCCAGTGGCCGCCGCCGATTTCCCACAGACCATCCTGCGCTATCGCAATGACCGTGCTGCGGCTGATGTTGGGCTCGATGGGCTGACTGATGATGCCTGGATCGCTCATTTCGGCCGCTTTGCGCCGCTGGCAGGCAGCTTGCCCCAGCCGCTGGCGCTGCGCTATCACGGCCACCAGTTCCGCCATTATAATCCCGACATCGGTGATGGCCGCGGGTTCCTGTTTGCCCAGTTGCGTGACCGCCAAGGCCGCCTGATGGACCTTGGCACCAAGGGATCGGGACAAACCCCCCATAGCCGGTTTGGCGACGGGCGGCTGACGCTGAAGGGCGGCGTGCGCGAGATTCTGGCGACGGAAATGCTGGAGGCCCTGGGCGTCAATACGTCGCGCACGCTCTCCATTATCGAGACGGGCGAAGCGCTGGAGCGCAATGACGAGCCGTCCCCGACACGGGGCGCCGCCATGGTGCGCCTGAGCCATTCCCATATCCGCATCGGCACATTCCAGAGGGCGGCATTTCTGGAAGACGCAGCGCTGCTGGAGCGATTGACCGATTATGCGCTGAGGCATCTATACGACGAGATGCCTGGAGATGATCCTGCGGCCCAATTGCTCGCCCGTGTGGTTGAGCGCACCGCCGATCTGGCTGCAAGCTATATGGTGGCGGGCTTCGTCCACGGCGTGCTCAACAGCGACAATATCAACGTCACGGGCGAAAGCTTCGACTATGGCCCCTGGCGTTTCACGCCATTATGGGAGCCCGCCTTCACCGCCGCCTATTTCGACCATGGCGGCCTTTACGCCTTCGGTCGGCAGGCCGAGGCTATCCATTGGGACGTGGCGCAACTGGCCGTGTCGCTTCGGGTGATCACGCCGGCAGAGCCGCTCGTAGCGCAACTGGAACGCTTTCCAGACCTGTATGGCGCTGCCGTGCAGCGGCGTTTCTGCTGGCGGCTTGGCGTTCAGGAAAATGCGCAGTCCGGTTCGATGATCGAGGCGGCCGTACGCGGCATGACGCAAACCGGCACGCCTATCGACCGGTTCTTCCATGACTGGCGCGGCGGCGTCGCGCCCGCACCTGCTGTCTATGCAGATGCGGCATGGGCGCCGTTCCGGGAGAGCATCGTGGCGTGCGAGCCGGAGCCTGATGCCCGAATGCATGATTACTGGCAGGATGCAGAACCGTGCTCGATGCACATCGAAGAGGTCGAGGCGATCTGGAGCACCATCGACCGGCATGATGATTGGGAACCGCTCTATGCCAAGGTCGCTGCGATCCGTCGCATGGGCGCGGCGCATGGCAGCGTGTCAGTGGCATGATCCCGACACCCTCTCATTTCGTTAACCAATTTCCCGCATAGCGTTATCCAAATGGTCGCGTCGCTTACATCCCACGAACCCGCCACGGGTACCCTGCTTTGGCAGGGGGAGCCGGGCGATGTCGAAGCGGAAGTCGCCGCTGCGCGCGCGAGCTGGCCGCGATGGGCGGCGCAGCCCATCGCCTATCGCATCGAAACGCTGCGCCGCTTCGTCAATGTCGTTCGGCGCGAAGACGAAGCGCTGGCCGACCTGATCGCGCGAGAAACAGGAAAGCCGCTTTGGGAGGCGCGCGACGAAGTAGCGGCGTTGATGGGCAAGGTCGATATCAGCGTCGCCGCTTATTCGGAACGCACGGGTCAACGTCGGCTGGAAGCCAATATGGGCGCACGCCAGTCCGTCCGGCACAAACCCCATGGCGTCATGGCGGTGTTGGGACCTTACAATGCCCCCGCGCAACTACCGGGCGCACATATCATCCCTGCGCTGCTCGCGGGCAATGCCGTCGTGTTCAAACCCTCTGACCGGACCCCGGCCGTTGGCGAAATGCTGGTGCGGTTGCTGCACGAAGCGGGAATTCCAACAGGCGCGATGCGATTGTTGCAGGGCGGCCCCGACATAGGGAAGGCGCTGGCTTCCCATGCGGATGTCGGCGGCATATTGTTCACCGGGTCTGCGCAAACCGGTATTGCGATCAATCGCCAGTTCGCGGCGCAGCCGTCGAAGATCCTGGCACTGGAAATGGGCGGCAACAATCCCATCCTGGTATGGGATACGCCAGAAATTCCGGCCGCCGCCGCCATCGTCGTGCAATCCGCTTTCCTGACGAGCGGGCAAAGATGCACCGCTGCTAGTCGCCTGATCGTGCGGGACAACATCGCCGACACGCTGATTGCCGAAGTCAAGAAACTGGCCGACCGCTTGATCGTCGATCAGCCCCATGCGACGCCGACGCCCTATATGGGTCCGGTCATCGACAATCAGGTCGCGGACGGTTTGACCGAAAGCTTTCTGTGGCTGATGAGCAATGGCGGGCGCCCGATCAAGCATATGGTGCGCACACGGCCCGGCCTCCCTTTCCTCAGTCCAGCAATCATCGATGTGACGAATATGAAGGAACGGCCCGATGTCGAGCTGTTCGGACCCTTGTTGCAGGTGATCCGGGTGAGCGATTTCGGCGAGGCGATCGCGGAGGCCAATAACAGCCGCTATGGGCTGGCGGCTTCGCTCGTCGGCGGATCACCGGAACAATATAATCAATTCTGGTCCAATGTCCGCGCCGGCGTCATTCACTGGAATCGTCCCACCAACGGCGCAGCATCCAATGCGCCGTTCGGGGGCATCGGCATTTCGGGCAACCATCGGCCAGGCGCCTATTATGCCGCGGACTATTGCGCCTATCCCGTCGTTTCGGTGGAGCTGGAGAAGCCACGCGCCTCCATTGGCGTTGGCCTTAAGGACATAGACGTGAGCGCGATGGGCGAATGAAGCCGGCATCGGCGCAAAAACATTTCCTAATCCCCCGCATATCCATTCTGAATTGAACTGCGACGGGGCATTGGCCATCTGCAATGGCATGGATGACATTATCCCTGCCACCGTCTTTTTAGTCGGCGCAGGTCCGGGCGATCCGGACCTGCTGACGATCAAGGCCGCACGCCTGATCGGCGAGGCCGACGTCATCGTGCATGACGGTCTGGTGTCGGACGCTATCCTGGCGCTGGCTTCGCCGGACGCAGAGCTTATTTCGGTCGCCAAGCAACGCAGCCGCCATTCCATGCCGCAGGATGCGATCAATGTCTTGCTGATCGATCTGGCGCGCGAAGGGCGCAAGATCGTGCGGTTGAAGGGTGGCGATCCTTTCATCTTCGGCCGGGGCGGCGAGGAAGTGGATGCCTGCCGCACGGCGGGCGTGCCGGTCGAGGTGGTTCCGGGCATCAGCGCAGCCATCGGCAGCGCGGCGCAGGCGCAGCTTCCCCTTACCCATCGCGCCGCGTCCAGCGCCGTGACCTTTGTCGCTGGCCAGTGCAAGGGCCTGTCGGATCAGGACTGGTCGGGCCTGGCGGGAATCGGGCGTACGCTCGTCATCTATATGGGCGTGGCGACCGCGGCCGATATTGCCGACAAATTGATCGCGGACGGCGTTTCGCCCGCGCTGCCAGTAGCGGTTCTGGAAAACGGAACCCGGCCCGAGATGCGGACGCTGCGGACATTGCTTGCCGATCTGGGCGACATGGTGGTGCGCGAAAAAATTGTCAGCCCGGCGCTGATCGTGGTGGGCGAAGTGGCGGCACACGCACTGGCGCATGATATGCTCGACGCCTGCCGTGCGCTGGCAAACACTCAAGAAGGTCGGGCCACCGGCGGGAAAAGGGTAGAATGAAGATATTGACGGGCAATGACCTGGTGAGTGGCGACGTCATCTGGTGGGCGGGCGACGGCTGGTCGCGCCAGGTGGGCGACAGCATCGACGTAGGGCAGACCGGCGACGACCTTGCGCGGACCGAGGAAGCGGCCTTGCGCGTCGTGGGCGCCTACGTGATCGACGCCACCATAACCGACGAGGGCGTTCGCCCCGCGCATATCAAGGACCGCATTCGCGCGCTCGGCCCCACGGTGCGCCCCGACCTGACCCTGAAACCGAACGATGCCGATGCCGGCAATTGGGTGATCTGAACCATGTATCGTTATGACAGCTATGACCAGTCCATGGTGGACGCCCGCGTCGAGGAATTTCGCGATCAGGTGCAGCGCCGCCTGACCGGGGCGTTAACTGAGGATCAGTTCAAGCCGCTGCGGCTGATGAACGGCCTTTATCTGCAACTGCACGCCTATATGCTGCGCGTCGCCATCCCCTATGGCACGCTGTCGGCCAGGCAGATGCGCAAGCTGGGTGAGATCGCGCAGAAATATGACCGCGGTTATGGCCACTTCACGACGCGCCAGAACCTGCAATATAACTGGATCAAACTGGCCGACGCACCCGACATTCTCGCTGAGTTGGCGACCGTCGAAATGCACGCGATCCAGACCAGCGGCAATTGCATCCGCAACATCTCGTCCGACCAATATGCGGGCGTTTCCGCAGACGAAGTGGCGGACCCCCGCCCCTGGGCCGAACTGCTACGCCAATGGTCGAGCTTCCATCCCGAATTCACCTATCTGCCGCGCAAGTTCAAGATTGCGGTGATTGCGGCTGACGAAGATCGCGCTGCGATGCGGTTGCACGATATCGGGCTGAAGCTGGTGGAGCGCGACGGCGCGATTGGCGCGGAAATCTATGCCGGGGGCGGCATGGGGCGCACCCCGATGGTCGCGCCCCTGATCCGCGATTTCGTGCCCGAAGACGAGATCATTTCCTATCTGGAAGCATGCCTGCGCGTCTATAATCGCTATGGGCGCCGCGATAACAAATACAAGGCCCGGATCAAGATCCTGGTCCACGAACTGGGCGTCGAGGAATATCAGCGGCAGGTCGAGGAAGAATTTGCGCATATGCGCACCCTTGGCCTCAACCCGCCGGTCGAGGAACTGGACCGCATCCGCGCCTTTTTCGCACCGCCAGCCTATGAAACCGGGCTTAGCGAGGATATTGACCGTAGTGACCCCGCCTTTGCCCTGTGGGTCGACCGGCAAGTCGCCACACATAAGGCGGCTGGCTATGCCATCGTCAATATCAGCCTGAAGCCGCTGACCGGCATCCCCGGCGACGCTTCGGCCGAGCAGATCGAACTGGTGGCGTCGCTGGCCGAGCAATATAGCCTGGACGAAATCCGGGTGACGCATGCGCAGAACCTGATTCTGCCGCACGTGAAGAAGGCGGACCTGTACGCCATCTGGCAGAAGTTGGATGAGGCCGGCCTCGCCGAGGCCAATCTTGACCTTATCACCGACATCATCGCCTGCCCTGGCCTGGATTATTGCGCGCTCGCCAATGCGCGGTCGATCCCGCTGGCACAGAAAATCGCGCAGCGGTTTGCCGACGCGGAAAGGCAAGCAGAGCTGGGCGAATTGAAGCTCAAGATTTCAGGCTGCATCAACGCCTGCGGCCACCATCATGCCGGTCATATCGGCATATTGGGCGTGGACCGGAAGGGCGTGGAAAATTTCCAGCTGCTGCTGGGCGGTTCGGGCGCGGACGATGCTTCGCTGGGGCAGATCACCGGCCCCGGTTTTTCCGAAGATGGCGTCGTCGACGCGATCGAGAAGGTAACAGACATCTATCTGGCCCAGCGCGAGGGCGACGAGCGCTTCCTGGACACCTATCGCCGCATCGGCATGAAGCCCTTCAAGGAGGCGATCTATGGTTGAATTCCTGTCCTTCCGTGAGGATGACGCCACGCAGGAACCGACCGTTACGGTCGAAGCCTTCACCGGCCAGTCCAACTCCACCGCGGTGCGGATCGAGGCGGGCGAGGATGCGCGCGAATTGCTGCCGCATCTCGACAGGCTCTCGCTGGTCGAAGTGAACTTCCCCGCTTTTGGCGACGGGCGCGGCTACTCGGCCGCCCGCATCCTGCGCGAAGCAGGCTATGCGGGGGAATTACGCGCGGTAGGCGATGTTCTGGTCGATCAGATCGTCGCCATGCGCCGTTGCGGCTTTGATAGTTTCCACCCTGCCAAGCCGCTGGACGACGAAGCGGTCGAGCGTGCGCTTACGCGCTACGCCGATGTCTACCAAAAATCGGTCGATGGCCGTGCGCCCATCTGGGCGAAGCGGCATCCGGAGAACATAGATGGCTGAACCTGCCCGCAAGATCGACATTATCGACGCGCGCCCTGCCTTCACGCAGGGCGATGCCGACGCGCTCAACGCGCGGTTTGAAGGCATCGACACGTTGACGATGCTCAAGACCGTGTTCGCCGAGGGCCTGGCTGGCAACGTCGCGGTCGTCTCCTCTTTCGGCACCGAAAGCGCCGTGCTGCTGGATCTGGTGGCCAGTGCGGACCGGACCGTGCCGGTAATCTTCGTCGACACACTCAAAATGTTCGCGGAAACGCTGAATTATAGGGACACACTCATTAAACGGCTGGGATTTACCGATAGCCGCACCGTGACGCCGCTTCCCGATGCCATTGCCAGCAAGGATGCAACGGGCTTGCGCTGGTCCTATGATCCCGATGGGTGCTGCGAGATTCGCAAGGTCGAGCCTATGAAGCGCGCCAAGGATGGCCTGGACGCCTGGATTTCGGGCCGCAAGGCGTTTCAGTCCGTGACCCGTCAGAACCTTCCCCGGTTCGAGGTGGAGGACGGCCGATTGAAGATCAATCCGCTGGGCGACTGGACCAAGACCGATCTGGAAGCCTATTTCGCCGAGCACGATCTGCCGCGGCATCCGCTGGAGGCGCAGGGCTATCTGTCGATCGGCTGCGAGCCCTGCACGTCCAAGGTGTTGCCCGGCGAAGACCCACGCGCAGGGCGCTGGCGTGGCTGGGACAAGGTGGAATGCGGCATCCATTCCCCGGTCAGTCCAATTTCGGGACCAGACGACGAAGCCAATGATCCGGCGAATATGCCTGTGTTCTGAGGCCGACCGGCATTTCGCGCCTTTTGGTTCACGCGAGAGACGCCGAGACGCGCAGGATGGCCGGGGAAGTTCGCTCACTGCAGTTTTTGGTGCGTGCAGAGGCGCAGAGAACGCGACGCTTTCTCCTGAAAATCGCTAATGGCTAGGTAGCATAGGCAGCAGCCGCTGGCCGCGCAAAAGACTCCGCGCCTCCTCGCGAAAAAGAGCCGAAACATTCGTCGAAACCGGCCCTATCCCGCTGCCTTGACGATGTCCGCCCATGCCTGTTCGGTAATGACTTCGATGCCGAGCACCGTCGCCTGTTTGAGCTTGCTCCCCGCCCCAGGCCCCGCCACCACCAAATCTGTCTTGGCGCTGACCGAACCCGCCGCCTTCGCGCCCATCCGCTCGGCCTGCGCTTTGGCCTCGTCACGGCTCATGGTTTCCAGCTTGCCGGTGAAGACCACGGTCTTGCCAGTCACGGCGCTGACGGTGGTTTCGACCACATAAGGCGGTGGCGAAACTTCCGAAAGAAGATCGTCCCACGCCTCCACATTATGGGGTTCGTGGAAAAAGTGGGCGAGCGCGTGACCGACGGCGACGCCGACATTGTCAACGCCGATATGCTCGGCAATCGCCTTGTCCATCTTGGCCTGCGAGTCATGCGGCTGATCGCGCAAGGCCATTATGTCTTGCGCCAAGGCGCGGATCGCCGGGAGAGTCGCATAGCGCTTGAGCAGGTCGCGCGCCGTCACCGCGCCGACATGGCGGATGCCCAGGCCAAAGAGCAGGCGCGCTGCATCTGGCTGGCGCTTGGCCTCAATCGCCATGAGCAAATTATCGACCGACTTTTCTTTCCAGCCTTCGCGACCGAGCAGATCGGCGCGATGTTTTTTAAGTCGGAAGATGTCGGCCGGCTCTGCGATCCAGCCAAGATCGAGAAACTCCTGAATCGTCTTTTCGCCCAGGCCTTCAATATCGAGAGCGGCGCGGCTGACGAAGTGGCGCAGACGCTCGAACCGCTGTGCCGGACAGATCAGACCGCCGGTGCAGCGAACATCAACCTCCCCTTCTTCCCGCACAGCTTCGGAGCCGCAGACGGGGCAATGGGTCGGAAAGGGGAAGGGTTCGCGCGCCTCATCACGGGTGAGATTGTCGACGACCTGGGGGATAACATCGCCGGCGCGCTGGACAATGATTCGGTCGCCGGGTCGGACACCAAGGCGCGCAATCTCGTCGGCATTGTGCAGGGTGACATTGGAGACGACGACGCCGCCGACGGTCACGGGCGTGAGGCGGCCAACGGGGGTGAGCTTGCCCGTCCGGCCGACCTGGATGTCGATGGCTTCCAGCGTGGTCTGCGCGCGTTCTGCGGGGAATTTGTGGGCGATGGCCCAACGCGGTGCCTTTGCGACGAAGCCCAGCCGCTGCTGCCAGTCGAGCCGGTCGACTTTGTAGACCACGCCATCAATGTCGAAGGGCAGATCGGCGCGCCCGGCCTCTATGGTGCGGTAATGGGCGATAAGGGCATCGAGACTGTCGACGCAGGCCAGCATGTCGGACACGGGCAGGCCCCAGCCCGCGATTGCCTGCATGACGCCCAGTTGCGTATCGGCGGGCAGCGCGCTGTGGGCACCCCAGCCATGGGCTAGGAAGCGCAGCGGACGGCTGGCGGTGACAGTGGCGTCCTTCTGCCGCAGCGATCCGGCAGCGGCGTTGCGCGGGTTGGCGAACTGGCGGGCTTTTTCAGGGTTCTCCGCTTCGGCAAGCAGCCGGGCGTTGAGTGCCACGAAATCGCCCTTGGCCATATAAACCTCGCCGCGTATCTCGAACAGGTCGGGGATGGCTTCGCCGGTCAGACGCTGGGGAATATCGGCAATCGTGTGGACATTGGCGGTAACGTCTTCGCCGGTCGTGCCGTCCCCGCGCGTGGCGGCAAGGACCAGTTCGCCTTTTTCATAGCGCAGCGAACAGGACAGTCCGTCAATCTTCGGCTCGGCAGTGAGGGCAACGGGCGCATCGTCTGGCAGCGCCAAGAAGCGGCGAATGCGCGCGAGGAAATCGGCGATATCCTCGTCCGAAAAGCCATTGTCGAGGCTCATCATGCGAACGGCATGAGGGACTTTCTTGAGCGCCGTCGTCGAGGCCGCGCCCACCTGCGCATTGGGCGAGTCCGCGCGGATCAAATGCGGGAAGGCGGCTTCGAGCGCGTTATTTTCGCGGATCAACGCATCATAGTCCGCGTCGCTGATCTCCGGCGCGTCCTGATCGTGATAAAGGCGGTTATGCTTCGCCACTTCCTTGGCGAGGCGCATCAGGCGGTTGGCCGCTTCGGCTTCGGTCAGCATCGCTGGATCAGTCATCGGGCTGCCTTAGCGCTTGTCGAGCGCGCACGGAAGCACGCGGCGGCACTGCCCTACATCTTCTCGTTGATGCCGGATTGGACCGGCCACCGCGATAGGGTATCGCGTTGCGCATCCCCGGCCCGCCGAGCCGAGCCGCCTTCAGGTTGCAGAAAAGCGAGATTACGCTGCCGAACAGCCCAGTCAGCGGCCACACCCAATTCACGATGGCCATTTTCTGCGGCCGCCGCATGATATCAACCAGGATGACCACCACGCACAGGATTGCGAGGGTTAACGAAGCGATGGAAAGCCCATGCAGCCAATCTGGAAAATGCGCTGACGCCATGCGGTCTTAACAGGGACGCGCCCCACTGTTTCCATGGAAATGATCTAGCCGCGTTCCAGCAATCGCTCTGCCTGCGCCCTTGCTTCCGCCGTAATTTCCGCTCCCGACAACATGCGCGCGATTTCTTCGCGGCGCTCTGCATCGTCCAGGGCGTGGACCCCCGTGCGTGTGACGGTGCCATCGGACGACTTGGCGATCAGCATATGGCCCGCGCCGCGCGCCGCGACCTGAGGGCTGTGGGTGACAACAAGGATCTGGTTACTCTGCGCGAGGCGGCTGAGGCGCTCACCGATCGCGTCGGCGACCGCGCCGCCCACACCCCGGTCGATCTCGTCGAAGATCAGCGTGTCCGCCCCACCCCGCTCCGCCAGCGCGACCTTCAAGGCGAGGATGAAGCGCGACAATTCGCCGCCCGATGCGATTTTGGCAAGTGGCGCGAAGGGCGCGCCGGGATTGGTCGAGATTTCAAACTCCACCCGGTCCATGCCCTGTGCGCTCCATTGGCCCTCGTCTAGTTGGGCAACGACGGTGCGGAAGCGGGCGGCGTCAAGCTTGAGCGGGGCCAGCTCCCCCGCGACCGCCGCATCCAGCCGACCGGCAGCCAGCTGGCGCTCCGCAGACAGCGCCTGTGCCGCGACGCGATAAAGATCGGCTTTTTGCGCCACATCCTGTTCCAGCGCGGCGATATGCTCCTCCCCACCCTCGATCGCGACAAGCCTTGCTGCCATGTCGTCGCCAAGCGCTGCGAGATCGTCTGGCGCAACCTGATGTTTGCGCGCAAGACCGCGCAGGTCGAACAGACGGGTTTCAATGGAGTCGAGACGCGCGGGATCGAAACTCAACGCCTCGGCGGCCTCGGCCAGCCGATCCTCCGCCTCCCCGGCCTCGACCACGGCGCGGTCGAGGGATTCGAGCACGGCGGCCAATAGCGGTTCCTCCCCGGCGATCCGGTCCAATCGGCGCGCCGCCTGCCGCAATTGGGCGAGGCCCCCGTCCGACCCGGTCAGGCAATCGCTGATCGTAGCGAGATCATCGGTCAGGCGCGCGCCCTTCTGCATGGCGGCGCGCTCTTCGGCCAAAGTCGCCTCTTCGCCAGCTTGCGGGGCGAAGGTGCGCAGTTCCTCAACGGCGTGGGTGAGATAGTCGCGATCCCGCGCGGCGGTCGCCACCGTTTCACGCGCTTGGCTCAACGCATTGGCAGCAACGCGCCAGTCGGCATGCGCCTTCGCCACAGCAGCTGTATCGCATCGACCATAAGTATCGAGCATGGCGCGATGCCCGCGAGGATTGAGCAGTCCCCGATCGTCATGCTGCCCATGGATTTCCACCAACGAGCCGCCCAATTCGCGTAACAGAGCGGCCGAACATGGCTGATCATTGATAAAAGCTCGGCTGCCGCCATCGGCCTTCACCATGCGGCGAATGAGCAAGGGCTCGCCCGGCTCCATATCTATGCCATTGTCAGCCAATAGAGCGGCGGCCGGATGATCGGGCGCGGGCGGGTTGAAGGCCGCGATGACGCTGGCCTGCTGCTCGCCCGCGCGCACCAGTCCGGTGTCGGCGCGCGCGCCAAGCGCCAGGCCAAGCGAGTCGAGCAGGATCGACTTGCCCGCGCCCGTCTCGCCAGTCAGCACACTGAGGCCAGCGCCAAACTCCAGGTCCAGCGCCTCGATCAGCACGACATTGCGGATCGCGAGGCTCGTCAGCATGACGTGGTCCTACCCGTCAACGCACAAAAGGGGAACAGGGAAAGCTGCGGCTCAGGCCGCGCCGCCATGTTCCTGCATCAGCTTGTAGCTGCGCTCATACCATTTGGTGCCGGGATAATTGCGGCCCAGGACGGCGGCGGCCTTCTGCGCTTCGGCCGGGATGCCGAGCGACAGATAGGATTCGACCAGGCGCTCCAGCGCTTCGGGCGTATGGGTCGTGGTCTGATATTTATCGATGACCGTGCGGAACCGCAGCGTCGCGGCAAGCCACTGGCCGCGCCGTTGGTAAAAGCGACCGACCTCCATTTCCTTGCCGGCCAGATGGTCGTTGACCAGATCGACCTTCAGCCGCGCATCGGCCGCATAACGGGTCTGGGGATAGCGACGGATCAGTTCACCGAGCGAATCGAGCGCCTGCTGCGTGATCTTCTGGTCGCGCGTGACGTCGGCAATCTGCTCATAATAGCAGATCGCTATCAGATAATAGGCATAGGGCGCGTCCTTGTTGCCGGTATGAATCGACAGGAAGCGCTGGGCCGCCGAAATGGATTCGGCATAATCCCGGTTCATATAATAGCTGAACGCAGACATGAGCTGTGCGCGGCGCGCCCATGGCGAATAAGGATGCTGACGCTCGACCTCATCGAAAAGCGCGGCCGCCAGCTTGTACTGGCCGCGATCAAGCCGGTCCTTGCCGCTATTATATAATGTCGACACGTCGCGGGCGACATAGAGCGTGTCCGCCTTGTTCTTCGATGTCGAACAGCCGGTCAGGACGGGCGAGGCGATCAGGACCAGAGCGGTGGCCGCGCCGATGCGCGTCAGGGTTTTCGTCAGCATGGGGCGGGTCATAGCCGAGCGACGCGCCGCCGCCAAGCGCCAGAATGCTGCGCCTAATTCAACAGGTCGCAGCCAGTGGAAGGTCCAGCCGCGCGATGGTGCCGCCAGTGGCGCGGGGATGGATGGCAAAGCGACCACCAAGCTGCATCGCCAACGCATTGGCGATGCGCAGACCCAGCGACTGGCCGGCGCTCGCGTCGAAACCCAGCGGCACCCCCTTGCCATCATCCATGACGCGCAGCGTGAGTTCGCCCTCATCGCTTTCCAGGGTAATATGGATGGTGCCAGGCCGATCGGGCAGGCCATGTTCGATTGCGTTGCTAACCGATTCTGCAACGACGAGCGCCAGCGGAACCGTGACGTCGGACGCCAGGATCAAAGCTTCCGGCGCGGAGACCTCGGCCCTGACGTCGTTGCGACCGGAAGCATCCAGAATGTCGGCGGTCAAGGTGAGAAGAAAAGCCCGAATGTCCTGACCACGCCCCGACGGATCGTAGAGGGCGCGACTGATCCTGCCGATCAGGGCCAGTCGCGCCGAAGCGTCGTCCAAGGCGCGCCTGGCCACCTCATGATCGACATGCCGGCGCTGGAGCGACAGCATCGCTGCGACGACCTGGAGATTGTTGGACACGCGATGCTGAAGCTCGCGGAACAGCAACTCCCGATTTTCCGCGAGTGCGCGGCTGCGCTCCCGCTCCACCGCCAGATTGAAATTGGCGCGTTGCATGAAGTGGATGAGGATGATGTCCACCGTGACGACGCCGATGTAGAACAACATGGCCATTGCCACCGCCGGGTTGAGCGTGAAGCTATGGATCGGATTGATGAAGAAATACCATGAGGCGAAACCAGCTATCACGCCGCCAAAAATGCCCGGACGAACACCGAACAGGAAGGAGGACAGGATGACTGCTGGGAAGAAGGTGACGAACGGATAACCCTGCGGCAACAATGGTTCAGCGGCAAAGCGCAGCATCAGTCCAGCGCCGCAAAAAACGCAAGTCAGCAGATAGGCATAAGCCGGCCGATTGAGCACGAGCGGCAGGCGTTCGACAAAGCGCTCGTTGCTCCGCTGCATGATGATCCCCGTTTGGCTGGTCGGCACAATATCCAAGTCCTTACGGAAGCGCATTGATTGAAATCAGTCAACTGGCCCATCAACCAAAAAAGGCGTCCGAAACCGGACGCCTTCTTCAGTTACTCCCCTTTTCAGGGTCGGCTTATCAGTCCTGGGTCAGGAAGTCGGGCAGCCCGGCGCTGGAGCCGTCATCGTCGCCCTTGCCGCCGCCATCGCCACGGGGGCCACGGTCGCGACGGGGACCACGATCGCCACGACCGCCACGGTCGCCACCGCGATCACGACGGTTGCGGTCGCCACGGCCTTCCCCCCGGTCGCCGCGCGGTTCACGCGGTTCGCGGGCGGGACGGGTGTCCTCCAGTTCCTCGCCGGTTTCCTGATCGACGACGCGCATGGACAGGCGCACCTTGCCGCGCGGGTCGATTTCGAGAACCTTGACCTTCACTTCCTGGCCTTCCGACACGACGTCGGTCGGCTTTTCCACGCGCTCATTCTTCATTTCGGACACGTGGACAAGACCGTCCTTGCCGCCCATGAAGTTCACGAACGCGCCAAAGTCAACGATGTTGACGACCTTGCCGCTGTAGATCTTGCCGACTTCCGCTTCTTCGACGATGCCGAGAATCCACTTTTTCGCGGCTTCGATCTGGGCGGTATCGGACGAGGAAATCTTGATGATGCCTTCATCGTCAATATCAACCTTCGCGCCGGTTTCCGCGACGATTTCGCGGATGACCTTGCCGCCCGTGCCGATGACGTCGCGAATCTTTGACTTGTCGATCTGGATCGTTTCGATGCGCGGAGCATGCGCCGACAATTCGGTGCGGGTCGAGGACAGCGCCTTGCTCATCTCACCCAGGATATGCGCGCGGCCTTCCTTCGCCTGACGCAGGGCGACTTCGAAGATTTCCTGCGTGATGCCGGCGACCTTGATGTCCATCTGCATCGTGGTGATGCCGTTTTCCGTGCCCGCGACCTTGAAGTCCATGTCGCCCAGATGATCCTCATCACCCAGGATGTCGCTGATGACGGCATAGTCCTTACCTTCCAGGATCAGGCCCATGGCGATGCCCGACACCGGACGCTTCAAGGGAACGCCTGCGTCCATCATCGAAAGCGAACCGCCGCAGACAGTCGCCATCGACGACGAGCCGTTGGACTCGGTGATGTCGGAGAGGACGCGGATGGTGTAGGGGAACTCATCCTTGCTTGGCAGCACGGGATGCAGCGCGCGCCAGGCGAGCTTGCCATGACCCACTTCACGACGACCCGGCGCACCGAAGCGGCCCACTTCACCAACCGAATAGGGCGGGAAGTTGTAGTGCAGCATGAAGTTTTCATAATGCAGGCCAGTGAGGCCGTCGATCATCTGCTCAGCGTCCTTGGTGCCCAGCGTGGTGGTGCAGATCGCCTGCGTTTCACCGCGGGTGAACAAAGCCGAACCATGGGTGCGCGGCAGGAAGCCGACCATCGCCTCGATCGGGCGGATTTGCGTCGTGGTGCGACCATCGATGCGCTGGCCGTCCTTGAGGATCGCAGTGCGGACGATTTCGGCTTCCAGCTTCTTGGTCAGCTTGATCCCAGCCATGACGGTCTGGGCGTCCAGTTCTTCCTCAGCGAAGAAGGCCTTCGCCTTGGCGCGCGCTTCGTTGAGCGCATTGGAGCGCGCCGACTTGTCGGTCAGCTTGTAAGCGGCGGCGATATCCTTGCCAATCAGCTTGGTCAGCTTCTTCTTGAGGCCGCCAAGATCATCCTGCGCGGCCATTTCCCAAGGATCCTTGGCTGCCTGCTCGGCAAGGTCGATGATCGCATTGACGACCTTCTTGGCCGCGTCATGCGCAAACATGACAGCGCCCAGCATGACGTCTTCCGACAATTCCTTGGCTTCGGATTCGACCATCATCACGGCGTTACCCGTGGCGGCCACGACGAGGTCGAGGTCGCCTTCCTTCGCTTCTTCGAGCGAGGGATTCAGCTGATATTCGCCATCCTTGTAGCCCACGCGCGCAGCGCCGATCGGCCCCATGAAGGGCACGCCCGACAGGGTGAGCGCAGCTGAGGCAGCGATCATCGCCACGATGTCGGGTTCGCTTTCGCCGTCAAAGCTCAGAACCTGGGCAATAACGTTGATTTCGTTGTAGAAACCTTCGGGGAACAGCGGGCGGATCGGACGGTCGATCAGACGGGAAACCAGTGTTTCCTTTTCAGTCGCGCCGCGCTCGCGCTTGAAGAAGCCGCCGGGGATGCGGCCGGCAGCGGAATATTTTTCCTGATAATGGACGGTGAGCGGGAAGAAGTCCTGTCCGTCCTTCACCGACTTGGCGGCGGTCACGGCGCACAGCACCACCGTCTCGCCATAGGTCGCCAGCACGGCGGCGTCGGCCTGACGCGCAATGCGACCGGTTTCGAGAGTCAGGGTCTTGCCTGCCAGCTCGATCGAAACTTTCTTTACATCAAACATGCTTTTTCCTTCGCCCGCCATGGCCCTATTGCCCGGCGGGGCCTCATCTGCGGGCTAACCGGCCCGCTGCGGTGTCGGAGCATCGTGTGGCTCCGTATTCGGGGATCGCACCGGATTGCGCGATCTCCCTCTTGCATGTCCCCGCCACAGGCAGGGACGAAATCCCGGAATCGGAAACGGCCCCGTGGGGGGGCCGTTCCTTTGTATAGCAGACTTACTTGCGCAGGCCCAGCTTGGCGATGAGGTCGCTGTAGCGGCCCTCATCCTTCTTCTTGAGATAATCCAGCAGCGAACGACGCTTGTTGACCAGCATCAGCAGGCCGCGACGGCTGTGGTTATCCTTGTGATGACCCTTGAAATGCTCGGTCAGGTTGGAAATGCGCTCCGACAGGATCGCAACCTGGACTTCGGGCGAACCGGTGTCGCCTTCGGCGCGGGCATGTTCCTTGATCAGCGCTTCCTTGCGCTCAGCAGTGATCGACATCGGGCTTCCTTTCGTATCTAGAGATTGAAGCCGCGCACCACCCGGATGTCCGGGCCACTGGACTCCACCAGCGCGATGGGCGTTTCACCCAGCATAGCCAGCAGGAGACCGGTGTGCGGTTTCCCCATGAGCATCTTCCCCTGACGGAGAGCCAATGCTTCATCGGGACTGACGGAAAGGGCCGGGATGTCGTCCAGCCCCGCCGTCAACGGCAGCATATACTGCGCGATACCATGCCCCGTAGCAGCGTCATTCAAAATGTCCAGCGAAATTGCCGAGTCCAGCGTGAACGGCCCGGCCTTCACCCGTCGCAGCATGGTGACATGACCGACGGTGCCGAGCGCCAGAGCGATGTCGCGAGCCAAGGAGCGGATATAGGTGCCCTTGGAGACGTGGGCGGTGAGGGTAAGGGAGCCCAAAGCCCCATCCTCCGTTCGGTTCGAACCTGTCGAGAACGATTCGCGAGGGCTCTCGACAGGATCGAACCTGACGGAAGTGAGGGAATGGATCGTCACCGCCCGCGTCTTCATCTCTACCACCTCGCCCCGGCGAGCCAGATCATAGGCGCGCTGGCCGTCGATCAGGATGGCGCTATAGGCGGGCGGTACCTGCTCGATTGGGCCAGTGAAGCGGGGCAGGATCGCGTCCACCTGCGCCCGGGCTGGACGGTGGTCGCTGGTCGCGATCGGCTCCCCTTCCAGATCGAGCGTATCGGTCTGGACACCGAAAGCGACAGTGAAGTCATAAACCTTGTCGCTGTCGAGCATGCGTCCGGCCAGCTTGGTCGCTTCGCCGATCGCAATCGGCAGCACGCCGGTCGCCAGCGGATCGAGCGTGCCGCCATGGCCGACCTTGACCTTGCCCGCCCCACTTTGGCGCAGGACGCGCTTGACCGCGCTGACCGCCTGGGTGGAGCCAAGACCATGGGGTTTATCGAGAATGATCCAGCCATGCATGGCGGCCGCCCTTATCTGCCTGATATTGTCCTGTCAGCCTTTAATCCGCTAACGCCCTGGCATGACGATAGACCTGATCTGCCTCGATGCCGACGACACGCTCTGGCATAATATGCGCCACTTCAACGCGACCGAAGACGCGCTGCTCGACATGCTGCGCCCCTTCGCGCAAGCGCAGGTCACGCGCGAGCGGCTGATCGCGTGCGAGACCCGCAACCTGCCGCTCTATGGCTATGGCGCAAAGGGCTTCACGCTCTCGATGATCGAAACCGCTGTAGACCTTGCCGGCGACGCGGTGACTGGCACGATGATCGAAGGGATATTGGCGGCTGGCCGCGCGCTGCTGGCGCATCCGGTCGAATTGTTCGATGGGGTAGAGGATACGCTGAGCGCGCTGGCAGCTATGGCGCCTCTGGTGCTGGTGACGAAGGGCGACCTTCTGCATCAGGAAAGCAAGCTTGCCGCTTCAGGGCTGGGCGACCTGTTTTCCGGCATAGAAATCGTCAGCGACAAGAAAGCGGACACGTTCCGGGCGCTGTTCGAGCGGCACGGCATCGACGCGCATCGGACCGTCATGGCGGGCGATTCGATGCGATCTGATATCCTGCCCGCGTTGGAGGCAGGCGCATGGGCGGCGTTCATCCCGCAGGCAGGAGCCTAGTCGCATGAAGGCGCAGCGGCGCCGGAAGGTCATCCCCGGTTCGTGCAACTGGAGCGACTTGGGCAGTTACCTGGCTGGATAGCGACGCTCGGCTGAAAATCAGCCGTTCAAAGCGGCGACAAAATGACGGCGACACAGCGCGACATAGCGGTCATTACCGCCGATGTCGGTCTGGTCGCCCTGCCGGACCGCCCTGCCCTGTGCATCGACACGCAGGTTCATCGTCGCCTTGCGTCCGCAGTCACACACCGTCTTGATCTCCGTCAGCGCGTCGGCGATGCCGAGCAAATGCGCGCTGCCGTCAAACAGGTTGCCCCGAAAGTCGGTGCGCAACCCATAACAGAGCACTGGAATGCCCAGGCTGTCGGCCACCGCCGCTAGCTGCCACACCTGATCACGGGTCAGGAACTGCGCCTCGTCCACAAGAACGCAGGACAGGGGCGTGGCGTCATGCTGCCGGGCGATCGCGGCGTGCAGGTCGACACCCGGCTCGAACAAATGGGCCTGTGCCTCCAGCCCGATACGCGATGCGATGCGCCCGCTGCCGTAACGGGTATCGACAGCGGCGGTCCACAGCATCGTGTCCATGCCGCGCTCGCGATAGTTGAAGTCGGATTGCAGCAGGGTGGTCGATTTCCCCGCATTCATCGAACTATAGTAGAAATAGAGCTTCGCCATCGCGCCGGATCTAGCGGATCGTGGGCGCAACGCCAGCCAGGAAGCGGACCAGCGCGTCGGCCAGCGCGATTCGTTTGTCGGAAAAGCTGTGGTCGGTGGGCCAAACCATCAGGCGCGCCGACGGATTGGAGCCTTGCGCGTCGGCGGCCGCCTTGCGCGCCATGGCGCCGATACCGCGTTCGGCCCCGATGATGCTGAGCGGCCGACGGCCATAGCCCGCCAGGCGACGGCCAAGGTCGAACTTGCCAGCATCCGCTTTGATCTCGCCGGTCAGGCTTTCATAGCTTGCCCCGGCAAGAGGCGGCAGGTCGCTTTCCACTTCGGCCTTCCAGGCTGCTTCGCCATCCGGGGTCGCCAACGCCGTGACCGTCTGTGCCGGATCCCATGGATCGATCAGGAACAGGCCCGCGACATGCGGCTCTGCTGCTGCCGCATCCGCCGCCATGAAGCCACCCATACTGTGTCCGGCCACAGCGATCGCACTGGTGTCGATGTGATAGCGGGCGACATTGGCGGGCTGTTGCAGGAATTGAAGCGCGGTGAAGGCATCTTCCGACGCATTGTTGAAGGAAAACACGCCGGGACTACCCCAACTGCCGCGATAATGGAGGCTCAGCACGTTCCAACCGGCCCGGCGCGCCGCCTGCGCCAGATCGAGATTCTGCTCGTTGCCGGGAAAGCCGTGCAACAGCAATAAGGTCGGATGCAGCCCGCCGCCCTGGGCGGTGTACATCACCGCGTTCATTGCGCCGTCCCGAGCGGGAATGACAAAGGCGCTCATGCCTGCGGGATGAGCCGCGTCAGGCTTGGGATCTGTCGTAACAGCAGAATGAATGGCGGCATCCCGCGCAAGGGCCTGACCCATGCCTGCAACCATCATGGCGGCAGCCGCCGCCCAAGCGATCTTCGTCACATGCCACCCCTTATGCCTGCCTTAAAAAACGATGCTAGCGACAGGAAGCCGTCCCGTCGAAGCTATTCCGCGTCCTCCTCCGGCGCATCCAGGTCACGCGCGACCTTGGGGTCGCGCAACAGCTTGTCGATATGACTGCCTTCGTCGAAACTTTCGTCGGAAAGGAATTTGAGCTTTGCGGCATATTTGAGGCGAATGCGATGCGCCACTTCGCGTTGAAGATAGGCCGTGTTAGTCCGCAGCGCTTTCAGCACCGCATCCTCATCCTGCCCCAGCAGCGACTTGATGAAGACTGTGGCGTGGCGCAGGTCCGGCGACATGCGCACCTCCGTCACGCTGACGACATGGCTGGAGAGCACGTCATCATGAACGTCGCCCCGTTGCAGGATTTCGGACAGGACATGACGCACTTGTTCACCGACGCGCAACAGGCGGACGGAGGGACCTTCGGGTTGGTTGGACATAAATCCTCCCCTCCCATTTGCGGGAGGGGCCGGGGGCGGGCGCGCGGCTTTCGC
>NZ_CH959307.1:243819-361607 GCF_000153545.1 Sphingomonas sp. SKA58
GCCCCCCTGCCCCTCCCATGTCCGGGAGGGGGAATGCGCGTTACAAGGTGCGCTGGCGCTCCTCGACCTCAAACAGTTCGAGCATATCGCCCGGCTTGATGTCGTTGGTGTCCTGAAGCACCGCGCCACATTCCATACCAGCGCGCACTTCGGACACATCGTCCTTGAAACGACGCAGCGAGGCGATGTTGGTGCGCGATACGATGACATCGTCGCGGGTAAGGCGGGCGGCCAGACCCTTGCGAATGATGCCGTCGAGGACCAGCAGACCAGCCGCCTTGTCCTTCTTGCCTGCCGGGAACACCTGAAGCACTTCGGCGCGGCCAACGACCGTTTCGATGCGTTCCGGCGCCAACTGGCCCGCCATTTCGCCACGGACTTCCTCGAGAAGGTCGTAGATCACGTCATAATAGCGCAGCGAGATTTTCTCGCGTTCCGCCAGCTGACGCGCCTTGGCATTGGGGCGGACGTTGAAGCCGATCAGCGGCGCGCGGCTGGCCGCGGCCAGGGTCACGTCGCTTTCGGTGATAGCGCCGACACCCGAATGCAGGATGCGAACCTTGATCTCGTCGGTCGAAATCTTGTTGAGCGACGAAACGATCGCTTCGACCGACCCCTGCACGTCGCCCTTCACCACCACCGGATATTCGATGACCTGCGTGTTGAGCGCCGAGAACATATGCTCGAAGCTGGTCGGAGCGGCGGTCGTGCGCTTCTTGGTCGCCTGTTCCTGACGATAGGCAGCGACTTCGCGGGCGCGGGCTTCATTTTCGACGACCGTCATCTGGTCGCCGGCCATCGGAACGCCCGACAGGCCCAGCACTTCAACCGGGGTCGAGGGACCGGCCGATTTCACCTGCTGCCCCTGATCGTTGATCATCGCGCGGACCTTGCCGCTTTCAGCGCCGACGACGAACGTGTCGCCGACCTTGAGCGTGCCGCGACGGACGAGAATGGTCGCCACCGCGCCACGGCCCTTGTCGAGCTGCGCCTCGATCACATTGCCTTCAGCGGCGCGATCGGGGTTGGCGACAAGTTCGAGCAGTTCGGACTGCAACAAAATCTTGTCGATCAGCGTATCCAAGCCTTGCTTCTTGAGCGCGGACACTTCGACGTCCTGGGTTTCGCCACCCATATCCTCGACAATGACTTCATGCTCCAGCAGGCGCTCACGCACCTTCTGCGGATTGGCTTCGGGCTTGTCGCATTTGTTGATCGCAACGATCATCGGCACGCCGGCCGCCTTGGTATGATTGATCGCCTCGATCGTCTGCGGCATCAACCCGTCATCGGCCGCCACCACCAGGATGACGATGTCGGTGACGTTGGCGCCACGCGCGCGCATTTCCGAAAAAGCCTCGTGACCCGGCGTGTCAAGGAAGGTGATGATGTCACCGCCCTTCGTCTTGATCTGATAGGCGCCGATATGCTGCGTGATGCCGCCGCTTTCGCCCGAAACCACGCTGGTGCCGCGCAGCGCGTCGAGCAGCGAGGTCTTGCCGTGATCGACATGGCCCATGATCGTAACGACCGGCGGACGTGCTTTCAGCGTTTCGGCCGCATCATCCTCGCCCTGCATGCCGATTTCGACGTCGGCATCGGACACGCGCTGAATGCGGTGGCCGAATTCCTCGACCAGCAGCTCTGCCGTATCCTGGTCGATCGGCTGGTTAAGCGTGACGGCGGTGCCCATCTTGAACAGGGCCTTGACCAGATCCGCGCCCTTTTCGGCCATGCGGTTGGCAAGTTCCTGGACCGTGATGCTTTCCGGCACGATGACATCGCGCGACTGTTTCTCGCGCGGCTGACTGCCGCCCGAATAATGAGCGCGACGTTCCTTTTCCCGCGCGCGCTTCAGCGCGGCGAGGCTGCGGGCGCGGGCGCTGTCGTCGTCAGCGAGCGCGCGCGTAACGGTCAGCTTGCCAGACTGGCGACGATTATCGTCGCCCCGCTTGGCACGCTCCGGCTTGGCCGGTTCGGGCCGCTTGGCCGGCGTCACCGGCGTGAAGCGGCGTGGCGGCGGCATCGCCGATGCAGGGGCGGCAGGCGTGGCAGGCGCAGCCGGCGCCGCTTCGGGAGCGGGCTCAGCAGCCGGCGCGGCTTCGGCCTTGGGTTCTTCGGCCGCCGGCTGGGCCGCAGGTGCGGACGCCTCCGCAGCTTCGCGCTCCGCCTCGGCTTCAGCGGCTTGGCGATTTTCCTCCGCCCTGCGCTTTTCTTCCTCACTCGCCGCCTGACGCGCAGCATCCTCACGGCGACGCGCGTCTTCCAGAGCGGCCATACGGGCTTCTTCCGCCTCGCGCAGCAGCTTTTCCTGCAATTCCTTGCGGGACAGCATGGAGTTCTGCGCGACCGGACGGGGCGGCGGCGGAGGCGCGGGCCGCTGTGGCGCAGGCGCTGCGGGCTTGGGGTTCGCCTCGGGCGCAGCCGCAGGCGCAGCACCGGTCGTCTCACCGGGCTTGCCCATGGGGACGCGGCGCCGCTTCACTTCGACCACGACCGTATTCTTGCGGCCATGGCTGAACTGCTGCTGCACCTGACCGGATTCGACGGTCCGCTTGATGCCCAGCGGCTTGCGGCCCAGAACCGGCTTGTCTTCCTTGCTGTCACTCATATGTTCGAACTTAACCCTTCACTTCCGCTCCGGCCGGATAGGCCCGCCGGCGCCTTCAATCCCGATGCCTAACCGACGCCCGGCGCGTCGGTGGAGGCAGGCTCCCCATGCGCGGGCGCTTCGGTAGCGCAACCCAGATAGCTTTCCAAGCGGCCGATAGCGCCGCGAAGACGCGCCGCCGCACGCGAGTCGGTAATCGCGATGTGGACGACATTGTCGCGCCCCATTGCCATAGATAGTGCATCGCGGTCCACAGGCAAGGTGATGCCCGCCAGATCCGTGCCTTCCGCGTCCTGCCCCACGCGCAGCGCCTGGTCCAGCTTGCGATTGCCGTCTGCGGCCGCGTCGGACGCATGCAGCAGCAATTTGACGTCGCCCTTGCGACAGGCGACGTCGATCTTTTCCGAACCCGTCAGCAGCATGGACGCCCGCGCCTCCAGCCCCAGCCGGTCAAGCACCGCCTTGCGCAACCCCTGTTCGATGAGGTCGGGCAGCGTATCAGGGATCTGCAATTCGCCGCTCTTGAAGGCGCGCGCCAGCGCAGCCTTCAGCTTGCCCTTGGCCAAAGCGGATTCCAGTTCGGGTCGGCTGACGCCGATCCATGCGCCGCGCCCGGGCGCCTTGGCGCGCAGATCGGGCAAAATCTGTCCCTCCGGCCCGACGGCCAGACGGATCAGCATGGCGGGATCGGCGCGATCGCCGGTCAATATGCATTTGCGTTCAGTCATGCGCGCTCCTCCGTCAGAACGGAAAGCGGTGCAAGTCCAACGCTGTCGAGGGCGCTTATTCTCTCATCGGGGAGTGTCCGCGGCATTGGCGTCCTCCCTGGATGAAGGGGCCGCGCGGTCGGCGATCAACTGACCGCCGGCCGCATAATTTTCAGGCGACACTTCCGAAATGACGATCTGAACGGCAGCCGCCGGCTTACCCAGCCGCTCGACGAGCGACTGGGTGACGTCGGCAGCGATCGCGGCTTTCTGCTCGCGAGTGGCGCTACCAGCCAGGCGGATGTCGACAAATGGCATGGGTGTCAGGCTTCCTCTTCGAACCAATGCGCGCGGGCGGCCATGATGATCTCATTGCCCTGCTCTTCATTAAGGCCATAGGCCGACAGGATGCCGCCCTTGTCCTCGGTCGTTTCAGACTTGCGGCGACGCTGATCGACACGCTTCTTGGCGATCAGTTCGTCAGTGGCGAGATCGGCAAGATCGTCAAGCGTCTTGATGCCCGCCTTGCCCAGAGTGACGAGCATCGCTTCGGTCAAATGCGGCATATCGGCCAGCGCATCGTCGACGCCAAGCGCCTGGCGCTCCTCGCGCGCGGCGGCTTCGCGGCGGTCCAGCGCTTCCTGCGCGCGGCTCTGCAACTCGGCGGCAAGATCCTCGTCAAAGCCCTCGATTCCGGCCAGTTCCTCGACGGTGACATAAGCGACCTCTTCCAGCTCGCCAAAGCCTTCGGCCACCAGCAGCTGCGAGAGCGTTTCATCGACGTCCAGCTCGTTCTGGAACATTTCGGAACGGGCGACGAATTCCTTCTGGCGCTTCTCGGACGCGTCAGCCTCGGTCATGATGTCGATGGCCTTGCCGGTCAGTTGGCTGGCGAGGCGGACATTCTGGCCGCGGCGACCAATGGCAAGCGAGAGCTGATCGTCGGGAACGACGACCTCGATGCGTTCTTCTTCCTCATCGATCACCACGCGGGCGACCTGTGCGGGCTGGAGCGCGTTGACGACGAAGGTCGCGGTGTCTTCCGACCAGGGGATGATGTCGATCTTTTCACCCTGCATTTCCTGCACGACGGCCTGAACGCGGCTGCCCTTCATGCCGACGCAGGCGCCGACGGGATCGATGCTGCTGTCGCGGCTGATGACGCCGATCTTGGCGCGGCTGCCCGGATCGCGGGCGGCGGCCATGATGGTGATGACGCCATCGTAGATTTCGGGGACTTCCTGCGCGAACAGCTTCTTCATGAATTCGGGATGCGCGCGGCTGAGGAAAATCTGCGGCCCGCGATTTTCACGGCGGACGTTCAGCACAACCGAGCGGATGCGGTCGCCGACGCGGACGACTTCGCGCGGAATCTGCTGGTCGCGGCGGATCACGCCCTCGGCGCGGCCCAGATTGACGACGACATGGCCGAATTCGACGGATTTCACGACGCCGGTAATGATCTCACCCACGCGGTCTTTATATTCTTCATACTGACGCTCACGCTCAGCGTCGCGGACCTTCTGGAAGATGACCTGCTTGGCCGACTGGGCGTCGATGCGGCCAAGGTCAATCGCGGGCAATGGATCGACGATGAAGTCGCCAATCACCGCGTCCTTCTTGAGCTTTTGCCCCTGCTTGAGATCGACCTGCTTGAAATAATCTTCGACCGTTTCGACCACTTCGACGACGCGCCACAGGCGCAGGTCACCGCTATCTGGGTCCAGCTTGGCGCGAATGTCGTTTTCGGCACCATAACGAGCGCGCGCGGCGCGCTGAATCGCGTCTTCCATCGCCTCGATGACGATGGCCTTGTCGATCATCTTTTCGCTCGCCACCGAATTGGCGATGGCAATCAGTTCGGCCTTGTTGGCGGAAATGGCGTTGGCCATGACTTTATGAACCCTTATTCTTCGGTTTCAAATTCGTCCGCCCCATCAGAGGAGAGCGGCATACTAGCAGCAATCAGTGCGTCAGTCAGCAGCAGCTTGGCCTCGTCGACCAGCGCAAAAGGAATTCGGACGTCACCGGACTTGGCGTCGGTGAAAAGTATCTCCTCGCCGTCCACGCCGTTGACGACACCGCGGAAGCTCTTGCGGCCCGATACGATCTCGCTCGCGCCAATCTTCGCTTCGTGGCCGGCCCATTCCTGGAAATCATGCAGGCGTGTCAGCGGGCGATCGATGCCAGGCGAGCTGACTTCCAGACGATAGGCCTCCTCGATCGGGTCGGCTTCATCCAGCACGTCCGACAGGCGGCGGGAAATGGTTGCGCAATCCTCGATGACCAGTTGCTTCGTCCTGGGATTTTCCGCCATGATCTGAAGCGTGTAGTCGTCACCCGATCCGAACAGCTTGATACGCACAAGATCAAAGCCCAAGGCCTGGACCTCGGGTTCTATCAAAGCGGTCAGTGCGGCGATGTCCGCCATGCAATCTCC
The DNA here is from genome assembly GCF_000153545.1 of Sphingomonas sp. SKA58. NCBI lineage: Bacteria > Pseudomonadati > Pseudomonadota > Alphaproteobacteria > Sphingomonadales > Sphingomonadaceae > Sphingomonas > Sphingomonas sp. SKA58. The sequence continues at coordinate 249,578 of NZ_CH959307.1, forward strand.
AGAAACTATCATGCGCGCTTCCGCGTCGCCGCGAGCATCCGCCCGCGACCCCGACATTTTTGACGATGTAAGGAAGCATTGCTGATATAGGCGGAGCGTCGAATATCTGCAACATTATTCGTGATGGCTCATTCTATCAGCCATATTGATTGCCCTGTCGAGAATGGAGACGATGATGCGCCGCCTTCCGCTTGCCGCCCTGCCCTTCATCCTGATCGCCTGCTCGGCGGACAACGCCACGGGCCAGAATACGGCCAGTTCGGCCGACAAACCATTCAAGACATCGATCATCGCCGATTTCGATTCGCCCTGGGCGATGACCTTCCTGCCGGACGGACGCGCGCTGGTCACGGAAAAGGCGGGGGAAATGATCCTGTTCGATCCGAAAAACGGAACGAAAATTCCCGTGTCCGGCATTCCCGCGGTCGACAGCGCAGGGCAAGGCGGGCTGATGGATGTCGTCCTGTCGCCCGGCTTTGGGCAGGACAAAATCGTCTATTTCAGCTTTTCAGAAGCCCGTGACGGCGGCAAGGGCGTGGCATTGGCCAAGGGGAGTTTCAATCAGGCTAGCGATGGGACGACCGCGCTCGATGATGTGGCGGTCATTTTCCGCGCCAGCCCTTATGTCGAAGGCAACGGCCATTATTCGGGGCGGATCGCCTTTTCACCCGACGGCAAATATCTGTTCTTCACCAATGGCGAGCGACAGAAATTCGATCCCGCGCAGGACCCCAAGGCGACGCTTGGCAAGGTGCTGCGCCTCAATCCGGACGGCACACCAGCAGGCGGCAACCCCCTCGCCGCCAAGGGCTTTGATCCCGCCATCTGGTCCTATGGCCACCGCAATCTCCTGGGGATCGCATTCGATAAGGACGGGCGGCTGTGGGAACAGGAAATGGGACCAAAGGGCGGTGACGAGGTGAACCTGATCAAGCCCGGCCTCAACTATGGCTATCCCAAAGTGTCGAACGGCGACCATTATGACGGAAGGCCGATCCCCGACCACGCCCCCGGCGACGGCTTCGAAGCGCCACAGGTCAGCTGGAACCCGGTCATTTCACCGGCCGGATTACTCTATTATTCGGGCGATCTCTTCCCACAATGGAAGAACAGCCTGTTCATAGGCGGCCTGTCCAGCCAGAGCCTGGTCCGGGTCAAACTGGACGGCGAGAAGGCTTCAAAGGCCGACCAGTGGGACATGGGCGCACGCATTCGCGAAGTCGAGCAGGGACCGGACGGCGCATTGTGGGTGCTGGAGGATGGCGGCCAGGGATCGCAGGGACGGATGCTGAAACTGACGCCGGCGGGATAAACCTGCTCGTTCGCGCTGGCCGTAACAAATGCTTCGACCAGCGCGAACGGAATTAGCGGTGCGTCATACCAATCGGCTCTGCTTCACCGCTGCTTCAATGAAGCTGGCGAACAGAGGATGCGGGTCGAAGGGCTTGGACTTGAGTTCCGGGTGGAACTGCACGCCGACGAACCAGGGATGATCCGGTCGCTCGACGATTTCGGGCAAAGTTCCATCGGGTGACATGCCAGAGAAGATGAGGCCGCCCTTTTCCAGCCGCTCGCGATAGCCGGCATTGACTTCATAGCGATGGCGATGCCGTTCGCTGATGTCATCGACGCCGTAAATGCCCGCGACGACGCTGTTGCCGGTCAGCTTGGCGGGATAGGCGCCCAGCCGCATCGTGCCACCCAGATCGGTCTCGGCGGTGCGCTTCTGCAAACCTTCCGCGCTCATCCATTCGGTGATCAGGCCGACAACCGGTTCAGACGTCTCGCCAAATTCGGTGGTCGATGCGTCGGGAATGCCAGCCGTGTTCCGCGCCCCTTCGATGCAGGCCATCTGCATGCCAAGGCAAATGCCGAAGAATGGCACATTGCGTTCACGCGCGAACCTGACCGAGGCGATTTTGCCTTCCGATCCGCGCACGCCAAAGCCGCCGGGTACCAGGATACCGTGCATGGGTTCAAGACTGGCGGCGAGATCATCGCCCTTTTCAAACAGTTCCGCGTCGATCCACTTGACGTTGACCTTCACCCGGTTGGCGAGGCCGCCATGGTTAAGCGCCTCATAGAGCGATTTGTAGGCGTCGAGCAGGCCGACATATTTGCCGACGACGCCGATCGTCACTTCCCCTTCGGGATTGAGCTGACGATCCATGATGTCGACCCAGCGGTCGAGCTTTGGCGGTGGCGCGTCGCCCATCCCAAAGGCGCGCAGGACTTCGCGGTCCAGCCCTTCGGCATGATATTGTTCAGGCACCGCATAGATGCTCTTGGCGTCGCGCGCGGGGATCACCGCCTCGGGGCGGACGTTGCAGAAGAGCGCGATCTTCCTGCGCTCGCTATCGGGCAGCGGATGCTCGCAGCGGCACAGCAATATATCGGGCTGAATGCCAAGCGAGGTGAGATCGCGCACGCTGCGCTGCGTCGGCTTGGTCTTCAATTCGCCTGCGGCGGCGATATAGGGCACCAGCGTTACGTGCACGAAGATCGACTGGCCGCGATCCAGATCATTATGCAGCTGGCGAATCGCTTCCATGAAGGGCAGCGATTCGATGTCGCCAACGGTGCCGCCAATCTCACACAGCACGAAGTCCAGGTCATCGGTGTCGGCCGTCGCGAACGCCTTGATCTCATCCGTGACGTGCGGGATCACCTGCACCGTCGCGCCCAGATAATCGCCGCGCCGTTCGCGCTGGATGATCGTCTGATAGACGCGTCCCTGCGTCACATTGTCCGACTGGCGCGCCGACACGCCGGTGAAGCGCTCATAATGACCCAGGTCAAGATCGGTCTCGGCCCCGTCGTCGGTCACATAGACTTCGCCATGCTGGTAGGGGCTCATCGTGCCCGGATCGACGTTGAGATAGGGGTCGAATTTCCGGATTCGCACACGGAAACCTCGCGCTTGCAGAAGGGCTGCGAGCGAAGCGGCCATCAGGCCCTTGCCAAGCGAGGAGACCACGCCGCCGGTGATGAAAATATACCGCGTCATGGGAGGAGAGGCTTAGCCTTTCGGAACAACAAAGGGCAAGCGCGCGAATCCACGCGCGCTTAAAAAAAGATCGGAAGATCGGCGGAAGGTTTAGTTGGCGAGCGGAACCGCGTCGTTGGACGCGGGCGCGGACGCCGCATTGGCGGCAGCGCCAGCCAGCGGGTCAGTAGTCGCCGGCGCGCTCTGCGTCGCGGGCGCCTGCTTGACCAAAGATGTGTCGATATCGCTGGGCGCATGACGGACCGACGCGATCACCGCCATGACGATCGACAACAGCACGAAGACGCTGGCGAGGATCGTGGTCGATCGCGTCAGGAAATCCGCCGCACCGCGCGCCGACATGAAGCCGGCCGGGCTGCCGCCTACACCCAGACCGCCACCTTCCGATTTCTGCATCAGGATGACGGTGACCAGCAAGGCGGCGATGATCGCCTGCACGACGAGGAGGAAGGTGAACATGCGACAGGTGTCCGGGACAAGAAAAAAGCGTTGGCGCGCACATAGCGACGAAGGCGCGCGGGGGCAACCATGTCGGGCGCCACCGACCGGTCCTTTCCCGCCGAGCGCCTGCGCGTGAGTTTTACGCCGCGGCTTTCATCCGCTGGTCGGCCGCTTCGATGATCGGCGCGAATTTGGCCGCAGAGAGGCTCGCGCCACCGACCAGGCCGCCATCGACATCCGCCAGCGCCATCAGGTCGGCCGCATTGTCGCCGTTCATCGACCCGCCATAAAGAATGCGCATCTTGTCAGCCTCCGCGCCGATCCGGCTCGCCAGCGCGTTGCGCAAGGCGGCATGCATGGTCGCGACCGCTTCCATGGTCGGGATTCGGCCGGTACCGATCGCCCAGATCGGCTCATAGGCGACGGCGAGCCAATCCGCCGCCGCGCCTTCGGGCAGGGAGGCGAGCAGTTGATCCGCGACCACTTGTTCGGCGCGCCCGGCGTCTCGCACGGCCAGGGTTTCGCCGACGCACAGAATGACGTTGATCCCCGCCTTGTGCGCCGCCACCGATTTGGCCGCGATATCGGCATTGGTTTCGCCCCGCGCCTCGCGTCGTTCGCTATGACCTGTGATGACCCAGGTCGCGCCGGCTTCGGCCAGCATGTCGGCCGATAGCGAACCGGTATAGGCCCCACTGATATCCATATGACAATTTTGCGCGCCGATGAAGGCCGCGCCGCGCCGTTCGGACCCCGCCATGATGAGCGTTGCGGGCAGGCATAGCCCGACTTCGACGTCTGGATGCGCCGCTGCGACCCGGCCGATCGCCTCCACTTCATCCAGATGCGCGCGCATCCCGTTCATCTTCCAGTTGCCGACAACCAGCTTGCGCCTGTTCATCCGCCAAGTCCCCTGTGATTATTGCTGCACGTAGCGCCCGCGCACGTCGTCGCCGCTCCGGTAAGCGGCGCCTCCAAGACGCGCGTGGGTGCCAGGCAAATGCGATGGACGGGCATCGCGCATTTGTCCAGTCCAAGCCTTGCCGCCGCGCCGTTCCGCCCTTAAAGCGGGCCGCCATACCGCCTGTAGTTCGGACATTTTCATGCTTTCTGTCTTTCGCCGCATCATCCATTCCAAGTTCGGCGCGATCTTCGCGTTCCTGTTCCTGGGCGTCATCGCCGCCGCCTTCATCCTGGGCGACGTGACCAGCGGTCAATTTGGCGGTGCAAGCCTGTCGGGCGGCGGCACCGCGGCCAAGGCGAAGGGATACAAGCTGACCGTCGCCGAATTGCAGGACCGGGTGCAGCGCGTGTTCGAAAATGCGCGCCGCTCAAGCCCCGAACTTCAGATCGGCGAATTTTTCGCACAGGGCGGCGGCGCGCAGGTGTTCGATCAATTGGTGCAATCGCTGACGCTGCGGGCCTATGCCGACGATCAGGGCATCCATATCTCCAAACGGCTGGTCGATGCGCAGATCGCGCAGATCCCGGCCTTTCAGGATGCGGCGGGCAATTTCAGCAATGACAATTTCCGTGCCCTTCTGGCGCGCGAACGGCTGAGCGAACAGGCATTGCGCGACGATATCAGCCGCGAAATCCTGCAACGCCAGTTGCTGGCGCCTATCGGTATTGGCGCACGTCCATCGGAAAATCTGGTCCTGCCTTATGCCTCGCTGCTGCTGGAGGCGCGCCAGGGCCAGGTCGCCGCCATCCCGGCCGTCGCCTTCCTGGACGACAAGGACCCGACCGACGCGCAGCTCGCTGACTTCTACAAGAAGAACAGCGATCGCTTCACCATCCCTGAACAGCGTCGCATCCGCTACGCTGTCGTTGACGCTGAGCGCTTCGCGCAGGCGTCGATGCCCAGCGATGCGGAAATCAGCGCTTATTACAACCAGAACAAGGCGAACTACGCCGCCAGCGAAAACCGCAGCGTCGAACAGCTTGTGCTGCCGACCGAAGCGGGCGCCAAGGCGATCGCAGCGCAAGTGAAGGCCGGCAAGTCCTTGCCCCAGGCCGCGCAAGGCGCCGGCCTGTCAGTCTCCACGCTGGACGCGCAAAGCCGCGGCCAGCTGACCAGCGCGACGAGCAAGGCGGTGGCGGACGCGGTCTTCGCCGCCAGGCAAGGCGAACTGATCGGGCCGGTGCGCGGGCCGCTCGGCTGGCTGTTGCTGCGCGTCACCGCGGTGCAGGACAAGCCCGCCCGGCCGCTGGCCGCTGTGCGCGACGAGATCGTCAAGACGCTGCGCGTGCAAAAGGAAAAGCAGCTGCTCGGCGACTTTACCGCCAAGCTGGAGGACCAGATCGCCGATGGCGGGACGTTTGACGAAGTGGCAAAGGATAATGGCCTGAAGCTTGAGACCACGCCGCCGCTGCTGGCGACTGGCAAGCAGGTCAAGGACATGGCCTATGTCGCCCCTGCGGACGTTCAGCCGCTGCTGTCCCCGGCGTTCACCATGAGCGCGGATGATGACGCACAGCTGGTGCCGATCACGCCGGACAAGCGCTATGCGTTGATTGCGCCCGGGCAGATCATCGCCGCAGCCCCGCCTCCGCTGGCCGAGGTCAAGTCGCTGGTGCAGGCCCAGTATAAGTTGAACGCCGGCAATCAGAAGGCCAAAGCTCTTGCCGAGCAGATTCGCGCCAAGGTGGCGAAGGGCACGAAACTGGCGGACGCGATCAGCCAGGCGGGCGTCAAGCTGCCCGCGCCACAGACGCTGGGCGGCCGCCGTGCCGACATCATGCGGGCCGAACAGCGCCCGCCGGCCGAAGTGTCGATCCTGTTCGCCATGGCCGAAAACAGCGTCAAGACACTGCCGATCAGCGAAGGCCGCGGTTATTTCGTCGTCCAGCTGACCAAGATCGAGCGCGGCGATGCCAAGGGCAATCCCCAATTGCTGGCACAGGTGCGCGACCAGATGGGTGAGGTGATCGGCCAGGAATATGGCGAGCAATTCGAGCGCGCGGTCGAGAAGGAACTGGGCGTGACGCGCAACCCCAAGGCGGTGGAGCAGGTGCGCGCTGCGCTGGCTGCGAACAATAGCGGCGGCCAGTAAGCATGGCGGATGGGGGGAATGACGGTATCGCCGCTGCACGCGCGGCCCTGTCGCGCGGCGAATCAGCGCTGATCTGGCGGCGCCAGATTGCAGATACCGACACGCCAATTTCCGCCGCGCTCAAATTGTTCGAACCCGATCGCGGCGATTATCTACTGGAATCGGTCGAAGGCGGCGCGGTGCGTGGGCGGCACAGCCTGATCGGACTTGCCCCCGACCTCGTCTTCCGGGCCAATGGCCAGAAGGCAGAAATCAACCGGCACTGGGCAGCAGACCGCAACGCCTTCCAAGCTGAAAGCGTCGGCGCGCTCGACGCGTTGCGAGCGTTGGTGGCCGAATGCCGGGCGGAGATGGACCCGGCCTTGCCCCCGGCGCTTGCCTGTCTGGTTGGGTATTTCGGCTATGAGACGGTGGGGTTGGTCGAAAAACTGCCCCGCCCGGCCCCGAACCCGATCGGCGTGCCTGACATGCTGTTCGTGCGGCCAACGGTAATCCTGGTCTTCGACCGGCTGGCTGACGCCCTTTATATCGTCGCGCCGGTTTGGAAGGGCAGCTTCACCGATATCGATCGCGCCATGTCCGACGCGTTGGAGCGGATTGACGCGACGGCCGCGCGGCTGGCGGCCCCGATCCCCGCAATGCCAGCCACGGACGAGATCGCGGACATCGCTGTAACCCCGGTGCTGGAGCCGGGACGCTATGCGCACATGGTGGAGACCGCGAAGGACTATATCGTGGCCGGCGACATCTTTCAGGTGGTCCTGGCGCAGCGCTTCACAAGTCCGTTCACACTGCCTCCGATCGCCCTGTATCGCGCGTTGCGGCGGATCAATCCGTCGCCTTTCCTCTATTATCTCGACCTCCCCGGATTTGCACTGATCGGGTCCAGCCCCGAAATATTGGTGCGCGCTCGGGACGGTGAAGTGACGATCCGGCCGATTGCCGGGACGCGCCCGCGCGGCAAAAGCGCTGTCGAGGATGCCGCCAATCGCGAAAGCCTGCTCGCAGACCCCAAGGAGCGCGCCGAACATCTGATGCTGCTGGACCTGGGCCGCAACGATGTCGGTCGCGTGGCCGCCGCCGGGACAGTGACGGTGACAGAAAGCTACAGCGTCGAATTTTACAGCCATGTCATGCACATCGTCTCTAACGTCGTGGGCCGGCTGGCGGACGACAGGGATGCGATCGACGCGCTGTTCGCCGGATTCCCGGCGGGCACCGTATCGGGCGCGCCCAAGGTGCGCGCGTGCGAAATCATCGCGCAGCTGGAACCCGAAACGCGCGGCGCCTATGCCGGCGGGGTTGGTTATTTCGGGCCGGACGGCAATATGGACAGCTGTATCGTGCTGCGCACGGCCGTGCTGAAGGATGGCGTCATGCATGTGCAGGCGGGCGCTGGCATCGTCGCCGATTCCAACGCTGAATATGAGCAGCGCGAATGTGAAGCGAAAAGCGGGGCGTTGCTGGCGGCCGCGCGCGAAGCGGTCGCGCTGGCGCGTCAGCCGACCTTCGGCCAATGATCAATTGTCATCGGCAGGCGCGCCCGCCCATCGCGCCCCTTTCCGCCTGATCCAGATGAAAATGATCCTTGTGCGCGGCATTATAGTCGGGTGACAGGACGGTCGAAAAAAGATCGCAGGCGCCGTCCCGCACTTCGCGCAGGAAGAACGCATCTTTCCCCTCGCCTTTCCAGTCGCCCAGCACGCTGATTTGGCGGCCATCCTTCAATTGAAAAGCCGCAATATCAATCGCGTCGGCGGTTGCATGTTCGCTGAAATCCCCCTGACTGCGCCCGTACAGCCGGCGGCAGCTATAGCTGCCAAAGTGCCGGATCGACTCGACCGGCTGGCCATAGATACGCTGCGCGGCAGGCTGCACCACCTGCCATTCCCACAGCTTCAAAGCCGCGACCACGGGGCAGGATGGCGCAACGGCGGCCGGGGCCAACAGGATTGCGTCCTCATCCGGGCGAAGCCGCACCGCATCGGCATAGGCGCACTGATCCGCGCCGCCCGGCTTCAGGGCGACATAATCGACACCCGCCCGATCCAGCAGAGCCTTGCAGGCGCCGGTGTCGCCGGTCAGCGCCGCCAGCTTCCTTCCAGTGAACAGGCCGATAGGCTGCGCAAGATCAAGGTCCGTCCAGGGCAGATCCTGCGGTCGCTGCCGCAGCCAGGCATAGGCCAGCAGCAACAAGGCAAGCAGCCCGCCGACGACAAGAAGGGAGCGCAGCGTCAGGTGAAGTTTTCGCATGCGCTAAGCACGCTGGACCGCAGCCATTGGTTCCGCCGTCACCGGATAGCCCAGATGGTCCGGGATGCACAGGTGCGGCACGCCGTCCCGATCCTCGCGCCAGGGTTGAATCTTCTCAATAGGAAAGGATGCCGCGTCAGCCACAAGGTCCGCGTGGCGATGATGGCGCGCGAGCCGTTCGAGATTTCGGCGGGTCGGGTAGATGACGCGCCCGTTTCCGCCATCGCACTGCGCGAGCGTATCTGTGGCGCTGCTCCAGAACAGGCGGACATTTTCGCTGCTGTCCACGGTCGCGACCTGCCCCTCGGGCGCGCGCGCCAGGTAGAAACGTGTGTCGAACACCCGTGTCGCATGATCGAACGGCGCTGGATGCCAGCGGGCGAAAGGCGTGAGCGCCTGGATATCGAGGGTCAAATTATGGCGTTCCAATAGATCGCCCAGCATCGCGCCATCATGCAACCCATCACGCAAGCGCAAGATCATGGCCTGATCCATTTCGCCCGTGATCGCGATGGCCAGACCCGCTTCCTCTATCGTCTCGCGAATGGCCGCGATACGCGCGGCCGCTTCGTCCAATGGCAGGCCGGTATCGTACCGCGCGGCAAGCATGCGATCCGCTTCATCGACGGCCCCACCCGGAAAGACAAGCGCACCCGCCGCGAAGGACATGGTGGACGCACGCTCCATCATAAGCAGTTCGGCCGCCGCGCCTGGCCGATCACGCACGATCACGACGGTCGCCGCCGGCCGGGTCAGGCCATCATAGTCTGTCATGCAGATGCTCTAGGCCCATCGCCCAGCGCTAGTAAAGTCCTTCCAAAACAACCCGATTAAAGGGTTGGTGGAGCCTAGGGGGATCGAACCCCTGACCTCGTCATTGCGAACGACGCGCTCTCCCAGCTGAGCTAAGGCCCCTGAAGGAGCGCTGCCTATAAGCGAGCGATTTAAGCCGTGCAACGGTATTTTGTTCAAAACGACGGACCGGCCCAGCCGGCCTGCCCTGCGCCGGAACGCACCTGTTGCGGGACATTACCCGTCCGTAACGCCCGGAACATGGGCGTGGTCCACTCATTGATAGGATCGACGGCGCCCCACGCGTCGCCTGACACGCAAAAGGAGATGGACCATGGGTTACCAAGGCGGAGGCCGCTACGGTGATGATCGTTATTCCTCGAACTGGGACCGCGGCGAGCGCTATCGTGGACAGCGGGACTATCGCCGTGACGACAACAGCTATCGTTATGGCACGCGCGGCCAATTTGGCGGATCGGACATGCGCCGTCACCCCGACGATTATGACCCAGAGGAGCGGGGATTTTTCGACCGGGCGGGTGACGAGGTGCGCAGCTGGTTCGGCGATGAAGAGGCAGAGCGCCGGCGTGAATATGATGAATATTATAATCGCCCCTATGGCGATCCGCGCGACCAGTCGAGCCGGATCGGCTATGCGTCCGCCGGCCGGAGCGACTATTTGCCGGGCCGTGGCTATGCACCCTACACCAACGAACGCAGTGGCTTTGGCAGCGAAGATCATGGTTACCGCACGCGCGCCTTCGGGCCGCAACGCGACCAGAACGCCCATCATGACAGCAACTATCATGCCTGGCGTCAGCAGCGGATCGATGAGCTTGACCGCGATTATGCCGAATATCAGCGGGAGAATCGCGATCGCTTCAACAGCGAGTTCGGCACGTGGCGGACACGCAGGGGCGAGCAGCGTCAGGCGGTCACCCAGGTCAAGGAGCATATGGAAGTCGTCGGCAGCGACGGCGAGCATGTCGGCACTGTAGACAAATGCCGAGGTGACCGCATCATTCTGACTAAGAATGATGAAGACGCCGGTGGCGTGCATCATTCCATTCCGTCGAACTGGATCAAGTCCGTCGACGCTACCCGTGTGACGCTGGAAAAAACCGCTGAACAGGCGCAGGACGCATGGCGCACGGAACGCGAGCAGAGCGCGATGTTCAATGACCGATCGGAAGGTCGCGACGGCGGCTGGAGCAGTGGAGGCTTTGCCAGCAGCAATAGCAGCCATGGCAATCGCTATCGTTAAGCCACGATCCGTTTGAAGAAGGCCCGGTGTAATCACCGGGCTTTTTTTGTAGTCGGATCATCTCTGACATTGGAGCCAGAGAGGCTTAACCCTTGCCCCCAATGCCACGATGCCCGACATAGGCACCATCATGGTTTCCTTCGCCCGAGCGCCCGTCACTGCCGTCCTGGGGCCAACCAACACCGGCAAGACCCATCTGGCTGTAGAGCGGATGTGCGGCCATTCCAGCGGCATGATGGGTTTTCCCCTGCGTTTGCTGGCGCGCGAAGTTTATGATCGGGTGGTGGCCATCAAGGGCGAAAAGCTGGTCGCGCTGGTCACTGGCGAGGAAAAGATCGTCCCACCAAACGCGCGCTATTTTCTTTGCACCGCCGAATCCATGCCGATCTCCGGCAGCCGGGAAGCCGGCGCGAAAGAGGATTTCGCCTTCGTCGCGCTGGACGAGGCCCAACTAGGCGCTGACCCTGAACGCGGACATATTTTCACCGACAGGCTGCTGCGCGCGCGCGGCAGAGAAGAAACGATGATCCTTGGATCAGCCAGCATCAGCCGGATCGTCAAAGCCCTGATCCCGGATGTCGACATCATCAGCCGCCCGCGCTTTTCGACGTTGAGCTATGCCGGCGCGAAGAAACTGTCGCGCCTGCCCCGCCGGTCGGCGATCGTCGCTTTTTCAGCGGAAGAAGTCTACGCCGTTGCCGAAATGCTTCGTCGGTTCCGGGGCGGCGCGGCCGTCGTCATGGGCGCATTGTCGCCCCGCACCCGGAACGCGCAAGTCCAGATGTTCCTGAACGGCGACGTCGATTATCTGGTCGCGACCGACGCGATCGGCATGGGGCTTAACCTGGATGTGGCGCATGTGGCCTTTGCCTCTCTGCGCAAATTCGACGGACGGCGAAGCCGACGCCTGACCGTCAGCGAAATGGCGCAGATTGCCGGGCGTGCAGGCCGCCACCACATGGACGGCACGTTCGGCAGCTTGGGCCATGAAGACGGCGATGCGGCCTTCACCCCGGAGGAAATAGACGCGATCGAGGCGCATCGTTTCCCGCCGGTCGATCATCTATTCTGGCGCAACGGAACGCCGCATACGGATCGCCTCGACCATCTGCTGAGCGATCTGGAGCAGAAGCCGGAACGACCGGAACTGCGCGCAGCCCCCGAGGCGGTGGACCTGGCGGTGCTCCGACGGCTGGCAGATGATCCGACCGTGATCGAACGCGCCCGGGGCAAGCGCCAGGTTGAACGGCTATGGGCGGCATGTGGCCTGCCTGATTTTCAGAAGCTGGGGGCGGACCATCACGCCCGGCTGGTGTCTCGGATTTGGCGTTTCCTGTCGGAAGGCAGCGGCCACATCCCGCGCGACTGGTTTGCGCAACAGGTTGCGCGGCTCGATTCGGTGCAGGGGGACATCGACATATTGTCCGGCCGGATCGCGGCCGCACGGACCTGGTCCTATATCGCGCATCGCGCCGACTGGCTGACCCACCCGGGCGAAATGGCGGAACGCACGCGCGCGCTGGAGGAAAAGCTGTCCGATGCCCTGCATACGGCACTGACACAGCGTTTCGTCGATCGTCGCACGTCCGTCCTGTTGCGCGACATCGGCCAGAATGCGAGCAATCTGCCCGTCACGGTGGAAGCCGACGGCAGCGTCTGCGTCGATGGGGAAATGATCGGACGACTTGACGGCTTCCGATTCTCGGTCGATCCCGCTACGCGGCATCAGGACCGAAAGATGCTGTTGGCGGCCGCCGAGCGGCGCCTGGGAAAGGTATTGCGAGTGAAGGCTGACGAACTGATCGCTGCGACGGATGCGGATTTTGCCCTGCTGGACGAAGCGGGGCAGGCCCCCGGCATCGCCTGGGGCGAAACGCCGGTAGCGGTCCTGATGGCTGGCACCACATTGTTGACGCCGGAAATCCGGCTGGATCGCGCGCTGCTTGCCCTGGGCCAGGACGTACAGAAGCAGGTCATCGCGCGCCTGTCCGCATGGTTCGACGGGCAAAAACAGAAGCATCTTCTACCACTGGTGAAAATGAACGAAAGCGCCGCCGACCCGCAGGTACCCGCCGTGGTGCGGGCGGTGTTCGCCCAGTTGGGAGACGCAGGCGGGGTTTTGGCGCGGACCGATCTCGATTCGGCGCTGGGCCACCTGGACAAGGAGCAACGGCACCTGTTGCGCAAGGCCGGCATCGATATCGGCGTACTCGACATCTATCATCCCGGCTTGCTGAAGCCGGGCGCGGCGCGTTGGCGGTCGGCGCTGCTGGCGGCACGAATCGCCAAGCCCTGCCTGCCTCTGCCGGGTCCCGGACTGACGCTGATCCCCGCTGGCGAACGCCCCGCGCAAATGGGCGCGCGCATAGCGGGATTTCGCGGCTTTGGCGATCAGATGCTGCGCATCGACATGGCCGAGCGCATGGCGCGCACCGCGCATGAAACCATCGCCAAGAATGAGGCATTTACCGCGCTCAGCCCCCAGATCGTATCTCTGGGACTTAGCGAAGATGCCTTTCTACAATTGATGCGCGCGGCCGGCTTCCGGCCTGTGGATGTGCCTCCTCCACCGCCCGTCGAGGACGGGGCGGAGGCACCGGCCCCCGTCGCAGCCGCGAACTGGGCCTTCAAGGGCCGACAGAAGGCGCGGAGCGACAGGCCACAAGCCCAACGCGGTCGTGGAGGAAAGCCGGGCAGCGGCAAAGCGCAACGCAGCGATGGCCAGCGCTCATCCAACACTGGCGGAAGCGCCAGTCCCGCGCCGGTCAATAACGCCTTTGCGGGCCTTGCGGACTTGCTGGGTCGCAATGGCTGACGCGGTCGCAGGCGCCGGTCATGGCCCAAGCTTGCGTATCGACAAATATCTCTGGTTCGCGCGTCTTTCGAAAAGCCGGTCGATTGCGCAGAAGCTGGCCGAAGAGGGGCATATCCGCCTTAACGGCAGGCGGATCGACCGCGCTCATGCCCCGGTGCGGGCTGGCGACCTGATCACCTTCCCGCACATAGAGAGCGTGCGCGTCGTTCGCGTACTCGCCCTGCCCGTCCGGCGCGGCCCTGCCCCCGAAGCGCAATCCTGTTATGAGGAACTGACCATAGGGAGCTAGGGCGTCAGCGCAGGCGCGCTATCCAAGGATGAAATCAACGCCAGCCAGGGCGTGGATGCTGGTGCAGTCGTAGATCGGCAGGACATTCGCCCTCACATCGACGATCATCTCCAGTTCGGTGCAGGCCAGCACGGCGGCCTGAACGTCCTGCTTGGCGATGTCGGTCAACGAAGACTTCATGAAGCGTTGCGATTCCCGGTTGACCTTGCCGAGCGTCAGTTCATCGTAAAAGATGCGATCCACCTGTTCCGCCAGTTCCATGTCCGGCGGCAGAAGCGACACGCCGTGCGCCACCAACCGCTGGCGATAGAATTTTTCGGTCATGACCCGGCGCGTGCCGATCAGGGCGGCTTTCTCGACCCCGTCGGCCTGCATCGCTTTTCCGACTTCGTCGGCAATGTGAAGGATCGGAATGGCGACCGCGCCCTGCACCTGATCATACACCCTGTGCATGGAATTGGCGCAAATCAGCAATGCGCCTGCCCCCGCCCGTTCCAGACGGCGGGCCGCTTCCATAAGCTGCGTTGCCGCGCAATCCCAGTCGTCATCGCTCACGCAACTGGCCACCGCCGCGAAATCAAGGCTTTCGATCAAGAGTTGCGCACTGTGCTGGCCACCCAGTCTGCGCTGAACCGTCTTGTTGATGATCTCGTAATAGCGAGCGGTCGATGTCCAGCTGAGACCGCCGATCAGGCCGAGCTTGCGCATGATATTCGCTTTAACCCCCAATTCGCATGTGACGGGTACAGGGTTAGGGGAAGCCGCCTCCAAGGGTCAAAGGCTTAATCGGCCTTGGCGTGTTGGGGCAGTGAACTCAGCGTCAGCCCGCTGGCGCCAACGATCGTGGCGATAACCGCCATAGCCGGCTCGTCCAGCAGCAGTGCGATCGCCAGACCACCCCAGCCGGCAAGCCCCCCGAGCGCGGCAAGCCATCGCTCAGCCCCTACCGCCCCCGCAGCCAAAGCCTTGCATAGCGGCAGAGCCGCTATCGCCATCAGGGCTCCGATCAGTTTCGCACCGGCGAGCAGCCACCAATTGGCCGGCGTCAGCGTGGCGTCATCAGGCTGAAGAATGTCGAAGGCAATGCGATTGCGATCAATCGCGAGCGCCGTCAGCAGAAGGCTCAGGCCAATGGGAAGCTGCAAGACGGCGAGGATCGGGAACACCGACCGAATGGTCGACGAGCGGACGACAAGATAGCCCAATGCCGACCCCAGCGCGGCCAGGCTGACCATTTCCGGCAGGTTGACCACATCATGGGTGTAAAGCGCGCCGCCGATCGCCAAGGCCATGCCCGCCGCCCCAAGTCGCGCCGCATATGGCGAGTCCGCCTTATGCAACCCGCACAACATCAGCAGCGCGGAACCAACCCAGGCGACCGCGGCAACCCACGATACCGCCGTCAACGCGCATCCCCGGTTCTGGCGAATCGCTCCATCAGCCCAAAACCGGCAATCAGCGCGATACCGCCCAGCAAAATCGCCAGCAGGCCAAGCAAGCGCGCGCTGGCACCGCCAACTTCCGCAGCGACGATCAGCGCGCCCAGGACCGGGAACGCAGCCAAAGCGCAAACCATCCCGATGACCGGGCGCGAATGACGACGCGCCGCAGCGCGCGTCACCAGCACGGCAACTAGCGTCAAGGGCGGTAACAGGGCGGCCAGCGCCGTCATATGGGCCATGATGTCGGCTCGTCCTCGCCGAAAAGACGGCCGGCAGGGATCACGTCGCGATCAGCAACACCACGACAGCTGCGACGGCCACGCTGGCGATCGTGCCCCATTTCATCAGCCCGACAAAGCTGTGATAGGTCTGGTTCGCGCTTTTCATATTGCCGTTCGACGCCATGCCATGTCCCCTTCCTGATATAGTGGTCCCGTCCTTATCCCGTCCCCGCGCGGCCCTCAACCTTCCAGACAGAAAATCGGCGCGGTTAAGTGAGCCTTTACCGCGGGCCGCTAGGGTCCGACGCCTGATCAAGAAATGCGGATCATGACAAGGGGTTGGAATGGCACGCGACGGCGTACCCATAATGATGCTGATCGATGACGAGCCGGCCCAGCGCCGCCTGGTATCCGCGCTCGCTTCACGCGCGGGATGGCGCACGATCTTCGCGGCCGATGCCGAAACGGCGCTGGCGATGCTGGGCACGCAGGACGGCATGCTGCTGGACGCTGTCATCCTGGATCAGTGGAGCCCGGACTATGAACCTTCGGGACTGATTCGCGATTTGCGCGCAGAGCGGCCGGCCCTGCCAATCCTCGTCCTTACGGCCCACAACAACGTGGCTGTAGCGGTGGAGGCCATGCGGGCGGGCGCGAGCGACTATCTGTCAAAGCCGATTGCGCCCGAGCGCTTGCTGGCCGCGCTCAACGCTACGCTGGCCGACGGCGCGGCCGCAGGCGAATTGCGGCCGCTGACCGAAAAGATCACCGCCCCCCTGTCGTTCGAGGATGTGGTCGGTTCCGCACCACAATTCCGCGCCGCGCTGGCAATCGCGGCCAAGGCCGCGCGAGCGCGGGTGCCCGTTCTTATCGAAGGCGAAAGCGGGGTCGGCAAGGACGTTATCGCCCGCGCGGTGCATGCCGCGTCCCCGCGCCATAAACAGGCGATGGTGACGGTCAATTGCGGCGCCATTCCCGCCAATCTGGTCGAATCTGAACTGTTTGGGCATGAACGCGGCGCCTTTACCGGGGCGTTTGACCGCCATGTCGGCAAGTTCGTGGCCGCTGACATGGGTACGATATTCCTGGATGAAGTCAGTGAAATGCCGCTCGACGCGCAGGTCAAGCTGCTGCGGGTGCTGCAGGATGGCGAGGTGCAGCCGATCGGCGCTCGCCGGCCCGTCCACGTCGATGTGCGCGTAATCGCAGCGACCAACAAGCGGCTGAGCGAAGAAATCGAAGCGGGGCGATTCCGCGAGGACCTTTATTATCGGCTCAACGTCGTCCAGTTGACCGTGCCGCCGTTGCGCGAACGGATGGGCGACATACCCGCGCTTTGTCGCCACTTGCTGGCGCGGATCGCCGGACAGCCGGGCCTTCGCAGTCTGGGGCTGACGGATGATGCGCTGTCTCTGCTGATGCAGCATCCCTGGCCCGGCAATGTGCGCCAGCTGCAAAACGCCCTCTTCCGCGCAGCGGTCTTGTGCGATGGCGACGCCCTGACGCCCCAGGATTTCCCGCAGATTGCGGCACAGATTCGCGCCGGCGGCATGGTCGACCGGATGACGCCGCAGGTGCGTTCGATCAGCCAGCCGCATCGCGACGGGGCCGGCATCACCCTGTTCGAACTGGATGGCCATGTCCGCCAGCTCGCGGAGATCGAGGCGGACGTGATACGTCTGGCCATCGGCCATTATCGCGGGCGCATGACGGAGGTTGCGCGTCGGCTGGGCATCGGCCGGTCGACCCTGTATCGCAAGCTCGCCGAACTGGGCATTGATAGCGCCGCCTGAACCAGCCATCGTCCGCTGCTTCCTTGCGGCGTTGAAATCCGCGCGTGGCTATGCTTTGGACGCAGGATGAAACATGCCCCGCTCATCGCCTGCCTGCCCATCCTCCTGCTCGCCGCCTGCGGCCGGACCGAGCCGGTCGCCGACATGCCGAGCCAGGAGGAATTGGCAGCAGCCGCCAATGCCGCAGCCGCCAACGCGCTCGAAAGCCAGCAGGCCGATGAAAGCGCGGACAGCCGCAATTATGTGAACCTTGATCGCGGCTTTTCCGTTACCCTTCCCGAAGGCTGGGTGATGGACAAGGGCGCGAGCAATGACGATGGCGTCGTTTATGAAGATCCGGGCGCGGGCGCTGACGTGCGCGTCTTCTGGCAGAAGAACGAGGGCGACGAGACGCTGCAGCAGACGGTCGAAGCGTTGAACAGCAGTGCCGAAGGCGTCGATGGCGATTTTGTCGGCGACAGTGAATATCGCGGCACGGCCAACGATGGCGAAGGCAATAATGTCGCCGTCCGCCTGTTGCGGCAACCAGACGGCGCGGTCGTAACGGCGACCTTCGTCTATCCCGAAATGCTGAGCGAACAATATCAGGGCATCGCGGAAAAACTGCTGGACAGTTTGCGCGTTTTTGCGCCGCGCGAAGCGAGCGATCAGACGCAAACCCCTGCGGCCGCCGCCAACGCCAACCAACCCTGACAGGCGTCAGGGCGCGGGGCGCAGCACCCTTTCCTCCGATAATGTCCGGGTGCCGACCGTCAGTGTACGACCCTGTCGCGTGACGAGGCCGGTCACCGGCGACACATTATAGTGCATCTGAACGTCCACGCCCGGCCCGGCCAATGTTTCGGTCAGGGAAAGGCCATCGGCCGCCCGACCCTGCAAGGTCAGGACGCCTTCGACTGGAACGGGCCGGCCCAATGGCGATCCCGCCATTGTCCTGACACCCCGGCCATTAGCGCCATCTTCGACCTCGCTCGCTGCGAACAGGAACAGCGGCTGATATTCGCCAGCCAGCAGGGCAAGCCGCCCGTCGCGAGCCAATCCGTCGAATAATGTCCTGACGCTTTGCGCGGCGCGATGGCGGGGCGTGTCAGGGGCGAACTGCGCCATCATCGTCTCCAGGCCATGCTCGACGGCGGACCACACCGCTTCATCATCGTCCAGGGCAATGATCTTTCCCTGTGAATCCAGGTAAAAGCGCATCTCGACCCCGATGAGCGGCGTCAGGGCGGCGCGGAAGGATGCAGCGGCGGCATCGCTCGCATCGCTGTCGAGTGAACGGAGAACGGCGTACAACTGATAGCCATCCCCCACCCGTTCAAATCGCACCGTGCGATGCGCGCTGAACCGGCTCTCCTGACCGGCGATGGGGCGATGCTGATCAATGTCATAGGCCAATTGCTGGCCGACAGGCGGCGCGAACGGGATCGCGATCCGTTCCGCCGCCGCCGGCTGCGCCACGGCGGCCAGCAACAACGTCGCAAATCCGCGGGTCGGCGTCATGCGCGCGCCTGACCCGACGCGTGCGCAGCCCAGGCCGCCGCCGCCACGACCAGCGCGCCGACGGCCTGATGCAACACCGCGAGTGGCAGGGCTATGCCCGTCATCACCGTTGCAATTCCAAGCAAGATCTGCGTGCCGACGGCGGCATTGAGCGCCATCGAAGCGCCGCGCTGTCTCGCTAGCTTGGCGCGGCGCGCCAGCAGCATCAGCATAACCGCGGCGATCCAGGCCCACCAGCGATGGATGAAATGGACAAGATAGGGATCAGACGACAGCGTCGCCCAAAACGACCCTGACCAATTAATGCCCTGAGGCACCAGATGGTCATTCATAAGCGGCCAAGTGCTGGATACATAGCCCGCATCCAGCCCGGCGGTGAAAGCGCCAAACATCAATTGCACGCCAAGCGTTACAAGAACCGCCAGCGCGAAAGGCCGCAGGCGCGCCGGCCGCGCCGCAGGACGCCGCGCCAGGACACGCAGGTCGAGCGCGGTCCAGATCAGCCCGCCCATGATGAAGAGGGCCGTCAGCAAATGCACCGCCAGCCGATAGTGGCTCACATCGGTGCGGACGGACAGGCCGGACTTCACCATCCACCAGCCAATCGCGCCCTGCAAACCGCCAAGCGCCAACAATGCGACCAGACGCCAGCCATAGCCTGTCGGGATCATCCGTTTCCAAGCGAACCACAGCAGCGGCAACGCAAAGGCAACGCCGATCAGCCGGCCGAGCAGACGATGCACCCATTCCCAGAAAAAAATGAACTGGAACTGCGACAGGGTCATGCCACGATTGATTTCCTGATATTCGGGAATTTGTTGATAAAGGCGAAAAGCCTCCATCCATTGGTTGTGGGTCAGAGGCGGGATTGCCCCGGTGATCGGCTTCCATTGGGTGATGGACAAACCCGATTCGGTCAGGCGGGTAATTCCGCCCACCACCACCATGCAGAAGACCAGCGCCGCCACCATCAGCAGCCATCTGGCGATGGCGCGCGGCGCCGAACGGTGATCCATGATCGTCATGGCGCGATCCTTGCGCCCAACCCTTTTCCAATTCAAGACCGGTAGCAGAGACCGATCGTCCCAGGCGCCTTTGCCCAGCGATCCGCTGGCCCACATTTATCAGCGTGTCGGGCGCGCCGCCTTGATATTGAATTTGTATGAGTATATCAGGCAGCCAAGCGCGCGGAATGCGCCTCTTCTTTTTTCAGGATGCCCTCATGAGCGATTCGTCCAAGTCCGCCCCGAAGCTGCGTAGCCGCGCCTGGTTCGACAACCCCGACAATATCGACATGACCTCGCTCTATCTCGAGCGATACCTGAACTATGGTCTTTCCCTGGAGGAGTTGCGCAGCGGCAAGCCGATCATCGGCATCGCCCAGACCGGCAGCGACCTGTCGCCGTGCAATCGCCATCATATCGTGCTGGCCGAACGCATGCGTGAGGGCATCCGCGAAATGGGCGGCATCGCCATCGAATTCCCGGTCCACCCCATTCAGGAAACGGGCAAGCGCCCTACGGCCGGGCTGGATCGCAACCTGACCTATCTGGGCCTGGTCGAAGCCCTCTATGGCTACCCCCTTGATGGCGTCATTTTGACCACCGGTTGCGACAAGACGACGCCGGCGCTGCTGATGGCTGCCGCTACCGTCAACATCCCCGCAATCGCCTTGTCCGTCGGACCGATGCTCAATGGCTGGCACAAGGGCGAGCGTACCGGTTCGGGCACGATCGTCTGGCACGGCCGCCAGCTGCTTGCCGCCGGCAAGATCGACGATGAGGGCTTCATCAAGCTGGTCGCGTCTTCCGCCCCCTCAACGGGCTTTTGCAATACCATGGGCACGGCCAGCACGATGAACGCGCTGGCCGAGGCGCTGGGCATGATGCTGCCGGGCACGGCTGCAATCCCCGCGCCCTATCGCGATCGTCAGGAAGCGGCCTATCATACCGGCAAGCGCATCGTCGACATGGTGCATGAGGATCTCAAGCCCTCCGACATCATGACGCTGGACGCCTTCCATAACGCGATCGTCGCCAACTCGGCGATCGGCGGATCGACTAACGCGCCCATTCACCTGGCCGCGATCGCGCGGCACATGGGCGTCGACCTGCCGCTCAAGGATTGGGAGACAGTCGGGCACAAGGTGCCGTTGCTGGTCAACATGCAGCCGGCGGGGGAATATCTGGGCGAGGATTATTATCGCGCCGGTGGTTTGCCCGCGGTCATCAGCCAGCTGATCGACCAGGGGCTGATCCGGACAAACGCGATGACCGTCAACGGCAAGACCATGGGCGACAATTGCCGGGGGGTAGAGATTGAAGATGAGAAGGTCATCCGGCCTTTCCATCAGCCGCTTAAGGAAGAAGCCGGCTTCTTGGTCCTGACCGGCAATCTGTTCGACCAGGCCGTCATGAAGACCAGCGTCATCAGCGACGAATTCCGGGCGCGCTATCTTTCCAATCCCGACGATCCCGAAGCGTTTGAAGGCGCGGCGGTCGTGTTCGACGGCCCTGAGGATTATCATAACCGCATCGACGACCCGTCGCTCGGCATCACCGCCCAAACATTGTTGTTCATGCGCGGCGCAGGGCCGATCGGCTATCCGGGTGCTGCCGAAGTGGTGAACATGCGCCCCCCCTCCTATCTTATCACGGAAGGGATCAGCGCCTTGCCTTGCATCGGCGATGGCCGCCAGTCGGGCACGTCGGGCAGCCCA
This sequence comes from Sphingomonas sp. SKA58, assembly GCF_000153545.1. Taxonomy (NCBI): domain Bacteria; kingdom Pseudomonadati; phylum Pseudomonadota; class Alphaproteobacteria; order Sphingomonadales; family Sphingomonadaceae; genus Sphingomonas; species Sphingomonas sp. SKA58. Next base: position 271,170 of record NZ_CH959307.1, read on the forward strand.
TCCATCCTCAACGCCTCGCCCGAAGCTGCGGCGATGGGCGGCCTGGCATTGCTTGAAACGGGCGACCGCGTGCGCATGGACCTGAAGAGCGGGACCGTGAATGTCCTGATTTCCGACGAGGAACTGGAGGCGCGCCGCGCGAAATTGGTGGCGGCGGGCGGGTATAAATATCCCGCCTCGCAGACGCCCTGGCAGGAAATCCAGCGTTCTGTCGTGGGTCAGATGAACACCGGGGCCATATTGGAAGGCGCCGAAAAATATCAGCGGATCGCCCAGACCAAGGGCCTGCCGCGCGACAATCATTAAGCATTGAAAGCGGGACGGCGGCTTTCCATCTGCGTCGCCATCCTCCCCCGCTCCCATTCGCATAGCGGTCGCCATAATATTCTGGCGGCGCAAAAGACCAGCAGCCCCTCTTTAAGGAGACAGCCATGTTCAACGGAGCCATCCTCATCGGCGCGAGCGAGCGCACCGGCGGCCAGCCCTTCCACGCCATCAATCCGGCGACCGGCGAAAAGGGCGATGTCGCCTTTTCCAGCGCCATGCCTGCGGACGTCGAGCAAGCCACCAAATTGGCCGACGAAGCCTTTAAAAGCTTTTCTACCCTGTCTCCTGACGCCCGCGCAACCTTCCTGGAAAGCGTGGCCGACAACATCATGGGTATCGGCGATCTGCTGATCGAAACCGCGATGGCCGAATCCGGCCTGCCGCGCGCGCGACTGGAGGGCGAACGCGGCCGGACGGTCGGCCAGTTGCGCCTGTTCGCTTCCTATGTCCGTCTGGGCGACTGGCTCGACGCCACGATCGACCGCGCCATGCCGGAACGGGCGCCTCTGCCCCGCGCCGACCTGCGCAGGGTCAATCATTCGGTCGGACCCGTCGCCGTCTTCGGCGCATCCAATTTCCCCCTGGCCTTTTCGGTCGCGGGTGGCGACACCGCAGCCGCCTTCGCGGCGGGTTCACCCGTCGTCGTCAAGGGGCATAGCGCGCATCCTGGCACCGGCGAACTGGTTGCCCGCGCCATCCAGGCGGCAGTGAAGAGCTGTGGCCTGGATGAAGGCGTCTTTTCCTACCTTCCGGGTGCTGATCGCGCCCTGGGCGGCGCTCTGGTCGCTGATCCGCGTATCAAGGCTGTCGGATTCACCGGTTCGCGCGGTGGCGGCACGGCGCTGATGAAGATCGCCGCCGAACGGCCCGAGCCGATCCCGGTCTACGCCGAAATGTCGTCGATCAACCCGGTGGTGCTGCTGCCCGGCGCGCTCGCCAGCCGCGGCGAAGCCATGGGCGCGGCCTTTGTTGGTTCGCTCACCATGGGTTCGGGCCAGTTCTGCACCAATCCCGGCCTTGTCATCGCGCTTGATGGCCCGGATCTCGATGCGTTCGTCGCGTCGGCCGCTGCCGCCATGTCGGGCGCGGCGCCGCAGGTGATGCTGACGCCGGGCATTCACGAAGCCTATGAGAAGGGCGTTGCCGCCCTGGCCGGCGCCGACGGCGTCACCACTGTTGCGCGCGGCACCGAACCCGAAGGCGTCAACCGTGGACAGGCTGCCTTTTTCTCGACCGACAGCGCGACGTTCACGTCGAACCCGGTTTTGGCGGAGGAAGTGTTCGGGTCTTCCTCGGTTCTCATCCGGTGCTCGAGCATCGATGAGGTCGTTGCGACGATCGCCGGTCTGGAAGGTCAGCTGACCGCCACGTTGCAAATTGGCGAGGGCGATCAGGATCACGCCGCCAAGCTGTTGCCGACGCTGTCGCGCAAGGTTGGGCGCATTCTCACCAATGGCTGGCCCACCGGCGTCGAAGTGACCCATGCCATGGTTCACGGCGGCCCCTTCCCTTCGACCGCCGATGGTCGTTCGACCTCGGTCGGCACGCTGGCGATGATGCGGTTCCTGCGCCCCGTCTGCTATCAGGACGTTCCTGATACGCTGCTGCCCGCCGCTTTGCAGGATGCCAATCCCTGGGGCCTTACGCGCCGCGTCGAAGGCAAGCTGGAGGTCGCAGCCTGATGATCCGGGCCGGTCTCGTCGGCCTTGGCAAGATTGCGCGCGACCAGCATTTGCCGGCGATCGATAAGGTCGACGGCATCGCGCTGGTCGCGGTCGCCAGCCGCAACGCGCAAGCGGAAGGGGTCCAGAATTATCCCGACCTCGGTGCGATGCTGGCAGGGGAGCCTGATCTGGATGCCGTCATCCTGTGTCAGCCGCCACAGGTCCGCTACGCCACAGCCAGACAGGCGCTGCTGGCGGGCAAACATGTGTTCCTCGAAAAACCTCCCGGCGCGACCGTGTCCGAAGTGGAGGCGCTGACCGCGCTGGCCAGGCAAAAAAACGTCACGCTCTACGCCAGCTGGCATAGCCGCTATGCCGCTGCGGTGGCCCAGGCCAAGTCCTGGATAGCCGACCGCAAGGTGGAACGGATCGACATCCAATGGCGAGAGGATGTGCGCCATTGGCATCCGGGACAACCCTGGATCTGGGAGGCTGGCGGTTTCGGAGTCTTCGATCCTGGCATCAACGCCCTGTCGATCCTGACCGAAATCGTCGGGGAGCCGATCACCCTTTTGTCGGCGGAACTGGAAGTGCCGTCCAACAAGCAGGCACCGATCGGCGCGACGCTGGGCATGGCGACGGCATCGGGCGCGGCGATCGACACCGTGTTCGATTGGCGCCAAACCGGGCCGCAAACCTGGGACATCGCGGTCGAGACCGACAATGGCAGCCTTTTGCTATCAGAAGGTGGCAATACATTGCGGCTCGACGGCGAAGTCCAGATGAAGGCGCCGGATGAGGAATATCCCGCAATGTATCGGCGCTTCGTCGATTTGGTGGAACGGCGGGCCATCGACGTCGACACCGCGCCATTGCGATTGGTGGCGGACGCCTTCCTTTGCGGGCGGCATTGTCCTACGGCAGCGTTCGAGGATTAATCTAAAAGGAAAACGCCATGGGGAGCGCGCGCAAGGAGGGCCATTTCGGAACCGACGAGGGCGCGCTCCGCATCCATCAGGCCATTGCCCGCGACCTGGGCACCGCCATTCTGACCGGCAAGCACAAGCCTGGCGATTTGTTCGAAGGCGAGATCGAGGCCGCCGAACGGCTTGGCGTATCGCGCACCGCCTATCGCGAAGCGGTCCGCATCCTGATCGCCAAGGGCATGCTTGAAAGCCGGCCGAAAGCGGGCACGCGCGTGCTTCCCCGCGCGCGTTGGAATGTGCTCGACCCCGAAATGCTCGCCTGGATGTTTGCTGGCGAACCCGATCGCGCCTTCATTCGCGACCTGTTCGAACTGCGTGGCGTGATCGAGCCGGCCGCCGCGGAATTCGCCGCACGGCGGCGCACGGACGATCAACTCGCGGTCATGGATATGGCATTGGGCGAAATGCGCCGCTATGGCCTCTCCACGCCCGAAGGCCGCGCCGCCGACCAGCGCTTTCACCATGCCATATTGGCTGCGGCCCATAATGACGCCCTGGCTGCGCTTGCCAGTTCCGTCGGCGCGGCGGTCAGCTGGACCACCACGTTCAAGCATCGCAAAAAGCTGCTTCCGCGCGATCCGCTGCCCGATCACCAATCCGTGCATAAGGCCATAGCTGCACGCGACACCGCGGCGGCGCGCGATTCCATGGCTGAACTGCTTCGCCTCGCCTTGGCCGACATGGATATCGCGCTGTCGGAGTGACATCGACGCCCTGGGGCCCAGATCGACAGGGAACCCGCACTCCGGTTCGCGCGCTTGCTTCCCGATATCGACAAGCAGGGGATTGGAATGACAGATATCGTAGCGCAGCAGGTCCATGCCCACGCACCATGGCAGATACCGGCGCGCGGCTGGTGGCAAATCCTCAAACGGGTTTACGGCAAATTGTCGACCAATCACATCAGCCTGTTGTCGGCGGGCGTCGCCTATTACGCCTTTTTGTCCATCGCTCCGCTGCTGCTGGCAGTGGTTCTGACCTATGGTCTGATCGGCGATCCTCAACTGGTAGCGGACAATGTCCGGTCGCTGATCACGGTCGTGCCACAGGAGGCCGCCAAGCTCATCTACGAACAGTTGATGGCCATTGTGACGACGACCAAGCCTGCCGTCGGCCTGGGCTTGATCTTTGCCCTAGCCTTTGCCGTTTATGGTGCCACCCGCGCGTCCTCGGCAACGATCGAGGCGCTCAATATCATTTATGAACAGACCGAAGCGCGGTCGATCTTCGCCTTTTACCGGGTGTCCCTGGGAATCACTTTCTCTGCGGTTCTCGTGGTCGTGGTGGGCGTGCTCACCGCGTCGGTGATCGGGTTTCTCGAAACATTGACCAATGGCTGGGGCCAGATCGCGATCTTCCTGACCAAGGCGATCACCTGGATCGTGGCGGGAATGTTCGCCAGCTTGATCTTCGCGCTCATCTACCGTTTCGGGCCGCATCGGCGCAAGGCGCGCTGGCGCTGGCTGACGGCGGGATCCGTCACCGCGACAGTGCTCTGGCTACTCTCGACGCTGGCCGTATCCTTCTACGTGTCGAAATTTGGCAATTACAACGAAACCTATGGCTCACTGGGCGCCGTGGTCGTCCTTCAACTGTGGCTTTATGTCTCCGCCTTCGTCGTTCTGCTGGGGGCACAGCTCAATCGGGAGGCCGAACGCCAGACAAGCGCCGACACGCAGATCGACGAGCCGCCGGCGCAATGACGGCGGCGCGATAATCGCGCTTGCCCTGCCCGCTTCGCCACGCTAAAGCGCCCTCCTTCGCCGGCACAGGAGTGTAGCTCAGCTGGTAGAGCGTCGGTCTCCAAAACCGAATGCCGGGGGTTCGAGTCCCTCCACTCCTGCCAAGCGAACTGGCCGCGATCCCTTGAATATCAATGGGCTCGCGGCTAAGTGCGCAGGCGAAACAAGGTCGCGGAGCAGGCGGCCGCACCCCCGGACGCTGGAACAGGCGGGATCGGGAGGGCGGACTGTTGCTTCGCGAATTGGCGTTGATACGAAGGTGAAAAGGCAGGCGATGGCGAAGGTTTCCCCCGGCGAATTCGTCAATCAGGTGAAGACCGAAGCGTCGAAAATCGTGTGGCCGACCGGTCGCGAAACGGTGATGACTGGCGTGATGGTCGTCATCATGACCACGCTGCTGGGGCTCTTCTTCTTCGGCATCGACACCTTCTTCGGCGCGATCGTCCAGTGGCTGCTCAGCCTCGCGGCCGGCCGGGCCTGATCGGGAGTATGAAAGAGTAACATGGCGCGCTGGTACATCATCCACGCCTATTCGGGCTTCGAAAGCAAGGTCAAGGAATCGATCCTGGCCGAAGCCGAGCGCATGGGCCTCTCCCAACTGGTCGAACAGGTCGAGGTGCCCACCGAAACGGTGACCGAAGTGAAGCGCGGCAAGAAGGTGCAGGTCGAGCGCAAGTTCATGCCCGGCTACGTCCTCGCCAAGCTTAGCATGAACGACGACATCTATCACCTGGTGAAGAATACGCCCAAGGTGACGGGCTTCCTTGGCTCGTCGGGCAAGCCCCAGGCGATCAGCGAGGGCGAGGCCGCCCGCTATTTCGGCGCCCAGAAGGAAGCCGAGGCCGCGCCCAAGCACAAGGTCAATGTCGATTACGAGATCGGCGACAGCGTCAAGGTTCTGGACGGCCCCTTCGCCAGCTTCAACGGCGTTGTCGAGGAATTGGATTTCGAAAAGAACCGGGTCAAGGTTTCGGTGTCGATCTTCGGTCGCGCCACCCCGGTCGAACTGGATTTCGAACAGGTCGAACTGTCGAAATAAGAATGATGCCCGTCATCCGGATATGATCCGGAAAGATGGGCGACGAAATTGCCGGGAAGCCGGTGATGCATGCGGGAGGGTTGCTTTATGCAGCCTGCTTGACCGCTAAACTTGAAAGAGAGTGACAATGGCCAAGAAGATTACGGGCTATATCAAACTCCAGGTGCCCGCTGGAGCCGCCAACCCCTCGCCGCCGATCGGCCCTGCCCTGGGTCAGCGCGGCGTGAACATCATGGAATTCTGCAAGGCGTTCAACGCCTCGACGGACAAGATGGACAAGGGCACGCCGTTGCCGACCATCATCACCGTCTATGCGGACCGTTCGTTCAGCTTCGTCACGAAGATGCCGCCGGCGACCTACCTGATCAAGAAGGCGATCAACCTGAAGTCGGGCTCGAAGGAGCCGGGCAAGGCCGTCGCTGGCAAGATCACCCGCGCACAGCTCGCCGAAATCGCGCAGGTCAAGATGCCCGATCTCAACGCGAACGACATCGACGCTGCAACGAAGATCATTGAAGGCTCCGCGCGCGCGATGGGCCTCGACGTGGTGGAGGGCTAAGACCATGGCAAAGCTGACCAAGAAGGCGAAGGCCCTGGCCGCTGCCGTTGACCGCGAAAAGCTGCACGGCGTCGATGAGGCGCTGGGCCTGATCAAGACCCACGCGACCGCCAAGTTCGACGAAAGCGTCGAAATCGCGATCAACCTGGGCGTCGATCCGCGTCACGCTGACCAGATGGTGCGCGGCGTCGTCACCCTGCCCGCTGGCACCGGCAAGGACGTGCGCGTCGCCGTGTTCGCCCGTGGCGACAAGGCCGAAGCCGCCAAGGCGGCCGGCGCCGAAGTCGTCGGCGCCGAAGACCTGCTGGAATCGATCCAGGGCGGCAACATCGATTTCGAACGCGTCATCGCCACCCCCGACATGATGGGCCTCGTCGGTCGTCTGGGTAAGGTGCTGGGCCCCAAGGGTCTGATGCCGAACCCGAAGCTGGGCACCGTAACCCCGAACGTCGCCGAAGCCGTGAAGGCCGCCAAGGGCGGACAGATCGAATTCCGCGTCGAAAAGGCAGGCATCATTCATGCCGGTCTTGGCAAGTCGAGCTTTTCGGCCGAAGACCTGCGCAAGAATTTCGACGCCTTCGTCGACGCGATCGTCAAGGCGAAGCCATCGGGTTCGAAGGGCAAATATGTCCGCAAGATCGCCCTGTCGTCCTCGATGGGCCCGGGCGTGAAGGTCGATGTGGCGGAAGTCGCTTCCGTCTGATCGACTGAAAAGTGATAAAGGGGCCGCTTTCCCTCCCATGCGGGGGAAGGCGGCCTTCTTGTTTTCTTTGCCGCGGCTTCGACATCGAGGCGGCGTCGGACCGGAATGGTCCGCAAGAAGGGGGACACCCCTCCACCGGCATGGCCGGCCCCCCTCCCCAAATGCGGGAGGATTTGGAACCGAAGGACTGACCATCCTTCGGGCCTTCGCATCCCGCGAATGGCATGAACGGTCTTTCGTATCCGTCGGGAATGGCGGGTCGCTATTTTACCGATGGAACTTAGAAATATGGCTTTTGAAACTCTCCCCGCCCTGCTGTCTCAGGCGCTCGTCGCCAAGGGCTATGAAGCACTGACCCCCGTGCAGTCCGAAGTCACGCAGGAAGAAGCGCATGGCCGCGACCTGCTCGTTTCGGCGCAGACCGGATCGGGCAAGACGGTCGCTTTCGGGCTCGCCATGGCGGGCGAATTGTTGGGCGATGCGGAGCGCCTGCCGGTGGCCGGCCTGCCGCTGGCGCTGGTGATTGCGCCGACGCGCGAACTGGCGTTGCAGGTCAGCCGCGAGCTGGAATGGCTCTACGGCGCGGCACGGGCGCGCATCGCGACCTGCGTCGGCGGGATGGACGCGGCCAAGGAGCGTCGGAACCTGAGCCATGGCGCACATATCGTGGTGGGTACGCCAGGGCGTCTGCGCGACCATCTGGAGCGTGGCGCGCTGGACCTGAGCGCGATGCGCACGGCCGTTCTGGACGAAGCCGACGAAATGCTGGACATGGGCTTTCGCGAGGATCTGGAGGCCATCCTCGACAGCGCGCCGCAGGAACGCCGCACGCTGCTGTTTTCGGCCACCATGCCCAAGCCGATCGTGACCATGGCCAAGCGCTACCAGAAGGACGCGCTGCGCATTTCGACCATGAGCGAGGAACGCGGCCATGGCGACATCAGCTATCAGGCGCTGACCGTCGCACCTTCCGACATTGAGAATGCAGTGGTGAACCTGCTGCGCTTTCATGAGGCGGAGACGGCGATCCTGTTTTGCGCCACCCGTGACAATGTGCGCCACCTTCACGCCAGCCTGACCGAGCGCGGCTTTGCCGTCGTGGCGCTGTCGGGCGAGCATAGCCAGAATGAGCGCAACCATGCGTTGCAGGCGCTGCGCGACAAACGGGCGCGGGTGTGCGTGGCGACCGATGTGGCCGCGCGCGGCATCGACCTGCCCTCGCTGTCCCTCGTCGTCCATGTCGAACTGCCCCGCGACGCCGAGACGATGCAGCATCGATCGGGCCGCACGGGACGCGCAGGCAAGAAGGGTACGGCCGTGCTGATCGTCCCCTATCCGCGCCGCCGTCGCGTCGAATCGATGCTGCGCGGGGCGAAGATTCCGGTGGAATGGGGCACCCCGCCGAGCAAGGAAGCGATTCTGGAGCAGGACAATGCTCGCCTGCGCGCCAGCCTGATGGAGCGCGCCGAACTGGACGAGGCGGACTGGGCGCTGGGCGCAGAAATCCTGGCCGAGAAGAGCGCCAAGGAAATCGCCGCGATGCTGGTGAAGAGCGCACGTGCCGCCTTGCCCGCGCCCGAGGAACTGCTCGACCGCAGCGAAGCGCCGACGCGCAATGACGGTCCGCGTCCAGGCTTTGAAGATACGCAATGGTTCCGCATGGACATTGGCCGCCGGCAGAATGCCGATCCGCGCTGGATCCTGCCGCTCATCTGCCGTCGGGGCCATGTGTCGCGCCAAGACATCGGCGCGATTCGTATCACGACGAACGAGACGATGTTCGAAATCCCCAAGGCGATCGTCAGCCGCTTCACTTCCGCCTTGAAGCGCACGGGGGAAGCCAATGACGAGGGCGCCGATGTTGCCTTCGAGATGATCGAAGGCAGCCCGCGGGAGGAAGCGCGCCAGCACAAGCGCGCCGGTCGTCCCAATGATCGCGGACCGCGCGGCAATGATCGCGCCTCGCGTCCCGGCGGCCATGCACCGCGCCCCTTCAAAAGTGGGCGCAAGGGGCCACCGCGCGGTCGCTGAGCCGTTGGGCCACCTGCCCCTTCGGACAGGCTGGGATATTGAAGGGTCGTCGGTCATTCCATCGGGATGACCGACGGCCCTTTGCTCATTCCCGTGCTCGGCGACCAGTTGACCCCTGACATTGCCGCCCTGCGCGCTGCCCACAAGGATGACAGCATTGTCCTGATGATGGAGGTGGCGGACGAGACGGCCTATGTGAAGCATCACAAGGCCAAGATCGCGTTCATCCTGTCCGCCATGCGCCATCATGCCGAACGTCTGCGCGCGCTTGGCTGGACGGTCGATTATGTGACGCTCGACGCGCCTGACAATAGGGGCTCTTTCACCAGCGAGGTTGCGCGGGCAGTTGAGCGGCATCAACCGCGCGCGATTCACGTGACCGAAGCGGGCGAATGGCGCGTCCGGTCCATGATCGAAAGCTGGGAAACCCGGTTCGCCATCCCGGTCACCATCCATGAGGATGATCGCTTCCTCTGCTCCCATGCGGAGTTCGACAGCTGGGCAGCGGCGCGCAACCAGTTGCGCATGGAGTTTTTCTATCGCGACATGCGGCGCAAGACCGGCCTGCTGATGACGGACGCGGGCGAACCGGAGGGCGGGCAATGGAATTATGATGCCGACAATCGCAAGCCAGCCCCCGATCGCGACCTGCTGATGCCGCATCCGATCCGGTTTCGTCCCGATGGCGTGACGCAGGCGGTGCTGGATATGGTTGCCGATCGCTTCGCCGACCATATTGGCAGCCTCGACTATTTTCATTTCGCGGTCACGCATGACGAAGCGCTGCGCCAGCGCAAGCGCTTCCTGGACGATGCCCTGCCACGCTTTGGCGATTATCAGGACGCAATGCTGACCGACGAGCCGTTCCTGTGGCACTCGATCCTGTCACCCTATATCAACGCCGGGCTGCTGGATCCGCTGGATCTGTGCCGGGAGGTCGAGGCGCGCTATCGCGCGGGCAAGGTGCCGCTCAATTGCGCCGAAGGCTTCATCCGCCAGATCATCGGCTGGCGCGAATATGTGCGCGGCGTCTATTGGCATGAAGGGCCTGATTATGGAAAGCGCAACGCGCTGGAGGCACAGCGGGACTTGCCCGACTTCTACTGGACCGGCGAGACAGACATGCATTGCCTGGCTCAGGCGATCGGCCAGACCATCGACCATGGCTATGCCCATCATATCCAGCGGTTGATGATCACCGGTAATTTCGCCCTGATCGCGGGGATCGACCCGCATCAGGTGCATGTCTGGTATCTGGAGGTCTATGCCGACGCCTATGAATGGGTGGAGATGCCCAACACCATCGGCATGGCGCTGTTCGCCGATGGCGGCTTGCTGGGCAGCAAGCCCTATGCGGCCGGGGGTGCCTATATCAATCGCATGTCAAACTATTGCGGCACATGCCGCTACGATGTGAAGAAGCGGGTGGGCGATGACGCCTGCCCTTTCAATGCGCTCTACTGGGACTTCATCGCGCGGAACGAGCGCAGGCTCGCACGCAACCCGCGCATGGCGATGCCCTATCGCAACTGGCAGAGGATGAAGGAAGAGGACCGCGCCGCCACCCGCAAGCAGGCAGCGCGATTCCTGGAGAGCCTCTGACTAACCCTATGCGCCGCAGAGCGTGAGCATGCGCGTCGCCAATTCGCGTTCCCCCATGACGATGTGTCCGACTCCCAAGGATTCCAGATGCGCAACTTCGGCGTCGCTGTGCGCGCGCGCGATGACATTGAGCGTCGGATTGAGATGGCGGGCATGTTCGTGGATTGCCCCACCCTCAAAGCCCTCCGGCACGGCGATCAGCATATGCCGCGCTTCCGCTATGCCCGCGGCGATAAGATAGCGATCATCCAATGCGTTGCCCCGAATGACATCATGCCCGTCCTCAGCCGCCTCGCCGGCCTTTTCGGAGTCATCCTCTATGACGACAAACTGGACTCCCCTTGTTGCAAGGCGAGCGGCGATCAGTTTGCCGACCCGGCCGTAGCCGACGACGATCATGTGGCCCATGGCCTGGGCGACCTGGCGGTCGGTTTCCGATGGCTCCTCCTCGTTCTGCCTATGCGCGCGGACGATCAGGGAGAAGAGGATGGGATTGAGGAAGATCGACGCCATCGCCCCTGCCAGGATCAAATCCCGCGCATCAGCAGGCAGAACGCCAAGACCCGTGCCCAGGGACGCGAGAATGAAGGAAAACTCTCCGATCTGCGCCAAACTAGCGGCGATGGTGATGGCCGTCACATTGGGATGGCCGAAGGCGCGAACAATGCCCCAGGCCGCGATGGATTTTCCGATGACGATGATCAGTATCGTCGCCAGCAACGGCAGCGGATGTTCGACCACCACGGCTGGATTGAACAACATGCCCACCGATACGAAGAACAACACCGCAAAGGCATCGCGCAGGGGAAGCGTCTCCTCGGTCGCGCGGCGGCTGAGCGGCGTTTCGCCCAGGATCATGCCGGCAAAGAAAGCGCCCAGCGCGAACGACACATCAAAGACATAGGCGGCGCCGAACGCAACGCCCAGCGCGATCGCCAGGACAGCCAGCCGGAACAGTTCGCGCGACCCGGTGTGCACGACCCAGTGCAGCGCCCAGGGGATGACGCGACGACCAACGACCAGCATCACGACAACGAAGCCGACAACTTTAAGCAGGGTGCCGAGCAAGGGCGCAAGCAGAGCTGACGCACCCTCGCCCTGGTCATTGTCCAGCACGGCGGCAAGCGCGGGCAACAGCACGAGGGCGAGCACCATCACCAGGTCCTCCACGATCAGCCAGCCGACCGCGATGCGGCCTCTGCGCGTATCCACCAGGTCAGCGCCCTGTAGCGCACGCAACAGAACCACGGTGCTGGCGACGGCAAGCGCGAGGCCAAAGACCAGGCCGCCCATCACCGTCCAGCCCATGACATGCGCCAGCCCCATGCCCAGTAGCGTGGCCACGGCGATCTGGACCAGGGCGCCTGGAACCGCGATGTGCCTGACCGACAGCAAATCCTTGAGCGAGAAATGCAGGCCGACGCCGAACATCAGCAGGATCACGCCGATTTCCGCCAATTCATTCGCCAGCCCTGCATCCGCGACAAAGCCGGGCGTGAACGGACCCACCAGAATGCCCGCGATCAGATATCCGACAAGTGGCGAAAGTTTCACGCGATGCGCGAGTGATCCCATGATGAATGCGACGACCAGTCCCGCGACGATCGTGCCAATCAACGGTGTATGATGCGGCATGTCTGCCTTTCCATTTTCTGCAAACCACCGGGCGTTGCACGAAGCGAGCGCCCGGCTTTGATGGGGTTCAGTCCACTATGGTGATCATCACCATGGACAGAATTGCGGCGGCAATGCCCAGACCGCCCATGGTCAGAGGCATAAACCACCAGGGTGGCCGCTGGCGACGCGAAGGGTCGCCCGACGGATCATCGAGACGCGACATATTCGCTCTCCCGCTGCTGTGGCGAAGCGTTCGTCACGAACGCCGTGGCATCCAAATGTCGTTACAGACCGGCCGGTGGCGCACGCGCACGATGTGCGCGGAGCAGATCGTGCCGACGCAGCACGGGGACTGCCGGCAAAGGCATCGCGGCCACACCTGCCGCCCCCGCAGCCAGGGTGAGCCATGCCGCCTTGCGGACGAGCAGGAATGCATGTGACACCCCGTCCGCGTCCTTGCGCCGCGAAGGAGACATAGCCTGCATCGTGCTGGCGCGCGATTTCAGGACGACTTCGGTCGTGGCCGGATTGAATGCCGAACCCTTGAGGCGGGTGAGCGGCGCGCCCATGGGAGCAAGCGCCGACAGCAAGGTGATGAAAATAAGCGTCCAGAATGCCGCGCGCACCGGCAGGCGCTCAACATGGCGCGCTGCCAATATGCTAATGCCGCTACCGGGCCGCATTGTCACTTCCGAGCGCCATCACGGTCAAGATAGGCGGGCGCGAAGATGAAAGCCAGACCGGAAACAGCCCCGGATCGGTTGACAGCAGCGAGTCATTCCACTAACGGGCCACATTCCCGCGCGGGTCGACAGGATTTCCTCCTCGATGATCTGCGTAAAGCAGATTTGAACGAGAAGAGACAAGCCATGTTCGCTATCGTGCGCACGGGCGGCAAGCAGTATCGCGTCGCCGCCGGAGACAAGATCGTCGTTGAAAAGCTGGCTGGCGAAGCCGGCGACAAGGTCACGTTGGATGACGTCCTGCTGGCCGGTGACGGCGGCGACCTGAAGGACACCGCCAAGCTGACCGTCGCGGCCGAAATCATCGCGCAGGCGAAGGGCGAGAAGGTCATCGTCTTCAAGAAGCGCCGCCGCCACAATTATCGTCGCAAGAACGGCCACCGCCAGAATCACACGATCCTCAAGATCGTATCGATCGGCGCCTGAGCCACAGCGTAGAATTTCGAGGAGTTTAGGTCATGGCACATAAGAAAGCTGGCGGTTCGTCGCGCAACGGTCGCGATTCGGAGTCGAAGCGCCTTGGCGTGAAGAAGTTCGGCGGTCAGGACGTGATCGGCGGCAACATCATCATTCGCCAGCGCGGCACCCGCGTCTATCCCGGCCGCAATGTCGGCATGGGCAAGGATCACACCCTCTTCGCGCTCGGCGAAGGCAAGGTGGTATTCCACACCGGCAAGCTCGGCCGCAAATATGTGTCGGTTGACGCAATGGCCGAAGCGGCAGAATAACGGACGACTGATGACGGGTCGTCCTTGAACAAGGGGCGATCCTTCCGGTGTCGGGGCCATTGACCTGACCCGGTGTCCAAGGGAATAAGGGGCGCTCCTCATAGGCAGGAAGCGCCCCTTTTCCGTGGGGCGAAACCTTCTTCAAAATTCCCTTAAACCTCTGGAACTCAACGCCTTCTCGCGCGTCATGCGGGCAAGGAAAACAACCGGAGGAGACCGTCGTCAAGCCGTCATCATCGCCGGCTAACGACGCGCACGAGAGGAGAGACAAGAATGTTCGCCCGCACCCCCCGGCTGTTGCTGCGGCCCGGCTGGATGGAAGATGCCCCGGCGCTGGCCGCGGCCATCAATGACCCTGCGGTCCTGCGCAATTTATCGCATGTGCCCAATCCGTATACGGCAGAGGATGCGCAGCGGTTTCTGGCCCTGCCCCATCATCCCCGGATGCCCCGGCTGCTTGCCTTTTCGCGCACGCGGGGTGCTCCGCGTCTGATCGGCGGCTGCGGCGTGCATCCTGGTGCTGATGGCGCGCCGGAACTGGGCTACTGGATTGCCCGCGCCTATTGGGGCCTGGGCTTCGCCACGGAAGCAGCCGGCGCCGTCATCGGCATGGCGCGCGCCAATGGCATACGCACCATCCGCGCCGCCCATTGCGCCGACAACCCGGCATCCGGCAATGTCCTGCGCAAACTTGGCTTCCGCTTCACCGGAGAAACGCAGAAGCGCCATAGCCTGGGCCGGAACGCAATCGTCGATTGCTTGATCTTCGAGGAAGGCGAAGGCGGCGGCATGAATGACGATCCAATGATGGACGCTTACGCAAACGACCTGCCGGTCGCCGCCTAACCCGGCCGATGCAGCCCTAAAGGGGTGGCGATTTCGACAGTCGCCATCCCGTTCAAGGGATCGCGCCCTTGGGACGATCAAAGACGCGCGTGGGGGTACCGGAAAGATCGGTATCAACCAGCGCGGAGAAGCCCAGTCTTTGCGCCACACTGATGGACGCAACATTGTCGGGATGAATGATGCAGCGAAGCGATGGCGCCTCACCATGGGCGTCGGCCCATGTCAGCACCGCAGTCATTGCCTCAAGCGCGATCCCCTTGCCCCAGGCGTCGGGCGTCAGCACCCAGCCGGCTTCCGGCACGCCCTCCAGTTCAGGCAGTCCCCGCGCGGCACTAAGCAGTCCCGCTTCCCCCAGGAAGGCGCCGCTCTTTCGATCTTCGATCGCCCACATGCCATAGCCCAGCAACGACCACATGCCGGCGTAGCGTAGCAACCTGAACCACACCGCCTGCCCGTCCTGCGGCGCGCCACCAATATGCTTCACCACCCGCTCGTCCGCCCAAAGCGTCCGGCAGCTGGCATAGTCAGCCAGGCTGTGCGGGCGAAGGATCAGGCGGGCGGTCTCCAATATCGGCGCGTTGGTCATCGCTCGATTAAAGAGCGGAGCCATTGGTCCGGTCAAGCCATTGAGGGCGACAATTCATCCTTCCGGTCATCCATCCGGGCCGCCGCATAGGGCGTGTCGGCACTGGCGATCAGATCCCGGTCATCCACGGCCCAGGGATGGAAGTTGGGCCGGAAATAGCCGAGCCAAGGCAAAGCGACCCTCCGCAATATGCCGGGACGCAGCAGCGCATAGCGCAGCAGCCCGCCCCATGCAGCCGAGCCCGTCACCCCATCCTGCCGCAACAAATCCATCATGCCGCGGGCGCGATGGTGCATGAAATGGCGTGTCACGACCAGCATCATTATCGACCTGACCCACCAGCGTCGAAAGCGCGGCCAGTCGCGGGTTGCATGGACCCATGTGTCATACGCCACCCCTTTATGCTCGATTTCCTCGACGGCGTGCCAGCGCCAGAGCGCGGCCACTTCGGGATCGGCCCCGTCCAGATACCGTGAATCGCGCAGCAACTGATGCGCAAGAATCGCGGTAAAATGCTCCAGCGCCATGGTGGCCGCCAGGCTGATGATCGGCGGCCGCTGCCTCGCAAGTTCCAGCACCATCGTCACGTCCGCATCCAGGAGCGACACGTCGTAACCGTGATCGGTCACTTGCCGGTTGAAGGCGACATGTTCGCGGCTATGCACGACTTCCTGCCGCGTGAAGGCCGCAATCTCCCGCGCCAATTGGTCCGGCGCCCCATCGCGGAAGGCCCGTACGGACTCGATGAAAAAGGCTTCGCCGCGGGGAAAGGTGATCGACAGGGCATTGAAGAAAGCCGTGGCGATCGGATCGCCATTCAGCCAATGTCGCTGTGCCCGGCGATCCCGACCGAAACGACGATCCCGGGGGGTGATGGTGAGGTCGGTGGGTGTCATGAGGACGCCTCCGTTACTTACTGACATTTATGTAAATAAGAGAAACTGACACCAATGTCAATAAAACGCGTACGCCTTAGCCCCGACCAGAGCCGCCTCGCCGCCATGGAGGCCGCGCGCGCGCTGTTGATCGAGGCGGGACCGCAGGCCGTGACGCTGAAGGCCGTGGCTAGCCGGATCGATCGTACCCATGCCAATCTTCTCCACCATTTCGGATCGGCGGCCGGGCTGCAAAAGGCGCTGGCGGCGCATTTGGCCGAGACCATCACCGCCAGCATCGGCGAGACGGTGGAGGCCGCCCGACGCGGCGAAGTGGGTCCGCGCGCTATCGTCGATATGACCTTCGACGCCTTTGACGCGCAGGGCGCGGGCGCGCTCGCCAGCTGGATGCTCGCATCAGGCAATGAGGATGCGCTCGACCCGGTGGTGGAAGCGATCCACCGCCTCGTCGATCGGCTCGCCGGCAGTGCGCTGAGCGCGGACCTTGCTGAACTGATCCGGGAAAATACGCTGATGCTGGTCCTGCTCGCACTGGGCGATTCGCAATTGGGTGGGCCGATGGCCGCCGCGATCGGATTGCCACGGGCCAAGGCGCGTGAAATCGCGACCCGCAGCCTCACCTTTGCCCTGATGCAGGAGGCCGCGACGATCGCCGCGCAAGCCGAGGTTTAACTTTGCCGCCAATGGGGCTATGGGCGCGCCATGCATTTCCTCGATCAAGCGAAAATCTTTATCAAGTCCGGCTGGGGCGGTCCTGGCGCAGTCAGCTTCCGGCGCGAAAAATATGTCGAATATGGCGGCCCGGACGGCGGCAATGGCGGCAAGGGCGGCGACATCATCTTTGAAGCCGTGGCCGGCCTCAACACGCTGATCGATTTTCGCTACACCCAGCATTTCAAGGCGCAGCGCGGCCAGCCCGGCATGGGCAAGAATCGCTATGGCGCGGGCGGCGACGACCTGGTCGTCAAGGTGCCGGTCGGCACGCAGATCCTGTCCGATCCGACCCCGATCGAGGGGACGGAGGACGAAGACGGATCGATGGAATATGAGCAGGAACTGCTTGCCGACTTTACCGAGGTAGGCCAGCGCATCGTCCTGCTGCGCGGCGGCGATGGCGGGCGGGGGAACCTCTCGTACAAGACGAGCACCAATCGCGCCCCGCGCCAGCATGGCACGGGCTGGCCGGGCCAGGAAATGTGGGTATGGCTGCGCCTCAAGCTGCTGGCTGATGTCGGCCTCGTCGGCATGCCCAATGCGGGCAAGTCGACGCTCATCAATCAAGTGACGAATACCAAGGCGAAGGTCGGCGCCTATGCCTTCACCACCACCAAACCGCAACTTGGCGTCGTGCTCCACCGCGATCGCGAATTTGTGCTGGCGGACATTCCCGGCCTTATCGAAGGAGCCGCCGAAGGAGCAGGTATCGGCGATCGGTTCCTGGGGCATATCGAACGCTGCCGGGTGCTGTTGCACCTGATCGACGCGACCGGCGACGATCCGGTCGAAGCCTTTCGCATCGTGACCGACGAACTGGCGGCTTATGGCGGAGGGCTGGACGAAAAGCCCCAACTGGTCGCTCTCAACAAGGGGGACTTGCTGGGTCAGGAACTGATGGAAGACATTGCCGACCAGTTACGCGAGGAAGCCGGCGTCGAGGATGTGTTCATCATTTCGGGCGCAACGGGCGAAGGCGTCGGCGCGCTGCTGGACGCGGTGCTGCCGATGCTGGACGCTCCGGCACCACGTGAGGAAGAGGACGCGCCTGAGGCCGAGAAGCCATGGTCGCCGATTTGACAACCCCATAGCCTGCCTCCGTTCGGTTCGAGCTTGTCGAGAACGATGCGCGAGGGTTCTCGACAAGCTCGAAGCGAATGGATTGTATTTTAGACCGCCATGAACCCCCTCTCCGGTTTCCCTCCTGCGCTCGTCCGCCGCCTCGTCATCAAGGTCGGCTCGGCCCTGCTGGTCGATCCTGCGGGAGAGGTGCGCGTTGACTGGCTGCGCACGCTGGTCGCGGACGTCGCTGCCCGCAAGGCGGCGGGACAGCAGGTCATCATCGTGTCTTCGGGCGCCATCGCGCTGGGGGCAAGGCGGCTCAAACTGCCCAAAGGCGGGCGAGGGTCGCTCGAAGATGCGCAGGCCGCCGCTGCCACCGGGCAGATCGCACTGTCGCAATGCTGGGCGGGCCTGCTCGATCAGCAAGGCATCACGGCCGCACAGATGCTGGTGACGCTGGACGATCTGGAAAACCGGCGGCGCTACCTCAACGCATCGGCGACGCTGGAGCGGTTGATGACGCTCGACGTCGTGCCCGTCGTCAACGAAAATGACAGCGTAGCGACCGCTGAAATCCGGTTCGGCGACAATGATCGGCTGGCGGCGCGTATCGGACAGGCGGCACGGGCTGACGCGGTTGTCCTGCTTTCCGATGTTGACGGGCTTTACACCGCCAACCCGCAGGTCGATGCGACCGCGATGTTGATTGATACGATCGAGACGATCGACGCGCGGATCGCGGCGATGGCGGACGGCGGCTCCGCGTCGGGTATGGGGTCGGGGGGCATGGTGTCCAAGATACAGGCGGCCCGCATCGCCACCGGGGCAGGCGCGCATCTGGCAATTATATCTGGCAAGATTGACGCGCCGCTGTCGCATTGGGTCGATGGTGGGCGGGGCTCCATATTTCTGGCCGCGCAGGCCAAGGGCGCGCGCAAGGGCTGGCTCGCGGGTCGGTTGACGACTCAAGGGCGGATCATCGTGGACGCAGGCGCGGAACAGGCGCTGGCCAAGGGCAACAGCCTGTTACCCGCCGGTGTCGCCCGCGTCGAAGGTGTGTTCGATCGCGGCGATGTGATCGACATAGTGGCGCAGGACGGCCGCGTGATCGCGCGTGGCCTGATCGAATATGACAGCGTCGCCGCCGCCAGGATCGCAGGCCGCCGCAGCGAGGACATACCCGCCCTGCTGGGCGAAATGCCCCGGTCGGTATTGGTCCATCGCGACCATCTGGCAATGATCTGAGCCATGGCGCCGTTTCGCATCGCCATGACCGGCGCAACCGGTTTTGTGGGCACAGACGTGCTCGAACAGGCATTGGGAGAAGGTCTGCGCGTCAATGCGCTGACGCGGCGGGCGCAACCGCCCCGCGCCCGGCTGAAATGGGTGCCAGGGGCTCTGGAAGACGCCGCCGCGCTTGATACGCTGGTGCGCGACGCCGATGCCGTCATCCACATTGCCGGCGTCGTCAATGCGCCCGACCGCGCCGGTTTCGAGGCCGGCAATGCGCGCGGGACGGTGGCGGTCATCGACGCCATGCGCCGGCGCGGCATCCGTCGGCTGGTCCATGTCTCCTCGCTCGCCGCGCGCGAGCCCGAATTGTCGGATTATGGCTGGTCGAAGGCGCTGGCCGAACGCCACGTAAAGGCGAGCGCGCTGGACTGGACGATCGTGCGTCCCCCCGCCATTTACGGCCCCAATGATCGCGAAATGCTGGACCTGTTCCGCATGGCCAAGCGCGGGATCATGATGCTGCCCCCCGGCGGGCGGCTGTCGGTCATCCATGTCGGTGATCTGGCGCGGCTATTGCTGGCGGCGGCGAAGGAAACCGAAAATAGTCTCGCCCGCAGCTACGAAGTCGATGACGGCACGCCGGGCGGCTGGGATCATCACGATTTCGGCGCCGCAATCGGCAGAGCCGTGGGGCGGCAGGTGCGAACATTGGCGACGCCGCGCTGGGCACTCGGCATGGCGGCGCGGGCAGACCGGATGATACGCGGCGGCAAGGCGAAGCTGACCCCCGACCGCGTGGACTATTTCTGCCATCCCGACTGGGTGGTCACGCCAGAGATGCAGCCGCCCCGGCGCTTGTGGATGCCCCAGATTCCGACCGAAGACGGTCTCAAAGCCACGGCGGCCGCCTATCGGGAAAAGGGCTGGATCTGATCCTGGGTTAGCGGATAACGGAACCCTTGTGGCCAGCCGGCGCTTGGGTTCCCATGACCGAACGCATGCCCCCTTCAAAACAGCCCAGCGCCCGCCGCCTGCAACGCGCAGGATGCTGGGTCGTTGGCCTTATTCTGGCGATCGTCATCGTCATCTTCCTGGCGCGCAACATCTGGCATGGCGAGGAATTGCAGGAGGATCAGGCCAGGGGCGGCGCCAATGTGACCCAGCATACCGGCAAAAGCTACGACTGAGCCCTCAGCGATCCTCGGGCGCGGGCTGCTTTGCCCGTTGCTCGGCTAGAAATGCGCTGATCGCCTGCCCGCTGGCATTGAGCAGCGGGTAGGTGCGCGCGTCGCTCAGCCAATCGGGCCGGCGTGCACCGCTGCCGTAGAAAGTGTCGTAGACCAGGCTGAAGGCAAGGAAGATCAACGTCGCGCCGATCAGGCCCTTCACCGCGCCAAAGCCCGCACCCAAGACCCGGTCGACCGGCCCAAGGATCGACTGGCGCGTACGCCGGCCGATGGCATGGGCCAGCATCTTGCCCGCGCCGAATGTGACGCCGAACACAAGGACCAGCGCCAGCACCGCCGCACCGCTCGGCGAGCCGACAAAGGCGCTGAGCAGTTCGGCAGCCGATGCATGAAAGAGGCGGATGGCGAAGATCGCCAGCACCCAGGCGATGAGAGACAGGGTTTCCAGCACGAAACCGCGCAGCAGCCCCAGCACGGCACACCCGCCGATGGCGAGCAGAACGAGAATGTCGATGGCGTTCATCGCCTGCGTGGCTATCCGCGTCCCAGCATCTGGTCAACCAGCTGCGCGAGCGTGCGAAAACCACTCACCGCTATCCCGTTCACGCCATCACTGGCGGACGCGGGCACGAAGGCCCGGTTGAAGCCCAATTTGGCCGCCTCCCGCAACCGCAGCGGCGCATGTGCGACGGGCCGGATCTCGCTCGACAAAGCGACTTCGCCGAACAGCACGACGTCGGCGGGCACCGGCCGCTCCGATAACGCCGAGATCAACGCGGCCGCGACGGCCAGATCGGCGGCGGGATCGGACAGGCGATACCCGCCCGCGACGTTGAGATATACCTCGGCCGTCGAAAAACTGAGGCCACAGCGCGCCTCCAGCACGGCGAGGATCATCGCCAGCCGGCCATTGTCCCAGCCGACGACGGCCCGACGCGGCGTCGCGCCACTCGACAGGCGCACGACCAGCGCCTGTATCTCCACCAGCACGGGTCGCGTCCCTTCCAGCGCCGGGAAGACCGTTGCGCCTGTCACCGTCTCGTCCCGGTTGGTGAGGAACAAAGCCGACGGATTGGCGACCTCCTCCAACCCTTCGGCCACCATCGCGAAGACGCCGATCTCGTCGGTACCGCCAAAGCGGTTCTTGACCGCGCGCAGGATACGATATTGGTGGCTGCGTTCGCCTTCGAACGCCAGCACGGTATCGACCATATGTTCCAGCACGCGCGGCCCCGCGATGCTGCCATCCTTGGTGACGTGCCCCACGAGGATCAGTGCGGTGCCGCGCTGCTTGGCGAATTTGATGAGTTCCTGGGACGAGGCGCGCACTTGGCTGACGGTGCCGGGTGCGCCCTCGATCAGGTCGCTGTGCATCGTCTGGATCGAATCGATGATGAGCAGCGCGGGCGGCGGCCCCTCCCCCAGCGTGGTCAATATGTCGCGCACGGATGTGGCGCTCGCCAATTGCACCGGCGCGGTGCCAAGGCCCAGCCGCTGCGCCCGCAACCGCACTTGGTCGGCCGCCTCCTCACCGCTGATATAGGCGACTGAAAGGCCGCGCATCGCGATCCGCGCCGCCGCCTGGAGCAGCAGGGTCGATTTGCCGATACCCGGATCGCCGCCGATAAGGGTCGCGGAGCCATGGACGATGCCGCCCCCTAGGGCCCGGTCGAATTCGGCAATGCCGGTGCTCGTGCGGGGGGGCAGCTCGACCGCGCTGTCAAGACCCACCAGCGTGATTGCTCGGCCGCCATTTTGCAGGTCGTGCCGCGCGGAAAAGACCGTCTCCCCGGCTTCCTCGACAATGCTGTTCCATTCGCCGCAATCCTCACACTGCCCCTGCCATCGGCTGGTGACGGTGCCGCATTGCTGACAGACGAATTTTCGCTTTGCCTTGGCCATGACCTGTCATGGCGAAAGGCAAGGAACAATTCAAGAACGATCGCGGTCGCAGTGGAAACATCGTCCATGCTCGGGCATTGAAACGGCATGAAAACGATCCGCGTCGCCAGCTACAATATTCGCAAGGCCATTGGCACCGATCGGCGACGGATCCCGGAAAGGGTGCTGGAAGTCCTGGGGGAGGTCGACGCGGACATCATCGCCCTGCAGGAAGCGGACCGACGTTTCGGCGTACGCTCAGCCGCCATTCCGCCTCTGCTGCTCGACATGTTGAGCGGTTACAAGTCCGTGCCGCTCAATATCCAGACCGACTCGATGGGCTGGCATGGCAATGCGATCCTGGTTCGCAAGGAAGCCGAAATTGGCGTCCATGACGTGCTGCACCTGCCCTATCTGGAACCGCGCGGCGCGACCATGGCGGAAATCACGGCGAAGGACATCACTGTGCGCGTGTTTGGCATGCATCTTGACCTGTCGGGCCTGTGGCGTCGCCGGCAGGCGGCTGCGGTCATCCATGCTGCTGCACAAGGCGAAAGCTTGCCCACCATCTTGATGGGCGATCTCAACGAATGGAGCGCAAATGGTGGGTGTCTTGCTGATTTTGGCCGTCATTACAGCTTTGCCCCCTGCGGCCGCAGCTTTCACGCTCGCCGGCCCGTCGCCCGGTTGGACCGTATCATGCATTGCAGCCAACTGACCCTGAAGACCTGCGGCGTCCATGAAAGCGCCGCCGCGCGCAAGGCATCCGATCATCTGCCGATCTGGGCGGAATTCTCTGTTGATTGAGGTCGTCTTGCTGTCCGGCCACCTGTCATCGCCCTCGACAATGCGCTCTGCCTCTGCGACCCTGACACCATGAAGGAGCGGGAATTACGGCTCGCGCTGGTCTGCTACGGCGGCATCAGCCTGGCCATCTACATGCACGGCATCACCAAGGAAGTGTGGCGGCTCGCCCGCGCCAGCCGTGCTTATCATGACAATGCAGCGCCCAGCAGCGGCAGCGAAGCCGTCTATCGCGCGCTCATCGGCGCGATCGAGACGCAAAGCGGCATTCGCCTGCGCGTCATGCCCGACATCATCGCAGGAGCCAGCGCCGGCGGCATCAACGGCATCTTCCTGGCGCAAGCGATAGAAACCGGGCAATCTTTGGAACCACTGACCGACCTCTGGCTCGACAATGCCGATGTCGATCAATTGCTGGACCCCGACGCCCGACCAGCCCGCGCTTTCACCAAATTCTGGGCGACGCCGCTCGTCTGGATGGCGGCGCGCCATCCGGGCGATGCGGTGGAACGCACCGTGGCGCCCGGCACCCGGGAGGAGGTGCGGATGAAATTGTCGCGCTTCATCCGGTCGCGCTGGTTCGACCCGCCGTTCGGCGGAGAAATTTTCACCACCATGCTGCTCGACGCGTTCGATGCCATGGCGGCGGCCGATCGGGGACCGCCCTTGCTGCCTGAAGGCCATCCGCTCGACCTGTTCGTCACGGTCACGGATTTCGAAGGCCATCCCCAAAGCCTTAATCTCAACAGTCCGCCGCAGGTCATCGAAACCGAACATCGGCTCTCCATCGGCTTCCGCGCGCGCGGGCGGGGCGAAAGGCTGTTCGCCGACACTGCCGAACTGGTGTTCGCCGCCCGCGCGACGGCCAGTTTCCCCGGCGCCTTCCCGCCCTTTACCGCGCGGGAACTTGATAGGGTGCTGAAGCGCAAACACCGCAACTGGCCAACCCGCGACATTTTTCTCGCGCGCGCCCTCCCGCGTCATGCCGCGCGCGGCGCCGCCGAGGATGCCGTGCTGATCGACGGATCGGTCCTGGCCAACGCTCCCTTCGCCCAGGCGATCGGCGCGCTGCGTAACCGGCCATCACGCCGCGAGGTGGATCGGCGCTTCGTCTACATCGATCCCAAGCCGGGGCACCGGTCCATCCGCCTTAACAAGGAGGGGCAGCAGGAAGACCTGCCGAGCGGAGCTACTCCGCCCCTTCCCGGCTTTTTCCGCACCATCTTCGGCGCGCTGTCCGACATTCCGCGCGAACAACCCATTCGCGACAATCTGGATGTCATCGACCGCCATTCCGCGCGAATCCGTCGCATGCGGCGGATTTTCGACGCGCTGCGCCCCGGCATTGAGGCGGATGTGGAGAGCGCGGTCGGCCGCATGCTGTTTCTGGACCGGCCAACGCCCGCGCGTCTGTCAGCCTGGCGCGCCAAGGCGCAGCAGCGCGCCGCCGGCGCTGCCGGCTTCGCCTATCCCGCTTATGGCCATCTCAAATTGTCGGGCATCGTCGAATCGCTTTGTGCGCTTCTGTTCCGGTTGAGCGGAGAGGATAGCGCCATGATGCGCGAAGCCTATCGCCAGGCAATATGGGCAGCGGTGCGCAATCAGGGCGCCGACCAATTAAGCGAAAGCAGCGGATCGGCCGCGGCACCCGTCGCCTTCTTCCGCGCCCACGACCTGGCGTTCCGCATCCGCCGTCTGCGATTTATGGCGCGCCGTCTGGCCGAAACTCTGGAGATAGAGGCGCAGGCGGAGGATTCTGCGGTGCTCGCCATGCATGACGCGATTTATGGCGCGCTGTCTCTCTATGCCGAATGCGAAGACCATGACTTTTATGGCGACAGCGTCGTTGCCGCAGCCAAGGCCGTACCTGGCGACGCCGCTGCCGCGCTGGATGCGGTGGCGGCGGCGCGGGACCTCAAGGCCCGCGACGAGTCGGCCGACCGGATGCTGGCGGAGGCTCTGGCCGGGCTGCCCAAGGCAGGTCGCCGCATCATGTTGCTGGCCTATCTCGGCTTTCCCTTCACTGACATTGCCTCTCTACCGTTGCTCCAGGGCGACACTCTGGATGAATATGATCCGGTCAAGGTGGACCGGATTTCACCGGAAGATTGCTCCGCCATTCGTCCGGGCGGCGCCGAAGCAACGCTGAAAGGGATAGAATTCAACAACTTCGGCGCATTTTTCAGCCGGGTCTATCGCGAAAATGATTATCTATGGGGGCGGCTGCACGGCATCGAACGGCTTCTAGACATCGTGAATTCGAGTGTTCCTGCGGCAAGTCGGCTTTCGCCAGACATGCTGGCCGACTATAGGCGGGCGGCGTTTCTGGCGATCCTCGACGAGGAAGAGTCGCGCTTGCCGCATGTTGCGGACTTGATCGCCAGCTTGCGGGAGGAAATCGGGTGAGCAGGCGTTTGGTGCTGGTTCCGATGGCTATGATGCTGGCGCTGACCGCCGGCTGCCGTGCGTCCGACGACAGCGCGCAGACGGACGATGTTGCCCAGCCGCTTCAGCCGGCAGCCGCTCAGGCTACCGCCCCGGAACCGCCCGCGCCTCAGCCCGCTGCGCCAACGAAGCCTACGCCGGCAGCAGCGGCCGCCGCTCCGACGCCCGCCAGTCCTGTCGTCACCGTGCGTACGCAACCCGCCCCTTACTTCCCGCTCGACTTACCCCCATCCGACGTCGCTGCCAGCGCCGCGCCCTTTCCGCGTGAGGTGACGGAATT
The DNA here is from genome assembly GCF_000153545.1 of Sphingomonas sp. SKA58. NCBI lineage: Bacteria > Pseudomonadati > Pseudomonadota > Alphaproteobacteria > Sphingomonadales > Sphingomonadaceae > Sphingomonas > Sphingomonas sp. SKA58. The sequence goes on from NZ_CH959307.1 coordinate 296,845, forward strand.
CATGGTTTCGCGCGATGGCTGCGACCATTTTCGCGGCGAGGACCCCTATGACGCTGAACGCCGCGCCTTCATCCAGGAAAATATCGACGAGCTTTGCCGGGGCACGGACGCGCGCCTGGCTATGCTGCGGCGGCGCTATGCCGGCGACCCGTCGGTGATCGCCGCCCTGAAAGGCTATGACGACCGGATCGAAACGCAGCTCAGCTATCGCTGATCACTCCAGCAAGCCATCGATCGCCCGCGCCAGGTCTACATCCCGCTGGGACAGGCCGCCTGCGTCATGCGTTGTCAGCACAATGTCGACGCGATTATAGACGTTGGACCATTCTGGATGATGGTCGGCCTTCTCCGCCAAAATGGCGACCCGCGTCATAAAACCGAAGGCGGCGTTAAAGTCGGCGAAGGTGAAGCGGCGGGATAGTCCGTCCGGGTCGGTAATCGCAGTCCAGTTCGATAGGTGCGCAAGCGCCTTGGCGCGTTCGTCTTCGTTCAACCTGGCGATCATGTCTCTATCCCTTGGCGGCGCTTTGCGCTTATGTGGCAGTCATGTCGCAGACCCGTCAACCGCCGCGCTTCGCGCCTACCGCGCAGGACATCGAAACGCTCGCACTTGAAGCTCTGAGCCGGCTGCCCGATCCCTTTCGGGAACATCTGCTCAACGTCGTGCTGTTTGTCGAAGACTTCGCCGATTCCGACACGCTGCGGGCGATGGACATTGACGACCCCTTCGGCCTCACTGGGCTTTATACCGGGCGCCCGGTCGGGCAAGACGCGCAGACGGGCGATACGCCCCCTATGATCCACCTGTTTCGCCGTCCCCTGCTCGACGAATGGGTCGAAACCGGGGTGCCCCTCGACGCCCTCATCACCCATGTCGTCGTGCATGAGATTGGCCATCATTTCGGTCTGTCCGACATCGATATGCACGTGCTGGAGGATATGGTCGGATCATGATCGATGCGGCGCTGCGGCTCGACGACGTCGCCTGCGTGCGCGGCGGGCGGATGCTGTTCCGCGGCGTTTACCTGACATTGGCTTCAGGGACCGGCGCGATGCTCACCGGTCCCAATGGTGTGGGCAAATCCAGCCTATTGCGGCTTTGCGCCGGGCTGCTTCCGGCTTTCACCGGATCGGTAGCCCGGAGCGGGGGCGTGGCGCTATGCGACGAGAAGCTGGCGCTGGACAGCGATGCGACGCTTCATAAGGCGCTGTCCTTCTGGGCCGCGATCGACAAGGCGGACCCGGCGCAGGTCGATGCCGCAATCGACGTCATGGCCTTGGGCCCGCTTGCCTGCGTGCCGGTGCGAATGCTTTCGACGGGGCAACGAAAGCGCGCCATGCTTGCGCGGACCATCGCGAGCGGTGCAGCGATATGGCTGCTGGACGAGCCGGGCAATGGCCTCGACGCCGCCTCGCTCGAACTTCTGGGCTACGCCGTTGAGCGTCATCTGGCCAATGGGGGAATCTCCCTCGTCGCGTCCCACCAACCTCTTTCCTTCCCCGCGCCGGTGACGATCCACCTGCCAGACCATCTGGTCGCGCCGGAATGAGGCTGGTGTGGCTTCTCGTCCGCCGGGACTTGCGGCAAGCTTGGATATCGGCCGGGCTCTGGCTGCCTGTGGCGTTCCTGCTGCTCGTCGCCAGCCTCTACCCTTTCGCGGTCGGGCCCGACGCCCGGCTGCTCGCGCGTACCGGAGGAGGCATGCTCTGGATCGCCGCGCTGCTCGCCAGCCTGCTGCCGGTGGATCGCCTGATCGCCCCGGATGCGCAGGCCGGCGTGCTTGATCAGATGGCCGCCCGTGGCATTGGCGAAGAAATGATCGTGCTGGCCCGCCTGGTGGCGCACTGGATCGGCTTTGGACCGCCCTTGATGCTTGCGGCCCTGCCCGCGGCCGCCTTGCTGAAGCTGGACAGCGCGATGTTGGTCCGCCTCGAAATCGGCCTGCTCATCGGTACGCCGGCACTTGCTGCCCTTGGCCTGCTCGTAGCTACGCTCACTGCCGGTTTGCGCTCCAGCGGTGCGCTGGCGGGGCTCCTTGCGCTGCCGCTTGCCGTGCCGCTGCTGATTTTCGGCGCCGGCACATTGGGGGATGGCAGCGGAGCCGCGCTCAAATTTCTCGCAGCCGCGTCGCTGTTGCTAGTCGCGATCACGCCTTTCGCAGGCGGGGCAGCGCTGCGCGCCGGGCGCGAATAGCGACAGGCGGCCGCCAAACCGGCTCTAAACGCCGGTCAATAATATCCTCATTGACCTTCACGCGCGGCGGGCATAGCAGGGCGGCGCTTTTCCCAAGGACAAGAGTGCCCGAACAATGACCTATGTCGTGACCGACAATTGCATCCGCTGCAAATTCATGGATTGCGTCGAGGTCTGCCCCGTGGATTGTTTCTACGAGGGGGAAAATATGCTGGTTATCAACCCCAGCGAGTGCATCGATTGCGGTGTGTGCGAGCCGGAATGTCCTGCCGAGGCGATCCTGCCCGACACCGAGAACGGCCTGGAAAAATGGCTGGAGCTCAACACCAAATATTCCGCCGAATGGCCCAACATCACGGTCAAGGGCGATGCGCCGGCTGATGCCGAAGCCATGAATGGCGTCGAGAACAAGCTTGAGCAGTTCTTTTCTCCCGAACCGGGCAAGGGAGACTAAGCCAGCCTCGATCGCGTTAACGTCTCATATCGAGCCACGCTCCCAGCGATTATGTCTGGGGGTGGTAATTTTGTTACGAATCTGCTAAAAGCGGCCGCAACGGTCGGATTCCCCTAGATGCGGCCCTGGAGAATGAACTTCATGTCTTGACGGGTCGCGCCGGGCACATTGTGGCATTCCGCTTTGTTTCGCTGCTCCGCGACGGTCCGCCTCCCGCTAGAATTGGAAAGGTATCAAATGGCTGCCAAGGCGCTGTCCTTTGACGTTGGTGATTATGTCGTTTACCCCAAGCATGGCGTTGGCCGTGTGATCGAGCTTCAGAAGGAGCAGATTGCGGGCATGGAATTGGAGCTCTATGTGCTCCGGTTCGAAAAGGAGCGCATGACGCTCCGCGTGCCGACCAACAAGGCCGAAGGCGTAGGTATGCGCAAACTGTCTTCCAACAAGACGTTGGAAGAGGCCATGGAAACGCTCAAGGGCAAGCCCAAGGTCAAGCGCACCATGTGGTCGCGCCGTGCGCAGGAATATGAAGCAAAAATCAATTCGGGCGATCTGGTGTCGATCGCCGAAGTGACCCGCGACTTGTTCCGCGCCGACGATCAGCCGGAACAAAGCTATTCGGAGCGCCAGATTTTCGAAGCCGCTTCGAGCCGCCTGGCGCGCGAACTGGCCGCTATGGAAGAGACGGACGAACCCAGCGCTCTGCAGAAAATCCTGCGCATCCTGAATGAGGCCGCGCCCAAATATGCGAAGGTCGAGGGCTGATCATTCGTCGTTTTTGAGACATAAAAAAGGAGCGCTTCGACCCTGTCGATGCGCTCCTTTTTTCGCCCTTGTCGCGGCGACCAGAGCCTACTGATCCTTTACGGCGCCCGCGGCGTCCTGGGCCGCATCACCCACGCTGCTAGCTGCTTCGCCGACCTGAGAAGCCGCGCTGGACACGGCATTGTCCTTGCTGGTTTCACTGCTGATCAGGAAGAAGGCCGCGACCGCCACCACGACGACCAGCAACAATATCGCCAGCGTCATGCCGCCGCCACTGCGACGCTCAATCACCGTGGTCGTGGTAGTTGCCGGTCGTTCCTGTTCGACCTGGTAATCGGCCATGATCTCGTCCTCCTCCTCATTGTTGTGCCACCCGGCAGGATCAATGCCGAATAGGATACGGAGGTTCCCGATCGGCCCTCTAATTGCCTCGATAGCTGCTATAGCCATAGGGGCTCATGACAACCGGCACATGATAGTGGGCGCTGTCGTCATCAGCGCGAAATACAATGTCGATTTCAGGAAAAAAGGGCTTGGCCCCCGCGCCCGCATAGCGGCTGATGTCGAAGCGAATCCGGTAGATGCCCGGCGGCGTCACCACCTCCGACCCGAAGTTGCGCACACGGCCATTGGCATCGGTCGCCGCGCTGCCGACCGCAACCCAGTCGCCAGCGTCATTTTTCCGCTCCAGCGTCGCAGGGATGCCCGCGCCGCCGGTGCCCGTCGCCAGGTCCAGCACATGGGTCGAAATCTCCGATGCTGCCGCGGGCATCGGCAGGGCGGCAAGAGCGCCAAGGATTGAAATAGAAAATGCGTAAACGGCCTTCATGACGGCACCTTCCAACTTTGGACGATATGTAAAACGCATGTTCAGGCCGTCCCGTCCCCGACCGGGACGAAAGCACCCTTGGCGCGATCCTTGACCACCTTATCCGCGAGGAAGACTGATCCACTCATGGTGATATAGACGCCCGGATCAGCGACCTGCGCCGTCGCAAAGGCCATGCCCAGGTTGAAGCTGGCGTCGCTCTCGCCAAAGCGCGCAGGGGCCAGCGCGCCGACGAGCACGATCGTCTTGCCCTCTATGCCTTTCAGCATCTTGGCCGTTTCGGTCATGGTGTCGGTGCCATGGGTGATGACGATGTGCCGTTCCCGCGCCGCTGCGACCCGGGCCGCGACCAGCGCACGGTCCTTGTCATCCAGTTCCAGACTGTCCTTGCGGGTGACTTCCTCAATCCGGAAAGGCCGCTTGACGCGGGCTACGTCGAGCAGCTTCGCCATCACGGTTTCACCAACCTGATAATCGGACAGGGCATCGAAATAGATTTTGTCGATGGTGCCGCCAGTCGTCAGCAGCAGGATCGGGGCGTTGGGGGACAGCATGACATACTCCGAAGGATGTTTGCGGGGCCTCTAGCCTAACGCTTTTCGAAGGGGAACCGCCCATCAGTCCCCGCGCTCCATCGCCTCTCCGCGATCCCGCGCCGTTTCCAGCGTTTCGGTCATAAGCGTCAGCAGCCGATCGTCCGCGTCCAGGACGTTCAGGCCCTCACGCGTCATCCCGCCCGGGCTCGCCACCTGATCGGCCAATGTCGCCGGCGTCACCTGCGCCGCCGCCGCCATATTGGCTGCGCCCTGCACTGTCGCCATCGCCATTCGCGCGGCCTGATCTGCTGGAATACCGATCGCCTCCCCTGCTCGCGACAGCGCGTCGACAAAGCGGAAGAGAAAGGCCGGTCCACAACCCGACAGCGCCGTCACCCGGTTGAACAGCGCCTCGTCCGCCATCCATTCGGAAAGGCCCAGCGGTCCCAGCAGAGCCTCCATATTCGCCCTGCCGGATGGGGAAGTATGTGCATCGGTGTAGAGGGCTACAACGCCCTGCCCCATGCCGACTGGCAGGTTCGGCATCGCGCGCACGATGTCGCCCGTCGCCGGGAAACGCGCACGCAAGTCCCCCAACGTCGTCCCCGCCAGGATCGACAGCATCGAGACTTCGGCATGGCAAAGCGGTGCCAGCTGCGCTGCGACGTCGGCGACCTGATAGGGCTTCATGCCCAGCATCACGGTCGTACCGTGCGCCAGCGCCTGCGGATAGGTCGTCACCACATCGACCCCGTCCGCTACGGGCCCACCGCTTGGCCGCAGGACTGTGACGCGGCTGGGGTCAAGACCGCAGTCCAACCAACGGTTCAACATCTGTCCGGCCATATTGCCGCAACCGACGAGGAAGAGATGCTCGGGCCAGCCTTTGGCCATGGATCAGGCTTCGCCGCGGGTTTCGATCAGGCTGGCCGAAATCGCCTCTGACGGCGACTTGCCGCCCCACAGGACGAACTGGAATACCGGATAGAAGCGCTCGCATTCGTCAATCGCGGTTTCGACCAGCAATTGCGCCTGATCGAGCGTCAGCGTGCCGCCCGCACCCAGCAGGGCTCCATGGCGGAACAAAACTATGCCGCTGGACGACCATAATTCGAAATGGCCGATCCATAGCTGCTCGTTGATGAGGCCCAGCGTTTCATAGATCGCCGAACGCTTGTCTTCCGCCACGCGCACGTCAGGCAGCACCAGCAGTTGAAGCACCTGATCTTCGTCACGCCAGATGCCGCGCAATTCATATTGCGCCCAGGACCCTTGCGTATTGCCGACGATCTCATCCTCGCCGACCTGGTCGAAGCTCCAGCCGTGCGCCTCAAAATAAGCGGCCAGCATGTCAATCGGCGCAGCTTCCTGCCCGCCCTGTTCAAATTCGTCGCTATCCATCATCGGCGCGCCTTAACACCGCAGGACGGCAAAGGACAGTCGTTCAGTTGGCGTCGTCCGGCAGCGGGGCAACGCCTTCGATGCTGCGATCGAGCGCTTCGTTCGCCTTGGGCTTGACGGTCTTGACGCTCTTGGCGACTGGTTCACCAGCCTTGCCTTCCAGCGCGTCGATGCGGGCTTTCAACGATTCCACCTCTTCACGCGCGGCCTGGGCCATCGCCTTGACCGTATCGAATTCCTCGCGCGATACGAAGTCTACACCGCCAATCCATTCCTTGGCACGTTCCCGCGCGTTGGATTCAAATTCGCGAGTCATCCCGGCCATGGTGCCGGCCGCGCCGTTGACCAGCTTGGCCAGATCGTCGAAAAAGCGATTCTCGCTCTGCATTGCTCTTGTCCTTCCTGCGGCGCGACCGGCGCCTTCCTTTATCTTACTTGGGCCCTGAGCGCCGGAGCCACAAGGGTTTCCGCATCAGGATTAAGGCGGCCGATCTCGTAATTGAGAGCTGCGGCGAAACATAGCCAGGCCAGATAGGGCAGCATCAATATGCCAGCCAGTCGGCGAATGCGCCAGAAATAGCGGATGGTGAGCCCCACGGCGACGATCAGCGCCACAATCAGGATCAGAGCCGCGTCCACCTGATGCATTCGAAAGAAAAGCGGCGACCAGGCCAGGTTCATCACCAGTTGCAACAGGAATAGGCCGACCGCCACGCCGCGCGCTTGCGCCCCCCGCGCATGCAGCACGATCGCGAACGCCAGCGCCATCAGCACATACAGGATCGTCCAGGCGACGCCGAATGCCCAGCCCGGCGGCATCAATGCGGGCTTGTCCAGCGCGGCGAACCAGCGATTGCCGTAGCCGCTATTGGCGAGTTGGCCAGACAGGAAGCCCAGAAACACGATGGCGGGCACGGTCACCAGCGCCCACCGCAGATAGGACAGGCGCAACTGCCCCCGCGACGCGATTCCATTCATCGGCAACAACACCCCCGCGCTTGTCCCTCATTCGGCTGGTTCGGGCGAATCTTTGAGCGCCGATTCCAGCTTGCGGCTGACGGTTTGCGGAGAAACCGTGCGCTTGGCAACGCGCGAATAGAAGATGGGGATGAGGAACAGCGTGATCAGCGTCGCCAGGCTGACGCCGAACACCACGACGACGCCGATCGACTGGCGCGCCGCCGCCCCCGCACCGCCGCGGATCACCAGCGGCAGCGCGCCGATGACCGTGGCGATCGATGTCATGAGGATCGGGCGCAACCGGCGCTTCGCCGCTTCCCGGATGGCGCGGCCTATTTCCAGCCCTTCATCACGCAGCTGGTTGGCGAACTCGACGATCAGAATGCCGTTCTTCGCCGCCAGGCCGACCAGCATGACGATGCCGATCTGGCTGTAGAGGTTGACCGATCCGCCGGTCAGCGCCAGCCCCAGCACGCCGCCCGCCACGGCGAGCGGCACGGTCGCGATGATGACGCCGGGATGGATGAAGCTTTCGAATTGCGCCGCCAGCAACAGGAACACCACCACGATGGTGAGGCCGAACACCAGCCAGATCGCACCGCCGGTTTCCCGCAGCGACTGGCTTTCGCCGCGATAGCCCAGCGCGATGACTTCGGGCGACTGGCGCGCCTGCCCTTCCAGCCAGGTCAGCGCATCGCCCAGCGACGTGCCCGGCGCCAGCGCGGCGGTCAGCGTGATTGCCCGCAATTTGTTGAAGCGGTTGAGCTGGCGCGGGCCTGCCACTTCCTTGACCGTCACCAGCGATGACAGGGGCACCAGTGCGCCGGTCCGGCTGCGCACGTTGATCCGCTCCAGGTCAGCGACGGTTTCGCGCCCTTCATCCTCCGCCTGCACCAAAACGCGATATTCCTCGCCCCGGTCGACATAGGTGGTGACACGGCGGGACCCCAGCAGGCTTTGCAGCGCCTGGCTGACGTCATTGACCGATACGCCGAGGTCCCCCGCCCGTTGCAAATTGGTCTCGATCCGCATCTGCGGCTTGGATTCCTTGTAATCGCTGTCGAGGTTGATGAGGCCGGGATAGTTGGCCGCGGCCGCCATGATCCTGTCCCGCGCCGCCGCAAGCCCCTCATAGGTCGCGCCCGCCAGCACCAGATTGACCGGCAGCCCCCGGCCCCGGCCCAGCCCCGATCGCGGCGCCGCATTGCCGCGCACGCCGGGCTGATCGGCAATCACCTTGTTGATGATGGTCGCCACTTCCGCGGTGGTGATGCTGCGATCCTCCCACGGCCGCAGGAAGGCGATGACATTGCCACTGTTGAAATCGTCGGTGGTCCCGAAACCACCGGGGGCGCGAACCACCAGATTTTGCAGCGTGCCATCCTCACGCAGGAAATTGAGGTCCTTCTCAATCTTGAGCATATAGGCCAGCATCTGGTCATAGCCGGTCCCTTCGGGCGCGCTGATGCTGGATTCAACGACACCAGTATCTTCGGCCGGCGCCAGTTCAGTAGGCAGGCGGGTGAAGAAGAAGCCGGCGACGCCCAGAAAAATCACCACTGCCAGAACCGGCAGCAAGGGCTTGCGCAGCACATGGTCGAGCCAGCGGGCATAGCCACTCTCGATCCGCTGGAACCGGTTATCGACCCACCGCGCCAATCGCCCGCGCTCGGCGGTCTTGAGCAGTTTGGAACAGAGCATCGGCGCAAGGCTGAGCGAGATGAAACCGGAAAAGCCGATCGCCGCGATCATCGCGATGGCGAGTTCCCGGAACAGCAGGCCCGTCTGTCCGGCCAGGAACATGATCGGTACGAAGACCGCGCACACCACCAACGTCGTGGAGATGATCGCGAAGCCCACCTGCCGCGAGCCAAGATACGCCGCGACCAGCGGATCATCACCCTGCTCGACCCTGTGATAGACATTTTCGAGGACGACGATCGCGTCATCGACCACCAGGCCGATCGCCAGCACGAACGCCAGCAGCGTCAGCAGATTGATCGACAGGCCCAGCAGCCACATCACCGCGCAGGTCGCCAAGAGGCAGATCGGCACGGTAACGGCCGGGACCAGCGTCGCGCGCACGGACCCCAGGAATAGGAAGATTACCATGATCACGAGCAGCGCCGCTTCCAGCAGCGTATCGTAGACATTCTCGATCGCGCGCTCGATAAACAGGCTTTCGTCAGTGCCGATGGCGATGGACATGCCCGCAGGCAGCTCCAGCTCCTTGATCAGCGCCTTGGCCTTTTGCGCCACTTCCAGCGTGTTGGCGCCCGACTGGCGAATGATGCCAAGGCCGATCGCGGTGCCGCCATTGGAGCGGAAACTGCTATAGGGATTTTCCGGCCCTTCCTCGATCCGCGCGACATCGCCCAGCTTCACTTGATAGCCGTCCGCCCCGCGTCCGATGACCAGATCGGCAAATTGTTGCGGCGTGGCGAAAGGGCGCTCGACGCGCAGGGTCTGGTTCTGCTGCTTTGATTCAAACCTGCCGGCGGGCAGTTCGACATTCTGCGTGCGCAGCGCATTTTCGACATCCGCTGGCGTCAGCCCGAACGCGGCCAGCTTCTCAGCGTTGAACCAGATACGGGTCGATGGCCGCGCCTCACCGCCGATGAACACGCGGGCAACCCCGTCGATCGCGGAGAAGCGGTCTACGATATTGCGGTCGACATAGTCGCTGATCTGGATGGAGCTCCAGCCCGGCCGCGATACGGAAAGGAACAGGATGGATCGGGCATCGGAATCCACCTTGCGAATTTCAGGCGCCAATGCGTCTTCGGGCAGATCCTCGACCACCGACCCGACCCGGTCGCGCACGTCATTGGCGGCGCTGTCGATATCGCGCGAGGGGTCGAATTCGATGTTGATGTCCGACTGGCCATCCTCCGACGTCGATGTGATCGTCTGAATGCCCTGCACGCCCGCGACTGCATCCTCGATCAACTGGGTGATGCGGGTTTCCACGACAGACGCTGCCGCGCCGGTATAGATGGTTTCCACCGAAACGATCGGCGGATCGGTGTCGGGATATTCGCGCACCGAAAGGCTGAGATAACCGACCACGCCGACGATGCAGAGCAGCACAGCGACAACCGCAGCGAATACGGGGCGGCGGACGGACAGGTCGGACAGCTGCATGGCGACGCGTCCTCAGCCCTTGGCCTTGGCGGCGCCGGATTGCGGCTTGTCGCCGGCCAGCCGCACCGTTGCGCCGTCGCTCAATTTGACGACACCTTCGGTCACGATGGGCTGGCCGGCCTTGAGGCCGCCCACAATTTCGACCATGCCATTCTGGCGCATGCCGGTATCGACCTTCACCCGCTTGGCGGTGCGCCCGTCCAGCGCGAAGACATAACGATCCTCGCCATCGCCCACCACCGCGAGTTCCGGCACCGCCAGCGACTCGCGCTGGCTCGCCTGGACGCTGACGGTCAGCAACATGCCGGGTTTCAGCGCCTTGTCCCCATTGGGCAGGATGGCGCGGACCCTGACGGCGCGCGTCGCCGGATCGATCACCGGGTCGATGGTCGCGATCGTCCCCTTGAACGGCCGATCGGGCCAGGCGGCGGATACCGCGTCGATCGGCATGCCTTCGCGGATCATCGACAGCTGGGTTTCGGGAATGGCGAAATCCAGCTTGATGCGACTGATGTCGCTCACTGTGGCGATCGCGGTCCCGGCCGGAATGATCGCGCCCGGCGATATGGTGCGCAGGCTGACCCAGCCGCCAAAGGGTGCACGGATCACCCGGTCGCTGATCGCGGCGCGCGACTGGTCAGCCGCCGCCTTGGCCGCGTTTGCAAGCGCAAGCTGCTGGTCGAGCGACGCGGCGGTGGCAAAGCCGCGCGTCTTGAGCGCTTGAATACGCTCCAGCTGCTGGCCGGCCTGCCGCGCCTGCGCCTGCGCGGCGGCGAGTTCCGCCTTTTCCTGCGCGACAGCCATGGTGGCGATCACCTGGCCCCGGCTGACGAAGCCGCCATCGGCGAAGTTCACGGTATCAATGCGCTCGGTCACGGGCGCGGACAACACGACCTGTTCATTGGCGAGCGCCGTGCCGACCGCTTCGACCCGGTCGGTAAAGGTCGCCGTCCCGATCGGCTTGACCGTCACCAGCGGCGCGGCGCGTTGCGGTTTCTGTTCCTCGCCGCTGCAACCGGCAAGACAAATGGCGCTGAGAAATAGGGGCAAAATAAGGCGCATGATGAGGGGCTATCGGGCCTTTCCTCGCGACACAAGCTGACCCTTGGTCGCGGTCTGTATCATTATGTATCGACGGCGGGAACGAAGCTGGCGCGATTATCCGCCAAGCCGGGCGTGCAGAAGAAATTCGATATTGCCCTGCGGACCGGTAATGGGACTTTGCGTCAGTCCCGCGACGGTCCATCCCTGCGACGCTACCCAGTCCTGCACCTCCATGCAGACGCGGTCATGGATGGCGGGATCGCGCACGACTCCATTTTTGCCAACCTCCTCCCGGCGCGCTTCGAACTGCGGCTTGATGAGCGCGACGAGGTGCGCGCCGGGTCGGGCGAAGCCGATCGGCTTTTCCAGCACCTTGGCCAGGCTGATGAAGCTGGCATCGCACACGATGATATCGACTGGCTCTGGTATATGGGCATCGGTCAGGATGCGGGCGCTGGTCTGTTCATGGACGATGACCCGGTCGTCACTGCGCAACTTCCAGGCGAGCTGGTTGGTCCCGCTGTCGACGGCATAGACCTTCGCCGCGCCGTGCGTCAGCAGAACGTCGGTAAAGCCGCCGGTAGACGATCCGACATCCATGGCCACAAAGCCGGTAACGTCGATGGCGAACGCCTCCAGCGCGTGGGCCAATTTGATGCCGCCGCGCGATACCCAGGGATGATCGCGCCCGCGAAGGTCAAGCGCCGCGTCGGCCGGCACCTGCTGCCCCGCCTTTTCAACCTTGCGATCGCCCAGATAGACCAGGCCAGCCAGAATCAGCGCCTGCGCGCGCGCGCGGCTCTCGGCGAGCCCCGCATCCACAAGTAGCTGATCGGCACGAACCTTGGCCATCAGCGCACCAGCGCGGTAAGCGTGGCGGGCGTCAGCAGCTGAGGCAGCACAACGGCCTCCTTGCCCGGCGCATACCAGAGATAGAGCGGCACGCCCGACCGCCCCTTGCTTTCCAAGAAGCGGGTGATGGCGGGATCGGCACTGGTCCAGTCGCCAACCATGACAGTGACGCCGGCCTTGTCGAACGCCGCGCGCACCTCCGCCCTGTCGATGGCGGCGGCCTCATTGGCCTTGCAGGTCAGGCACCAGTCGGCGGTGAAATAGAGGAAGACAGGCTTCTTCGCGGCGCGCAGCCCATCCAGTTTCTCGACAGCGAAAGCGACAGAAGTTGCGTTGTTTTCAGCCCGTACCGGGGCGGCTGAGGGCAAGGCGATTGCCGCCCCTGCCAGCAGCGCCAGCGCGCCGATCCCGGCGATCAGACCGCCGCCCTTCCCGCCATGCTGCCGCGCGCCCAGCCACCAGAGGAGCAGCGCCAGCAGCAACGCCGCGCCAAGGCCGATGGTCATGCCCGACACGCCGCGTTGCTGGCCCAGCAGCCAGGCAAGGCCCAGCGCCGTCAGGAACATCGGCACCGACAACAGCTTCTGGAACCGCCCCATCCAGGCGCCGGGGCGCGGCAGGCGGCTGCGCAGTGCCGGGATGTAGGCCAGCAGCAGGAAGGGGAGCGCAAGGCCGAGGCCAAGGCCTGCAAAGATGGCGAGCGCGGCGGCCAGCGGCAGCAGCAAAGCCGCGCCCATGGCGGCCGCCATGAACGGGCCGGTGCAAGGCGTCGCAACAAAGGCGACCAGCGCGCCGGTCCAGAACGCGCCCATCGTTCCGCCCTTGCCCGCGAGGCTATCGCCGCCGCCAAAGGGCCGCAGCTCGAACAGGCCAGCGAGGTTGAAGGCAATGGCGCTGACGAGCAGTAGCAACGTCAGGATGATGCGCGGATCCTGTAACTGGAAGGCCCAGCCCACGGCATTGCCCGCAGCGCGCAGGGCCAGCAGCAGCCCTCCCAGAGCTAGACAGGTCAGGATTACACCCGCCGCATAGGCCAACGCCTCCCGCCGGACGCTGCGTTCGTCCCCGCCCGCCTTGGCCAGGCTCATCGCTTTGAGGCCCAGGATCGGGAAGACGCAGGGCATGATGTTGAGCAGCAGGCCGCCGAGCAAGGCGCCCCCCAAGGCCGCCAATATGGCGCCGGCCTGCCCTTCAGGTTGCGGTTCTTCGACTGGCCCTGGAACAGCCGTCAGCAGGAAACCGACATGGTCGCCCGTCCGCAGCACCGCCTGCACCGGACCATCCTTGACGCCTTCACCCGCCGTCGTATCGATAACCATCTGGTTATCCTTTCGGGTCACGCGTTGGTCGGCCGCATATCGGACCAGTCCTTCGGTCAGCGCGAAGAGATGGACGTCCCGTGCCTCCGCCTCCATGGGCAAGGGGATTGCCATGCGCAGCCGGCCTTCCTTGACCGCATAGTGTGCCTGCGATCCCAGCGGCCGGGGCAAGTGCATCCGCCAGGCGTCGAACCGCGTCCGCGACGCTGGCGCGACCGCGCCGTTGCCCGCGACCAGATCGAGTTTCAACGTTCCGCTTTCGGGCACGCACACCTTGTCGGTGCAGGCCAGCCATTGCGCCTTTGCCACCACCGGCAGGCGCGTGCCCGGCGCCACATCGCCCGCGACCTTGAGGTTGGCGAGGATGGCATAAGGCCCTTCATAAACATGGTTCATCAGGCCCGAAATCAGCAGCGTTTCAGGCACCGGATAGCGCAGCGGGCCGACCGTCACACCCCTGGGCAAGGTCCATTCCACGCTCATGCCAAGGCCCGCGTCGCCGGGATTTTCCCAATAGCCATGCCACCCCGGTTCGGGGGTCATGGCAAAGACGATGGTCGTTGCCCCACCGGGCGCGGGGCTGTCGCTTTCACTGTCCAGTTGCGCCGCGATATGGGCCGGACCGCCGCCGAACGCCCCCTGCGCCCATGCGACAGGATGGAGCGCCAGCAGCGCGAGCGTCATGACGATGACTTGAAAAATCCGCATCGGGCCTCTGGTCGGGTGGATGCTTGGGGGCTAGGTCGCTCCCCATCCGCCGTCAAGGCAAGAGAAGGTTCTAGCATATGTTCAAAAGAGTCGCCGCCGTTTTGTTGCTCGCCACCGCCATGCCCGTCATGGCCCAAGGCCCTGCCCCGGCACCGGCAAGCACAGCCCCCGCGACTCCGCCCAAGCTGATCGTCGCCATATCCGTCGATCAGTTTTCTGCCGACCTGTTCAGCGAATATCGCCAATATTATGTCGGCGGCCTTGAACGGCTGACCCAAGGGGCGGTCTTTCCCCGCGGTTATCAGAGCCATGCCGCGACAGAGACCTGCCCCGGCCATTCGACCATCCTGACCGGCAGCCGGCCTTCGCGCACTGGCATCATCGCCAATAACTGGATCGACCTGGGCACGGCGCGCGCCGACAAAACCGTCTATTGCGCGGAGGATGAAAGCCAGCCGGGCAGCAGCAGCGACAAATATGTCGCCTCGCCCATACACCTCAAGGTGCCGACCCTGGGCGGCCGCATGAAGCTGGCCAATCCCGCAACCCGCGTCGTGTCGATCGCCGGCAAGGATCGGGCCGCGATCATGATGGGCGGCCCGACGGCCGATCAGGTCTGGTGGCTGGGCGGTCCGCAGGGCTATGTCAGCTACAAGGGCATCGCGACGCCGCCGCTGGTCGCCAAGGTCAATGGCGCCATGGCGCAGCGGCTGGCGCAGGCCAATCCCGGCTTCGAATTGCCGCAACAATGCGTGTCGAAGGATTTCGCGGTCCGGGCTGGCGACCGCAGCGTGGGCACCGGCCGATTTGCACGCGACGCCGGCGATTATAATGCATTCCGCATTTCGCCCGAACAGGACGCGATGACGCTGGCCTTTGCCGCCGCCGCAATCGAAAATATGGATCTTGGCAAGCAGGCGCAGACCGACATCATTTCGATCGGCCTGTCGGCGACCGACTATATCGGCCACAGCTATGGCACCGAGGGCACCGAAAGCTGCATCCAGGTGGCTCGGCTCGATCAGGAACTGGGCGCCTTCTTCGACCGGCTGGACAAGGACGGAATCGACTATGCGGTCGTGCTGACCGCCGATCATGGTGGCCACGACCTGCCAGAACGGCATCGGATGAACGCCATGCCGATGGAAAGCCGTGTCGATATCGCGCTGACTCCCAAGGCGCTGAATGCCACGATCGCGCAGCAGGTCGGCATGCCGGGCCGCACGCTGATCTGGGCCGATGGCGCGGCAGGCGACCTCTATTTCGACCGGGGACTGTCCGCTGCCGAGCGCGCTAAGGTCGAAGCCGCGACGCTGAGGCTGCTGCGCGCCCATCCGCAGGTGCAGGCGGTCTTCACCAAGGCCGAGATTGCCGCCACACCGTCACCCACCGGCCGCCCGGAAAATTGGAGCCTGATCCAGGAGGCGCGCGCCAGCTTTTATCCAGAGCGTTCCGGCGACCTGCTTGTGCTGCTCAAGCCCAATATCATGTCGATCCCCGAACGGGCGGTAATGGGCGCGGTAGCGACCCATGGATCGCCCTGGGACATGGACCGCCGCGTGCCAATCCTGTTCTGGCGCAAGGGGATGCGACACTTCGAACAGCCGCTGGGCGTGGAGACGGTGGACATCATGCCCAGCCTTGCCGCGCTGATCGGCCTGCCCGTGCCGAAGACCGAAATTGACGGTCGATGCCTCGATCTGATCGCTGGCGACGGCGACAGCTGCGCGGCACACTGATTGATCTGTGGCCCGGTCAGCCGCCGCGCGCGGTCGACCGGGGCAGATGCAGGCAAATTTCCGCGCGCAGACCGCCGTCCGGCCGGTTCGCCAGCGTCAAATGGCCGCCCTCGACCGCCACCGCTTTCTGCACGATTGCCAGGCCCAGCCCCAGTCCACGCGTATTGCGCTGGCGCGCGTCATCCAGCCGGGAAAAAGGCCGCAACACTTCCTCCAGCCGCTCGCGCGGAATGCCCGGACCGTCATCATCGACGCGGATCAGAACCTCCAGCCCCTTGCGCAGCAGCGAAACGCGGGCGCGATCGCCATAATGGAGCGCGTTCTCGACAAGGTTGCGCACCGCCCGGCGCAAGGACAAGCCGCGCACCTCCATTTCCAGATGATCGGGGCCATCATAGCTGACGTCCTGACCATGGTCCTGAAAGGCATCGACCACCGTTGCGATGCTGACTGCGATGTCGGTGCGCACGACCGGTTCGGGGTCCTTTTCGCCCCCGAGGAACGCGAGCAGCGATTCCAGCATCGCTCCCATCTCCTCCAGGTCGTCGGCCATCGCATCGCGCGTCTCGTCATCCCGCACCCCTTCAAGCCGCAATTGCAGGCGCGCCAAGGGCGTGCGCAAGTCATGCCCAACCGCTGCCAGCGTTTCCGTCCGCTCGTTAATCAGGCGATGCATGCGCGCCTGCATGGCGTTGAACGCGCTGATGAGATTACGCACATCGGCGGTGCCCGCTTCCGGCACGATGACTTCGGACCCAAGGCCAATGCGATGAGTGGCATGCGTCAGGTCGCGCAGCGGTGCCAGCGTCCGGCGAATGAGGACCCATCCGGCAAGCAGCAGCGCCAGCACCGGGATCAGCGCCAGCCCCATGCGCCCAATGGTGAACGCCCATTTTCCACCGCCATGCGGCATGCCGAAATAGAGCCAGCTGCCGTCGGCCAGCCGCAGCCCGCCATTGATTTCGGAATGGCGACCGGGAGTCAGGCGCAACCAGAGCTGCGATCGTTCCAGACTGGGTTCCCAGGCAATGATCTGCCGGCGCATCCGTTCCAGCTCGGGCGACAGTGGCGGCGGAGGCGGCGCAGCGGGCGACCAGTGGACGTCGTAACGATCCGTCGTCAGCTGGATGCCCAGCAGGCGGCGATCCTCCGGCGGCTGTTCGGTCAGCAGCTTGCGCGCGATGACCAGATGTTCCGCCAGGCGTCGCGCTTCGTCGTCCTGGAGATAAAGCTGGCTGGTCCGTTCGTAGATCAGCGTGCCGACGGCAAATTCCAGCAGCACGGTCAGCAGCAGGATCGCAAAGAGCCGTCCCAGCAGCCCGAGCGATCCGCGCATATGGAGTTTCAAGCGCGGCTGACTTCGGCGTTGAACATATAGCCGACGCCGCGAACGGTGGTGATCGGCGCGCCCTTGTCCTGCGTGCTGAGCTTGCGCCGGAGCCGGCTGACCAGCACGTCGATGCTGCGGTCGCTGCTGTCGCCCATGCGGGTGCGCGACAGTTCGATCAGCCGTTCGCGCGCGATGACGCGCTGCGGATGGCTGAGAAAGCTGCACAGAAGGTCGAATTCAGCGCCGGTCAGGTCGACGATCGCCCCGGTCGGGGATCGCAGTTCGCGGCGGGGAAAGTTGACGGCCCAGCCGTCAAAATGCGCCTCGCTTTCGCGATGTTCGTCCGGCCCCCGCTCCACGCCCACGCGGCGCAGGATGGCGCGGATGCGCGCGATCAGTTCGCGGGTGCCAAAGGGCTTGGGCAGATAATCGTCAGCGCCCAGTTCGAGGCCGACGATACGGTCGGTTTCGCTGCCCCGGGCGCTGATGAAGATGATCGGCACGTCGCTCTTGCGCCGGATCTGGCGGCACAGGTCTATGCCGTTGGTGCCCGGCAACATGACGTCCAGCACGACGAGGTCTACCGGCCCGGCGTCGAACGCCACCCACATTTCAGGGCCGGACGAGGCCGGGCGCACCTGATAGCCATGTTCCTGAAGCGCGCGGGCGGTGAGCGTCCGCAGCGGCGGATCGTCCTCGACCAGGATGATCGACGGAGCGGTCATGGATGCGGCTGCTTGGGCAAGGACATGACCGGGAAATAAGCGGCGGCGGATCGGCGGTCAACTGGCCCAAAGGGCAAGCCATGGACGATCATGGCGGCAGCAACAATTTGTCACGTCCCGCACACCGCAAAGACCGGACCCGGCTGACCGGGCCCGGTCTTTTTAGGTTAGAAGGCCGCCGTCAAGGAAAAGACGATCTTGCCACGGGCGATGGAGGACCCATCGGCGTCCTGGAAATTGGGACGCAGATAATTTTCCTCGACGCGCGCGATGTCGGTATCGACATAGGCGACACCGGCGGTCAGCGGCGTGCCGGGAATGGCGACATCAGCACCCACCAGCCAGTCGAGATATTTGCCGGTCGGCGCAATCGACGTGCCATTGGGACCCAGGCCGCTATTGCCCTTCGACCAGCCCAGATGCGCCTTGAGCGTGACCGGCGTATTGGGAAGCGAACCACTCACGTCACCCCAGACGTAGAAATTGTCATTCTTCTTGCCGGGGCGAAAGACCGTGCAGGCCGCATCGCTGCAGACTTTGCCCAAAGCCTGCTGCTTGGGGGCATAGGCGACCCCAACCAAGCCCTTGATCGGCCCGATCTGATGCGACAGCTTCACATAGGGTTCGGCGAAATCGGTGTCGTCGGCGCCCGACGGATACATGTACCAGGTCAGCCCGACGTCAAGCGTCGTGCCTTCGCCCAGCGGCACGGCATATCCTGCAAACAGGTCAAGTTCCATGTTCGCGCCGCCAAAGGTGCCCCATCCCGAAAGGTTGGATGCCCATGTGCCGGCGTAAGCGCCGCTTTCGTGCGAAACCGTGATCCCGCCCTGTACCGCCATGCTCTTGTCGGTCTGCGACACGCCACGGAAGCGATAATCGGAAACCAGGCCGACGCTGCCGGATACGGTGACGGGGCTAGTGGGCTCTTCCTGCGCGAAAGCCGGGGCGCTGGAAAGGAGCGCGAGGGCGGCACAGGCGATCTTGTAATTCATGAACATTCCCCTTTTACGTTGGAATGTTCCGTCCTGCATCCGCCGGCCCGAGGGTCTGTTTGGCGCCCCCGATATCAGCGGATGACGCTTCCCATACGCAATGCTGCTAAAATATTAAACCCATTTTTGCCGCATCTGCGAAAGGAATGGTATCGCTGTTGCGCCGCTGCAACATTTTTAACGGCGCGCTCAACCAAAAAAGTCGCCGCGTTCGGGGAAGAACGCGGCGACCCGGGAGCGTCGCCTGAGGGGGTTCAAGCTCAGGCGGCGAACTGGCGCATCTTGCCGGTGGCGCCGAACAGTTCGACCGGCTCGCCGGCCTTGCGACGACGCTCGACCCATTCGCGCACCATTTCCGCGCAGGTATGGTCGATATGGGCCAGACGTTCGACATTGAGGATGATGAGGCCCGCGGCCGGCAGCGACTCCAGCCTGGCCGAAAGCCTGGGCAGGTTGAGGAAGGTCGCCGTACCGCGCAGGGCGATTTCATGCGCCTCGCCCCGACTTTCCTCTTCGACCTTGAGGCCCAGCTTGCGCGCCTGGGGCAGAAGTTCCAGCAACGACAGGCCGATGCCGACCAGAACGCCGGTGAGCAGGTCGGTGGCCACCACGCAGATCAGCGTCGCGGCCCACACGATGGCCGGCAGCGGGCCATACAGGTGGAAGAGATGCTTCACATGCGCGACGCTGACGAGCCTGACGCCGGTGATGACGAGGATGCCCGCCAGTGCCGCCATCGGAATTTCCCGCAGCAGCCAGGGCAGCAACGCAACGAAGGCCAGGATCCAGATGCCGTGCAAAATGGTCGACAGGCGGGTCTTGGCCCCGGCCTGCACATTGGCGGACGACCGAACGATCA
Source organism: Sphingomonas sp. SKA58 (assembly GCF_000153545.1). Classification (NCBI taxonomy): domain Bacteria; kingdom Pseudomonadati; phylum Pseudomonadota; class Alphaproteobacteria; order Sphingomonadales; family Sphingomonadaceae; genus Sphingomonas; species Sphingomonas sp. SKA58. Next base: position 316,699 of record NZ_CH959307.1, read on the forward strand.
CGCCGGTCATCGGCAGTGCGCCGGCAAAACCGCAAAGCAGATTGCCAACGCCCTGCGCGCTCAGTTCCTTGTTATAATTGGTGCGCACGCCATCATGCATGCGGTCCACGGCGGCAGCTGACAGCAATGTTTCGGCGCTGGCGATGAACGCGATGGCGATGGCCGTGGTGATTACGGCGGGGTTGAGCAGCTGCGCCATCAGCCCGGCTTCAGGCGGGGTGATGGCGGAAAGGATCGATTCGGGCACGACGACGCGAGCGACAGGAAGGCCGAGCGCAAAGGCCACCAGCGTCCCCAACACGACGCCGACCAGCGCGCCGGGCACCAGCTTCATCGACGCGGGGCGGAATTTTTCCCACCCGAGCATGCCCAGGATAGTCACAAGACCTACAGCAAAGGCAGTGGCGGCATCCTGATTGGTGAGGCCCAGCAACTGGCCGGGCATCGCCATCAGGTTGGACAGACCGCTCGACAGTGGCTTGTCATCGAACAGGACATGGAACTGGCCAACGACGATGAGAACGCCGATGCCCGCCAGCATGCCATGGACGACAGCCGGCGAAATGGCCCGAAACCAGCCGCCGACGCGCGCCACGCCAGCGATAACCTGAATAGCGCCGGCCAGGATCAGGATCGGGCCGAGCGCGGACAGGCCTTGTTCGCGCACAATTTCGAACACGATGACGGCAAGGCCCGCCGCAGGCCCGCTGACCTGAAGTGGCGACCCGGCAAACAGGCCGACGATGATGCCGCCGATGATACCAGTGATCAGGCCCTTTTCCGGAGGCACGCCCGACGCGACGGCAATGCCCATGCAAAGCGGCATCGCCACCAGGAATACCACGATGGAAGCGGTGAAGTCGCGACTGAACGAGCCGCCGGATAGAGCCTTGAGCATGGGTTACTCCGCGGCTTGCGCGAGGGGTTCGCCGCCGGCGAGGCGACGACCGTGCGGCAGCGCCACAGGCATTTTCTGCCCTTCGCGCAGCGGCATGAAGCGGTTGGTTTCGCCGTCAAGGCCGAGCACCTGGCCGGCATGGATGTCGACATACCAGCCATGCAGCGCGATGTCGCCGCGCGCAATGCCCGACGCGACCGAAGGATGCGTGCGCAGATGGGCGAGTTGGACGATGACATTTTCCAGCGCCATGTTGCGCAGCTTTTCCGCATCGCTAATGTCGCCGGGATAGCTGTCGCGACAGACCTTCTGCGCGGCGTGGCTGTGACGCAGCCAAGCGGCCACATTGGGCATCGACGTCAGATCGGCGTCGGTCGCCAGCGCCTTCATCGCGCCGCAATCGCTATGGCCACAGACGATGATGTCGCGAACACCCAGCACCATCACGGCAAATTCGACAGTGGCGGTAACGCCGCCCAACTGGCTGGCATGGGGCGGGACAATGTTGCCCGCGTTGCGGCAAACGAACAAATCGCCGGGCTGCGCCTGCATGATATGTTCGGGAACGATGCGCGAATCAGCGCAGGAAATCATCAGCGCCTTGGGGCTTTGCCCATGGCTCGCCAGTTGATTGTACAGCGCGCTTTCGTTGGGAAACACATGCGTTTCGAAGCTGAAAACGCGACCGATAAGCTCATTCATGGCGCTATCCTCTTATATTTCATGGGGCCGGCGGGGGACGGACCGGGATAGTGTGCAAAATAAAGACAGGATTTTGCTGCGTCGCAGCGGCTTTGTAAAAAACTGTGTCTGCCCTTTGCAGGTCAGTGCCGCTCGACGCTTGCGGCGAACATGTAGCCGACGCCCCGAACCGTGATGATCGGCGCGGGACGCCCGCCAATGCCGAGTTTGCGCCGCAATCGGCTGACCAGAACGTCGACGCTGCGATCCGAGGATGCGCCATCGCGCACGCCGGCCAGCTCCATCAGGCGCCCGCGCGCGACAACGGTGCGGGGATGATCGAGGAAAATCGAGAGCAATGCGAATTCCGCAGCGGTCAACATAACCGGCTGCCCCCCAGGTTCCGTCACTTCGCGACGGGCAAAATCGATCATCCAGCCGTCGAATGTCGCCTGATTGTGACGACGCAGGCCGCTGGTCCGATCGCCTCCGCGCCGAAGCACCGCGCGCAGGCGTGCCGCCAGTTCGCGTGCGGAATAGGGTTTGGCCATATAATCGTCCGCGCCCAGTTCCAGGCCGACGACGCGGTCCACTTCCGAACTATTGTCCCCGACCAGGATGATGGGAACATGGCTGCGTTCGCGCACGTCACGACACAGATCCAGCCCGTCGGGGCCGCGCAAGGCCGAATCGAGCACGACCGCACGCACCGGCGTGGTCGTCAGCGCGCTGAAAATGTCGTTGGCGGTCAGCGCGGGCAGTACCCGGAAGCCGCTATGTTCCAGATGATCGCGCGTCGCGCTCCGCAAATCCTGCCGGGTTTCGGCGATCAGGATGAGTGGTGAATTCATTCGTCCTGCACGGTCAGTTCGTCCGGCCCTACGGGCATCGATAACAATGAAGGTGGGCCTTACGTGCCGCGAATGTCTGTGTCGTGGGCCAGATGTGACAAAATGTTGCTGCGTTGCAAAAATTATGAAGGCGCCGCAAGCAGGGTAAGCGGTTGCAGCGGGCAACCGCGGACCCGCATCAGATCATCCGTCAGCGCCGCCAGCCACAGGGCATCCCCTGCGGCGCGATGCCGCGGGAGGCCGAGCGAGTCAGCATAAGCGACAGCCGCCGCAATCCGGGCATCATCCGCCCGCTGCTCATCGAACAGCATCGCGATATGGTCTATGACAAAAGGCGTGGGCGCACTCGCGGCCGCCGCGAGTTCGTCAAGCCAATATTGGTCAAGAAGGCTGTCCGCGACGACCCGCCTGCCCTGGACATGATCGACCAGTTCGGCAAACACCAGGGCAGCAGGCAATCCTTCACGAGCGATCCGCTCAAGCGTGAGCCCATGCAAGGCCTCCGCCTCAATCGTCCAGTCCCAACCGGTCCAGCGATCGTGCGGCTGAATCACCCAGCTTCGGTACTGATCGCCCGCAGCCACGCCCACCTCGATCGGAAAAGACCGCCCATGGCGCGGCAGGCAGGATGCTTCGAAATCGATCGTGAGGATGGTCAAGGCACGGCTCCGTCATCAGTGCGCGGCCCGCCCCACCCCAAGCGAAGGGCCGCATCTTGCGGCCCTTTTCCACGTCTCTATGTCAGGCGAAAGTCAGCGGCGCATGCGACAGCGGCAGAAAGTGAGAAATGGCGGCCCGATGGCCGCACGGGACGCAGGTCCTGCTTTCTGCTAGGCGCGGGACAAAAGAGGAAACAGACGCCCATGACCGTGATAGCCGCCTTTCTCTACCGCAATGGTCAGCGCGTGCGCCCCGTGGCAATCGACGAACGGATCAATTGCGCCGCCGACAAGTCCGAATTTGTCTGGATTGGCGTAGCCGACCCCACGGTCGAAGAAATGCAGACGCTGGCGCACACATATAATCTTCATCCGCTGGCGGTGGAGGACGCCATCAAGGCGAACCAACTGCCCAAGGTCGACCTGTATGGCGACCAGCTGTTCGTGGTCGCGCGCACGGCGCATCTGGAGGATGAGACGATCTGTTATGGCGAAACGGCGCTGTTCGTGGGGCATGATCATATCATCAGTGTGCGGCATGGCTCCACGCGGGGCCATGTCATGCTGCGCCAGGAGCTGGAGGCTGTGCCGCAACGGCTGGCGCAGGGCACCGATTATGTGCTGCACGCGATCCTTGACTTCATTGTCGATGGCTATCTGCCGATCATCGAGGGGATAGAGGACGAAGTGCTGACCATGGAACAGCAGATGATCGACCATTTCCTGGGCCGCGATGACGTCACCCGCATCTTCAGCCTGCGCCGCCAATTGATCCGGTTCCAGCGTATATTGGTGCCTATGCAGGAAGTGGCGACCAAGTTCGTCAAGATCGACCTGCCTTGCATCGACGCGGATGCCCGCCCCTATTTCAGCGACGTGCGCGACCATGTCCGCCGCGTGCAGGTGATGGTGGAAGATTTGCGGGAGATATTGAGCAGCGTGTTCGAATCCTCCAACCTGCTGGAACAACAGCGCACCGGCGACATCACGCGCCAGCTTGCGGCCTGGGCCGCGATCCTGGCCGTACCGACCGCGATCGCGGGCATATATGGCATGAATTTCGAGCATATGCCCGAATTGCGCACTCGCTATGGCTATCCCGTCGTGCTGGTCGTGATCGCGTCGCTCTGTACCTTGCTCTATGCGCGGTTCAAGAAATTGAAATGGCTATAAAAGGGCCTCGGCCGTCCGCCATTTAGCCTTGCGTTATTCCCTGTATATGATCCATCGTCCCGCCTGATGATAATCGAGGAGAGCGGGATGCAGAGAATATGGATGACGGGGCTAGCGCTGCTGATAGCTGGCACGCCGATCGCAGCCTCTGCCCTGCCAGCGCAGTGGACCGACGCCACGACCGGCCACCGCATCGTGCGGGTGGATGACCGGCCGGGCAATTATGGCCTTTATTTCAATTACAACCCCTTCACGCCCGATGGCAGGCGGATGGTCTATTTGACGCCGGAAGGCATCCGCGTCGCCAGCGTCAGCGACTGGAGCACGAAGCTGGTGCTGAAGGAAAAGATCGATCGGCTGTTGTTCGTGGGCAATCGCGAGCCGGTCGCTTATTATACCACCAATCCGACGGGCAGGACCGAAAATGAAGGCCCTTCCATCGTCTGGTCCGTCAATCTCGACACCGGGGAGCGGAAGCGCATTGCCGACCTGCCGGGCGGGCGGATCGAATCGATCAACGCGAACGACACGCTTCTTGCCGGTCATGTCGAGCTGGAACCGCCGCCACCCGCCATCGCTCAGCAGGGGCGGCGCGACCCCAGAACCGGGTCGCCGAGCTACAGCGGCACGGGCCCTGATGGTCGTCCCCTCACCTTTGCCCAGGCTAAATCACAGTGGATGGCGGCGCGGCTTGCCGCCGGCGTGCCCATGGAAATCTTCACCATCGACATTCGCACGGGGGAGCGCCGCAGCGTCACCCGATCGAAGGACTGGCTAAACCATGTGCAATTTTCACCCAAGGATCCCGGCTTGCTGATGTATTGTCACGAAGGACCATGGGAAAAGGTGGATCGCATCTGGACCATTCGCACCGATGGCAGCGCAAAGACCAAGGTGCATCAGCGCCGCTTTCAGGGAGAGATCGCCGGGCATGAATATTGGGCGCCGGACGGCCGCACCATCTGGTACGACCTCATACAGCCGCAGGGTGTCCAATGGCTGGCAGGCCATGACGTGGTCAGCGGTGCGCGTCGCTGGCTGCGGATCGGCCCGGGACAGGGCAGTTATCACTATAGTTCGTCGCCCGATGGCGCCAGCTTTTCAGGCGACGGCAATGACCAGGGTAAATATATCAGCCTCTTCCATCCCCGAATGGATGATAGCGCGCGTGCTCGCGAGACGTTGGACGGCGCAGCGCTGATCGCCACGGGCGCGCTGGAAACCGAACGGCTCGCCGACCTGTCGCGACATGACTATACGCTGGAACCCAACCAGCATTTCACGCCCGACGGCAAATGGCTGGTCTACCGCAGCAACATGGAGGGAAGTCCGGCCATTTATGCGGTGGAGGTGGCCAAGCCCCGTTAAGGGATCAAAACCGCGCCTGACCCGTTCGCTCTCGATACGGGCCATTGGGGAAGCGAAATGACCGCCATCGATATCCTTGCCAAACAGCTATGGGGCATGTGGGCGGGCTTTGTCGCGCTGGTCCCCAATATGGTCATCGCGCTCGTCATTCTGGGCATAACCTGGGTGGTATCGCGCCTGGCCCGCCGGATCGTGGATCGCGTCACTGCCAAGGCATCCATACGCGAAAGCCTGAAACAACTGATCCATACCGTCGTGTCGATCGGCGTCTGGGTGGTAGGCCTTGTCATTGCCGCAACGGTCGTGCTGCCCGGTCTGACGCCCGCCAGTCTGGTGGCGGGCCTGGGTGTCGGGACCATTGCGATCGGCTTTGCCTTCCAGGATTTCTTCCAGAATTTCCTGGCCGGCATCCTGATCATGGTCCGCAAGAAGATGCGCATTGGCGACATCATCGAATGCGAAGGAATTATCGGCAGGGTCGAGCATGTGTCGCTGCGTGAAACCCATGTCCGGAAATTGTCGAACGAATTGACCATCGTCCCCAATTCCACCCTGTTCAAGAATCCGGTGGAAATATTGACCGACGGCGCCCAGCGACGGCACGAGATTATCGTCGGCGTATCCTACGACACGGATCTGGAGCAGGCGCGTGACGTCATTCGCGCCGCCATGGAAGGCATAGACGTTATCGACCAGGATCGTCGCATCGATATTTTCGCCCGCGAATTCAACGCCAGTTCGATCGATTTTCTGGTGCGCTGGTGGGCAGGGTCAAAGCCCTACGACATGCACGATAGCCGCGATCGCGTCGTGCGTGCGATCAAGGCTGCGCTGGACGAGGCGGGAATCGAAATCCCATTCCCTTATGTGACCAACATATTCAAAGGGCCCGTCCCGCTGCAAGGCCAGGTTAAAGACGACGTCGCCCAGGCATAAACCCAGGCGACACGCCCATATCGGCATTTGCCGCAGCAGAATGCAGCAGGCCCGGATATCTGACTATCAGTGAGGATTGAGCGTCCGAAAGACGGACTCGAACTCGCCGCGTTGCGCCGCTTCGCTCAAATATTTGACTCGTTCGACATGGATTTCCGGCGGGGTGGGCTGTTGCCGCAGCAGCGCCATGGTTTCAGCGATATAGTCCGCCAGCGGCAGCGCGTTGGGGTTTTCCGCATGGCCGGGCATAAGGTCGGTCTGAACTGCCGGGGGCACGATTTCGATCACCTCGACGTTGCTGTCGTGCAGTTGCGCACGCAGAGACAGGGACCAGCTGTGAATGGCTGCCTTTGTGGCGCTATAGGTCGGGGTCGCCGCAAGAGGGACGAAGGCAAGGCCCGACGATACCGTCAGAATCGCGGACGCAGGCTGGGCTTGCAGATGGGGCAGCAATGCGTGGGCAAGCCGGATCGGACCCAGCAGATTGGTGGCTATAGTCGCTTCCGCTATTTTGAGGTCGATGCGCTCCTCGACCACCATGATGCCCGCATTCAACACCACCGCGTTCAGTCCCGGGAAATCCGCAATCAGTTTTTGCGCGAAGTTGGGAATCGTCGCCGCATCTTCCACGTCCAGCGTCACCGCCGCCATGCCCGGATGATCGGCAACCACGGCATCGAGCGCGGCCTGACGGCGACCGGCGATGATGACCTGATTGCCTGCCTCGTGAAATGCGTGCGCCAAGGCTGCTCCGATGCCCGATCCTCCGCCGGTGATCAGAATTGTGTTCCCTGTAGGTTGCATGACTGGCTCCTTCCGATTGGTGTGAAAACAAATTTAGCGCTATGCTCTCCTTTCGGAAGAGGGCACCGAGAAGTGCGGTAGTCACCGGAAGGTTAGAAATGGCAAAAGCGTTGGAAAATCGATTTAGCGCTGAAAATATTTCCGAAGCGGAGCAGTATCTGGATGCCGTGCCGCCCAGCGATATCGATCCGCGCGTAGAGCGACTCGTCAACGAACTGATCGGCCGGGTCGCCGACAAATGGACGATGCTGATCCTGGAACTGCTCGAAGAAAAAGGCACGTTGCGCTTCACGCAGATCGGACGGCAAGTGGAAGGCATCAGCCAGAAGATGCTGACCCAGACGCTGCGCCAGATGGAACGGGACGGACTGCTCACCCGCACCGTTCACCCGGTGGTGCCGCCGCGCGTCGATTATGCGCTAACGCCGCTCGGCAACAGCCTGAGCGCCGCCTTTTGCGGCGTGTGGGTCTGGGCCGAGCGCAACCTCGAAATAGTGGAAGCCGCGCGCGCCAGGTTCGACGCGCGCGGCTGACGGCCCTATTCGCCGGTCGTCGGCAGCGGCTGGACTTCCAGACGCGGCGGCGCGCTATTGTCCGGCAATGTGCGGGCGGGTGCAGGCGGTCCGACGATCGCACCGGTCGAGGACGGCGGCAAAGGCTGTACGGTCGCAGAGGACGGGACGTTCGCGCCCATATCGCCCGGCAGCGATTGTACGGTCGTAGACGACGATGAGGTGGCGGTGCCTGCGGCATCTCCGGGCGGCGGAGCGTTTGCCTCCAAAGCACTGGAATAGCTTGGCTGCCATCCCGGCGGCGGCGCTTCGCCCGGCGGCTTTGGCGGCGGCGGCAAGGGCGTCGGCGACACGATGACCGTCACGGTCGCGCCGAAACGCGACTGCCATTCCGCCAGGCGGCGCAGATAATCTTCATAAGCGGCGTAAAATTCCTGGAACGGCTTTTCCAGTTCCTCAAGCCATTCCGGAGCCATCAGCAGCAATTGCGACGAGGGCGTGGAAAGCATCTTTGCGCCGACGGCGACGGCAACCGGACAGAAATGCTTGATGACCGGTGGCAAGGCGAAGAAATTATACACCACCGTATTCAGCCGTTCACGCGATCCGATAGCCGCATTGCCATAAGCGACCTTGTAGTTGCGATCGACGGCCGCGTTGGCGGCCTTGAGAACCGGACCATGGACTGCCAATAACTGGTTATACTGGTTGCGCGCGGTCGCGCCATATTTGTCGCAATTGAGTGCCGCGACGTTGAGCGCCATGCGCACATGCCACAGCGCGGTGTTGGACGTGACGCCCCGATTAGCGGTCAGATATTTGCCATCTTCATCCTTGGTCGGGATGGACATGCCTTCAGCGGCATTGTCCGGCGGCACAGGCCGTACGGTCGGCACCACGACAGGAGGAGGCGTAGGCGGCGGCGGTGGCGGCGGTGTCGAACAGGCAGCAAGAACCGCCAGCGAAACCAGGGAAATCCGGCCAGATAGTCGGCGCGAGACGAACATCAAATTCTCCGAGAGGATGATAGGCCGGTCATGCCGGGCAGTGGGCTTGAGGGGAATATGCCCAACACTCGGTTTACCGCAAGGTTTCAGGCGGCTCGCCGCGCCAACGCCTGCGCGGCCTCCTCCATCAGTTGTGCGATGATGGTGGCGACCGGCTCCTCCTTCGTCACCATGCCGACCGATTGACCGGCCATCAGCGAGCCGCCTTCGACATCGCCATCGATCACCGCGCGGCGCAAAGCGCCCGCCCAATAATGTTCGATCTGCAATTGCGCCTCCATCATTTCGATGGTTCCGCCATCAAGCAGATTGGCAACCTCGCGCTGCTTGGCGGTAAAGCTTTCGGTCCCGGCATTTTTAAGTGCGCGGACCGGAATGACCGGCAATCGCGCGTCGATCTGCACGCTCGCCACCGCGTCGCGGGCCGAAGCACGGAAAAAAGCCTTCTTGAAATTGGGGTGGGCGATGCTTTCGGTCGCGCAGGCGAAACGGGTGCCAAGCTGCACCCCGGCCGCGCCCATTTCCAGATAGGCCGCGATCGCTTCGCCCCGGCCGATGCCGCCCGCGACGAAGACCGGCACTTGCTCCGCCATGTGTGGCAGGATTTCCTGCGCCAGCACGCTGGTGGAAACCGGGCCGATATGGCCGCCAGCCTCCATCCCTTCGACCACCAGCGCGTCGACGCCCGAGCGCACCAACTTCTTGGCCAGGCTGAGCGCGGGCGCAAAGCAGATCAGTTTCGCCCCCTTCTGCTTGATCGCCTCAATGCTGCCCTTGGGCGGCAGGCCACCGGCCAGCACGACATGCCCGACCTCATGGCGCGCGCACACGTCGATCAGGTCGAACAGCTGCGGGTGCATGGTGATGAGGTTGACGCCGAAGGGCCGGTCGGTCAGCGCTTTAGTCGCCGCGATCTCCCTTTCCAGAAGTTCCGGCGTCATCGCCCCGCAGGCGATCACGCCAAAGCCGCCGGCGTTGGATATCGCCGCGACCAGATTGCGTTCGCTGACCCAGCTCATCGCGCCGCACAGGATCGCGGTTTCGCACCCTAGAAAATCCGTGCCGCGAGCCATGAGGGAGGCGAGTTTAGCGGTAGTCATGTATATGTACTTCTTGTCGTCATCCCCGCGCAGGCGGGGATCCACCTACCGGCGCTGCGACCGGCGATGGGGTGTGAGATGGATTCCCGCCTTCGCGGGAATGACGCGTTTAGTAAAGAGGGAAGATCAGACCGCCGGTGCATCGAGGCCATAGGCGGTGTGCAGCACACGCACCGCCAGTTCGGTTTCATCCTCGTCGATCAGCACGCTGACCTTGATCTCGCTGGTGGAGATCGCCTCGATATTGATGCCGCGATCGGCCAGCGTCTTGAACATGGTCGCCGCGACGCCCGCATGGCTGCGCATGCCCACGCCCACGACGCTGATCTTGGCGACTTCGGTATCCGTGATGATGCGGCGAAAACCGATCTCTTCCTGGCGCGCTTCCAAAATGTCGACGCTGCGCGCCAGGTCGGCGCGCGGCACGGTGAAGGTCACGTCCGTTTCTTCCGTGTCCTTGCTGTCATTCTGGATGATCATGTCGACGTTGATCGCCGCATCCGCCAACGGCGTGAAGATGCTGGCCACCGCGCCCGGCTTGTCAGGGACGCGCGTGACGATGATCTTCGCCTCATTCTTGTCATGGGCGATGCCGGTGATGAGCTGACGTTCCATCTTCGTTTCCTTGAGCTTGGCTTCCAGGTCTCCGTCGCTCACGATCAGCGTGCCGGGAAGGTCATCCTGGGTGGGTTCATCGAAGGAAGAAAGCACCTGCACGACCACGCCTTCCTTCATGGCGAGGCCGACCGAGCGTGTTTGCAGCACCTTGGCGCCGACCGAGGCCAGTTCGAGCATCTCTTCATAGGTGACGAGGTCGAGCTTGCGGGCGCGTGCAACGATGCGCGGATCGGTGGTATAGACGCCGTCAACGTCGGTGTAGATGTCGCAGCGGTCGGCCTTGATCGCCGCCGCCACGGCGACCGCAGATGTGTCGGATCCGCCGCGTCCCAGCGTGGACACCCGGCCATCGTCCATCATGCCCTGAAAACCCGGGATGACCGCGACCTGCCCCGCCTGCATCGCTGCAACCAGCGTGTCGGTTTCAATCGTTGAAATGCGCGCCTTGGCATGGGCCTCAATCGTGCGGATCGGCAATTGCCAACCCAGCCAGCTGCGCGCGTTTACACCCATCGACTTCAATGTCATGGCCAGCAGACCGCTCGTCACCTGCTCCCCGGATGCGACGACGACGTCATATTCGGCCGGGTCATAAAGGGCAGAGGCTTCCTTGCAAAAACCGACCAGCCGATCGGTTTCGCCAGCCATGGCGGAGACGACGACAGCGACTTCATGCCCTTGTCCCACGACATATTTTACGCGCGCGGCCACGTTGCGAATTCGCTCCATCCCCGCCATGGAGGTGCCGCCGAATTTCATCACGATGCGCGCCATTTCTGTGCCGAACCTTGCCGTTATTATGAAAGAATATGTCCCCAAGGGGCGAAACGGCGCTTCTATTAGCAGCCGCGGTGGATATGGCAAGCAATCCGGAACCATGCGCGCCCATGATGGATGCACCTGTAGAGGTGCTGCACGACGCTCTTGCTGAACCGTCTCTTTGCCCGTGGCATATCGGCTGCTAGAAGCATGGAACCCACCGATGAAGGCACATATGGCTGATAACGCTCAAGCGACGATCGATCCCAAGGAAGCCGCGCATTTCGGCGCTATGGCCGCCGACTGGTGGGACCCGCAGGGGTCGAGCGCGATGCTGCACAAGCTCAACCCGGTGCGGCTGCGCTATATCCGCGCCGCCATCGACCAGCAGTGGCCGGGTCGGGAAAAGGCATTCCGGCCGCTGGAGGGCCGGCGCGCACTGGATGTCGGGTGTGGCGCCGGGTTGCTGACGGAGCCGCTCGCAAGACTGGGCGCATCTGTCACCGGACTGGACGCCGCGCCGGAAAATATCGCTGCCGCGCTCAGCCACGCCGAAAGTCAGGGCCTCACCATAGACTATCGCGCAACCCCGGTGGAAGAAATGGCGGAAGGCGGCTTTGACCTGGTGACGTCGATGGAAGTGATCGAACATGTCGTCGATCCGGCGACCTTCGTGCGCGCGCTGGCAAGCAAAGTCTCGCCTGACGGCCTGCTAATCCTGTCCACGCCCAACCGGACGCCATTGTCGCGTATCGCGATGATCACCGTGGGCGAAAGCATTGGCGGCATTCCCAAAGGCACGCACGACTGGGGCAAATTCCTGACGCCCGAAGAACTCACGGCGTTGCTGGATGCGGCGGGAATGGACGTGATCGACAGCAGCGGGCTCAGTTTCGATCCCGCGCGCGGCTTTTGCCTGTCCGCGAACAAGGCGATCAACTATCTTCTGACCGCGCGGCCCAAGAGCTGATCAGCGCAATCGCTGCGGCCGATAGCGGTCGATTGGCAGGGCGGCAATCGCAGTCGGCAATGGCGATCGCGTGATCAGCGCGTGTCCCAGAAGCGCGGCGGCCGGCGCGGTCTGAATGCCAAAGCCCCCCTGCCCGGCAAACCAGAAGAAGCCCGGCTGCACAGGATCATGGCCATAGATGGGGGCGCGATCGGGCGCAAAGCTGCGCAGCCCCGCCCAGCGATGCTCGATCCGCTCGACCGGCCAATCCACCACGGCTTCAAACCGGGCGACCGCTTCCGCCACCGCCAGTTCCTCCGGGGCGGCATCACAGGGCGGCGATGGCGCTTCGTCATGCGGTGTCAACCAGACGCGCCCCGGCCCTTCCGGCTTGAAATAGAAGCCCGCACGCAGGTCCATGACCAGCGGCAGATCGGCCGACGGCAAAGTGGGAACGCGCAATTGCACCACGGTGCGCCGCAAAGGCGTGATGCCGATAGGTGCGACGCCGCTGCGGCGGGCAATTTCATCGGCCCATGCGCCCGCTGCATTGACCAGCAGGCCACACTGCACGGCGCCCTGGGACGTCTGGATATGCCAGTTGCCTGCACCCCCTTGCGCTGACTCGAGGCGCGCATTCACCCATATCTCCCCGCCTTTCGCGGCGAAGCGACGGAGATAGGCCTGATGCAGCGCCGCCACGTCGATGTCGCGACAGCTTTCCTCCATCACGCCGATGGTCCAGTCCGACCGGAGGCCCGGCACCAACGGCGCCGGATCCACGGGTTCGAGCGTCACGGTTCCCGCGAATCGCTGCAACAAGGCGTCGCGCAGCGGCGCATCGCCGCTACGCCCGACATGCAATGTGCGACGCGGCGAAAGGAACGTGCGATCGTGGAAATCAGGGTCGGGGGAGGCGAGCAGCGGCCCCGAGGCTGTCGTCAGCGGCTGCACCGCCGGGCCCCCATAGGTTTCTTCCCAGAATGCGACCGAACGACCCGTAGCGTGATAGCCCGGCTGTGGTTCCATTTCCAATATCAGGACCGAGGCATCGGCCGCGAGATGCGCGCCCAGACTAGCGCCCGCCATACCGCCGCCCACGATGACGATATCAAAAGTCTTCAACGGGCGGCCTCGTCCAGAAACGCTTCGATCCGGCCAAACGCATCACGCCGCACCGGATCGAGTTCGCGCAGTATCTCGTGCGCGGCCTCGCGACCATAGACATGCAGGCGCGCGTTTGGCAGGCGCGCTGCGACGCGGCGAATGGCCGCGGTCGAAACAAGCTGATCGGCCTGCGCCGCCAGGATCAGGATCGGGCATCGGACGCGCGACAGGTCGTCATCCTGTTGCAACGCATGCGTCGATTCGAGCGCCTGATTGACCCAGGCCCAGCTTGGTGGCCCCAGCGCAATCTCGCGGCTATGGTCGCGCCACCAGATTTCGTCGGCATAGCGTTCGGGGTCATGGGTCAATCGCTTCTGACGAATTCGGCGCTGACGCTCCGATTCCTCCTTTTGCGTCCAGGCGCGCCTGTCCCCCAGCCCCCGCCAGAGCATCATCCGCGCCACGGCGACCGCCAGCCAGCGCGGCATAGGCCCGGTGTGCACCCCCAGCATCGGCGCTGTCAGAATAGCAGCATCGGGCTGCGTCATGCCTTCGCTGAGCGCACGCAGCAGCATATGCCCGCCCATCGAATGTCCCAGCATCGCGGTCGGCCCTTCACCATCCGCACGCCAGTCCCGTGCAAGGTCGCGCAAGTCCGTGATATAATCGGCAAAGTCCGGAATGTGCCCGCACAAAGGATCATCTGTCAGCCGTCCCGACCCGCCCTGCCCGCGCCAGTCGAACGCCGTGACGGCCCAGCCACGCCGCGCCATATGGTCGATCAGTTCAAGATATTTCTCGATCATGTCGCCGCGACCGTTGATGACCAGCAGTCGGCCCCGCGCGCCGTCGCCCAGACGATAGCGGCGGATTGGCCAGCCGTCCCGCGCATGCCAGAAGTCCAGCCGCCCGTTCATCGGCCAGGCGCGCCGGTCGAACGGCTGAGAAGCGGGGAATAGCGGCGAATCCATCGCGCGCATGGTTACGGTTTGGTAAGCCATGCGGTCTAGGGAATAGTGCGCATGTCGGGGCAATATTTCCAGTGGGCGCTGATGATCGCTCTGTGCGCGCTGCTGATCGCCGCGGCGATTACCGACATGCGTTCCAGGATCATTTCCAACCGCCTGAATATGACCGTCGCCTTGCTGGCGCCGCTGTGGTGGCTGGCATGCGGACTGGATGTCTGGCCGGGCATGGCGACGCAGCTGTTACTCGGCGCGATCGTCTTCGTGCTTTTCGCCGCCCTGTTCGCGCTGGGCATGATGGGCGGAGGCGACGTCAAGCTGCTCGGCGCACTGGCATTGTGGTTTCCCTGGCAGGTGCTGATGGCGCTGGTCATGCTGATGGCAGTGCTGGGAGGAGCGGTGACGCTGGTCGTCCTGATCCACCACCGAATCGCTAAAAAAGCCGGACAACCCGAGATTCCTTATGGTGTCGCCATCTCGCTCGCCGCTCTGTGGGTGATTGGCGAACGATATCTTAACCAATTTGCGTGATGAGTGGGGCAATGGGGGCATGGCACCCGCTCGAGGGAGGCGTTTTTCGTCATGGATGCTAAGAAGATCGTGCTGCTTGTTGGCGCGCTGATCATAGCCGTTACAACAGCGCTGCTCGCGCGCAACATGCTAAGTTCGTCGAGCACGCCATCTGTTAATGCCGCCAATATGCCGGTCGAGGCTGACCAGCCGCATGTGCTGGTGGCCGTCAAGGCGTTGCCGGTCGGGACCATCCTCGATGCGGAAAGCTTCCGCTTCCAGCCCTGGCCCAAGGATCTTGTCGAGCAGGCCTATTATCTGCGCGGTCAGGCCGATCCGGCCAGACTGGCGGGCAGCGTCATCCGCACTGCCATCACGGCGGGGCAGCCGCTGACGCAAGGCTCTCTCGTGAAGCCCGGCGATCGCGGCTTCCTGGCGGCCGCACTGGCGCCGGGCATGCGCGCCGTGACGGTGCCCGTGTCGGCCCAGACGTCCGTTGCCGGCTTCGTCTTTCCGGGCGACCGCATCGACCTGGTCCTGACGCAAAGCGTCGCGGGCGGCGGCGATGGCGAACCGCTCAAGGTGTCGGAAACCATCTTGCGCAACCTGCGCGTGCTGGCGACCGATCAGCGGATGGATGCGCTTGGCCCCGATGGAAAGCCCGTCGTCCAGACCTATTCCAACGTCACCTTGGAAGTGACGCCCAAGATTGCCGAAAAGATCGCGGTGGCGCAGACCGTCGGATCACTGTCGATGTCGCTGCGGTCGATGGCGGACACGCCGTCTGACCTCGACGCCGCCATTGCCGGCGCTGACGTCGACCTGCCCGAAGGCGCAAGCCCGGCGGCGGAAAAGGCGATCCTCGCCAAGCTCGCCGCGCGACCGGTCGACCGGGGCAGCACTTATTCCACCGGAGCGGACGTGTCGCGCTACCAGCGCAGCTCGGTCCCGGCCAAGGCAGAGGCCCCTGTGCCGCCCGCCATGGCCGCCAACGGCGCGCCGGTCGGCACTGTCGCCTTCAAGGGGCCGACGATCCGGGTGGCGCGCGGCACCACTGTGACCGAAGTTCCGGTCGGGGGGAAGTAAGATGAAGCCTATGCACAAGCTTGCCGGTCCCGCGATTGCGATCGGCCTGGCGGTCGCCTGCGCGGCCGTACCCACCAGCGCGCTCAATGCCGCGACCTCCAGCATGCAGGACAATGCAATCCTGCTGTCCGTGGGCGGCAGCCGCGTCATCAACTTGCCGGCCAAGATGTCGGACGTTGTGATCGCCGACCCCGAAGTGGTCGACGTCCATGTCCGCTCGCAGAACCAGCTGTACCTGATTGCCAAGAAGGCGGGCGAAACCACGGTCTTCGCTACCGCGCCCAACGGCAAGGTGCTGTTTTCAGGCACGGTCCGGGTCGGCAACAATATCACCAGCATCGACGACATGCTGCGCATCGCCATGCCGGGCGCGAATATCGCCGTAAACACGATGAACGGCATGGTGCTGCTCACCGGCACGATCCAGGCGCCGGAGGATGCCGCCGAGGTCGAACGGCTGACCCAGGCCTTTGTCGGAAAGGATGTGACGGTCGTCAGCCGCCTGCGCATGGCGACGCCCCTGCAGGTCATGCTTCAGGTCAAGATCGCCGAAGTCGCCAAGGATGTCGGCCACAAGATCGGCACTAATTTCGCGAGCGTCGATCGAAGCGGCGGCAAAGTTGCCGGCAATGTCGGCGGCGGTTTGCGGGACTTTGCGCAATATAATGCCGACACTAACAGCTGGGATTTCACCAATCCTATCGATGGCGGCTATAGCCTGGGTGGCGTCGCCCGCATCCTGGGCATGGACATTGCCGGGGCGCTGGACCTTGCCGAATCGAGCGGGCTTGCTTCCACGCTGGCGCAGCCCAACCTGACCGCATTGTCGGGCGAAACCGCCAGCTTCCTGGCGGGCGGCGAATATCCCTACACCGTTTCCAACGGGCTTCAGGGCAACAGCATCGAATTCAAGCAATATGGTGTGCAGCTGGCCTTCACGCCCACCGTGTTGGCCGATGGCCGCATTTCGCTGCGCGTCCGGCCAACGGTGTCCAGCCTCGACTTCTCGATCAACGCCAATGTGCCTGCGCTCAAGAGCCGCACCGCCGAAACGACGGTGGAACTGGGTTCGGGTCAGGCCTTCATGATCGCGGGCCTGCTGAACAATGAGGCATCGAACAACGTCAACAAGGTCCCGGGCCTTGGCAACCTGCCGATCCTGGGCAGCCTGTTCAAGTCGCGCCAGTTCCAACGCAATGAAACCGAGCTGGTCATCGTCGTCACCCCCTATCTGGTGAAGCCGATGAATGCGTCGGACGTGCGCCTGCCCACGGATGGCTTCCGCAACGCCGATCTGGGCGAGGGCCTGTTCCTGCAACGCAGCCATAGCGGCACAAGCGGCGCGCGCCGCCCGATGCCCAGCCGCGCGCCCGGCGCTCCGATGCCGACACCCGGCCCGGAAGCATCGGCCGCATCGCCGCCGGTCGTCGCCCGCAAGGATGGCGATGCCGCTCCCGGCTTCAGTTTCTGACGGAAGGACCAAGGAAATGACCTCTCTGTCCCTCAAGACCCTGAGTGCTCTGGCCATGCTGGCCTTGCCTCTGGCGGCCTGCACGTCCGACAGCCCCAATCGTGGCGTCGAATCGGTGCATCAGCCGGTTGTGAGCCACGCCGCCTACACATTCGACGTGATGGCGGGGTCCGGCGACACGCTGCCGCCGGCCGAAGCCGCGCGCCTCAACGACTGGTTCGTGTCGATCGGCCTTGGCTATGGCGATCAGGTCGCCATTGTGAATGACGGCTATTATGGCCCCGCGCTGCGCGAAGGCATCGCCAATGTCGTGGCGCGTCACGGCCTGCTGGTCGGTGAGGACAGCTCGGCGATCGCCGGCGCTGCGCCACAGGGCAGCATCCGCCTGATCGTGCGCCGCGCCACCGCCAGCGTGCCGGGTTGCCCGGACTGGAGCGCCAAGCAGGAAAGCGAAATGACGCTGGGCACCTCGTCCAATTTCGGCTGCGGCGTGAACAGCAACCTGGCCGCCATGGTCGCCAATCCGGAAGATCTGGTGCGCGGCCAGTCGAGCGACAGCGATCTGCGCACCGCGACGTCCAACCGCGCCATTTCCACCTATCGGGAAAAGGCGCCCACCGGCGCGGGTGATCTCAAGCAGCTTCAGGCGGGAGGCCAGCAATAACATGAACGCACCCTGGAAACCGGGCGGCGCCCTGCGCGATCCGTTTCATGCCTTTGTCTGCGACGATCACAGCTTTGACGTGCTGCGCGCCGTCGCCGCCGAAATGGGCTGGGCGCCCGAAAAGGTGAACAAGGGCGGGATGCGCAATGCCGTCCAGACATTGTCCATCACGGCCTCGCCGCAAATCCTGTTCGTCGATATGTCCGAAAGCGGCGACCCGCTCAACGACATCAACAGCCTGGCGGAAGTGTGCGAACCCGGCACGGTGGTTATCGCCGCCGGCCAGGTCAATGACGTCCGCCTCTACCGCGACCTCGTCGCCAGCGGCATTCAGGATTATCTGCTGAAACCCTTTGGCGCGGACCAGCTGCGCGATGCGCTGGCGCAGGCGCAGGCGGTGTTCATGGCGCCGCGCGACGCGGGGCCTGAACGGCCGCACTGCACGATGGCGGTCATCGGCACGCGCGGCGGCGTCGGCGCATCCAGCATCGCCACCTCGCTTGCCTGGATGCTGTCGGACAAGAAGAAGCGGGCGACCGCCCTGCTGGACCTTGACGTGCATTTCGGCACCAACGCGCTGGCGCTGGACCTGGAACCGGGCCGCGGCCTGACCGACGCGATCGAAAATCCCAGCCGCATCGACGGCCTGTTTATCGAGCGCGCGATGGTGCGCGCCAGCGACACGCTTGCGATCCTGTCGGCCGAAGCGCCGATCAGCCAGCCGATGCTCACCGATGGCGGCGCTTTCTACCAGTTGTTGGAGGAATTCCACACCGCCTTCGAATGCAGCGTCATCGACCTGCCGCGTGGCATGTTGATCCAGCATCCCCATCTGATGGGGGACGTGAACACGGCGCTGGTCGTGACAGAACTCACATTGGCGGCCGCGCGCGACACCATTCGCATCCTGTCCTGGCTCAAGACCAATGCACCCCAGGCACGCGCCATCGTCGTCGCCAACAAGGTGCAGACCGGCTCCCCGGAAATCAGCCGCAAGGATTTCGAGCAGTCGATCGAGCGCAAGGTCGATATCCTGATCCCATTCGACCTGCGCGTCGCTTCGCAGGCGGCGAAGCTGGGCAAGACGATGGCCGACGTTGCAAAGGGCAGCAAGGTGGGCGCGGCCTGCGCCGCGCTGCTGAACGAAGCGCTGGGTTCAGAGGACAAGGACGGGGACGTGCGCCCATCAGGCAAGGGCGAATCCCTGCTCAACAAGATCGACCTCAAGGGCATGCTGGCGGCGCGCCGCAAGGACAAGGTCGCGAGCGAAGACTGAGGAATGCGCGCCGCCCATTGGACGGGCGGCCGATAGCGGACGGGGCGAATGCATGGACGGCAATGTCATCTTGATCGCAGTGCTATTGGCGGCGATGCTGGGGATGGTGGCGATGGCCTTTGCCGGTCCGTCGCCCGAAAAGGCGCGCAAGCGCCGCGTCGCCACGATCCGCGGCCGTCATGGCGAATCTGCCGAGGCCTTACTGGAAGCGCGCATGCGCCGGGCGATTTCCAATCGTCCCACGGGAGCCGAAGCCAAGATGCTGGTGTCTCTGGTGCCAAACCCGGACAATCTGACCAAGCGCATCAAGATGACCGGCAAGAAATGGACGCTCAGTCAGTATATGACGGCGTGCGCAATCATCTTTCTCCTGATCACCGCCTTGTTGGCCCTGCGCGGATTTCCATTTTTCTTTGCCATGCTGGTCGGCGCGGCGGCTGGCCTTGGTCTGCCGCACTGGTGGGTCGGGCGCCTGATCACGAAGCGGGTCAGCCAGTTCAATGCGAAATTTCCCGATGCGCTGGAATTGCTGACGCGCGGCCTGCGTTCGGGCCTGCCGATCGCCGAGACGCTGGGCGTGGTATCGAATGAGATTCCCGGCCCCGTGGGCGAGGAGTTCAAGCTCATCACCGAACGCATCAAGATCGGCCGGACGATGGAGCAAGCATTGCAGGAAACCGCCGACCGGCTGGGCACGGCGGAATTCCAGTTCTTCGTCATCACGCTGTCTATCCAGCGCGAAACGGGCGGCAACCTGGCCGAAACCTTGTCGAACCTGGCCACAGTGCTGCGCCAGCGATCGCAGATGAAGCTCAAGATTCGCGCCATGTCGTCGGAATCAAAAGCGTCGGCCTACATTATCGGCGTGCTGCCGTTCCTGGTGTTCGGCATGATCTGCTACATCAATTTCGACTATATGAAGCCCTTTTTCACGCCCGATCCGGTCGGGATTTTCGGGCTGAGCACGATGCAGGTCATTGGCATCGGCGGCATGTGCTGGATGGGCATTGGCGCATTCATCATGGCCCAGATGATCAATTTCGAAATTTGATGGCGAGGCATTAGGATATGGAAGCCCCTACCCCCGCCGGCACCTTGTTCGGCATGACCGCCACCGATTTCGGCACGCTGCTGGCTGGCCTTGCGACACTTGCCGTCCTGTTCGCGCTCTACGCCGTGATGACGGTGCGCGATCCCATGGCCAAGCGCGTGAAGGCGCTGAACGAACGGCGCGAACAACTGAAGGCCGGCATCACCGCCTCCACCGCCAAGCGCCGCGCCAAGCTGGTCAAGTCCAACCAGACGACGGACCAGATGCGGTCCTTCCTCTCCAGCCTCAAGGTGCTGCAGGACGACCAGCTCAAGGATGTGCAGGTGCGCCTGGCGCAGGCCGGCATTCGATCGAAGGATCTGGCGGTTGCGGTCATTTTCGGCCGCATGATCCTGCCGATCGCGATCGGCGGCATGGCCGCGATCCTGCTCTACGGCGTGGGCATCCTGCCTGAATGGGGTCCGATGAAGCGCTTCTTCGCCTTCGCGGTGGCTCTGCTCCTGTCCTACAAGGCGCCCGACCTGTTCATCGACAACAAGGTGCAGAAGCGATCGGCTGCGATCCGCAAGGGGTTGCCGGACGCGCTCGACCTGCTGGTCATCTGCGCCGAGGCGGGCTTGACCGTGGACGCCGCCTTTGCGCGTGTCGCCCGCGAACTGGGCAAGGCCTATCCCGAACTGGGCGACGAATTTCACCTGACTGCAATTGAGCTGAGCTTTCTGACCGAACGGCGCATGGCGTTCGAAAATCTTGCCTCTCGCGTGAAGCTGGATGCGGTCAAAGGCGTGGTCACGACCATGATCCAGACCGAGAAATATGGCACGCCCCTGGCGTCGGCGCTACGCGTCCTCTCCGCCGAATTTCGCCACGAACGCATGATGCGGGCAGAAGAAAAGGCCGCGCGCCTGCCGGCCATCATGACCGTTCCGCTGATTCTCTTCATTCTGCCGACCCTGTTCGTCGTCATCCTGGGTCCGGCAGCCTGTTCGATCAGCGCGGCTTTCTAAGGCGCTTGTCATGGGGCGGTTGCCGTAGCGTCGGTCGCGGCATCGCCCTCCCAAGGATAAAGCGCTGGCGCAAAGGGCTTTCCTTCTCTATTTTACGCTAACGTAAAAGGAAAGAAGAGAGGATCGCATGTCCATCATCCGCACCATTGCCCCTGTCGCTGCGCTGGCGTTCGGCGCTCTTGCCGCGCTCCCAGCGCAGGCGGCGCAGCCGGTAACGGGCCGCTGGGCCACCGTCGATGGCAAGGCGATCGTCAACATCGCGCCCTGCGGCAAGCATATGTGCGGCCGGATCGAAAAAATCGTGAAGCCCACGCCCGGCCGTCCGCAGACCGACATCAAGAATCCCGATCCGGCGCTGCGGTCCAAGCCATTGGTGGGTCTGGCACTGTTGTCGGGCTTCAAGGACGAGGGCGATCTCTGGAAGGGCACGATCTACGATCCGGAAAGCGGCAAGAGCTACAGCAGCAAGATCAGCCGCAACAAGGACGGGACGCTCAAGGTGCAGGGCTGCATCGCCTTTTTCTGCAAGACGCAGACCTGGACGCCGGTACGCTGACAGCGGACATCGGCAAAAGGGATTAGACACGCGCGTCGAGGCCAATGCGCCTCGACATAATCGGACAGTTGGGCCAAGGGCGAGCGATGATCGGGCTCGTCGCTTCGCTTTTATTCGTTCTCATCTGGTCGACCGGCTTCATCGTGGCGCGGGCGGTGGTGCCCCATGGCGCGCCTGAGCTGGTGCTGGCGATTCGGCTGGGCGCCACGACATGTTTGCTTACAGGCGCGGCCGCCTTTGCCGGACAGAGCTGGCCGCGTGGCCGTCGGCTGGGATTGCATCTGACGGCCGGTGCCATGCTGCACGGCCTTTATCTGACAGTCAGTTGGTGGTCAGTCAGCCGGGGCATGCCGGCGGGGATCATGTCGCTGTTGGGCGCGACGCAGCCGCTGATGGTGGCAGTGGCTAGTGTGGCGCTTCTGGGCGATCGTCTGCCCGGGCGGAGCTGGCTGGGCCTGTTCATCGCGATCACCGGCGTTGTTTGCGTCCTGATGCCCGCGATCGAAAGCAGCGGCACTACCGCAGTGCCAGTCATCCCGGTGTTGGCCGGCATCTTCGCCATCATCGCCATGACGGGAGGCACGCTCATCCAGCGCGGCCAGATTGCCAGCGACCCGATCCTGATGTCAGGCGCGGCGCAGAACCTGGGCGGCACCATCGTCGCGGTTTCGGCAACGCTGATCGTTGGCGAATGGCGGTGGGACAATGACCCGATTTTATGGATCGGCCTTGGCTGGTCAGTGCTGGGCCTGTCTGCCGGCGGTCTCAGCCTGTTGGTCTGGCTGGTACGGCATCAGGGGCCGACGGCCATGTCGATGCTGTTGCTGCTCGTGCCGCCGCTGGCCGCGATCGAGGCCTGGGCGCTGTTCGGCGAACAGCTGGGGCCGGTGCAGCTCATCGGCTTCGCCCTGGCGCTGGGCGGCGTGCTGCTCGGTCGCTCGCAGGGCCGCGCCAAGGGTCGCGACGCCGCTGCCGAACTGGTCGAGCCGGCTTGATCGTCACATAAACGTCATCGCCTGCAACATCGTCGTCATGATCGCGCGCTATGCGGCGGCATGAGCAAGCGTCCGCCCTCCCTTCCCGCCCAGTCCGCCGACCTGGCGATGCAGATGGCGCTTCGCCAGATCGACTTCAGTCGCGCGCCGGCGTCGCGCCCGGCCGTGCCCGTCGCCAAGCAGGCTGCGCCCGCGCCCCTGTCCTCGCCCCCTTCCGACGAGCATCGGCTGGCGCTGCGCCGGCGCGACTGGCTGGCCGACGTGCAGGAGGCGCAGCGCGCCCTGTCGGCCTATGCATCGGGCCTGCTGACGGCCGAAAACCTGTCGGGTGAGGAATTTCTCCACAGCTTCTACGCGCCGGGCCGCCCGGTACTGATCAAGGAAGCGATGACCGGCTGGCCGGCGCTGGAACGCTGGACGCCGGACTATCTGGTCGACCGGATCGGCGACGCGCAGATCGAATATCAGGGCGGTCGCTCCAGTGCTGCCGACTATGAGCTGAAGAAGGAACGACACCGCAAGCTGGCGACCTTCCGCCACTTCATCGATCTAGTGCGGGCGGGCGGCAACGACGCCTATCTGACCGCGTCGAACAGCACCACCAATGCGCCCGCGCTGGCGCCCCTGGATGAGGATCTCGGCCATCTCGACCCCTATCTGCGCCAGCCGCAGGGCATGTTGTGGATCGGCGGCGCGGGCGCCTTCACCCCGCTGCATTTCGACCTCACCAACAATTTGCTGGCGCAAGTCACCGGCACCAAGCGGCTGATCCTGATCCCGCCTTCGCAAACGCGGCGGCTCGCGCATCGCAGGCATGTGTTCAGCGACGTACGGGACGTAACGGACGAGGCCCAGCTAAAGCGGTTTCCGCAAGCGCGCGACGTGCTGCGTTATGAGGTGCTGCTGACGCCGGGCGACCTGCTCTTCATCCCGATCGGCTGGTGGCACCAAGTGCGGTCGGAAAGCTTCTCGACGATGCTCACCTATACCAGTTTTCACTGGCCCAATGCGGGCCATGAAAATTATCCCGCCGGCTGATCAGGCCTCGCGAAGCCGCTCATGATGGCGGATCACTTCATCGATGATGAAACGCAGAAACTTCTCGGTGAAGTCGGGGTCCAGCTTCGCGTCCGCCGCCAATTGCCGCAATCGCGCAATCTGTCGCTCTTCTCGGCCCGGATCGGCCGGCGGCAGATCATGGGTCGCCTTATATTCGCCGACCGCCTGCGTGACCTTGAACCGTTCGGCGAGCATGAACACCAGCGCCGCGTCGATATTGTCGATGCTTTCGCGGTAGCGTTTCAACGTCTCGTCCATGGGCCGGCTCCTTGGGTTGGTCGCGGCGCTTTTTGCTGCTCGCGGGCCGGCGTGCAAGCTATTCCCGCTTGCCTTTGCGCTTTTGCACCGCCACATGATCGCGGTCATGACAGCACCTGCACCCGGTAACGTCCATCCTATTGGCCGCGCTTCGAGCGCGCCGTCGCTTGACCCCATCATGAACCTGGTTGCCGACGGCATGAATCAGGTCAATGCCGTGATCCTGGATCGGATGCAGTCCCGCATCCCGCTGATCCCGGAACTGGCGGGACATCTTATCGCTGGCGGCGGCAAGAGGCTGCGGCCGATGCTGACGCTCGCCTGCGCCGACTTGGTCGGCTATGCAGGCGCGCGCCACTACAAGCTGGCCGCGGCTGTCGAGTTCATCCATACCGCGACGCTTCTTCATGACGATGTCGTCGATGGATCGGGCATGCGGCGTGGCCGCAAGACCGCCAACATCATCTGGGGCAACAGCGCCAGCGTCCTGGTCGGCGATTTTCTCTTTTCCCGCTCTTTCGAACTGATGGTCGAGGCGGAATCGCTCAAGGTGCTCAAGATCCTGTCCGGCGCGTCAGCCGTGATCGCCGAAGGAGAAGTCAACCAGCTGACCGCCCAGCGCAAGATCGACACGAGCGAGGAACAATATCTCGATATTATCGGCGCGAAGACCGCTGCCTTGTTCGCCGCTGCCTGCCGCATTTCCGCTGTCGTCGCCGATCGCAGCGAGGCTGAAGAACAGGCGCTCGACGTCTATGGCCGCAACCTGGGCATCGCCTTCCAGTTGATCGACGACGCGATCGACTATGAATCGGACGAAGCGACGATGGGCAAGGATGCGGGCGACGATTTCCGCGATGGCAAGGTGACGCTGCCTGTCATCCTCGCCTATGCGCGGGGAAGCGAGGCGGACCGCGCTTTCTGGAAGGCGGCGATTGCCGGCCACCGCGTCAGCGATGCGGACCTGGCCCACGCCACCGGCCTGCTACGCCAGACCGGTGCTATTGCCGATACGCTGGCGCGCGCGCGTCATTATGGCCAGCGGGCGATCGATGCGCTGGGGATGTTTGATGCCGGCCGGGCCAAAGCGGCCCTTACCGAAGCGGTCGAATTTGCGATAGCGCGGGCCTATTGAGGGGAACGGCATCGCCGTTCTCCTCCCCAACCATCCACGCGGATTTGCCCATCATCGCGGGCCTTTTCCGTCCACGAATTTGCCCTTCGACATGCTTGACCCCAACGGGCGTTACGCTGAACCGGACATGCCATGATCCTTTCCCCCGAAACGCTCGCCTTCCTGGTCGCCGCTGCATTGATGGCGGGGTGCATCGACGCCATGGCGGGCGGCGGCGGGCTCATCACCTTGCCCGCGCTGATGGCGGCCGGCATTCCCCCTGTGCAGGCCGTGGCGACGAACAAGCTGCAAAGCTGCTTTGGCACGTTCGGCGCATGCGTCGCCTATGCGCGGCGTGGGCATATGGATCTTAAAACCTATAAGGGGCCGGTAATGGCAGCCTTCATCGGGTCCGTGGCCGGCGCATGGTTGTTGCAACGGGTCGATCCGTCCATCCTCGCCGGCCTCATGCCCGCGCTGCTGATTGCAATGGCGGCCTATTTCACCTTTTCGCCCAAGCTGGGCGACGCTGACCGCCATGCCCGGATCGGCATAGCAGGGCTATCCGGCCTGATCGGCGTCGTCGGCTTTTACGACGGCTTTTTCGGCCCCGGAGCGGGCGCTTTCTACACCACCATCTTCCTGGCGCTGGGCGGGCTTTCGATCCTGCGCGCAACAGCGCAGACCAAGGCGGCTAATTTCGCAAGCAATATCGCTGGCCTGCTGACGATGCTCGCGGGCGGCCATGTGATTTGGGTTGCGGGCCTGGCCATGGCCTGCGGTAGCATTATCGGCGGCCAGATCGGATCGCATCTGGCGATGCGCTTTGGATCGCGGCTCATCAAACCGCTGCTGATCCTGATGTCGCTGGCGCTTACCGCCAAGATGTTGATCGATCCGAAAAACCCCATCCACCTTTATTTGTTCGGATAAAGCTGGCCCTCACTGCGACTGCAAAAGGGTCGCGACGCGCCGACGCAAGTCATCAACCGCGAAAGGCTTGGTCAGCACTTCCATGCCTGGTTCGATATGGCCATGGTTGAGCACGGCATTTTCCGCATAGCCCGTGATGAACAGAATACGCAAATCCGCCCGCAATCCGCGCGCCGCTTCCGCCACCTGACGGCCATTGAGGCCGCCAGGAAGGCCCACGTCCGTCACCAGAAGGTCGATCCGCGCCTCCGATTCCAGCAGGCGCAGCCCCGCTGGGCCGTCGCCCGCCTCCAGGCAGCGAAACCCCAGATCCGTCAGCGCGTCACTCACCAGCATCCGCACAGACGGTTCATCGTCAATGATCAGCACCGTTTCGCCGGCATCGACTGTCGCTGGCATATCGCCCGGCAGGATAATATCTTGTTCTTCCTCCCCGCGATGGCGCGGCAGGTAAATGCAGACCATCGTGCCCTGCCCGACCTCGGAATAAATACGGACATGGCCGTTACTCTGCCGCGCGAAGCCATAGACCATCGACAGGCCAAGCCCCGTCCCCTGCCCGATCGGCTTTGTCGTAAAGAAGGGATCGAACACCCGGTCCAGCATAGCCTTGTCGATGCCGGTGCCGGTATCGCTGACGCAGATGGTCACATATTGACCAGCGGTCAGATTATGGTCCCGTGCGGTGCGATCGTCCAGCCAGCGATTGGCGGTTTCGATCGTGATCGTGCCGCCATCGGGCATCGCGTCGCGGGCGTTGATGCACAGATTGAGCAGCGCATTTTCAAGTTGGTTGACATCGACCATCGCCGGCCACAGGCCGGCTGCGGCGACGGTTTCTACATTGATTTGCGGTCCGACGGTACGCCGCACCAGTTCGGACAAATCTCCCAGCATACGGTTCACGACGACCGGCTTGGGCGTTAGCGTCTGCCGCCGTGAAAAGGCGAGCAGCCGATGCGTCAGTGCGGCGGCGCGGCGGGCCGCGCCCTGGCCTGCGGCCAGATATTTCTCCACATCGCTCACGCGCCCCTGCGCCAGACGCACACCGATCATCTCGAACGCGCCGGTAATACCGGCCAAAAGATTGTTGAAATCATGGGCAAGGCCGCCGGTCAACTGACCCACAGCCTCCATCTTTTGCGCTTGGCGCAGCGCGAGTTCCACTTCCTCCCGCTCGGCCAATGCTTCGGTGATGCGCGCTTCCAGCGTCTCCTGAAGTTCGCGCTGGGCGCGCTCCGCCTGCACGCGGTCAGTTATGTCCTTGAACAGGACGGCGACCTGCCGGTCCTCGAAGGGGCCAACCCGGAAACTATGAACCTCCAGATGATGGCCGGTCGCCACCAGTTCGCGCTGGAACCGGATCGGATTTCCACTGTGAAGAACGCCGCCGTACAGCTCGACCCAGCCATCCGCCTCATCCGGCACCATCTCGCGGACTTTCTGACCTACGACGTTGGCAATGCCAGCGTGCCGTTCATAGGCGGCATTGGCCTCGACATGAATGTAATCGCTCAAGGGGCCATGTGGACTGTCCAGAAATTCGATGATGCAAAAGCCTTCATCCATCGATTCGAACAGGGTGCGATAGCGCTCCGCATTCCCCGTCAAATTGGGCATCGTCTCCACCACCTGTTCAATGTCACATATTGGCCGACCGCAGGTTCGAAAGAACCGCGTGCCGCAGCAACGATTGCGGGCGCAACTTTTTCCTTGGCCTCCAGAATTTTTGCGTGGCTTGCGCTGGCGCAATTTCGGCGCAACAGGGTGAGCGCAATGACAATGCTGCCGATCCACGCCGTGCTGCCTGACCTGCTCACCACCCTGCGCGCCAGCAGCAGCGCGGTGCTGGTGGCGCCCCCTGGCGCCGGTAAGACGACAGCCGTCGCCCCGGCGCTGCTGGCCGAACCATGGTGCACTGGCCAGGTGCTTTTATTGTCGCCGCGTCGGCTGGCGGCACGGGCAGCGGCAGAGCGGATCGCCGAAATGATAGGCGACGAGCCGGGCGGCATGGTCGGCTATGCCACGCGCATGGACAGTCGGCAGTCGACACGCACGCGCCTGCTGGTGCTGACCGAGGGGATATTCGTCCGCCGCATTCAGGACGATCCGGAACTGACGGGCATATCGGCGGTCCTGTTCGACGAGGTTCATGAACGCGGCCTCGACAGCGATTTTGGGCTTGCGCTAGCGCTGGATGCGCAGGCCGCGCTGCGACCCGACCTGCGCATCGTGCCGATGTCGGCGACGCTGGACGGCGCGCGCTTTGCCGCCTTGCTGGGCGACGCGCCGGTGATCGAAAGCGAAGGGCGCATTCAGCCGCTCGACCTGCGCCATATCGGCCGCGCGTCGGAAAAACGCATCGAGGACGACATGGCCGCTGCCATCCGCCGCGCGCTGACCGAGGAAGCGGAGGGCGACCTGCTCGCCTTCCTGCCGGGGGTGGCGGAAATCGATCGCACGGCCGAGCGCGTTGAGGGCCTGCCGGCAGAGATCCACAGGCTGCACGGCTCGCTCGATCCGGCAGCGCAACGCGCCGCCATCCGCCCGTCGCGCGAGGGGCGGCGCAAGGTCATCCTGGCGACGTCCATCGCCGAGACCAGCCTCACCATCGACGGGGTGCGCATCGTCGTGGACTCAGGATTGGCGCGCCGCCCCCGCTACGACCGGGCGGCCGGCGTGACGCGCCTTGTGACAGAAAGGGCCAGCCAGGCTTCAGCGACCCAGCGCGCCGGCCGCGCGGCGCGACAGCGACCGGGCGTTGCCTATCGTTTGTGGGAGGCGGCCGCGACCGCCGGCATGCCGCCGTTCGATCCGCCTGAAATATTAGAGAGCGACCTATCCAGCCTGATGCTCGATTGCGCGCTATGGGGTGTCAATGATCCAGCGACCCTGCGATGGCTCGATCCGCCGCCAGCCTCGGCGGTTGACGAAGCCCGCCGGCGTCTGATCGCGCTCGAAGCGCTGGACGACGATGGCCGCATCGCCGCGCATGGCAAGGCACTGGCGAAACTGCCGCTGTCGCCGCGGATCGCCCATATGCTCGTGCGCGGGGGCGACATGGGGCTGGTCGATATCGCCGCGGACGTGGCCGTGCTTCTGGGCGAGCGCGGAATCGGCGGGCAGGACACCGACCTGACGCTGCGACGACAGCGCTGGCGCCGGGAAAGCGGCAAGCGAGCAGATGCCGCCCGCGCCATGGCACGCCGCTGGGCCAGGCTCGTCCCCGCCATCCATGGCGGAGGAGGTTCCAGCACGCGCCCAGCGGAGAGTCAGCGCTCCACCCTAGTCGCCGCGTCCGAACATCAGGTCGGCCTGTGCCTGGCCCTCGCCTTCCCCGACCGCGTGGCGAAACGCCGCTCCGCCGATGGCGCGGACTGGGTCAGCGTGGGCGGACGCGGCTTTCGGCTCGATCCGCTCTCCCCGCTTGCGCGCGAGGAATGGCTTGCGGTGGGCGAAGTGCAGGGCAGCGCCGCGGGCGCGCGCATCCTGTCGGCCGCGCCGATCGCGGAAGCCGATATTCTCTCCCTGTTCGGTCATCGCGTGCAGGAACATCGCATCGTGCGCTTTCGCAGCGCCAATGGCGGTATCGAGGCGCTGCGTGAACGGCGTCTGGGCGCAGTGCGCCTGTCATCCGGGTCCGATGATCGGCCCGATCCCGACGCTGTCGCTGGCGCGCTGCGCGATGGCGTCAGGCAAGGCGGTCTGTCGCTGCTCCCTTGGTCGGACGCCGCAATGTCGTTGCGGACGCGCGCCGCCTTTGCCGGCATCGAAGCCCTGTCGGACGAGGCGCTGATGGTGACGCTGGATGACTGGCTGCCGCCACTCCTCCAGGGCAAGCGCCGCTTGTCGGACATAGACCGGTCTTTATTGTCCGGCGTGCTGGAAGGGCTGATCGGCTGGGATGGCAAGCAGCAGCTGGACAGGCTCGCCCCTGCCGACTTCCGGTCCCCCGCCGGCTCGTCCCATGCCATCGACTATGCGGCGGAGGGCGGCCCGCGCGTCGAATTGCGGGTGCAGGCGCTCTTTGGTCTCGCTGCCCATCCCACGATCGGCAACCAGCATATTCCGCTCGTGCTTTCGCTTACGTCGCCAGCGGGCCGGCCCATACAGACGACCCGCGACCTTCCCGGTTTCTGGGCGGGCAACTGGCGTGACGTGGCCAAAGAGATGCGCGGCCGTTACCCCCGCCACCCCTGGCCCGAAGATCCGGCCGCCGCCAGTGCGACTTTGCGCACCAAAAGGGCCGATGCCCGCGCCAAGTCTTGACTTGAACCGCGCGGCTGGTGCAACGCAGCAAGGTCTTGAACGGAGTTTCTACGCGATGAGCGCGCGCATCTATCAAATCCAGAAAAACGCCATGCAGTCAGGCAAGGCGCTGACCCATAAATGGGTGCTGGAATTCGCGCAGGCAGAGGCCAAGATGCCCGATCCGCTGACCGGCTGGGCAGGGTCAGGCGATACGCAGAGCCAGGTGAAGCTGACCTTCGCCACGCAGGATGCCGCGATCGCCTATGCCGACAAATATGGCATTGCCTACACGCTTATTGCCACCCCGCCCAAGACGCTGAAAATTCAGGCCTACGCCGATAATTTCCGCTGAGCGATCGCATTTTGCTTGCACATTCGGGCGCGATGCTGCCCGATTGACGCCTTATTCGCTTGCCAAGGGGCGGACATAGGCGGCACAAGCCGCGTTTTGACGGAAAGATTTTCACGATAATGACGGATCGCACCGCAATCTTCGAAAGCGTCGCCGCGCAGATCGAACCCTTCAACAAAAAGGGTATCGCGCTGACCGAGACCACCAGCTTTGCCGGCGATCTGGAGTGGGACAGCCTGACGGTTATGGATTTCGTCGCGGCGATCGAAGATGAATTCGACATCATCATCACCATGAACATGCAGGCCGAGATCGAAACCGTGGGCCAGCTGGTCGACGCGGTGCAGAAACTCAAGGCCGCCTGACGACAAAAGCAAGTCCGTTCGTTTCGAGCGTAGGTTCGAGCTCGTCGAGAACCGAAGTCGAGAGGGCGGCGAACCAGTTCTCGACCGACGCATCTCGACTTTGCTCGATGCTGCTCGAACCGAACGGAAGATTTGACATGACCGACGCAGCCGCTACCGCGAACGACGCGCGCACCCCTGTGGAAACACTCGCCGCACGCGACCTGTTTTCAAAATTCGATCCCCTGATCGCCGAGCGCGAGGCGCTGCTGGCGACAGGCGTGCGCGATCCGTTCGCGATCGTGATGGACGAAGTGAAGTCGCCGACCCAGGCCGTCATCAAGGGCAAGGACACGATCCTGCTGGGCACCTATAATTATATGGGCATGACGTTCGATCCCGATGTGGTGGCAGCGGGCAAGAAGGCGCTGGACGATTTCGGCGCTGGCACGACCGGCAGTCGCGTGCTCAACGGCACCTATCAGGGCCACAAGGAAGTCGAAGAGGCCCTCAAGGATTTCTACGGCACCAGCGGCGCCATGGTCTTTTCGACGGGCTACCAGGCCAATCTCGGCATTATTTCGACGCTCGCGGGCAAGGGCGACTATGTCGTGCTCGATGCCGACAGCCACGCGTCCATCTATGATGGCTGTTTTCTGGGTGACGCGGACATTGTCCGGTTCCGCCACAACAGTGTGGACGATCTGGACAAGCGCCTGGGTCGCCTGCCCGCCGACGCGCTGAAGCTCGTCGTGCTGGAAGGCGTATATTCGATGCTGGGCGACATCGCCCCCCTGCCCGACATGGTCGCCGCGATCCGCAAGCATCCCAATTGCATGATCCTGGTCGACGAAGCGCATGGCATGGGCTTTTTCGGCCCAAATGGCCGTGGCGTGTACGAGGAGCAGGGCGTCGAGAAGGACGTCGATTTCGTCGTCGGCACCTTTTCCAAGTCGGTCGGGACGGTCGGGGGCTTCTGCGTGTCCAACCATCCCAAGTTCGAGGTGCTGCGCCTTGTGTGCCGCCCCTATGTCTTCACCGCCTCGCTGCCCCCCAGCGTCGTCGCCACCGCCGCCACCAGCATCCGCAAGCTGATGCATGCGGGCGAGAAGCGCGCTCATCTGTGGAAAAACAGCAAGCGGCTGCATCAGGGGCTGACCGATCTTGGCTTCACGCTGGGCACGAAGACGCCGCAGTCGGCGATCATCGCGGTCATCCTGACCGATCAGACCCAGGCCGTCGCCATGTGGCAGGCGCTTTTGGAACTGGGCCTCTACGTCAACATGGCCCGCCCGCCGGCAACACCGGCAGGAACCTTCCTGCTGCGCTGTTCACTCTGCGCGGACCATAGCGACGATCAGGTCGAACAGATCATCACCATGTTCGAGGCGGCGGGCAAGGCAACTGGCGCCATCGGCTGATAAGGCCTTCCCCCCGGCGCCATATGTTCTTGCCGTGCGCGAAACGCTACGGTTGGAAGATGTAGCGCAGGATATTTCGCCTTCGACTCTGTTGGGCTAAGGTCGACCGCCATGGCGGATGGTGACATTCAGAACCAGCGATCGGATCAGCGCGGCATGATATGGCTTGCCGCGCTGCGTCGCGTCGTCCCGTGGCTGCTTATCGCGCTGCTCGTCGGCTCTTTGGGCACGTTGCTCTACACTGCCCGAACAGCATCGCGCGATCACGCGCAAGCGTTGGCGGAACAGCAACGCAGCTTCGAAATCATCGCCCTTGCACGCGGGTTCGAAGCACGGATCGCACGGGCGGAAGTGACGCTCGCCCGTTATGTCATCAGCCTTGAGCCTGATACGGGCCGTCTGTTTCAGGATCAGTGGCGCAGCGCCAATAGCCAGCTCCGCGCGCTCTTCTACGCCACGCGCGGCGCGGATTGGCAGCGCGGCAATGTCGAGGCGTTGCAGCGCGCCTTTGCCGAACGGGGCAAGCGACTGAGCGAGATCGGGCTGCGCACCACCTATGACCAGAAGATGACGGCGCTCGCCAAATTCCATGAGGCTGGCAAGAGCGAGGATTTACAACAGATATCCGATCTGCTTGCCCGGGTGATCGCTGCGGAAAATGCGCGATTGCGCGAACGCAGCCTCGCAGTGTCGCTGGCCGGCGATCGCACGGAATGGATCGGAAAGACCTGGCGCCTGTTTGGCCTCGTTCTGTTGGTCTGCGTGTTGTTCGCCGCCTGGTTCGCTCATGTCGCCATTGCGGATCGACGCAATGCCAGGCGTCAGGCCGAACTGGAATCCGAACGGGCCGATTCGCTCGATGCGGCCGTGCGCGCCCGCACCGCCGAACTGTCCGCCGCCTATGACCAATTGAAGCTGGAGGCAACCGAACGTGCGGCCGCCGAGGACAGCCTGCGCCAGATGCAGAAGATGGACGCCATTGGTCAGCTGACAGGCGGCATCGCCCATGATTTCAACAATATGCTGGCGGTCGTCGTGGGCGGTCTGGAACTGGCGCGGCGCAAGATGCGACTGAAGCCAGAGGAGGCGCTGCGCCATATCGACAATGCGACGGAGGGCGCCAACCGTGCCGCCGCGCTGACCCGCCGCCTGCTGGCCTTCGCCCGGTCAGAGCCACTGCTGCCCAGCGCCGTCGATCCAGACGTCCTGATCGCCGGGATGGCGGATCTCATCGATCGCACGATCGGCGATCAGATCACCGTCACCTTTCAGCATGAAGCGCAGGGCTGGCAGATTTTCGTCGATCAGCATCAGATGGAAAATGCGATCCTGAACCTGTGCGTCAATGCCCGCGACGCCATGGAGGGGCGCGGGCGGCTGATCCTTGCCACCGGGCGCGCCACCCTGGCGCAGGGCGAGGTCGCCGAATGCGCAGCGGGCGATTATGTCCGCATGAGCGTGACGGACGATGGCTGCGGCATGACGCCCGAAATATTGGCGCGCGTGTTCGAACCCTTTTTCACGACGAAGCCCGTGGGCAAGGGCACGGGCCTAGGCCTCAGCCAGATATTCGGCCTCGTCCGCCAGAGCGAAGGCGATATTCGCATCGAGTCCGAACCCGGAGGCGGCAGCACCGTGACCCTTTATCTGCCGCGCTGCATCACGGAAGCGGAACCGCTGGCCGAAGACAGCCTGTCGCTGTCCCGCGCACCGGTCGAGCACCCGCCCACCCGCATATTGGTGGTGGAGGATGATCCGCGCGTCCTGCGGCAAACGATGGCGGCGCTTAGCGAATTGGGGCATTTGCCGATCGCGTGCGATCACCCGGGAAAGGCCGCACGGTTGCTCGGCAACAACGGCGATGTCGGTCTGATCCTGAGCGATGTTCTGATGCCCGACATGACCGGGCCCGAAATGGTACGCGCGCTGCCGGCCGCCTTCCACCATTTGCCCATTCTGTTCGTCACCGGCTTTACCGGCGACGGCAATGATCAGGCGGATTTTGGCGGCCATCCCGTGCTGCGCAAGCCCTACACGCTCGCGGCCCTCGCCCAGGCCGTCGGCACGACGCTCAACGGATCGCGCCGCCCCGCAACAGCCGCGGCAGCAGAGTGATCGCGCCCAGCAGCGGCCAGCGCCGCTGCCAGGGCCTGATCATGATCTGCGTGCCGGCGTGGCGATTGATCTTCCAAGCCAGATAGTCGATGCCCCCGGCATAGGTGAAGCTCGCCTTGGCAAGCCGGATGACGGACAGGCGCTTGCCACGGCGCCGGAGCATGCGCCAATGCGCGGCGGCCTGCTCCGGTGACAAGGCGTTGGGCACCTCGCCCGCCTTCCCTGTCCCGCGCAGCTCGGCAATCTGCGTAAGGGCAGCGCGGCCGAACCGTTCATATCGATCGGGATCGACATCGACGATCGACAACGACCGACCCTTTTTCTCAGCGCGTAGCTCGGCATTGTAAGTCAGGGTGAAACCGGTCTTCCAAATGTCCAGCACGCCAATATCCGTGTCTGATGGCAGCATAGGCATGGTGAGCGAAAACAATGTCGGTGCAGCCTGCGCCACCGCCGCGATGGCGCGCTGCCGCGCCAGATCGTCCGAAGTCCAGAGCAGCCGCGCAGGCTGGGCAAAGCGCGCCCACACCGATACATTGTCCGCGGCCGGGCTGTTCAGACGGTCAAAATCGGCTTCCGACAGCACGGCATATTTGGCGATCAGGCCATTATGTTCGAATGGAAAGACGTTAGGCGGAACGAGCGCATTTGCGCGGCCGAGCCAGCTTTTCCCATAGGTCGCCCGATAGTCGGACACGATGAGATAGAAATCGAGCATCAGCCCATCGAGATTGGCCTCCCGCAGGCAGGAACCGTAAAAAAGGACGGCGCGGGCAGTGTCGGGATACCGGGCCGCCAGCGCGCCCGCCATGGCGGCAGCGCGCGGATCAGCCGGGGCGGCGAGTTCGGCCGTGACGAGGGAAAGAAGTTGGCTGGGCATCGCGCACGGCCTAGACGATTATCCGGCGGGATGGAAAGTGGCTTCGAGCCACCCGCGGGTGCCGTCTGGCAGGAGGTGGCGAATGCCTCCTGCTTATCCCGCGCCGCGGGCGCACCGCGCCGCGCCGCCGCTCCCTGCGGATCGTAGGATGTGAGAGAGCCGGCAATCAGACGCGCCGGAACAAGAGCGATATGTTGTTGGCCGGCATTTCGATCAGCTTTTCGAAAGCCAGACCCTGCGCCTTTGCCGCCACGATCACTTCATCCACCGCGCGCAGACCCCAACGCGGATCACGGCCTTTGAGCGACGCATCAAAGGCAAGGTTGCTCGGCGCGGTTTCGACGCCATCCTTTGTATAGGGGCCATAAAGATAGAGCAGGCCGCCGGATGACAGCGTGCCCCCTGCCCCTTTCATCAGGCCAAGCGTGGCTTCCCATGGCGATATATGCACCATGTTGATGCACAGGATCGCTGCGGCCTCCATTGCAGGCCAGTCGCCGACGGCATCCAGGCGAACGGGCGGCCGAAGGTTTGGGAGGCCGGCCTCGGCCCGCCACGCAGCGATCGAGGCGAGCGCGGCTGGATCGGGATCGCTGGGTTGCCAGCCAAGAGTGGGGAAAGCCCCGGCGAAGTGGACGGCATGCTCGCCGCTGCCGCTCGCCACTTCCAGCACGAGCCCGCAGGTCGGCAGCGCATCGCGCAGTACCGCCACGATGGCGTCACGGTTGCGTAAAGTGGCGGGAGCATGACGCTTATCCGCATCGCGGGCTCCGGAACCGGGTTCCCACGGTTCCGGCGCGTTCGTCATTCGGCTGCTTCCGCCAGGTCCGGATCAATCCAGCTCAACACCGGCTTACGAGCAGCCAGCGTCTCGTCCAGGCGCCGGCGCGGCGCATGATAGGGTGCACCCTTCAGCGCCTCGTCCCCCGCCTTCGCCCGCTCGGCCAGGCTGCGCAGCGCCAGGATGAACTGGTCGAGGGCCGCCTTGCTCTCAGTCTCGGTCGGTTCGACCAGCATCGCGCCATGAACAACCAGCGGGAAATACATGGTCATCGGGTGGAAGCCTTCGTCGATCAGCCCCTTGGCGATGTCGAGCGTGGTGAAGCCTTCGGCCAATCCCTTGTCGCTGAACAGAGCCTCATGCATGCACGGCCCGCTTGCCCCGAAAGGCGCGTCGAGCACATCGTCGAGGCTGCGAAGCACATAGTTGGCGTTGAGCACGGCATCCTCCGCCACCTGCCGCAGCCCGTCCGCGCCGTGGGACAGGATATAGGCGAGCGCGCGGGTGAACATGCCCATCTGCCCGTGGAAGGCGGACATGCGGCCAAAGCTCTGTGGCATTTCCGCGCCGACATTCTCCTCCTCGATCAGGTGGATCGATCCGTCCTCCATCCGAGCGGTGTAAGGGAGCGGGCCGAAGGGCGCGAGCGCTTCGGACAGGACCACCGGACCCGAGCCGGGCCCGCCACCGCCATGGGGCGTGGAAAATGTCTTGTGCAGGTTGATGTGCATGGCGTCGACGCCAAGGTCGCCGGGACGGACGCGGCCGACGATGGCGTTGAAGTTCGCGCCGTCGCAATAGACGAAGGCGCCGGCGGCATGGACCGCGTCGGAAATCACCTTCATATCGCGCTCGAACAGGCCGCAGGTGTTGGGGTTGGTGATCATCACCGCCGCGACGTCGGGACCGAGCCGTGCTTTCAGTGCCTCAAGGTCGACGCGGCCATCCGGAGTCGCGGGAATGTCTTCCACCTTGTAGCCGCAGAAGGCGGCGGTGGCCGGGTTGGTGCCATGGGCGCTTTCGGGGACCAGCACCACCTGCCGTGCATCGCCGCGCGCTTCGAGCGCCGCGCGGATGCAGAGCAGGCCGCACAGTTCGCCGTGCGCGCCCGCCTTGGGCGTCATGGCGACGCCGTGCATCCCGGTCAGCTTGATGAGCCAGACAGCGAGTTCATTGATGACGCCAAGCGCGCCCTGAACGGTCGATTGCGGCTGGAGCGGGTGGATATCGGCGAAACCGGGCATCCGCGCGACCTTTTCATTGAGGCGCGGGTTGTGCTTCATCGTGCAGGAGCCAAGTGGGAACAGGCCAAGGTCGATGGCGTAATTCTGTCGGCTAAGGCGCGTATAATGGCGCACCGTTTCCTGTTCGGAGAGGCCCGGCAGTCCAATCGCGTCGGTGCGGGCGAGGTTGCCAAGATGGCTTTCGACCGCTGGTGAGACAGCGAAGTCGACACCTGTCGTGTCGGTCGAGCCGATCTCGAAGATCAGCTTTTCCTCCAGCATCAGGGCGCGGTTTCCGGTGGCGGTAGCGGGGGCCATATGGGCTTCCTCGACGGGCGTGGGGGCGGTTGGGCGGCCTTCCTTGAGCATCGTCATGCCAGTTCCTCCGTGAGCGCAGCGGCAAAGGCTTCGATGTCCTCGGCCGTGACGGTTTCGGTGACGGCGACGACAAGGCCTTGCCCAAGCTGCGGCGCGTGGGGGAAGAGGCGGCCGAGCGAGACGCCGCCCAGCATGCCCTTGTCGGCCAGCGAACGGGTCACGTCGCGCGCGTCCTTCGGCAGGACCAGCGTAAATTCGTTGAAGAATGCATCGTTGACCAGGGTCACGCCCGGCACCTTCGCCAAACGATTGGCCGCCTGAACCGCAAGCGCGTGGTTGAGCGTGGCCAAGTCGCGCAGCCCCTTTTCGCCCAGCAACGTCATATGGATGCTGAACGCCAGCGCACACAGGCCCGAGTTGGTGCAGATGTTTGACGTCGCCTTTTCGCGACGGATATGCTGTTCGCGGGTGGAAAGCGTCAGCACGAAGCCGCGCTTCCCCGCAGCGTCCACCGTTTCGCCGCACAGGCGTCCCGGCATCTGGCGCACATATTTCTGCTTGCACGCAAACAGGCCAAGATAGGGCCCGCCAAATTGCAAGCCGACGCCGATCGACTGGCCTTCGCCCACGACGATGTCCGCCCCCATGGCGCCGGGCGCCTTGATCGCGCCGAGCGCAACGGGTTCCGTCACTACCGCGACCAGCAGCGCGCCAACGGCATGCGCCGCGTCCGCCAACGCAGTAAGGTCCTCAATTCGGCCGAGAATATCGGGATATTGGACAACAACGCAGCTTGTGTCCTTGTCGATCGCCGCGATCAGCTTCTGGCTGTCGCTTTTGCTGTCGAGTTCAGGCGTTTCATAGGCCAGATCGTCGCCCGTGAACTTGGCCATCGTCTGCGCGACCGAGACATAATGGGGGTGGAGCCCCGACGAAAGCAGCGCCTTGCCCCGCTTGGTGATGCGCCGCGCCATGACGATCGCTTCCCAGCAGGCAGTCGATCCATCATACATGGACGCATTGGCGACGTCGCAGCCCAGCAACCGCGCGACCTGCGTCTGGAATTCGAACAGCACCTGGAGCGTGCCCTGCGCGATTTCCGGCTGATAGGGGGTATAGGCGGTCAGGAACTCGCCGCGCTGGATCAGATGATCGACGCTGGCGGGCACATGATGCTTGTACGCGCCCGCACCCAGAAAGAAGGGCGCTTCCCCTGCTGACAGATTTTTCCGGGCCAGCGCGGCCATGTGCCGCTCGACCGCCATTTCGCTGGCATGATCGGGCAGATCAGGGATCGTTCCGGCCAACCGAGCTTCGGCGGGCACATCGACAAACAGATCATCGATGGAGGAAGCGCCGATGGTGGCGAGCATCGCCTGCCGGTCGCTGTCGGTAAGGGGTAGGTAGCGCAATTTCATTCTCCACTCCCCTCCCTTTCAAGGGAGGGGCCGGGGGTGGGTGCGATTGCACGGCAATCGCCGGCAATGCCTTTAAGGTCAGGTCGCAAGGCTCGCTTCGCTCGCCACCCACCCCTTCCCCCTCCCTGACAGGGAAGGGCTTATCCAGGCATCAAAGGCTGGCCACGAACTTCTTGTAGGCGGCTTCGTTCATCAGGCCTTCCAGTTCGCTGGCGTCGGTCAGCCGCAGCTTGAAGAACCAGCCATCTTCTTCGGCGTCGCTGTTGACCAGCGCGGGCTCGTCCTCCAGCGCGCTGTTGGTTTCCACGACTTCGCCGGAAATCGGCGCATAGACGTCCGACGCGGCCTTCACCGATTCGACGACGGCGGCATCATCGCCCTTTTCGAACGTTGTTCCTTCGGCGGGGAGTTCGACGAAAACGATGTCGCCCAGTTGTTCCTGCGCATAGTCGGTGATGCCGACCGTGGCGATTTCGCCCTCTACGTCGATCCATTCATGTTCGTCGGTGAAATAACGGCTCATATGCATGTTCCCCTTCGCAAAGGTGATGAAATCAGGGCTTGCGGCGATACCGATGCGGAACGAACGGCATCGGCGCGACCACAGCGGCAATACGCTTGCCGCGCACATCTATTTCCAAAGCCGTGTCGATCGCCGAATAAGGCGTGCTAACCCAGCCCATGGCGATCGGCGCGCCAAGCGTCGGGGCAAAGCCGCCCGATGTGACTTCACCGACCTCGACCGATCCGGCGAAGATCTTGGCGCCTTCACGCGCGGGCAGACGCCCCTCGACCCGCAACCCGACCCGGCGCGCACCCGGCCCATCGGCCAGTTCCTTCATCACGCGTGCATGACCGTTAAAGCCGCCTTCCTCACGCCGACGCTTCTGGATGGCGAAACCCAGGTCTGCCGCGATCGTGCTGACGGCGGGCGTCAGATCATGACCGTAGAGCGGCAGCCCCGCCTCCAGCCGCAGCGAATCGCGCGCGCCAAGGCCGATGGGCTTGACTTGCGGCAGATCGCAGAGCGCGTCGGCCAACAGCCTGGCATCCTCGCCCGGCAGGCTGATTTCAAAACCGTCCTCACCGGTATAGCCAGACCGGCTGATCCACAGCGGCACGCCGCGCCAGGTGAACAGGCCCGATTGCATGAACAGCAGATCGGCCGTTTCCGGGATCAGGCTGGCCAGCGCTGCACCGGCTTCAGGCCCCTGAAGCGCCAACAGGGCCTGCTCATCCATATGGTTCATGGTGACTTCGTCAGGCAGATGCTCGATCATCCAGCCAATATCGTCATATTTGGTCGCGCCATTGACGACCATGTAGATGTCTGCCCCGTCGAACGCGCCGTCACCCAGGCGTGATACCATCAGGTCGTCCAATATGCCGCCTTCGTCGTCCAGCAGCATCGAATAACGCTGGCGAAAGGGCTTCAATCCCCTGATGTCGCTGGGGAGCAGATGCTCCACCGCGGCGTCGACGCCGTCGCCCGTGAAGGTCAACTGGCCCATGTGGCTAACATCGAACAGGCCGGCATGTTCGCGGGTCCAGCCATGTTCGGCCATGATGCCCTCATATTGGATCGGCATATGGTAGCCGGCAAAGCCGACCATGCGCGCGCCCCTGTCGCGATGCCAGGCATCGAGCGGCAGCGGCTGCAACGGCAGATCTTCTTCGATAGGGGTGACGTCGTGCGTGCCGGACATGAAAGGCGGCCTCCGTGCATGAGGATATGGCGAC
Organism: Sphingomonas sp. SKA58; assembly: GCF_000153545.1. Lineage (NCBI taxonomy): Bacteria > Pseudomonadati > Pseudomonadota > Alphaproteobacteria > Sphingomonadales > Sphingomonadaceae > Sphingomonas > Sphingomonas sp. SKA58. The sequence continues at coordinate 357,909 of NZ_CH959307.1, forward strand.
AGCGTCATCCTGCCTGATCGGCCGGATTGCTGCCACCCCCTCTGTCACGGAACCTGAGAGCTTTGACCAGCGGCCTTGTGGCCGACCAGCTTACCCCTTCGGTGGGACGGGCGAGAAGCGCGTCCGCTTTCCAGAGTGCCTTGCGCGCGATGCGGTCCTTTGGCCTGAGAGATTCCGGGGCGGTTGCTCCTTCGGCGACGGGCTGTGCCTCAAAGGCCGCCCATGCTCTCCCGCATCATGCCCGGCGGACGAATCCGCCGGAGACAAACAGCGCATTGCGGCAAAGGACGGGGCGCGTCAATCGGCGAGCGCAAGCGCACCGTAGATTTCCCGGTGCCGCTTTTCCGCGTAACGATCGGTCATGCCCGCGATGAAGTCGGCGATATGGCGGCTGCGGGTGGGTTCTTCCAGCGCGCACTCGTCGCGCCATTCGGCTGGCATCAGCGCGGGGTCATCCTGATAGGCGCGAAACAGGCCGGTCACGATCACCCGTGCCCGATCCGCCGCCGCCAATTGGTCGGGATGATGATAGAGGGTCGCGTACATGAACCGCTTGAGCGTCCGTTCCTGCGCGGCGAGGTCAGGCGAGAAGCAGACCAGCGTGCGGCCGAGCGCGCGCACATCGTCGACGGTTTCGACACGTGCATCCGCGATATTATGCCGGGTCGTTTCCAGCAGATCGTTGGCCATCACGCCAATTTGTTCGCGCACCAGTTCGCGCAGCAGCCGGTCCTGCGGGACGTCGGGATAGCGGGCACGGACCCTGTCCCAGCAGTCGTGCACGAACGGCACTTCGAGCAGTTGCTCCAGAGTCAGCAAGCCGGCGCGCAAGCCATCATCAATGTCGTGATTGTCATAGGCGATGTCGTCCGAAATCGCCGCGAGCTGCGCCTCGAGCGAGGCATGGCTTGTCAGGTCGAGCGGAAAGAGCGTGTCAAGATCCTGCATTGCCCATCCCGGGCGGGCGACCGGACCATTATGCTTGGCCAGACCCTCTAGCATTTCCCAGCTGAGGTTCAGCCCGCGAAAACGCGGATAGGGGCTTTCGAGGAGCATGAGCGTGCGCAATGTATGAGCATTATGGTCGAACCCGCCATGCTGGTCCAACGCCGCCTCCAGCGCATCCTCCCCGGCATGGCCGAAGGGCGGATGGCCGATGTCGTGCGCCAGGCACAAGGCTTCGGTCAGGTCTTCGTTAAGGCCCAGCGTTCGCGCGGTGGTGCGCCCGATCTGCGCGACCTCCAGGCTGTGGGTCAGGCGGACGCGATAATGGTCGCCATCGGGGGAGACGAACACCTGTGTCTTGTGGCGTAGGCGACGAAAGGCGATTGAATGGATGATGCGGTCGCGATCGCGCTGGAATACGTCGCGCGGTCCACGCATCTCCCCGCCCGGCTCGGCATGAAGGCGGCCGCGGCTTGCGGCGGGATGGCAGGCATAGGGGGCGAGCAGCGTCATGCCCGCCCCTTACTCGCCAGCCAGCTTCTCGACTACCTCTCCCGCATCGCTTTTCCACGCGAACACGTCAGCGCCGGCAGCCTTGAGCTTGGTTTCCAGTTCCCTGGCGCGGGTAAAGCTGGGGAATGGCCCGACCAGCAGGCGGTTAGTCTGACCCCAGCTGGCCGTCCAGGCATCCTGCGGCGCGATGCTGTCATATTTACCGCGCAACCGCTTCATCGTGAAGGCGAGCGCAGATTTGCTCTGCCCTACGCCGACTTGCAGCCAGTTGCGTGAGGGATTGGCGGCGAGGCGCTTTTTCTCCTCCGCCTCCTTCTTGGCCTTGGCATCGGCTTCGGCCTTTGCCTTGGCGGCCGCCTCCTTCTTGGCTTTTGCCGCAGCAGCCGCAGCGGCGGCCTGGCGTTCAGCGCGGCGCGCTGCCTGCATGGCGGCAATCTCGTTCAGATCCACGGCCGCGACGGTCGCCTGCCGCTCGGCCTCAGGCACGTCAATCGCGCGAATGATGTCGGCCAGGGTGCGCGTGGCTTGCGGGTCGGGTGCCGGGGGCGCGGGCTGGCTGGCGGCCGGCGTGGGCGCAGCAACTGACGGCTGCGTAACGGTCGGCGGCGATGCGGCCCCATCGACGGCAGTATCCTGCACGCCGGGCGTAGCGGCAGGCGCGGCGGCTGCGGGTGTCTTGTCTTCGATCGATGCGAACCCCGGCGCAGGCGGTCCCTGCACGCTGGGCGCGGCAGCGCGCGCCATCGACGGGGATTCGGAAGGAGAAGCGGCACTGGGCGTCCGAGGCAAGGGCTGCACGACAGGCTGGGCCGCACGGGCAGGCAGCGATTGGACGGTCTGCGCCTGCGCCACTTGGGTCGCAGCGCCAGAGTTGGCGGGACTCGCGGTCGGGGTCGGCGCAGGCTGGCTTGAAGCCGACGGACGAGGCGCAGGCATGGGCGTCTGACGCCCCTCGGCACGCGCCAGGCGCGCAGCCTCTCGCCGCTGCCGCCGCTGTTCCGCACGGCTGAGCGGACGGGACCGCGATGGCGCGGATTGCGTCGGGGCCTGCGCGATCTGCGTGGCAGGCGCAGATGCAGGCGTTGCCGACGTTGCTGCTGGGGGCGGCGTGGTCGGGGTGACTGCCGCAAGGGTGGTGCCGACCTGCGAGGGGAATTGGCCGAAATGCACCGCCGCCGCCTTTTGCTGTGCAGTCAGATAGGGCATTTTCTGCATATAGGGGGTGATCGCCGCGGCAAGCCGCGCTGGCATCGCCTGCTCCGCCACTTTCTTGGCATCGGCCTGACGATTGTTCATGGCATAAATGAACGCCCGATACCGCCATGCAGCCCGATCGCTCTTGTAGAGCAGCGGCTCCAGCATGCTTTCCGCTGCGTCCACCTGACCCGATATGCCGAGCGAAGCGGCATAGCGCCGGCGCAGTTCGGCGTTGTCGGGAGAACGCGCCAAGGCGGCCTGATAATCACGCTGCGCACCCGCCTGGTCGCCCGTCAAGTCGCGCGCAAGGCCGCGTTCCATCAGGATGCTCGTATCAGGAAAACCCAGCCGCTGCGCCTGGTCGAACAATCGCACAGCTTCGGCTGGATTTTGCAGCTTGAGCATGACCCGCGCCAGCCCCGCCTTGATACGGCCATTGCCGCTGGCAATCGCGTCGGCGCGGGCGAAGAATCCAGCGGCCCCGTGCGGATCATCCAGCGCGAGCGCAGCTTCGCCAGCGCCGATCATCGCGTCGACATCGCGCGGGTTGGAGGCCAGCCGCGCAAGGTTACGATTAAGGTCGGCAGCGCCCAGCGGCGGGACAAGATCGGCCTGATCGGTCTGGGCAAAAGCGGGAGGCGCAAGGAAGAGCGCGGCGAGAATCCAGGGAAGAGACTTAGTCACATCCCCCCCTTAGCCCATGCCATGGCGAATGGGAAATCAGCCGGACCAAAAAGCGCGCCGGGCCGATCCGGATGGCCGACGACGCGCTTTATGACATGAGGCGCGGCCATCGCCGCACCTGGCCTTACTGGTTATTCTGACGATTGAGGAACCGAGGGATATCAACACCCGGAGCGGCATCGTCGGATCCTGCACCAGCCGTTTTTTCCGACCCACGCGTCAGGCCCGCCATCCGTTCGAACAGCGTGCCTCCCGTGGCGACACGCGGAGCAGTTGCGCAGGGTGGGGAGCGGGCGCCGGAGCCGGTGCGGGAGTTCCGCATTATCGGCGCCCAGAACCAGTTCGTCCTCGTCCGGACTT
>NZ_CH959307.1:361876-369990 GCF_000153545.1 Sphingomonas sp. SKA58
GGGCGTCATGCGCAGATATTTCCGTCCAAGGGCATGACGCTCCCCTTTATCAGCTATGGCGGCTCCTCTATGCTGGCGCTTTGCACCGGGGTCGGCCTGCTGCTCGCCTTCACGCGGCGCAATCCCTTCATGGGCCGGCATACGGTGGTCAAATGGAGTGGTCGATGAGCATTTCCCGTCACTTCGTCCTCGCCGCCGGCGGGACGGGGGGTCACATGATACCCGCCCATGCGGTGGCGCAGGAACTGATGGCGCGCGGCCATCATGTCGCGCTCGTCACCGATGAGCGAGGCGCCAAGATTCCCGGTATTTTCGAAAGCGCGCAGGTCCATGTCATGCCGGCGGGCCGCATGACCAGGAACCCGGCAAGCTGGCCGGGTGCAGTCAAGGCGATCCTCGCCGGGCGCGCCATGGCTCGCCGCCTCAACGAAACCTTTCGCCCGACCGCCGTGGTCGGCTTTGGCGGTTATCCCGCTATGCCGGCGCTGCTGGGAGCCTTGGCGGACGGCATTCCGACTGCGATTCACGAACAAAATGCCGTGCTGGGACGGGTCAATCGCCTGCTCGCCGGCCGGGTCGATGCAATCGTCACCGCCTATCCCGATGTCGAGCGCCTGAAATCCCGCCACGCCGGCAAGGTGCACCTGATCGGCAATCCCGTGCGCGAGGAAGTGAAGCAGTTGCGCGAGGAGGAATTCCCGGCGCTCACTAATGAAAGCGTGTTCCGCCTGCTCGTCATCGGCGGCAGCCAGGGCGCATCCATTCTGTCTAATGTGGTGCCGGAAGGCCTGTCGATGCTGCCCGTCGCGCTTCGCCGTCGCCTGCAAGTGACGCAGCAGTGCCGCGCCGAGGATATTGATCGCGTGCGCAAAACCTATGCGGAGATGGAAATCCCTGCTGACCTTGCCACCTATTTCAACGACGTGCCCGAAAAGCTGGGCTGGTCGCATCTGGTGATCGCGCGAGCCGGCGCATCGACGCTGGCGGAACTGACGTGCGCTGGCCGCCCCGCCATCCTTGTCCCGCTGCCCAGCGCGATGGACGATCATCAGACCGCCAATGCTCGTGAAATGACGCAGTCCGGTGGCGCGCGCACGATCCCGCAAAGCCGCTTCACCGCGGTTGAACTGGCCAAGCAGATGCAGAAGATGGCGATGGAGCCAGGCGCGCTCCAGAATGCGGCCAAGCGTGCCTGGAACTGCGGTCGCCCGGATGCCGCGCGCGATATGGCAGACCTGCTGGAAAGCATCGGCCGTGCGCCGATCATGAATGATCCGGTCAAGGTCGGTCCGACGCCCACAACGCTTAATCTCCAGGGAGTTCCCGCATGAAGGGTGTCGGCACCGACATCGGCACGATCCATTTCATCGGCATCGGCGGCATCGGCATGTCCGGTATTGCCGAAGTCATGCATAATCTGGGCTATAGCGTGCAGGGCTCGGACGTGGCCGAAGGCTATGTCGTGGAAGGGCTGCGGGCTAAGGGCATCAAGGTGATGATCGGTCACAAGGCCGAAAACCTGGGCGATGCCGCCGTGGTCGTGACCTCGACCGCGATCAAGCGCGGCAATCCCGAAGTGGAACTGGCGCTCGAAACCCGCGTGCCTGTGATCCGCCGCGCTGAGATGCTGGCCGAATTGATGCGGCTGAAATCGACCGTCGCGGTAGCCGGTACGCATGGCAAGACCACGACCACGTCGATGATCGCAGCGCTCCTCGATGCGGGCGGGGTCGATCCGACGGTCATCAACGGCGGCATCATCAACAGCTATGGCTCCAACGCACGTCTGGGCAACAGCGACTGGATGGTGGTGGAAGCGGACGAAAGCGACGGCAGCTTCCTGCGGCTCGACGGCACCATCGCGGTCGTCACCAATATCGATCCTGAACATCTCGACCATTATGGCAGTTTCGACAGGGTGAAGGACGCCTTCGTAGAGTTTGTCGGCAATGTGCCCTTCTACGGCGCGGCGCTGCTGTGCCTCGATCATCCCGAAGTGCAGGCGATCCTGCCGCGCGTGCAGGACCGCCGCATTGTCACCTACGGTTTTTCGGCGCAGGCCGATATTAGGGGCGAAAATGTCCGGCCGGTGCCGGGCGGGAATCTCTTCGACGTGCTGATCCGCGATCGTGACGGCCATGTCGAGAAGATCAGCGATATCCTGCTGCCGATGCCAGGCCGGCATAATGTGTCGAACAGCCTGGCCGCCATCGGCGTTGCCTTGCAACTGGGCATCACCCATGATGTCATCTGCACGGGATTTGAAAAATTCGGCGGCGTGAAACGCCGCTTCACGAAGGTAGGTGAGGTTCAACTTGAGGGCGGCGTCGCAACCGTCATCGACGATTATGGTCACCATCCGGTCGAGATCAGGGCCGTGCTGGCCGCCGCGCGCGAAGGGGCGCTCGGACGCGTCGTCGCCATAGTCCAGCCGCACCGTTTCACCCGCCTGCGCGACCTGATGGATGAATTCCAGCAGGCGTTCAACGACGCCGACATCGTCTATGCCGCGCCCGTCTATGCCGCGGGCGAACAACCCATCGAAGGCGTCGACAGCGCCGCGCTGGTCGCGGGCTTGAAGCGGCGCGGCCACCGCCATGCTGCGACCGTCGCCGATGCCGCCGATCTCGCCGCCCAGATCGCCGCCGATCTTCAGCCCGATGACATGATCGTTTGCCTGGGGGCGGGCGACATCACCAAATGGGCCGCCGGCCTGGCTGCCGCCATTTCGGCCAAGAGCAAGGAGACCGCCTGATGTTCGAGCTTTTTGCCGTAGGCCTGGAAATGCAGAAGCGCATGATCGACGTTCAGATGCGCGGCGTCGAAGCAGCGCGCGACATGGTCGAGGCCGCCCAACGCCAGGTTGAAGGCGGCATGGCGGCTGTTCAAGCGAACGAGTCCGGCGTGAGCGCGATGCAAAAATGGATGAGCCTGTGGGGCTTGCGCTCTTGACCAGGAAGCATGCTCTTCCCGCCGTTCGGGGTGTGCTCAAGCCCGCTGCGTCGCTGGCTCCGCTTGTCTGGTTCAAGACGGGCGGCCCGGCGCAATGGCTGTTTGAACCACAGGATGCGGACGATCTGTCCGACTTTTTGGCGCAGCTTGACCCCGACATGCCGGTCATGGCGCTTGGCCTTGGCTCCAACCTGATCGTGCGCGACGGCGGCGTGCCGGGGGTGGTCGTTCGGCTCGGCAAGCCGTTCGCAAAGGTCGAACGGCAGGACGAAACTACGCTGGTTTGCGGCGCTGGCGCGTCCGGCATTCTCGTCTCATCGACAGCGCGCGATGCGGGTATCGCGGGGCTCGAATTCCTGCGCTCCATTCCCGGCACCGTTGGTGGCTTTGTTCGCATGAACGGCGGCGCTTACGGCCGCGAGACAGCGGATATCCTGTTGGAGTGTGAGCTGGTGCTGCGATCGGGCGAGCAGGTCACTTTGCTCAACCGCGACCTTGCCTACAGCTATCGCCACTCCAATCTCACCGACGGCGCGATCGTGGTCAGCGCGACCTTCCGCGGCCATCCCGGTGAATCGGCCGCGATCCAGGCCGAAATGGACCGCATTGCAGCCGCGCGGGAGGAAAGCCAGCCACTACGCAGCAAAACCGGCGGTTCTACCTTCAAGAACCCGGATGGTCACAAGGCCTGGCAATTGGTGGACGAGGCCGGCTGTCGCGGGCTCCAGATCGGCGGCGCGCAGGTGAGCGAGAAACACACCAATTTCCTGCTCAATACCGGTGGCGCAACCAGCACTGACATCGAAGCGCTGGGCGAAGAGGTTCGCCGCCGCGTTCGAGAAAAGAGCGGTATCGAGTTGGAATGGGAAATTCAGCGCGTGGGGATGGCGCAATGACGCGCGGCCCCTGGCATGTCGCCGTCCTGATGGGTGGCTGGTCGGCGGAGCGGCCGGTGTCGCTGTCAAGCGGGGAGGGTGTGGCCAAGGCGCTGGAGTCGCGCGGCCACAAAGTCACCCGCATCGACATGGACCGCAACGTGGCGCAGCGCCTTGCCGAAACGAAGGCAGACGTCATCTTCAACGCGCTGCACGGCGTCCCTGGCGAAGATGGCACGGTGCAGGGCATGATGGACCTGATGGGCTTGACCTATACCCATAGCGGCCTTGCCACCTCCGTCATCGCGATCGACAAGCAACTGACCAAGCAGGCGCTGGTCCCGCACGGCATTCCCATGCCCGGTGGTCATGTCGTGGAAAGCGAAAGCCTTTTCACCGCCGATCCACTGCCGCGCCCCTATGTGCTCAAACCCGTCAATGAAGGCAGTTCGGTCGGTGTGGCCATCGTCACGGCGGAGGGCAATTACGGTAATCCGATCGCCCGCGATGCCGTCGGGCCGTGGCAGGATTTCCCCGAACTGCTGGCCGAACCCTATATTCGCGGCCGCGAACTGACGACCGCCGTGCTGGGCGATGAAGCGCTGCTCGTGACCGAACTACGGCCCAAAAGCGGCTTTTACGACTTCGACGCCAAATATACCGATGGCATGACGGAGCATGTCTGCCCGGCCGACATTCCGCCGGACATCAGCGAAGCCTGCAAGGCGATCGCCTTGCGCGCGCATCAGCTGCTAGGCTGCAAGGGGGCCTCGCGCGCGGACTTTCGCTGGGATGACGAGCGCGGGCTGAACGGCCTCTATCTGCTGGAAGTCAATACGCAGCCGGGCATGACGCCGCTCAGTCTGGTCCCTGAACAGGCGGCGAAGCTGGGCATCGACTATGCGACGCTGGTTGAAACGATCGTGGAGGAGGCGCTGAACCGCGCCGGGGCGTCAGACGGAACGGGGCAGGGGCATGGCTGAGGCACGGATTAGGCGCGGCGGGGCCGCGCGCATGAGCAGCAAGGGCAATGGGGCCGGACGCTCCAGCCGCGCACGGTCGCTCAAGCGGCAAAGCTGGATCGACAAGTTGATCGAGCATCTTCCGGTCAGTGAAGCGACGCTCCAGCGCATGGCCAGCTGGACGATTGTAGGCATTTTTGGCGCGATCCTGATCGGCATCGCAATCTACCTTGGTCTCCCGGAAGTGGCGCGCCAACAAGCGGCGGATATCGCGGCGCGCGCCGGTTTCGAAGTTGAAAAGGTCGAAGTGCGCGGTGTCGAGCGCATGGACGAACTGCCGGTCTACAATATCGCGCTGGGACAGGTGGACCGGTCGATGCTCTCGCTTGACCTTCCGCATGTGCGCCAGCAAATGCTGAAACTGGGTTGGGTCAAGGATGCGCGCATTTCCCGTCGCCTGCCCGATACGCTGGTCGTCGATATCGTTGAGCGGGACCCGGTCGCCGTGTGGCAGCATGACGGACAACTGCACCTGATCGACGTGTCGGGCGTGGTGCTGCAATCGGTATCGGCCAGCGCCATGCCGGACCTGCCGCTTGTGGTTGGCCCCAATGCGAACCGGCAGACTGCGGGCCTCAACAAGCTGATGGAAAATGCGCCTGCGCTCAAACCCATGCTGGCTGGGGCGACCTGGGTCGGCAACCGGCGCTGGGATTTGCGTTTCCAATCGGGTGAGACGCTGTCCCTGCCGGAAGGCGACACACAATCGGCGTCCGCGCTGGTGAATTTCGCACGAATGGACGGGGTCAACCGACTGCTTGGACGCGGCATCGTTCGCTTCGACATGCGCGACCCTGATCGGTTTGTCCTGCGCCTGCCGCAGGGACGCGTGGAGGAAAAGCCGATCGAGGCCGCCACGAGCGCTGCCGCGCAGCCTATCGGTGAGGAAGGCTGACAGCCATGCCGCAGCCCAAGGTCGAAAAGCTCATCACGGCCGTCGACATAGGCTCCTGGAAGGTGTCCGCGCTGATCGCCGGGCGCACCGATACGGGTGAACTGGCGATCCTGGGCACAGGCCAGCGGGAAAGCCGCGGCGTGCGCCGCGGCTTCATCGCCGACATGGAGCGCACCGAACTGGCCGTGCGGGAAACCGTCGAGCAGGCCGAGCGCGTGGCGGGCACCAATATCGAGGATGTGTGGGTCAGCTTTTCGGGCGGCAGCCTGGTCAGCGATGTCGTTACGGTTGAACGCGACATGGGCGGCTATCGCATCGAGCAACCCGATATCGACGATCTGCTGACGACCGGACAACAGGGCATCGACCCCGATGGCCGCATCGTTCTTCATGCGCAGCCGACCTGCTTCACCATCAATGGCAAGGTGCCGGTCAAAAAGCCGCTGGGCATGCATGCCGACCTGCTGGGCGTCGATATCCATGTCGTCCTGGCCGACGGGGCACCGCTCGCTAATCTCGACCTGTGCGTGCGCGGGGCGTATCTCAACGTCAATTCCATCGTCGCCTCTCCCATCGCGACGGGCCTTGCCTGCCTGTCGGAGGAAGAGCGCGACCTGGGCGTCGCGCTGGTGGAAATGGGCGCGGGCGTGACCAATGTGTCGCTCTATGCCGGGGGCATGCTGGTGGGCTTGCATTCGATCCCGATGGGCGCGTCCGACATCACTGACGACATTGCATCCTCCTTCGGCATTCGCCGCAGCCAGGCGGAACGGATCAAATGCTTCTACGGATCTGCGATGCAGAATCCGCGTGATTTTCGCGAGATGATCGAGATCGCGCCGCCCCATGGCGACGTCGCGGTGCCAGGACAGGCGGCCGGCCCTAATGCGGAAGGCGGCAAGATCACGCGCGCGGCGCTGGTCGGCGTGATTTGCGAGCGGCTGAACCAGATCATGACCGAAGTGAATGCGGCGCTTGCCGGGATGGGCTTTAATTCGACCGGCCGCCAGGTGGTGCTGACCGGCGGTGGCGCGGAAATGAAGGGCATCGCCGATTACGCGCAGGGCGCGCTCGGTCGCGCGGTACGGATCGGCCGACCCCGGGGCCTGTCCGCCATGCCCGAAGCACATAGCGGCCCGGCCTTTGCAACTTTGGCCGGCCTGGCGCTTTACGGTGCTTCCAACCCGGTTGATCTCCGCACGATGGCGCCCGCGCCGCAGACCGTGCATCGGCTGGGAACGCCGCTCTGGTGGCAGCGCATGATGCGCGCGATCAAGGCGAACTATTGAACGATTTTTGGCAAAGACGAAATTAGGTGGTGAATCCCCTATTTTCTGGTGTTAACGAATGATGACGGTGTCGCTTCCTGACGAGGAAGCTGAGGGAGCAGAATATATGAGCATTGAAATCAGCCCGCCCCATGTGGACGAACTGAAGCCGCGCATTGCGGTGATCGGTGTCGGCGGTGCGGGTGGCAATGCCATCGCCAACATGATTGCCGCGTCGGTCGAGGGGGTCGATTTCATCGTCGCTAATACCGATGCGCAGGCGCTCAACAGCTCACCCGCCGAACGCCGCATTCAGCTTGGCCCGCAGATCACCGAAGGGCTGGGCGCGGGGTCGCGCCCTGAAATCGGCAAGGCCGCGGCCGAAGAGACCATCGCCTCGGTCGAAGAGGCGCTCAATGGCGCGCATATGTGCTTCATCACCGCTGGCATGGGCGGCGGCACCGGCACGGGCGCTGCCCCAGTTATCGCCAAGGCCGCGCGCGATCGCGGCATCCTGACCGTTGGCGTCGTGACCAAGCCCTTCACCTTCGAAGGCAATCGTCGCATGAAGTCTGCGGAAAGCGGTATCGAGGAATTGCAGAAGCATGTCGATACGCTGATCGTCATTCCGAACCAGAATCTGTTCCTTATCGCCAATCCGAACACGACCTTCAAGGAAGCGTTCCAGATGGCGGACGAAGTGCTGCAACAGGGCGTGCGTTCGATCACCGACCTCATGATCATGCCCGGCCTCATCAACCTCGACTTTGCAGACGTGCGGTCGGTGATGGGCGAAATGGGCAAGGCCATGATGGGCACCGGCGAAGCCGAGGGTGACGGCCGCGCGCTCCAGGCGGCCGAGAAGGCGATCGCCAACCCGCTTCTTGACGGCGTTTCGATGCGCGGGGCCAAGGGCGTCATCGTCTCGATCGTCGGCGGCGACGACATGCGCCTGATGGAAGTGGACGAGGCCGCGAACCATATCCGTGAGCTTGTGGATCCCGACGCGAACATCATCTGGGGCAGCGCCTTCAACGACAATCTCAACGGCAAGATCCGCGTGTCGGTGGTGGCGACCGGCATTGATAATGAGGTCGGCAGC
>NZ_CH959307.1:370261-438294 GCF_000153545.1 Sphingomonas sp. SKA58
CCGCGTCCATCTGAACGCCGATGCCCAGGAAATCGTTGATACGTTGGCGGCCATTTTCATAGAACATGTAGACGGCGACCAAGCCCGCGAGGCCCGCGCCGCCCAGCATCGCGATCCAGCGCATCTCCAGGCCAGATAGCAACAGCAGCGCGCCCCAGCAGGCCATGAAGATCACAGTCTGCCCGAAGTCGGGCTGGCGCATCAGCACTGCCGAAATCAGCAGGGTCAGGGCGCCGGTCAGCTGGATGACGGGGAGGTTCTGCTCCTTCGTGCGCAGCGACAGCAGCCAGGCGAGCGTGACGACATAAGCGGGCTTCAGGAATTCCGAAGGCTGGAACCGGAAACCGGGCAGGTCTATCCAGCGCCGCGCTCCGTTCACGGTAGAACCCAATAGGGGCACGAACAGCAGCATCAAGAAGAAGAAAGCGCACAGGAAGATGGCCAGCCGCCGCGCCTGCAGCCGGGGCAGCATGGAGATGATCAGCATGATCGGCAGGCCGATCATCACCCACATCAGCTGGCGATAGAAATAGATGAGTGGATTGACGGCGATGTCTGCGGTCGATCGGTCGATCGCCGCCACAGGGGACGCGGCGGCGACCGCCACCAGCCCGATCGCCATCAGCGCGACGATCAGCGACAGGAGAACGCGGTCGATTTCCCAGAACCAGATGGCGAGCGCGGTGCGCTCGCGCGGAACCGTGCGGGTGCGGAAACCCTTCACCAGTTCACCGGCCTTCGACATCCCTGTTCCCCTCTTGCTCATCGCCCCTGGGTCTTTCCCTATTCCAGCGCCGCGACCGCTGCGGCAAAGGCATCGCCACGTGCCTCGAAATCGCGAAACTGGTCGAAACTGGCGCAGGCCGGCGACAACAGTACGACGTCGCCCGGCTGCGCGATGCGCGCCGCGCGGCGGACGGCGGCGCTTAGCATTTCGCTGTCGTCCACCGCCATATGCGGGCGCAGCAGATCGGCGAACATATGCCCCGCTTCGCCGATGGTGTAGGCGTGGGCGACATTGCCGAAATGGGGCGCGCATTCGTCCAGATTTTCGGACTTGGCGACACCGCCTAATATCCAGTGGATGCGCGGCTTGCCGTCCTTGGCGGGCCAGGCGGCGAGCGCGGGCGCGGTGGACGCGGCGTTGGTCGCCTTGCTGTCATTGACGTAGAGGACGCCGTTAAGGGTGCGGACGGTCTGCATCCGGTGGGGGAGTGAGGCATAGCTGGCGAGGGCGGCTTTGGTCGTGACGGGATCGATGTCCAATACGGCGGCCGTTACCATTGCGACGGCGACATTTTGCGCATTGTGCGGCCCTTGGAGTGCGGGCCATGCAAGCTGCTCGGTGGTATCGACCTGGGTCGATGCTACCTCCACCACATCCTCTCCACTTCCCTTGGTGTCGCAGATTTGGGTCGATACAGACCGGCTCGGCTCATCCTCGGTCGCGATCACCGCCTTGTGCCCGGCCGATTGCATCGCAAACAGCCGCGCTTTCGACGCCACATAGCCCTCGAACCCGTCATAACGGTCCAGATGATCGGGCGTGATGTTGAGCAGCACCGCGACGTCGCAATCGAGGCTGTGGGTCAGGTCGATCTGGTAGCTGGACAGTTCCAGCACATAGACGCCAGCGCCTTTGAGGTTCGGCTCCAGAGGCGGCTGGGAGAGAATCGGGAGGCCGATATTGCCGCCCATCACCGTGGGATAGCCCGCCTGTTCGATGATATGATGGATCAGCGCCGTGGTGGTGGACTTGCCATTGGTGCCGGTGATGCCGACGACCTTATGCGGTGGCAGGGTCGGACGGGCGAGCGCGAACAGTTCGATGTCACCGATGATCGGTACGCCAGCCAGCTTCGCGCGCATGTTGATGGGATGGCGATTGAGCGGCACGCCCGGCGACACGACGATACCGTCGAAGCCGGCAAGGTCGATCTCCATGGGATCGCCAAGCTCCGCCTTGCCAGCGACTTGGCTACGCGCTTCCTCCCGGCTGTCCCATGCGACGACCCGCGCGCCGCTTGCCACCAGCGTTTCGACCGTGGCGAGACCTGAACGGGCGAGGCCAAGGACCGCGTAGGTTTTCCCTGCAAAGGCGCTGGATACGATCATGCGCTTACCGCAGCTTCAGCGTGGCGAGGCCGGCGAGCGCCAGCACGAAGGCGATGATCCAGAAGCGGATCACGACGGTCGGCTCTGCCCAGCCCAGTTGCTCGAAATGATGGTGGATCGGCGCCATGCGAAAAATGCGCTTGCCGGTGCGCTTGTAGAAGAAGACCTGGATGATGACGCTAAGCGCTTCCACGACGAACAATCCGCCGATGATGCCGAGCACGATTTCATGGTGTGCGGTGACAGCGATCACGCCGATCGTGCCGCCCAGCGCCAGGCTGCCGGTGTCGCCCATGAAAACGGCGGCCGGTGGCGCGTTGAACCAGAGGAAAGCGAGGCCCGCGCCGATGATCGCGCCGCACAGGATGGTAAGGTTGCCCGCACCCGGAACATGGGGGATGCCCAGATATTCGGCGAAGTCCGCGCGGCCGACCAGATAGACGATCAACAGGAAGGCCAGGCACGCGATGATGACCGGCATCGTCGCCAGGCCATCCAGGCCATCGGTCAGGTTCACCGCATTGCCGAACGCCACAATGACGAAGGCGGCAAAGCAGAAATAGAAAGGACCAAGCTCGATCGCGGGGCCATTGTAGAAAGGCACATAGAGCGCGGTATTGCCGTGCTGGTTGACGATCATCCAGGCCGCGACACCCGCGATCAGAAATTCGAAGATCAGGCGCATCTTGCCCGACAGCCCCTTGTGGCTGGCCTTCGTCACCTTGTCATAATCGTCCAGAAAACCGATCGCGCCAAAACCCAGCGTCACGAACAGGCAGGCCCAGACATAGATGGACGACAGATCCATCCACAGCAGCACAGACGCCACCATGGAGGTCAGGATCATGAGGCCGCCCATGGTCGGCGTCCCCCGCTTGGCGAGGTGCGTCTGCGGCCCGTCGTCGCGGATCGGCTGCCCCTTGCCCTGGCGGACGCGCAGCCAGCCGATGAATTTGGGGCCGATCACCAGTCCGATGACAAGCGCGGTCGCAATCGCCGCGCCCGCACGGAAGGAGAGATAGCGGATGAGGTTGAACACGCCCGCAAAATCTAGGGTCTGGGCCAGCCAATACAGCATCAGTTCGTTTCTCCGTCGCGGGCGGCCTGACCCAGGGCGGCGACCAGGCGCGACAGCCCGATGCCATTGGACCCTTTGACCAATATCGCGTCGCCCGCGCGCATTTCTTTCTTGATGAGGGGGATTGCGCTCGCGGCGTCGGGCACATGCGCATAGGCCATGGTGCCTTCGAGTGCGTCGGCCAGCGGCGCCATTTCCGCGCCAACCAGCACCGCGAAATCGATTGCGCCATCGGCCAGAGGCTTGGCCAGCCCGGCATGAAGATCAGCGCTCGCGCTGCCCAGTTCGCGCATGCCACCCAGCACCGCGATCCGGCGGTCGGCATGTTCACGGCCAAGCTGCTTCAATGTCGCGGCCATGGAAAGCGGATTGGCGTTATAGCTTTCGTCGATCAGCAAGGCTTCGCCACCCGCGACCGGCAGGATGCGACGTTCCCCCCGGCCCGGCAGCCCCGGCATCTCGGCAAGCGCGAGGCCGGCCGCCGCCAGATCGCCGCCCACCGCCTCGACCGCCGCCAGCACGGCAAGCGCATTGGACACCCAATGATCGCCCGGCGCTGCGACGGTGAAGCATAATTCCGCGTCGGGCAGGCGCGCCGTCACCAGCGTGCCGCCATTGGGCGCAGGCACGGTCTCAAGGGCATGCACATCGGCCTGCGGGCTCATGCCAAAGGTCAGGATCCGCGCCGCGTGGCGCTCCGCCTTGTTATAGAGCGTCGCGACATGCGGGCTGTCATAGGGAATGATCGCGGCGGCGCCCGGCTCCAGCCCCTCGAAAATCTCCGCCTTGGCCTCAGCAATCTTCGCCTCGGTCCCGAAAAATTCGATATGGGCAGGCGCGATCGCCGTGACGATCGCGGCATGGGGGCGCACCTGGTGCGTCAGGGCGGACAATTCGCCTGCGTGGTTCATGCCCATTTCGAAAATGCCATAGGCGCTGTCGCGTGGCATACGCGCCAGGCTGAGCGGCACGCCGACATGGTTGTTGTAGCTTTTTACCGACCGATGGGCCTGCCCCGGCGCGGCGCGATCCAGCGCCAGATACAGCGCCTCCTTCGTGCCGGTCTTGCCGACCGATCCGGTGACGCCGATGACCTTGCCGCCCATGCGCCGGCGCGACGCGATGCCCAGCGCCTGGAGCGCGGCCGCGCTGTCGGCCACGCGAATATGGGGATGATCGACGGCGTCGCTGACGATCGCGCCGGCCGCTCCCTGTGCGAACGCCTGATCGACGAAGCGATGGCCGTCGGTCGCCTCCCCCTTCATCGCGACGAACAGGTCGCCCTGCGTTACCTCGCGGCTGTCGAATGCGACACCAGAAACGGCGAACGGCGCCGACGCGGCGCCGCCTGTGGCTTCAGCAATTTCAGCAGAGGTCCAAAGGTCGCTCACCCCGCACACTCCCGCGCGACGGTGACGTCATCGAACGGCAGGACGCGGTCGCCGATAATCTGGCCCTGCTCATGGCCCTTGCCGGCTAGCAGGACGATGTCGTCTGCGCCCGCCTGCGCGATGGCGGCGGCGATGGCGTCACGTCGGCCGCCAATTTCCTGCGCGTCGGGTGCGCCCGCTAGCACGGCGGCGCGAATGGCGCTGGGTTCTTCGGACCGGGGATTGTCGTCGGTCACGATCACATGATCGGACAGGTCCGCCGCGACCTTGCCCATTTGCGGCCGCTTGCCCGCATCGCGATCACCGCCCGCGCCGAACAGGGTGATGAGCCGGCCTTTTGTATGCGGACGCAGCGCTTCGATCGCAGCGCGCAGGCCATCGGGCGTGTGCGCATAGTCGACATAGACAGGGGCGCCCGTCTGGCTGATGACGGCGCGTTCCAGCCGGCCGCGCACGGGCTGCACCCGGCCAAGCAATTCCATAACCCGGGCGGCATCGCCGCCCGTCGCGATGACGAGACCCGCGGCGGTCAGGGCATTGGCGGCCTGATAAGCGCCAATCAGCGGAAGATTCACCTTGTAGCGTGTTCCCTCCGCCTCGATCTCCAGTGTCTGGCCCAACTGGGTCGGAGTGCGGTTGGCAAGCTGCAAAGCCCGCCCCTGCACCCCGACGCTCAGCACACGAAGCCCCCGCTTCGTAGCCCGCGCGATCGCCTTTTCCGACCAGCTGTCGTCCGCCCAGATGACAGCACTACCGTCCGGCGCGACGACTTCGTCGAACAGCCGCATCTTGGCGTCGAAATAGCTGTCCATATCGCCATGATAATCAAGATGGTCGCGCGACAGATTGGTGAAGGCGCCGGCCACAACCGGCAGCCCTTCGGTGCGATACTGGTCGAGACCATGGCTCGACGCCTCGAACGCGGCATGGGTAACGCCTTCGCGGCGCAAGCCTGCCATATTGGCGAGGAAGGTGACGATATCGGGCGTGGTGAGGCCGGTCGACACCTGATCGACCGAGGTGGTGACGCCCAACGTCCCGATCGAGGCTGCATTATGGCCGAGCATGCGCCAGATCTGGCGGGCGAGTTCGACCGTGCTGGTCTTCCCGTTGGTGCCGGTGACGGCGACCGTCACATCGGGGAACGGCGCAAAGAAACGCGCGGCAAGCTGCGCGAAAAGCTGGCGCGGATTGGCGGCGGCGATGTGGATCGCTCCATCCACTTGGGCTTCAGGACGGGCAACGATAGCAATGGCACCGGCCCGCACCGCTTCGGTAATATAGTCTTCGCCGTTGACGCGTAGACCCTGAAAGGCACCGAAAACGGTGCCCGGCGCGACCTTGCGATTGTCGATGGCAAAACCCGTGACGGACGTGTCGAGGCCGCCAGCGGCGCTTACCGCTTTGGCGACCTCGGCATCCAGCTCCTCGATTAGCGACCCGAGGCGCATTATTCTTTCTCCTTCTCGCCGTGCAGCAGCGGCATCAGATCGGAAATATCGACGTCGCGCCGCTCGTCCGGCATGATTCCCAGCATTGGCCCCGTTCGCTCGATCACCCGCTTTACCACGGGCGCGGCGGTCCAGGCGGCGGTGCGCAGGCCGAACTGGCCCGTCGCCTCATCCATGATGGCGACGACGACATAACGGGGATTGTCCATCGGGAAAGCAGAAGCGAAAGTCGTCACCAGCGAAGTCTTGTTATAACGGCCTTCCTGGGGCTTTTCGGCCGAACCCGTCTTGCCGCCCACCCGGAATCCCTTGGCGTCGGCGCTTCGCCCCGTACCTGCTGACACGATCATCCGCAACAGTTGCCGCATCCGGGCGCTGGTGGCGGCGGAAAAGACGCGGCGGCCCTGCGGCACATCCTGCGGGCGCAGCTTGCGCACGGTGGCGGGGCGCCACATGCCGCCATTGACCAGCGCTGCATAGGCGGTGGCGAGATGGAGCGGCGTCACGGCGATACCGTGGCCGTAGGACACCGTCATGCTCGTGATGCGGCCCCAGCTGGAAGGCCAGAGCCCACCTGCGCGTTCGTTGAATTCGATCGGCGCGCGCTGATCGAAGTCGAGGCTGCGGAACAGTTTCTGAAGTGGCTCCGCACCCATCTCATCCGCGATCCGCGCGGTGCCGATGTTCGAACTATGCACCAGGATTTCAGGCACGTTGATCCAGCGGCCAAGCGAATGGTCATCCTTGATCCGGAACCCGGCAACGGCGAGCGGCGCGGTCGCGTCATAGCGCTTGCTCATCGACGTAACGACGCCTGCGTCCATAGCGGCGGCGATGGAAAGCGGCTTGAATGCAGAACCCAGTTCGTAGCGCGCCTGCACCATATGGTTGCAGAGCGGCGATTCCGAACAGCGCTTGCCGGCATAATTCTGAAGCTTGTTGGGATCGAAGACCGGGATCGACGCCATCGCGATGACTTCGCCGGTATTGACGTCCAGGATGATTCCCCCCGCTCCCTTGGCGCGGGTCTGCACCAATTGGGTGTAAAGCTCGCTTTCGAGCGCGCCCTGAACCCGGCTGTCGATGGAAAGGGCAAAGGGCTTGCCCCGCAGCGCAGGGTCGATCAACCGGTCGTTGAAGGCAGCCTCCGCACCCATGCCGCCCACACCTTTGCTGTTGGGGGCAAAACCCAGGACGTGGGCAGCCAGCGTGCGCTGCGGATAAAGACGTTCCTTCTCGCGCGGAAATTCGATCCCGATCTCGCCCAGCGCGTTGACCGCCGCCACCTGCTCGGGAAGAGCACGGCGACGCAGATAGGCCCAGCCCTTGCCGGTCAGCTTCTTGTAAAAGGTCGCCTCGGCTTCGTCGGGAAAGATTTCGTGTAATTTGCGGGCGAGTTCGGCGGGTTCGCCGATCAGCTTCGATGGGCGCACCGATACGGAATAGGCGTCCATAGTGCGCGCCAGCGGCACGCCATTGCGATCGACGATATCGGCGCGCGCGGGAACGAAGGGTCCCAGCGGCCCATCGCCGCCCGTCCCATGCGCAAAAACGCCGACCCAAAAGAGCCGGCCGATTAGAATCGCTGTGATGGCAAGAAACAGGATGAGCAGGAGCATCAACCGGTTGTGCGCCATGGCGGTGAGGTTGACCCTCTGCCGCCCGGCGCGCGGACCACCGGGCTGGACGATGATCGTGGCCATCAGCGCGCGCCCTTGCGTTTTTCGCGGTCAGCCCGCGCGGTCAGATCGCCCAATGTGCTGTCGTCCAGCAACTTTGCGTCGAGCATCGCCATCCGCTCCGCCTTGCGCGCGATCGGATTGGGCTTCGACACATCAGCGTCCGCACTGGCCTGAACGACTGGTGGCTTGGGCGCAGGCTTGGGCAGCTTGTCCACATTATCGGCGGCGTGGGCTTCGCGAATGATCGCAATGTCGCTGCGAATTTGGGTCGCCGCCGGACTTTCCGGCGCCTTTTGCGGCGCGGAGGGAAGATCGGCGGGCGTTTCGACCATCGCCACCATCACGGGCGGGGCGACATAGTCCGGCCCGTTGGGCTGCACGCCGTCAAGCTGCGCCAGTGCCCGCTCGCCCTCCAGATATTGCTGCGCGGTCGGCGTCGCGTAGAGGAAGTCATGCTGGTTCCAGCTTTCCAGCTGACGCATGGAGGCGCGCGCGCTGAATTCCGTTTCCAGATAGCGAATATCGGCCTTCGTCGCGGCGATCTGCGATCGCACGCGCATCAACTCGTTCCGCTCGGTCGCGACCTTGAGAGAAACCATATAGGCGCCCAGGGCGCCCAGCGCGACGAGGATCACCCAGATCAAGCTTTGCAATCTCTTGACGGCGATCATGCACGGCTACTCCGGGGCAACGAGGGGGCAAGCGAAAGCCGCGACGGTGCTGCGGTGCGAACCGCGCTGCGCAGGGTGGCAGAGCGGGCGCGGGGGTTGCGCGCCAATTCTGCGTCGCCGGCGCGCACTGCCTTGGCGGGCCTGGCGAAGGTAGGCTGCGGCCCGGCCGTGCGTTCAGGCAGATGCCGCGAGCCCCCGCCCTCACCGCCGCTGCGATTGCGCAGGAACTGCTTGACGATGCGGTCCTCAAGACTGTGGAAGGTCACGATGGCAAGGCGCCCGCCCTCTTCCAGCAGCGCTTCGGCCGCCTCGAGCCCGCGCTCCAACTCTTCAAGTTCGCGATTCACATGGATGCGGATCGCCTGGAACGTGCGGGTGGCCGGGTCCTTTTTGTCATGCGGCTTGTATCCCAGCGCCTTGCGAACGACCGCCGCCAGTTGCGCGGTGCGCTCCAGCGGACGTGCATCCACGATAGCGCGCGCAACGCGCCGCGACCGAGGTTCTTCGCCATAACGATAGATGACGTCCGCGATATCCTCCTCCGGGGCGGAGTTGAGGAAATCGGCAGCGCTCATGCCGCCCTGGCTCATCGTCATGTCCAGCGGGCCATCGGACTGAAACGAAAAACCGCGCTCGGGCCGATCAAGCTGCATGGAGGATACGCCAATGTCGAGCGTGACGCCCGCTACTCGATCGACATCGCGCTCCGTCAGCAATTGCGCCATGCGCGAAAATTCGCCGGGAATGAGGGTAATGCCATGCGCGTCGGCCACAGCCCGCCCCTCGCGGATCGCGTCGGGATCGCGATCGAAGGCGAAGACGCGCGCGCCGGCCTGGGCCATGGCGCTGCTATAGCCACCCGCGCCGAAGGTGCCGTCGACATGAATTTCACCCGGCGCAATCGCCAAGGCGTCCAACACCTCGTCGAGCAGCACGGGGATATGAGGCACGGCGCTCACTTGCCGCCTCCGGCTGCGCGCTGGTCCAGCCACCGGCGGACCTTGTTGCGGATCAGCGCCGGACGATCGGGACTTTCGACAAGGGCTTCAGGCTTCCAGATCTGGAAATAGCGACCCACGCCGTAGAAAAACACCGCGTCCGTGATGCCGGCCTCTTCCTTGATATCGGGGTGCAGGAAGAATCGGCCGCCATCGTCGAAATTCACGTCCTCGATCGTGCCGAGTCGGTTTTCGCGCTCCAAATCGGCATTGAAATCGCGGCCAGCCTCATAGGCCTGACGCTCCAGCTTCTCGACCTCATCGAACAGGAACTGCTTGTGGGACAGGCCAAAGCCGGTTGCACAGCCATTGTCGAAATGAACGGACAGGCACAGACGATTCTGGCCGCCGCTGGCCTGGGCCACCAGCTTGCGCATCTCCAGGGGCAGCACGAAACGGCCTTTGCCGTCCGCGACGCTGAACGCGTTGCCCGAATAGAGAATGACGTCCGACACCCTGAAAATGGCCCCTTTTCACCGGGACGCAGGCCGCCCTTTGCCGGAATCGCGAACCGACAATCCGACACATAGGACTGCACAAAGCCTGACGAACCCCAATGCTGGTTTTCCTACCAAGCATAGAGCCGACTGAAAAGGGAAAAGTCGGGAGGTGATGGGAAAAGCTGGTCAAAAGTGGGTCAGATTGATTTTCCTCGCGTTCCTTTGCTAGTTTTCACCTTTTGTTCTTCATCTCTATCCGTAAATCGAGCCCAGAGCAATGCCCCACCCACCATCGCCCAGCCCGTCCCAACCAGAATCGCCCATCGCAGCGCGAGCATCACATCTGCAGGCGTGCGCATCCATGGCCGCGGCGCCGGAGCGGCAGCGCCGAGCCAAAGGAGCAAAGCTGCCGGCGTATCGGCGATCCATGACCGCGGATTGAGCGGTTGCGCCGGGTCGGCAAGCCAGAGCCGATCGTCGATCAGGTCGGCATCTCCTATCAATAACAATGTCCCGCGCCCAATCGTCCGCGCCGTCATCGTCCGGCCATGCGACAGCCATGCGCCCGAGAGCGTAAGAAGCCGGCCATCGGCCAGGAATTGGCGAACTTCCCGCGATTCAAACCGGTCTGGCGCAACGCCCCAATGGGTCAGCAAGGGCTGAAGCAAGCTTGAAGTTGGTGCCCGGCGGCGATCCCCCAGCGCCAGGTCGGACGGCCAGCGAAGCAGGGGATCGGCAAGAACCAGAGCCGTGCCGCCGGCCCGCACCCATGTATCGATGGCGACAAGCTGCTCAGGCGCAAGCGCGCGCGGCTGCGCGATCAAAAGACGCCGTGCGCCCGTCCCGGGCAAGTCGCGCGGATCATCCAGCGGCAGAACCGTAAAGCGCGTACGAAGGACAGTGATGATGGGCGCATCGCGGGGGCCTGTCCCAGCCGGGCCCATTTCGTCCCAGAACAGAGGCAACCCTGTAAGCACGGCAAGCTTTGGACGGGCATCGGCAGCGGCCAGGGATGATGCGGGGCCGAAATAGAGAATTGCCGCTGCAGCAACGATCATCCCCATGGCCGCCATGCGCCCTCGCAATATGGGCGGGTGGCGCAACCAGGCGGCAGCGACGAGGGGCAACAGCGCCGTGAGCGCCAGACCCAAGCTCGGCAACAGCCGCAGCTGTCCTGAGGCCATCGCACAAAAGACGAGCACAGGCGCGACGACGCCAAGCGCGATCCAGATCAGCATGACGATAGTGCGATTCGCCAACAGAAAGCCGATCAGCGCCATCAATCCGGCGACAGCAATGCTCCAGTCCCACGGATCGGCTTGCCCGGTCTGCCATGCGCGCCACAATCCTGCCAACAGGACGGCCATAGCAGGCAGCCATAGCCCAAGAAACGCCTTCGCCCTCGCCATGGCACGACCTGCGCCGCCGCCGGGCATGGGATCAGTTGGGCTGACCGTCGGAGTCCGAATTGAGCGGCTGCGCAGGATCCTGATCCATTGGCTTTTTCAGATTGGGATCGGGCTGGAGGTCCGGAACGATCGGAGCCTGCTCCGCAGCAGGCTGGACCCCCAGTTCGGCAAGCGGCTCCTTGGGGGCGACAGCGTTGGTTTCCAGCGTCGGCACGGTGGGCGGCGCCAGGGCAGCATCGTCGACCCGCGCCTTTTCGATGACGATGTTGGCCAGTCCGACAAGCAGCACGACGCCTGCCAGGCCGGTCAGTCCGATCTGGACACGCTGCAACCCTTCCTGGCGGCGGGGCGTATCGGCCATGTTCGCACTCTTGTTCCCGTCATCGCCGCGACCCGTGTCGGCGATCATGCAGTGTGCGCGAGCCAGGGGAAGACCGTCAAGCCCTTCGATTCCAGCCACTGGCGGTTATAAAGCGTCGACAGATAGCGGAAGCCGGTGTCGCACAATATGGTGACGACGCGCTTTCCCGGCCCCAATTCCCTTGCCAGGGCCACAGCGCCGGCCACGTTAATGCCGGATGACAAGCCCAGACACAGGCCTTCCTCGCTGAGCAAGCGTCGGACCCAATAGAGCCCGTCCTCATCCGAGATGCGAAATTGCGTGTCGATCGGCGCACCATCCAGATTGGCGGTGATGCGCCCTTGTCCGATGCCTTCGGCGACCGACGACCCTTCCGCCTTTAGCTCACCATGGGCATAATAATTATATAGTGCCGCACCATGGGGGTCGCTGAGCGCGATGGTGATAGTCTCATCCCGCGCCTTCAACCCGAGGCCAACGCCAGCAATCGTGCCGCCCGTGCCCGCCGCGCAAGTGAAGCCGTCGACCCGGCCGTCCATCTGCGCCCAGATTTCTTCGGCGGTTCCAACGATATGCGCCTTGCGATTGGCGATATTATCGAACTGGTTCGCCCATATCGCATTGTTGGTCTCTTCCGCGATCCGGCGCGAGGTGTGGACGAAATGGCCAGGGTTCGAATAGGGCGCGGCCGGCACCGTCACCAGGTCCGCGCCCAATGCGCGCAGCGTGTCCATCTTCTCCCGGCTCTGCGTTTCAGGCATGACGATGATCGTTTTGTAGCCTTTCGCATTCGCCACGAGCGCAAGGCCGATGCCGGTGTTGCCCGCCGTCCCCTCGACGATCGTGCCGCCGGGTTTCAGCAGCCCTTTTTCCTCGGCATCATTGACGATGAACAGCGCCGCCCGGTCCTTGACCGAGGCGCCCGGATTGGCAAATTCGCATTTGGCGAAAATATCGCAGCCCGTTTCTTCAGAAGGGCCGGCAAGGCGCACGAGCGGCGTGTTGCCGATCAGCGCGAGACTGTTGGGGGAAAGCAGCATGGCGCCACGCATAGCGGAGCCTGCGCGACTTTGCCAAGCAAGCGAATGATGCGCGCGACAAAGGTCGGGTTTTGCCGCGCTGTTAACGTCTCCATCGCGCCCCGTCTCATTACGGCACGCGCCAAAATGGTGGAAGCCAAGCGCGGCGATTTCGCGTATGGGCGCGTCGTCGCGGCATCAAACGCGCGTTGAGGAATGAACAACATGCGGGCAGTGGGCAGAAAGGCGAAGGGCGGCATGGCCCTACTGGCGCTATGCGCGCTGGTCGCCCCGCACCTGATCACGGCCGCGCCGCTCGATTTGCTGGAAGGTAGCGCCGCGCCGGTCGACCCCGCCGAACAGCCTGGCGACAATTTCCCCGGCTCCGCCTTTTTCTACGCCGAGGGCGCGTTCGATCCGGTACCCGGGGTCGAGATCGTGCAAAGCAAGCACGTGCTGGGCCTCGATGCGGTCAAGGCGGCCCCGGCCGCCGTCTTTCGCGGTCTTACGGCTGTGGATGGATATCGGGCAGCCAATTGCCTCACCAACGCGATTTATTATGAGGCGGGCAACGAACCCGAGGAGGGCCAGCGTGCCGTAGCGCAGGTGGTATTGAACCGCGTGCGCAGCCGTTTGTGGCCCGACAGCGTGTGCGGCGTCGTCTATCAAGGGTCCGAGCGCGTCGACGCCAAGTGCCAGTTCACCTTCAGTTGCGATGGGTCCATGATGCGGGCGCCGGTTCCGATTGCCTGGGCCCGCGCGCGCCGCATCGCGCAGGAGGCGCTCGCCGGCGCGGTTTACGCGCCTGTGGGCCTTGCCACCCATTATCATACGCTGGCGGTGCGACCGGATTGGTCGGCATCCTTGCAGGCGGTCGCGGTCGTGGGCGCGCATATTTTCTATCGCAATCCCGGATTCAACGGCACGGTCGCAGCCTTCAATGTCCCTTATACCGGTCGCGAACTGATATCTGGCCCGGCGCGCACGAGTTGGCCTGCAAAGCCGGTCACGGATGCCGAGATGCAGGGGATATCTGTGCCCTTGGCAACAGGCGCCGTCGCGCCTCCCGACACGCCGTCCTGGCTGCCGCATGCGGCGCAGAGCGCCACGTCAGCCAACGATGGGTTGCCGCAATCGACCGTCAGGCCTGAATATCGCAACAGCGGCCGCCCGCTTATCTGATCTTTTTTAAGGTTAAGGCTCAAGCCACCATTCAGCCGCTTGAATTGTCGCGGAAATAAAAATTGCCTGCCGCGATAAAGCGCGGGAACCGAATGGCATTTTTGATGGTTCTGTATTCCGGATAGCAAATCTTTTGCCCCCCGCTCTTGCTATCCACAAAATATGAGCCCGGAACGTTTCTCCCCCCGACGCGTTCCGGGCTCTACTTTTCTGAGCCGTCGTTCCGCCTGAAATCTTTATTGTTTGGCTCCCGGAACGGATTTTCGGACTACGGGTTTTTCCCATCGTCGCCGCCCTGAACGATCAGGCGGCAACCGTTTTTTGAGGAGATTTTTCGATGGCGAAGAAAATCATTACCGCCTTGCTGCTCACCGGTTCGCTAATGGTCGCTGCGTGCAACACCGTCGAAGGCGCAGGCCGCGACGTGCAGAGCGCCGGTAAGGCCGTGGAAGATGCTGCTGATTAAAGTCTTCGCAACCTGATTGCCCCCTCCCTAGCATGGGCTCGCCGGGCAGACGGCGGGCCCCCTTTTTTTTCACGGCATGCGCAAACACAAAAAACCCGGCGCTCCCTTGGGAATGCCGGGTTTTTTTAGTTGTGAGCGATGGGTCAGCCCCGTCCCTCGGGCGGCAATGTGATCTTCACATTCTCACCATTCTGCCCGGGAAAATTGGTGAACATCGCATCGATCAGATTGGGCACAAGATAGGTCAGCTTATTCGAAAGCGACTGTGCACTAGCTGTTCCTTCGAACAGGCGGCGATTATCGGCCGCGCGATCAATCTTGAGCTTTAGATCGCTGGTATAGACTGTGTAACTCGACACGTCGGTATAGCCGCGCGGTCCGAACAGCCATGGGTCATAGAAGCCATAGCCCCAAGGACGGCCCCAGCGGCCACGCCAGCCCCATCCACCGTAAAAGGGATCGCCAAAGCCCGTCGATCGCACCTTTTCCCGACCATTGTCGACATCATAAGCGACGCGGACGATGAGATCGGCGCTCGCGGGGTCATTAGCGCGCACATAGCCGGTTTGCGCCATTCGCTGCCCGACCAGGTCGGCATAATGTGCAAATTCCAGGCCACCGGCGAGTCTGGGATCATCAGCGACAATCGTGAAACTCTGCCCAGCAGGCGCGGGCAATTGCTGGAAACGGGCGACATCGGCTTTGAACGATGTGGCGCAGCCCGACAGCGCCACCAGCGCCAGCGCGGGCGCCGCGAACAGACCGAACTTCTTGATACGGGTCATTTTTCTGCGTCCTGTGACAGGCATGAAGCCTTAGGTTCATTCTTGCGCCCTGCACTAGCAAAAGGCAACTGAACATCGTTTGAACGCTTGAAGAGACCGAATGGGCGCAAACCATGTTCTCATAGCTTTGGACGGCAAGGGGGGCGTAAACCCGTCATCGCACTGGCAAATATCCGGAGCTTGCGGCAAGGATGACCGATGGTTCGTTTTTTCTGCATATGCGCTTCGCTTGCCATTCCGTTCTCAGCCAGCGCCTCCGAGGCAGCACAGCCGGCAACCCCCGTTGGAAACCCTGGGACCTGGGTGACCAGCAACGATTATCCGATGGAGGCAATGCGGCAGGAAATCGAGGGGTCCACAAGCTTTCGACTGGACATCGATCGCGACGGCATACCCACGACTTGCACGACAACATCCAGCAGCGGCGCGGCCATATTGGATGAAACGGCCTGTGCGAAGGCGATGGAGCGGGCTCGCTTCAGTCCGGCCAAGGATGCCAGCGGAAGCGCCGTCAGCGGCACCTTCACAGCACGGATTAACTGGCGTTTGCCCGACGCCTCAGCTCTATTCTCATCTCCCAGCATCACGGAGACGACGTTCACAATCAATCCGGACGGAAGCCCGTCCGACTGCCGCACGATGATCGACGGAAATATAGCGCCCGACCAGTCAAGTTGCCTGCCAATAATGGGTAAGCGTTTTCCGATTCAGAAGGACGCATCAGGCAATCCTATCCGGCAGAAAATGCGCATCACAACGAAATTGGAGAGGGTCGAAGAAGGCGACTGAAGGCCGCCTCTTCCTAATCTTCTCAGCGCATCAGCCCCATTGCGTCATAGGCCGCGCGCAGGGTTGGCTCGGCCGCCGCGGCTGCCCGCGCCGCGCCCTTGTCCAGGATCGCATCAAGCGCAGCGTCGTCGGTGCGCAGAGCCAGAAACCGCTCGCGGATGGGGCGCAGCGTTTCCACCAGCACTTCGCCCAGCGCGGGCTTGAAGGCGCCAAACCCCTTGCCGGCAAAGTCGGCGCAGACAGTATCGGGCGTCCTGCCGGTCAGCGTCGCGAATATGCCGACCAAATTATTGGCCTCTGGCCGGCCAGTCAGCCCCTCGGCGGTTTCAGGAAGCGGTTCGGGATCGGTCTTTGCCTTCTTCACCTTCTGCATGATGGCATCGTCGTCGTCGGTCAGGTTGATCCGGCTCATGTCAGACGGGTCGGACTTGGACATTTTCGCGCTGCCATCGCGCAGCGACATGATCCGCGCCGATTCCTTGGGGATGATCGGCGCGGGCATGGTGAAAAGGTCGATGCCGAAATCGGTATTGAACTTGGTCGCGATGTCGCGCGCCAGTTCCAGATGCTGTTTCTGGTCCTCGCCCACCGGGACATGGGTCGCATTGTAGAGCAGGATATCGGCCGCCTGGAGCACGGGATAGACGAACAGGCCGATCGAGGCACCCTCGCGATCCTTGCCGACCTTGTCCTTGAACTGGGTCATGCGGTTCAGCCAGCCGATCCGAGCAGTGCCGTTCAGCAACCAGCACAGCTCCGCATGGGCCGGCACGCGCGCCTGGTTGAACAGGACGGACCGATCCGGATCGATGCCCGCCGCAACCAGGGCGGCGGCCATGTCGCGAACATTGCGGATGCGCGCCTCGCGTCCTTCATGGACGGTGATGGAATGCATGTCGGCCAGGAAAAAGAAGCACTGGCTCTCACTGTCCATCTCATCCTGCATCCGCACCCAGTTGCGGATCGCGCCAAGGTAATTGCCAAGATGCAGATTGCCGGTGGGCTGGATGCCGGAAAGGACGCGCATTGTTGATCCGTTCTTGTCTTCAGTTTGCGTTTTTACGGCGCATCAGCGCCTTGATATCGGACAGCCGATAGGCCCCTGTAACGAAGGACGCCAGCCCGTAAAGCGCCACGCCCGCGCCAACCAGCAGCGCCAGTGCGAGGTACCGTTGGAACATCGTGCCGGTCAGCCATGGGTCGAGCAGGTCCTCCCCCGCCCACAGCGCCGCGCCCATAATCAGCGCGGCCAGGGCAAGGCGCGGGATACGGCGGCGCAAGCCTGCGTCCGCGGCGAAATGCCCGCGCTTGACCAGCGTGGTGTAAAGCATGGCGACATTGACGGTCGAGGACAGCGCGGTGGCGAGCGGCGGACCGATATGGCCCAGCGTCGGGATCATCGCCAGATTGCCCGCGATGTTGATAAGGATCGACAGCATGGCATAACGCACCGGCGTCTTTGTGTCGCCGCGCGCATAATAGCCGGGCGTCAGCACCTTCACCAGCACATAGCTCGGCAGGCCGATCGAGAAGGCCGACAGCGCCCATCCGCACCGCATCGCATCTTCGGCGGTGAAGCGGCCATATTGAAACAGGCCGCGCACGATCGGTTCCGCCACGACCAGGAAGGCGACAGTGGCGGGGAGGGTCAGGAACAGAGCCAGCTCGATGCCGCGATTCTGTGTCTCCATCGCCTGCGCGTCCTGCCCGTTCGAGAGCATGCGTGAAATGGTGGGCAGCAGGATAGTGCCAAGGCCGATGCCGATCAGGCCCAAAGGCAGTTGGTTCAGCCGATCAGCATAATAGATATAGGTGATCGATCCGGAGGCGAGCAGCCAACCCGACAAGGCGGTGGAAATGAGCAGATTGATCTGCGATGCGCCCGCGCCCGCAGCCGCAGGGATGACCCGGCGCAACAATTCGCGCACATCCCCATCGAAACGCGGACGCCTGAGCCGGATCCTCACGCCAGCCCGGCGGCAGGCAAGGACTAGCCACAGCAATTGCAGCGCACCGCCGATCGTGACGGCGATGGCCTGCACACGCGCGGTTTCATATTCATCGGCACCGTGGAAGAACCATAAGCCGACGATCATCGCGAGATTGAGGAGGATCGGCGCGGCCGCGTTGACCCAGAATTTGTCGAGCGAATTGAGGATGCCGCCCAGCAGGGAAGCGAGCGATATCAGCGCCAGATAGGGAATGGTGATCCGCGACAGCGCCACGGCATAGGCGAACTGGTCCGGAGTCGGATTCTGCCGCGCAAAACCGCCTGACAGCGCCCATGTGATCGGCCATGCCGCCGCTATCAGGACCAGAGTGAAGAGGATGAGCACCGGCAGCAGGATGGCCAGCGCACGCTCGGCAAAATCATAGCCCGCCGGGAGCCCCCCCTCCCCCGCGGTCTTCTTGTTGAAGAGCGGGATGAAGGCCGCCGAAAAAGCCCCTTCGGCAAAGAGCGCGCGAAACATGTTGGGCAGGCGAAAGGCGACGCCATTGAAAGCATCGGACGCGAAACCAGCGCCGACATAGCGCGCCGCCAGCGAATCGCGCACCAACGCGAGCACCCGGCTGGCGAGCGTCAGCCCGCCAACCGATCCCAGAGCGCGGACAAGCCTCATATCATGCCGCCCCGTCCCGCCGGAAAGCCCCCTTCGCCCGCCCATCCCCGCCTGCGGCAGACAGGGGCAGGACTGCAAGCGGCTCAGCCCGAACGGGAGCGAGGCTCATCGACGGATGGTCAGGCGTGACCGGCCGGTTCGCCCGCGGTCGCCTGCATCTGCTGGGCCTGCTGCATATAGAGCGAACCGAAATCGATCGGGTCCAGCAGCAGCGGCGGGAAACCGCCGTCGCGGATGGCGTCGGCCAGTACGCGGCGGGCGAAGGGGAAGATGAGGCGCGGCGCTTCGGCCAGCATGAAGGGCTGGATCTGGTCTTCGGGCACGTTGCGCATGCCGAAAATGGCGGCATAGAGCAGTTCGACGGCGAAAGCCGTGCCCTGCGGGGCGGTCGCCTTCACCTCGATCTTGAGCGAGACTTCCAGCACTTCCTCACCCACCTTGTCGGCGCCGATGTTGAACTGAACGTCGATCTGCGGCTGGTCCGGCCATTGATACACGGCCGGCGCGTTAGGGTTTTCGAAGGACAGGTCCTTCACATATTGACTGATGAGCGCGATCTGCGGCCCTGTGTCGGCGCCGTTGGGCTGGACGTTGATGGTGCTGTTGAAGTCGGCTTCGTCGGCCATATCCCTACCTTGACTTTCCCAGTTGGCCGGCGGCCGCTGGCCCCCGGAATATCAGTGCCCGCGCGCTTAGCAGGGCCGCGGAACAAGGGCAATGGCGGGTCGGGCACAGTCTATTTGAAGTTGGGGGGAAACATGCCTATGTTGTCGGGAACATCGTCCCGAACAAAGGGTATTTGCTTCCGTGTATGTGATCGTCATCCTCGCCATGATCGCCGGCTTTCTGGCGCTTCGGCTCTACTCCGTGCTCGGCAAGCGCACGGGCCACGAGCAGGAGCCCGCGCTGCGTCCTGCCGAGGATCGCGCGAAGGTCACGGTGTTGCAGCCCGGTCCTACCAACCATGGCGGAGGCGATACCGTTCGCCTGGCCGAAGGGCTGATTGCCCCCGGCGCGGAAACCGGCGTTCGGACGCTGATTGCAACCGATCGCAATTTCGATGTTCCCCAGTTCGTCGAAGGTGCCCGGAGCGCCTATAAGATGGTGCTGGAGGCGTTCTGGCGTGGCGACCGGGAAGAATTGGCGTGGCTTTGCGATGCCGATGTCTTGGCATCTTTCGAAGACGCCATCGCCGCACGCGAAGCGGACGGCCATGTGCTCGACAACCGTCTGGTGCGCATCGAAAAGGCGCAAATCATCGAAGCGACCGTCCGCGATGGCACCGCGGAAATCGCCATGCGCTTCGAAGCAGACATCGCTGCCGTTACGCGCGATCGCGACGGCAATGTCATCGCCGGATCGATGACCGACGCAATCGACACGAAGGATATCTGGACCTTCACGCGTGATATTCGCAGCGCCGATCCCAACTGGAAGCTCAGCGAAACCGACGAAGCGTGATCGCGGATCTGTTCGCAGCATGATGGGGCATCGCAAGGGGGGCGCTCTGCTGGCGGCGTTGTTGCTGTCGGCCTGCGCCGGCAGTGTCATTCCGCCATCACCAGGTGGCCCGGCGTCAGATCGCCCCAGCCCAACAGCGGCTGGCGATACCGCCGCCCGT
The DNA here is from genome assembly GCF_000153545.1 of Sphingomonas sp. SKA58. NCBI lineage: Bacteria > Pseudomonadati > Pseudomonadota > Alphaproteobacteria > Sphingomonadales > Sphingomonadaceae > Sphingomonas > Sphingomonas sp. SKA58. The sequence continues at coordinate 390,341 of NZ_CH959307.1, forward strand.
CCCACGCCAGCCACTCCGCGTCCCACTCTTTCGGCAGACATGCCTGCGCAGCCCGGCATCGACACGACCACGGCGGCGGGCCTGGGCATCACCCGCGGGCCAGCAATCGCCGACCTGCTGCCTTCAGGCGAACGGTCGCGTCGGGCGCTACTTGCCTTTCGCTTGTCCTGCCCCGGCTTGATGCGGCGCGCGGACCAGAGCGGCCTGACGCGCGGATCGGATTGGAACAACGCCTGCGCGGCCGCCTCCAGTTGGCCGGAATCTTCGGCGAGCGAGTTTTTTTCCCGCTATTTCGAAGCGGTCCAGATCGGTGACGGCGCGGCCTTCGTCACTGGCTATTATGAACCCGAAATCGCAGGATCCCGAAGCCGTCAGCCTGGCTATGACGTGCCGATTTTCCGCCGCCCGTCTGACCTGATCGACGTCGATTTGGGCCAGTTCAGCGACAGCCTGAAAGGCCGTTCGATTCGCGGCAAGGTGCAAGGCACCAAATTCGTCCCTTATGATGCCCGCAGCCAGATCGTGGCGGGATCGTTAGCGGGCCGGGGACTGGAACTGGCATGGGCTGCGGACCCGGTGGAATTTTTCTTTCTTCAGATTCAGGGAAGCGGCCGCCTGCTGCTGCCCGATGGCGGCGTGATGCGCATCGGCTATGATGGGCAGAATGGGCGCGACTATACCGGCATCGGCAAGCTGATGAAGGATCGCGGACTGATTCAGGCCGGGTCGATGCAGGACATCATGCGTTATTTGCGCGCCAACCCGGCCGAGGGCGCGGCCATCATGAATGAAAATAAGAGTTTCGTTTTCTTCCGCGAGATCACGGGGCCGGGACCGCTGGGGGCGATGGGCGTGCCGGTGACGCCTGAAGCTTCCGTGGCCGCCGATCCTAAATATATTCCTATGGGCGCTCCGGTTCTACTGTCGCTTGATCGCGCCGAGCCCAACGGCATCTGGATCGCGCAGGATACAGGTGGAGCCATCAAGGGCGCGAACCGCTTTGACAGTTTCTGGGGTGCAGGCGCACAAGCGCGCGCAATCGCCGGAGGCATGTCCGCGCGCGGGAGCGCCCTTATCCTGCTGCCGATCGGGTCGACGGCCCGCCTCATTGGGCGCTGATTGGCCCCGCCATGATCCGGCGGCGGCTGAATGCAGAGGATGAAGCGCTCTGGGTGGCACTGATACGGTCGGTCCGGCCTTTGCGACCGCAACCAGCCCCGCCCGCGCGTCCCGCCGCACCAACGACGGTCGAGCATCGTCCTCCAAGCCGTTCAGGGCCGCTTCCATCCCCTGTGCCACCAGCTTCATCGCGACCTTCACCAGCTGCAAAATTGGACGGAACCTGGGAAAAGCGCATTCGTGGAGGCAACATCAGCCCGGACATGAGCATCGATTTGCACGGGCACAGCCTAGCGTCGGCGCATGCACGGTTGAATCAGGCCATGGCGTCCGCCGTGACGAACAATGCGCGCATATTGTTGGTCGTGACGGGAAAACCCCCAAAGATGACGGAAAAAGCCGGCGCGTCGCGCCGCGGGGCAATCCGCGGCGAAATCGGCCATTGGCTGGAAACCGGGCCGCACGCGCATCAGATAGCCAGCGTGCGGATCGCCCATCCGCGCCATGGCGGCGATGGCGCGCTCTATGTGATTTTGCGTCGCAAAAAATAATCGGACTGCGCTTGCGAATGCTGACCGTTTCTTAACCACCGTCCGTCATATGCAACGGATTGGTGCTCCTTGACCGGAGCGTAAAGCGGGCGGGAGATATATGCGGGGGGTGACGTTGAAAAGCCGCGCCACTGCCTTCGCCTGCGCCGCAGGGGCTTTGGTGTTCACGCTGTCGCTGGTGCTGGGTTACTCGCCGGACCAGCAGGACGACCTGAACCAGGTCGGCCGCGCATTGATCATCGCTATTCTGTGCGGGACATTGAGCTGGGCCTCGACCAGCCGATCCATGGCAGCGACCGCAGCCGCCGTGGATACTGCGACCGAGCGGCTGTTATCAGCGGCTCATGGCGATCTGCAATCTCCCGTGTCACCCAATATCAGCGCCGAACTGCCGGACCTGTCCGTCGCGATGCAAAGCCTGTTCAGCCAGGTGCGCACCAATCTGGACCATGTGCAGAGCCTGGCGCTGTTTGACCAGGTTACTGGCCTCGCCAACCGGACCAGCTTTTGTCGGCAGGTCGAGCGGCACCTGACCGGTCGAAATACGGACGCCATGGCCGCCCTGTTCTTCATCGATCTTGACGGGTTCAAGGGCGTGAACGACAGTCTGGGCCATGCGGCGGGCGATCAGCTGCTTGCCCGCGTCGCAGGGCGGTTACGCGAAGTTGTTATGGCACAGGTCAGCGCCGGCACAGGCGACGCCGTGATCGGTCGTCTAGCCGGCGACGAATTCACCATGTTCTTCCCCTTCCTGCCAGGCCCCAGCGCCGCAGCGCGCATCGCGCGCGCCGTGCAGTTTGCGCTCAGCGAACGATTCGATCTTGGCAGCCAGCATGTCGAACTTGGCGCATCAATCGGCATCGCCTGCTATCCTGACCACGGCGACACCTTGTCGGCCCTGCTGCGCGCGGCCGACGTCGCTATGTATCACGCCAAGCATCAGGGGCGGGGACGAGCGGAAATCTACAGCTCTGAGCTGGCGCTGGAGGCGGCCGATCGCGCCGAGCTGGAGCGAGACCTGTTGCTTGCGCTGCAACGCGACGAGTTTTTGCTGGAGTTTCAACCTCAGATAGACGTCATCAGCGGTCAGGCGGTCGCGGCTGAGGCATTGGTACGATGGGCGCACCCGGAGCGCGATCTGGTCATGCCCGGCACGTTCGTCCCGGTCGCCGAGGAAAGCGGCACCATCGTCGCGCTGGGCGACTGGGTGATGAGCCGCGTTTGCGAGACGGCCGCGCGCTGGGCAGAGGCCGGGCAACGACAGCGAATCGCCGTCAACATCAGCACCCGCGAACTGGCTCAGGCAGATTTCTTCCTGCGATTGCGTCACGCGATGGCGACACACCGGACGCCGGCGTCAATGCTGGCACTGGAAATTACCGAATCTGTCGCGATGAATATGGAGCCCCGCATCCTCGACCAATTGGCCGCCATGCGGACCGAAGGCCTGCACATCGCCATAGACGATTTCGGGACCGGCTATTCCAACCTTGCCCGCCTGCGCGAACTGCCTGTCGACCGTGTCAAGATCGACCGTAGTCTGGTGCGCGACATCGCCAGTTCCGCAGAAGCCCGCACCATCTGCTCCGCGGTGGTCGGCCTGATCCAGGGACTGGGCATGGAGGTGGTGATCGAAGGCGTGGAAAATGAAGCCCAAATGGATGTGCTGCGCGTTATCGGATGCACTCTGTTCCAAGGCTATCATCTTGCCCGGCCAATGGATGAGCAAAGTTATCTGACCCGCTTTGCCGTCCCCTTGATCGTGCACGAACGCCATATCGGCTGAAGATCAGGAAAGCCGCAGCGCTCGTTCCACGATGTGCGCATAGATGCTTTGAAGATCACGCAAATCCTGCAGCGCGACGGCTTCGTCCAGCTTGTGCATGGTCGCATTATTAAGGCCGAATTCTACGACCGGGCATAGTCGCGACAGGAAACGGGCGTCGGACGTGCCGCCCGTGGTCGACAGTTCAGCGTCGACGCCAGTCACATCCCTGATCGCCGCGCCGACGATGTCCGACAGCACGCCCGGCGCGGTCAGAAAGGATTCGCCACTGATCCGCGCATCCACCGTTCCGCCCTCCTGCGCCGCCAGCCTCGTGATCCGATCAATCAGCGATGCGCCGCTATGCTGATCATTGAATCGGATCGAGATACGCGCGGTGGCTTTTCCGGGAATGACATTATGAGCGGCGTTTCCGACTTCGATGTCGGTGATTTCGATATTGCTGGGCTGAAACCAGTCCGTGCCCTCGTCCAATATCTCCGCCTCCACCGCCGTCAGGATGCGGACCAATCGCGGGATGGGGTTATCAGCCAGATGCGGATAGGCGACATGCCCTTGCGACCCGGCAACGCTGATCCACATATTGACCGAACCCCGCCGGCCAATCTTCATCACGTCACCCAGGCGTTGTGACGAGGTGGGCTCTCCAACCAGGCACAGGTCCGGCCGCAGGCCGCGGGTCGCCATCCGCTCCATCAGGGCCAGCGTCCCAAAAATGGCAGGGCCTTCCTCATCGCCCGTGATGATCAGACTGATCGTTCCGGGCAAATCGTCTGGTAGAACGGCGAGCGCGGCAACAAACGCTGCAATCGCGCCCTTCATGTCCACCGCTCCGCGCCCATAAAGCAGGTCGCCGCGAATGTCCGGAGCGAAGGGATCGCTGCTCCATCCCGCGCCCGGAGGAACGACATCAAGATGACCAGCGAAGGCAAAATGCGGCCCCGCCCCCGGTCGTGCGCCACGCCAGCAGATTTTCCACAGGTCCGTCGGGGCGCCTCCCCCCACGATAAATCGATCGACGGTAAAACCCAGCGGGGCCAGCATCGCTTCCAGCTCGGCAAACACCGCGCCGGTTGCGGGAGTCACCGATGGACAGGCCAGCAAGCGCTGGGCCAGGGCCACGACATCATCATTGGTGCTGGTCATGCTCATGGCGACGCGTTAGCGAATGCCCCGGCCCTTGGCCAGCCGCACGGAAAGGAGGACGCCATGCCCCGCATCGATCTGGAGGATATCGTCCAGAGCAATGGCACAGGCTATCCGGCTGATCATGCCGCCCTCGTCCAGCAACGATGGGTGCGGCGGATCGCGCCGGCGGTGGGCCTTGCCGATTTTGGCGTCAGTCACGTCGTGCTGAAGCCCGGGGCCGCGTCGTCCCAGCGGCATTGGCATGAGGACGAGGATGAATTTATCGTGATGCTGGCCGGGGAGGCCGTGCTCGTGGAAGACGACGGGCGAACGCTGTTGCACGCTGGCGACCTGGCTGCATTCGTCAAAGGAGAGCCCAATGGCCATCAGCTGGTAAATGAAAGCGATGCCGACTGCGCTTTCATGGCGTTTGGACGACCTCCGTCGGGCGACTGCCATTATCCCGACATAGACCTGCTGTGGTCGAACGGGGCATACCGTCACAAGGATGGGAGACGATATTGACGATCGAGATTAACCGCCGCGCTCTGGTCACCGGCGCGGGAAGCCTGATGCTTGCCGCACATACCCCCTCCGCCATGGCGGCGACCGCTCCAGGCCCGATCAAGCCACGCCGGCTGCGGGAAGGCGACACGGTAGGCCTGATCGAACCCGCCGGTTTTACAGACGACGCATTCGACCTCGATCTCGTCGAAGACACGATCAGGGCCATGGGCCTGAAGCCCAAGCGCGCGCCACATCTCATTGATCGCTTCGGCTATCTGGCCGGAAAGGATGCGTACCGAGCGTCGGACGTGAACGCGATGTTCGCCGACCCTGCGGTCAGCGCGATATTTGCCGTGCGCGGAGGCTGGGGGTGCGCGCGTATCCTGCCATTGCTCGACTGGAGGAAGATTCGAAGCAACCCCAAGCTGCTGATCGGCTTTTCCGACATTACCGCCTTGCATCTGGCCTTTGCCGCCAAGGCCGGCTTCACAACGATCCACGGCCCTAATGCATCGAGCAGCTGGGGCCAGTATAGCTGGGATGCGTTCCGGGCGGTCGCGTTCGACGCGGGCACGCCGATGCTGACCAATTCACAGGGGCATGAAGACCGGCTGGCGCAACGGATCGGCCGCGTTCGCACCTTTGGCACGGGCGTAGCGCGCGGGCGGCTGCTGGGCGGCAATCTGACCGTCCTGGCTGCATTGATGGGCACGCCCTGGCTGCCCGATTTTGCGGGCGCGATCCTCTTCATCGAGGATATCGGCGAAGCGCCATATCGGATCGATCGGATGCTGACACAGCTTAAGCTTGGCGGAATTCTGGACAAGTTGGCTGGCGTCGCATTTGGCCAGTGCACAGATTGCGGGGCGGCAGGTCCGAGCTATGGCGGCTTCACCGTGTCGGAAGTGCTGCAACAGCATCTTGCGCCCTTGGGCATCCCTGCTTTCCAGGGCGGGCAATTCGGCCATGTCGCCAATCAATATAGCCTGCCGCTAGGCATACAGGCGGAAATGGACGCGACGACGGGAACGATCCGGCTGCTGGAGCCAGCGGTCAGTTAGCCGCCAGCGTGCGGGCGCACGTTCCAGCGCGCGCATCGCACCGAGCCATCGGCATCGACGGCGAATTCACCGAACGCGCCGGTGCGCAGTTTTGCGGGGGGAAGGCCAAGCGCAATCAGCGCAAAGCGGGCGGCCCCATTGCTGGTAATCAGCAGATCCGCCCCTTCCCCCGCATCGGCGAAAAAAGCGCGCCACGCCGCGATCCGGGCGGGCGCGTCCACGCGCCAGCCGTCCGGTGCGACGGCCTCGTCCTCCCATCGCGCAAGGGCCGCGGCGCCGATGCGCGCGACGACGGCATCCTCAGTCTTGCCCTCATCCGGGCCGTGGTCGATTTCGCCCAGCCATTCTCGTGTTCCGTCCAGTTCATGGCCGGTCGCGACCGCAATTGGCGCTACGGTCTGACGCGCACGCAGGAGCGGGCTCGACAGCAAAAGGCGAACGTTGGTTCCCGCGAACCATTGTCCAAGTGCGGCCGCCTGGGCATGGCCGCTGTCGACCAGCGGAATATCAGTGGCAGAGCCTATCCGCCGGGGCGCTTCGTTACTGGCGAATGTATTGCCGTGGCGGATGACAAAGATGCGGCGCACAGATGTCAAAGCGCCGGCGTCGGGTCGCCATGTTCAGCGATCAGGCGCTCAACCTTGCTGATGTCGGCTTCGGTATCGATGCCTGAACTGTCGAAACGCGACGCATCGACGGGAACAGTCATGATCTCGATACCCAGTTCGATTAGGCGCAGTTGCTCCAGCCCTTCCAGGCGCTCCAGCATCGTGGGCGCGCAGGCCTCAAACCGCCGCAGCGCTTCCAGTTGATAGCCGTACAGCCCCACATGCCGCCAAACGGGGGAAAGCCGATCGGTAGCACGCAAACGGTCTTCATCGCGGATTGCGGGCAGAATTGCCTTGGAAAACCAAAGAGCCCGCCCGTCGGGTGCTCTGACACAGGTCGTGCCGCTGAATGGCGATAGCAGCTTGTGCTCCCGCAAGGCATCAAGCGACTCCCAATCCAGCGCAATCACCGGAGTCGCAACTTCCGCCCCGCTTTCCAACGCGGCCAGTACGGCACCAAGAGCGCCTTCGGGTTGGAAAGGCGAATCGCCCTGAAGATTGACGACGAAGCGCGGCCACTCGGCGAACGACAGAGCCGCGGCCAATGCGCGGCCCGAACCGGTTGCAAGTGCGCTGTCGGTCATTACCGCCGGACATCCCGCCTCGCGGGCATGGGCCGCAATATCCTCATCGTCGGTCGCGACGACAAGAGCCACGTCATCCCTGTCCGAGATCGCCGCGCGCGCCATTGCGATCGTGCGATGCAACAGGGTCCGCCCTGCGATCAGCCGCAGCGGCTTGCGCGGTAACCGGGTGGACCCGGCACGCGCAGGAATGACGACAAGATGATTCAGGCGACCCCTGCGTGCAGCAGATCATGCATGTGCAGCGCCCCGGTCAGCCGGCCATTTTCGCACACGAACAACAGCATGATATTGCGCTCATGCATCATATGCAGCGCCTCGGACGCCAATTCATCGGGTCCGACCGCTTGCGGCGTGACCGTCATGAAACGGCCGACCGGTTCCGTCAGATTTTGCTTGCCGGTCACGGTACGCCGCAGATCGCCGTCCGTGAACGCGCCGATCAGACGACCATTACGATCAACCACCGCCGTGCCGCCCAGCCGGGCGCGCGTCATTTCAATCGTTGCGTCGAGCAGCGATGCGTCCTCCCGCACCATGGGAACCTGATCGTCGCTTGCCATGAGTTCCCGGACCTTGAGCAACTGCGCGCCCAACCGGCCATTGGGGTGGAACTTGTGGAAATCATCGGCGGAAAAGCCGCGCATTTCCATCAAAGACACCGCCAGCGCGTCGCCGAAGGCCATCTGGACCGTGGTCGAAGTTGTGGGCGCAAGCGCATTCGGGCAAGCTTCCTGGACATCCGGCATCAATATGCAAACGTCCGCAGCCTGAGCGACGGTGCTTTGCGGCTGGGCCGTCATGCCCATCAGAGGCACCGCGAACCGCTTGCAATATTGAATGATCGGACCGAGCTCGGTCGATTCACCGGAATGCGAGAGCATCAGCACGACATCGTCCGGCGTGACCATACCCAGATCGCCATGGCCAGCGTCCGCCGGGTGCAGGAAGATGGCAGGCGTTCCGGTCGATGTCAGCGTCGCCGTCATCTTCCGCGCAACAATACCGCTCTTGCCAATCCCCGTCACGATGACACGGCCCCGCACCTTCATAAGCATGCCAACCATGCGCAGGAAGGTGGCGGCAAATTCCCGGTCGCTGAACTGCGCTTCGAGCGCCTGCAAACCACCAGCGGCGATGGACAGGGTTCGGCAAGCAGTATCCACGATACGGCTACCCGAGCCAAATGGCACAATCTTGGATGCTAATGTCGACACGCGCTCGCCCTTTAGTTTCGCCCGATGCCGCGAGCCCTGTCCCGCCGGCACAAAGACGCCGATCATCCGCCGATTTCGGTCAGTGATCTTTCCTCGTTCCGCGACCCTTTTGCCGATCAGCTATCGGCATGACACGACTGTCTACGCCGTTTCAGCGACTTATGGCAATCTATTTTGCAGCTGCGAAGAGATTAGTGGAAAGAAAAATATCGGTATCAAAATGATTGGTGAGACAAGACGAAGATAAATAGCGACGAACAGCGCAACCTTTTCAGGATCCTTGCGTGCACTTAATCTAGATCATTGTAACGCCGATACCAGTTCACGAATCGGGGCACGCCAGTTTCGATCGCGGTGCGGGGAAAGAAGCCGATATCCTGGACGATGGCGCTGATGTCGGCAAATGTGGCATGAACGTCACCCGGCTGCATCGGTTGGAAGTCGACCTGTGCTTTCATGCCGATCGCATCTTCCAGCACAGCGATCAGGTGCATCAGTTCCTCAGGCCGGTTGTTGCCGATATTGTACAGCCGGTGCGGCGCCCGGCTGCCGCCCGCCTTCAACGCGCCATCATCTGTGGGGGGATGATCGAGACAGCCTATGACGCCGTCTACGATATCGTCGATATAGGTGAAATCGCGCTGCATTCTGCCATGGTTGAACACCGGGATCGGCTCACCCGCCAATATCCTGGACGTGAATATCCACATCGCCATATCCGGCCGGCCCCAAGGCCCATAGACCGTGAAAAAGCGCAGCCCGGTCATCGGAATGCGAAACAGATGAGCGTAGGTTTCGCTCATCAGCTCGTCCGCCCGCTTGGTCGCGGCGTAGAGAGATACCGGATGATCCACCCTGTCCTCCACCCTAAACGGCAAGCTTTCATTGCCGCCATAGACGGAGGAAGAGGATGCGTAGACGAGATGACGGACATGGCGTTCGCGCGCCAGCTCCAGCATGTTGACATGCCCTGACAGATTGGACCGAACATAGGCATGGGGATTGACCAGCGAGTAGCGAACTCCCGCCTGAGCGCCGAGATGAACGATCGCCTCGATCACCTGGTCGGCCAGCGCCGCCTGAACCGCCGCCATGTCGGCGAAATCCAGTTCGTGAAAGGTGAAAAGCTTGCCATGGCGTTCGCGCAGACGGCTCAATCGCGCCTGCTTCAAGGCGACCGGGTAATAGTCGTTGAGATTGTCGATGCCGACCACGGCATGGCCCTGCCCCATCAGCCGGTCCGCAACATGCATGCCGATGAACCCCGCTGCGCCAGTGACCAATATCGTCATGCCATTTTCTCCGCCAAGGGCATCTACGACCCCCCGTTTTTGCCCTGCAGGCTGCTTTACAGCGCCGCGCCGCCCCTGCCCATAGAAGATCGGGTTTAGCCATTCCCTAATGATTCGCCGCTATCGCACCATCATGCCCATGGCTTTCCATCCCAGCGGTCCCGATGCCAACGGACAATGCTCGGCGCAGCGCGCGCTGTGGGCGGCGCTGGCATTGGATGCGGCCGAGCCCAATGCCTTCTATGCGCCGGATATGCTGACGACGGCGCTTAGTCATCTAGACGGCAACGGTCGGGTGCAGTTGATCGAAGCGGAAGCAAATGGAAACCTGATCGGCCTGTTGCCGGTCGTGACCCATGCGCGCCACGGACGACTGCCGGTCGCGTGCGTCGGCAACTGGATGCATGACCATTGCTTCATGGGCGCGGCGCTCATCCGGCGGGGCGCGGAACAAGCCGCATGGCGGGCCTTTCTGGCACAATTGGATGACGCCCCATGGGCGCCGGGATTTCTGCATCTTCAGGGGATCGACGCTGCGGGGGCCAATGCCGCGGCCATCGCAGCGATTTGTACGGAACAGCATCGGGGCTGGCGCGAGGTGCATCGTTATGACCGAGCCATGCTGCATTCCGACCTTGGGGCGGACAGCTATTGGGATACCCATGTGCGAGCCAAGAAGCGCAAGGAATTGCGCCGTCTTCAAAAGAGGCTGGGGGATCTTGGCGCGGTCGCCCAACGCTTGCTGACGGAGGCGTCGCAACTTTCCGAATGGGTCGAATCCTTCCTCGCGCTCGAAGCGGCGGGGTGGAAAGGCAAGCAAGGGACGGCGCTCGCCTGTTCGCACGCCGACAGCGCCTTTTTCCGTGCGGCTTGCGCCAGCGCGTTTCAAGCCGGCCGGCTGCATATGCTGCGGCTCGACCTCAATGGTCGGCCGATCGCGATGCTGGTCAATTTCCGCCATGGCGAGGGCGCCTTTTCCTTCAAGATTGCAATCGACGAGGAATTTGGCCGCTTTTCGCCGGGTGTGCTGATCGAAATCGCCAATCTGCACGCGGTGCAAGGCGATCCGGACATCGCCTGGATGGACAGCTGCGCGGCCCCCGGTCATCCCATGATCGACAGCCTCTGGGCGGAGCGGCGGACGATCGTCCAATATCGGATCGCGCTGCGCGGGGCGGGCACCAGACGGCTGCAACGAAGCGCGGCATTTGCGATCGCCAATGCAAGCGAGGCGATCGCCAGAAAGTTGAAAGGACGGGCATGACCATCGTGGACACCGCCGCCATATTCGCCGAATCTGCGCGCAGGGCGTTTGCCGCCGCCTATCCCGATCGGCCTGCGAAGCTGGACCATGGGCTGGTCGGCCACAGCTTGCTGACGCTGGACGCATTGGCAGCACTGGCGGAGCGGATGCCGGCTGGGTCGGTGGAATATAATCTGGGGAAGCTTCCGCTGGGCGTCCGGCCGGAAGATACGCCGACAAACGGGCTGACGCTGGGCGAAACGATCCGAACGATCGAAACCAATGGCAGCTGGGCGGTGCTCAAGAATGTCGAGCGCGACCCGGCCTATGGCGCGCTGCTTGACGCGGCGCTGGCGGAGCTGGAGCCGGTCGTGACGGCACGGACCGGGCCGATGCTGCACCGGGAAGCCTTCATCTTTTTGAGTTCACCGGGCAGCGTCACGCCGTTCCATATGGACCCGGAGCATAATATCCTGCTTCAGATCATGGGCACCAAGACGATGACGGTCTTTCCGGCGCGGGACGAAGAGTTGGTCCCAGCACAGAAGAGCGAGGATTTCCACGGCGGCGGTCATCGCAACCTGGAATGGCAAGATGGGTTTCAAACACGGGGCAAGGCCTTTCCGCTGGCGCCGGGCGAAGCCGTGCATGTGCCGGTAAAGGCGCCGCATTTCGTGGAAAATGGCCCGGCGGTATCCGTCAGCCTGTCGGTGACCTGGCGGTCGGACCGGTCCGTGGCAGAGGGCGAATTGCACAGTTTCAATGCGCTGCTGCGCAAGCGGGGATTGCCCATTGGCGCGGTTAGCGAACGGCCCGAGCGGCAGGGCATGCGCCGGCTGGTCTATCGCATCATGCGGAAGCTGGGCGCCTGAGCAGACGGCGCAGCAGCGCTTCGAGTTCCAGTCGGGGCGAGAAACGCTCGACCATCCACCATTCCAGCCGTTCCTCGCAGGTGGCGAGGCTTTGCTTGTAGCGATCCTTGCCGGCGAGGAAAGAATAGCGGGACAGCGCGCGCGCGGCATAATGATCGACCGCTGCGGCGTGGCAGAGCAGGCCGGGCTTGTCCTTGGCCCCACGCGGCGGAGCGAAGGCGGACTGGTAGTTCATCGCGACGCCGGCGTGGACGAAGGTCACAAGCAGGCCGACAAGGTCCGGACCGTCGGTAAGGCGCAGCAGTTCCACCTCCCCGCCGGCAAGGCCCCGCGCCGTCAGCGTCTCGACAAAGGCCCGGAAAGCGGGATCGTCCCAGGCATTGTCGGCATGGCGGCCCTGGTTAAGCTGCGCCATGTCGGCAATCCAGGGAGCGATGTCATCCGGCGTGGCGCGCGTGACCTGGGGCAGGATGCCGCCGCGATCTTTGAGCGCGCGGCGGATCTGGCCGCGGCTGTTGGCGCTGAGCAGCGAGAGATAATCGCCGTTTGCGGCGCGGACGGCGTCAAGGTCAACCTGATAGACCGGCGAGACGTCGCGGCACATGTGGCGGCGGGCGGGGAGATCGAGCAGCGGGCTGCCCGGTTCCATGCCGCTGAGGCGCAGCGCCCGCCAGTCCCGGCGGGAAGCGAGCGCGGCGATGGCGGCAATGGTGGCTTCGGGGGCGAAATCCCGGTCGGTCAGCAGGCCGTTATATTCGATATAGGGCCGGTCAGCGGCAGGATCGCCGGACTGGTTGAGGCAGAGCGTCGCGACCGGTCCCAGCAGACGCGGCTGCATGGCATGGCCCACCAGCGCCAGCGCAATGTCTCGGCCCTCATCATCGACCACGGCCAGCAATTCAGGTTCAACCCTGTAGCTGTCGAGCCAGGCGCCGATCCAGGTCCAGCGCAGGAAGAAGGATGCGTCCGAGCGCGCCTCCAGCGCCTGCCAGCGCCGGGCCAGCGCAGCCCGGTCGGGCCGGGAAAAACTCGCTTGATAGGACATGGCGCTCCTTGTGGCAGAGCGCGCCCCTGGGTCAAGCGGCCGATCAGGCCGTGATGCGGCGGGCGGGATCGACGGTGCCGTCGCTGCGCACGCCCGCGCGGGCAAGGTCGCCACGCATATGGCCGGTAAGGAAGCGCACCCACATCAGGAAATCGGCGCGTAGCGACCAGAGCGGATAGCGAAAGGTCGCAGGGCGGTTGCGTTCGAAGAGGCCATGGCCTGCCCAGGCGAAGCCATAGCCCGCAACCGGTAATGCCAGCGCCAGCCACCAGCCCCCGATAAGCGGCGCGCTGGCCACCATGGCGACGACCAGGCTGGTGCCCGCATAATGGAGCGCGCGCGTGCCCGGACGCGCATGCTCCTGAAGATAATAGGGCCAGAAATCGCGAAAATGACGCATCACTCTCCCCCGAATTTTATCCGTTCCCCTGTAACGTGCGGGCGCGCGCGCGATTAAGTCTTTTGAGCCGGTCCGTGCGCCCTTTCCGGGGCATAGAGAAAATAGTCATAGGCCGCGCGCGCGGCTTCGGCGATGATGCGGTCGCGCGACTTGTGCCCCTTGCTGTCCTTCATGACGAAGGCGACGACAGCGAAGCGGCGGCCATCGGGCAGGCGCACGACTCCGACATCATTGCCGGTGCCATTGAGCGAGCCGGTCTTGTGCGCAACGGCGGTGCCGGGCGGCAACATGCCGATGATCCGCCCCTTGCCGGTTTCGCAATGCGCCATGATGGTGAAGAGCCGCTGGGTGCTGTCTGCCGACAGCGCCTTGCCAGATTCATAGGCGGTGAGCAGGTCGAGCATCGCCCGCGGGGTGGAGGTATCCTCAATTTCCGTAGCGAAAGCGAGATTGGGAAGGTCGCGCAGGTCGCGGGTGACAAGCATGGGATCGGCGCGGCGGGCGGCGTCGGCATTCTGGCGGAAACGGCCCGACAGTGGATGGATGCCCATGGCGCGATAGAGAAGATGCGCGGTATCGCTGTCGACACGCAACCCGTCGACGCCAAGCCCCTTGACGAAATGCGTGATCGCGGCCGGCCCGCCGGCGCGCGCGACAAGCACGTCGGTGGCGTTGTTGTCGCTTTTTTGCAGCATCAGTTCGAGCAGCCGCTGGACCGAAAGCGATGCGCCGGGGCGAGAGAACATCCACGCGATACCGCCCTCGCTCGCCAGCGCGGGGTCCAGCGCCAGTTGATCGTCCAGCCGCACATCGCCCGCGTCGATCAGTGCGAAGATGCGGCCGGCGACCGCCACCTTGTAGGCGCTGGCCATGGGAAAGAGCGTGTCGCCATTGATCGCCTGCGTTTCGCCGGTCTGAAGATCGCGCACGGCAATGCCGACCGTGCCGTCCGACAGGGTGGCGAAGCGTTCAAATTCACCCAGCAGCTTGGCCTGCGCCGACTGTTCGACCAGCGGGCGCGGCTGCGGGCCAAAAGCGTCGGCGCTGGGCAAAGGCGCGAAGAAGAGGCCAAGGCCGGCGAGCGCCGCGCCGCAGCGGGCAAGATGGGCGCGCGAAACCTGCGCACGGACGGCGGTGAGGCCGGAGAGCGAAAAGCGGGAGGCGGAGGGCATGACCCTGTCCTTGCGCAAGCCGGCGCGCATGGCAAGCCCCTGCACAGCCTCCAGCGGTTGACGCGCCGCAATTGGCCGATCATCACCCCACGACATGAGCACCCCTCTCCTGCTGCCCGGCGCCTGGGCCACCGCCCTGTCCGGCCGGATCGACGACACCGACCTGACCGCAATCGCGCAATTTGTGGAGGACGAAATGGCGGCGGGAAAGCGCGTCTTTCCGGCGCGGGATGATATCTTTCGCGCCCTTGCCCTTACCCCGCCGGAGGCCGTCAAGGTCGTGATATTGGGCCAGGACCCCTATCATGGCGAGGGACAAGCGCATGGATTGTCCTTTTCCGTGCAGCCGGGCGTGCGCACGCCGCCGTCGCTGCGCAACATCTACAAGGAGTTGCACGCGGACCTGGGGATCGCGCCGGCCGGTCACGGGCATCTGGACCATTGGGCGCGGCAGGGCGTACTCCTGCTCAACAGCGTGCTGACGGTGGAGATGGGCAAGGCCGCGTCGCACCAGGGCAAGGGCTGGGAAAAGCTGACCGACGCGATCGTGGCGCAGGTGGCGGAGCGGGTGGTTCCGAGCGTGTTCCTGCTGTGGGGCGCCCATGCGCAGCGCAAGGCTGGCGCGATAGACGAAGCGCGCCATCTGGTGATCCGGTCCGCCCACCCTTCCCCTTTGTCGGCGCACGGAGGCTTTCTGGGATCGCGGCCCTTTTCGCAGGCCAACGCCTTTCTGGAGGCGCAGGGGCGTGGCGGCATCGACTGGGCGCTGCCGCCGGTGGAAACGGACATGCCCCGATTACTGTGACGCCGGGCCGGCGGGAGCGAACGGCGAACCGGCAGGGCGACAGGAGCGAAGTTCACGGTGTTGTGGGGCTTTTTCGGCCCGAAGCGACCACTACGCGCCTGCGAAGCGACCACGAAGCGACACCCAAGCGACAGGGCTGAAAGCGCCGAGGGCCTGTGCGATTGGCCGATATCGGGCGGATTGGTGCTGATGCCGGGGATGGCCGCGACTTCCCTATCGAAGGCGCGAGCCGGAGATGGACCCCCGCCTGCGCGGGGATGACGGGATGAGACGCGTCGGTTCACCGCAAAGGATAGATCAGACGAAATCCTATATTGGAAGGCTTTTTATCGGCGCGGCGACGTGACCAGTGCGCGGGAAGCGAGAATGTGGCAGGTAACAGCGCCCGTTCCTTATCATCGTCCTCGCGAGGGCGGACAGCCGCCTCTCCTGCGCCGCATTTGCGCTAACGTTCGCAGATAGGTTTTCGCTTTGTCCTGCCGCCGTTCTTAAGGTGGTGGAAATGACGGAAAGGGTGGGAAGGGGATTGTCGGCTTTCGGGGAGAGCGATAGGAAAAGCAGCCATCAAATCTGGTGGAATGAAACCCCGAAGTCCTCTCCTTCCAGCGTGAAAGCCGAGAAGCGACGTTCTGGGAAATCATGTGCGAGTTTCGCGTGGAGCATCGCTGCCATCCTCTTTGCTAGTTGGTCTGCTTGAGTCTCTTTAAGCTGGCTTTCGGTAGGATCGTTGGGGAATACGCCTTCCAACAAGAAGGCGTTCATAGCAGTTTCAATCTGTTGGCGAGTGTGGCCTTCGTTTTCCCACCCCCGCAACCGCTCCACATCGAGGGGGCCGCGTAACACATAGCCTTCGAACGACACGAACTCAGGCCAGAAAAACGAGCAGAAACCTAGAGCATGGTCGGCTCGGCCCTCAATCCATATCCAATCGGCAGGCGTAATGCCTTGCCCGTTGTTCCACTCGGCCAGTTGCGGGATCAGATGAGAGACGTTGGTCATGGGGTCAGCGTAGAAAGGTTTTGAATGTCCGCAAGCATTCAAGCCGATTGTGCCGCATGCCGTCTGACATTGGTCGAGAGGCGAACGTCACGTTCACTCCGAGATCAGGTAACGCATTGGACCGCGGCATTCGCACAAAGAGGAAGAGTGGCGCACGCTCAGCCGGCGACGGGGGAAAGCCGCCATCTGGCCTTTGGCCGGCCATCTTCCCTTCCGGGGGAGGAAGCCTTGATGGTGGCGGCATCGGATGGCTGAAAAAACGGCCCGGCATGATGGCCGGGCCGTCCAGTGCTTCCACCCACGCGCGCGGAGGGAGTATATGTGTCTCCGCGCGATGGCTGTTGTCGCGGGCCAGCGGCCGCGAATGGGGGGGCCTGTCGATCGGGGCATCCACCGTCCCGCCATGCCATCGGGAACAGACAAGGCGAAACGGTGGACGCCGGCGCGGCTTGTCCGCGCCGGGGACGGATCAGGCCGCGAACTGGTTCATCGTATTGTGCGCGCCGCCGGCCTTGAGCGCGGCTTCGCCGGCGAAATAATCCTTGTGATCGTCGCCAATGTCGGAGCCGGCCATATTCTGGTGCTTGACGCAGGCGATGCCCTGCCGGATTTCCTCGCGCTGGACCTGCTTGACATAGCCCAGCATGCCTTCCTCCCCGAAATAACGCCGGGCCAGATTATCGGTGCTGAGCGCGGCGGTGTGATAGGTTGGCAGGGTGATGAGGTGATGGAAGATGCCCGCTTCGCGCGCGGCATCCCGCTGGAAGGTGCGGATGCGCTCGTCCGCTTCACGGCCCAGGTCAGTGTCGTCATAGTCGATGCTCATCAGGCGCGCGCGATCATAGGCGCCCACGTCGCGCCCATCCTGCTCCCAGGCATCATAGACCTGCTGGCGGAAGTTGAGCGTCCAGTTGAAGCTGGGCGAGTTGTTGTAGACCAGCTTGGCGTTGGGGATGACCTCCCTTATGCGGCTGACCATGCCGCCGATCTGGCCGATATGCGGCTTTTCGGTCTCGATCCACAGCAGATCCGCGCCATTTTGCAGGGCAGTGATGCAGTCGAGCACGCAGCGGTCCTCGCCTGTGCCGGGGCGGAACTGGTAGAGGTTGCTGGGCAGGCGCTTGGGCCGCAGCAGCAGGCCGTCGCGGGTGATGAGCACGTCGCCATGGCCGATCGTGGAGGCATCGACCGGTTCGCAGTCGAGGAAGCTGTTATACTGGTCGGCAATGTCGCCGGCTTCGCGGACATAGGCGATCTGCTTGGTGAGGCCCGCGCCCAGACTGTCGGTGCGCGCGACGATGACGCCGTCATCGACGCCCAGTTCCAGGAAGGCGTAGCGGACCGCGCGAATCTTCGCGAGGAAGTCCTCATGCGGAACGGTGACCTTGCCGTCCTGATGCCCGCACTGCTTTTCGTCCGAAACCTGATTTTCGATCTGGATGCAGCAGGCGCCCGCTTCGATGAATTTCTTCGCCAGCAGATAGGTCGCCTCTGCATTGCCGAAACCCGCGTCGATATCGGCGATGATGGGGACGACGTGGGTTTCATAGGCATCGATGTCATGGCTGATCTTGGCCGCACGGACTTCATCGCCGGCATCGCGCGCGGCGTCGAGATCGCGGAACATCATGCCCAGCTCGCGCGCATCGGCTTGCTTGAGGAAGGTGTAGAGTTCCTCGATCAGCGCGGGGACGCTGGTTTTTTCGTGCATGGACTGGTCGGGCAGCGGGCCGAATTCGGACCGCAGCGCGGCGACCATCCAGCCCGACAGGTAGAGGTAGCGGCCCTTGGTGCTGCCGAAATGCTTTTTGATGGAGATCATCTTCTGTTGGCCGATGAAGCCGTGCCAGCAGCCCAGCGACTGGGTGTAGGCGGCCGGGTCCGCGTCATAGGCGGCCATGTCGCGCCGCATGATCCCTGCCGTGTAACGGGCGATGTCGAGCCCGGTGTTGAACCGGTTTTGCAGTCGCATGCGCGCGACGGATTCGGAAGCGATGCCATCCCACCCCGCCTGGCCGCTGATCAGGCCGTCCGCTTTCGCAATCTCGCTTTGATAGGTCATGTCCGCATCCCTCTGTCTGAACCATATGGACGACGACTTAGACAGGTGCGCGAGGGTAAGGGATGGGGCATGGCGTTCAGTTGTCGATCTTTACAGATTTTCGATGTAAAGTTGTAAGGTCTGTTATGAGGAGGCCTTATGGCGAAGGACAGGCCCGTCTATATGGGGCCGCGATTGCGGCGGTTGCGGCGCGAATTGGGGCTGACGCAGGCCGATATGGCGGCGGATCTGGAAATCAGCGCATCCTATGTCGCCTTGCTGGAGCGCAACCAGCGGCCATTGACCGCCGACATGCTGCTGCGGCTGGCGCGCACCTACAAGCTGGACATGGCGGAAGTGGCGGGCGACGGTGGCGCGGAACAGACGGCGCGGCTGAGCGCGGTGCTCAAAGACCCGATGTTCGCGGACATCGACCTGCCGCCGCTCGCCAGCGAGGATGTGGCGGTCAATTATCCCGGCGTCACCGAGGCCCTGCTGCGGCTCTACACCGCCTATCGCGAGGAGCATCTGGCGCTGGCCGACCGCAGCGTGGTGCGGGCGGATGCGGCCGAAGCGCCCGACCCGGTGGCGGAATCGCGCCGGTTTCTGGCGGCGCGGCGCAACAGCTTTCCGCCGCTGGACGATGCGAGCGAGCGGCTGGCGGGCGAGGCGGAGGCGGAAGGCGGTCTGGCGGCCTGGCTGAAGGCCCGGCATGGTTTGCGCGTGCGGCGGCTGCCGTCGGACGTGATGGCGGGATCGGTGCGGCGGCTGGACCGGCATCGCGACGCGGTGTTGCTGGACGATGCGCTGGACGGGGCAAGCGCGCAGTTCCAGTTGGCGTTGCAGATCGCCTATCTGGAGATGCGCAAGAGTTTCGACACATTGTTGAAGGACGGCCAGTTCAGCGGGGACAGCGGGCGGCGGCTGGCGCGGCGGGCGCTGGCAAGCTATGGCGCGGCGGCGATCGTGATGCCCTACAGCGCGTTCGCCAAGGCGGCGGAGGCGCGCGCCTATGATGTCGAGGCGCTCGGCCGCCAGTTCGGCACCAGTTTCGAGCAGACCGCGCATCGGCTCACAACCTTGCAGAAGCCGGGGCAGGAGCGCGTGCCCTTCTTCTTCCTGCGGGTCGATCCGGCGGGCAATGTCAGCAAAAGGCTGGACGGGGCGGGGTTTCCCTTCGCGCGGCATGGTGGGTCCTGCCCGCTCTGGTCGGTGCATCGCGCCTTCGAGCGGCCGCGCGAGGTGATCACCCAATGGCTGGAACTGCCCGACGGGCAGCGCTTCTTTTCGATCGCACGGACGGTCACGGCGGGCGGGGGCGGCTGGGGTGCGCCCAAGGCCGAACGTGCGATCGCGCTGGCCTGCGCGGCCGAGCATGCGCATCGGCTGGTTTATGCGCGGGGCATGGGGAGCAGCGATCCCACGCCGATCGGCGTCACCTGCCGCCTGTGCCACCGCACCCAATGCATGGCGCGATCCGCCCCGCCGATCGGGCGCGAGATGATGCCTGACGATTATCGCCGCACCCGCGCGCCATTTGGGTTTGGTGAGGGGTGAGGTTCTGCGCGTTCAGTCGGCTGGCTGGCGGTAGATGGGGAGGCCGAGGCCGCGGGCGATCGCCATGGCGCGCAGGGCGAAGCCCAGCGTCGCGGCGATGAGGCCGGCGACCGGCACGTCGAGGCCGATCCAGCGCAAGGCCACGAACAGGCCCGAAGCGAAGGCGGCGGCGGTGACGTAGAGTTCGGGACGCAGCAGGATGGACGGCTCGCCCGCCAGCAGGTCGCGCATGATGCCGCCGACGCAGCCAGTGACGACGCCCATCATGCCCGCAACGAAGGGCGGAACGCCGAAGCTCAACGCCTTGGCCGCGCCGAACACGGCAAAGGCGGCGAGGCCGATGGCGTCAAGCCAGTCGAGCGCGCGATCACTCCACCAGCGTCGCGGCGTGAACCAGACGATGACGGCCGCGCTCATGCAGGCCATGGCCGGCACCGCGTCCACGACCCAGAAGACGGGCGCGCCGATCAGCAGGTCGCGCACCGTGCCGCCCCCTACCCCCGTCACCAGTGCGAAGAAGGCGAAGGTGACGAGCGTCTGTTGCAGCCGCGCGGCGGCCAACGCGCCGGACGCGCCGAAGACGAAGGTGCCGACGATGCTGAGCGTTTCGAGCACCGGACCGATGGACGTGGCGAGCGAGGGGGTTGGCGGGAGCATGGCGCTTTCAACTATGTTCGTTCGGGCTGATGGCTTGGCTGGTGCCCGTTTCAAAGAGAGGCAGGGCTTCGACCTCGATCAGCCCGATCGGGAATGGCGTTTATCGTCCGCCCTTTTCGCTCGCCAGCCGGCTCATCAGGATGGCGGCGCGCTTGGCCTGGCGTTTCATGCTGGCAAGGTCGACACGCTCGGCCGGGCTGTGATCGCCAGTGGAGGCGGGGCCAAGGCCGACAAGGCCGTCCACATCCTGCGCGACGAAGGCGATGTCGCCTGCGCCACGTTTCAGCGGATCGAGCGCAGGCATTTCGGCAAGGCCAAGATCGCGGTTGACGGCGTTCAGCCGGTCGAGCAGCGCGCGATTGCCCGGCGTCGGAGCCATGGAGGGATAGCCAAGGTCAAAGGCGATGGTGGCCGACGTCCCGGGCAGATGATCCTGCCCGACAATCTGCTGCATCCTGGCCTGCACGCGTTTCGTCTGCTCTTCGCTCAAGGTGCGGAAATCCCCCTTGGCGACGGCGATGGGCGGGATGATGTTGGTCTTGCCGGTGACGGCGATGCGCACCCCGTCCTTGTCGACCTCCGCGCTCTGGCCGCCGCCGATCAGGCCGACATTGAAAGTCAGATTGGGTTCGGGCAAATCCTGGCGAAAGCGGGTGATGATGCGAGCGATTTCATAGATCGCGCCGTCGCCCGCCTTTTCCGAAAAAATGCCGGAACTGTGACCCGATTTGCCGGTGGCGGTCAGCGTCCAGCTGTTCGAGGAGCGGCGGGCGATGGCGCCCATATCCTTGCCATCCTCCTGCGAGAGGCCTTCGAAATCGAGCGCGACATCGGCGCGCTTGCCCGCTGCGATGAGGTCGGCGCGGGCGACCGAGAGAGGTTCGCCCGAATCCTCCTCGTCGCCGGTGAGCACCACCTCTATATTCGCATTTTTGAGCGTCCCTGCGGCTTGCATCGCCTGGAGCGCGAGCAGCATGGTGGCGACCCCGCCCTTATTGTCGGCCGCGCCGGGGCCAGTGGCGAAATCGCCATCGCGCGTGAAGCGCTGAAACGGCGAATCGGGTTCGAACACGGTGTCGAGATGGCCGATCAACAGCATCTTCGTCGTGCCCGGCCGCCCCTTGTGCGTGGCGATGAAATGGCCGGCGCGCTTGGCCGCATCCATGGGCTTCCACGCGACGGTGAAGCCCAGCGCTTCAAATTGCGGGCGGAGCATGTCGGCCACGGCCTTCACGCCCGCCATGTTCATCGATCCGCTATTCTGGTTGACCAGCTTTTCGAGCAAGGCGACGGTCGGCTCATAGCCCGCTTCGACACTCTCCCCCATCCTGCGTTCGGCGGGGCTGAGCGCGGCATGGGCGATCGGCGCGCCGCCCAGCAGCAGGGCGGCGCAGACGAGCGTGCGAATCATTTCGCCAGTTCCGCCTCGATCGCGGCGACCAGGGCGGGATCATCAGGATTGGTGGTCGGCGCGAAGCGCGCGGCGACGCTGCCATCCTTTGCGATCAGGAATTTCTCGAAATTCCAGAGGACCTCAGGCGCGTCGCCGGGCGTGATGCCATAGCCGACCAGCTTTTCGCGAAACGCGTCCCCTTCCCCCTGGGCGGCCGGCTGCGCGCTGGTGAGCGCGGCATAGAGCGGATGCTTGTCCGGCCCGGTGACGACGATCTTTTCGAACATCGGGAAATCGACGCCGAAATTGGTGGTGCAGAAGGTCACGATCTCGTCATTGCTGCCCGGTTCCTGGGCGCCGAAATCATTGGCCGGGAAGCCGGTGACGACCAGCCCCTTGTCCTTGTAATCGCGATAGAGTTTCTCCAGCCCCTCATATTGCGGGGTAAGGCCGCATTTGGAGGCGACGTTGACCACCAGCACGACCTTGCCCGCATAGTCGGCGAGGCTGGCGTCGTCGCCCTTGATGGTCTTGAGCGGAATTTGCTGGATATCGGCCATGTCGTGTCTCCCTGAAAATCGCGATGGGCGCGACCTTGGCATCAAATGGCCGCGCCGAACAGATGCCCCGCGCCCGCGGTGACGGCCATGGCGAGCGCGCCCCACAGAAGCGTACGCAGCACCGAGCGCGGCGGACTGGCCCCGCCCAGCCGCGCGCCGACGAAGCCGAGCAGCGCCAGGCAAGCGAGGCAGATGGCGACGATGGCGGGAATCGCGGTGGCGGCGGGCGTCAGGGCGGCGGCGACCACCGGCGGAGTCGCGCCCGCGGCAAAGCTGGCGGCGGAAGCGAGCGCGGCCTGGACCGGACGCGCGGTCGCCAGGTCGGAAATGCCCAGTTCATCGCGGGCGTGGGCGCCGAGCGCATCGGCATCCATCAATTGCTGCGCCACCTGCCCCGCGAGATCGGGGGTCAGGCCGCGATCGACATAGATGTCGCGCAGTTCGATCCATTCGGCATGCGGCTGGATGCGCAGCGCCTTTTCTTCCTTGGCCAGGTCGGCGCGTTCGGTGTCCGACTGGGCGCTGACCGAGACATATTCGCCCGCCGCCATCGACATGGCGCCCGCGACCAGCGCGGCGATGCCCGACAACAGCACGGACTGGCCGGAGGCGCCCGACGCGGCGATGCCGGTCATCAGGCTGGCGGTTGAGACGATCCCGTCATTGGCCCCCAGCACGGCCGCGCGCAGCCAGCCGACGCGGTTGACATAATGGACCGCATGATGCGGCGGGGCGGGCGTGCTGCTGTCCATCGGCTTCCTTCTGGTTCGGGGCGCACAGTGCCGCGACGCACGTGTGAAGTCGATCCCCGCGATGGTATCGGGCGCAAAGAGCATCCGACCATAGTCGTAGAAGAGGGCCCTGCCGATTGCGCGGGGCCGATGGGGCGCGATAAGCCCCGGACTTCACGCGACGGGCAGGAGGGACGGCAATGGGAATGATGATGCGGCTCCTGCTGGCGATCGCCGCCCTGTTCGTCGCGCCGGCCGCGATGGCCGAAAGCCAGTTCAAGCTGCTGGTCTTCGCCAAGGCGAACACCTATCATTATGAATATATCCCGATCGCGCGCGACAGCCTGGAGCAGATGGCGCGGCTGCACAGTTTCGAGCTGGTCTGGACGCGTCACCCGGAAAGTTTCGACGAAGACCTGAGCCAATATGCGGCGGTCATGTTCCTCAATTCGCCCGGTGAGGAATTGAATGCCGGGCAGCGCGCGAAGTTCGAAGCCTATATGCGCGCCGGCGGCAATGCGATGATCGTCCACCGCGCGGCGATCACGCCGCCGGGCGAATGGCCCTGGTATGAAAAGCTGGTGGGCCGGCGCGTCGGCGTGCATCCGATGGTGCAGACCGGCGTCGTGACCGTGGAGGACCGCAATTTCCCGGCCGCCTTCGCCCTGCCCGATCGATGGGTCTGGAGCGACGAATTCTACGTCACGACCAATCCCTTTGACGTGCGGATCAACACCGTGCTGGGCGTGGATGAAAGCAGTTACGACCCGACCAAGATCTGGCCCGGCCAGGTGTCACGGCCGATGGGCCGGAACCATCCGATCGCCTGGTATCATGGCTATGAAAAGGGCCGCGTATTCGTGACCACGCTGGGGCATGAAGGGGCGATGTATCGCGATTATACCTACCTGACGCATTTGATGGGTGGTATCTACTGGACGGCGACCGGGCACGGCCAGGCGGCGACCAGCAAGCCCTGAACAGGCGGCGTCAGCCCGCCAGGCCCTCGGCCTTTTCCGCGAGGTCGAGCCAGCGTTCCTCCGCCGCATCCTTGTCGGCGCGGGCCTGTTCTATGGCCTTGGTGAGGGCGGCGAATTTGCCGGGATCGCGGGTATAGAGCGCGGGATCAGCAAGCGCGGCCTCATCGCGGGCGATCGCGGCTTCCAGTTCCTCGATCCGCTTGGGCAGCAGATCAAGATCACGCTGGTCCTTGTAGCTGAGCTTGGCGGAGACGGGTTTGGGCGGGGGCGGCGGCGCAGCCTCCTTCTTTTCCGCCTTGGCGGCCTTGCGCGGATCGCGCTTGGCGATCCAGTCGGCATAGCCGCCGACGATGACGTCCACCGTGCCCGTGCCGTCGAGGCCCAGCGTCACCGTGACGGTGCGGTCGAGGAAATCGCGGTCGTGGCTGACGATCAGGACGGTGCCGTCATAGTCGGCGATGACTTCCTGAAGCAGATCGAGCGTTTCGAGGTCAAGATCGTTGGTCGGCTCGTCAAGCACGAGCAGGTTCGATTCGCGGGCAAATTCACGCGCGAACAGGAGCCGCGAGCGTTCGCCACCCGACAGGGTGCCGACCTTCGCTTCGGCCAGACCGGGGTCGAACAGGAAGTCCTTCAAATAGCCATGGACGTGCTTTCGCACCCCGCGCACGTCGATCCAGTCGCCCCCTTCGGCCAGCACGTCGCGAACGGTCTTGTCGCCCTGCATCAGGCTGCGCTGCTGGTCGATGAAGATCATGTCGAGCGTCTTGGCGAGCGTCACCTCGCCGCTGTCGGGCGCAAGCTGGCCGGTCAGCAGCTTGAGCAATGTCGATTTGCCAGCGCCATTGCCGCCGACGATGCCGATGCGGTCGCCGCGCTGCACGCGCAGGGTGAAGTCCCCGATGATGGTCCGATCGCCGAACGCCTTGGTGACATGCTCGGCCTTGATGACGCTCTTGGTCTTGCTGTCGTCGCTGGCGACGGCGATCTTGGCGGTGCCCTGCGGCCCCTGCATCGCGGCGCGCTGGGCGCGCATCTCCCATAGCTTGGCGAGGCGGCCCTGGTTACGCTTGCGCCGGGCGGTGACGCCGCGTTCCAGCCAGTGCGCCTCGATCTTGAGCTTGGCGTCCAGCTTTTCGGCCGCCCGCGCCTCCTCGGCGTAGACCGCCTCCATCCATTGTTCAAAACCGCCAAAGCCGATTTCATTGCGGCGCATCGACCCCCGGTCGAGCCAGAGCGTCTGGCGGGTAAGGCGCGTCAGGAAAGCGCGGTCGTGGCTGATGACGATGAAGGCGCCATTGTAGCGCGCCATCCAGTTTTCGATCCAGTCGATCGCCGCGATGTCGAGATGGTTGGTCGGTTCGTCGAGCAGCAGCAGGTCGGGTTCGCTGGCGAGCGCGCGGGCGATGGCGGCGCGGCGGCGCTCACCTCCACTCGCGGTCTTCGCTTCGCGCGACAGGTCGATGCCGAGCTGATCGGCAATCGCCTCCACCTCATGCGCGGGCGGCGCATAGTCGCCCGCGAGCGCGAAATCATGCAGCGTCGCAAAGGGCGTGACGTCCGGGTCCTGTTCCAGCGTGATGACGCGCGCGCCCGGCTGGACCGAGCGGGTGCCTTCGTCCGGTTCGATCTGACCGCCGATGAGCTTGAGCAGCGTCGTCTTGCCCGCGCCGTTGCGGCCGATGAGCGCCAGCCGGTCGCGCTGGCCGACATGAATGTCGATGTTGCGGAACAGCCAGTGCGTACCCTGGCTGAGGCCGAGATTTTCGAAGGAGAGGATGGGAGCCGCCATGGCGGTGCAGCTAGGGGGTAAGGGGCGGCAGGGCAAGTGGGGAACCGGAAAGCTGTCGCACGGCTTTCAACGCTGCACAGCGTCCGTTCATCGCATCCCCGCCAATTGCGGATGCAGCGATTTTTGCAGAGGAGACCCATAGATGAAATCCGCCCTCGCCCTGATGGCGCTTGGCGCCGCCGCGATTCCCGCAGCCGGCTTCGCGCAGACCAGCGTCACCATCGCGGAGACCGCGCCAGTCGTGACGCTGAGCGTCACCGAAAGCGTCGAAGCTGCGCCCGATATCGCGACCGTGGGCACCGGCGTCCAGACTCGCGCGCCGACCGCGCAGGCGGCGATGCAACAAAATGCCGCGCAAACGGAAAAGCTGATCGCGGCGCTGGCCAAGGCCGGGATCGCCAAGAAGGATATCCAGACCAGCGGCATCAATCTGAGCGCGCAATATGATTATAATAATCAGGATGGCCAGCCGCAGGGACCGCGCTTCATCGGTTATGAGGCGTCGAACCAGCTGACGGTAAAGCTGCGTGACATCAAGCGCGTGGGCGCGTCGCTGGACGCCATGGTGGCGGCGGGCGCGACCAATATCAGCGGGCCGACCTTCTCGATCGACGACCCTTCGCCCTTGCTGGTGCAGGCGCGCGGAGCAGCGCTCAAGAGCGCGAAGGCGCAGGCGGATTATTATGCGCAGGCGGCTGGCTATCGCTCCGCGCGGCTGGTGTCGATCAGCGAGAGCAACAGCGGCGGGCAGCCGCCCATGCCGATGATGCAGAGCGCCCGGTTCAAGGCTGATGCCGCGCCGGTGACGCCGGTGGAGCCGGGACAGGTCAGCGCGTCCGTGACGCTGACCGTCCAATATGCGCTGGACAAATGACGCGCTGAACCCGCCGTCATTCCGCGATGCGCCAGCGCAGGGCCGCCCGGTCCGCGCTGGCGCCTTGGGTCAGGCGCACATCAATGCCGCGATCGGCGAAGGGTTGCGTCAGGGCGGCATGATCATCGCCGCCTATGGCCATGTCTATCGGCAGGCCGATACGCTGCGCGGCCCATAAAGCGAGCGCCAGCGTTTCGGCATTGGCCGGCGCGCCATCTTCGTTGAGCGCGATGCTAGGCAGCGGCAGCACGGGCGGTTCGACCTCTATCGTCCAGCCCGGTGCCATGGCGGCGGCGCGCTGTTCGAGCACGCGATAGGTCGCAAGGCCCGCTTCGGGCAGCGGCCGCGCGCGCACCAGCGCCCGCTTGCGCCCGGTGTCGATGGTGACGGCGTCGGGATCGACCCCGGCGATGAGCGTAAGCCGGTCGGTCAGGCGATCAACCTGACCCTGCACTTCGCGCCGCGCGGTCTGGACAGCGAGCAGCTGGGCGTTTTCGGTGTCGGTCCCTTCGCCAACGCGAATCTGTTCGATGTCGAGCGCGACGGGCTGGCCCAGCATGTCGCTGAGCACCCGGCTGGCGCGCGTCGTGGCGTTGCGTTCATAACGGCTGGTCAGGACGCTGGCGGTGACGGACAGCGGCCGGGCGTCGAAATCTATGTCGAGCTGCGAGATGCGGGCATCATCGGCAAATTCGCGGCGGATGACATCGCGCGCTTCGCGGGCAGCATTGGATTCCCAGGCGATCTGGCGCAACGACAGGCCGAGCGGCACGGCAAGGGCAAAGAAGATGACGCCGATGAAGACGCTTTGCATCCAGCTTTGCCGGGGCGAGAGTTCCCGGCCAAAGCCATAGAGCCGCGCCATGATGCCCGCCGCCAGTGCAATCGTCACGAAGTTGGTGAAGAAGAGCAGAAACGCGCCGCCCGCCACGGTGGCGTTGAGCGTCGCGACACCAAAGCCGACGGTTGCGAGCGGCGGCATCAACGCGGTGGCGATGGCGACGCCGACGATGGTGCCCGCCTTCCCCCGGATCATCGCATAGGCACCCGCCAGCGCGGAAAAGAGCGCGACCATGAGGTCGAACAGGTTGGGCCGGGTGCGCGCGGCGATTTCGGTCGTCACCGTCTGAAGCGGGGAGAGAAGAACGATGAAGGCGGTGAAGAGGATGGCGATGAGCGCGCCGACCGCCAGCGTGAAGAGGGTACGGCGAATCTCGCGCGAATCGACGGTGGCGAGCGCGAAGCCAAGGCCCACGATCGGCCCCATCAGCGGGGAAATGAGCATCGCGCCGATGACGACGGCCGGCGAGGAGAGCAACAGCCCCAGCACCGCGATGCCCGCCGACATGAGGATCATGAACGCGTAGCGGGGGCTCCATCCGTCATCTTCGCGCACCCGGTCCACCACCGCCTGATGGTCGATTTCGCGGATCACATGGCCGCGCCACCAGCGGGGCACGGCGCGCCAGAGTGGCGGATCGGCAACGGGCCTTTCGTCCTGCATCATCATGAGACAAGGCCATAATCGAGCACGGCGCGGCTTTCCAGCCACCTCCGCGCAGCCATCATTCACCACCTGTTCAATGGACCGCACCTATGGCATGCCCATGACGATGAAGTGGAAAAGCCTGACAGCCGGCACCGGCATGCTGGTGGCCGCCATGGTGACGATCCCCGCCGCCGACGCGGGCGGACGCCGGGACGAACAGGATGCCGCCCGCCGCGCGATGCTGGACGGGCATGTCATGCCCTTTTCCATGATCAAGCGCCGCGTCGACGCCGCGGTGGGGGGCGCGACCTATGTCGGGAGCGAGTTCAATCCGTCATCCAACCGCTATCGCCTCAAATATGTGAAGAACGGCAAGGTCATGTGGGTTGATGCCGACGGCCGGACGGGCGATATTATCGCGATGGCGCGCTGACCCCGCGCTGCACCCTGGTTATAACAGAAACGGAAATACACGCCCATGCGCCTGCTGATCGTCGAGGATGAACCGAGCCTGGGCCATCAGCTCAGAACCACGCTGGAAGGCGCGGGCTATGCCGTCGATCTGGCGACGGACGGCGAGGACGGGCATTTCCTGGGATCGACCGAAAGCTATGACGCGGTCGTGCTGGACCTGGGCCTGCCCACGATCGACGGGCTGACCGTGCTCGACCGGTGGCGCAAGGAAGGCAAGACCTTCCCGGTGCTTGTGCTGACCGCGCGCGACAGCTGGTCCGACAAGGTCGCGGGGCTGGACGCGGGAGCGGACGATTATCTGGCCAAGCCCTTCCAGAGCGAGGAACTGATCGCCCGGCTGCGCGCGCTTATCCGCCGGGCGTCGGGCAATGCGTCGAGCGAACTGACGGCGGGCGACGTGCGGCTGGACACGCGGTCGGGCAAGGTGACGCTGAAGGGCGATCCGGTAAAGCTGACGGCGCAGGAATATAAGCTGCTGAGCTACCTCCTCCACCACAAGGGCAAGGTGGTGAGCCGCACCGAGCTGATCGAGCATATCTACGATCAGGATTTCGACCGCGATTCCAATACGATCGAAGTGTTTGTGACGCGCATCCGCAAGAAGCTGGGCGCCGACGTCATCACCACCATCCGGGGTCTGGGGTACAGCCTGGACGAGCCGGGGCGGTAAAAATCACCGCCGCTCCAGCCCGTTCGGTTCGAGCTTGTCGAGAACAGGTCCTGGCGCTCTTGTTCTCGACGGGCGCTTCTCGGCTTCGCTCGAAGCTGCTCGAACAGAACAGTAGATAGTGACCGACGCGACAGCCCCTCCCCCCGTCCGGTCGACTGGCTCCATCAGCCGGCGCATGATCGGCATTGCCGCATTGTGGATCAGTGTGCTGCTGATCGGCGGCGGCGTGGCGCTGGACCGCGTGCTGTCGGACGCGATCACGCGCAATTTCGACGACGGCATGAATTATGTGCTGACCGCGATGATCGCGGCATCGGAAATCGGCCCGGACGGCGAGGTGCTGTTCAACCGGGAACTGGCCGACCAGCGATTCCTGGAGCCCAATAGCGGGCTCTATTACCAGATCAGCGCCAAGGGGCGTGAGGATTGGCGGTCGCGGTCCTTGTGGGACCGGGCGCTCAAGGCGCCGGCCGAACATAATGATCGCCAGCTGCACGTCTATAACAGCAAGCAGTTCCCCGGCGAGGACCTGCGCATCATGGAGCGCACGGTGGTGCTGCCCGGATCGGACACGCACTGGTTGTTCATGGTGGCGCAGGCGCGGTCGGGACTGGACGCGCAGATCAAGACATTGCGATCCACCCTGTTCAAGAGTTTCGCGCTGCTGGCGCTGGGCCTGTTCGTGCTGGCGACGTTGCAGACGATCTACGGGCTGCGGCCGCTGCGCAAGGTCAGGCTGGAAATCATCCGGATGCGAGGGGGCGAGAAAAGCCGGGTGACAGAACCGATGCCGGCCGAAGTATTGCCGATGGTGGAGGAATTGAACGCCCTCCTTGCCCATAATGAGCGGCAGGCGGAAGAAGCGCGCACCCATGCCGGCAACCTGGCCCACGCGCTCAAGACGCCGCTGACTGTCATCATGAACGCGGCGACCGCCAAGGCGCCGGACCTTGGCGACGCGGTGATCCGCGAGGCGACGACGATGCGGCGGCAGGTCGATCATCATCTGGCCCGCGCCCGCGCGGTCGGCCGGCGCGGCGCGGCGCAGAGCCGGGCGGATGTGTGGAAAAGCCTGGGCGCGGTGGAGCGCGCCGTCCAGCGCCTCTATCCCGACGCGCGGATCGACATGGACGGCGACAAGACGGCCGCAGTCCGGGTGGAA
Source organism: Sphingomonas sp. SKA58 (assembly GCF_000153545.1). Lineage (NCBI taxonomy): Bacteria > Pseudomonadati > Pseudomonadota > Alphaproteobacteria > Sphingomonadales > Sphingomonadaceae > Sphingomonas > Sphingomonas sp. SKA58. The sequence continues at coordinate 421,110 of NZ_CH959307.1, forward strand.
CGGCAGGACCTGGACGAGATGCTGGGCAACCTGATCGAGAATGCCGCGAAATATGGCGGCGGCAGCGTGTTCGCGACGGTGGGCCGCGCGGCCGGCATGATCGAGATAGCGGTCGAGGATGACGGCATGGGCATTCCCGAAGAGGAACGGGTGCGCATCTTCGACCGGGGCGTGCGGCTCGATTCGGGGAAGCCCGGGACCGGCCTTGGCCTGGCCATCGTGCGCGATGTGGCAGAGATTTACGGCGGCGCCGTCGCGCTGGAGGAAAGCGAGGATCTGGGCGGGCTGCTGGTGCGGTTGCGGCTGCCCGCGGCGTGACGCGGATGAGCAACAACCGTCCTCCCCTCCCTGAAAGGGAGGGGCCGGGGGTGGGTGGAGGCGCCAGACACGCGCGGCCATCCTGAAAGATGCGTCGCGTTCCTGATCATATGACCCGCCACGCCCGAGTTTTACGCAATGAGGCGACGGAGGCCGAACGCATGGTCTGGCGGCGCTTGTCCCGTTATCGCCCGCGGTTCACACGCCAACTGGTCATCGGCCCTTACATCGTCGACATCGCGTGTCGATCTGCCAAACTGGCGCTGGAGTTCGACGGCGCACAGCATCAGGATACAGTGGTTTACGATGCGGTGCGCACCGCTTTTCTGAAGGATAGAGGCTGGACCGTGCTACGTTTCTGGAATGGCGAGGTGTTCAGCAATCTGGAAGGCGTTTTGACGGTGATCCTCAATGCGACCGCCGAGTGCCTCGGCGGCACCCACCCCCAGCCCCTCCCTTCCAGGGAGGGGAGAAGGAAGGCCCTATAAAAATCCCATGCGGCGGCATCTCTATCTTATCGCGGGGTTTCTTTCGATCGGTTTGGGCGCGATCGGGGCGTTTCTGCCGTTGTTGCCGACGGTGCCGTTCATGATCCTGGCGGCCTTCTGCTTTGCACGATCGAGTCCGCGGCTGGAGGCCAAGCTGCTCAATCATCGGCAGTTCGGTCCGCATATCCGCCGCTGGCGCGAACATGGGGCAATCAGCCGGCGGGGCAAGGTCGCGGCGGTGGCGGCGTTCGGGTTCAGCATCGCGCTCGCGCTGATCCTGTCGCCCTGGCCCTGGTTCCTGATCCCGGTCGCCGCCGCGCTGATCGGCGGGAGCTGGATCTGGACGCGGCCCGAAGCGTGACGCGCTATTCCGCGATCAGGTCGAGATAGGCGACGACATCATTGTCGGTGGCGATGAAGAGGCCGTCCTGCATGTCGGCCGGCTGCTGATCGGCGACGCGCAGCGCTTCCGTCAGGGGACCATAAAGCAGGGTGGTGACACCACCGTCATCACCCAGATGATAGAGGCGCACGGTCGCGCCGTCATAGGTGCTACGCATCAGAGGCTTATCGCGGCGGAACGATTGCGACGCAAGTCAGCGCCGGTCGCTGACCTTCATCGAGGGCGCAAGCTGATTACGACCGATGCGCACGGCATCATCGGTGAAATTGGCGACGAAGGTGGAGCCGCGCTCCAGCCCCGGCACGAAACCGGCGCGATTGCCGTCGATGACAAGGCCCGCGCTGCTGTTTTCCCGGCCTTCGGGCGCGACGGTGATGAAGGCGGACCAGTTGTCCTTGTCTTTGCCCTGCACCATTTCATTGCCGCTGATCGTGCCGGTCGCGCCATTCGACAGGTCGATCATGTAATTGGTCAGGTGCCCGGCGCTGTCGTCGAAACTGTTGCCGGTGATGGTAACGCGCGGCGTGCGGGTTTTGAGATAATGACCGCCATTGCCTTCATCGAAGCGGCTGTTGGTGACGGAGAGGCTGGCGAGGCGGCCGATATAGATGCCATGGGCGCAATCGAGATCGCGGTCGCACCGGCCGAGCTTGCGGAAAGTGGACTTGTCGATGCTGACTCGGCCGCCGGCATAGTCGCCGGTCAAAATGCCTTCCTCGCTATTGCGGAACAGGCTGTTGGTGACGGTGAGGTCGCCCTTTTCGAGGCGGATGCCAGCGCCATTGCCGTCGGGCACGCGAATATTCTGGAAGACGATGCCATCGACGGTGGTGGCGCGGCCGCGCGCGACGAGCGCGCCCTTGCCTTCGCACGGCACGCCGTCGAAGATCGCGGTGCCGGGCTTTGCGGCGCGAATGGTGACGACGCCGCCCTGCTGCACCGCGCATTGGCGATAGGTGCCGGGTGCAACGATGATGGTGCCCTGCCCGTCGCCGATCGCGTTCAGGGCCTCGGACAGGGTGGCATAGCCACGCCCCGAGTCGCTGAGTGTGAAAGGCGCGGACTGGCCCTGTGCGAGCGCGGTCGCGGCGACGGCGACGGACAGGAGCAGGGCTGTGGACAGGATGCGCATGGCGCGCTGCATAGAGGCTTGCAGGCGTGCCGCCAAGCGCGCGCGAACACCCAGCGACGCACTGGCCTGAAATGGCACAGGCGCATGGGCAAGAGTGAACGGTTTTCGGGCATGACGCGATCCGGTAAGGAGGGGCATCCTTTGATCCGCAGGAGTGCATGTCCATGCCCAATTCCCCCTGGAGCCATCATCGCAGCGCCAGCCTGTCCGATGACATTGATTTCGAAATCAAGGGCCAGGAATTGCAGTTTCTGGAGATCGAACTGAATCCGGGCGAAAGCGCGGTCGCCGAAGCGGGCGCAATGGTGTGGAAGGACGGCGCGATCAGCATGACCACGGTGTTCGGCGACGGCAGCGGCGGCGCGGATGGCGGTTTCATGGGCAAGCTGCTGGGTGCGGGCAAGCGGCTGGTGACGGGCGAGAGCCTGTTCACCACGGTCTTCACCCATCAGGGCCACGGCAAGGCGCGGGTCGCCTTTGCATCGCCAACGCCGGGATCCATCCTGCCGCTCAAGCTGGACCAATATGGCGGCGCGCTGATTTGCCAGAAGGACAGTTTCCTGGCCGCCGCCAAGGGCGTGGCGATCGGCGTGCATTTCCAGAAGCGGATCATGACCGGGCTGTTCGGCGGCGAAGGCTTCATCATGCAGCGGCTGTCGGGCGATGGATGGGTGTTCGTGCAGATGGGCGGCACGCTGGTTGAAAAGGAACTGGCGCCGGGCGAGGAACTGCATGTGGACACCGGCTGCCTGGCGGCAATGACGCCCGGCGTCGATTTCGATCTGGTCGCGGCGGGCGGCGTCAAATCCATGATCTTCGGCGGCGAAGGCGCGTTCTTCGCGCGGTTGCGCGGGCCGGGCCATGTGTGGATCCAGTCCCTGCCCTTTTCGCGCCTTGCGGGACGAATGCTGGCGGCAGCCGGCAGCCGTGGCGGGCAAAACAGGGGCGAAGGTTCGGTGCTGGGCGAATTTGGCGACCTGATCGGGGGCAATCGCTGACGCGGGCACTGACAGTGGGGAGGGACAGGCGCTCTTGAAATTCGGGGCGAAAGAGGCACATGGGACATATGGCATCCCCTTTCGATCCGGCCGACCTGCCGACCGGCATCATGATGACGCTGTCGCCGCTGGTGCGCCGCGTTCTGGCGCCCAACCCTTCGCCCTTCACCTATACCGGTACGCAGACCTATGTCGTGGGCGGCGAGGCGGTGGCGGTGATCGATCCTGGGCCGGACCAGCCCGATCATCTGTCCGCGATTGCACGGGCCATTGGCGGCCGGCCGGTCGTCGCGATCCTGTGCACCCATACCCATCGCGACCATAGTCCCGGCGCGCGGCCATTCAGCGAGGCAACCGGCGCCCCGGTCGTGGGATGCGCGCCACTGACGCTGGAGGATGACGGCCCGCGCGCGGATGCGGCGTTCGATCCGGATTATCGGCCGGACCGAGTGCTGGCAGATGGAGAGTTTGTGGAGGGACCAGGCTGGACGCTGGAAGCGGTGGCAACGCCGGGCCACACGTCCAACCATCTCTGCTTCGCGCTGCGTGAAGAAAAGGCGCTGTTCACCGGCGATCATGTCATGGGCTGGTCGACCAGCGTGATTTCGCCCCCCGATGGCGACATGACCGCCTATATGCGGTCGATGCAGCGTCTGGCCGAGCGGGACGACGGGATCTACTACCCCGCCCATGGCGATCCGGTTGAAAACCCGCAGCGGTTGGTGCGCGGCATGATGGGGCACCGCAAGCAGCGCGAGGGCCAGATTTTGCGGTTCCTGGCGCGTCATGGCGACAGCGCGATCCCCGACATGGTCGCGGAGATGTACAAGGGCGTCGACCCGCGGCTTTATGGCGCGGCGGGCCGGTCGGTGCTGGCGCATCTGATCGACCTCAATGGCCGGGGGCTGGCCCATCCGGCGGAGGACGGGCTGTGGCGCGCGACCTGAAAGCCTATGCCGGGCCGGTCGCCGCTGCGTTGCTGATCCTGATCGTGGGAGCGGCGATGCTGGTGGGCTGGCAACGCTATAATCGCGACTATGTGGTGAGCGTCGAGGATGACGGATCGGCGGTGACGAAGATCATCGCCGAGCGGATCGCCGGCAGCAGCAGCCTGCGCGTGTCGCGGCTCAATGGCACGATCCAAAGCACCGCGCGCGATGTCCGTGGCTTTGGCTGGCTCAAGTCCGACCAGGTGGTCAAGATGCCCTATACGGTGGATTATTTCGTCGACTTGTCGGGCCTGTCCGCCAGCGACCTGGAGTGGGACGAGCAGCGCCGCACGCTGATCGTCAACGCGCCCGATGTGAAGGCCGACACGCCCAATCTGGACGAGGCGCGCCGCACGCTGGTGCGCACCAGCGGCCTGTTCGTTACGCGCGAGGCGGGCGAGGCGCTCAGCCGCCGGGCGTCGGCCCATGCCGAAGCGCGGGCAAAAGCGTCGGCGCGGTCGCCCGAACGCATGGCGCAGGCGCGCGAATATGGGCGCACCGCGCTCGCCAGGCTGATGGGCGCGCCGCTCGCCGCCATGGGCTATGGCGATGCGCGCGTGATCGTCACCTTCCCGCCCGAAAGAAAGGGCGACAATCGCGAGCAATGGGACGTTACCACGCCGATCAACGAGGTGCTGGCCCGGAATCGATAGCAGGATGATCATGTCAAATTGACCGGTCCCCCTCGGCAATGATATCATCACGTCAGTCAGGCATGCGTGGGGGCATCATGGCGACGAAGACAGTATCGGCTGCAACCGTTTTAAAGCGAGAGCATCGTTTTTTCTTCATCAGCGCCTGCATCATGGCTTTCGTGCTGATCGCGGGTTTTTCCACCAACATCCTGTTCCAACGATCCAGCTTCGCGTCGCCGATCCTGTATCATGTCCATGCCGTCGCCTTTTTCGGCTGGGTTGTGCTCTACCTGCTTCAGACGGGATTGGTGGCGACCGGATCGACCAGGCTTCACAAGCAATTGGGCTGGCTGGCCCTGGCCTGGGTGCCTGCGATGGTCGTGCTGGGGATGGCGATCACGATTCACGTCATTCGCGCATATGGCGGCCCCTTCTTCTTTGCCCGTGACGAATTTCTGATCGGCAATCCGATCGGCATCCTTACCTTTGCCGCGATCGTCCTGTGGGCGATCCGCATGCGGCGCCGTACCGACTGGCACAGCCGGCTGATGCTGTGCGCGATGGCGTCGATCACAGGGCCGGGGTTCGGCCGACTATTGCCTCTGCCGCTCATGATGCCGATGGCCTGGGTGATTTCGGCGGTGGCCTTTCCTGCGCTGTTCATCATTGCAGGGATGTGGCGGGACAAAGGGCGGGTCGGCGTGATCCATCCTGCCTATATTTGGGGCCTTGCCCTCCTCTTTGGCACGCAGATCGTTGCGGAGGTCATAGCCTTCAGCCCCATCGGCCGGGCGATCGGCGACGCCATGACCGCAGGGACGCCGGGCGCGGCGCGGCCTTTATACGCCGACTGGCCCCGGCATCCCTGATCGCCGTCCTTGATCCTCCGCGCTTGCCCGCTTATCTGCCCGTCCAAATGCTTTAGACGGAGATGACAGGGTGGACGCACGCGGCGGCATAGGCGGATCATTGCAGGGACTGGACCTGCGCGCGGAAATCGACCGGCTGCGCAAGGAGCGCAACGCCGTCATCCTGGGACATTACTACCAGTCGCCCGAGATTCAGGACCTGTCCGATTTCGTCGGGGATTCGCTAGAGTTGTCGCGCAAGGCGGCGGAGACGGACGCGGATGTCATCGCGTTCTGCGGCGTGCGCTTCATGGCGGAAACGGCGAAAATTCTGTCCCCGGACAAGATCGTCGTGCTGCCGGACATGGACGCGGGATGCAGCCTGGAGGACAGCTGCCCCCCTGCCCAGTTCAAGGCGTTCCGCGAGGCGCATCCCGATCATATTGCGCTGAGCTACATCAACTGTTCGGCCGAGGTGAAGGCGCTGTCCGACATCATCGTGACGTCGTCCTCCGCCGAAAAGATACTGGCGCAGATCCCGGCCGATCAGAAGATCATCTTTGGCCCGGACAAGCATCTGGGCGGATATCTGAAGCGTAAGCTGGGCCGCGACATGCTGCTGTGGCCGGGCGTGTGCATCGTGCATGAGGCGTTCAGCGAAACCGAATTGCTCAAGCTCAAGGCGCAGCACCCCGACGCGCCCATCGCCGCGCATCCCGAATGCCCGCCCTATATCGTCGATCATGCCGACTATGTCGGATCGACCAGCGGCATCCTGGATTTCGCCAAGACGATGCCGGGCGACACGCTGATCGTCGCGACCGAACCGCATATCATCCACCAGATGCAAAAGGCGGTGCCGGACAAGAACTTCATCGGCGCACCGGGCGCGGACGGCAACTGCAACTGCAATATCTGCCCCTATATGGCGCTCAATACGATGGAGAAGCTGTATCTGGCCCTGCGCGACTTGCAGCCACGCATCGAAATGGACGAGACATTGCGGTTGCAGGCCAAGAAGAGCCTGGACCGGATGCTGGACATGGCGAGCGGCACGGTGGGCCAGGGCGATGTCGGCCCGCGTGGCTGAGGCCTGATCCGCGATGATCGCGCGGCTGCGCGCGCTGTGGCAGGGAACGCGGGCCAGCTATTGGTTCTATCCCGCTTTGTTCACGACCAGCGCCGCGCTGCTGGCGATCCTGACCGTCTGGATGGATCGCCATGGCGCGGCGCAGTGGCTGACCAGCCATGACTGGGTGGACGAAGCCCGGCCCGAAGGCGCGCGCAATGTCCTGAACGTCATATCCGGGTCGATGATCGGTGTCGCATCAACCGTCTTTTCGATCACCATTGCGGCCGTCGTCTATGCGTCGGGCAGCTATGGCCCGCGCCTGCTGTCCAATTTCATGGAGGATCGCGGCAACCAGCTGTCGCTGGCAACCTTCATCGCCACCTTCGTCTATTCCGTGCTGGTGCTGCGCGTGGTGCGCGACGCCTATGAAACGGCGGGCGACCCCGGCTTCGTGCCGCAATTGTCGCTGCTGATCGCCACCAGCCTGATGGCGGCCTCCATCGTCGTTCTGGTCTATTTCCTCAACCATGTTCCCGCCTCCATCCGCATCAACGCGGTGCTGGAAGGGATTGGCGAGCGACTGCTGCGCAGCGTGCGCGATCGCTTTCCCAAAGAGTGCGCCGCCGAGCAGCAGGATCAGCCGCCGCAGGGGGCGCCGGTGGCGGCGACCGGCACGGGCTATATCCAGATCATCGATTTTGCCGGGCTGGACCGGATCGCGCGGGACACAGAATGTCGGATCGAATTGCGGCTGCGGCCGGGCGATTTTGTCCATCCCGACGTGGTTTTGCTGGCTGTCGTCGGCGCGGAGCCGGATGATGCGATGGCCGACCGGCTGCGCGGCTGTTTCTCGCTGGGGGCGATGCGGTCCCCATCACAGGATATCGAATTCCTGATCGACGAACTGGTGGAAATCGCGCTGCGGGCGCTGTCGCCGGGCATCAATGATCCCTTCACCGCCGTCACCGCCCTGCACTGGCTGGGCGCGGCGACCGCGCAGATCGGCGCGCGCGACCTGCGCGGCGGGCCGGACCGGGGCGATTATGACTGGAACCGGATCGTGCCGATGAACGATGATTTCGATCATTTCGTGCGGCGCGGCTTTGGCGGCATCCGCGCGGCGGCGGCGACCAGCCCGATCGCGGCGATGCAGTTTCTCGATTGCCTGCTGGGCGCGGGATCGACGCTGAGCCTGACCGGCCGGCGTGCGCGGCTACGCGAGGAAGGCGCCCTGCTGATGGCGCAGGCGCAGCTGGACTTGGCCGGGCCGTCGCTCGATGAACTGGAGGCGCGCTATTGCGATTTCCTGGCAGCCATGAAAGACGGCACCCATGAACGGCTTTCTTCCTGACGCATTCGCGCTTCCCGACTTCGACCTTGACGCCTTCGTCGCCGCCACCCTGGCCGAAGACCTTGGCCCCGATGGCCGGGACGTCACCAGCGAGGCGGTGATCCCCGCCGACGCCATGTTCGAGGGCGTCATGGACAGCCGCGACGCGGTGACGCTGGCGGGCCTGCCGATCGCGGTCGCCTTTTTCCGTGCGCTCGATCCGCAGGTCGAGATTGAGATGCTGCACCGGGATGGCGACCGGGTCGCGGCGGGCACTGACCTGATGCGCATCCGTGGCAAGGCGCGCGCGATGCTGACGGCCGAGCGGTCGGCGCTCAACACGGTGCAGCATCTGACCGGGATCGCGACGATGACCCGCGCCTATGTCGATGCGATCATGGGAACGGGCGCGACCTTGCTTGACACGCGCAAGACGATACCGGGGCTGCGGGTGCTGGAGAAATATGCGACGCGGATGGGCGGCGCGACCAATCACCGCATGGGCCTATGGGACGCGGCGATGATCAAGGATAATCATGTCGCGGTCGCCGGGTCGGTGGAGGAAGCGGTGCGTCGCGCCGTCGCCGCCGGGGTGGAGCGCATCATCGTCGAAGTCGACCGGATCGACCAGATCGAACCGGCGCTGAGCGCCGGCGCCACGCATCTGCTGCTCGACAATATGGCCGCGCCCGTGCTGCGCGGAGCGGTGACGCTGGTGGGCGGACGGGTGCCGACCGAAGCGTCGGGCGGCGTGACGCTGGACACGATCCGCGCCAAGGCGGAGACGGGCGTTACCTATATCAGCGTCGGGCGGCTGACCCAGTCGGCGCCGGCGGCCGACATCGGACTGGATTTCGACTATGCCTAGGCTGATCCTTGCCCTGCTGCTCATGGTCGCGCCTTCAGCGGCGCTGGCCCAGTCGGCGCAATGCCGGATGCCCGCCACCCTGCCCCGGCCCAAAGCCGAGGGGCCGACCGCCAAGGAGCCCAAGCGCGTGCTGCCGATCGGCAGCTACACGCTGGCGATCAGCTGGACGCCGCAATATTGTTCAACCGCGCGGGATCGCGGCAGCCTGCAATGCGGCGGGCGCAACGGCAAATTCGGCTTCACCCTGCATGGCCTGTGGCCCGATGGCGTTGGCAAGGAATGGCCACAATATTGCCGGCCGGCCGACCTGGTGCCGCGCGATGTGGTGCGGGACAATCTCTGCGCGACGCCCTCAGTGCAATTGATCCAGCATGAATGGGCCAAACATGGCACCTGCATGACGACCAAGCCGGAACTGTATTTCAACCTGTCGCGCGCCTTCTACCAGTCGCTGCGCTATCCCGACATGGCCGCGCTCGCCCAGCGCAAGACGCTGACGGTCGCGCAGTTCGCCGCCGCCTTCGCCGCCGCGAACAAGCGGCTGGAGCCGGAGATGCTGCGCGTCACCACCGTGCGCGGCAACTGGCTGAGCGAAGTGTGGATCTGCATGGACCGGGCGATGGAATATACGCGCTGTCCGGCGCATCAGGGCGGGGCGCCGGGACCCAGCTATTTGCGGATCGAGCCGGGGCCAAGCATCCCTGTCGCCCGGCCAGCGCGGCGCGGCGCATCCGGCTTGGCCCCCGCCCGCAAGCCCGGCCTTATCCTCGACCTTGACCCCAAGGTGCAGCCGCTCGCCAAGGATGGCAAAAAGGACTGATTACTGGTCGATCACCGCCGTCGCGGGATGATGGCGGTCCAGATGCTTGCGGATGATGCGCAGATTCTTTGTGTTGGACTTGTAGAGAAAGTCGAAGATATCGCCGGCGAACGGGATTGCGCCGACCAGCGTGTCGATCCCGACATTGGCGGCCATGCGCGTTAGATGCCATTTCGACATGCCAAGGCTGCGCGCTTCCCACACGATCCACGCCCCCATCGCGGCGGTGGCGATGTCACCCACCACGGGCACCAGGCCGACCAAGCTGTCCAGCCCGACGCGGCGGTTGGTGCCGGGGATCACGAACAGCCCCTCCAGCATCGCCTCCATCGCCTCGATCCGGCGGCGGACCGAGGCCGGATCCCGGCCAAAGCCCGGCATGTCCCGCACGATATGGTCGAACTGGTCCTGCGATAACGCCATCAATTGTCTCCTCCACCTTCTCTAATTGGGGGAGGCGAGGAGATGGTTCAATGGGTGGCGCGCGCGCTGCGAAGGCATGAAGCCGCCGAGGCGGCGCGATACGAGCGACCAGCGCACCGGCGCGCCGAGCGCGATATAGCCATTATGCGCCTGAATCAGCGCTTCGGCTTCGGCGATGCGGGCCAGCCGCTCCTCCGTAGTGCTGGCAAGGCTGGCCGACTGCATCGCGGCGTCGGCGGCGGGGTTGCAATGCACTTTGCGCGCGCAGCCGACACGGCCGAGATACCATAGCGCGCTGTCATAGGGTGCGACTTCGTCGATCAGGCGCAGGTCGGCCGGATCGGTCATGGCGACTCGTTCGGCGGCAAGGCCGATCGCCCCCAAGTCCCGGCGCAGCATCCCAAACAGCAATGTCGCCCCGGGGCCTTCGGGCAGAGCGATGCGCAGCGCGGGTACATCCTCATGATCGGCGCGCCAGCGCGTGATGGTCGCGCTCGCCCGCGCCCGGCGATCGTCCATAGACTGGCTGGCCCAAGCCGGCGCGGTCGGGGCGCGGCCAAGGTCGAGGTCGGACGGGACAATGCGATCGGTCGTGGTCCAGCCGCCGAGCGGGAAGAGATTGGGCAACTGACTGCGGTCGATCGCCATGTTAATCGCGGCGCGGACATTGTCATCGTCCAGCATCGCGCCGGTGCCGACCACCGCAAGGCCGAGCAGGCCCTGCACCGGATCAATCCGCACCGCGTCCCGGTCTATGCCGGCGGGCACGAGCAGCGGCACGTCCGCGAACCGACCGCCCAACATGAGCGCCGAGCGTCCTTCGCGAAAACGCACGATGCCCAGCGCCGCCCGCTCGGCACGCAGGACGCGCAGCATCGAGGGCGGAATCGGTTCTTCCTCTGCGTCATCGTCGCCCGTCGACCGGTCCACCGGCGTCAGCATCAACGCGCCGCCCTGCCGCCGCGCCCGGTAAGGCCCGGTGCCGCCATCGCGCGACAGGATACCCATTTGCGGCTGCGCCAGCATCTGGAGCATATAGGGGCGCGCGGCGACCATGCGGATTTCGATGACCTCACCCGTCATGGGCACGACCGCCTGAACCGCATCGAGCGGGCCATCGGGGTCAAGCTGGCGCAGGCTGGTGATGCGCGCCATCAGCATCCGCGCGACTGCGGTGGCGGTGACGCGCGACCCATCAGCCCAGAATGCGCGCCGCAGTCGGAAGATGTAGCTGCGTCCATCATCCTCGACGATCCAGCGCTGGGCTAGCCCCGGCACGATGTCCCCGCGCGCATCGAAAGCGACAAGACCCTGCGCCGTGCTTTCCAGCAACAGCTTGGCGGCCGGGTCCGGCAATTGCTGCAATGGCTTTTTCAGGTCGTCCCGATCGCCAACGACACTGACGACGATCAGTCCGCTATCTTCTTTCGAACAGGCCGACAGCCCGAGCAGCATCGCGCCAAGCGGCGGCATAGCGAGGCGCAGGGCGCGCGGGAGGGAAAAGGCGATGCGCATGGGTCGGCAGGAGTAGCGAATGGACGCGCAATCACCAACCCCGGTTCCACCTGAACCACTGTCATATTTTAGCAATATTAAAGACCCTTATATGCAATAAATAGTTCATATTGGCTCCGCCCAGAGAAAGGGCGTGCCCATGCCAGCTTTGAAACCGATGACCGCGATCGCGCTGATCCTGACAACGGCGCACGTCCCTGCCGCGGCGCAGGCGATCAGCCAGCAGGAGGCCGCGGCGTTGCGGGCCGAAATCGCCGCGCTCAAGGCCCAGATAAACCGGCTGGAAGCGCGCATCGGCGGTGGTGATTCGGCGGCTGTGATGGCCGCGACGCAGGGCGGCACCCCTGCCCCGCCACCACTGGCGGCCGCCACCGAGCCCGCCCCGCCCGCCCAAACGCCCACGGCGGTTCGCTGGAAGGGAGGCCCGGTCTTTTCCCAGGGAAAGATGACCTTCCACCCCAAGGGTCGCATCCAATATGACGCCGGACTGCTGATGACGCCTGACAGCGTCGCGGACCGGGCGCGGGGCTATTCCAACGAATTGCGGCGACTGCGGCTGGGCGGCGAAGGCACGATCGGCGGCGGCTTTGGCTACAAGCTGGAACTGGAACTGTCCGACAACAGCGTCGATCTGGTCGATTCCTTCATCACCTATGAAAAGGGCCCGTGGCTGGTGACGCTGGGCAATCATAATGGCTTCCAGTCGCTGGACGAACTGATCAGCGATACCGGCGGCGCGGTGATGGAGCGCGCGGCCTTTACCGACGCCTTCAATTTCGAGCGGCGGCTGGGGCTGTCCGTGCAATATCGCAAGGGCATCCTGCTGGCGCAGGCGGGCCTGTTTTCCGACAGTGCCGATTCGCTGACCAATGATGCGGACGGCGCCGATGGCGGGGACGAGAATAACAGCTACTCCCTCGACGGGCGCATCGTGCTGGCGCCCAAATGGGGCGACACGCAATTGCATCTGGCGGCGTCGGGCCATTGGCGCGATTTCCAGCGGCTCTCGTCGGTCGGCCAACGCTATCGCCAGCGCGCCTATCTTCATTCCGCCAACAGCCGCTTCCTGGCGACGCCGCAGATCGTCGGGAAAAGCGAAAGCCATTATGGGCTGGAGTTTGCCGGCGAACGCGGCCCCTTCTGGTGGGCAAGCGAGGCGCATTGGTTGCGGGTGTCGCAAGCTGGCGTTGCCGATCCGCTCTTTTTCGGCGGCTATGGCGAAGTCGGCTATGTGCTCACCGGCGAACAGCGGGGGTATAAGAACGGCATTTTCGGCACGGTGACGCCTGACGGCCCGGTCGGCAGCGGCGGATGGGGCGCGTTGCAGGCGACGCTGCGCTACGATTATCTGGACTTGAATGACAAGGGGATCGTGGGCGGCACGCAAAAGGCGGTGATCGCCGCGATGGTGTGGACGCCGGTCGAGTTCCTGCGCTTCAACGTCAATTACGCCCATCTGCGCTTTGGCGACGCGGCGATATTGGCCGGGGACGACCGGGACTACAGCGTCGATGTCATTGGCTGGCGCGCCGAGCTGGATTTCTGACCGGGGCGGGCGACGCGCGATGACGCGTCGCCCTGGAAGTCCGCCTTAGTCGAGATTGGGGCGCAAATAACGCTCGGCCGTTTCCAGGTCGATACCGCGCCGCGCGGCATAATCCTCCAACTGATCGCGGCCGACGCGGGCGACGCCGAAATATTCGGCCTGATCGTGGCCGAAATAGAAGCCGCTGACCGCCGCCGTCGGCAGCATGGCGAAGCTTTCGGTCAGCGAAACCCCTGTGGCGTGATGCGCGTCGAGCATGTCGAACAGCAGGGGTTTGAGGCTATGTTCCGGGCAGGCGGGATAGCCGGGCGCGGGGCGGATGCCGCGATATTGCTCTTTGATGAGCGCTTCGTTGGTCAGCTGCTCCCCTTCGGCATAGCCCCATAGCGCGGTGCGGACATAATAGTGCAATCGCTCGGCAAAGGCTTCGGCCAGACGATCGGCCAGCGCTTTCAGAAGAATGTCCGAATAGTCATCGATCGCCGCCTTGAAGCGGGCAAGATGCGGTTCGATGCCGTGTATCGACACGGCAAAGCCGCCCATCCAGTCACCATTGGGGCTGATGAAGTCGGCCAGGCACATATTGGCCCGCCCTTCGCGCTTGGCGATCTGCTGTCGCAGCATGGGCAGGCGGACATGTTTCTCGTCCTCGACATGGACGATAATGTCGTCGCCGACCCGGCGGCAGGGCCACAGGCCACAGACGCCACGCGCGGTCAGCCATTTTTCATGGACGATCCGGTCCAGCATCTTCTGCGCGTCGGCAAACAGGCTGCGCGCGCTTTCGCCGACAATCTCGTCGTCCAGGATCGCGGGATAATTGCCCGCCAGTTCCCATGCGCGGAAGAAAGGGGTCCAGTCGATATATTGGACCAGATCCTTCAAATCCCAGTCGGGAAAGCGATGCACGCCGGGCAGGCGCGGACGCGGGGCTTTCAAAGCCTCGTCCATCTCGAACCCGTTGGCGCGCGCGTCCTCGATCGAGAGAAGCTGGCTTTGCCCCTTCCCTTCCCGCGCCTTGCGGACATGATCATAATCGGCCTTCGTCCTGGCAACGAAATCGGTCTTTTGCGTGTCCGACACCAATGCGGTCGCGACGCCGACGGCGCGGCTGGCGTCGAGCACATGGACGACCGGGCCAGTGAAGGCTGGATCGATGCGCAGCGCGGTATGGACCTTCGACGTGGTCGCGCCGCCGATCAGCAACGGCATCGTCATGTTGGCGCGCTGCATTTCAGCAGCCACCGTCACCATCTCGTCGAGCGAAGGGGTGATAAGGCCCGACAGGCCGATCATGTCGGCGTCATTCTCGTTCGCGGCCTTCAATATGTCCTGCCAGGGCACCATTACGCCCATGTCGATGACGTCGAAGCCGTTGCACTGGAGCACGACGCCGACGATATTCTTGCCGATGTCGTGGACGTCGCCCTTGACCGTGGCCATGACGATCTTGCCCTTGCCCTTCGCGCCCGGCTCCTTTGCCGCTTCGATATAGGGCAGCAGATGCGCGACCGCTTTCTTCATGACGCGGGCGGACTTCACGACCTGGGGCAGGAACATCTTGCCCGCGCCGAACAGGTCGCCCACGACATTCATGCCGTCCATCAGCGGGCCTTCGATCACCTCGATCGGCCGGGCGGCGGCCAGGCGGGCTTCCTCCGTATCCTCGACCACATACATGTCGATGCCCTTGACCAGAGCATGTTCCAGCCGCTTGGCAACCGGCCAGCCGCGCCATTCCTGCGCCGCCTTTTCGGACGCGGCATCCTTGCCCTTGAAGGATTCGGCAAGCGCGACGAGGCGGTCGCCCGCTTCGGGGTCGGTGTTGAGGAGGACGTCCTCGCACGCCTTGCGCAGCGCCGGGTCGATCGCGTCATAGACGTCGAGCTGCCCCGCATTGACGATCGCCATGTCCAGCCCCGCCGGAATGGCGTGGTAGAGGAAGACGCTGTGCATCGCCCGGCGTACCGGCTCATTGCCCCGGAAGGAGAAGGAGAAGTTCGACAGGCCGCCCGAAATATGGACATGCGGGCAGCGGGCCTTGATCTCCTTGCACGCCTCAATGAAGTCGACGCCGTAATTATTATGCTCCTCGATCCCCGTCGCCACGGCGAAGATATTGGGATCGAAGATGATGTCTTCCGGCGGGAAGCCGATGGTCATCAGCAGCTTGTAGGCGCGCTCGCAGATTTCGACCTTGCGTTCCTTTGTGTCGGCCTGCCCGGTTTCGTCGAACGCCATCACGACGACAGCGGCGCCATAGGCCATGCAGAGGCGCGCGTGGTGGAGGAAGGCTTCCTCACCCTCCTTCATGCTGATCGAGTTGACGACCGGCTTGCCCGACACGCATTTGAGGCCCGCCTCGATCACGTCCCATTTGGAGCTGTCGATCATCACGGGCACGCGGCTGATGTCCGGTTCGGCAGTCATCAGCTTGAGGAAGGTGGTCATCGCCTCGACCGCGTCGAGCAGGCCTTCGTCCATGTTCACGTCGACGATTTGCGCGCCGTTTTCGACCTGATCGCGCGCGATATCGATGGCGGCGGCATAGTCGCCGGCCATGATCAGCTTCTTGAACTTGGCGGAACCGGTGACGTTGGTGCGTTCACCGATGTTGACGAAGTTGGCGGTGGATTGGGTGGTCATCTTATCAATATCCGTTCGCTTCGAGCGAAGTCGAGAAGCATCCGCGCCCGGTTCTCGACAAGCTCGAACCGAACGGATGTGGGTTTCAGGCCGCGATATGCATGGGTTCGAGGCCCGCGAGCCGCGTCACGACCGGCAGATCGGGCACCATACGCGGCTTGTGACCGGCCAGCGCCTTCGCCACCGCGCCAATATGCGCAGGCGTCGTGCCACAGCAGCCGCCGACCATATTGACCAGCCCTTCATCCACCCAGTCGCGGATCAGCTTCGCGGTGGTTTCGGGCAGCTCGTCATATTGGCCCAGTTCGTTGGGCAGTCCGGCATTGGGATAGGCCAGGATCAGCGTGTCGGCATTCTTCGACAGTTCGCTGAGGTAAGGCCGCAGCAGATCCGCGCCGAAGGCGCAGTTCACCCCTATAGTGAGCGGCTTCAAATGGCGCAGCGAATACCAGAAGGCGTTGATCGTGTGGCCCGACAGGTTGCGGCCCGACATGTCGGTGATGGTGAAGCTGAGCATCAGCGGCACGGAGCGTCCGGCCGCCGCTTCCGCTTCGCGCGCGGCCATGCCCGCAGCCTTGGCATTGAGCGTATCGAAACAGGTTTCGACCAGCAGGAAATCCACCCCGCCCGCGATCAACGCGTCGCATTGTTCGCGATAATCGGCCTTGAGCGTATCATAGTCGACCTCACGATAGGCGGGGTCGTTGACGTCGGGCGAGATGGAAAGCGTCTTGTTGGTCGGGCCGATCGAACCGCAGACGAAGCGCGGCTTGCCGTCCTTCGCGCTTGCCTTCTCGCACGCCGAGCGGGCCAGCCTGGCCGCCGCGAGATTAATGTCCCAGACCAGATGTTCGCAGCCATAATCGGCCATGGCGATCTTGGTCGAACTAAACGTGTTGGTTTCGACCATGTCCGCGCCCGCGTCGAGATAAGCGGTGTGGATGCCCTCTACAATGTCGGGGCGGGTCAGGCAGAGCAGGTCGTTATTGCCCTTCTGATCCTTCGCCAAGTCGAGTTCGCCGCGATAATCGGCTTCGGCCAGGCCATGTTTCTGGATCGACGTGCCATAGCCGCCGTCAAAGATCAGGATCTTTTCGGCAGCCAGTTGGCGGAATTTCTGTTCGGCGGTCATTTGCTCCCTCTCCCCGTTCGGT
>NZ_CH959307.1:438397-457064 GCF_000153545.1 Sphingomonas sp. SKA58
GAACCGAACGGAGGGGTTGATTGCGTGTCAGGCTTCCACCGTCACCTTGGGCCTTAAACCCAGCAGATGGCAGATCGCATAGCTATGTTCCGCCCGGTTGAGCGTATAGAAATGAAAGTCGCGCACGCCCCCTTCATAGAGTTTGCGGCAGAGTTCGGCCGCGAGCGTCGCGGATATAAGCTGGCGAGCGGCGGGGCGGTCGTCCAGACCTTCGAACAGGCGCCCCATCCAGGCCGGGACATCGGTGTTGCACATCGCCGCCATGCGCTGGACCGCGGCGAAATTGCCGACCGGCATGATGCCGGGCACGATTTCCGCATCGATGCCGGCGGCACGCACCTTGTCCATGAAACGGAAATAGGTGTCGGGTTCGAAGAAGAATTGCGTGATGGCGCGGGTCGCCCCGGCGTCCAGCTTGCTCTTGAGATTGTCGAGATCGCTTTGCGGATCACGGGCGTCGGGATGAACCTCGGGATAGGCGGACACGGAAATTTCGAACGGGTGGCGCTTCATCAGTCCTTCGACCAGATCGGCCGCGCCCGCATAGCCATTGGCATGCGCTTCGAACCGTCCACCCTGCTCAGGCGGATCGCCGCGTAACGCGACGATATGGCGCACGCCGGCCTGCCAATAGGCGTCGGCAATCTCGTCAATCTCGTCCGTGCTGGCAGCGACGCAGGTGAGGTGCGCGGCGGCGGCAAGCGGGGTTTCCCGCGCTATGCGAGCGACCGTATTGTGCGTGCGCTCGCGCGTCGAACCGCCCGCGCCATAGGTGACGGACACGAAACGAGGCGCGAGCGGCGCCAGCGTTTCGATCGCCGACCAGAGTTGCGCCTCCATCTTTTCCGTCTTGGGCGGAAAAAATTCGAAGCTGACGCGCGCGTCGCCAGCCAGATCCGCATAAAGAGGTACGCGATCATCAATGGTCATGCGGATATCCGTCGTTCGAGCGGCAGGACGTCAGCGCCTTTGCGCCGCCCCAGCCAGAGTTGCACCGTCAATTCCTGCCCCGGCAGACTTTCGACCTGTTCGAGAACCAGGCCCGCATCCGCGAACCAGCCTTCGATCTGGGCATCGGCAAAGCCAAGCCGCGCATGCTGGTCGCGCATGCGCAGTTCTTCCCGCTGATGAGGGGCGAAATCAGCGATCAATACGCGGCCGTTCCGCGCGGTCACGCGCGCCGCTTCGGCAATGACGCTTTCGGGCGCCTGCGCATAATGGAGTACCTGATGGCACAGCACCGTGTCGATGCTGCCCGATTCCATCGGCAGGGACAGGAAATCGCCCAGCAGCAGCGCATATTTGTCGCCCGCATCCTGCGGCAGCTTGGCGCGGGCGAGGCGTAGCATGTCGGGGCTGCGGTCAAGCGCGGTAACCTGGCGCGCGTCGCAGCCGAACAATTCGATCATCCGGCCAGTGCCAGTGCCAATGTCGAGCATATGGCCGATCGGTTCGCGCGCCAGCAGCGCGGTCATCGCGGCCTCCACCTGCGCTTCGGGTACATGGAGCGAGCGGATCGCGTCCCATTCATTGGCATGATCGGCGAAATAGGCTTCGGCCGCGCGCGCCCGTTCGGCCCGGACCGCCGACAAGCGGGCCAGATCGGCCGCCTGCCACAGCACTTCAGACTGCGAAGGTTCGAGCCGATCGAACAACGTGAGGAAAGGCGCGATCCCCTGCCCGCGTGCCAGGCGAAGGAACACCCAGTTGCCCTCCTTGCGCCGTTCGACAAGACCCGCTTCGGCAAGGATGCGCACATGGCGCGAGACGCGGGGCTGGCTTTGCCCGACGACCTGGGCGATTTCGCCCACAGCCAGTTCCATTGCGCGCAAAAGATGCACGATCCGCAGTCGCGTCGGGTCGCCAAGCGCCCGGAAAATGTCGAGAGCGGAGTGCATGAAGACGTCATATAAAGAAATCTTTATATACGTCAATGCCCGTCAATTCTGCGACGAACCAAGCGTAACGACCCCCACAAAGCCTTGCTTTGCGACGAATGGGATTGCCTTGCCTTGATCAAGGCATTACGAATCGCGGCGCAGGCGCAATGGGGGGTGAGCTTTTCTCCGAGAGTGGTCTGCATCTTTTTTTTCTCAGAGAGGGGTTGTTGCCCATGACCAAGTCGATTGCTCTTTCGCTCGTTCTCGCCGCTTCGCTCGGCCTGGCTGCCTGCAGTGGCAACCATGAAGACAATGCGGCCAACATGGCTGCCAATGCTGCCGAGAATGCGTCGAACGCTGCCGACAACGCCATGAACGCTGCGATGAACGCCGCTGACGACGCCGCCAACGCCGCGTCGAACGCGACGAACAACGTTGCGAACGCGATGTAATTGTCCCTGACCAGGGAAGATTTTGCGAAAGGGGTCGCTCCGGCAAACGGGGCGACCCCTTTTCTGTTGGGAGAGTGCCGATGCGGTATCTGTCGGGCCTGGTCGTCCTGGCGCTGCTGAATGCCTGCGGATCGTCAGATAGCGACGGCGTGGGCGGCGTGAGCGCCAGCGAAGCGCGCGCCCTCAATGAAGCGGCCGCCACGCTGGACGCACGCGTCGGCGTGACGGAGGATGGGGCGTCAGAGCTTAATCCCGCTGCGCGGATGGCGGCCGACCGTCAGCGTGGCGCTGCGCCAGCGGCCGAAACGACACGATAAGGGCCGCCCCAGCGGGACGGCCCTATGTGCATCCAGACGATGCGATTTAGCAGTTGCGATCGATCGCGCGGCCGGCCAGAGCGCCGACGCCTGCGCCAATGATCGCGCCGGCGGTGCCGTCGCCACGGCCGTAACGCCCTGAATTGCGACCGACCTCATTACCGAGCAGGCCACCGGCGATCGCACCGATGATGGTGCCGCCCGTGCCATTGTCGCGGCAACGATAACCACCGCGGTAACCACCGCGATAACCACGGTAGGTGTTGCGATAATAGCGTTCGCCGCGATAGCCACGATAATGGTCGCCGCGATAGCCGCGATAGCCCCGGTTATATCCGCGATAATGATCGCCACGATCATAGCCGCGATAATGATCGCGGGCCATGGCGGGCGTGGCGGTGACAGCAAGGGAGGCGGCGCCCATCGCAAGAGCGGCTCCCATATTTACAAGAAACTTCATCTTCATGGTGGTTGCTCCTCCAGAAAAACTGACTTTCATCGGCGAAGCGCGAAGACGGGATTCGCCATTGATGAATGCCTTTATGCCTTATCGGGCTTGAGCCATCGCTGAATGATGCTGTCAGGCGGCGTTCACCTGATGGCGGCCCGTCACTGCTTTGCTGCGTCCTGCCGCATATTGTCCTAAGCGGGGCGGCGATGACCCGAATCCTGATCGTCCTGACGCTGGCGATATTGTTATTGCCCGCGCCGCACCCCGGAAAGCCGGAGGCCGTGCGCGCCGGCACATTGCTGGTCAGCGCGCGAGCACTGCCGCTCGACCCCGCCGATCCGGCGCGGCGCAGCATCGGCGCGCTCACATATCTCGGCGGGTGGGAATTGCAGAGCGCCAATCCGGGCTTCGGCGGCATCTCCGCGCTGCTGGCGGCAGGCCCCGGGGAAATGCTGGCGCTAAGCGATTCGGGCATTTTGATGGGGTTTCATGTCGGCGACGGGCCGCATCTGCGCCGTCCCTTTATCGCCCCCCTGCCCATTCGTCCGCTGGACCGGCATCGCCCCTGGTGGGCGTGGGATTCAGAGTCGCTGACGCATGACCCAGCCACCGACCGATATTGGGTGGGCTTCGAGCTTCAACAGTCCATCTGCCGTTACGGCCCCGGTTTCGCGCGGGTGGAAGCGTGCCGAACCTGGCCGCAGATCGCCGCATGGCCCAAGACCGGATCGATCGAATCGCTTGCCCGGTTGCCCGGCGGACGCTTCATCGCCATCGGCGAAATGGGGATGACAGCGGAGGGACGGCACGAGGCGCTGCTCTTCCCCGGAGATCCGGCCGATGCCGCGACCGGCGATCCCGTCCCGCTGCGCTACACGCCGCCCCGGGGATATAGGCCGACCGATGCAGTCGCGCTGGACGCACAACACCTGCTGGTGCTTCATCGCCGCCTGACGTTGCAGGATCTGTTCACAGCAACGATCGCGATCGTCGACCTGCCCCCGGCCATGACGGCGGGCACGATCCTGAAAAGCCGCACGCTCGCCCGGCTCGCGCCGCCGCTGCTGGCCGACAATTTTGAGGGTATGACAGTAACGCGCGAAGAAGGACGACCCGTTATCTGGATCATATCCGACGACAATCACGAATTTTTCCAGCGCACCCTGCTGCTGAAATTCGCGCTGCCCGCGATGTGACCGCTGGCCCCCGCAAAAGGCAACGCAAAAAAGCGGCCCGTTTCCAGGCCGCTCATTCACCGAAACGAA
This sequence comes from Sphingomonas sp. SKA58, assembly GCF_000153545.1. Lineage (NCBI taxonomy): Bacteria > Pseudomonadati > Pseudomonadota > Alphaproteobacteria > Sphingomonadales > Sphingomonadaceae > Sphingomonas > Sphingomonas sp. SKA58. The sequence continues at coordinate 442,763 of NZ_CH959307.1, forward strand.
TCGGAAAGATCAGGCCGCCGCTGCGGCCTTCTTCTTGACGATGTCGCGCTTGAGGCGACGGGCCTTGAGCGAGAGCTTGTCATCGCTGGTCTTGACCAGCCAGTTGTCCAGGCCGCCATTATGTTCGACCGAACGCAGACCATGGGTCGACACGCGCAGCTTCACGGTCGTTTCCAGCGCTTCGGAGATCAGCGAGACGTTCTGCAGATTGGGCAGGAACACACGCTTGGTCTTGTTATTGGCGTGGGAAACATTGTGACCCACCTGGCGGCCCTTGCCGGTCAGCTCGCAAATGCGCGACATAGTCTGTTCAACCTTTGAATTCGGGTTCGTTCGGAAAGCCGCGCCGATAACGGGATTCCCTGCGGCCGTCAACCCGGATGGGACGGCACGCAACCCTTTCCCGCAGCGCGGCGTTTGACATGGGTTATATCAAAGGAGGGCGAAATGCGACTCATTGGTGGATTGTTGGTCATTATCCTGCTGGTTCTGGCGGGCGGAATCGCCACCGGCTTCATCGACCTGCAACGCACGCAGTCGGGTAGCCTGCCCGAAGTATCGGTGCGCGGCGGATCCCTGCCTAAATATGAAGCCAATGTGGCCAAGGTCGAAGTGGGCACCCGCAACGAGACGGTCGAAGTGCCGACCGTGGATGTGCGCAAACCCTGATATTCCGATCCTGACCAAGGTGCAGTAAGGGCTTGGCATGGCCACGCCCTTTCCCTTGCCAGCGCCGATGCGCCGCGCCCTTGAACTGGCGCGCGCGGCGCAGGCGGCGAACGAGGTGCCGATCGGCGCGGTGGTGACACGCGACGGCGTCATCATTGGCGAGGGCGAGAATCGCAATCGCCGCGATTGCGACCCTACCGCCCATGCGGAAATGGTTGCGATGCGCGCCGCTGCGGTGCGCCTTCATGACTTTCGGCTGACGGGATGCGACCTGTGGGTGACGCTGGAGCCCTGCCCCATGTGTGCGGGCGCGATTTCCCACGCGCGGATCGCGCGGCTCTATTATGGGGCGGCAGACCCCAAGGGTGGCGCGATCGAGCAGGGGCCGCGCCTTTTCATGCAGCCCCAATGCCTGCATCGGCCGGAGGTCTATGCGGGACTGGCCGAGGCGGAAGCGTCAGCGCTGCTCCGGGATTTCTTCGCTGCCCGCCGGTGAATAGAGAATGCGATAAATCTGATAGGGCAAGGTCATGTCGGTGTTGAGCCGCACCGGGACGAGCCAGCCGGGCCGCTGCCCGCGCATCAGGTCCGCATAGAAGCCGCCGGGGCTGCGCGACTGATAGATGGTGCCTTCGGGGAAATTCGGACAGATCAGCAGATAGGTCGCATGATGCCTGGCGGCGATGGCGCGGAAGCCGGCCGCCTTGCCATCGAAGGCATGATGGATATCCAGGATGGTCGCGCCATTGCGGTGATAGGGGCCGGCTAGGGCGCTGTGATGCGTCGTCGCCAGGATGCGCGGGCCAAGGTCGACCATGGTGAAAATCGTCGCGGGCGGCAACTGGTCCAGCACGGCCAGCGCCGGCAGGGTGCGGCAACGGCCATTTGCTTTCTTGATCGCATCGGTGCGGGCGAGCGCCGCAGGACGCCAGGCCTTGGGCTTTTGCCCGGTCATGTCCTGATAGAGCTTCACCGCTTGTGGATAGAGCGGATAGGCAAAGGCGATCGCGCCGAGCACCACGACCCCGGCCACGCCAGCGATGCGGGCGCGGCGCGATCCGGCCAAAACCGCCGCAACCAGCCGGTGCGCGGCCCATGCGGCAGGCGGGATGGCGAGCAGTTGCGCCGCCGGCCCGGCGCGCAATTGCCAAAACAGCAAGGCGGTCGAAAAGACCATCATCGCCCCCACGGTCGCCCAGGCCCAAAGGCGTTCACCGTCGCGCCGCGCATCCCACAGCGCCCAGAGCAGGCCGATGAGGCCAGCGGCGGGGATAGCGAGCAACGGCACGACCAGGCTTTGCGCCTGCGCGGTGATGGGTTTCGCCTCACGGATGTTGGCGAGCCACAGGCGCTGGAGCTCAGGCGAAATCTGATAGGGGCTAAGGCATTGCGGCCAATTGAGCCAGACGAAGAGGCCAAGCGCCCCGCCGACCAGCGCGCCTGCGGCAAGACGCATGGGCCAGCCGCGCAGCGGCGCGAGCGCCAGCAGCACCATCCCCGCCCCGGCCGCGCCGAACACCGCCACCCAGATGGGCGAAAGCGCATCGCAGACCATGGCGCGATTGGCATAGCTGGCAAAGAGCAGGTACAGGAGCGAGGTCGCGCCCGACAGGCTGAGCGCATAGGCGAGCATCCGGCTTTCCGCGCCGGGGCGGAATACCCAGCGCAGCGCGATAAGCGCGCCGCCCGCCGCCAGATAGACGATCATTTCCATGCCGATGGCGATGGACAGCGCGCTGCTGACGCCGGCCATGATGCCGCCGCGCAGCCGGTTGGCATCGATCACTCCGGCCAGCATGGTAAGCGCGAGCGCCAGCTGCCAGCCATGATGGTCGATGCGCATCGGCGCATACATGCCCAGCCCCATCTGCGCGGCGAAGGGCGCGACCACCGCGAGCAGCCAGCCATGCGGACCGGCCAGCCGCCGGCCGATGAAGCCGAGGGAGAGCATCAGCAGCAGCAGCGGCAACAGGGGCGCGATGCCGCAGGCCAGGCGATCGGCCATGCCCTGATCGACAAAGGCGCGGAAGAACAGCATCAGCCCGGCAATGGGCAGATCGACGATGCGCGACCAATGGATATTCGCGCCGCCCGGCGGATCGAGCCGATATTGGCGCAGGTCGAACCAGCCCTGCCCCGCCAGCCAGTCCTTCACCTGGACATAGCGGATATTATCGTCGGTATCGCCAAGCACGAGCCAGTAGATGGCCGGCCAGCGCGTCGCCACCATGGCAACGGCGGCGACAACCCAGATCAGGAAGGTCAGCCATTTCCAGTGACGGCTGGACCAGCGGGCCAGATGACCCGCCAGGACCATCGATTTCGCGCGCATGTCGTGCCGGCTTTGCAAGTTCATGCCGGTCGATTAGACGACCCGCTTCAAAGCGCAACGGGGGCCATGATGATTTTCGCCGAACGGTTGAGCCCGCAGCGGCGCGCGCTGTTCTGGCAGATCGTCCGCTATGGCGTGACCGGCCTGTTCGTGACGGCGTGCCAGGCGGCGATCTACTGGTGTCTGGCGACGCTGGGCGGGCTGCATGTCCAGATCGCCAACCTGATCGGCTATGGCGGGGCGGTGTGCGTGGGCTATGTGGCGCACAGCCTGTTCACCTTTCGCGACCAGGCGCGCAGCGATGGGCATGGCGCGCGCGGCGTGCGGTTCGTGGCGGCGTCGCTGGTCAGCTATGGCTTGAACGCGCTGTGGGTGTGGCTGTGCGTCACACATATGGGCTGGCCCGAATGGGCGCCCATCCCCGCGATGCTGTTCGTGACGCCGGCCATCATGTTCGTGCTCAACCGGCAATGGGTGTTCCGCTAAAGCGCGTTGCCATAGGCCAGCAGCGCGTCGGGCCGCGCGAGCACGACCAGCGGCAGGCCGGCGGCCGCCGCGCGGTCTACCGCAAGGCTGGTCGGCGCGGAAATGGTAACGAGCAGCGGGCAGTCGGCCAGCACCGCCTTTTCCACCAGTTCATAGGAACAGCGCGAGGAGAGCAGCGCAAAGCCGCCATCCCAGCCAAGGCCGGCACGGGCCATCGCGCCGATCAGCTTGTCAAAGGCGTTGTGGCGGCCGACATCTTCCCGCGCCAGGCGGATGCGCCCCTGCGGATCGACCAGGGCGGCGCAATGGGCAGCGCCGGTCGCGGCGTTCAACGGCTGATGATCGCGCAGGGCAGAAAGCGCGCGGAAGATGGCGGCGCGATCCGCGCGGGACATGGCGGTCACGGTCGGCAGCGGCCGCAAGGCCTGTTCCAGTGTTTCGACGCCGCACAGGCCGCAGGCCGAATCGGAAGTGCGATGGCGCACGCGCTGGAGCAGATCGCCGGTGCGGTGCGGCGGCAAGGTCGCCCGCGCGATGACACCTGCGCCGGTCGCATGGACGTCGATATCAAGCAGCGCATCGTCGCGCGACACCAGCCGTTCGGCGAGGCTGAACCCCTGGACCAGATCGACGATATCGTCGGGCGTCGCCATCAGCACGGCATAGCCCGCGCCATTATATTCGATCGAGACGGGCATTTCCCGCGCCAGCGGCCGGTCGACCGGCGCGGTCGCACCATCGGGGGTCAGGCGCAGGAAAGGCTGGAGGTCTGGAACGGGATCGGGCGGCACTGTCATTATGGGCGACCCTAGGCCCCGCCCGGCAGGCTGGCAATGTCGCGGCTAGCGGCGCGCGCCTGTCCTGCCTATGACGAAAGCCGGCCTTGAGGAGACGCCATGTCGACGCAGATAGTGCTAGGGGCGGTGCTGGCGGGCGGGCGGTCCAGCCGGTTCGGCAGCGACAAGGCGCTGGCGATGCTGAACGGCCGCACGTTGCTGGATCACGCCATCGCCGCGATCAGCCCCCATGTGGGGCAGGTGGTGGTGTGTGGACGCGCGGGCGGGCTGGCGGACCGTCCGCAGCGCGATATGGGACCGCTGGGCGGCCTCAACGCGGCGTTGCATCATGCGGTCGACCATGGCTTTGCCGGGGTTCTCACCACGGGATGCGACATGCCGGTCTATCCTGCGCAATTGCCCGCCTTGCTAATCGGCGCGCAGGCCGCGGTGGTGGATGGCCAGCCGCTGTTGGGATGGTGGCCCGCTCCGCTCGCGCCGATGCTGGACGCCCATCTGGCCGGCGAGAACAGCCGGTCGATTCGCGGCTGGCTGGAGGCGGCGGATGGGCGGATGGTGACGCTGGAGGGCGTCGCGCTGCCCAATATCAACCGGCCGCAGGATCTGGCGGCGCTGCAAAAGGCGCAATAGCCCCTTCCCCTCGGCACGCGATTCGCTCTAGGCAGACGCATGATGCGCGTCGCCAGCCTGTTCGCCCTTGCCCTGCTAGCCGCCTGTCAGGGGGACAAGGCAGACAGCGAACACGACAAGAGCGAGGTTGCCGCCGCCAAGGCCCCTGCCCTGTTGCCCGTCATGATCAAAACTGCCAGCGGCGCGCACCGGTTTGATGTCGAGGTCGCCCGTACTCCGCAGGAGCAGGACAAGGGGCTGATGTTCCGCAAGGTGATCGCGGCGGACGGGGGCATGCTGTTCCCGATGGACCCGCCGCGCACCGCGAGCTTCTGGATGAAGGATACGCTGGTGCCGCTCGACATGCTGTTCATCCATAGCGACGGGACGATCGCGTTTATCCAGGCACAGGCCGAACCTTATTCGCGCACGCCGGTGTCAGCCGGAGTGCCGGTGGCGGCGGTGCTGGAACTGCGCGGCGGGCGCGCGGCGGAGCTGGGCATCGGTGAAGGCGACAGGGTGAGTTGGGGCGGCTGCGCGGTGCCGACGGAAGGGCTGGCGACCGATCTCAATTTCTGCCCGGTCCCGGCGCGCTGACGCCATATCCGGCTTGCCCGCGTCCGTCGCAGCGGCTAAGCGCTTGGGCCATGGGTATCCTGGCAAACATCTTCACCTGGTGGAATGGCGCCACCTTTGGCACCTGGCTCTTTACCAAGCGCAAGGGCAGCAAGGTCGGCGAGGATCATCAGGGCAATGTCTATTTCGAAGGCGGCAAGGACCCCAATGGGCTGACCCGCCGCTGGGTGATCTACAGCGGCGCGAATGACGCCAGCCGCGTGCCCGCCGAATGGCATGGCTGGCTGCATCATTCCATCGAGGGCGCGCCCGAAAGCTTCCTGCCGCCGCCGCGCATCTGGGAAAAAGAATCCACACCCAACGCGACCGGTACGCCCCAGGCCTACCGCCCGTCGGGCGCGCTGGAAAAGGGCGGCCTGCGCCAGAAGGCGACCGGCGATTATGAGGCGTGGAGCCCCGACGCGGCATGAGCGGACGCCCGGCGGGATCGTTCCCGCCGATCCTTTCGTACCTGGTCATGTTGCCCTGCGTCCTGACGCTGGCCGCTTGCGGCGATGATGACGCCCTGCCTCCCGCGAATCGGTCTGGCCCGGTCAAGGTGGAGGGCACGCCGATCCGCCCCGCCGACAATGGCGTCATGCCCGGCACGCCGATGGCCGAGCGATCCGCCGTGCTGGGCCTGCTGAACAAGCGCAACGGCCTGACCCGTGACCTGACGTTGAAGCCGGGCGAAGCGGTCCGGGTGGGCGATGCGATCGTGCGGTTGCAGGCGTGCGAAACCACCGCGCCATGGGAAAATATCCAGGACACCGGCGCTTTCGTGCAGCTGGACGTGCGCAGCAGCGCCGACAATAAGTGGCGCCGCGCCTTTTCCGGTTGGCTGTTTCGCGACCGGCCCGACCGCAATGTGGTGCAGCACCCGATCTATGACGTCTGGGTCAGAAGCTGCGCGATGGAATGGCCCGAAAGCGGTCCCGACACGGTCAAGCTGGGCGCCAAGGGCGAGCCGGTGTCGGCGCGTCCGGCCAGCGGGGAGAACGCCAGCTCCGCCGCCGCGCCCGACCCGGCGGCCAGCACGTCCGAACCCGCCCCCAGCGACAGCGAACCCACGGCCGCGCCCAGCAATTGAAGATAGTCGCGCTGGCGGATTTCGATGGCCCCCATCGTGCGCAGATGATCGGTCATGAACTGGCAGTCGAGCAGGGTGAAGCCGGCAAAACGCATCCGCGCCACCAGCCAGGCCAGCGCCACCTTTGACGCGTCGGTGCGGCGCGACACCATGGATTCGCCGAAGAAGGCGGTGCCGAGCGCCACGCCATACAGGCCGCCGACCAGTTCCTCTCCGTCCCACACCTCGATCGAATGGGCGAAGCGCCGGGCATGCAGGTCGACATAGGCGCGCTCGATCGCATGATTGATCCAGGTCGACGGGCGGTCGGGCGCGGCCTGCGCACACAGCGCCAATATGTCCCCGAAGGCGCGGTTGGCAGTGACGCGGAAGCGATCGCGGCGCAGCACCCGGGCCAGCGAGTGCGACAGGTGGAACTGCTCGAGCGGCAAGATCGCGCGATATTTGGGTTCGACCCAGTAGACATCGCGGGCGTCACGATCATCCGACATGGGGAAGACGCCGATGGAATAGGCCTGCAACAGGATCAACGGATCGATCAGCATGTGGGCCTTAGGATAGCAGAGGAAACGCCGACAGGGCCAGTGCGTTCATGAGCGCAAGTTATGGCTTTGCGATCACCGGGAACCGGGCGTCGGAAGCGATTGACTTGCGTCCTGCCCCCCTTAGCCTGCCTTTCCCATGAAGATGCTGTCCCTGGCGCTGGTGCCGTTGCTGTTCGCCTCCCCTGCCCTCCATGCCGCCGATGATCCCGCCACGGGCCCCTATGCCGCGCGCATAGCCAAGGTGCTGAAGGCGACGCCGCTGATCGACGGCCATAATGACTGGCCCGAGGCGTTGGCGGAAAAGGCGAAGGATGCGCGCTGGACCATGGATTTAAGGCGGCTGGACCCAGCCACCTATCACACCGATGTCGAACGGCTGCGCGCTGGCGGCCTGGGCGGGCAATTCTGGTCCGTCTGGGTGTCGGCCGACCTGCCGCAGGTGCAGCAGGTCAAGGATACACTGGACGCCATCGGCATGGTGCACAGCCTGGCGGCCCGCTATCCGCAGGATTTCCGGCTGGTGCGCACGGCCGCCGAGATGCGCGCGGCGCATAAGGCGGGGCGGATCGGATCGCTGATGGGCGTGGAGGGCGGCGGCCAGATCGATGGCAGCCTGGCGGTGCTGCGCGCCTATCACCAACTGGGCGCGGGCTATCTGACGCTGACCCACAGCCGCACGATCGGCTGGGCCGACAGCGCGACCGACAATCCGAAGCATGACGGCCTGACCCCCTTTGGCGAGGCGGTGGTGCATGAACTCAACCGGCTGGGCATGCTGGTGGACCTGAGCCATGTCAGCGAGGCGACGATGCTGGACGCGCTGCGCGTGACGAAAGCGCCGGTGATCTTTTCCCACAGCAATGCGCGGGCGCTGTGCGACACGCCGCGCAATGTGTCGGACGCGGTGCTGAAGCAGGTGGCGGCCAATGGCGGCATCGTCATGGTCAATTTCGCCGCGCAATATGTGTCGGAGGCGCGCCGGGTCTGGGGCGCGGATCGCAGCGCGGAGATCGCGCGCAACAATGCGCCGCCCTTTGGCGGGCTGTATATCGGCGATCCCGAAGGCGCGGCCAAGGCACTGGCGGCATGGGAGGCGGCGCATCCCAAGCCCCAAGCGACCATCAGCCAGGTCGCCGACCATGTCGAGCATATCGTCAAGGTGGCGGGGATCGACCATGTCGGCATCGGCAGCGATTTTGACGGTGTCGGCGACCTGCCCGAAGGATTGGGCGGGGTGCACACCTATCCCGCGCTGCTGGCCGAACTGATGCGGCGCGGCTGGAGCGACGCGGACATCGCCAAGCTGGCGGGCGAGAATATCCTGCGCGTCATGGCGGCGGCGGAAAAGACGGCCGCTGCGATGAAGGACGAACCCGAAGGCAGCGCGATGCCGCCTGCTGATCCGGCCTGACCATTGGCCGTCGACAAGCCCGCAAGGCTCAGCGGCTAATCAGAGGAACGCCCCGCCCTTCATCACGCGGCGGGCTCGGCCCTGCACCGGCAGCTTGTCGAACGGCGTGTTGCCCGCCGACGCCGCCATGCGCGATGAATCGACGATCCATGGCGCGTCGGGGTCGATCAGGATGAGGTCGGCGGCGCTGCCCGGTGTGAAGCTGCCCGCGTCGATGCCCAGAATTTTCGCGGGGTTGGCGCAGAGCAGGGTCATCAGCCGGTTGATCGAGACATGGCCTTCGCGCACCAGGTTGAGCGAGAGCGCCAACAGCGTTTCCGCGCCCGCCATGCCCGGCGCCGCATCGGCGAAGGGCAGGCGCTTGTCCTCCGGCCCGCGCGGATCATGGCCCGAGGTGATGACATCGACCGTGCCGTCGGCGACGGCGGCGATGCTGGCGAGGCGATCGGCCTCATGGCGCAAAGGCGGCGACAAGCGCGCGAAGGTGCGGAAATCGGTCGCCGCCTGATCGTTGAGGAACAGATAGGCGGGTGTGATGCCGCAGGTGACGCGCAGCCCTTCCGCCTTGGCCGCGCGGATGAGGTCAAAGCCGGCGCGGGTGGTGACAAGCCGGAAATGAATGGCCGCGCCGGTTTCGCGCACGAGCATCAGGTCGCGGGCGATCGCCATGGCTTCAGCGCAGGCCGGTGCATGCGGCAGACCCAAGCGCGTCGCGGTTTCGCCGCTGGTGGCGACGGCGCGGGCCGTGAGGCCGCCATCTTCGGCATGGGCGATGAGCGTCAGGCCAAGCCCATTGGCATAGGCCAGCACGCGCAGCATCACGCCGGAATCGGCGATCCACTGGCGGCCCGTCCCGACCGCCTTTGCCCCTGCCGCCTGCATCAGGCCCATTTCCGCCATTTCGCTGCCCATCAGGCCGCGGGTCGCGGCGGCGATGGGATGGACCCAGAAATCGGGCTTGCCCGCGCGCGTCGCCTGGCGGATCAGGCCGACATCGTCGAGCGGGGCGCGCTGGTCGGGCATCAGCGCGGCGCGCGTGATACCGCCGAAATGGAAGGCCGGCTTGTCGGTGGCAAAAACGCCCAGGTCAACCAAGCCCGGCGCGACAACCAGGCCGCGCGCGTCGATCCGATCCGCATCGGCCGGCACGTCGATCTGTCCCGCCGCGACGATCCGGTCGCCCTCGATCAGGATGACACCGTCACGCAGCGCGTCGGCGGCAGGATCGGCGAGCTTGCCATTGACGATGGCGCGCAGGGTCATGCCCATCCCTTCTTTGGTGGTCGGGATGTTCAAGCCCATCCCCTCTTTGTCGGTCGGGATGTTCAAGTCCATCCCCTCTTTGTCGGTCGGGATGTTCAAGTCCATCCCTCCGTGCCTCGCGCGCTGCGGGTCAGCACGTCGAGGCAGGCCATGCGGACGGCGACACCCATCGCCACCTGCTCCGTGATGGCCGAGCGATCGGGATGATCGGCGACGCTGCTGGTGATTTCCACGCCCCGGTTCATGGGACCAGGATGCATGACCAGCGCGTCGGGCTTGGCGATGGCCAGCCGTTCGGGCGTCAGGCCATAGAATGCATGATATTCGCGGGCCGAAGGAATGAACGCCCCGTCCATCCGTTCATTCTGGAGCCGCAGCATCATCACCACGTCGGCACCATCCAGCCCTTCGTCCATGGACGTGTAAGGCGTGGCCCCCAGCATCTCCACCTCGGGCGGCAGCAATGTGGGCGGCGCCACAGCGCGGACCTGCGCGCCCAGCGCGGCGAGGCAAAGCATGTTGGAGCGGGCGACGCGGCTGTGCAGCACATCGCCGCAAATCGCGACCACAAGGCCCTCAAACCCGCCCTTGCGCCGCCGGATGGTGAGCGCGTCGAGCAGCGCCTGCGTCGGATGCTGATGCCAGCCGTCGCCGGCATTGAGCACCGGGCAGTCGACCTTGTCCGCGATCAGCGCCACCGCGCCAGAACTGGCGTGGCGGATGACGATGACATCGGCGGCCATGGCGTTGAGCGTCATCGCCGTGTCAATCAGCGTTTCGCCCTTCTTCACGCTGGAGGTCGCGGCCGCCATGTTCACGACATCCGCGCCCAACCGCTTGCCCGCGATTTCGAAGGACAGCAGGGTGCGGGTGCTGTTTTCGAAAAAGGCGTTGATCTGGGTCATGCCGGCCAGGCGATCATCATGTTTGCGCGCCTGGCCCTTGTTCGCCTGCGCCCAATGGTCCGCTTCGTCCAGCAGGAAGCGGATTTCCCAGGGTTTGAGATCGGCGATCGACAAGAGATGCCGATGCGGGAACAGCGCGCGACCGGTAAGGTCGGACGAGACGGACGCGGCGGGCAAGGGAGGCATGAGCGCCCCTTTAGGCGAGCGCCGGGAACAGGGCAAGAGAGGTGGCCCGACATACGACGTCTGCGCCATTGGCAACGCTGTCCGGGGCAGGCATAGTGGGTCCTAAGGGAGCAGGACAGGACGAGATATGACGCAACCCAAGGGATTTTTCGCCGCCATGCTGGGCGTGGCGATGGTGATGCCGGCCCATGCGGACGCCGCCGCGCCGGCCGCGTCGGTGGCGACGACCGAATATGGCAAGGTGCAGGGCAGCATCGTAGATGGTGTCGAAAGCTGGAAGGGCATTCCCTTTGCTGCGCCCCCGGTCGATGCGCTGCGCTGGCAGCCGCCCAAACCCGCCGCGCGTTGGAGTGGAGTGCGCGAAACGACGGCCTATCGCAATGATTGCATGCAGGAACCCTTCCCGAGCGATGCCGCGCCGCTGGGCACCACGCCGTCGGAAGATTGCCTGTACCTCAATATCTGGAAGCCGGCGGGCGCGGCGGGAAAGCTACCCGTGATGGTGTGGATCTATGGCGGCGGTTTTGTGAATGGCGGATCGTCGCCGCCCACCTATAGCGGCGCGCCAATCGCCAGCCAGGGCGTGATGGTGGTGAGCTTCAACTACAGGCTGGGGCGCTTTGGCACATTCCGCCACCCCGCGCTAGGCAAGGACCAGGGCGTCAATTACGGGCTGCTGGACCAGATCGCGGCGCTCAAATGGGTCCAGCGGAACATTGCAGGCTTTGGCGGCGACCCGGATCAGGTGACGATCGTGGGCGAAAGCGCGGGCGGCCGGTCCGTCCATGCGCTGATGACGACGCCGCTGGCCAAGGGACTGTTCGACCGGGCCGTCATCATGTCGGGCGGCGATGGCAAGCCGGGCGCGCTATCGACGCCCGCCGATGCGGAACGGCTGGCGGCGGCGTTCGGGCAAAGCCAGGGGATTGCGCCCGATGCGCCGGACGCCGCGGCAAAGCTGCGCGCCCTGCCCGCCCGCGCCGTGGTGGGCGACCTCAACCTGGCGAAGATGGAGAATTTCTTCAGTCCCGTTACGGATGGGCGCAGCGGCGTGGACGTGATCGCCGCGCATGAAAGCGGTCGCGCACCAGTGATCCCGGTGATGATCGGCGCGACCAGCGCGGACATTGGCGGGCCGGATGGACCGATGGTCGCAGGCGCGCGCGATCTGGCCGCGCGGTTCGCCGGGCGCGGCATGCCGACCTATGCCTACCGCTTTTCCTATGTGGCGAGTTCGGTAGGCGGCACCAACGCTTATCATGCCACCGACATCCCATTTTTCTTTGACACGCAGGCCATCAAATATGGCGCGGCGACCACGCCGCGCGACAATCATATGGGCGACATCATGAGCGGCTATCTGGCCAATTTCGTGAAGTCGGGCGATCCCAATGGCGCAGACCTGCCGCAATGGCCGCGCTACCGCGCAGATGGGGGCAAGCAGATGGACTTTGCCACCAGCGGCGAGGCTGTAGTCGAGTAATTTTCACCGGCCTATGTCGATGCGCTGCGGCTGACCGGTGGCGGGCAGGTGTAGCGCACCGTCCCGCCACTGCGCCGCGCGGCCATTGATCCGCGTCGCGGGCGGGGTGCCGGCGAAGGGCCAGCGCAGCACGAAGCCGCCGGTCGGGCGCGCGTCGCCGCCGATCGTCACCGTCATCCGATCGGCGCTGCCGGCCATCGCCAGATTGAGGGCGCCATGGGGCGTGCGCAGCCCTTCGATGCGAACCCCCTGCCCCGACAACCAGTCGCCGGTCATGCCAGCACCCAGCACGAGGGTTTCGGCCGCCTTGTCTTCATAGGCGAAGAGGTCGAGCGCGGCGCGGATATAGTCGGACGCGACCCAGGCATGGGGCAGATCGCCCAGAAAGCGGATAGCGCGCGGCTCGCGGCCCACGACTTCGGCCCAGGCGTTCCAGCCCGCCGGGCGGCGATCGCGCATGTAGATGGCCAACAGGTCATTGGCGCGTTGCGGTTGACCCAGGCGCAGCATGGCGGACACATTGCGCAGTTCATAGGGGGTGTAATCGTCCCAGTCGGTCGATGTGGCGCGGCTGGTCACGCGCCGCCACTGACGGTCGAACGTGTTGTGGAGCAGCCGCTGGTCGAGCCGGGGTTGCAGCGCCGTAATCTCCAGCGCCATAGTGGTGGAGGTCGCATCGAAATCCCCCAGGCTGGTCGCGCCGGGGATGAAATCGATCGACCAATGTTTGGCCGCAGCGTCGATGGCATTCAGTATGTCGCCGGCAAACTGGTCGCGCTGCGCGGCGATGGCGGAGGCTTGCGGCTTGCCCAGCACCTGCGCGGCGTAGAGCGCCCCGTCATAGCCGGCCAGCCCCCAGAAATCGTCCCAGAGGCTATATTGGGCCTTTGCCGAATAGGCTTCGTGGCTGATCGACGGCGGCAACAGGCCGTAGAGCATCTGCCGGTCGGGCGTCTGGTTGACGGCGGTGCGTTCGGACAGGCGCAGCCCGTCCATATAGCGGCGCGCGGCGTCCAGCCGGTCCCAGTGGCGCGCCAGCAGCGCGGTGTCGCCGGTGTAGCGGTGCAGTTGCGCCAGCAGATGGATATATTCGCCATGAGAGTCATTTTCCGGCACCGGGTCCGCGCCCCGGAAATCGACGCAGCATGGCACTTTGCCATTGGCGAAGAGATGGCCGCCATACCAGTCGGCAAAGGCGATCGCTGGATCATTGACGCCAAGGCGCAGCAACGCGTCCGACATCATCGCGCCGTCGCGAATCCAGCTGCGATTATAGGAACGGGTGCCGGGCTTGAGCGCGGGGCCATCGCGGCTGATGAGAATGTCGGCCAGCGCGGTGCGCAGCGTGTCGACCACTTCCTGCTTGGCGGGCGGCACCTGGATCAGGACGCTGCCCAGCCGCTGCCGCCACTGGTCCGCCGTGCGCGCCAGCGCTGCGTCGAAATCGGAGGGCGCTGAGCCGGCAAAGGCGACCGGCACGTCCAGCGTTTCGCCGGGCGGCAGGCGCATCGTCCAGCTGAGGCGCGCCTGCGCCATATGCGCCTCGTCCTGCACGTGAGTGGCCGTATGGCAATGTTTCGGGCGTGGCGAGCGCGCCCTGGTCGAAGCCACCCATGCCCACTGACTGGGGTGTCACCATGGGGGTGAGCAGGCGATCGACCGGCGGGTCGCCGGCGACCGGGCCGGGCTGTCGAATATGCAGGCGCGATCCGTCCCAGCGGATCGCGGAAATCGGGCTGACGCCGCCGCGCTGGGCCAGGAATTGGGCGGGCGGGTTTACCTGAAAGGGCCGCACGGGCCAGCGTAAGGGTGAAGGTGCGCGGCTGATCACTGTCGTTGCGGATGCGCCAACGGCCGAGCAGGCGGGGTTCGTCGCCCTCCGCCTGCGCGAAGGCGGTGCTGTCCAGCGTC
>NZ_CH959307.1:457098-477338 GCF_000153545.1 Sphingomonas sp. SKA58
GTCCAGCCCTGTCCCTGCCAGCTTGTGGTGGCGATGGGGAGATTGCCGTCGACGAGGCTCTGGCTGGTGGTGACGTCGGCCCAGTCGACCGAGGCGCCATTGACGGTGAGGAAGGGTTCGACCGAATAGCTGCCCTTGGCCGGCTCGATCGCGCCATCTTCGCCGATCAGGCCCGCAATTGCGCCGCCGTCCGTGCCAACGAGCGTCCAATAGGGTTGTTCTGTAAAGCCGCGCGGATAGCGGCCGCGCGGCGCTTGGCTGGCGAGGCGGCTGATGAAATCATTGGACGTGGGCGCCCAGTCGATATCCTTGACCGCGACTTCGGCCAGAGCGCCTTCGCCGATCAGGCGGATGCGCAGATAGCGCGATTCCGCGCCGTGGAGCGCAATCGGATTTTGGCCGCCATCGCCGGCATCCACGGTGCGCAACGTCTGCCAGGCGCGCTTGTCCAGCGATCCTTCGACGCGGTAGGCCGCCTTGCCCTGCCAGTCGAGCAGCAGGGCGGAGAGCCGTTGTGGCGCGCCGAGGTCCAGGTCAAGCACCTGCCCAGGTCGGCCATGCCAGACGGTCGATTTGTCGCCATCCAGCACGGCCGGGGCGCTGGCCTTGGGGGGCAAAGGCGGCGGCGCTGGCGGGAGCGGTTCCAGCGTCAGATCGTCGATCTCGACATGCCCCTTGCCACCGTCGCGGCCGCGCACCAGCACGATTTCCATGCGCCCGGTGTGGCGCAGGCTCTTATCCGTGGTCGGCCCCCAGGCGAATTCCAGATCGCGCGGGCGGATGCGCACTTCCTGCCATTGTGCCGATGGGCGAAAATTGAGCTTTTGCACCCACCAGACATTATCGCCCGACGCATCGGTGAATTTGAGCTGGAGGTCGTTGACGCCCCCCTCGCCCCGTAGCTTGACCCGCAGGACGTAATTGTCCGGCCAGTCGATCGGCAAGGTGCGCGCGGCAAAGGCATAACCCGACACCGACCCGAAATCATAATCCAGTCGCAGCGCCCGGCCTGCGTCGCCCGGCACGTCCGACACCTTTGAGGCAACGCCATCGGACGCGGAGGCGGTCCACCGGTCGGGCTGTTCGAAACCGTCGGCCGCGACAGGCTGCGCAGCGGCGAGCAGGAAGGCGAGCGTCGCCAGCGTCATCCCAGCCAGCCGCCGGTAAAGCCCGCCCGTTGCAAACCGCGCCGGATATGCGGGTTCTTTCGCATCGTGTTCCAGACAAGGCCGGTGCGGTGATTTTCGATCATCGCGACGATCGGCCCCTGATCAATGCCCAGATAATCCTTGTCGACCCAGCCGACCCCCAGGCGGAATTCGCCATGGCGGAAAGGCTGCGCCGGACGCCGGACGATGGTGGGGTTGAAACTGTCGAGGAAGCCATATTTGTCGTAAAGCTGGTCGCCATAGCGGAAATACATGGCCTGCACGGTCGGCTCGACGATTTCCGGCGCGAAGGGCAGCGACCCCAGCAGCGCGGTGGGGGCCAGCGTGCCGTCATCGCGCTCGCCCGGTCCGCGCGCGGAATAGCTGTAGAATTCGCGTTCCTTGCCGCCCAGCATCATCTTGAAATCGCCCGGCCCATCGCAGGCGGTCAGGCCCCAGCAGTCCGGCCCATAGCCCGCCCAGTTGCCCGGATTTTCGATCGCATAGTTGCGCTGGCAATAGGTCGCGCGGCGGCTGTTTTCGAAATAGTCGATGCCCTTCTGCGTCATGAACCGGTCCCGGATGCCGCGGAAATCGACCCAGACATGGCTATATTGATGGCCGAACATCGGCGCGAAATGCAAATGCGGCTCGCCCCAGCGCGACGACCAACTGCTGTCGAACTGGGTGCTCCATACATTCCATGTGTCATCGCGCAGCGGATGCGTCGGCGACCCCATGCCCAATATATAGAGGATCATCCCTTCATTGTAGATTTCCCAGTCGGAACGGATGAAGCCGCTTTCGGGATGCCAGCCCATCGACACGAAGGGCGCGCGCGGCGTGATCCAAGTCCATTCGACCGCACGATAGAGCTGTTCGGCCAGATCGCGGATGCGCGCTTCGTCGGCATCGATCGGGTCGTCGAACCAGCTTTGCGCGAACAGGACCCCCGCCATCAACAGCGCGGTGTCGATGGTCGAGAGTTCTGCCAGCGAGAAGCGATAGCCCTTGGTCGAGCCCAGAAAGTGATAGAAGAAGCCGCGATAGCCGCTGACGCCCGATCGCTGGTTCCCCATCGGTGCGGCGGCGAGGAACTGCAGCGTGGTGAGCGTGCGCTCGCGCGCTTCGGCGCGGGTGATCCAGCCATGGGTGACGCCGATCGGATAGGCGGTCAACGCAAAACCCATTGCGGCAATGGACACGAAGGAGGGCGTGGGCCAACGGTCGGGGGACATGCCGGTCTTTTCGTCCGTCACTTCCCAGAAATAGCGAAAGGCGAGCTTCTGGATGTCATCGATCAACGGACTGACTTCAACGTCCAGCGCCGGGCGCTGATCGAGCCGGGTCCAGCCATCGACCGCGACCGGCGCGGTCGATATCGGCGCTTGAGGCGCGCGCGTCGCGCATCCCGACACGAGCCCGGCCAGCCCTACCCCGGCCGAGCCCATGAATGTCCGTCTATCGAGCAATCATCACCTCCAAATCGTAAATACAGGGACGGACGCTGTCCTGGAACGCGCGTCCGCCCCGATGATGGGCATCGTCAGAAGCGATAACCCACCCGGAACTGGATGCGCCGGGGCAATGTGAGCAGGTTCGCCGCGTTCGCGCCATTGGCGGGCAGCAGCGGATCCGTCACTTCGCCGGTTTCAGGGTTGATCGTGTTGTTGAAGAAGCCGTCAAAGTCGCGGAAATTCTTGTTGTTGAAGAGGTTGAGGACATCGACCGCGAAGCTGACCTGATCGTCCCGACCGAACAGCGGGAAATTTTTGGCCAGCGTCACATTGACTTCGCAGAAGGCGAACAGCCCCTTGATGCAGTTCTTTTCCGGATAGCGCGCGGTAAAGTCGTTGAAGCCCGACGATGCACCGTTGGTGCCGTCCGTTACCTGATAGGCCTGGCCCGACCCCAGCGTGGTCAGCGTCGACAGCTGGAAACCCAGCGGCAGGTCGACAATGCCGGAAAAGACGACGCGATGGCGTTCGTCGCCCGGCGAATTGCGCCAGCCATAGGCGTCGGGCGTGGGCGCATCGAGGCTGAAGAGATCGCCGCCATTCTTTTCCGCTTTGCCCAGCGTATAGGCGATGTTGACGCCCCAGCCCGACGCCTTGGTGTAATTTTTGTCGAGCGTGAAATAGAGTGCCTTGTAGCGGGTATCCAGCCCGTCATAGCCGATGATGACGTTGGAATAGCCCGCCTGGCGCACCGCGGCGAGCAGATCGCCGTCGCAGCAGGTGCCAAAGCCGCCATCGTTGCGGGTCGCAAACAGATTGGTGTAGCCATTCTTGCCCCGCTGGTAGGAGGCAGTCAGCGAGGCTTCGAAAATGCCCACGCGCTGACGCACGCCCAGCGAGAATTGGTCATTGACCGGCGGCTTGGCGTTGTTCTTGACCGCGAACAATTCGGGCAAACCGATTTCGGGGTTGCTGTTGATGAGCGCCAGCAACCCGTCGCGGGTCAGATAAGCCGGGTCCCAGGCGACCGTCGGCTGACCATCGCGGGGGAGCCCGTCGGCCGAGAAGCGGAAAAGACCGATGGGGTTGATGGTGCGCGACAGTTCATCGACCGTGTTGTTGAAATTATTGCGGTCATAATAGCGGCCAGCGCCACCGAAGATGACGGTGCTGCGATCCCCCTTCACATCCCAGGAAAAGCCGAAGCGCGGGGCAAAGGCGCCCTTGAACGGGCTGCGGTCATTGCCATCGGTGATATAGTCTTCGGGATTGAAATAGGAGATCGTCGTCAGCGCGCGCAGCGCCGCCGCTGCGGCCGGGGGCGTGGTGTAGCGATTGTTGAAGCCATTGCTTTCATAATCCCAGCGCAGGCCAAGGTTGAGCTGCAACCGGTCGGTGATGTCCCAATCGTCCTGAATATAGAGGCCAAGCTGCGTATTGGACGACTGGATCAGGCCCGAACCAAGGCCCAGACGCGCTTCGGCCGGGAAGGCGAAGTTGAGATTGTTGTTGGGTTCGCGGCGGAAATAATAGCGCGGCTGGATGAAGGCCTGATTATCGAAGCTGATATCGGTGAATTCGATGCGCGCGCCGAACTTGATCGCATGGCCGGTAAAGCCGGTATAGGTGATGTCGTTACGGAAATTATAGCTTTGTTGCACTTCGCGCCGGGTCGAATCCTTGCCGCCGAACAGGATCACACCCTGATAGTCATAGGCAGGCAGATCGGGATTGAGCGCCGTCGGATTGAACGTATAATTCAGGTAACTGGCGTTGAATTCGTTGAGGATCGTGTCGTCGTCATAGGTCCATTTGAACTGGTAGGTATCGACGACGTTGATCTTGTTTTCGGCATAGGAATAGGCGGTGTTGCCGCCAAAGCCCTGAATGTCACTTTCCTCACGCCGGCTGAACGACACGTCGAACGTCTGATAGTCGTCGGGGGTCAGCGTCAGCTTGCCGAAATAGAAATCGCTGCGGAACGGGCTGACGAAGGACCCTTCGAAATCGGTGATGTCGCGGCCGGAAAAGCGTTCGAATTCCGCGATCGCATCAGCCGCGCCGGTGGAGCGCACGTTGAAGGCGCGATCCTGGTCATTGCCTTCATAGGCAGCGAAGAAGAACAGCTTGTCCTTGATGATCGGACCGCCGAGCGACGCGCCATATTGCTTGCGCTCGAAAGCGGGCTTGGGATTGCCGTCGCGCTTGTCGATAAAGCTTTTTTCGGTCAGCGACTTGTCGGTATATTGACCGAAAATTTCGCCATGAAAATCATTGGTGCCCGATTTGGTGACGGCGGTAATGACGGCGGCGCCCGCCTGCTCATATTCCGCCTTGTAATTCTGCGTGATGACGCGGAATTCCTGGACGGCGAGCTGGCCAAAGGGGTTGCCGCGGCTGTTCTGCTGGCCCGCTACGCCGCCTTCGCGCAGCTTGTTTTTCAGGCTGACGCCGTCGATGAACACATTGACCTGGCTGGCGGGCGAGGCGCCCGACGAGAAGCTCTTGTCGGTTTCGGAGTCGTTGTAGCGCACGCCCGGCGCGAGCGCGGCGAAGCTCAGGAAATTGCGATCCGTCTGCGGCAGGACGCGCAGCTGTTCCTGGCTGATGTTGGTCGCGATTTCGCTGGTGCGGGTTTCGCGCAAGCGGCTTCCGGTGACGACGATCTGCGCGCCGTCGCCATCGGCCGAGGCCGTGGAGCCGCCCTCCGCCGTGTCAGTCGCGCTGGACAATTGCGCGTCCACCGTGGCGGCGGTGCCGACGCCCACGGCGATATCGCGCTGAAACGATCCCTTCGCCGGGTCGGAAACGGAAATCCGGTATGTGCCCGCACGCACACCGTTCAGAATATAGGAACCGCCGGCATTGGTGGTGGTCGTCTGGGCGCGGCTGGTGCCGGCGCTCGTCAGCGTGACCGTCGCGCCCGCGACAGGCGCGCCCGCGCTGTCGGTCACGCGGCCACGGATCGAAGCGACCGTGGTCTGCGCCACGGCCGGAATGGCGACCGCCAGGCTGCTGAGCGACGTAGCGCCGACAAGCAGCAGGCGGATTGCGGACATCTTGCTCATATGCATCTTCCCCTTGTTCTAACCCTGTTTCCCCGAACGGGACTTTTGTTACGCAGCTGAAAGCTGGCTACTGGTGCGGATAATGAGGCCGGGTTGCCTTAGTTCCATCTGCGGAACGGCTTCGCCGTCGATTAGCGCGACGAGGCGGTTGATGCCGCGCGCGCCCATGTCGGCGATATCGACCGCCATGGTGGTGAGGCCCGGACTGATGAGCCGAGCGAGCGGTATATTGTCGAAGCCCGCGACCGCCACCTGCGTGGGCACATCGACGCCCATATCACGCAGCGCGACCATGACGCCGATCGCCGTCATGTCGTTTGCTGCGAAGATGGCGTCGACATCGACTTGCTCGGCCTGAAGGCGATCGACGGCGCGGCGACCGGATTCCTCGTCGAAATTGCCGGGGAGGATGACGGGTTTGAGACCCGCCGCTTCCATCGCCTGAGCATAGCCCCGCGCGCGGTCGGCCGCTTCGACATTGCCCTCCGGCCCTTCGACATGGACGATGGCGCGATGACCGCAATCGACCAGGTGCCGCACCATGGTGGCCGCGCCCGCCACATTGTCGACCCGCAATTCCGGCATCCCCAGACCATTGGCCCGGCAATTGAGCAGGACGGCGGGGATGCCGGGGGGCAGCTGCGCGAACAGATCATCCAGGTTCAGATGCGGGGCCATGACGATCAAGCCATCGACCCGCCCGCGCATGTTACGCAGCGCTTCGATTCCGTGGCCGATATCCAGATGCATGTTGGACAGGAGCAGATGGCGTTGATGCAAGGCGGCTTCCCGCTCCATGCCGCGCAGCATTTCGGAGAAATATTCACCGTGCAGGTCGGGCAGGACGATGCCGATCGCGCCGGTGCGCGCCATGCTGAGATTGCGGGCACCGGCATGGGGGACATAGTGGAGCTTACGCGCGGCCTGCTCCACCCGCTCCTTGAGTTCGGGACGCACGTTGGGCAGCCGGTTGAACACGCGCGACACGGATGCGACCGACACGTCGGCTTCGCGCGCGACGTCGCGAATGGTCGCTTGCCCTATGTCCTTTCCCGTCATCCTCAATCCGTCCGGTAAAATATTTATCGGCCCCATGACTTGCCGGGCCAGCTTGTAACCGGTTACAAGAATCCTCTGGCCACTGCAAGTGGGCGTGCAAACGGTGCAATAAGGACATTGGACACGCGCCCGATCTTTAGGAGAATGACATGCGACCACCCTCTTCTGTATCCCGGCGCGCATGGCTGATGGGTGCCGGCGCGGTGGTGGCATGGGCATCCTCGCCCGCACGCGCGCTGATGGCGCAGATGGACGGAAGCGCGGCGGCATCGACCGATCTGAACGCGCTGATCGCGCGGATGACGGTGGAGGAAAAGGCCGGTCAGGTCACGCTGATGGCTGCGGCCTGGGCTGGCGGCGCGGCCAATGCGCTCAATCCCACATCGCCGTCGCGCGCCAGCTTTCGCCAGCAGATGGACGATGTGCGGCGCGGCCATGTCGGCGGCGTGTTCAATGGCAATGGCGCGGAGATGGCGCGACAGATGCAAACGATGGCGGTGGAAAAGAGCCGCCTCAAAATCCCGCTGATCTTTGCTGCCGACGTGATTCATGGTTTTCGCACCGTGTTTCCCATGCCGCTCGCAGAAGCGGGCAGCTTCGATCCCGAACTTGCCGAACGCACAGCGCGGATCGCGGCCATCGAGGCCACGGCGGCGGGCATCGACTGGAACTTCGCGCCGATGGTCGACATTGCCCGCGACCAGCGCTGGGGCCGCGGGATCGAGGGCGCGGGCGAGGATGTGCTGCTGAGCCGCATCATGGCCGACGCGCGCGTGCGCGGGTTCCAGGGACGCGCTGGCCTGGCCGCGCCCGACGCCATGGCCGCATGCGCCAAGCATTTCGCCGCCTATGGCGCGGCCGAGGGGGGGCTGGACTATAACAGCGTCGACGTGTCGGAACGGACTCTGCGCGAGGTCTATTTCCCGCCCTTCCAGGCGGCGCTGGATGCGCAGGCGGCGACGATCATGGCGTCGTTCAATGAATTGTCGGGGGTTCCCGCCACCGCCAATCATTGGCTGCTGAGCGACGTGCTGCGCGACGAATGGCATTTCGACGGGCTGGTCGTGTCGGATTATACCGGCGACATGGAACTCATCGCCCATGGCTTTGCCGCCGATGCGCGCGAAGCGACCAAGCTGGCGTTCCTGGCCGGAGTCGACATGTCGATGCAGTCGGGCTTCTATATAGAGCATCTGCCTGACCTGGTGAAATCGGGCGAAGTGCCGATGGCGCGGCTGGATCAGGCAGTGCGGCGCGTGCTGGCGCTCAAGGCGAAGCTGGGCCTGTTCGACGATCCGTTCCGGCGGATCGACCCCAGCCGGGAAAAGACGCTGGTGCGCACGCCTGCGCATCTGGAGGTTGCGCGCGACGCGGCGTGCCGGTCGATCGTGCTGCTCAAAAATGAGGATGATCTGCTGCCCCTGCCCCGTCAGGGCAAGACAATCGCGCTGATCGGCCCGTTCGCGCAGGGGCAGCGCGATCTGGTCGGACCGTGGAATGTCTATGGCACCGACGCGGACGCGATCGACCTGCTGACGGGCATGCGCGCGGTCGCCGCCGACCCGGATGCCATCGTCGCGGTCGACGGATCGGGCGTGGACAAGCCGATCAGGGGCGGCATCGAGGCGGCGGTTGCGGCCGCGCAAGCCGCCGATATCGTCGTGCTGGCCGTGGGCGAAAGCCAGACCATGTCGGGTGAGGCGCAGTCGCGCACCGATATCGTGATCCCCGCGCCGCAAATGGCATTGGCGGAGGCCGTCGCCGCCACTGGCAAGCCGATGGTTGTGCTGCTGCGTCATGGCCGCGCGCTGGCGCTCCACGGCGCGGTCAAGGATGCGCAAGCGATCCTGGCGACCTGGTTCCTGGGGTCGATGTCGGGCATGGCGACCGCCGACATATTGTTTGGCCTCGCCAATCCTTCGGCGCGTTTGCCGTGCAGCTTCCCCTATGAAAGCGGGCAGGAGCCGCTTTATTATGCGCACAAGAATACCGGCCGCCCCAATCCGCCCGGCCCGCGTGTCGCCTATAAGGCCCATTATCGCGACGCGCCCAATGCCGCACTCTATCCCTTCGGTCATGGCCTGACCTATGGCGAGATCGTCTACAGCGCGATCGACATGGGAACGGGCCGGCTGAGCGCGGGCGGCGAACTGACCGTTACCGCTACGCTGCGCAACAGCGGACGCCATGAAGCGACGGAGGTGGCGCAGCTCTATGTGCAGGACATCACCGCCAGCATCACCCGGCCGGTACGCGAATTGAAGGCGTTTCAGCGCGTGACGTTGAAGCCCGGCGAATCGCGGGAGGTGCGCTTTACTATCAGGCGTGAAGAGCTGCTGTTTTTGGGGCAGGACATGCAGCCGACAGTGGAGCCGGGCGAATTCCGCCTTTGGATCGCGCCGTCCGCTCAGGCAGAGGGCGTGTCCGACATATTCACGCTCGCCTGATCGACCCGGCCGCGCAGCGGCGCCAGCATCATGATCGCGCCCCCCGCCGCGATCATGATCGCTGGTCCCGCGATCATCACCCAGGTGATAACGTCCCTGCCCGCCGCATCGGGCTCGCCGCCGGCATAGCCGCCCATCGCATAGGCCAGACCCAGAAACAGCGCGGCAAGGCCCAGACCGATTTTCTGCACCAGCATGAACAGGCTGAAGGCGGTTGCCTCCACACGCACGCCGGTTCGCGCCTCGCCTTGATCGACGCTCATTGGCAGAAGTGCCCAGGCGGCAAGATGAAAACCGCTGAGCGCGACCTGGATCACCGCCAGCATGGCGATGGAAATGCCAATATCGGGCGCACCGGGCCAGAGCGGCAGCACCGCCAGCGCCAGCAGTGCGAGGCAGGCCGCAGCAAGCCAGCTGGGCTGGGCGCTCCAGCGCAAGGCGACCATCGTCCAGAGCGGCACGGCAACCGCGCCGATCACGCCCATCACCGCCAGCGCCCGTTTGCCCGCCCCTGCGTCAAGCAGCACATGGGCGAAATAATAGAGAACCGAATGACCGATGATCGCGCCCGCAACCGTGGCGCAGAATGTCGCGGCGCATAGCATCAGGAAGGCACGGTTGCGCGCGATCGCAGCCAGGTCCTGCGTCAGGGCGTGACGGGCCGGCCTGGGGGGCACCGGCGCGATGGCTTCGGGGACGCGCCACACCACGATCCACAGCACCAGGGCTGCGACGCCAGCCAGCAGCATCGCCACGCCGGCATAATGATCCCCACCGGCGGGCATAACCCAGGCGACCGTGACCGCACCCAGCGCGCCGAAGGTCATGCGCGATCCCGACATCAAGGTGCGGTCGCGGGCGTGCGGGCTGACACGGGTCGACCAGGCCGCATAGGGCAGGTTTACCAGCGCATAGAGGATGCGGAAGGCGACATGGGTCGCCATCACCACCGGTAACAGCCATTCCGCGCCACCCGCCGGCCGCTGGAACAACAGGACGAAGGACATCGCGAGCGGCGCGGCCCACCAGGCGATGATACGGCGATATCGCAGACGCCAACGATCCGCAGCAATGCCGATGGCCAGGTCCGCCAGCCCGTCGGCAATGGCGCCGACCATCATCACCAGCCCCGCCGCTTCGGGTGTCAGGCCCAGGGCATCTGTGTAGAAGAACAGCAGATAGAGCGTGACGGTCTGCCAGAAGAGGTTGAAGGCATAGTCACCTGCGCCAAAACCGATGGCGCGGGCCGGGTGCGGGCCGCCGGACGGGTCAGTCATGCTGATCATCATTCCCGCAGCGACAGGATCAGATGCGCCGCGCGATCGCGCCTGCTGCCCAGCCCATCGCCACGGCCAGCGCAATCGCGGTCAGGCCGTAGAAAAAGGGCCATTGTTCGGCCGCGACCGCCATGAACTGTTCGAAGCCCGATTTGCGCACAGTGATGTCGCGCACGGCGGCGGCGACGACGCGGCCATCCTGCACCAGAAATGTTTCGGCCGTATAGTCGCCGACGATGACGCGGGCAGACAGCGGCAGGCGCGCGCGGTAGAGAACGCCGTCGGTGATTTCCACCGTGCCCTGCCGCTCGACAAACAGTCCCGCCCGGTCGCGCAGGTCGACAAGGCCAGCCTGAAAACGGTTCAGTTCCGCGCTGTCGTTAAGCGAGGACGGCGACAATTGCAGCTTGTCCACGCCCAGTTCGTAAATGGCGGCGGTGCGTTCATCGACGATCTGGCTGATCGGGCGTGAGGAGGCCATGGCATAGAAGCTGGGCGCGGATTCGAACCGGGCGCTGTCGGCATTGACCCATATGCCCGCCACCTTCTGCTTTTCGCGCATCTGGATCGACTGTTCGGGGCCTTTTAGAACCACGACGATGTCGGCCGGCTTGTCCGGGCGCACGCCGCCGGGATAGACGATCGCGCCAAACAGCAGCAGGTCAGCGCCGGTGAAGCTGTAGAGGATCTGCACTTCGCGCTGCGACACGTCGGGCACCAGTTGCGGTTCGTCCGCGCCGGTAAGCAGCAGCAGGGCCGCGATCAGGGCGCTGGCGCGACGCAGCATCACCGCACCTCGATCGTGAAGATTTCGTCGGGCCGCCAGCCCAGGCCCAGCGCCATGCGCGCGGCCACCAGCAGCACGATGGCAGCCAGCAGGACGCGCAGATATTCGGGCCGCAGCTTCATCGACAGGCGGGTGCCGATCTGCGCGCCCGTGACGCTGCCGATCAGCAGCAGCATGGCCAGCACGAGGTCCACCGCCTTGGTCGTCATGGCGTGCATCATCGTGGTAGCCATGGTGACGAACAGGATCTGGAAGAGGGACGTGCCGACGACCGATTGCGTCGTCATGCCCAGCAGATACAGCATCGCGGGCACCAGGATGAAGCCGCCGCCCACCCCCAGCAACATCGTCAGGATGCCCGTCGCCATGCCCAGCAGAAAGGGTGCGAGCGGCGAGATATAGAGGCCCGAGCGATAGAAGCGCCAGCGCATGGGCAGGGCCGCGACGAGCGGATGGTGCCGCCGCTTGCTCGCCTGCGGCTTGCGGCCGGTCTTGAGCGCGATCAGCGCCTGAATCGATTCCTTGGCCATCAGGCCGCCGATTCCGCCCAGCATCAGCACATAGAGAATGCCGATGACGGTATCGATCTGGCCCAGGCTTTGCAGCAGGCGAAAGATGAACACCCCCATCCCCGCGCCGACGATGCCGCCTGCGATCAGCACCCCGCCCATGCGGAAATCGACCGTGCCGCGCGACATATGCGTGACGACGCCCGACACGCTGGCCCCCGTGACCTGCGAAGCCGCCGACGCCGCCGCGACCGTTGGCGGGATGCCGTAGAAGATCAGGAGAGGCGTGGTCAAAAACCCGCCACCCACGCCGAACATGCCGGACAACAGCCCAACCAGCCCGCCAAGGCCGATAATGACCAGCGCGTTCACGGATAGATTGGCAATGGGCAGGTAAAGATCCATGGCGGTTCAGGGCCTAATCGCAAAGCCGCCCGATAGAAAGGAGAGTTGCGCCGCCCCGATCAAAAATCGGTGGCAAGGGTGATGGCGAGGCCCGACGGTGGCGCGGCATCGCCGGCAATGCGTTCGCGCCATTCGATCGACAGACGCGCGTTGGCGCGGGGCAGCGGCAGGCGCAGTTGCACTTCCGGGCCGATGTCGAGCCGGCTGACGCCCGGCTGCGCGCCGCCCGATATCGCGCCCCCGATCCGCAGCGCCCCCGCCTTCACTGGCGCCAGCAGCGCAATGCGCCCATCGACGAACCGGTCACCCCTGCGGAAGCCGACGACGCCCGCCTGCCCATAGCCTTCGGCGTAAAGTCCCGGCGCGATGTCCACCGGCCCAAAGCCGCCAGCACCCACGATCGCCATGGCGTTGCGGCCGCCCGAACCAAGCGCCACGCGCCGTTCGATGCCGATGCTGACCGGCAGGTCGGGCAGCGGGCGGACGGCAAGGCCGATTGCGGCTTCGGGTGCGGCAGGGTCTTGCAGCGCGGCCGTAGCCCTGGCGTAGAGCGCGGGTCGATGGGGCGAGGATGACGCAAGGGCATAGTCGATGCGCAGTCCGGCCTGTGATCCGCCGAGGCGCCCCACTGGCGCGGTCTGAACCGCGGACGCCTTGCCCGGCCGCACCAGCAGCCAGCCGCTCGCCTGCCAGCGATCAGGCGCGGATGGGACTTGTTTCGAAACAGGCGGCGGCGTTGCGAAGGGAATGGGCGATGGGCGCGCGCCCATATCCTGGCTGGCATAGTGCCGATTGGAAAAGGCGACCATTTGCCGGATGAAGTCCAGCATGTCGGTTGGCGCGCCGAAATTTCCCGACGGCTTCGTCGCGACGGTGACGGGCTGCACCATGACATTCGAGCCGCCGACTGATCGAGCGACGGGCCATAAGATTTGGACCGGCGGACGATCCATGCGCAATGGCACCGGCGCGACGGCGACGATGCGGTGTGGCGCATGTTGCGACGTCGCGACAGCAAGCGCGGTCGGTTCCACGGCAAAGTCCATCTGGGCCATCACGCGTAGCCCAATCCAGCCCAGCATCAGGACCGCGAGGAAGCGAAGCGGGCGGCCTGAACGGGCGCGGATCATGGGTCGGTCTTGAGGTCGGGAAAGCGATGCTGGGTCTTGTCCCAGCGTAGCGGCTGCCCGGCGAGCGACCTCAGATACAGGAATATGGCGCGGCGCGCGGCGAGGATACCGATATAATTGGCGATCAGCGTGCGCGGCACCGCGCCCAGTCCCGCGCGCAGGCCATAGGCGCGGGCGACGAACAGGAAGCGCATCGCCATGCGCCAGAGCATCAGGAACAGGTTGAACCAGAGCAGCCCCGTCAGCGCCGGGGATAAAGGCCGGGCAGGAAATGGAATGACGAGCGCCAGCAACGCCAGGGTCGCCCAGAGCACCAGCGTCAGATAGGCGGCAAACAGCACCAGCGCTGCCAGAACCGCGCGCCGATCGCGCAGGCGCATCCAGAATTCAGCCGGTCCGCCGCGCCAGCCCAGCCTGTCCCACCCGGCCAGTGCGATGCCGATCGTCCAGCGCGCCTTTTGCCGCACCGCCGCGTCGATGCTGTCGGGGAAAAATTCCCGCGTCGCGATGATATTGCCATAGGCGTCACGCATCCGCACGAAGGCGCTGCGGCCGCCCATGTCGCGAATGCGAAGCCCGGCCTCATAATCTTCCGTCAGCGAACCGGGATCGAACGGCCCGGTGGCTTCGTCGGATGCAAGCGCCGCCAGCATGTCCCGCTCGAAAGCGCAGGCGACCCCCGCCGATGGCACCGATGCCCCCAACGCTTCGCGCACGCTGAGCAATTTCCCATGGCTCTCGGCAAATTCGTCGCCATAATGATCGGCAATCGCGCGCCGCCACCAGCCGCCCCGGCCCCGCAGTGGCAACACCGGCAACTGGACCAGATCAAACCGGTCGACCATGAAGTCGAACAGGCGAATCTCGTCGGCGTGCACGACGTCCTCCGCATCGTGCAATATGATCGCCTTGTAGCGAAAGTCGCCCTGTTCCTCCTCAGCCCGCATCGCGCGCCAGAGCAGGTTCAGGCAATCGGCCTTCGTGGTCGGACCCGCGCGATCATTGATGCACAGCGTCAACCAGGTGGCATCGCACGCCACGTTTGCCACTGCATCGATGGTCGCATCATCATTGGGGTAGACGCCAACGAAAATGCGATAGCGCGCTTCGCCCCAGCTGTCGCGGGCGTGATTCAGCATCGCGGCGATGACGTTCGATTCCTGCCATGCGGGCACGAAGACCGCGATTTTCCCGGGTCGTCGCGAATGCGGAAGCTCCGGGCCCGTCATGCGTTGGTGTCGAGCGTAAATGACGATGTCACGCCAGGCCTTGCGCCCGAAATAGAAGATGTCGATCAACAGATCGTCCAGGCCCCCGATCGCGAGCCCGACTGCCGCAAAGAGCAGGATTTCATGATGCACCGCGACAAGAAGCGCGGCCGTCCCTGCCCCCAAAGGCTTGACCCCCATGCCCAATCAGGGGAGAGGATGCCATCAGCCTTCCCGCTATCCAACCCCCTGCATGGCAAACAGAGGAATTATTCGCGCATGATCCAACGCCCATCATCGGCCCTGAGGAACTTTCTGACCGGAGAAGCCGGCGGCGCGGTCCTGCTCATCCTGGCTGCGGCGCTGGCCATGCTGCTCGCGAACCTGCCCGCCGCGGGGCATTTCTATCATGATCTGGTGCACGCGCAGGTCGGCCCCACGCTGACGCCCAAGCTTGGGCCGATGACGGTCCATCTGTGGATCAACGATGGGCTGATGGCGATTTTCTTTTTGGTCGTCGGGTTGGAAATCAAGCGCGAGTTTCTGGACGGCGGACTTTCCACCTGGGAACGGCGGCGCTTGCCCGTGCTCGCAGCGATTGCGGGCATGGTGTTCCCCGCCATCGTCTATCTGATCGTCACCGGCGGCGAGCCGGGGCTGACCAATGGCTGGGCGATTCCGGCCGCGACCGACATCGCCTTTGCCATTGGCGTGCTCGCGCTGCTGGGCGACCGGGCGCCCGCATCGCTCAAGCTGTTCCTGACCGCGGTCGCTATTGTCGATGACATGGGTGCCGTCGCGATCATCGCCCTGGTTTATACCCAGGGGCTGGACATGACCGCACTGGCGGGGGCCGCGGCGGTGCTGGCGGTGCTGTATGGCATGAACCGCGCCGGGGTAAAGGCGCTGACGCCCTATATGATCGGGTTCGCGCTGCTGTGGTATTTCACCCTGTTGTCGGGCGTGCACGCGACCGTCGCCGGCGTTCTGGCGGCGCTCACCATTCCGATCCGCTGCACGCCGGGCGCGCCCGATGCGATCGACAGTCCGCTGCACCGGCTGGAACATGCGGTCCACCCCTGGAGCGCCTATCTCATCATCCCCCTGTTCGGGTTCGTGAACGCCGGGCTGGCGCTCAATGCGCAAATGTTCGCGCTACTGCTGGAGCCGCTTCCGCTGGGCGTCGCGCTGGGCTTGTTCATCGGCAAGCAGCTTGGCATTTTTGGCGCGATCTGGGCCGCAGTGCGGTTCAACATCGCCGATTGCCCGTCCGGGGCCAATTGGGCGCAAATCTATGGCATGTCTCTGCTTTGCGGTATCGGCTTTACCATGAGCCTGTTCATCGGGGGCCTCGCCTTCCCAGGGCAGGCCATTTTGGTGGAAGAAGCCAAGGGCGGCATATTGATGGGATCGCTGCTGTCGGCGCTGGTCGGTTTTGCGGTCCTGCGCTGGGCCGCGCCGGGCGAGCGACGGCCTGAAATCGCAGCCGGATAATCGGTTCGCGTAACCCTGGGATCATGCTATGATCGCCGGGCTGTCGCTTTTGCATCGACAGCCTTTTTCGACCAGACTCACGCAATCGGAGGAAGGCGATCATGACCAGGGAAACAGATGTCAATTATCTGCTGCTGCGTCAGCAGATGTCGATGGCGCGGGCGCAATCCAGCCCGTCGAGACAAGGGCGCGCCGCCTATGAAGGGCTTGCGCGCGGCTATAGCGATCAGATCGACGCCTATCGCCGCACCAATGTCGAAATGGTCGAGCGCGCTCACTGACGCCAAGGCCGGCGGCGCGCCTCAGCGCCGCTCTATCAGGCGTTCGATCGCCAGCTTATGCGTGACGTCGTCCCCGCATTCGCGCTCCAGCACCTGCCGGATGCGTTCCAGTTGCGCCTCGGTCAGATGTTCGATTCCAATGAAGTCGTTGCGGGCGCTGTCGATTGCGCGAATCAGTTCATCCAACTTTGCCTGAATGGCGGCGCCATCGCGGTTCTGGGCATTTTGGATCAGGAACACCATCAGGAAGGTGACGATGGTGGTGCCTGTGTTGATCACTAGCTGCCAGGTATCCGAATAAGCGAAAACCGGACCGGTCACGAGCCAGACAAGGACGGTCAGCGTCGCCAGGATGAAGGCGGCCGGCTGGCCCGCCCAGCTGGCGATGCGGTGGGAAAGCGCGGCGAAAATCCTGTCCATGACCTCATGTCCTTTTGGGAGCACCGTTTAGGCTCCGTTCAACCAGGCGTTGCCATGACCGGGCGATGACCGCCACAGCCTTTCGCACCATGCGCGCCGCCCTTCTCCTGCTCCCTCTGCTCGCCGCCTGCACGAGCCTGTCGCCCGAATCGCGTTTGGCGGCCGGGCTGGAGGACGCCGGCCTGCCGAAGGATATGGCCCGGTGCATGGCCAAAAGGATGGCGTCCAAGTTGAGCATCGCTCAATTGCAAAAGCTCCAGTCGCTTGGCACGCTCCGCAAGTCGCCAAGCGAACCGCTCACGATCGAGGAATTGGTGCACAAACTGCGGGCCATGGGCGATCCGCAGATCGTGGCCATATCGGCAAAAGCGGCCTTTTCCTGCTCATTCTAGCGCGCGTTTCGCACCGTCGGAGTCAATCGAGCCATTTTCGTTTTGCAATTTTGCAAAGTGATTTTGCAAAAT
The DNA here is from genome assembly GCF_000153545.1 of Sphingomonas sp. SKA58. NCBI lineage: Bacteria > Pseudomonadati > Pseudomonadota > Alphaproteobacteria > Sphingomonadales > Sphingomonadaceae > Sphingomonas > Sphingomonas sp. SKA58. The sequence continues at coordinate 474,253 of NZ_CH959307.1, forward strand.
CTTCTGGCCGCTGGCTAGCGGCTGTGCTTACTCCCGACCCAACAGCTTGAAACGCAAAAGGACGGGCGAGCCCATGAATATTCACGAATATCAGGCCAAGGAATTGCTGGCGAAATATGGCGCACCGATCGCCGCCGGCTATCCCGCCTTCTCCGTCGAGGAAGCCGTCGAGGCCGCCAAGAAGCTGCCCGGGCCGCTTTATGTCGTGAAGTCGCAAATCCACGCTGGTGGCCGCGGCAAGGGCAAGTTCAAGGAACTGGCCCCCGAAGCGAAGGGCGGCGTCCGCCTCGCCTTCAACCTGGACGAGGTCAAGGCCCACGCGACCGACATGCTGGGCAATACGCTGGTCACGATCCAGACCGGCGAAGCGGGCAAGCAGGTCAATCGCCTCTACATCACCGATGGCGCCGACATCGCCAAGGAATTCTACCTTGCGCTGCTGGTCGATCGCGCCACCAGCCGCATCGCCTTCGTCGTGTCGACCGAAGGCGGCATGGATATTGAGGAAGTCGCCCATTCGACCCCTGAAAAAATCCACAGCTTCTCGGTCGATCCCGCTTCGGGCTTCCAGCCGCACCATGGCCGCGCCGTCGCCGCCGCGCTGGGCCTCACCGGCGATCAGGCGAAGCAGGCCGCCAAGGTCGCCTCTTCGCTCTATGCCGCGTTCCTGGACACCGATGCCGAGCAGATCGAGGTCAACCCGCTGGCGCTGACCGAACAGGGCAACCTGCTGGTGCTTGATGCCAAGGTCGGCTTCGACGGCAACGCCATGTTCCGTCACAAGGACATTGCCGAGCTGCGCGACTTGACCGAGGAAGACGCCGCCGAGGTCGAAGCTTCGAAATATGACCTCGCCTACATCAAGCTGGATGGCAACATCGGCTGCATGGTGAACGGCGCGGGCCTTGCCATGGCGACGATGGACATCATCAAGCTGAACGGCGAATTCCCCGCCAACTTCCTGGACGTGGGCGGCGGCGCCACCACGGAGAAGGTGACGGCAGCCTTCAAGATCATCCTGAAGGACCCGGCGGTCAAGGGCATCCTGGTCAACATCTTCGGCGGCATCATGAAGTGCGACATCATTGCCAATGGCATTGTCGCCGCCGCCAAGGAAGTGAACCTGTCGGTTCCGCTGGTCGTTCGCCTGGAAGGCACCAATGTTCAGGAAGGCAAGGACATATTGGCCAATTCGGGCCTGCCGATCGTCCCGGCGGATGATCTGGGCGACGCGGCAAAGAAGATCGTGGCGGAAGTGAGGAAGGCGGCCTGATCGCTCTCCCCGCCTAGCCCCAGATACCCAACAGGGTGCGGGTGGTCCGGAAACGGACTGCCCGCGCCCGCGTTGGCATTTTTCATAAGGAGGATGTTGAAATGAAGATCCTTGTGCCCGTGAAACGGGTCATCGACTATAATGTGAAGCCGCGGGTGAAGGCGGACGGGACGGGCGTCGACCTGGCCAACGTCAAGATGAGCATGAACCCGTTCGACGAAATCGCGGTCGAAGAAGCCATTCGCCTGAAGGAAAAGGGCGCGGCGAGCGAAGTGGTGGTGGTGTCGATCGGCGTCGCCAAGGCGCAGGAAACGCTGCGCACGGCCCTCGCCATGGGCGCTGACCGCGCGATCCTCATCCAGACCGACGATGAAGTAGAGCCGCTGGGCGTCGCCAAGCTGCTCGCCAAGGTGCAGGAAGAAGAAGGTGCCGGCCTCATCATCCTGGGCAAGCAGGCGATCGACGATGACAGCAACCAGACCGGCCAGATGCTCGCCGCGCTGCTTGGTCGGCCGCAGGGCACCTTCGCCAGCAAGGTCGAAATGGAAGGCGATGCGGTCAGCGTCACGCGCGAGGTCGATGGCGGGCTGGAGACGGTGAAGCTGACCACCCCGGCCATCATCACCACCGACCTGCGCCTGAACGAGCCGCGCTATGCGTCGCTGCCCAATATCATGAAGGCCAAGTCCAAGCCGCTCGCGAACAAGATGCCTGCGGACTATGGCGTCGATATCAGCCCGCGCCTGGAAACAGTGTCGGTCGCGGAACCGGCCAAGCGCTCGGCCGGCGTCAAGGTGGCCGATGTCGATGAACTGGTCGCCAAGCTCAAGTCCATGGGAGTAGCCGCATGAAGACGCTGGTATGGGTTGAACATGAAGGCGGTGCAGTCAAGGACGCCACCTTGTCCGCTGTAACCGCCGCCGCCAAGCTGGGCGAAGTGCATCTGCTGGTCGCCGGCGAAAGCGTCGCCGGCGTGGCTGAGGCCGCCGCAAAGATCGCAGGCGTGGGCAAGGTCCATGTCGCCGATGACGCGGCGCTCGGCCATGCGCTGGCGGAAAATGTCGCACCGTTGGTGGTGCAGCTGATGGCCGATCATGATGCCTTCGTTGTGCCAGCGACCAGCAACGGCAAGAATATCGCGCCCCGCGTCGCGGCCTTGCTGGACGTCATGCAGATCAGCGACATATTGTCGGTTGAGGGCGAAGACATGTTCACGCGTCCGATCTACGCCGGCAACGCGATCGCCACGGTCAAGTCCAAGGACGCCAAGAAGGTCATCACCGTCCGCGGCACGGCCTTTGAAAAGGCTGCGTCGGAAGGCGGGTCGGGTACGGTTGAATCGGTCACCTCGACCGGGGACGCGGGCCTGTCGTCCTTCGTCGGCGCCGAGATCGCCAAGCTGGAGCGGCCGGAGCTGACCAGCGCCAAGGTGATCGTATCGGGCGGCCGTGCGCTGAAGGACGGGGAAACGTTCGAGCAGCTGATCTTCCCGCTGGCCGACAAGCTGGGCGCGGCTGTCGGCGCGAGCCGCGCCGCCGTCGACGCGGGCTATGTTCCCAACGACTATCAGGTCGGGCAGACCGGCAAGATCGTCGCGCCGGAAGTCTATATCGCCGTGGGCATTTCCGGGGCGATCCAGCACTTGGCCGGCATGAAGGACAGCAAGACCATCATCGCCATCAACAAGGACGAGGACGCGCCGATTTTTCAGGTGGCGGACATCGGACTTGTCGGCGATCTGTTCAAGGTCGTGCCGGAGCTGACTGAAAAACTCTGACCGGATCGATGGGTAAGAAAAGGGGCGCGGAGAGTG